>JADKKI010000057.1 GCA_016720595.1 Myxococcales bacterium
TTGAAAAGGGAAATGGTCGGCCAGGAGGTGGGCGCCGTGGCCGGTAGGAAGCCGCTCCCGACTGCGGTAAAGGCGGCTCGTGGGACGCTGCGCAAGTCTCGGCAGAAGGCGGCGGAGCCGGAGGCTCGGCTGGTGGGCTGCGATACTCCGCCACCGCGCGGAATGCGAAAGGAGGCGGCGGCGGAGTGGCGGCGCTTGGTTGCTGTGCTCGTCGAAATGAAGGTTCTGACGGCGGCGGACCTATCGGCGCTGCGGGCGGTGTGCGAAGCGTGGGCGGACTACCGCGCAGCTCAGACGGTCGCAGCGAAAAAACCGTACTACAAGACCAAGTCGCGCGACGGCTCCGAAATGATCCGCGCTCACCCGGCCGTCGCCGACCGCTCCGATGCGTGGCGCAGGTATCGCGCGGGCTTGGTCGAGTTCGGGCTGACGCCGGCGTCGCGGTCGCGCGTGTCGGCAGTCGAGGGTGGAAACGGCAAGCCAGCGGCCGGGCCGCAGCGGCTCGAGGATTGGATGCGCTCGAAGTGAGCAAGCAAGGCATGGCGACGACGACGAGAAATCGGCTGCCATGGGTTGCCTACGCCGAAGACGTCGCCGCGCAGCGTATCCCGGCGGGGAAGCTGGCGCGGCTCGCGTGCGAGCGCTCGCTGCGCGACCTGGCGCATTTCGGCACGAAGCCGAGCGCGCGGCGGCCGTACTACTTCGACGCCGAGCATGGGGAGCGGTGCTGTGACTTCTTCCCGCGGTTCCTGGTGCACTCGAAAGGGGAGTGGGCCGGGCGTCCGTTCGACCTCGAGCTGTGGCAGCGCTGGCAGATTGCAAACCTGTTCGGCTGGAAGGAGTGCGGCAGCGGGCACCGGCGGTACAGAAAGAGCTACCTCGAGATCCCGCGCAAGAACGGCAAGTCGCAGCTCTGTGCTGGCGTTGGGACGATCTGCCTCGCTGCGGACGGCGAGAGCGGAGCTGAGGTTTACAGCGCCGCGACGAAGAAGGACCAAGCGAAGATCACTTGGCTTGAGGGAAAAAAGATGGTCGGCGCGTCGCGCGAGCTGCGCGGTGCGATCTCGGTTTTCGCGAACGCGCTCACGGTCGAGGGGTCAACGTCGAAGTGGGAGCCGATCTCGTCGGACGAGCAGACGGCGGACGGTTTGAACCCGTCCGCCGTCCTCGTCGACGAGCTCCACGCGCACCGTAACCGCGGGCTTCTCGACAAGCTCGAAACGGCGATGGGCGCGCGCCGGCAGCCGCTCCTCGTGATGATTACGACGGCCGGCTACGGCGGGCATTCGGTGTGCTGGGAAATGCACGAGTATGGCCGCAAGGTGCTCGAGGGGATGGTCGACGACCCGAGCTTCTTGGCTTACGTGGCGTCGATCGACCCGGGCGACGACTGGCGGGATGAATCGTCGTGGCGGAAGGCTAACCCCAACCTCGGCGTGTCGGTGAAGCTCTCCTATCTCGAGCGCGAAGCGGCTCAGGCGCTCGAGATCCCGTCGAAGCAAAACGCGTTCCGCCGGCTCCATCTGAACGACTGGACTGAGCAGGCGGAAAGGTGGCTCGATCTCGAGAAGTGGGACGCGTGCGGCGAGAGCTTCGAGCTTGGCGAGGTCGAGGACGCGCAGCTCATTGTGGGCGTGGACCTGGCGACCTCGAGCGATTTCTGCGCGGCGGTCGCGGTCGCTCCGCCGGAGGAGGGGCGCGAGGCCTGGGCGGTCTTCCCCCGGTTCTGGATTCCCGAGGAAAAGTTGCACGCTCGGGTGCGGGATCTCGGCGTTCCGGTCGACGCGTGGGCTGAGGCTGGCTACGTGGAGACGGTCCCGGGCAACATGGTTACTCCCGACTCGATCGAGGAGGCGCTGCGGGAGTGGCGGGAGGGAAACGGCATCGCCGAGGTGGCGATCGACCCTTGGAACGCCGGCGGGCTCGGCGCGAGTCTCGAGGAGCATGGGGTGAAAGTGGCGATGTACGGGCAGGGCTGGAAGAGCGCGAGCCCTGCGATGCGTGCGCTCGAGCGGTGCGTCCTCACGCGGACGCTCGCGCACGGTGGAAACCCGGTGCTGCGGTGGATGGCCGGCAACCTGGCGGTGGAAATGGACGCGGCCGGCAACGTCAAGTGGTCCCGGAAAAGGTCGCGGGACAAGATCGACGGCCTGGTGGCTCTGGCGATGGCGCTTGCCCGCGGCGAACTGCTCAATTCGGCGAACGGCGGCGGGGGGTTATACGATGGAGACGGCGACGACGTGTTTGTGCTCTAGGGCGGGCGGGAGGGAGCGATGAGCGAGGGAGTGGAAAGCGGCGGGCGTCGCCGGTCTCTGGCGGACGTTCAAGGGCTCTTGGCGGTGGTCCTGCTCGCTGGCGGCGCCTGGGCGGTATGGGGCGGCGGGGTGGCGGCGATGGTCGGCGGCGTCGCTCTGTTCGTCGAGGCCGTTCTGGCCCGGTTGTCTGGCGGTGCCGAGTGACTGCGCTTGATGGGTTGCGGTCGCTCCTGCCGTCTTCGCGCTCGCGGCGGCTGTCGGGGTCGGTGACGCTCGGCGAGTTTGGCAGCGGGAGCTCCGACGTCGAGCGAGTGCTACTCGGCAACGGTGGCGGGGAGACGGCCTCCGGGATGGACGTTTCGGAGCGCTCGTCGCTCGGTCTGTCGGCGGTCTACGCGGCGTGCCGCATTCTCGGCGAGTCGGAGGCGATGCTGCCGCTCCGGGTCTACCGGCGGAAAGACGACGGGAGCCGAGAGCTCGCGCGCGATCGTCGCGAGGACTACCTGCTTCACGAGGAGCCGAACCCGGAAATGTCGGCCTTCTCGTGGCGCGAAAGCGCGCAGGGCACCGGGCTTTGTCTCTGGGGCAACACCTACGCGGAGATCGAATGGAACGGCGCCGGCAAGGTCGCCGCGCTCTGGCCGTTGCGTCCCGACCAAGTCACGCCGCGGCGGGTGCGTGAGGCTGTCGGCGGCGGGCGGTGGCGGTCGCGCGTGGTGTACGACGTGGTCGAGGTCGACGGCGCCGCGGTGACGCTCGGGGCTGAGGACGTGTTGCACGTCCCGGCGCTGAGCTTCGACGGGCTCCGCGGCATTTCGCCGATCCGTCAACAGCGCGAGGCGGTAGCGCTCGGGATGGCAGTGCAGGAGTACGGTGCTCGGTTCTTCGGCAACGGGGCGGTGCCTGGGGGCTACATCAAAGCGACCGGGGTGCTTGGCGACAAGGGGCGCAAGCGGCTCCGCGAGGCGTGGGACGAAACCCACCGCGGGCGCAATCAGTGGCATCGCGTCGCCGTGCTCGAGGCGGGGCTGACCTACGAACGGATCGGGATTCCGCCCGAGGAGGCGCAGTTCCTCGAGACGCGCAAGTTTCAGCTCTCCGAGGTCGCGCGACTCTACCGAATCCCGCCGCACATGCTGGCGGACCTCGACCGCTCGACGAACAACAACATCGAACACCAGGGGCTCGAGTTCGTCGCGTTCGTCATGCTCCCGTGGTTGATCCGGTGGGAGCAGGAGCTGAATCGGAAGCTCTTCCGCGGGACGCCGTACTACGCGAAGCATGACGTCCGCGGGCTCCTTCGCGGGGACCAGAAGAGCCGGTATGAGGCCTACGCCGTGGCCCGGCAGTGGGGCTGGATGAGCGCCGACGACGTGCGCGAGCTCGAGGATGAGAACCCGCTGCCGGACGGCAAGGGGAAGGTCTACCTCTTGCCGTTGAACATGCAGACGGTCGGCGGCGGGAAGGGCCCGGCGGCCGGGCGGAGCGGGTCGGGGAGCTTCGCGCCGCAGCTCGTCGCCGCCTACACTGGCGACGCGTTCGTGCCTGGCGTGGCGGTCGAGGCGTACCGAGAAGCCGCGCGCAAGGTGCTCGAGCTGACGGTCGCGCGGTTCGTGGCGCGCGAGCGGAAGGCGGTGGAGCGGATCGCCAGCCGCGCGCAGGGGCGGCGCGAGGCGCTCGAGCTGTTCTACTCGCAGAGCGAGTCCGTTCTGGCGGCGGAGCTGCGGGGCGTCGTCGACGCGTTCGGCGAAAGCCTCTTTGCCGTCGCCGGCGAGGAGCTGGCGGCGGAGTACGTGCGCGAGTCGCAGCGGGAGCTGCTCGAGGTTCTCGCGGGCGGAGGGGAGGTTGGGGGGGCGCTCGTCGAGCGCGTGTCGGAGTGGGCAAGCTCGCGGGCCGCGGTGGTCGCGCGTAGCGTCGGTCTGAGCGAGTGAGGAGGGCGGGGACATGGGCGGCAAGGTCGAGCGGGTGGTAGTGGGGCTGGAAGGCGGTCCCGAGCGGCGTTTCACGGGCGCGGAGGCCGCGGCGGTGCGGATCGTGGAGCGGAAGGCGTCGGCAAACGGGGCGGCGGTGGCGTTGCTTCGTGGGATGGCGGCGGTTTTCAACGTCTGGAGCCCGGTTTGGTTTGACTTCCGGGAGCGGATCGCGGCGACCTTCTTCGACGGCGTGCTTGGCCAGGACGTCCGGTGTCTCTTCAATCACGGCGCGGACTACGTCCTGGGGCGGGCGAGCTCGGGGACGCTTCGCCTCGAGAAGACGGACGAAGGCCTCGGTTACGAGGTCGACGCTCCCGGGTCCGGCTTCCTGTCGGATCTCGTCGTCGGTCCGGTCGAGCGTGGGGACGTGACCGGCTGCTCGTTCTCGTTCATCCTTCCGCCAAGTGGCGCGGACTCGTGGGAGAAAGGTCCTGACGGCGTTTGGGAGCGGACGCTCCTCAAGTGCGCCGAGCTGCTCGACGTCGGCCCGGTGACGTTTCCCTGGTATCCGGGCACGTCGGTCGAGGCGGAGCGGGCGATCGCTTGTCGGACTGCGGCGATCGCGCGCGGGGAGGTGGCGGGGGTGGTCGCTCCTCCTGGCGGGCCGGGCTGGGAGGCGGAGCTGCGGCTCCGCGAAATGCGGTTGCCGTAGCCGTCGACTGAGGTAGGTTGCCGCTCTGGTACACGGGCGGGGCTGGGGGTTGACGCTCTCGGCCCCGCCCGTGTACTTTTCCGGCATTGGGTTTCCTTCCGCGCTGAGTCGGGGTCGGAGGCCGGACGGCAACGACTAGGCCGCCGGGCTCGCGACGTCTCGCGCTCCCCCGGCAGGCCGGGAGGGGTGGCGAGTGAACGAGCGAATCCGGCAGATTCTCGAGGAGCGGGCCCGGCGAGCGGCGGAGGCCGGCCAGATTCTGGAACGCGCGCGCAGCGAGAAGCGCGACATGTCGGCCGAAGAGGCCGCGAATTTCGACAAGGCGCATGAGGATTGCGCGCGGCTGCGGGCGGAGGCGGACCGGCTCGAGCGCCAGTCTGCGCTCGAGGCGTCGATCGGGGAGAACCTCGGCCGGCGCACGATGCCGAACGTCAGCGACAAGCCAGACGAGCGGGCGAAGGCCGAGGAGGGGCAGAAGCGGCTCGCCGCGTTCGGTGCCTTTCTGCGCGGCGGGGTGAAGGATCTCGGCGCCGAGCAGCGCGACATGGTCGCCGGCACGGCTGCCTCGGGCGGCTACATTACGCCGCCGCAGGAGTTTTTGGCCGTGCTCCTCAAGGGGCTCGACGACTCGGTCTGGCTGCGGCAGCTCGGTACCAAGCTCCCGGTTACGAGCCCGGAGGGCCTTGGAATCCCGACGCTCGAGACCGACGTGAGCGACGCCGAGTGGACGCCGGAGGCGGACGCGATCGCCGCCGACACGGCCGCGGCCTTCGGGAAGCGCGAGCTCAAGCCGTCGCCGCTGGCGAAGATGGTGAAGGTCTCGCAGAAGCTCCTGCGGGCAAGCGCTATCGACGTGGTGGCCTTCGTCGGTCAGCGGCTCGCGTACAAGCGCGGCTTGGCCGAAGAAAAAGGGTTCTTCACCGGCAACGGCACGGGCCAGCCTCTCGGCATCTTCACGGCGTCCGCGGACGGCATTCCGACGAGCCGCGACGTGTCGACGGGGAACTCGGCTACGAACATCGCTCACGACGGGTTGTTGGCCGCGAAATACTCGCTCAAGGCGCAGTATTGGCAGCGGGCAACGTGGCTCGTCTCGCGTGACTTCGTGGCGCGCGCTGCGAAGCTCAAGGACCTGGACGGAAAGCCGCTGCTCTCGCTCTCGGACACGCCGGGAATGCCGGACACGCTGCTGTCGTGGCCGATGCGAGTCAGCGAGTTTGCGCCGTCGACGTGGACGGCCTCGCAGTACGTGGCCGTGGTCGGGGACTTCTCCTACTTCTGGATCGCCGACGCGCTTTCCATGCAGATCCAACGGCTCGACGAGCTCTTCGCGGTCAATTCCAAGGTGGGCTTCATCATGCGCTCGGAAGTCGACGGCGCCCCGGTGCTGCCGGAGGCCTTCGCGCGCGTCAAGCTGGCGGCGTCGTAGGAGGGCGCGATGCGGCACATCCTGGGCGAGCTGCGGCTCGAGATCATCGCGGAGCCTGCGGAGGCTGGGACTACGGAAGTCGTCTGTTCGGTAATCGACATGCTGGGGGCGGACCAGGTTCTCCTCGAAGTGACCTGTCCGGCTGAGGCCTCCGGGAGGCTGTACGTCGAAGGGTCGGACGATGGCGAGACGTTCGGGCTCCTCGAGGGCGCCGAGGTCCTCGGCGGCGGTGCGACGACTCTGTGCCTCGAGCTGGTCCGTCCGTCGACGCGGTATCTGCGGCCGACGATCGAGCGCGGGGAATCGTTCGCAACGGAGACGGCGAAGGCCTGAATTCTCTCCCGGTATCAGCCGGCGGTGCAGGCTGCGGACGGGTGCGAGTTCGTGACGGTGTACGACGCGAAGGTGGCGTCGTAGAGGCAGGGGCAGGGAAGGGCAGGGAACTCCTCAAGCCGGGGCGGTTGCGAGCCCGCCCCGGCTCTTTTTCGGAGGCAAGCGATGCGCGAGGCGAAGGTGCTTGAGTTCGCCGGCGAGACGGTGACGGGGCGGCTGGTGCGCTCGGTTGCCTCCCCGGAATTTACCTGTTCGGCGCCGGCGGCTGTGCGGCTGCCTGCTGAGCTTGCGGCGCAGCTAGAGGCCGCGGGGGCTTTCGTACGTGGGCCGGTCGAGGTCCTGACTGAGGAGGTCGACGTCCCGACGGAAGCGGAGCGCGCGGCTTCGGCGGTTCTCGGAGGCGTCACGGCGGGCGAGGAGGAGAAGGTGGGCGACGTCGGCGAGAAGGAGAAGCCTCCGGCGGCTGTGCGGCTGCCTGCTGAGCTGGCGTTGCAGCTCGATGCTGCGGGGGCTTTCGTACGTGGGCCGGTCGAGGTCCTGACTGAGGAGGTCGACGTCCCGACGGAAGCGGAGCGCGCGGCTTCGGCGGTTCTCGGAGGCGTCACGGCGGGCGAGGAGGAGAAGGTGGGCGACGTCGGCGAGGAGGAGAAGCCTCCGGAGGTGCCGGTCGGCGGCGAGGCGGAGGTCGAGCGGGAAGTCGCTCCGAAGGGCGGGGAGACGGCGGCGCGCCATGGCAAGGGCCGGAAGGCCGGGCGGCGCTAGTGCCGGTTTCTCTCGTCGAGCCGGCGGTCTATCGCGGGGCCTTCGATCTCGAGGCGCTGAAAGCGCGTCTCGGGATCGTGGGGTCTGCGAAAGACTCTGAGCTTTCGACGATCGCCGAGGAGGTGGTGAGCGCCGCGGAGGCCTACCTGGGGCGTCCGCTTGCGCGGCAGCGCTATCGGGAGGAGCTCGAGGGCGCGTCCCGCTTCGGCCGGCTGGTGTTGTGCCTGACGCGATACCCGGTCGACCCGGATTCGGTCATCGTCGAGGTCGAGGGCGACGAGGTGACGGATTTCGAGGTTCGCGACTGGCCGAACGGCGAGCTTTGGCGGGCTGACGGCTGGCCGATGATCCGGCGGGACGGCGACGGCGCGATCGGCGTTTCGGTGGAGTACGCGGCCGGCTACGTCATGCCGGAAGCATTGGTTTCTTGGGTTGCGGAGGCGGAGGTCGAGGTCGGGCAGTGGTGGCGCCCGCCGGCTGCGGCTCGCTCGGCGCTCCTCTTCGAGGTGACGGAAGAGGGGACTCTCGGCGAGCTCCCGGACCTGATCGAAGACTTTCCGACGACGGCCGGAGCGGCGATCGTGCATGACGGAGCGGCCGAAGCTCACGGCGCGGCGGGCGCTCGGCCTGCCGGCCGGGTTGTCGGGCGCGCTGTTCGCCGCGATTCATCGGCAGTGGAAGCGGCGCCAGTTCGGCCCTGGGCTCGTGTCCGTGTCCGCGGAGGGCTACTCCGCGACGTTCTCGCGTGACGGCGCCGACGCGGCCGTCCTGGCTCCCGAGGTCATGTCTGCGCTCGACGCGTGGAGGTGGGGCGGGTGAGCTTCGGCGAAATGGCGCGCGGTGTTGTCGACCTGGCGGTCGGCTACTTCGGCGACGGGCACGAGGTCACGGTGCGGCGCGCTGCCGAGCTGCTCGACACGGTGACGGGTGAGCGCGCGTCGGTTGTACTGCTGTCGGCTGCCGAGGCTGGCGACGGGGCGGTGATGGTCGAGAACGCGAGCGGCGAGGGTCGCCTGTGTGGCCGGCTTCCGGCCGGGTTGGCGCTCTCGGTCGAGGGGGTGGCGGGTGTCTACTCGCTCTCGCGCGCTGTGAACATGTTCGCTCCATCGGGCGGCGCCGTCCTGACGCTCGGCGTCTCTCCGGTGCTCGCCGGCGGGGCCGAGGTTGGCGCGGCGGTCGAGTTCGGCCTGGGCTACGTCGAGCAGGCAGGCCGGGTGCTGCTCGCTGAGGCGGTCGAAAGCGCAGCGGTTCCGGTCGACGGCGCCGGCGGATCTGAGCGGATCTACACGCTCGCGGCCTCTGGCCTCGAGTGGGCACCGCGCCGCGGCGATTTCGTGCTCGACGAGGGGCGCGAGTGGGCCGTAGAGCAGGTCACGGCGGTTTCGCCTGGCGGCGAGGGGAACGCGATTCGCTACGTGTTGACGGTTTCCGGGGGCGGGCGGTGAGCGGGTCTCTCGCGGTTGGCGCGCGGTGGGATTTCGAGGACCTCCTCGAGTTCGCGTCGCGGTTCCCGGGGGCCGCGATGGAGTCGGTCGAGGAGTTCGGGCGCGAGGTGCACCGGGCGATGCACGAGCGGGCGCTCGAGCTGGCGAACGAGCTCTCGCCTGTCGGCGACACGATGCGCGCGGGCAGGGAGAGGCTGCGGGGATCGTGGAGGGACGGCGCCGGCAAGGATGCAGCGATCGCCGCCGGAAAGCCGTCAAAGGTCGTGTCGAAGGCGCCGCACGCGGGGATCATCGATCGCGGCGCGCCGTCCTACGCGAAGGGGCACAAGCGGCGCTCGGCGAGCGGCACGGTCGCGAACGTCGCGACTGGCCGTCAAATCGGGTCGTTTCGTGCGCCGCTCGGCGTGCGGGTCGTCGTCCTGCAGCGCTTGGTCGAAGAGCAGGACGGCATTTTCTCCGCGGTGGCTGAGCGTGTGTTCGGCAGTGGCGGTGCGGCGTGAGCGTGTCGGCGGAGCGCGAGGCGGTCGGCCGGGCGCTGGCGAGCGTGTCGGTGCCGGTGCGGTGGCCGAACGAGGTATTCGACGTGCCGGCGCCGACGAGCTCGGGAGAGCCTGCGCGGTTCGTCGACGTCGCGCTCGAGCAGAGCGCGGTCGTTCTCTCGGACATGGAGGGCGGCCGGCAGACGGTGGGGCGCGTCGTCCTGAGCGTCTACGCCCAAGTCGGGGCGGGGGATCGCCCGGTCTTGGATCTCGTCGACGAGCTGCTCGCGAGCTTCCCGCTGTCGGACGGTGGCGTCGAGTTTCTCGCCGGCGGGATCGCCGGGTCCGCTGCGCCGGTAGCTGGCTACTTCGGGCGCCGGGCCGAAGTGCAATTTACGCGGTTCGACTGACGAGGCGGGGAGGTCATGCGGATTCGTTTACTGGCGGAGTGGGGCCCGCGGCGCGAGGGTGAGGTGCTGCCGGTCGGGGCCGAGGGCGTGGACCGAGTCCGCGCCGCAGCGCTGCTCTCGCGCGGGCTGGCAGAACAGGTCGACGAGAGCGCCGGAAATCATGTTGCCGACGCCGGCAAGATGATCGAAGCGCCGCGGCGGCGGAGGGGGGCGAATCATGGGTAAGTGGGTTCTTCGCAACCTGGGGCTTTACCTCGGCCGGCTGCGCCTGGCAAGCGCGGTAAACTCGCTCGACCTCGGCCTCAAGTCCGCGGTCGACGAAACCCCGAATTTCGAGGGGGACGGCTGGGCGGAGATCCTTTCCGGAACCCGCGACGCGTCGTGGAAGTTTCGCGGCTACTGGATGCCGGACACGGTCGCGCTCCCGCTCGATTCGGGGATCTGGGGCGGCTTCGAGGACGGGGAGCGGCAGGTCGCGCTCGCTGTCAAGCCGGCGGAAGGCTCCCCGCTCCCGGCGATTGGCGACGTCGCGTGGATGGCGGAGGCGGTGCAGATCGACGCGACGCCGGGTTTCATGGTCGGGAAGGCCGCGAAGCTCGATTTCTCGCTGCGCGGCACGGGCCCGACCATCCGCGGGAAGGTCGCCGGCTACGCGAACGGCGCGACCGGTCCGTCGTCTGGTGCGCTCGCCCCGGTGACGATCGCGGGCGGGGTCCCTGACGGCAAGTCTCTGTACTTCGCGGTGTCGTGTTTCTACGTGGCCGGAACGACTCCGGCGCTCACTATTTCCGTCGAGTCGGACAACGCGGACGGCTTCGCGTCGCCGGTTGTGCGGGCGACCTCTCCGGAGTTTCAGGACGGCGGGGCCTACTTCGGGACGGTGGCGGGGCCGATCACGGACGATCGTTTCCGCCTGGTGCTCACGGTTTCCGGCACAGCGCCGGTATTCGGTTACATCGCGGCGCTCGGCGTCCGCTAGGCAAGGGAGGGTGCGGAAGTGGGAAAGCTCATTGTTCGCAGCACGCGGGTCAAGCTCGGCGGAACGCTCTACTCGGCGCAGGTGAAGGCCGCGACGTTGCAGGGGTCGGCCTCCGAGGTCGACGTGACGAACTTCGAGTCGGACGGCTGGGGCGAAATCGAGGTCGGCTTGCGGAAGGGCAAGCTCACGCTCGAGCTCGTGAAGGACTCCGACCTCTCCGGGCTCGACACGGTCATCGGGACCTACTTCGAGTCCGGCGCGGATCTGGCGTTCGAGCTGATCCCGGCGGACGACACGGTTTCGGCGTCAAATCGGAAGTACACGGGCAACGTGAAGGTCACGGAATGGACGCCGATTTCTGGCGCCGTGGGCACGGTGGCCGGCGGGTCGGTGACGTTCCCTGTGAACGGCAAGATCACGGCGGCGACGTCTTGAGGACGAACCTTCAAGCGGCGTTCCGGCGCCTGCTCGACGTGCGGGAGGTCGCCGATCCGTGGGGGTTGGGTTCGGTGTGGCTGATTCGCCGCGACGGCTCGGAGGCTGTCGAGGCGGTGCGGGAGGCGGCCATGCGGGACGATCCGGGGTTCGAGCCCACGGTGCGTTGCGCGGCTCGGGCGGCATTTCTGCAACGGATGGGGGCGCCGCGCGAGCGGATCGACAAGGAGATCGAGGCCGCGATCGACGCTGCCGCTCCGGGCGTTGACATGACGGCGCGCCAGCGCGAATTCGAGCTGCGGTTGAGCGTGGCGCGCGTCGGCGGCTGGCGCGGGCTGACGGGCGAGAACGGCGAGGCGGTGCCGTTCTCGGAGGAGGAGCTTCGCGAGCAGCTGGCATCGACTGAGCTCGTTCCGCCGGAGGCGCCGTTCGGCGGGCCGGCCGGTGGCAAAGGGCGCAAGCTCGGCGAGGCGTTGGCCGAGTGGCTCGCCTACGAGTCGAAGGCGCAAGAGGCGTTCGCGGTGGAGAACGTCCGGGAGGAGCTGGGAAACTCGGGCGGCTTGTCCAGTTCGAGCTCGTAGCGCTCCCTGGCCTGGCGAAGGGTGACGCGGTCGGCGTCGAGGAGGAGGAGGAGGCGGAGCGGATGTTTCATGAGACCCTGCGGGCCGAGATAGAGGCCGCGGTGGTTTCTGACCTCGCCGCCGGCCGTCGTCGTTCTGAGTCGGAGATTTTGGAAGCGTTGTTGGGCGAGCCTGTCCCCGTGTTGGGGCCCGAGTATCGGGAGCTCAAGGCATGGGGATACCGGCTGGGCCGCGACGAGCGCGGCGTCAGTCTGTTGACGGAGAGGGAGGCAGCGCTACGGGCGCTCGGTCTGAGCGATCCGGGGCTTGTGGACCTGGCGCACCGTGCGTTTGACGCGGTTGACGCGGGGTTTCGCCGGGCGCAGCGGGCAGCGTTGGCGCGGGCATCGGGGAGGGCGGACGGATGAGCGGCGGCGTCGGCGTAAGCATCGGAATAGGGCTCCGGACCTCGGACCTCGCGCAGTCGCGCGAGGGATTCGAGCGCCTGGGGCTCTCCGCTGCCGACGCCGGCGCTGAGGTCGCGAAGCTGGCGACGGCCGCGCGCGAGGGTGGCGGGAAGATCGAAGCCGCGACGATTTCCGCAGTTGCGGCGATGGGCCGGCTCGGCACGGCGGCTGAGACGAACACGGGCCGGGCGCAGAAGGCCGCCGAGGCTGCGGCGTTCAAGATCGAGGATCTCCGCCGGAAGATCGACGAGGCGCGAGCGGCAGGGGCTCCTGTATCTCCTGACGCGGTGGCCACGCTCGCCAAGCTCGAGGCCGGGCTCGACGCGAACGTCCGCAAGATCGCGAGTTATAAGAACGCGCAGGACGATGTGCGGGATGCGGTCCTCAAGTCGCGGACCGAGTCCGACCTGCAGCGCGGGTCGATCAACGACTTGGGCGACCTTGTCGAGCGGATGGGGCCGAAGTGGGCCGACATGGTCGGCAAGATTTCGGCCGGGGTAGGCACCTTCGCGGCGGCCTACGCGGGGACGCGGAAGCTGATCGAAGGGCTCAAGGAGCTGACGGGAATCGACGTCGATTCTTGGGTTCAAGGCAAGCTCTCGGGGATCGCGGATTGGATCGTCGGCGCGGACGATGCGGCCGGCGCGGCGGACCGGTTGCGCAACGCGCAGCACGTCCTGCGCGAGCGGGGGATCGACCCGACCGGCAAGAGTTTGGAGGAGCTCGACCGGCTGCTCGAGGCGAACGCAAAGAAGAGCTCCGATGCCGCGGTGGCGTACGAGGAGGGCGCGAAGAAACGGGCGAAGGCGGCGAAGGAGGCCGCGGAGGCTGAGGCGGAGACGTGGCGGCAGGCCACGCGGGTTGCCGAGGAGGCGGCGCGTCGGCAGGTCGCGGCGCGCGAGGCGTCGGTGGCCTGGGCGCGCGATTTCGTGGCCGGGCTCGACCCGGCGACGGCGGCGCTCTCGCGGTTCGCGTCTGGAATCGAGAAGCTCGACCAGGCGGCGCTCGGCGGGCTGTCGGCCGAGGATCTGGGGCGCGCCGTCGACGGGCTCGAAAAGCAGCTTGCCGACGCGCTGAAACGGTCGCTCGCGGCGGTGAATGACACGCCGGTCGTCGTCACGCCGACGCTCGACAAGGCGGAGCTCGAGGCGCTCCTCGCCAAGATTCGCGCGGCGCGCGGCGAGGGGCTCGAGGTCGCGCAGGCGGTCGAGAGCTGGGCCCCGGCAATCGCCATGGCGGGCGAGGCGATCGCGCAATTCAACGCCGGGCTCGGCGAGGGGATCATTCGGGCCGCGCAGCTCGCCGCCAACGTGGCGAGCGCGTATCAGGCGTGGAAGGCGTCGGGGTCGAAACAGGGGTACACGGGCGAAGGGATCGCCGGGGGAATGGCGATCGGGTCGCAGGTGGGCTCGACCGGGCAGTCGTTCGGCTGGTGGTCTGGAGATCGCGGCTCGTCGGGGTTCGGAGGGGCGCGCTCGGGTGACTACGGCGACACGGGAGCTCTGATCGTCGGGGCGATCGGGTCGTTCTTCGGCCCTGTCGGCTCGCTGATCGGCGGGCTGATCGGCGGAGTCCTCGGCGGGATGATAAAGAAGGGCGCCGACGAAGGCCTCGCGACGCTGCGGCAAACGGTCGTCGGCGTCGCCATGATGGTAGGGAAAAACGAGGGAGGGCTGGGAGACCAGCTCGCGCTTGTCGGCAAGGCGCTCGACGCGTCGCTGCGCGGCGTGCTCGAGCAGATCGGCGCGCAGCTCGTCTCGATTCCCGAGACGTCGTTCAAGATCCGCGACGACGTCGTTGCGGTGTTCGTCAACGGGGTGAAGTCGGAATTCAAGGACCTCCAAAGCGCTACCGAGTTCGCGCTGTCGGAGATCCTGACGAAGGGCGAGCTCTCGGGCGTCGGTCCGGCCATGGCGCAGGCCTTGAAGGCTGGAATCGGGAAGTCCATGGAGGACCTCGCGTCGTCGCTCGATTTCGCGCAGTGGGTCGACAACCTCGGCCTGGATGAGGTCGCCGTGTCGATCCGCGAGCAGCTCCGGGCGTTCGCCTCGGCGATGGCGGAGGCGGCCGAGCAGGGGATCGGCGCGGACGGGATCGTCGCGAACCTCGGGCGCTCCCTGGCGGCGATCCGGAATCAGGTGCTCGGGATCTCGGAGACCGAAGAGGAGCGAATCACCCGGCAGGCGGCGGCGTTCAACGCGGAGGTCGGGCTGCTCAAGGCGCAGGAGGCGGCGAAGCAGGCCGACCTGCTCATGCAGCGGGCGGACCTCGCGGCGCGTTACGAGATTCTGCGGGCGGAGGCCGGCATTACCGAGGGATCGCTCGAGGTGGTGCGGGCGCAGGGCGACGTGCGCCGGGCTGGGCTCGGCATCGACGCCGAGTGGTTGCAGCAGGAAATGCAGATTCTCGACGGCGAGGCGGCGCTACTCGAGGCGCGCGGGCAGGTCGTCGTCGGGCAGGGAGGGCTACTCGCAGCGACGCTCTACCAGTTGCGAGCGGTCGACGAGGCGCTCGCTGCGGTCGGAGCGGTAATGGACAACCTCCCGGATCTGATCTCCGCCGACGAGATCGCTGCGGCAATCCGTGGGGTGTCGGTCCCGAGCTACTCGCCGCCGTCTGGTGCGTCAAGCCCGGCCGGTCCGACGCCGGAAGAGCTGGCGGCCGAGCGGGAGCGGCGGGCTGCGGCGGCTCGCGACGAGGCGCTTGGCCTCATTTCGAGCGTGGCCGATGCCGGGCTGGCGGAGAAGCTGCGGGCGATGCTGACCGCGGCGGCGAAGTTGCGGGCGGAGTACACGGACTTGGGGCTGACGCTCGAGGAGGCGACGGCCGCGGAAGAGGCGCGCCGTCAGCTCCTGCGGGAGGAGGCGGTCGGAGCGCTGGGGTTGGCTTCGGACGCGATCCGGAAGCGTTACGACGCGATTTCTCGCACGCTGGGCTTTCTCTCGGACAACCTCGACGATCTCAAGCTGAGCGAGGCCGAGCTGGCGCGAATCCGCGGCGAGCTCGGCGCGCAGCTCTACGGCGGAGTCGCGCGGCAGATCGCGGAGGCGATCGGGGACCAGGAAACGCTCGCGGCGCTCCAAGAGCTCGAGTGGCAGTTGAAGCTCGCGCAGTGGGAGCTTGAGATTCAGCGGATCGAGGCGTTGAACCTGCTGACGGAAGAGCAGGAGGCAAACCTCCGCCGGCTGCTTGGCCTCGCGCGTGACTTCGACCCGACGACGGGCACGGCCGGCACCGGCGGAAGCTCGGGCGGCTCGGGCTTTGACTATTGGGCCTGGTACGCGGAACAACAGTCGGCGGCCGCGGACATGATGGCCGAGCAGGCGCGGCGGTTGGCGGAGGCGATCGACCGGCTCGTCGATTTCCAGCGCTCGCTATTCCTTGACGACCAATTGTCCCCGCTGACCGGTGTGCAGCGGCTCGGCCTGGCGGAGACGGCGGCACAGCAGGCGGTGGCGGCGCTCGCCGCGATGGGGCCGAACGACACCCGCCGCGCCGATGCGATGTCTGCACTCCCGGACATCCTGCGCTCCTACCTGCAAGAGCTGGCCTCGGTCTACGGCACCGCGGCGCCGCAGTACGCGGAGGGGTTTGCCTGGGTCGCGCAGGTGCTCTCGGCGCTGACCGGCCAAACGGTGATGCCGTTCCCGGTGCCGGGCTCTGGCTCCGGCGGCGGGTCTGGAATCTCGCAGCTCCCGGGCGGTGGAATCTCCGACCCTGGCAATCCGCGGGGGCCGCACATCGCCAACATCCTGCCGTTCGCGTCGGGCGCCGCTCGCCTGGGGACGGCGACGACGGGAGCGCAGCGCGAGGGCGCGGCCGGAGTCGAGGCGCGAATCGACCGGTCAAATGTTCTCCTCGAGCGCCTGGCGCGATCGTTTGAGGAGCTGTCGGCGAGGGAGCGGGAGGCCGGGAACGCCGAGCGCAGGAAGTTTGCAGGGGTGACGCGGTGAGCAAGAGCGCCGTGCTCGACGCGTTTCTCGACGACCGAGACCGGCGGGAGGTGTGGCTCGTCGAGGTGTCCCCGCTGCGCCTGAGCGACGGGTCGATCGTCACGTTTCGTTGGGCTTCGGAGAGCTGGGCGACGCTGCCGAGCGAGAGCCCGGCGAACGAGCTGTTTTCCGGGCGGCTGGTGAACGCGTTCAACGTCTCGCTGGAGGCGGCCGTCGCTGGGACGGTGGGCGTTCTCCCCGGCGCGCGGGGCGGGGAAATCGTCGTCGGGCAGTCGTCGGGCGAGCTCGACGAGCTCGAGACGAATTTCGACTGGTGCGGGCGGTCGGTCGAGGTCTCGCGGGTGGGCTACTACTCGGGCGGGCGCGTCGGCTATGTCGACCGCGAGGTGGTCTTTCGTGGCGAGACGGCCTCTGCGCGGGCGCGGTTCGATGCGCTCGTCGTCGAGGTTCGCGACCCTGGCCGGGCGTTCGATTCGCCGCTGGTCCTCGGCCGCTTCCCGGGCTCGACGTGGTGCCTCGAGCTTGGCGCCGGAGGGTCTGTCGCTCTCGGCTCGCCGTCGAAGCTCAATATCACTGGCGATCTGACGCTCGCGGCGCGGGTGAGGTTTTCGAGCTTCGCGGCTAACAATTACCTCGCGAGCTGGCGGAGCGTCGGAAGCTCGGCGTACCCGTTCGCGTGGCTGGTGAGCTCGGCGGGGTGGCAGCTCTACGTGAACTCGGCCGCGGCGTTGAATGGCGAGACGGCGGCGCTCGCGCTTGAAACGTGGTATCAGCTCGCAGTCACGGTGACGGGATCGACGCTCAAGTGCTACGCGTGGAACGAAGCGAGCGGCCGGCTACTCTACGCGTCGACGAAGACGCTGAGCAGCTCCTCGCATCCTTCTGGCGATGGATCGCTGGCGCTGGGCTCGCATTTCGGTTCGGCGTCGGCTGGCATGATGCTCGATTGGCTGGGCGCGTGGAATCGCGTGCTGACGACGGAGGAACTCGACGCGCTGCGCGGGCGGTCGCTTACGGCGGCGGAGATCGCCGCCGATTCGTCACTGAAAGGCTATTACCGGGGAGAGGAGGGCTCGGGAACGTCGCTCGGCGATGCGACGGCCTCGCCGGCAAACGGGACGATCACGAGCGGGACGTGGCGGCTCTCGCTCGGCGGCGGGGCGGATCTCGAGGGAAAGACGCTGCCTGCGGCGTTCGGTTCGGTCGAGGCGACGGAGCCGGCCCTGGTCTACGCGCCAACGCGGATCTACCAGTGGCACGACCAAGTCGCCGGCGGCGTGTCGGCGGTCAAGGCTGGCGGCGTGGCGCTCACGTTCGGGAGTGCCTACACGACGCTTTCGTCCTTCCTCGCCGCGACGACGACGGCCGGGAAGTACGACACGCTCAACCACGCCGGCGGGTGCTTCGTGCGGCTGGGGAGCAACCCGGACAAGCCGGTGACGGTGGACGGAACGGGCGACGCGGTCGGCGGCTACGTGTCGAGCGCTGCGGACGTGGCGCGGCGCCTGGTGACGACGCGAGGGCTCGCTCCGCTCGCTGACCCGGGCGGACTTGAAACGGCGTCGTTTTCGACGCTCAACGGCCTGACGTCGGCGGTAGTTGGGTTCTGGTCCCCGCCTGGGGCTACGGGCACGGTGCGCGAGGCGGTCGATTTCGTCCTCGGGTCGGTCGGGGCGGTCGGCGTTTTTCGGCGCGGCTCCGGGGCCTTCGCGGTCTGGCGGTTCGCCGCTGCCTCGGGCTCGGCCGCGCTCACGCTCGACGAGAACGATTTTCGGACGCTCGAGCCGGTGGACGCCGACCCGCCAGCCTGGGCGGTGACGGTGCGGTATCGCCGATGCTGGCGGACGCTCTCGCTCGCGGAAATGGGCTCCGCGCTCGTCGGCACGGCGGCGCAGGAGTTCCTTACCCACGAGTGGCGAGAGGTGCGGCGGACTGCGCCGGACGTGCTGAGGGACTGCCCGCGTGCGCGCGAGCTCGTGGTCGAGACGGGGCTCTCGTCGGCGGTCGACGCGGCGGCGGAATGCTCGCGTCGCCTGGCGCTCTGGAAGGTCCGCCGGCGGGCGTGGCGGGCGACGGCAAGCGCTCGGGCCGGGGCGGTTGACCGGTTCGCGGTCGTGACGGTCGCGGCGAACGACGCGACGAGCGGCACGGCGAAGACGGGGCGCTTCGGGCTCGGCGCTGGGACCGATCTTCTCGCGCTCGGGGTCGGCGGCTCGCAAGCGGACGGAATCCAGGTCGTGACGGTTTGGGGGTGACTCGTGAGTAGCAAAGCGTTCCTCGGCGGGCTCCCGAACGTTGCAGCGCTCGCGGCGACGACGTTGACGGCGGGCGCGTCGGCGCCGTCGTCGATGCCGATCGCGAATCTCAAGACGGCGCAGCCTGGGGACGTCGCGCGGCTGCTGTCGGTCGACCCGTCGCTGACGTGGGTTTCGGCGGCGCTGCCGGCGATGGACGGGCTTTCTGGCACGGCGTCGCCGTGGCCGGTGGACTTCGGCGCTCTCGTGAATCACAACCTTTCCTCCGGGGCCTACTACCGGATCGCTGGGAAGGCCGCGGCGACGGCCGGAGACCCTCTGAGCTTCGAGAGCGTGGCGCCGAACGGGATTTCGGGCTCTGGCGTAACGGGGGTTGTCGGTTCGATCGACGAAGCGATCGACTCGCCGGACGGGGTGGCGGTGACCGTCCACGGCGCGAGCTCGTACCTGCATGTCGCGTTCGCGACTCCGGCCGGCTCGCCGAGCTCCACCGATCCGGCCGGCGAGGTGTTCGTCGTTCGGGCGCGGTGTGACTACGACGGCGCGGCGGTGGTCACGGCGAAGCTCTACAACAGCGGGGCGCTCGTCGCGACGCTCGGGACGTTCCGGCCGCGGGCAAGCTACGGGTACTTTCAGGTGTCGGCGGCTGGGCTGGCGAGCTCCGGGGTTCCTTCGGCGAACGTCGAGCTTCGGCTTTCGCTCGACTCGGCCTTCGCGATTCTCGAGGTCGATCTCGTGCGATGGGTGACCGAGACGACGGCCTCGGCGGCGGCGATCGACTCCGGGTGGCGTGCGGTGCCGTCTGCGGCCGTCGATCCGCTGCTCGGCTCGACGCCTGCCGATGCGGTGGGGACGGAGCCGCAGAAAACGCTGCTCGGCGAGGTCTCCGGCGGACTGAGCGCGCGGGAGGTGGCGATCTACCTCCGCGACGCGTCGAACGCTGACGGCTTCCTGCAGGCGGGCGTGCTCGTCGCTGGGCCGGCCTTTCGGACGGCCACCCCGCCGGCGCTCGGCGAGCTGCTCGGCGCGGAGGATCTGTCGCTCCGGATGGAGGCGTGGGGCGGCGCGACGTTCGGCGTCGCAAAGCGGCGGCGGCGCGTGCTGCCGCTGCGCTGGCACTCGCTGACCGCGGGCGAGGCCGTGGCGTTGCACGAGCGGCTGTCGTGGCGTCTCGGCACGCTTGGCGGCGTGCTTGTCGCCATGTTCCCGCAGTCGACGGACGGTTTCGAGCGCCTGGCGACGGCTTGGTGCTCGGTCGAGGAGCTGCCGGCGATCTCGAGCGGTGGAGTGCCGGGCAAGTACAGCGCAGAGGCGCGTTTCATCGAGCGGCTGTGAGTCGTCGAGGGGGTGGGGATGGAGCATTCGGCTGCCGCGGTGGAGTGGCTGACGTGGGCGTTTCGTGGGCTGCTCGGCGTCTGCGCGTTCGGGGCGCTGGCCTATTTCCGGCTGGCTCTTGGGCGCTCTGAGTCGCGCCAAGCGGAGGCGTTGCAAGTGGCGGAGCGAGAGCAGGCCGCGGCGCTGTCGAGGGTGGCTGAGCAGTTCGCGGCGCGCCTGGGCGATGCGGCAAAGCGCGACGAGGTCGCCGAGCTGGGGCGCCAGCTCGGGCGGCACGAGGTCGCGCTGGCAAGAGACGCGGAACGGTGGGACGGCGTGCTACGCGAGCTTTCCGGGCTGAGGTCGGGCCTTCGACGAATCGAAGGCCGGCTGCTGTCAGGTCGTCGGGCCTTGCCCGAGGACCAGGAAGAGGGGGCGTAATGGGCGGCGAGGTCAAGATGGTGCCGGCGCTGCCGGCGATGATCCGGGGATCGGTTGGCGACCCGGCAGATTGGGCCGGGGATCTCGAGCTCGGGCAGGTCGAGGGCTTGGCGTCGGAGAATCTCCCGGAGCTTGCATGGTGCGAGGAGACCTACCACCACGCGAACCGGTGGCGCGGGGCCGGCGGTCGCTTCTCCCCGGCGAACGGGGAGACCGCGGCGGCGTTGGCGACGTGTCGCCAGTGGGGGCTCGACCGCCTGGCGGTCGGGCGTCGGGCCTTCATGGGGCACGAAGCGTTCGGGCGGACGTACCCGGGGTGGCACTACATGGGCAAGCGTGCCGCGTTGCCGCTCGCGCTAGCGCTCGGGTGGGACGATCTCGCGGCCGAGCTGCGCGGGTGGCTGCGGGCCTTCCTGGCGTGGTCGGCGGTGTGTTCTGGCCGGTCGCCTGGGCGGGAGGTGCGCGACCACAAGCTCGAGGCTGCGGGGCTCGGCCGAGCTGCCGGGGTCGTCTCGTGCGATGGTCCGCCGATTTCGTGGGGCGGGCGCTTCGTCGCGTGGAGTGGCGACCGGTGCGCGTCTCGAGAGGGCGACGCGAAAAGCCCGGAATACGGGAAGTTTCTTCCGTACCTCTCGCTCTCGCCGATGGGCATCTGGCTCGAGCTCGAGATCGGCGCTCGGCCGGCGAGCGGGACGACCGAGGGCGAGGTGATGGCGGCGCTTCGCGAGTCGTTCGGCGCCGTCGGTGAGTCGGCGACCGGCGGATGCGTGCTGAGCGCTGACGACGTCGACGCGCTGCGGGCCGCTCGCGATGGCGACGTCGGGGCGTGTCTCCGGGTTCTCGAGTGGTGCCGGGAGTGGCTGCCAGAGGTGCCGTTCAGAGTGCAACGGACGGCGGCGTCGGTGACGAGCGTTTCGCCACGCGGGCGCGGGTCGTCGACGACTCACGTTTACGCGACGACCTGCGAGCTTGAGTCGGGGATCGGGCGGCACTTGTACGCGGACCCGGGCTGGCGCTCCTACAAGGAGCCTCCTCCGAAGTGGATCGGGCCGGGGACGGCCACCGTCGAGGCGCTTGAGGGCGGAGGCCTCCGAATCAGGGCGCAGCGTGACGACGCGGCCTTTGGGCCGCCGGTAGTGCTCGAGACGCTCGGCGGCGGGCTCGAGCTGGACGTCGAGACGGGGCCGGACGGGCTGCGCGTGCTCTTCCCCGTGCCGGAGGCTCCGGCGGTGCCTGTCGCTCCCGACCCGCCGGCCGGCGGTGCCGTGGCACCGGTGCCGGCGGTGCCGAGTCGTCCCCGGAAGCGGCGCGGGCTGGCGGCTCTGCTCGAGGCGTTGCGGCGTCTCTTCGGGGGGCGGCGGTGAAGGCGAGACTCTGCAAGCGGTGCGGGTGCGATGCCTGGCCGGCGCTCTACATGGGGGCGCCTGGCTGGGTGTGCAGTGCGCCGGAGTGCAACGCGGCCGGCGGGCCTGCGGTGTGGTTGACGCGGATCATCGGTTTCTGGCTCCCCGGCATCGTGGCGTTTCCGCGGCGGCGGATCTCCTATTCCGAGGCGGTCCTGGCGTGGTGGCAGGCCATGGGGGCAAGGCGATGATCTGGCTCGGGTGTAAGGCCGCGGTGATGCTCGCGGTTGTCGGCATCGTGCTGTCGTCGATCGTGGCGGATGCTCTGGCGCCACGCATCGGGGGCCGTGACTACTCGAAGCTGCAGGACGCTCTCGAGCAGTTCTGGCGGAGGAACGGGCGATGAAGGCGCCCGGCTTCGAGGCAGCGCTCGAGCGGACGCTCGAGTGGGAAGGCGTTTACTCGCGCGACGATCGCGACCCGGGCGGGGAAACGGTGTTCGGCGTCGCCCGGAAGCGTTGGGGCGGCTGGGTTGGCTGGGCGATCGTCGACGAGCTCGCGAAGGTTCGCGGCGATGGGCTGGCGCTCGTCGAGCGGCTGCGGAAGTCGGAGGCGCTGCGCCGGGAGGTCGAGCTTTTCTACCGTGCGTCGTTCTGGCTCCCGCTGGGTTGCGAGGACCTGGCGGCGGTCGCTCCCGATCTGGCAGGGAAGCTATTTGCCGCGGGCGTCAACCTGGGGAGCGATCGCGCGCTCGAGCTCCTGCAGGCGGTGCTCGCCGGCTACGGGCGCGAAGTCGCAGTTGACGGCGTGTTCGGTCCGGTGACGCTGGCGGCGGCGCGTTCGGTGTGCAGCGATCCAGGCGGGGCCGAGGGTCTGCTCGCCGGGCTGCGGGCGGCGTGCCGGGCGTACTACGCGGGGCTCATGCGAGGGAACCCGCGGCTCGAGGTCTACCGGCGCGGATGGTTCCGGCGGGCGGCGGCGTGACGATGCGGCGGCCTCGGCGGTCGGCGTGGCGGACGGGGCCGCCGAAATGGGCCTATACGGCCTACGGCGTGGCGCTCGCGACGTTGCACCTTGGGCTCGCCGCGGCCGACTGGCGGCGGGCCTTCGACCTCTGGCGCGAGGCGTGGCCGTTCTACGCGTCGCTCGTCGCGGTGACGAGCGCCGCGGCGACCGTGTTGCACGTACAGGGTAGGACCTCCGCCGGCAGCTACTACGGCGGGAACGATGGGCAGGAGGTGGGGAATGCAGGGCGAGAACGGGCAGAGCTGGACTACCCGCGGCCGAGCGCTGGCGGGTAAGGCGTGGGTAGCGCTGCCGGTGTCGGCGGCGGTGGTGGTGGTGCTGCTCGCCGTCGTCGGCGAGGTCGCGCAGTGGCGAAGGGCGGCGAAGGAGGACGCGGCGCCGGTCGTCGCGGCGACGACCAAGCGACTCGACGACGTGCCGCGCGTGCCGGTGGCGGCGGAGCTCAATGTGCCGGCGCTGCCGAAAGGGAAGCTGGGGAAGATTCAAGATACCTACCGGGCCCCGGTCGCAACGGTCGACCGGAGCGGGGAGGTCGTCGACGCGTCGGGGAAGGCAATCCCGGGCGGTTTCGCAGGGGCAGAGGTGGCGCTCGAGGAGGTGACGCTCCCGCGGCTTCCGGAGGGAGGCTCCGCGCTCGTCACGCGGACGGCGAGCGGCGACGTGTCGGTGCACATCGCGCCGAAACCTCGCCGCTTCTTCGAGCTCTCGCCGGTGTGGGCGGTCGGGGCGCTCGTCTCGCCGCTCGACACGGCGCGCTCCCGGGTCTACGTCCGCTTCGACGGCCTCCGGCTCGGGCGTGTTCACGTCGTCGGCGAGGCCGGGCAAGAATGGCGCGCTGGCAGCGCCGGCGCCTACGCGATGGTCGGCGCCGAGCTGCGGTTCGGGGAGCGCTAGGCGGTCACGGTCGGATGGAGCGGCATGTCGAGCAAGTCGTCGAGGGCGAGGCGTTCGACGAACGGCAGGCCGAGCAGATAGTCGGCGAGCTCTTCCGCCGCGGTGTCGGTCCTCACTTGCATGATTCTTCGTGTGAGGGGCTCCCGAGGCGGTGGAGCTGCGATCAAATCGGGCCATTTCGTGCGCACGTAAAAGAGATCGGCGAACCGCTTTTCGCTGATGGCCGGCGGAGCGAGAGTGTCGACGAGCGCAAGGTATCGCTCCAGGATGCGCTCGACGGTGACGGTCCGCGGCTCGCCTGGGGCCCGGCGAGCTTCGATCGCTTCGAGCATGTCGAGCGAGAGGGTGAGCGAGGTCGTCGGCGTCGGCCGGTTGCGCGGCTTCGCCGGTTTTTTGGCGCGCGGGCTCATAGGTCGGCGTCCGTTGTGCGCCAGTCCTCTTCTTCGAGGTCGGCGTCGGCTTCGAGGGTGTTCGCGAGGCGGTACGCTTCGTCGATCTCTTCCCGGTTGGCGTCGACGATCTCGGACATGAGCGAGGCGATCGCTCCTCGCAGGTCTCTGGCGTGTCCCCGGAGGCTCGAGGGGCTGGAATCGCCGCCGTAGCGGATGAGGTCGTGGGCTTTGGCGGCGAGGGTCCTGACGTGGCTCAGGCTGTTCATGGCTTGGCCTTTCTGGCGGTCAGTGCTGCGCGCGGCGGTTGCGCTTGATCTTCTCGGCGACGCGCTCCGCTTCGGCGACGCGGGCGACGTTCCCGGCGGCGGAGTGCTCACGGACGGCGACCTCGAGCACGAGCTCGGCGAGCGAGCGGCCGGCGAGGCGGTGGCGCAGGTTGTTGGAGTGCTCGGCGAGCTCGGCTTCGATGCGGGCGGTTTTCATGGCGTCCTCTCGTTAGGGTCGGGCTGCGTCAGAAGACCTCGGTTCCGTCCATCGCCCAAACGCGCCCATTGAACGACACGCGGGCAACCTGCGTGCGCTTGTCGGCGAACACTTGGCCTCCCGTCCAATTGCCTCCCCCGAGGTTGTTTCGCTCGATGTAGGCGCGGCACTCGGCGGCGGCGGCTTGCAGCGTGGGGACGTGCCGCATCGCCGGGCCTTCCTGCGGCTTGATCCCGTCCCAATAGCCACCCGGGATGTCCGGGTTTGGGCTGTGCTTCATCGTGACGACGTAGGGCATCGGTCTCTCCTTGGATGGACACAGAATAAGCCAACGGCGCGCCATGGCAAGGAGGGCCGGAGAGAAAACCGAAGAAAATCAGGGATCTTCTGGCGACGCCATGGCGTCAAGGTCGAAGCGGGCAGTCGGGGCAGCCTGGGCACGGGCCGGAGCGGGTGGAGTGCTGCCGGCGGGCGGCGACGAAGGCCGCGGCGAGGAAGGCGAGGAGCTGCAAGCGGCGGGCTGGGCAGGGCGGGGCGATCGACAACAGGGCGAGGACGTGGGCGGCGAGCGTGAGGTCGCGGTGACTGTCCGTATCGCTGTCGGTGTGCATGCCCGTTGTACGGGCGGCTATGGCGTTCCGCTTGCTACTCCGGCGGGATCTCCTCGGCGACGGGAATCGAGCCGAGCTCGCGCAAGACCCAATCCCGGAAGGCCGGATCGTGCCGCAGCCGCTCGAAACGGTCGGTCATGTAGCGCGTGGCGAGGTAGTCGAGCACGTTCTGGTCAGTGCCGGCGACGGTGAGGCGCTCGGGCGCTTTGCCCCGTTGCGGTGGCGTCTCGCCGACGACGGCGAGGACCTCGTCGGATAGTTCCTCAAGCGTCGAGCCGAGCCCCGCGAGGTATCGCAGGAGCGTCGAAAGCCGCGGATTCCCGCGCTCGAGCTTGTAAGCGGCGCTTTTGTCTGCCATGCCGAGCCGCTCGGCGACCGCGGAAAACGTCAACCCATGGCGCTTTCTGATCCGCCCGAGGGCTTGATAAAGCTCTTCTGCTGTCGGTGGCCTTTCCATGGTGGCCGTATAACACAACGCTCCGAGGTGCGCAACGTATTCCAGGAGTCGGAAACGCGGCGCAAATAGACGGCTCCGCTCGGGAACCGCGATTTGTTGTCGTCGGGTAGGAGCCAAGGGGCAACCTGTGTGTTACGGTCTGGAACCATGAGGACCAATAGCGCGGAGGTCGGTTCCGGAGGGGGTGGCGGCGGCGAGCTGCGGCGGCGCCGGCAGGCGGTTGGAGATTCGCAGCGCGCGGCGGCTCGTCGTCTTGGCGTGCCTGCCGACTATCTCGAGGCGGTCGAACGTGGCGAGCGTCCGCAGCTCTCGCGGGCTGCGAGCTTGGTTGCCGCCGCGAGCGTCCTGTACGGCGTGCCGGTGTCGGCGTGGATCGAAACGGCGGAGGGCGAGCGTCGTGTGTCGTAGGGAGCTCTCGGCGGCCGAGCGCGCGACGCTCGAGCGGGTGGCGCTGTGCACCCTGCGGGGCGGCTGGCGCGCTCCCTGGGACGCCGACGTCGACGACCCGCGCGGCGAGGCGGAGCGGCTTGAGGTGCTCTACCTGCAGGGGCTGTTGACGCGGGTGCGGGAGGAGTGGGGAGGCTGCCGGTACAAGCTGAGCGAGTCTGCCCGGGATCTGCTCGCCGAGGGATGGGACGGCGAGCAGGTCGCGGCTTCCGTCGTCGTCGAGGGCGCCGCGTGAAGAGGTCATCTTTCCCCGCCGTCGCGGCACTCGCCGCGGCGCGTGAAGTGCGCCACGGCGCGGAAGCGGGCGACCCTGCGGTCGGCCGGAGCTCGCGCGCCTCCTCCTCCTCGGACGTGACCGCGCCGGCCCGCTTCCCGCGGCGAGCTCCCGGCGACCGCTCCCCGGCGACCTTGCGCCGCGGGCACGTTGTCGACCTGGCGAGCCTGGCGGCGCTCCCTGGCGTCCTCGGCGATCTCCAAACGGGGCGAGCGCTGCCCGAGCAGTACGTCGGGGCGGTGGTCTTCTGCGGAGCCCTTGTGTTGGCGATTGCCTGGTGCGTCTGGTGTTGGAAGACCGGGCGCGGGAGCTGGCTACTGTGAGAGCCCCGGGCATCTGGCTGCGCGTCGAGGTTGATGCCGCCGACCACCCCAAGGTCGGGCGCCTGGCGCGGCTGCTCGGAGTGCCGAAGAGCGAGGCCTTCGCTTTGGTCTTCCGGCTGTGGGGGCACGCCGCGCTCTACAGTCCGCGCGGCTGTTTCGCCACGCCCGAGGATGCCGCGGACGCGGCGAGGTTCCACGGCTCCCCGGAGCTGTTCGGCGAGGCGCTGTTGTCGGCCGGTTATTGCGACCCGGACCCGGGGCGCGGTGTCGACGTCGGCGACGATGCGCTGGTGTTGCACGATTGGGAAGAGCACAACGGCAAGCTCGGCGACTTCCGCGAGGCGGAGGCCGAGCGGCTGCGTAACTGGAGAGACCGGAAGAGACGGCAGAAGAGCGGGGGAGCCCTGGAGTCCGCGGCCCGGACCGGGCAACCCGTAGGCGTGGAGTCCGCGGCCCGGACCCGCCCGAACCCGGAGTCCGCGGCCCGGACCGGTTCGCCTGCTGATCTCCCCGGCGAAGGACGCAAACCACGTACGCGTACGCCGTACGTACGGCGTACGGCACCGGTACGCGACGAGGTACGAAACGCCGACGATACGCCGTACGAAACTGGTACGGTACGCGTTTCGTACGTCGTAGACGTAGACGTAGACGGTAAAACTACTCTCCCAGAGAGAAAAGCTTTGTCTTTCGCTACTCCGGTAGCTGTGGCGCGCGAGGGCGTGCTCAGTGAAGAGCCGGAGGGCGAGGACGACTCCCGGCTGCAGGGGTGCCTCGACCTCCTGCGGCAGCACTACCCGCGATTCGGCGACGAGCCGCGGGTCGCTCGGGCGCTGTTCACGGTTCGGGCGGAGTTGCCGAGCCTGGAAGCGTTCGGCGAGGCGCTCGCGGCGCACGTCGCGAGCGGGGCATGGCAAGAAAACCGCGGGGCCTACGTTCCGCGCTGCGACCGCTGGCTCCTCGGCTTCGGCTGGCGAGACAAGCCGCAGGAGGCGCGGGGCTCGAGGACCGGGCGCCAGTCGTCGGGCTCGGGCGTCGCTGTCGGCAAGCCGGTCGACGCGGCGACGGCCTCGGCGCTCTCGCGGCTTTCTGCCGGCGGGGGTCGGCGGTGAAAGTCGCCGGGATGGATCGCGAACGGCTGGCGCGTGCGGCCGAGGAGCTGCGGCAGGTCGCGGTGGACGATCTCCGCCGGCCGGTGCGGGTGCCGCGGCGCCCGTGGCTGTCGGCTGGGGCCGTGCATCGCGGGCTCCGGGCTCGCCGGCTGGCGAGTGAGGCGGCCGGCAGGGCTCCGCTCTGCTCGTTCGGGCTCTGCTCTTATCGCGCCGCGCTGGGCGGAGCGTTCGGCGGGCGCGGGCTCTGCCGGGATCATGCGCGGCGGGCGGCTGAACTGCTCGCGGGAAGGGGCGCGCGATGAACGTGCTTGCCATGGTTCGGGATGCACTCGCCGAGGGCGATTTCGACGGCTTGGCGAATCCGCGCGCCGGGTGCGCTTGTCTGCTCGCTGACCTGGCTCCTTGCGGCGAGGTCAACGGCGAGGACTGCGTCGCTGGGTATCGGATGCGCTGCCCGAGCGGAGAGCACGAGTTCGACGTGGTCACGGCGGCGTCGCGGGAAGAGGCGGAGCCGTCGTGTCCGGAGTGGGAAGACAGAGGGGGCGCGCGGTGAGGCGGCGCGTAGAGCCGACTCCGGCGGAGCGTCCGGAGGTTCTAGCGTTCGTCGACGACCTGCGGCGCGGTCGGGCTGAGCAGGGCTCCGAAGGCGAGCGGAGAGCGATCGACGAGTGGCTACATGCTCCCGTGCCGGCACGGTGCGCGTGCGGTTCGCAGCTCCGGCGCTTCGAGCGGCTGAACGGCGGGCGATGCTGGGGTTGCCTGAGCGCCGACGAGGGCGACCGCGAGAGCGCGCAGGGGACGCTCGAGCGTCGGCTGGCGAGCTGCAACGTGCCGGCGCGCTACCGGTCGTATTCCGTGGCGTCGTGGCGCGGCGATCTGCCGGCGGAAATGCTCGAGTGGGCCGTCTCGCCGCGCGGCGTGCTCCTGATTTCGGGGCCGAGCGGAACGGGAAAAACCCACCTTGCCGTGATTGCCGTTGCGATGCTTGAGGCGGAGCGTCGCTGGGTTCGTTGGCAATCGTGCCGAGCGCTGCCGCGCGACCTCTTCGACGACGAGCAGAACGGGCCGGAGAGGCCGCTTTGGCGGCGCCTGGCGGGGTGCGGCGTTTTGGCGCTCGACGACCTCGGAGCGGAGCCCGGCACTTCCTGGGCTGCAGACAAGGTCGGGGCGGTTCTGGACGAACGCTACACCCGAGCGCTCCCGTCGCTCGTGACGACGAATCTCTCGCTTGAAGAAATCCATTCGGCCGATCAACGGATCGGCTCGCGCATCGCTGAGCACGCGGTCGTCGTTCTGCGCTCCGGGCCGGACCGGCGGATCGTCGCGGAGGAGTGAGCATGTTCGATGCCGAAGAGGTCGCCGCTCGAATGCCTGCCGCTACGCTGGCCCGGATCGGCTCTGTCTTCGTCGCGCTGGAAGTGGCCCGGCTGATGGTCGCGCAGCTCGAGCGCGAATCGTTTGAGCTGGCGAAGGTTGCCGGCCTCGAGTTTCTCTCCGGGCTTGTCGCGGCGGATGAGCCGGGCGAGGGTGGCGAGGGGCCGAAGGAGACGAAGGAGACGAAGGAAAAGGCTGGGGGCGAGCTCGCCGAGTCGACGGTCGCCGCGTTGTTGGCGGATACCGAGAGGATCATCGGGCCGAATGCCGCTGCAGAGCTGCGCGAGCTCCTTGCGTCGCTGGGCTCCCGCGCAGCTCGCTCTGAGGGGGTCGATTCTGTGGGCGCCGGAAGCGATCTGGCGGCAACGCCGAAGGAGGAGGTCGGCCAAGTCTGGCGTGTGGCTGCTCTCGCCGACTCCGGATCTCCTCTTGCCGATGGTTTTTCGGCCGCGGCGGAGGCGCGCGGGGAAATGGTGGAGCTGTTCGCCGCTCGTGCCGCTCGCTCTGCCGGCGAGGTGGAAGAGCGAGCGGCGGATGACGCGCCGCGGGCTCCGGCGGAGTTCGTGGTCCCGGTCGGAGTCCCCGAGCGCGAGGTCGTTGCGGCGCTTGCCTTGGTCGTCCCGGGCGTCTACGAAGGCCACGGGCCGAAGGGCTCGATGCCGATGACGCTTGAGGTCTCGCGCGAACCTGACGGGCGGCTCGTCGGGGTCGATGTGGAGGCCGCGGCTCGGGCCCGGCGGGAACGTCGCGAGATCACGGGGTGTGAAATGTCTCGGCTTCGCGGCTGGCGCTTCGTCGAGGCGAAGCCGCAGAAAGGCGGAAAGTGATGGTGCGTTCTCCGGTGCGTGACGGGGCGGCGGGTGGGCGGGTCGGTCGGTTTCTCGCGTTCATCGCGTCGGCGCTCGGATTCCGAGAGCGGCCGTTCGTCGGGGCGGAGAAGACACAAGCGCGGGCGAGGAAGGGGCGCGGAGAGGTTGTTTTCTCGCCGGTCTACCGCGGGCACAGTCGTAGCGGGAGCGCTCCGCATGGCTCCCCGGGGTCGAAGACGCTTCGGCGGGTCACGGGCTCGAGCTGCTGCCGGCTGTGGCTAGGCGGGGCTCTTCACGCGGCGCGGAAGGAGCGCGCGGAGGCGGTCGTCGGGCTGCGGTCGGAGGAGGCTTTCGACCGCTCGCTCGCGCGTGCTCTCGCGATCCCGCATCGGTGGACTCGGCGGCGCGCGGTGCGATCGCTTCTTGACGCGTCGTTTGCGGCGAGGCCGGCGCGATGAGCGGGCAGGCGTCGCTTTTCGACGGCGCGGCGTTCGCTGCCGTCGCTCCTCCGGTGGCGCGCAAGCGTGGGCCGCTCGCTGCTCAGATCGCGGCCTCCGAACACACTTCCTCCGGGAGGCGGGAGGCAAACGTCCGGATGATCTTGTCGCTCCTGCGGCTGCGGCCTGGGCTCACGATGCGCGAGCTACACCAAGCGCTTCCGGCGATCAAAGAGGGCATCGAGGTTTCGCGGCGGCTCTACGACCTAGAGAAGCTCGGGCTTGTCGAGAAGGGGCCGGAGCGGCTTTGCACGGCCTCAAGTCGCGTGGTGACGAGTTACTGGCCGGCTGGCGGCCAAGAAAGGGGCGAGTGATGGACCATGTCGCGGTGGTGTCTGGCTGGCTCGTCGCCTGGCTGGCGGCGTGGGGCTTGTGGCGCTTGGTCCTCGGGATCATCGCCGAGGCTTCCGGGCCGTCGCTGGAGTGGGACCTGACGCGGGCGAGCATCGGGCGGATGCTGCGGGTTGCCGGCCGTCCGTCTGTGCCGGCTGACGTCGCGCCGTTCGCGGCTCGGGGCCGGCGCTACGAACCGCTCGAGGCGGGAGACGTCGACCCGCGGCTCTGCGAGGTGCGGCGGTGAGGGTGCGTGTTTTAGTCGACGTCGGGGAGGTAGAGGCCGAGGCGTACGTGAGCGCGCAGGACGTGTTCGAGGAGATCGCGCGACTCGAAGCCGAGCCGAAAGAGGCCCATAGCGAAGCCGGGAGGCGCGGGGGGACGCTCCGGGTCTTGAATTGGGCTGTCGGGGTTGCGATGGCGGTCAGCGACGAGCGCATCGCGGCGCTATCGGGGCCGCAGCGCGAGATCGTGCGCGAAGCGCTGGCGAGGTTGGCGGCGCGGTTCTCCTCCTCCGCTGGTGACGCCGACGAGCGGCTCGGTGAGGTGTCGCCGTGAAGGGGTTGCGCGGGTTGACCGTGTTTCTGTCGTTGGGGAGCTGGGGCGGGGTCTATTTCGTTCGTGGCTTTGGGTGGCGGCTGTGCCTAGGATTCGTTGCCGTAACGATCCTCCCGTGCGACGACGCGGACATACTAGATCCGGCATTCGGCCGGCAATGGTTCGCCGTGAAGGGGCGAGAGGTGCGGCGGTGACGCTCTCGCTTTCCATGCCGGAGATCGTCGCCAAGCGCTCCGAGGACGAGAAGCGCGAGCGCCTGCTCGCCGATGGGCGCGAGGAGGTCCTCGCGGCGTTTCGCGACGCGGCGAACGTGTGCGAGCGGCAGGGATGGGCTGAGGGGGCCGAGGTGGTTCGGCGGGTGACGGAGATTATCGCCGGGAGCGCTTTCGGCGGCGCGGCGGCGGCTACTTGCCGCGAACCGGTGCCGGTCGTCGGGGACGGATTCGCGCTCCCGCTTCCGTGGGCGGTCGCTGACGGCTCGCTGATCGTCGCCGAATGGGCCTACCTCCCGGGTCGTCTTTCGAGGCGGTCCCCGGAGAGCGTCGTTTATTGCGCTCTTGCCCGCGGTCGTCGCGGCGAGTGTCGGCTGTTGCGGCAGTTTTTCGTCTACTCCCCGGGGGGTGGCTCGACGGGGTGGGAGTGCGAAGAGATCGAATTTCACAAGGCATGGCTCGACGGCGCGCGGATGCGGGCGGTGACCGACCTTTGCGCCGGAATCGAGCATTTCGCCTCGCGCGAGGCAGCGGCGCGACGGCCGCGGAGGGCCGCTCCGGTCGGCGACTCGCCCGCGGAGCGGCTTGCAGCGCTGCGGGCCTGGCGGGCGGCGGCGGAGGCTGAGCTCGCCTCTCTCGAGCAGCTCGAGCGCGCGCTCGAGCGCGGGGAGGGTAACGCGTGACAACCCGGCGCCGCGCAGCCACGGCAGGAAAGGGGGCAATTCGGACGGTCAACCATGCGGCCGACCCGGCGGTGGGGACCGGTCGCGCGACGGCGAGCGAGGCGTGGCTTGCAGCGCTGCGGGCCTGGCGGGCGGCGGCGGAGGCTGAGCTCGCCTCTCTCGAGCAGCTCGAGCGCGCGCTCGAGCGCGGGGAGGGTAACGCGTGACAACCCGGCGCCGCGCAGCCACGGCAGGAAAGGGGGCAATTCGGACGGTCAACCATGCGGCCGACCCGGCGGTGGGGACCGGTCGCGCGACGGCGAGCGAGGCGCGGCTCGCTCCGCCCGTCGTTTTCTTCGTCGAGGGCACAGCGAAGACGAAAGGGTCATTTGTTCCGATCCCGACGGCGGACGGCGTCGTCGTGAAGCGGTCGTCGAAGGGCGGGGCGGCTTGGGAGCGCGCGGTTCGCCGCGCGGCCTGGGTGGCGTACCGCAAGGCCGGGCTCGAGGTGTCCGCCGACGCTCCGGCGATCGGCAAGGGCCGGCCGGTGGCTGTGTCGGCGCTGTTCGTCCTGCCGCGTCCGAAGTATCACCTTGACCGCTCCGGCGCGGTGCGCGAGGAGTACATCGCCGCCGTGCCGGTTGTGCTGCGCGACGGCGACAAGCTCCTGCGGGCCGTGTTCGACGGCCTCACCGGCGCGGCGTACGTCGACGATGGGCAGGTGACGAACTGGCAAGGGGCGAAGGTGTTCGCTGTAGGTGGCGAGCCGGTGGGGGCCTATGTCTCGGTTCGCGATGCTCGCCGCCCGTTGGTTGGCGGTCTTGAGCGTTCTGCTCGTCTAGCTGCGCAGGTTGGCGCGGCGGCGAGGGGGGTTTGATGAGCGACGGTGGCGAGGCGGTAGAGGTCAGCACGCGGGACGTGGCGGTCGCGGCTGTCGCTGAGGAGGTGTCGCGCTACATCCTGGCGCGGGCCGCGGCGTGGCTCGACGGCTCCCGCCAGTGGGTCGAATGGATGGCGCTTGACGTGTTGCTTCCGACGTGTCCGGCGATCGCAGCGAGGGCTGGGGAGCGCGCGGTCGCCGAGGTTGTCGAGGCGTGCTGCTCGGCGCTGCGGATGGCGTCCGAAGAGCAGCGCACGCTTGGGGAGGATCTCGATTCCGCGCTGGTGCAGTACGGTGGCAGGAGCGCTGACAGCCGGCGGCGGATCGCGTTCGAGCTCGTCGACGAGGTCCGCAAGCTCGCGGCGCTCTACGGCACGCCGGCGCAGGTCGAGGCGCTCGCGGAGGCCTGGCGTGCGTTCTGACCGCTCGGCAAAGCGTCGGGCCGAGGTCGCGGTCGATTTTCGCGACCTGCGGACGCCGTCGCAGGTCGCCAGCGAGGCGACGGCGTTTTCGCGGTCGACGCTGTTTCGGTGGCTCGACGAGGACGGGGTCGACTCCCTGAGCGCGGCGGCCGTGGTGGTTGTGTCTGGCGTGCGCTTCGTCCACCTGCCGCGGCTTGCCGAGTGGCTTGGTCGCCGGCTGGGCTCCGGGGCAGACGGGCGGAGAAGCCGGCGGGGCGGGTATCGGCCGCGGCGTGAGGCGAGCTCGTGATGTTCCGGGAGGGCGTGTGGACGCGGGAAGACATGCGGCGGCTGGCTGCGGCGCGAGGGCTGCTCGAGCTGGCGGCGTGGGCGGAAAGGATGAGCGGATGAGCGACGATGCAGAAATCGACCACGTACTGACGGACGCGATTGTCTGCCCGTACTGCGGCGTCGAGGTCCCCGATTCGTGGGAGTGCTTCTCCGACGACGTGGGGCAAACGTCGAGAGAGCTGGACTGCGATTCATGCGGTCGCGAGTTCAGCGCCGAGATCGTTGTCGACGTCAGCTACACAACGGGGAAGCTGTAGCAGGGGGGGTAGATGCTAGGCAAGCCCGAACCGCTCGAGCGCTCGACCGACGACTGCAGCGGTGTGGCCGGCGGGGTCTCGCGTCGGCGTGTCGGTCGTGACGAGAACCGCCCGACTCGTGTGCTAGCTTTCTCATGATCATGTTCTCAAGTGAAGCGGCTCTCGTCAGCGACTTCGTGGTCCGATTGGCAGAGTCGCGAACGTGGGGAGTCCGAAAGGTGGCGACGGAGTTCTTCTACGGGCGCGGGAGAACAGACGTTGTTGGAGTCCTGGATGGAGGTGGCGTGATCGCCATCGAGGCCAAGCTCATGCGGTGGCGACACGCCGTGCAGCAGGCCTATCGCAATCGGTGCTTCGCCCACAAATCCTGTGTTCTGCTTCCGCGCGCTGTCGCCTACAGCGCTGTACGGTTTTGTGCCGAGTTCGAGCGTCGCGGCGTTGGGTTATGCACCCTGAGCGGCGAGGAGATTGAGATTCTCATCGAACCGCCACGGTCGGAGCCTCTCCAACCGTGGCTCTCCGCGCTTGCGGAAGAACTTGCCTCGGGAGGGGAGCTTGCCGGCGATCCAACTTGAGAGTGCTGCCCGGAGTATCTGCCAGGAGCAAGGCCTAGCCTTCGTCGGCATCGCAGGTGTGGGCGCTTTCAAAGAAACCTACCGAACGTTTGATGGTGCCGGCACGCCATGGGCGTTGAAGGTGTACCTTCCAGGCAAAGCCATTGCACGAGCGGAGCGAGAGATCACAGCGATGCTCCGATGCAGTCACCCTAACATCGCTCGTCTGGCCAGCGTTGGCCTTCATTCGCTTGATTCCAGCCAGTATTGCTACCTCATCGAGGAGTTCTTGCCTGGAGGAACGCTTAGCGCAGAGATCGAGACTCGCGGCACCATGTTCCCGAGGGAAGCGGTGCTGGAGCTTGGCACGGCACTGATTTCGGCGATTGGCTGCGTTGCAGCGGCCCGTCTCGTGCATCGAGACCTCAAGCCCGAGAACGTGATGTTGCGGGCCGACGGACGCGATTGTCTGCCCGTACTGCGGCGTCGAGGTCCCCGATTCGTGGGAGTGCTTCTCCGACGACGTGGGGCAAACGTCGAGAGAGCTGGACTGCGATTCATGCGGTCGCGAGTTCAGCGCCGAGATCGTTGTCGACGTCAGCTACACAACGGGGAAGCTGTAGCAGGGGGGGTAGATGCTAGGCAAGCCCGAACCGCTCGAGCGCTCGACCGACGACTGCAGCGGTGTGGCCGGCGGTGAAGTGCGCGTAGCGCCGGACCATGGCGAGCGTCCGGTGTCCGAGCGCTTCGGCGAGCTCGGGGAGGGTCGCTCCGGCCATTGCCAGCCACGAGGCGAACGTGTGCCGGAGATCATGGAACCGCAGTGGCGCGAGGCCGGCTCGGCGTTTGGCGCGGTCGAAGGCGTCGCGAGGGAACGGCCGGGGAAAGACTCGGCCGGTCGGCGGAGTGCCTGGGCGCAGTCGCTCGAGCAGGGCGACTCGCGCGAGGCCGGCGAGCGGGACGGTGCGGTCGCTTCCGTTCTTCGTCCGCCGGAATGTGGCGCGGCCGGCGGCGAGGTCGACGTCGCGCCATTCGAGGGCGAGCAGCTCGCCGGAGCGGGCCCCGGTCGCGAGTGCGAGTGTCGCGAGGGGGGCGAGGTCGGGCGAGCGCTCAAGGTGGCACGCGGAGAGCAGCGCGGCGGCCTGCTCGCGGTCGAGGAAGAGCGCGCGGCCGGGCGGCTCGCGCATCTTGGCGACGTGTGCGGCCGGGTTGTCGCGGGCGAGGTGCCAGGATGTGCGGGCGACGGTGAACAGGCGCGAGAGCGCGGCGAGGTAGCGGTTGACTCTCGCCGGAGAGACGGCGTCGGCGAGGCGGTCGCGCACCGCGGCGACGTCTGCGGGAGAGATCGACGCGAGGGGGCGGGCCGCGCCGAGCTCGGCCGTCCATCGGCGGAGCTGGGACGCTCGGCGCGGCTGCTCGGATGGAGCGAGGAGGCGCAGCTCGCCGGCGAGGTAGCGGGCGACGGCGTCGCCGAGCGTGAAGCGGGCGGACGGGACGAATCCGAAGGCTCTGGCCTCGCGAAGCTCTCGCTCTTTCGAGGCCGCCCACGCCTGGGCCTGGGCTCGCGTGCGGAACGTGGCCGAGGTCGGCGGGACGTCGCGGAGGCGGACCTGGGCCTCCCAGCGGGTCGAGCCGTCCGCTGTCGTCTTGCGTCGGATCGTCGGCATAGTGTGGCGCGAGTGTGGCGCGGCGCGCGTGGTGTGGTTGAATGGAGAGCGGAGGAGGTGGCGGAAGTGCCTGTAACGACGTGGTGCCGGAGACAGGAATCGAACCTGCACGGCCGCAAGGACCGGGGGATTTTGAGTCCCCTGCCGTGGCCTTTTCCCGCCAGTAACTTACCCTCCGCGGCGAATGGAATCAATGCCATAGGCTCCGCGGCAGTCTCGCGCAGTCTCTCGCCGTCTCGGTCGCGGTGTGGCGCCAGTGTGGCGCGGATGGCGGAGTGATGGCGGTGCGGGCGGCGCGTCCGTGTCGAACTCCCGGCTGCGCCGGGCTCACCCGCACGGGGTTCTGCGACCGCTGCCGGGCGGCCGGCTTGCACAACGCGGACGGCAGGGCGCCAGCCTACAAGCGTGGCTATGACGCGAGGCATCGGCGGTGGAGGCTGGCAGTCCTCGCTCGCGATCCGCTCTGCCGGAGGTGCGAGCTCGAGGCGTCGACCGTCGCCGACCATGTCGTCCCGCTGGCGTATGGCGGAGGCTGGGAGCTCGAGAACGGGCAGGGGTTGTGCCGGGCCTGCCACGCTGCGAAGACGGCCGGCGAGCGGGCCGGGAAGTCTGCGCGGGTGGTCGGATGAGCGGCTGCAGCGCATGTTCCGGCGGGGGGCTCCCGCGGCCGTACTTCGAGGGGCCCGGCTGCCGGATCTATCACGGCGACGCGCTCGAGGTGCTGCCCTACCTCTCGGGCATCGCGGGGATGGTGACTGATCCTCCCTACAGTAGCGGGGGGATGTTTCGGTCGGATCGCACCGCGCGGACCGTGGAGAAGTACGTGTCGACCGATAGTTGGAACGCCGACCGGCTCCCGGACTTTTCGGGCGACTCGAGGGACCAGCGCTCGTTCCTGGCGTGGTGTGCGCTGTGGATGGGGGTGGCGCGCCGAGCGACGATTCCGGGCGGCGTGCTGATCTCGTTTTCTGACTGGCGGCAGGTTCCAATCATGTCCGATGCCGTGCAGGCTGGGGGCTGGGTGTGGCGAGGCCTTGCGACTTGGTGGAAGCCGGGAGTCCGAATCCAACGGGGCGCTTTTCGGGGTCGTCGGAGTTCCTCCTCCTCGGGTCGAATGGGCCGGTGATAGATCACGACGGCTGGGCTCAGTCGGTGATGGTGTGCGCTCCGGTCCCCACTCGCGAGCGAATGCACATCGCGCAGAAGCCGCTAGACGTGATGCAGTGGGCGCTGCGCGTCGTTCCACGCGGCTGCGGCTTGGTCGTTGACCCTTTCTGCGGGAGCGGTACGACGCTCCGAGCGGCGCGCGACTCCGGCTTCGAGGTCGTCGGCGTGGAAATGGATGAGCGGCAGTGTGAGCTTGCGGCCGAGCGAATGCTGCAGGGCGTGTTAGCGGTTGGGGATGGCGTGGGCGCTGGGGTCGAGGGGTGAGGGAACTAGTCGTCCCGCCGGAGGTGCGAGCAGCGGCGGAGGCGTTCGCCGCGGAGCTTGGGAGCCTGCGAGCTGCTCGCGAGGTTGGCATTCTTACGGGCGACGAGCTCCGCCGGCTGGCAGAGATCGAGGAGCTCGAGTGGTGCGGTGGCGCGTGCGCGATTCTCCGCGGTTCTGTCCGGACCTACGGCAAGCACCGGGGAGGGGGGGGTAAATCCTCCGGAGGTGGTGGTCG
>JADKKI010000058.1 GCA_016720595.1 Myxococcales bacterium
GATGGATTCCTCGAGAGCGGCGGCGAGCGCACGTGGGTGATTGCGTGCGACTGCAGCTACGTCGATGGGAAGCGCGTCGGTCCCTGCGGCCTGTGTGAGGTGGGCGGGCGCGGTGCCGAGATCATACCCAGCGCGGCGAGCGCCTCGGCGCCGACCCGACGACCTGAGCGCCTTCGGCGTCCGTGGCGACCATTACGCCGGTCGCGGTCGGACGTGCCACCGATCCCGTCACTCGGGACGCTGGTGACGTTCGTCGCCTTGACCCGGCTATCCGCTGGCTCTGGAACGCTGATTCGCGGCACTGCAGAGCGTCGATCGCCTCGTGCTCGCAAATGGCTGTCACGGCCCGTCGCACTGCTCGACGAGATGATCGCCCTGCAGGCGATCGCAGCGGCGTCGCGCTGGCCTGCTGCGGCGTGACGCCGGGCTCGTACGCCGAGGTCTCGACGTGGCCCGACGGCGGCCTCCGCGCGCTCCGGTACAACGAGACCGTGGTCGCGCCGGATGGCAGGATCTACCCGGCGAGCCAGTTCGCGGCGCCCGAGGTCGTCGCGTGTCTGCGCACACTCGTCGAGCCGACACTGTGCGTGCCCTGACGCGGCGGCACCTGGGCTTTGGGCTCGTCCCGACGAGCGTCCAGCGACCCAGCGGACAACAAGTACATCCCCTCACGCTACCACCTGCCACGCGTCGACGGAGGCGTGCGCCGTTCCAGCAACCCCGGTGCGGGGATCGAGGATCGATAGGTTAGCCTTCTCGAGAGCCGATCTACTTCTTTCGCCGCAGCGTCGTCGGGGCGCCGCCTGGTAGAGCTCGTTGTCCGAGTTCTTGATCAGGTGAAGGCTGTTCGCTACCGGTCAGCTTCTGTCCGGGTACGGCCATGACGATGTCGACCGTGTCGTTCCTGTTGTCCCGACCGTAGTTCACCTCGTTGCCGTACATGGAGTTGACGATCGAGTAGGTAGTCGCCGTTGTTGCCCGCCGAGATGACGAGGGTCGCCTGGACGTTCGACAGCTGGACGTCGCCGACCCAGGTGCCGACGATGTCGACCCCGGCCGTGGGCTGGGCGGCTACCACCTGCTGGGCGGCGTCGCTGGGCGGGCCGTAGATCGGCTTCTCCCCGACGGTCATCTCCTGGATGGTGACGGCGATCTCGCCCGAGGCCGCTGCGCCTCCGGCCGCGCTGGCCAGCACCTCCGCCGCCCGGTTCAGCGTCCCGAGATCGAGGTTCATCGTCTCCAGCCCCTTGCTGATCTTGGCCACCGCGGTCGCACCATACTTGGCCTCGAGGGCCGCCTTTCTTCGGGGGTGCGTGGCGAAGTACTTGGTCACCGCCATCGCGGCCATCTTCTTGATCGCGGGATCGTCGAGATCGGTGAGCCCGCCCGACGGGCCCACCTTCAGTTCGATCGTTCGCTGGTCGGTCACGAGCATCAGCAACGCATTCTTGCTGTCCTTCACGGTCACCATGAACTGGTCGACGAGCCCCTTGGTCGCGAGTGGGCTCATCGGGGGCAGCGCGATGACCAGCTTGCCGTCCTTGAGCGACACCGTCGGTGCGTCGGGCTGCAGCATCAAGAACGCCGTGTAGGGCTTCGTGAAGTCGTTGAGCCAACCGTCGGAGTAAAGGTGGATCTCCTGGATCCACCCGAAGCTGTCGAGCCCGACATCCGGGAAGGCCTGGATCCGTGGCTCGGTGAATGCCCGGAAGCGGAAGTCGGCGCCCCCCACCTGCAGCGCCAGATCCTGGTTGTTCTGCATGGGGTCATCGCCGCGGACCACCACCAGCGTCGCGTCCGCCTTCTTGTCGTACTTGCTCCGATCGATCCGGAACGACAGCGGGCGGATCGACGAGGCCATCGGGTTCTTGATCGGCGTGAGCTCCACGACTGGGTTGGCGGCGTCGAGCACGTGATCCTGCTCGGTGGTCCAGGCATGGAAGACACCCGCCGGATCCTTGGCGGACATGCTGAACCGGCTGGCGATCGTGCCGGCGTTCGCCCGGAAGTAGCGCTCGAGCTCGAGCTCCATCATCTCGGCGCTGTTCGTCGTCTGCTCGATGATCGTGTAGATCGGATGCTGCAAGCTGCCCTTGAACGCGTCCAGCAGCCGCTTCAGGTAGGCGGGCCCCTGTCCCGTCACGGCGGCGCAGTGGTCCCGTAGGTAGAGCAGGAAGTAGCCCATCATGTAGCCCTGGTTCTGCCGGGCGGTCGAGCTGTTCTTCAAGTCCCCCCAGTAGGACGTGAGCCCCAGCGATCGCACGTACGACTCGTCGTAGGCGTGGCGAGCCGTCGCGTAGGTCTTCGCGATCGAGCCGGCCTGCTTGTAGGCCTCGGCCGCCTCGTTCTCCAGCACCGTGGCCGTCGCCTCCCAGAACCAGTTGTGCGAGGCCCAGTCGACGCCCCAGAGGTAGCGAGAGCTCTGCGTGACGTGGAACAGCTCGTGGGTGAACGTGACCAGATAGTCGTCGACGATCGCCTTGCCGGGCGGCTGATCGGGCGCGGCGACCACGTCCGGCGGCAGCACCTTGACCCGCATGTACGGGTTCTTGAGCGCCGGGTTGGTGGAGCTACCGAGATCGCTCTCCTTCCGCGAGATGTAGATCTCCACCGACGAGGGCGGCAGGAAGCCGCGGGTCGTGTAGAGGTACGTGTCCGCGAGCCGGGCCACCTTGCGGGTCAGGGTCACCTGCCTGGGCAGGACGTTGCTCTCCATCCACTCGCTGGTGTGCCGGCGATCGAGCGCCCAGTACGCCGGCGACTGCCACACCTTGTCCATCGCGGCCTCCGCATTCACCCCGGTGCTCCGGAGGTGACGGATGGCGACCGCGGTCGGCGAGTAGATGGTCACGGTCTTGATCGCGTCGTCGATCTCGGTCGTCGGATCGTACGTCGTCGGGATCGCGTCGTGGGCCTGGTAGATGGCGACCTCCTGGGTCCACAGCTTTCGCAGCGCGTCGGGGTCGCCGAAGCCGAGATCTTTCGGCCAGCAGATCGTGTAGCGGGTCAGGGTCTTGTCCGCCGAGCACAGGTACGCATCGGTGCCGAAGGCCTCCTCGATCGCCTGGCTGTCCTGGTGGTGCAACGCGTAGAGGTAGACGCCACCCAGCACGATGCCGAGCCCGATGGCGCTGTTGCGGTTGGACTGCGCGACGAGCTTCGGAGCCGTCCACGCGGCTGGCCAAGAGCTGGCGATCGTCGGGGTCGGCGCCGAGGCGGAAGATCCGCACGTCGCTATACAGCTCCGGTGGGATCCGGGTCCGGGCGAGGTCGTACTCGATCTCGAACGCACCCGGGATGACCTCGCCGGGTCGCAACCCCGCGTCGAAGGCGTAGCCGTCGAAGACGAACATGTTGTCGTAGGGAGCGGCGCGTCCCTGGATCGCCGCCGGGTCCAGCCGCGTCAGCACGAGGTCCCGATCCCGATCGAGCGCGTCCTCCGGCGCGTGGATGGTCAGCGCGTCGCCCGCGGTCACGGTCTGCGCCTTGCTGCGGGACCGTGCTGGTTGCTGCGGCTTGCCGACCTGGGCCGGATCCCGATCGCCGCCGAGGGACCCGGTCTTCTCGGCGACCCGGGCGCTTCCTCCGTCGAGGATCTGCACGGTCCGGGCGTCGGGCGTCGGCCTGCCGGGCGCGACCTCGTGGCCCAGACCACCACGCCCCCGCCACCGCCGCGATCGTCACCAACCCGACGATCCAGACCAGCGGTCTCCGACGGGCACGCGGCTGCGGTCCAGGGCTTGACGTTTGTGGCGCTCCACATCGCCCGCAGAACCGACTCCCATCCTCGACGGTCACTCCGCAGCGTGTGCACGTCATCGCGTGTGCCTTTCGTCGAGCGACCGGTTCGGGTGCTTGCGGGTCTCGATCACGACCTGTGCCCAGCGTTGGAGTTGATCCACCAGCGTCGGATCGGACACGTTGAATTCGACGGAGACGCGGGTGAGAGCACGGCGAGCTCTCGGACCAACATGCCTCCAGGTTGTGCAGCTGCAGTGCCAGCAGATCCGGCCACCTGCGGGTGCAAACCTGCACTCGTTGCTCCGACGGCCCCAATCCACGCAGGCTTTGCGGCCGGGACAGGCCGAGGGCTACGGTTCGCGCGGTGGCGATGAAGGTCCGCTGTCTAGCCGGCCGACTGGACTGACGTCCTAGCCTCGCCTATTGAACCGTCACGGTGATCGTCACCGAGGCCGGATCTGTCGCTGCCGGACTTGCCGTGGGAGTCACCTGGACGCTGTACGTCTTCGCGTTGTTCGATGAGATGTTGTCCGTCCCGCTGCAGGCCAGGAGCGAAAACGGCAGAGACACGCCCAGGACCAAGAGCACCCGGCCGATCCTGCGCCTCCGCTGAAACGCCAGCGGCAACATCAGCAGACTGAAGAGCCCCGCCACGCGAATCTTCCATGGCATCCGCGGGCGATCCTTCGCCGCGCTGGCATCGGTTGTGATCGTCACGGTGGAGGTTCCCGAGCCTCCCGCCACCAGGCTGACCGAGCTGGCGGTGGCTGTCACGTCCGCCGCCGTGCCATCCGAGGACGTGACGCTGGTGGTGAAGGAAACCGTTCCGGCGTAATTGCTCGAGCTCAGCATCAGAGTTGCCGTGCTCGTGTTTCCCGGGCGCACGGAGACAGTCGTCGTGTCCGTCGCCAGCGTGTAACCGCCGGCCGCTGCGGCGACGTTTGTCAGCGCAATGCTCTGCGTTGCCGTCGTCGAGTTGTCGCTGATCACGACGTTCCCCGTGATCGGGCCCGCGCTTTGCGGCGTGAATACGATGCCCAGGACGCAGCTCGCGCCTGGGGCCAGCGTCTCTCCGCTCGCCATGCATGTGGTATCGGCCCTCCAAGCGAGTAGCCCGCCGGCGTCGTGATCTGGCTGATCACGAGCGGCGCGTTTCCAGATTCATCACCTTGACGTTCTGCGCCGCGCTCGTGGCTCCGACCGCCGTCGTTGGAAACGTGAGCGATGGCGCATCGAAGGCGTCCACCTTTCGGATGACGCCGTTCCGCGTGTCGGCGATGTAGAGGTCGCCCGTCGCATTATCCAGCCAGATGTTGGATGGTCCGTTTAATTCCGCGCGGGCCGCGGGTCCCCCGTCGCCGCTATAGCCAGCGGTTCCGGTCCCCACGATCGTGGAGATGTTCCCCGTGGCTGCATTCACCACTCGCACCGCATGGTCCTTGTTGTCGGAGATGTAGATGTTGCCGGCGGGATCCACGCGCACCCCAAACGGAGAGGTCAATTGCGCGCTGATGGCGGGGCCGCCGTCGCCGCTATTGCTCGAAACGCCTGGCGTGCCCACGACCGTCGCGATCGGATTCGGCGTGTATCCAGTGAGCAACGTCTTGCGAATGATGTCGTTGCCGGTGTCCGCTACGTAGATGAAGTTTGCGCCATCCATCTCCAGCCCGATCGGGCCGTTCAGGTCCGCGCTCGTGTTGTCTTCGCCGTCGCCGTTGTAGCCCGCCGTGCCGTCTCCCACCTGCGTGATCGTGAGGGAACTCGTCCGGAACACGGTCCGCTGTCGATGATTCAGCTGGTCCGCGATGTGGATGTTCTGCGCGTGACAGAACACCAGCGCCACCGGCCTGTTCAGGATGATCTGATTCCGTAGGCATCCGTCTCCCACCGAATTGGTCGCCGTCTGGCATACGGCTGGAGGGGCGCTTCCGCTCAGGTAGTATTGCCCTGCATACGTGGAGATGATCCCGGCGGTATCAACCACACGGACGACGTTGTTGATCGTGTCCGCGATGTACACGAATCCGGCCCCATCTACGACGACGTCCATCGGACCGTTCAGCTCCGCGCTCGTCGCCGAGCCGTTATCTCCTGAGTATCCTGGGCTCCCGGTCCCCGCGAACGTCGAGATGGCTCCGCTCGGCGACACTTCGAAGACCTTGTTCGCTTTCGAGTCCGCGACGTAGTAGTTCCCGAAGCCATCCGCCGCGATCCCGTGGGACTCATCAGCGGCCCGCCGCTGCCGCCAGCAAACGTGGAAATGGCGCTGGGCGCGAAACCGGCCATCGCCCGGGCGCCGTTCCCGTTGAGCGAAACGGTCAACAGCACATTCCCGGCGAGATCGAAGAGCACCACGGCCCCTTGCCGCCGTCCGGCGACCTTGGGCTGGAACTGCACTTCCACCGTGCACCGTCCGCCGCTCACGGTAGGACAGGTCGTGCCGCCCGCAACTTCCGTGAAGTCAAGATTGGGCGCGCCCAGCGTCAGCACCGCGGCGCTTCCGAGCGTCGTTCCCGCCGGAACGTTGATGGAGAAAGCCTGTGTACCCGGCCCATTAAACCTGTATCCCGACGGCGCTGAGGTCACCTCCGCCCATGCTGGCGATGCCATGCCCACGAGACAGATCGCCGCGGCTGCGGAACTCAGGAAGTGAACCCTCGAATCAGCGCGCAGAGACCTCCGTTCCATGCTGATCGATCGCGGTCGCTCTCCTGCTAGAGCCTCGCGAGCCGTGCGCCGGCGACCCACAATCGAGATCTGTGGTGGTTTCGGCGAGGTCTGGCTTGTTGTGCGCACTGCCTGTTCTCCATTCGACGGTTGGTGATTGGTATCCCCCCGGTGCAAGGAGCACTCCGACAGCAAATCTGGCGAGTGCTCGCTCCGGGAGGGCCGTCCGGTCGTCGAAAGCAACCCGTCGTCGGCGCACGCCATGCGGGATTCGGAGACCAACGACGGCGATGTTCGCGATCTCACGTACCGGCGGCGTCGCAGACGTCACGCACAGATTGCGCCGCGAATTCGCGAGGTACAGCTCTCTCGCAGCCACGTGCGGGCGAGGTCGCCCACCGTGCGAATTTCCGCTCGCACGCGAGGTGAGCTCGCGCGACCGCAGCCGCCGCGGTGGCCGTGCCGTGCTCGCGAGCGCCAACGCGCATGGTCCGTGTCCGAGATCTGTCCGAATGAGCCCGCCAGAGGCCGGCGAACGAGGGGCTGTCCGAGATTTGTCCGAATCGCGAGTCGCAGAACTGCCAAGATCGCCGTTCTTTGACGAAGACGGTGGCGGCGATCACGGCGATCATGAGCGCGATGAGCGCCAGGTGCTGCGGTCCGTTGGGGCCGGAGGTTCGCTTGTTGACGACAAGGTACCCGGCGCAGAGGAGCAGCATGAGGGCCGAGAGGAGCGACATCCCGAGGGTCGCCTGGCCAGCGGTGGCGAACGCCATCGAGGCGTCCTGTTTCTCGTGCATCGTGAGCTCTGTCATCAGCTCGCTGTTGGACTTCGACTCGCACGTGGTGCTCGCCGACTCGCCGACACAACGCTTCGAGGACAGCAACGAGAACGCGACCTGACGCGAAGGCGCCTTGTTCTCGAGCCAGCGCTCAGCAAACGCTGCGTAGCCGAGCCCACCCGCGGCCGCGATACAGATGATGGCGATCAACACGCGGTACATCGCCGGCCGATCCTAGCTCGATCGTCGCCTACGTGCTTGCTCGGCTTCTCTCGAGGAATCGTCTGTCACGCGTGCGGCCGGTCCAGAACCCGCCGGTCGCCCAGTCAGAGCCAGCACCACCGAACACCGTCGAGAGATCGATTGTTGGAAGCATGCTGGGTCTCATTGCACGCACAGGACCACGACATCGGTGCGTGATTTCAGGGACGTACGTATCCGGTGGCAAGTGGGGCTTTGCCCCTCGACCCTGTCACGCTGGGTCGGCAGGTTGATCCTTCGGGATCTCGCATCCCGGTGGGGGATCCCAGCACGGGTCGAATCGCCCGTGAAGAACGTGTGAAGCTGAAACCGGCCCGTCCCGGCCTTCATACAATGCAGTGATGAGGCAGGCGTTGGTTGCGTTTGCATGGGGGCTGCTCGGGACGACGTCGCGTGCCTCCGCGCAGCCCGCAGATCCGACGCCGACCGAACCGCCGGCCTCGACGGAGCCCACCCTGGTGCCAGCAGTGGAACCTGCCGCCGACCCCACCGTCGCCCCGATGGTTCATGGCACCGCAGCGCCGACAAGGGGGCAATCGACTGCGAAGGCGCCTCTGACTTCGGCGCCGCTCGGATCTCCGAAATCTCCGCTCGTGGCCGGTGCACTTTCACTCGGCCTCACGACCGCCGGCATCACGCTACTCGTGACAGGTACGGACATCGCGCCGCACTACGACGAGAGGGGAGCGAGTGACACGTGGCGGATCGGTGTCGTCACCGCGGGCGTGGTGCTGACGCTCGTCGGTCCAACGAGCGGCCACATCTACGCAGGTCACGGCTGGAACCCGGGGCTCAAGTGGCGCCTCATCAGCGGTGGCATCGCCGCGGTCACCTTGCCTCCCGCGTTCTCGCTCGCGCTCTCCGACAGCGGAGGCGGAGGAGGAGGCGGCGGCGCCGCGGCGCTCGGCATTCTCGGCTCGGCCGCCGTCGTCCTCTACAGCGGCTCGATGCTCCGAGAGATCTGGACCGCACCGGGCGCCGCTCGCCGGCACAACGAGCGCCTCGAGGAGGCTGCGTCGTTCTCGATCGCGCCCGTCCTGGGACGCGCGCCGGGGCTCGCGATCGCTGGCCGCTTCTGAGTTCCGCGCCCGCCGCGGCGAGCGCCTGCGGTCCGGCAAGGGGAGCTCGCGCGACCGTCAGCCGCCGCGGTGGCCGGGCAGGGATCCGGGATCCGGGGATCGGTTAGTGTTTTCGACCACGCGCACCCAGAGCGCCGACGCGCAGTGTTTCGCGGCCTGCGACAACGAGGTCGATTGCGTGGCCCACTGCCCGGGCGCGGTTCGGAGCGCGCAGTCCTGCGACGGTGAATACCTCTGCGCCGATGACAGGAGCCTGACCCCGGGGCGAAGGTTGGGGTGACCGTGGGACTTGTCGTTGTTGGTCTTAGTGCTTGCGCACGAACGGGAGAGCGATGGTCGACCGTTGCCGGTGGCCTGCTACGATGCGTACGTGCCTGCACGACGTGTCTCGTGTGCCGTCGCCCGGTACCGCTCCGGGTGGCTTCGCCTCGCGATCGTCCTGGTGACGGGCGCCTGCGCGTCACCGCACCCACCGGCGGAAGGCGTCTCGCGAACGCCAGTGGCAATCGTGGCCCCGCGCCCACTCGTGGCTGACGGAGGGGTAGGGGGCCGCGAGCCTGGCACCGGAGATGCGGCGGGTGTGGACGATACGCGAGCAGGCTCGACGAGCGCGGGCTCGGCCGGCGCGGTCGCGCAGGCGAAGCCCGCCCCCGTCGCCTGCGCCGACGACCCGCTGGATCCCGCCTTCGAGTCCGATGGGAGCGGTGCCCGGGCTGCTCTTCCCCGTCAGCGGTTCGACACGTGTGCGCCCATCGATCTCGATGGCAAGCCGCCGTGCGAGGTCAGGTGTAGCCAGGTCGCTCCTGCGCGTGACTATCGTAGTGGGGAGACCGGCGGCCAGCCGAACTTCCACATGCTCGAGCACACGGTGTACTTCACCGCGGAGCGTCGTCCGGCGAGAGAGCTCGGTCGTATCGTGACCTACGATGGGCCGCTCGACGCGGCCAACGCCAGTAGCGCTGCGAGCAAGACGACGGTCGCCTTCGTCGATCCCCTGACGTCGCCTCCCACTCTCGAGCTGCGATCCGGTTCGTGCCTGTTCGAGTGCAACGGGCACGGGCCGCTCGCTCCCCAGCTGCAGCCAGACGCGAAGAGCGACGAAGCCTGCCGCGCGGCCTGCCCGCCGACTGCACGGTACCGCTATGACGGGAAACGGCTCCGGCTGGTGCGCTGACGGAGTGGAAGCTGGAATCGCAGCGACGGAGATCGCCGCGAGCCGCCGCGGTACGCTGCACCGATGAAGCTCCTCCTCCTCCTATGCGCCTGGTGTGGGCTCGCGTCAGCTGATGCCTTCAAGACCGGCACGCTCACGTACGAAGGCCACTGGGCCAAGCAGACCGAGACGTGGACGACCAGGCTCGCCTCTTCGGGGGAGATGATGCAGTTCGATCCGCACCACGACATCGCGAACTACTTCTCGAAGGCGGGCTTCAAGGTCGTGAAGGACGGGATCTATATCCAGGGCGAGTCTCTCGACGAGCCGCCCGCGCCCGCGCTCGCGATCGCGCTGCCGCTCAAGGCCGGCACAACGCACCAGGTGCCGGGGATGATTCCGACCAACTACAAGGTCATCAGCCGCGGCAAGCTGAAGGTCAAGGCCGGCACGTTCGACGCGTGGAAGATCGAGATCTCGGACAAGCCGAACGGCAAGGGCGCAGTGTGGTTCGCCCCGGGCACCGGCGTCGTGAAGATCCAGCTACCGACGGGGCGCATCGACGAGCTCGTCAAGATCGAGTGAGTGCGCACGAAACGCGCCGCGCCGATCACTGAACCGCGGAACTGGTCAGAGCGCGACCGGCGTCACGAGGCCATCGTCGACCAGCACCATGTACCGCCGGCCGTCGAGCGTGACGACGCCGAGCGGCGAGCCGCGGTAGCCACCGTACGGTTCTGCACCCGGCGTGCGCACATAGGTCGTCGAGATGCTGCTTCCATCGGCGTAGGTCCACGCGGTGATCAACTCGACGTTCGTGCCGACGACCTTTGACAATGAGATCGTCGCCGGATCGAGCGGCGGCGCGAATCCCGCGGTCTGTGCCCAGGCCGCGGTCTCGAGGCCGACCGGCTCGCTCGCCAGTTCGTTCCACACCACGGTCGCGAACCGACCCTCGACCGCGATGCGCACCTGCTCCGGCTCGCGCGGAGAGATCTCCAGCGCATTCATCGGATCACGCGACTCCCACGCTGGCTTGATGACCACGTGGTTCACCGAGGCCAGGCGCCGCATTCGATCCGGGCCGACGAGGGTCAGCTTGCGCGCAGTGGCGAAGGCCGGAGCCGGCGCGATCTCGCTGCTGTCGTACGTCATCCGATCGCTGAACCACGACAGGCCCTCGACCGAGGGCACGTTCTTGTCGAGAAGCACGAACGTGCGCCCGTGGTGATTCGCGACGAGAAACATTGCCGGTGCGCGCGGCCCGTAATCGCCTCCACATGCGTCGGCGATCTGCGTTTTGATCGAGGTCGAGGCGAGAACGGCAGCGACAAGTGACGTGGTGAAGCGCATCGGGCGGGTCCTTTCGTGGGTGCGAAGGGTCAACGAACCGCCACGCCAAGTGGCGCACGGAATCTCGTAACCCCGCGAGATCAAGGGACGAGGCCGGGAGCGCGCGTCGATCAGCGGCGCTTGACGGCAGGGATCATAACCACGGCGAGCGGTTGATCCGGCGACACCACGACACAGCCGGCATCGCCGTCTCCGAGCAAACGGACGGCGTCGTCGGGAGACGTGATGGTGGCGAGCAGCTTCCTCGAGAGCTCGACCGCGCAGATCGTGACATCCTCGTCTGGTCGAGCGGACAGCTCGCCGGTCAGATCGTCGGCCTCGACGTGGCCCGTGAACGCGGGTGCGAGCTGCGCGGCATCCCGCTGGCCGAGCGCGAGCGTCGTGGCGTTACCGAGGCGCAGGAGCTCGCGGACGGTTCCCTTGGTGTTCGGATGGGCTCCCCGCAACATGAACGCCATCGCCGCGTCCGGCGGGTTCGCGGTCTCGGAGCGGCCGATGATGTAGAGCACGCGGTTCGAGGACGGCTTCGTGGCGAGCTTGACCTGAACCCCGGTGATCACGGGCGAGGTCACGTCGAAGTACCGGGGGGCGTCCGTATCATCGGGGAGCAGGGCGGTGATCTCGTGCTTGCCCCGGGGGATGCGCGAGAGCTTGAAGTGCCCATCTCGATCGACCGGCCCGGCATGGAGCTGCGAGGCCTTGTCTCCATAGATGTAGATCGCCACGCGTACCCGACTGAAGGGTTCGCTGCCGAGCACGACGTTCCCCTCGACGGTCGAGGTCGGCCCGAGCCTGAGCGTCATCGATGGTGTGAGCGCCGCCGGCAGTGAGACCTGATCGCCGTTGCTCGCCATCGCCATCTTTCGAGCCCCCACCAGCTCGAAGGTGCCATCGGCCTTGGTCGTGGTCTCGACGGTCGTCGCGATCGCCAGGACCGGCGAGGACAGCTCGGCGTCGTCGCCCCACAGCCGGGCCCCCGCGACGACCTTCGCGTTGGCCACGGGCTTGCCGCGCTCGTCGACGACGGTGCCCTTGACGTTCTGCGGCTCGAACTCCGAGTCGATCAGCGCCGCTCCGCTGTACGCCGATCCGGCGTCACGGGCTTCGAGGTTCGCCGCGTCGATGTCCCCGAGCCTCCACCGGGCGCGTGCTGCGAGCGCTGCGACCCCTGCGCCGCGCCCGACCTCGCGTGCGCGGGCACGGTAGCGATCGGCGAGCGCCATCACGGCATCGAGGTCTTCCGGGTTCGACCGGTCGAGATGGATCTTCATCAGCTCGATCGCGATGTCGAGCTCGGCCTGCCTACGACCCGCGGCGGCGTGGCGGGACAGCACGGTCTCGTAGCCGGCGATCGCATCGCCGGGCCGCCCCGCCTCGAGGGCCACGTCGGCCTGGATCGCGGCGAGCCCGGTGAGGTTCGCGTCGCTCGGGAACTGCTTGGTGGCTTCCTCGACACGGCGGAGGGTGGCCAGCTCTCCGGTATAGGTCGCGAATGCGGCCTGGACCTTGATCGCGTCGTCGTCACACGCCGAGGACGCCGCCTGGATCTTCGCGAACAGCGCCAGGGCCTTGCCGAACAGCGCCGGGGCGTACGCGGGGTCGAGGCCGACGCGCCCAGCGAGCAGCGCGACGGTTCGCACGCACGGTGGCTGGGTGTCCGCGGCGAGCTCGCTGTCGATCGCGTTGCCGCTGTCCTTCGCCTTCGCGAGCACCGCGAACGCACTCGAGAGCGGACCGTCGATCGTCGTCAGCAGGTGCGGCGGCTGATCGGTCTCGCATGCGCTGGGATCCACCAGCTCGTCGGTGAGTGCATCCGGGCCCGGAGCTCGATCATGAAACGCGTCGGCGATCCGTGCGAACACACCATCGAGGCACGCGAGCCGCGCACCGCGCACCTCTCGCTTGGCCTCGCACGCGGAAGCGCGCGCGGCTCGCCATCGTTCGACGTGGGGCTTCGCGCCGGCCGTCAGCGTCACGCTGTCGGGATCGATGGCGGGCTGCGCGCAGGCCGAACTCTGGGTCGTGGCGGAGCGGGAGATCACGTAGATGACGATGCCGGCGGCTGCGAGGCCGACGCCCCCGAGCACCGCGATCGATCGGCGAGAGCTGGTGCGCTCGATCGCGTGGAGGAGCTCGTTCATCGACGGCCAGCGGTGCTTGGGATCGATCGCGAGCCCGCGGCGCAACACCGGCCGCAACGTACGGGGCAGCGCTGCGTCGTCGAGATCCGCCGGCCCGTCGAGGACGTCCTCGCGGAGATCCTCGAGCGTGGCGCCGACGAACGGCCGCTTGCCGCTCAGCGCCTCCCACAGCGCCACGCAGAAGGCGAACTGATCGGTCGCGGAGGGCCGGCGCCGCGGCCGGCTGCCGCAGATCGAGCGTCGGCCGTGACGAGCGACCGTCGGCTCCTTCGGAGCGCGCGAGCCCGAAATCGGTGACCACGATCCGGCCGCTCCGGCTCCGCAGCACGTTGCTCGGCTTGAAGTCACGGTGGACCAAGCCCTCGGCGTGCGCTGCAGCGAGGCCGCGGCCCGCCGCCACGAACGCCGCGATCACGTCGCGCGGCCGCGGCTTCGTGTTCTCGAGCCACTCGCCGAGCGTCCCGCCCTCGATCAGCTCCATCGCGACGAAGTCCTCGCCGTCCGCGGTGCCGACCTCGAACACCGTGATCACGTTCGCGTGCGACAGCTTCGCCATCGCGCGGGCCTCGCGCAGGAGCCGTGCGCTCGCATCGGCATTCTTGCCATGCAACACCTTCACCGCCACGCGCCGCTCGAGCTCGGGATCGTACGCGGCGTGCACCACGCCCATGCCGCCCTTGCCGAGCACGGACTCGAGCTCGAACCGCCCTAGCTTGGTCCGCGTGAGCGCCTGTGACGAGCCGGGGCCACTCGCGAGGGTCTCGGCACCCGCGGCCGGGGCTCCCGGCGCCGTCGCGGTCTGCGCGAACTCGTCGTCACGGCACCCGCTCAGGATACCCGGAACCCGCGCCGGTTCAGGCGCTGGGCTGACCTTAGACGACGCGGGCGCTCGGGAAGTTTGGATCGGGCAGCGGCTTCAGCGACCGCACGACCGCGTACGCCAGGGCCACGCCGATCCCGCCGCACAGGAGCGCCATGACGTACACGCTCCCCTTGTCACCGTGACCTCTCGACGCGACCAGGGCGCCGATGATCTCGCCGCCGATCCAGCCGAGCGCGCCGAGCGCGCCCCACGAGCCGGGGCGATGCTTCTCGCGAGCGATCTCGCAAGCCGCTTGCAGAACTTCACGAGCACGAAGATCTCGATCATTCGCAATCCTACCTGATCCTGGAGGCGGACTCGAAGGCGAGTCGACTCACGCGCTGCACTCAGGGCACGTCGAACGAGGCGGTCTGCGACAGGCCGAGGGCGGTCGCTGTCACCTCGTAGTGGCCCCTGGTCTCGGGAAGGACGCGCGTGCAGTTGCGAAGGCTCTGGTACGCCACGCCGCCGGGAGGCGTGATCGCGTACGGCACGTAGACCTCGCGCGTGCCGCGGTGCGCGAAGAAGCACACGGTCATCGAGCCGTTCACGACGGGCGTCCCCTCGACGAGCGACTCGATGCGGTCGATCGCGTCGCCGACCTCGATGTCGAACGTGCCGGAGCCGAACGAGGCGGCAGTGGCCGTGACGTGGTGCGTCGCCGCGCCTGCCGGCAGCTGGAAGTGATCCCATGCGAGGGCGGTGAGGGCGATGTTGTCGATCGCGAGCGTGCCGTCGACGAGTAGATCGGTCCACTTCGCGGCGTCCGGTCCGTTGAGCGCGAAGCGAAACGTGCGCGCGGACTCCGTGAACGCGAGCGTGCTTGCGCTCGCGCGGCGATAGGTGACGTCGGGCAGCACCTCGACACTCGTCACCGGCTTGGTCTCGAGCGCCCAGTCGCTCGGTTCGATCTCGTTCGTGAGGATCGTGATCGTGGTCGTCCCGGGTGTCGGGGTCGTCGTCACGAGGAACGCGCGGTCACCACCCGAATCGTTGTCGAGCGTGAGCGTCGCGGGCCCGCCATCGGTGATGACGTCGAGGCCGGAGACGTCGTTGTACCGGATCGAGAGGGTGCTCGAGCCTCCCGCAGCGATCGGGTTGAGGCCGTACCGCGCATCGAGGGTGGGGATCAGCGAGGCGCCGACGAACGCCCGCCGCACGGGCTGGGTGGGATCGCCGACCTGGGTGCCGTTGCCGTTCGCCTCGGCGTCGACGAACGTCTGGCATCCGGCAGCACACAGGACCAGCGACGAGAGGACAAGTGAGCGCATCTGCACCCAGCAAGACGCAATCGCCACGCCACCGCTAACGCCGCGATCCTGCACGGGGAACCGTCGGGATTCCATCACTGAAGGCGCCTCGCCGTCAGCTCCTCGCGACTCCCAACCGGGGCTCCGGCGCACCGTAGCTCGGGGCAGTAGGATCGCAGAGATGTCGGCGTATCGCCTCGCGGGTGTCTTGCGCTACGCGGCGATCCAGTTCGTCGTGCTGACGCCGATCGCGATGGTGCTCTACGCTGGTGGCACGTGGTTCGATCGATCCACGCCGCACTACCAGTTCACCGGCAACTTCCTCTCGGACCTCGGGATGACCCACGCGTTCTCGGGCCGCGCGAACTATCCGTCGTGCGCCCTGTTCGCGATCTCGCTCGCGACCGTGGGCACGTCGATCGTCGCGTTCGGCTGGACCTGGCGCGGATTCGCCTTCGAGCGCGGGCGCGCGCGGATCGCGGGCCAGGCCAGCGCCGTGTTCGCCACCCTCTCGGGGCTCGCCTTCCTCGGCGTCGCGGCCACGCCGTTCGATCGCGCGCTGGACGCGCACAACACGTTCGTGCTGGCCGGGTTCGGTCTCCTCCGTGCTACGTCGCGACGATCACGTACGCGATGTGGAGAAACGGTGTCGGCGGGGCACGGATCGCCGCGAACCTCGCCTACCTCGCGCTCGTGATGGGCTACGTGGGGCTCGTCGTCGCCGGCCCGCGCCTCGATACGCCGAGCGGCCACATGATCCAGGTGGTGGGCCAGAAGACCGTGGCATACGGCTCGATGCTTCACGTGATCTTCCTGGCCACCACCACCCGCCGCGCGCTGCGACGGATCGCTCACCGGCGAGCGGCGATGACCGGCATCCGGCCCGAAGCGGACGAGGCGAGATAGGCTCCGGCGGAGCGGCCGAATCGGAGCGATGCGGTCGGGCGTGCCGGCGCGTTCACCAGCGAGCGCGAGCGCGAACGTCGCCACAGCAGCAGCATCCCAACGCCGGCGAGGCCGAGCAGGACCGCGCGGAGGATCATCGTCACGCCGACCGGAATCCCGCCGACATCGAGGTGGGAGGTCGGGTAGTTGATGAGCCGCCCGGCGACGCGCGCCATCGGACAACCGTGGCTTCGCGCGACCTCGGTGATCGCAGCGTCATAGCTGGATACGCCCGGGTGATCGGCCGTCGCGAACGCGATCGAGTCGTAGCCGTGAAGTTCCGTAGTGGTGCCTCGCGCGAGCAAGCGCAAACGCCTGACGCGTCGTGATCGGTCAAAATCGAACATCAGACCGTGACGGCGTCGGTCGTCAGCGTCGCCGCGTAGGCGTCGACCAGCGCCGCCACCGCAGACTCGGCGACGCCGTCTCCGTCACCACCGCGACGCGGCTGCGCTCCCCAGCGGTGCGACACCGAGCGCGGGCCCGACGAGGCTCACCGACGCGGGCGCACGCGGGTCGTCGAGGAACTGGGCCTGACGATACGGGGTCGCGGCGGCCGCCGGAGCGCCGCATCGCGCCCGGCGAGCGTGTCGATGGCGGCCAGGGGTCGCGTCGAGGGCCCGCGGTGAGCGTGCCCGACGAGATGCGGTTCCCGTCGCGCACCACCGGACGTCGCGCTCGTAGTGGATGCCGGGATACTGATCGGTCAGCGCCGGTCGATCAGCGCGTAGTCCCCGTTGCGCGGTGGCCTTCGAACAGGCGCGTCGCCGCGGGAAATTCCGGCACCGGCGCAGATCGACATCAGCGTCGTCTGGGGCCGACGTGCGCGCGGAGCCACGGGACCCGCAGGCGTCCTCGTTCTGCCAGGCCATGATGTACGGCACGACGACGAGATCCGGCGTCCGCCCGACCAGCCGGTCGTAGTCGTCGAAGCCGAGGTCGGGGGAAGATGTCGAGTGCGGCCGACGTCACCGAACTCTTGAACGGCGGAGGATCCGGCGCGGCGCGACGACGCGCACCTCGAACGCTCCGCTGGCCTCGAGGGCTCGATCAGCGGCAGCGAATCGGTGATCTCGGTGCCGCGATGGCGGTGACGATCACCGCGAGCCGGCGCTTTGGGTCGTGGGTGGGCGTGGTGCCGGTGTCGGGACGATCACCGCGCGCGGCGGGATCGGGGCTCACGCCTGCATCCCGGCTGTACAGCGTCACGTGCCCGCGAGCGCCGGGGGCACAGGAACGCGAACAGCATGGCGATGCGAACCGCCAGCAGAACCGCGGGCAGAACATGGGATCGTAGTCGCGTCATCATCGCACGACCTCGAAGTGGCCCATCATGCCCGACGCGTGATGCTCCGAGGATGTGGCAGTGGTACATCACGTACCGGGCCGCGCGTCAGCGCGGAACGCGATGCGACGCTCCTCGCCCCGGAGGTGGATGGTGTCACTCAGGAGGTGGCCCTCCAGAGGCCGTTGCGCGAGACGACCTGGAAGAAGAACCCGTGCAGGTGGAAGGGGTGCTCCATCTCGCTGGCGTTGACGAGGTCCCACACCTCGGTCGCGCCGACCTTCGGCGCGTCGTGGCGGGTACGTCTCGGGAAGGACCATGTCGTTGGTCGTGGAACTCACCCGCGCCCCGTCGGACGGTCCGATTCGGTCGGCGGGTCACCGTGAGGGCGGACGACGTCGGTGGCGAGGGCTCACGCGGGAATCAGCCGCCGGAGCCGACGGCGCGCGCGGGCTCGGCCACCTGGCCGATGGCCGACTGCAGCCACCCGCCCCCGGTACGTCAGCACCGTGCCCGCGGGGCTTCAAGGAGGCTAGACCGCGAGCCCGGGCCCTCGTCCGCGGAGGGGGCCGACCGGGACGTCGAGGCGGTCACCCGGGTCGAAAGCAGCTCTCGGACGGTCATCGCGGTCTCGACGCGGGCCGCCGTCAGCGCCGACCACGGGGAACAGGCGTCCGCGGAAGGGCGAGGCGACGTAGACGCGCGCTACCCGCGTTGACGATGCGCCGCGCTGCCGATCTGGCCGGCCCGGATCCGGGGGCTCAGGCCGGCGCGGCCGTCGACCAGGGGCACCTGGCCCTCGCGGCCGTTGTGCCGTTCGACCGGGGTCCCCCTTCGCGATCCGACCGTCGGGGTCGAGCTTGGGGTCGTCGAGCACGAGCACCCGACCTCGGCATCGAACGGCGCGCGGCTCGCGGCCGCCCCGTTCAGCGCGCCGTACAGGCCGCGTTCGATCTGCACCGTCTCGTTGGCGTGCGGTGGTACCAGAACGTCCCGGCATCGGGGGACCGTGGACCGGTACTCGAACGGGGCGCCCGGCGGCGAGGGGCTGCGCAAATTGGGTGCCGTCCATGGACGCGGGCACCCGCAGCCCCGTGCCAGTGGATCACCGTTGGCTCCGGGAGGTTGTTGATCAAGTGCACGACGAGCGTGTCACCGACGTAGGCGACGATCATCGGGCCGGGCACGATGCCCTGGTATCCCCACGCCGTCACCGTGCGTCCCGGGGCGAACTCCCACTGGGTCTCGCGTGCCTCGAGGGCGTCGTGGTCGTCGTGGTCGTTCGGGGCGTGGGACCACTCCGTGCCGCGTGCAGCGACGCGGGATCCGTGGTGGCTGGAGCGAGGTGGGAAGGCTGAAGCCTGGTGGCATGCCGTCAACTTCGCGAGAGGACGACGCTGCAGGGCTTGGCCGTTACAGCCGATCGCGCAACGATCGAAGATCCGAGGAGCGTGGGTTGAAGGCGCTGGCGTGCTCGGCCTACGCGCCGGACGTTCGTCCGCGTCGTGCCGGCCACGTAGGTCGATGGCCATCGTGGGAACTTGAGACGTCGAGATCGGGCGGGATTCGCCGGCCCCTGGCGGGGCTGCCCGTCGCGCCGCCCACCACAGGCGAGCTGCCTGCGCGTCGCGCCGGAGCGTCCGCACGGGCGAGCAGCGCGGCTCAGGTGCCACGGCCGAGGCAGGACGATCGTCGCGCTCCTTCGCAGAGACACTGCTGGATGATCGCCTCCGGATCCGCGGGGACCAAGCCTGCGCCCAGTCGCACGGAGGGCGATCGGCGTGATGGGGTGCTTGCTGCACGGCCGAGAATGGTGCCGGCCTCGAACACGTGCTGGCCGGTCACCCAGGAAGTGAGCGACAGCACCGACGGCGTAGAGAGGATGGCTGATCCGTCGATCGTCTCCGGCGCGGAGATCGCCTCCGGAGACAGGTACATCAGGGTTCGGTGACGACATTGGCCGCCACGGATTCGTTGTTCGTTCGCGTTGTCAGGGGAGACGCACGAGGCCGAAGTCGACGACCTTGACCACGTCGGGCTCGTCGGCGCGCTCGGTGAGCACTATGTTCGCGGGCTTGATGTCTCGATGGACCAGCCCGAGCGCGTGCGCCTCGGCGAGCGCGCCGCTCACCTGCGCGAGGATGTGGATCGCGCGCGCGGGATCGACCGGCCCGATCGCCCGCACCAGCCGATCGAGTCCATCCGTCCAGGTACTCCATCGCGTAGTAGAAGGTGCCCTCGGCGGTCCGGCCGTAGTCGAAGATCGAGATCGTGTTGGGGTGGGGGAGGCGACTCGTTGAGCTGAGCACCTCGCGCTCGAAGCGGGCCAGGTCCTTCTCCCCGGCGCGGTCGGAGAGCAAGAGCTTGATCGCGGCGGGCGGCCGGGCATCGCGTGCGTCGCCCGGTGGACGACCCCCATGCCGCCCTCCCCGATCCTCTCCTCGAGGGTGTACTGGCCGAGCCTCCCGGATCCCTCGAGGATCTTCGCGCCAGGCCGTAGAGGTGGCGCGAGTTGGCGGCGGCGACGACACGGCGAACGCGCACCACAGGGTCGAGAACACCTCGAAGATGTGCTGGCTGTCGACGGAGCCCACGGGCGTCCCGGTCGCCAGGAAGTAGACCACCGCGGGTGTCGAACCAATCGCGCTGATCCACAGCGTTCGCGAAGACGCGCTCAGGACGAAGTAGAGCGGCCAAACCAGCGTGTACGTCATCGCCAGCAACACGGTGGGGCCGACGCCGAAGCTGAGCGACGAGGTGAAGCCGAGCGCGAGTAAGAACGCATTCCGCGATGGTGAAGCCCGCATCGATGATCTGGAGCGTGGGCAGGCTCAGCGGCTTTCCACGGCAGCGGATCCACATCACAAACGCGAGGGTGAGTGCGCCCGCGTGAACGAGCTCGTGATGCGCGGCATCGCCGCCGTGAACCTGACCGTGCGTCACGAGACCGACGCCCAGCGACGCGAGGGCCCGATCACCAGGGTGAAGCTGAACACCGCCGCGCGAGAAGCGAAGCGGAGCGATCCTGAAGATCGTGTGCGGCTTCCTCGGTGGCGGGGACCGAAACATCAGCGTCGCTCATCGCGGCGATCGGTAGTAACACGGCCCGGACGCCTGTCTGGCGCGTCCGGACACCTGTCCGGACAGCTGTCGCGAGGCCCGGTCGTCGCCGCAGCGAGACCGAGGGGCTTGCGACGGCACGGGACCTGAACGGGATCGGCCGATGATCTTAAGACGAGCGCACGGGGCCTGGTTCTGCTGGCTGGCGGCCGCAGCTCGCATCTGCGGCGCAGAAGGGCCTGCCGAGCATTGCTACACCTCGAAAGGACAAAGCCGTGAACAACCCAGACCCTCTGGGCGACCACTTCCGACCGACGACCGGGTTCTCCTCGCCCGCAGACCGCCAGTTGTTGCCGGCGCTCGCCGCAGGTGAAGCCTCAAGCGGCTACTTCAGGCTGGCCGAGCAGTTTCACACGCAGGCGGGCCGAGTTCTGCGAGGCTCCGGCTCGCTGGTGGTCGCGCTCAACGCACTCACCGATCGATCAGAGCACGGCTCTGGAAGGGCCCATGGCGCTGGTTCTCCAAGGTGCT
>JADKKI010000059.1 GCA_016720595.1 Myxococcales bacterium
CCAGATCCGGCGGCGGGGAGTGCATCCGCTGGCGCGAGCGCGCCCGGTCACCTGTTCGAGCCGTACGACGTAGGACCACTGGAGGCGGTGTGGAGCTATGACCAGCTGACGCCCGCAGAGAAGGAGACGGCGGATCTCGGGCGCGATGCGTCGGGCTGGGAGCCTTCGCAGGTGCGGCGCGTGGAGGCGGTGAAGGCCGCGGTCCGTCGCCAGGCCGCGGTGCTCGCCCAGCGCGAGCTCGGCCTCGGAGATCTCGGCGCGACGGGGGTGGTGCCATGAGCGCGCGTCGCGCAGCTTCGGTCTCGTCGCCTCGGTGGGCCTCGGGCTCGCCCTCGCGCTCGGTGGCTGCGGCGCGAGTACAGCGACGACGATCGCGAGCGAGCCCGCGCGGCTCGGTAACGTCGGCTTCGAGGTGCCCGCGGGCTGGCAACGCGCGGACTACCAGCAGCCCGGCGAGCGGATCGCGATCTGGACGCCGGCGGACAACGCCCGGAAGGAATCGATCACGGTGATCGAGAGCCGTGCGGTCGGCGCGCGCCTCGACGACGCACGCTTGAAGAAGCTGCTCTCGGGTGCGCAGCAGGCGCTACACGGAGCGCGGACCTCGCAGGTCTCGGCCGTGGCGACCGAAGTCGGCCTCGCGGGCTACCAAATCGAGGTGGAGTTCACGCCGTCGGCGGCGATGCCGAACTACCGACGCACGCACGTGGTGCTCCGCACCGAGCCGGGCGGCCTCGTGCATGTGATCTACACGGCACGGACGCCGGATCCAGAACGCGAGGTGCTCGAGACCGTGCTGTCGACCGTTCACGCGGAGGCGGCGTCGTGAGCAATGCCCGCGTGAATCGCCTCCTCGTCGGAGGCGCGGTCTTCGCGTCGCTGCTGTGCTCGGTGCGAGCGGAGGCGGCCGAGACATGCGGCAACGGCCTGGATGACGGTGCCGGACGGCCTCGCGGACGAGGGTTGGGTCAGCACCGTCGTCGGGCGTCCGTGAATCGCCGCCGTCGTGCAGCGAGACCGGGATGGTCAGCCCGCTGCTCGGCGCGTTGCGCTATCAGCCCGGCGGACGTGGCGCCGAAGGTGCCCTCGGGCCCGTCGGTGGGGTTTCGAAGATTCTATGTAAGCAAGTATGCACCTGCCGCGGGCGCATCGGCGTACCGCAAGCCGATGGGCGAGCGCTGGCAGCACACGTACACGACCTGGCTCGACAAGACGGGGTCGCCGCCGACGAGCAAGATCGTCCTGCACACCAATCGCGGGCAAGACGTGCTGTTCTCGGATCTTGGCCCGAACCCTGACGGCAGCGGCTACGAGATGTACGCGGCGCAAGCGGGCTTTCACGTGAGGTGGTTGCGCCAGAAGCTGACCGCGCCGAACCAGTACGAGCTGAAGATGCTGACCGGCGAGACCATCGTCTACGACAGCGGCGGCAAGCTCACCGAGATCTGGGACGCGATGACGCCGCCCCAGAAGGTGCTGATCGCCTACGACGGCGCCGGCCAGGTCTCGACGGTGACGGATGCCTCGACGAAGCGGCGGCTGCTGTTCGCGTACACGGGCGCGGTGCTGACCTCGTTGCAGTTCCAGACCAACTACACCGGCTCGTGGATCACGCAGCACACGACGAGTTACGGGTACACGAGCGGGAACCTGACGACGGTGACGATCGGCGGCAGCTTGGCCCAGACCAACGTCTACACCAGCTCGTACCTCACGCAGGTGAAGGACGCGGCGAACAACAACATCGCGACGTTCGCGTACACCGCGACGGCGGGGCAGGTGGCGCGGATCGACACGCCGCACGGGATGATCGGCTTCGAGTACAACTCCACGCGCGCGGCGTGCACGGCGAAGACGGTGCTGCACTTCAACCGCGGCAACACCACGGCGTGCAGCACCGACGCGGGCTGCGGTGCCGGCTTTCTGTGCGGCGGCAAGACCAGCACGGGCACCACCGGCGTGTGCTTCCGCGCGGCGCGCTGCCTGACCGTGGCGAGCCCGAACGAGGATGTGATCACCAACGTCGCGCCGCTCGGCCCGCCGTCGGAGAGCTGCACCGGCGCGTGCACGGACGTGCAGCAGTACGTCTGGAACACCGGCACCGGCGTGCTCGATCTCAAGGCGACGCAAGATCCGGCGGGCAACTTCACCTCGCGCACGTTCGACGCGAACGGGATGCCGACGGCGATCGCGTTCGGTGATCCGGACTCCGACGCTACCAACACCAACCAGGCGCGGACCGAGTGGCGGTTCTACGGCAACCCGAGCTTCCCCGGCAGGGTGACCGAGATCCGCCGCAAGAGCGATCTCTCGGCCTTGGCCTCGTCGTGCAGCGCGGGCTCCTCCACCGGCTGCGCGCAGACCTCTTCGGCTATGACGCGGCGACCGGGAAGGTCGCCTCGGTCACCGAGCTCGGCTTCACGCGCAACATCGACGGCGGGATCGTGCCCTTCAACTACGTCACCGCGTTCAGCTACGACGGGAAGGGCAGGCTGATCCAGATCGACGGGCCGCTCGCGGGCGCCGACGACATCACGACGTTCGACTATTTCGGCGCGACCAGCGATTTCTCGGCGGACTTCCTGAAGTTCATCAACCGGAAGAAGAGCCCGACGCAGTTCCTGACCCAGGAAGCGGGCGGCTACGATTTCTGGGGCAACCCGACGAGCCTCAAGGAGCCGGACGCCACGTTCACGTGCCTGACGTTCGATGCGGCGCGCGGGTACCTCAAGAACTCGACGGAGAACATGGCGGGGCAGACCAGCTGCAGCAGCCCGGAACGCGGCCGATCTCCAGACCAAGTGGACCCGCGATTCCGCGCTGCGGCTGACGCAGTTCACGCGGCCCGATAGCTCCTGCGTGTTCTACGAATACGACACCAAGGGCCGGCTCCTCCGCATCAAGCGGCGAGACGATTGCCTGCTCGCTTCGGCGGGCGATCGGCAGGAGCTGCTCTACGACAGCGAGGGCCTGGTGACCGAGGTGGACACGTATGATTCGGCCGGCGTGCTCACCGCGAAGCAGCCGTACACGTACTTCGACAGCCGGCGGCTCGAGAAGGCGCTTAACCCCGTCGATGTCACGAAGTGGACCGGGCTGACCTACGATGCCCGCGGCCTCCTGACCCAGGTCGATGGCGCGGGTGGCCTCGGCAAGACGGTCTACAACCGCACCGGACTCCCGGGCAGCGAAGGCCGCGTGACCTCGGTCGACAAGTACTCCTCGGTGGCTGGCTCCGCGCTCGACAGCTGGAACCTGCTCTACGACTGGATCGGCAACCAGTTCCAGGTCACCGACGGTGACATCAAGGCCACGCAGACCGAGCGCGATGATCTCGGCCGGGTCACGCGGCTGGTCAGCCCGGATCAGACCTATCCGATCGCCTCGCTCTACGACGCGGCCTCTCGCGTGACGCTGAGGACCGAGGCGTTCGGCGGCGGCGCGGTGCAGCGCCGCACCAGCAACACGTTCGACAACCTCGGCCGGCCGCTGGTGGTGGACTACCTCGATTCGAGCTGCTTCGGCGCGACGCTGCCCGAGACCGAGCGGATCTACGATGCGCCGCCGGGCGGGACCTGCCCGATCGTGGGCGCGTGCAGTCACACCGAGGGACGCCTCGCCTACGTGCGGATGACGTTCGCGTGCGGCGGCGACAGCAACACGTATGACCAGGAGACGTTCTACGGCTACGACGAGGCCGGGCGGCAGATCAGCGAGACGATCCGGGACAACATCGTCATGCCGATGCTGCCGCCTCGTCAGCAGCTGTTCTCCTGGACCAAGAACGGCGCGCTCGCCCAGATGACCACGCCCTCGGGCGCGATCCTCGGCTGGACCTATGGCTCGGCGGCGAGCAACTCGGACGCCGACCTCATCACCGCGCAGTGGCGGACGAGCGTGGCCACGCCGGTGACGAGCGCGGTCACCTGGAACCCGTTCGGCCCGCTCAAGCAGTACAACCAGCAGAACACGCTGACGTCGATCGCGCTGCGCACGCGGATCACGCGGAACCTCGCGTACCGGCCGACCGGGCTGTTCGTCGAGACGCAGACCGGCGGCACCGTCGCGCAATCGGTGGTCCTCGCCGAGGACGTGAAGGGCCGGATCACGAAGCGGGACTACACGCCGAACACCGGCGGCGTGCAGGACTCCTACTTTCGCTACGACGATCAAGATCGCGTGCTGTGCGAGACCACGAACCTCGTGGCCTCGTGCCCGACGAGCGGCGCGACGATCAAGAACGTGCACTCCGCCTCGCCGCCGTTCACGCATGCCGGCGACTGGAAGAAGATCCTTCGGCCGAGCCCTGGCACCACCGGTCTGACCAACGACATCAACGCCGCAGGCTATGGCACGAGCCACCGCGTGACGACGGTCAACCAATCCGACGGCACGCCGGTGCTGGGCACGACGAGCATCGGGTACGACGCCAACGGCGACCGGATCTCCGACGACAACGCGGGCCTCGCGTACGACAACCGCGCCTACTTCCATGACCAGCGGCACAACTTCAACACCGCGTGGATCGACTTCAAGCTCGGCGGATCACTCTCGCAGCTTCAGTCCTACTCGGGCTTCGATGCGCGCAATCGCCGGATGTCGAAGACGGTGTGGAACGCCACGCCCGGCATCGCCGCGACCTGGGACTACTACTATGATCCGTATGACCGGCTGACCGAGATCCGCTATGTGCCGAACTACGCAGTCCCGGCCACGTACAGCATCTTTCAGCTGTTCTGGCTCGAGGATCGGTTAACCGCGTACTGGCAGACCGACTATCCCGCCGTGGCCACGACGAAGCGCTACGTCGGCACCGACGAGACCAGCCGCCCGATCCACACGACGAGTAGGCTGCGAGCGGCGACGCCACGCGGGTCTGGTCGATCAACCCAGCGCCCTGGGGCTGCGACACAACTCGGCCGGACCGGGCGTGTTTCAGCCGGTGCTGTTCGCGGGCCAGTACCAGGACTCGGAGATGACGGCGTACCGGGACGACGGCGTGACGGTGCATAGGCCTGCGCTGGCGCTGAACGGGTTCAGGAGCTACGATCCCTTCGTGGGAAACTACCCTCCAGGTCGACCCGCTCGCCGAGCAGACCTGGAATAGTTACGTCTACGCGGGAAGCAATCCGACAGGGAACAGTGACCCCGATGGGCTCGAGATATGTTCAGTCGGATCGTGCAACGAAGGTGTGTTCGGAACCAGGGTCGGTCTCGTGGACGGGGACTATTGCAGTGCTCAATGTGCACTTGCATGTGCACCATTCGGGTGGTTTCCGGGGTGTGACTGTGACGATTGCGGCGGCGGCGGTGGCGGCGGTGGTGGCGGTGGTGGTGGTGGTTCAACCAATCCATGGGATTCGTGTGCCGATGGTTGCTTCTGGCAAAGTGACCTGACGGGTGGTGGGGGTGGAAGTTGTTTCTGCTCCCAACCGCTTCCACCAGGGTCGCCATCTCCCAATGGCAGTCTGGTGAACTCGGACTACTGTGGCTGGGTTGGAGCTGGTGTTGCCCTAGTCGGTATCGGCGTCGGAGTCGGTCTTTGTGTGAAATATGCAGATAACCAGTTCACATGCAATGGCGTAGTAGGTTCCTTGGGGACGGCATTTGGTTTGATCTTGGCTAATGGTCTATGCCACGTGCCAACCGTAAGTTGTCCTGCCAATACCGCATGGCATATCGTCGGCTGCAGTAAGAAGGATCAGCAGCCGATCTATTCTTGCACTCCGTCCGGGCCGCCTGCGCCACAGATAACAACCTGCCGTCGACGGTAGTATACTCATGGCCAAGCATTGGCGGACATGTTTGACTTCGGCTGGGTGCCTCGTCGTCCTGGCAAACTCCGTGGTCGCGGATCCGAATCCGGGCGAACACAAGCAATCGCCAATGCATCGGTCGTTTCTGACTCTGGGATTTGGCTGGAGATACGTTGCTGATCCCGATCCCGGCCCACGCTCGCTCGACGCCCTGGACATCGGGAGTGGGGCAGGTCTTGACCGAGACTCTCCACCTTACGGAGTCCGGACTTTCCTCGTCTCGCGTCAGATCAACGCAAACGAGCTCCACGTCGGATCGGACGACGGATCTCTGTGTTGGTGTACGGTGGACCCCCGCTCTGAGGCCGTTGTGGCTCCCACGTCTCTTCTGGTCCCCCTTTCGCTATTTCGATGTTGCTGCGTTGTTTGTTGAAGCGACCGCGGGTGTCGTGATTCGAGAACGGCAATCGTTTGATCTCGTCGCTGGCAAGACCGATGTGACGAACTGCGCAGCCACGCTTCGCCTGGGTGTTGGATGGCTGCCGATGCAGGAGACGACTATGCATTGGGTTTGTCGCGAGATCGTCGGGGGTTCGGTATTCATCGGGCATGGGGCTCGAGCTCCAGTTCTTGGTGGTCGCCGAGATCGTCCACTGACCGAATGAGGCCTTCAGGCAACGTCGCAGCCAGGGCGATCATGACGTTGATGCTCGGCGCATGCGGAGGCGAGGGCGGCGGCGCGCCAGATGCACCGCCGTTGGCCGACAGCGTGGATATCAGCGATCACGGCACTGGCTCGGTGACCGGGACGGTTCACGGTGAAGCGATCCAGATCGTCGATGCGATCTCCGTCCTCAGCCACTCGACGACAGATTCGTCCACGTACGCGTTTGTTGTGATGTCCACTCACGAGCAATGCCTGCACCGATGACGAGCAACATCTCACGTGCTGGCTCGACGACCGTGGTGCTCGTGCTGGCGGATGGCACCGCGGCTGGGAGGGCCGCGCCGACTGGTCCTGGCTCCTACCCAATCTCGATGACCACCGTGGGCGATCTCGCGACCTGGGGAAGCTTCAGTCGGGGGCTGACGTGCCAGCCGATCAACGCAACGAAGGCGGGCGCGACGAGTGGGACGGTGACCCTGACGACCGTGAAGGGCAACGTGTTCGCCGGGACCTACGACGTGTTGCTCAACAGCGGCGACCACGTCACAGGCGTGTTCGAGCCGGGTGCGTGCCCCGCGCTTGACCTGCCACCCGTGGCGCCGAAGTGCCTATGATTTCTGCGGCCTTCGGCTACGGCGGGCAGTCGCTCGAGCATGACGCCTTGGCAGGCCGGTCCTCGCGTTGCCCCATCGTTACATGCGCCCTGACGTTGTACTAGGCGCCGCCCCGCAGCGGCACGCTTGAACTCACCGATCGCATCGCATCGCATCGCATCGCATCGCGAACGGCCGCCCCGGTGATGACGCGGAACCCCGACGGTCGCACTTCCGCCGCGCGACGCACCGTCACAGCCCTCGTGCCTGGAAGTCCTGCATCGGAGTCACCGACGAGGTTTCGCGCGCCGAACCTTCGCGTTAACGATCGCCGGGCTCGCTCGTCCTCACTTGCAGGAGGACATGCATCCATGAAGAGCCAGATCACCAAGCTACTGACCGCCGTTGTTCTGATCGGAGCGCCGTCGATGGCGCTCGCCGCACCCCGCACGCTGCCGAGCGGCGCGCCGGCCTGTGGCAACACGATGGGGAAGGGCGGGTACACCGACCGCTGCACCAGCGAGGAGCGCGCCGCGTGGCAGGCCGAGCGCGAGCGGGAGCGCGTGGAGGCAGAGCGCCACGAGCTCGCCCAGCAGCGCGCCGCCGAGGCACGCCGGGTGGCGAGTGCTGGTAAGCGGACGTTCGCCGCCGTGCTCGAGCGCGCGTTCGCCCGCGTCGAGAACCGGCGGACCTGAGAGATCACGGGCTTGCGCGGCCCGCCAGGGGACGACGAATCCCTCGTTAACGGTCCGCCCGCTGCCCCGTCTTCATCCCTGAGCCCCTGGTGGGGCCGGAGAGCGAGGCAGCGATGAAGACCAAGCAGGTGACGAAGCTCCTGGCGGTGATGGCGCTGGCGGCGAGCCCGGCGGCGGCAGATCCAGCGCCGCTGGCGAACCAGACTGCGGGACATCCCGCACCTGCACCGGCGCCACTGGCGAACCGAACGGCAGCACGTCCCACGCCGGCGCCGCTGGCGAATCGAACCGTGGCGCCCGATCCGTGGGCGTCGACGGCGATCGTGCGGATCCCGTCCGCGTCCGCCGCGCCGGTGGCACCGCTGACGTTGACCGCGCTGATCGAGCTGGTCAGCCGGCCGCGCACGATGCCCTCGGGCGCACCGGCGTGCGGCAACGTGGCCTCGCGCGCACCGCAGCCGGTGGATTGCGGCCGGAGCAAGCCATGATCCCGTTCGAGCTGTCGTGGCGCGGTGGGGCCACCGAGGCGCGCCTGCACAAGGTGCGGCCCGGGATCGAGACGCTGCCGTGGGGCTCGCTCGATCTCGCGCGCTATCCCGCGGCGCACGGGATCGAGGCGCGCCGGATCTGGAGCAACGGCGTGTTCACCGAGTACGCCAGCGCGGCGGCGTTCTCCGCGCTGACGACCTCGATGCTCGCGTGCGGTGCGCCGGTGGATCTGATCGCGATGAGCGCGGACATCGTGGTCGACGAGCTGTTCCACGTCGAGCTGTCGGCGCGGTTGACCATGGAGCTCGGCGGTGCGGTGCCGCTCGGGTTCGATCTCGCGGCGATCGCACCGGTGACCACGCCCGGGGCGCGGCCGCTGATGCGCGCGGCCGAGATCGCGGTCACGACCTCGTGCGTCAGCGAATCGCTGAGCGTGCCGGCGATGGCGCGCTCGCGGGCGCTCGCGGGCGAGCCGCTGATCAAGGGCGTGCTCGATCGCCTGCTCGCGGACGAGGGGCCGCACGCGCGGCTCGGGTTCTGGTTCCTCGATTGGGCCAACGAGCAGCTCACCGATACCGAGCGCGGGCAGCTCGCGCGGATCGCGGGCGAGACCATCGAGGTCTATGCGCCGCTGTGGCAAGAGGACGCAGACGGTTGTGGTGGCTGTCCGCTGCCGACCGGGCTCGGAGGGCACGATGCGGTCGGGCGCGCGGCGCTGCGCAAGGCCGTCGACGTCGCGATTGCAACGCCACTCGCACGCTACGGCATCGCGATCGATCGCGACCGCCTCGCCGCGATCGCCTGATTCCGGCGTGATACCAATGGATCATGCACGTTCGCCTGGGCGGCGCGTTCGTCGTCGTCGCCGCGCTGACCTCGCCCGCGCTCTCTGATCCCGAGACCTCCGCCCCCGAGCCGCCGAGCCCGCGACCACTGTCGCTCCTGCGCCGATGCCGCCCTCGCCCGGCGATCTGGCGAAGGTGGCCCCCGAGCCGGAGACGAAGCCGGCGTTCACCTGGGAGCCGTACGGGTACCTGCGGCTCCAGTACCTGATGGTGCAGAACGATCCGAACGTGGCGTTCGTCGGCCGCGATGACGGGTTCGAGCTGCAGAACGCGCGGCTCGGGATCCGCGGCAAGCTCGCCGACAAGCTCAAGTTCGTGATGGCGATCGAGGGCGCGGTGGACGAGCGCAAGCAGGTCAACACGCCCGACGGCAAGCTCAAGGTCGGGCTCAAGGACGCGTACGTCGATGCGGTGGTGAGCGGCAAGGTCACCGCGCGCGCCGGGTTCTTCGAGACGCTGGTCGATCCGAACCTCGATGGCGACACCGTGCGCGAGTTCGTGGACAAGCCGATCGAGAGCCGCGGCATGCGCGCCACCGAGGGCTATCAGACCGAGGGGCTGCCGCCGGGGCGCTCGCTCGGCGCGGCGATCCGGTTCGAGCCCGAGGGCGAGGTCAACGCGCCGGCCGCGGGCTTCGAGGTCGCGGTGCAGAACGGCGCCGACGAGTACGCCTCGAACAACGACAACGACACGCCGGCGGTGTCCGCCAGCGGCATCATCAAGCTCCCGAAGGGCAGCTGGGTGGTCGCGTCGGGCCGGTTCAACCGCCGCACCGTCGGAGACCTGCCGTTCCGTCAGGACGAGGACGATATCCAGGGCTCGATCGGTGCGCGGATCGTCGGTGGCCCGGTGGCGTTCGGCGCGGGCGCGGTGGTGCAGCGGACCTCGTTCCCCACCACCGGCGGTCCGGTCCAGAACGGGTACGGTGCACACGCCCAGCTGTCGGTGAAGATCGAGGGCACGCACCCGATCTCGATCGGCTACCGGTTCGGCGTGCTCGATCCCTCGAGCCTGATCCTCACCGACCGTGTGATGGAGCACACGGCGGGCGCGGTGATGGCCGTGCCAACGTACCGGATGCGCGTGCAGCTCCAGGCCACCCACGTCGTCGAGCAGGGTGCGCGCACGCTGTCGAACGATCGCGTGCAGCTCGCCGCCGAGGTCTCGCTGTGAACGCCCGCGCGGCGCTGGCACTCGCCGGCCTCGCGCTGGCGGCGTGCAGCGATCCCGCGCCGCACGCTCGCGCGCAGGTGATCGGGACGCTCGAGGATGCGATCGGCGGCCCGCACGCGATCGGGCGGATCGGCGACTTCCTCCTCGAGAACGATCAGATCCGGCTGGTGATCGCCGACACCGGCGTCTCGAGCGATCCGGGCAAGGTCTCGACGTATGGCCGCGCGAACACCACGTTCGGCGGCACGATGGTCGATGCCGATCTGCGACGCGATGGCGTGGGCGGCCACGGCAACGATCAGCTCGCCGAGCTGCTGCCGGGGTTCCTGTTCACGGTGATCAACCCGACCAAGGTCGAGGTCACCAAGCGCGGCGATGACGGCGGCCCGGCCGAGGTCACCGTGACCGGCACCGGCGGCGATCTGCTGCAGATGGTGGCGCTGCTCAACACCGGCCTGCTGTTCCCCACGAACCTCGGGTTCAAGAACACGTACCGGCTCTACCCCGGGAAGAAGTACGTCGAGATCGAGACCACGGTCACCAACACCGCGCCCAACGGCGGCGCGCACCCGTTCCCGTACCTGAACCCCACGCAGCTCGACAACCTGCTCGGGATGAACATCCCGAACGTCGCGAACATCCAGCTCAGCGTCCCGATGGGCCAGCTGCCGCTGCTCGGCGGCGAGCAGGATCTGTTCGCGCCCGGGGTGGCCGGCTTCAACGTGAAGTACGCGATCGAGGACAGCTACGCGATGGCGGGTGGGTTCCCCTCGTTCCCCGGCCTCGCCGTGGATTTCCTCGCGAGCCGCGGCGAGGGCGTGTCGTACGGGCTGACGATTCCGGATGCGGCGTCGAACTACGTGACCACGTACAAGGCCGGCTATCCGGGGCAGGATCTCACGCCGTACTCGATGCTGGTCCCGTTCACCTATGCGGGTGTGGCCGGCGTGTTCATGGCCAAGCCGCCCGCGATGCTCGGGCCGGGCCAGTCGTTCAGCTTCACCTCGTACTTCGTGGTCGGCAAGGGCGACGTGGCGAGCGTGGCCGACGTGATCTACGAGCTACGCCAGCAGGAGACCGGCACGTTCGGCGGCCGCGTGGTGGACGAGCGCACGCAGGCCCCGGTGGCGCACGCCAGCGTGTTCCTGCTCGATGCGAAGATGCGGCCGATCAACCAGATCGAGACCGACGAGGGCGGCGCGTTCCTCGCGACGCTCCCGCCCGGCTCGTACAACTACCGCGTGCTCGCCGACGATCGCGACACCGCGGCCACGGCGTCGATCACGATCAAGGCGCACGCGCAGACCGGCGCGCTGATCCAGATGAAGTCGCCGTCCACGGTCGCCGTCGCCGTGATCGACGAGCTCGGGCGCCACGCGCCCGCGAAGGTCACGCTGATCGCCTCGTTCGACACCGCGAACCAGGGCAAGGATCCGCGGACCTTCCTGTTCTCGCTGCCGTTCGGCGAGCGTCGCCGGCCCACCGCGTTCGATGGGGGCAACCGCTTCATCGAGGGCGCGTGGTGGACCAAGGACGGCCGCGTGGAGGCCCACGTGCGGCCCGGCACCTACGACATCGTGGTCTCGCGCGGGCCCGAGTACGAGCTGACCACCAAGCGCGTGACGGTGTCCGATGGTGCGTTCGTCGCCGAGCAGCTCGTGCTCAAGCGCGCGTACACCACGGATGGTTGGATCGGCGGCGACTTCCACATCCACGCGCAGCCCTCCACCGACAGCGGCACGCCGATCGATGCGCGCGTGATCAGCTGCGCCGCGGAGGGCCTCGAGGTCGCGGTGGCCACCGATCACAACTACGTCACCGACTACGCGCCCGTGATCGCCGCCTCGGGGCTCGATCCGTGGCTGCTCGGCATCCCGGGCATGGAGCTGACCACGTTCGAGATGGGCCACTTCAACGGCTATCCGCTGCGGATCGATCCGGGCTCCACGCGCGGCGGCGAGTTCGTGTGGGCCAACCAGCCGCCGCAGAAGCTGTTCGATCAGCTGCGCGCGCTCGCGGTGGATCCGGCCAACAGCATCGTGCAGGTCAACCACCCGCGCCAGCAGGTGCTCGGGTACTTCGCGCAGTTCTTCATCGATTCGCTGACCGCCGAGCCGTACACGCCGGCCGGCATCCTCGGCGTGTTCGCGCCCTATGGCGACGAGTTCCAGCCCGACAAGATGAGCTACGACTTCGATGCGGTGGAGCTGCTCACCGGCCGCAAGATCGAGAACGTCCATACCTACAAGGCGCCCACGCCGCTGCCGCCGGGGCCGTTCCCGAATCCGCAGCCGGTGCCGGGGCAGGTGGTCGTGGGCGGCGATGGCAAGCCGAGCTTCCCGGGCGTGGTCGAGACCTGGTTCACGATGCTCGACCGCGGGCACAAGGCCACCGGCATGGGCACGTCCGACACGCACCACCTGCTCGGTGACGAGCCGGGCTATGCGCGCACGCTGCTGTTCGTGGGCAAGGGCAAGGACACGCCGGGCGGGTTCACGCGCGAGGACGTGGTCAAGGCGATCAAGGGCCACCACGCGATCACGACGTCCGCGCCGTTCCTCGAGATGACGATCGGAAACGGCATGATCGGCGACACGATCGTCGCGCAGGGCGGCAGCATCGACGTGCGCGTGCGCGTGCGGACGCCGAGCTGGGGCGCGGTCAATCACCTCGTCGTGTACTCGAACAGCGCGATCGTCGCCGATCAGGTGATCCCGGCAGGGCAGGGCACCGACTACGAGACCACCGTCCACCTGAACCTCACCAAGGACAGCTGGGTGGTGGCCGAGGTCGAGGGCACCAGCAACCTGTTCCCGGTGTCCACGCCGGTCGAGCTGCCGCCGCTCGATGCCACGGTGATCATCAAGGCGCTGTCGGCCGGGCTCGATCTCTCGAGCCTGCCGGTGACCGCCAAGCTCAAGCCCAACCAGATCCACCAGAGCACGCCGTACGCGATCACGAACCCGATCTGGGTCGACATCGATGGCAACGGCTGGAACGCACCCAAGGCCGCGCTGCCCCGGATGGCGGGCCCGTCGCGGCCGCGTCCCGACGTCCGCGCGCAGTTCGATTCGCTTCCGGAGCTGTCGCCATGACGCGCCTGCTTCCGGCTACTGCACTTGCCATCTGCCTGGCGGCTGGACCCGCCTGGGGTCACACGTTTCCACCGGCCCGCAACGTGGTGGTCCAGGTCGAGCCCTGCGAGGTGGTGCTGTTCGTGGGCTATCGCCCGGGGACCGGAGAGCCCACCGAGGCGATCCTCGCGCGGGCCGCCAGCGCGCCCAAATCCCGCACCCTGGACGTCCTGCGCGACGTCCTGACCGCGTTCGCGATGTCCCCGCTCACGGTGGCCGTCGATGGCCAGCCGTTGGTGCCCACGAATGTCCGCGCGAAGATCGGCTTCGAACCGGGCGGCGCGCGGCCGATGGTGGTGCTGCTGGTGACCTATGCACTCGCCCCCGGGACCGCCCTGGTGATCGGCACCAAGGATCCGCGTAGTACGCGGATATCCTGGCAGGATCGGGCGAGCGACCGGGTGGCGATCTCGGAGGCCCCGCAGCAGGGCAAGTGGTTCGGCGGCGTGGCATCGATGTTGCTCCCCATGGCGGGAACTCCGGGAGCCGCCACATGCGCAACCTATCGATCGTCCTCGCTGCACTTGTCTCGCTGACCGCGACTGCCTGCGATCAGGAGTACGACCCGGATGCCCCGGCGATCGATCCGACCGCTCCGCGGATCCACATCACGTCGCCCGCGCGCGGCACGTTCGCCGGCGATGTGTCGTCGGTCGTGGTCGCCGGCACCGCGATCGATGACAGCGGCGTCGTCACGTCGGTGACCGTCAACGGCGTCCCCGCCGTGGTCGAGGCCGATGGCACGTTCAAGGCCACGGTGCCGGTCGATGCGGGCACGAACCTGCTCCACGCCGTCGCGAAGGACGCGCAGAACAACACCGGCAAGGAGACCCGCGCGGTCGTCGCCGGTCCGCTCGAGCCGATCGGCTCCACGGTCCCGCAGGGGATCACCGCCGCGATGACCGCGCAGACGTTCGATGCGCTCGGCCGCGGCCTCACCGGCTTTCTGACCGGCTCGAACCTCCAGGCGCTGGTCGCCCCGATGAACCCGGTGGTCGATGCCGGCACCACGAACGGCGTCCCGGACTGCCTCTACGCGCAGGCGATGGTCACCAGCACCACGCTCGGCGCGGCCTCGAAGATCACGTTCGCGCCGCAGCCCGGTGGCATCTGGCTCCAGGCCGAGCTCGATCGCCCGAACATCGGCACCCACCTGCAGTGGGCGGTGTCCTGCCTCGATGGCTCGCGCAACGTCACGATCAGCGCGAGCCACATCACGATCTCCGGGATGCTGACCGTCGGGATCAAGCAGGGTGCGTTCGACGTCCACTTCGATCACCCGAACGTCCAGATCACGGGCTTCAACGTCGATCTCGGCGGCGTGCCCGGCACGATCGTCGATCTCCTCCACCTCGACACGATGCTCGGCCCGGTGCTCGGCTTCGTCGCGGAGCGGTTCGCCGTCCCGTACCTCAACACCTCGCTCGCCGGCCTCAACGCGGTCAAGACCATCGACGTGCTCGGCAAGAAGGTCGACATCAAGGTCTCTCCGGCGCGGATCGACTTCGACGTGGCGGGCGCGACCATCGAGCTCGACACCAAGCTGCGCGCGCAGGGCGACACCGCCTCGCCGGGCTTCGTCTACGTCACCGACGAGGCGCCGGTCATGGACATGAACCAGGGCTTCCAGCTCGCGGTCGTGGACAACGCCGCCAACCAGCTGCTCGGCAGCTTCTGGGCCGCCAAGGGCATGGACTACGGCATCGACCTCAAGAACGGCAGCTACGGCGAGGTCGGCAAGCTGTACGACCGGGTCGAGGTGTCGGCCAAGGTGCCGCCGTTCATCGACGCGCACCACGACGGGCTCCGCCTCACCGTTGGTGACCTGCTCGCCACGTTCAAGAACGGCACGTCGATCGCCACGCAGGTCGCGATCAACGCCGAGGTCAACCTCAAGGTCGTCGCCGGGGCCAACGGCGCGCTCCGCCTCGACGTCGGCACCCCCGACGTGTTCATCGACGTCCTCGACGAGAACATCGACGGCGCCAACCAGCTGTCCAACGCGCAGTTCGAGGCGGTCACCTCGTTCGGCGTGTCCCGGATCATCGCGTTCGGCTCGGGCGCGGTCGGCGCCATCCCGCTGCCGTCGTTCGGCGGCGTGGCCTTCAAGAACGTGAAGATCGGCAGCCAGACCGGCTACCTCGTCGTCGGCGGCCAGGTCGAGTAGCGATCCCTGACTCGGTGCGTCGGGGCCGGCCCGGCGTTCGCGATCGGTCGTAACGAATCGACCCTTGACCCACGGGGGCCACTCGGGGGACACCCGCGTCGAGGGGTCCATGAACAACCGTCGGTATGACTGGGTCGTCGTGATCACGGCCATCGTGATCGCGCTGTCGGGATGCGGTGGCGGCTGCGGAGGCTGCGGGATGCAATCGATCCCGGGCGGCTTTCCCGCGGCGAAGCGCTCGCCCAACGCCGGCCAGATCCGGATCACGCCGACCGCCCTCGCGGCGATCAGCGCGGATCCCGCCAAGGTGATCGGGCCGCTCGTCGGGAACGCCATGAACGGCGTGATCGACTTCAATGTCCCGGGCAGCTGCGGCGGCAACCCGGAGATCTGTTGCGTCAACAACGTGCCGTCGGCGACCTGCGGTCCCCTCCAGATCGATCTGGTCAAGCGCCCGACCGACCAGCCCCGGCTGGTGCTGACCCCGGTGCAGGGCTCGAGCAGGCTCGACATGACGATCCGCGCCCGGGTGAAGACCCTGATGAAGCTGCCGATCAAGTACGACACCGGCCTCATCGGCACCGTCAGCTGCGACGTGCTGATCGACACCACGAAGGGCTCGAACGCGGATCTGCGGATCGACGCCCAGATCCAGTTCTCGCAGGACCCCACCGTCGGGACCACGCGGATCGCCGCCAACAACGTGTCGGTGACGCAGCTCGAAGGCGCGGACCTCACCCTGTCGGGCAACATCGGCTGCTCGATCGCGGGCGCCTTCGTCGGCGCGTTCACCGGCACGCTCCAGGATCAGATCGCCGGCGTGCTGGCGAGCACGATCAACGACGCCACGTGCAAGGCGTGCGACACCGGCAACGTCGCCGAGTGCGGCAGCTCGTTCGCCACGGCGTGCACCAACAAGGTCTGCCAGGTCGGCAACCGGTGCCTCCAGGAGCTCGGTCTCGATGGGCGGATGCCCGCGTCGGGGCTGTTCGGCAGCCTGTCGCCCGGCACCACTGGCGCGCTCGATCTGTACGAGGTCACCGGCGGCTATGCGACCTCCGATAGCGGTGGCCTCGGCCTCGGCATGCTCGGTGGCATGCAGCCGGGCGGCACGGCGCGCGATCGCTGCGGCCCCTCGGCGGTCGAGCCCGCGGCGGTGAGCGTGCCGCAGTCGGCGGTGTTCCAGGGCAACGTGCTGCCCGGCACCTCGACCACGTTCGATATCGGCATCGGCCTCCACAAGTCGCAGCTCTCGCAGTTCGCGTGGGCCGGCTACGACGGTGGGCTGCTGTGCCTGACCATCGGCGGTGGCACGTTCGCGCAGCTCAACACCGACACGCTGTCGCTGCTGTCGCGCTCGCTCGGTGACCTGGTCGAGACCAGCTCGCCGATGGCGGTGGGCCTGCGTCCTCAGGCTCCGCCGGAGATCACGCTCGGCAAGAACACGTTCAAGGATGATGGCGCCGGCAACCAGGTGCTCGATCAGCCCCTGCTCGACATCAAGTTCACGGCGATGGAGATCGACTTCTTCGCGTCGGTGGACGACCAGTACGTCCGCGTGTTCACGGTGGTCGCGGACGTCCACCTCCCGATCGGGCTCCAGGTCATGGGGATGGGCATGTTGACGCCCGTGATCGGCGCGATCGACGATGCGTTCACCAACGTCAGCGTCAAGAACGCCGAGGCGGTGACCGAGTCGCCGGCGCAGCTCGCGGCGCTGTTCCCCACGCTGCTCAACCTCGTGCTGCCGCAGCTCTCGGGCGGTCTGTCGCCGATCTCGCTGCCCGCGATCGGTGGGCTGAACCTCTCGGTGGTGAGCATCACCGCGGTCGACAACGACAGCTTCCTCGCGATCTTCGCGAACCTCGTCACCGCGATGCCCGCAGCCCCGGTCGCCACGCACGCCACGCTGGTGGCGGTGCACGAGGCGCCCGCGGATCTCGCGCGCCGGCCGATGAAGTGGAAGGGCGCCACGCCGCCGAGCGTGGACCTCGATTTCGGAAGCGATCGCGATCGCGAGTGGAGCTACCGGATCGACGGTGGCACCTGGAGCGCGTGGTCGACCAACCCGCACCCCACGGTCGCGTCGACGTTGTTCTGGCTCCCCGGTCAGCACAAGCTCGAGGTCACCTCGCGCATGATCGGCAAGCCGGAGACGATCTCCGCCACGCCGGAGCTCGTCGAGATCGCGATCGGCGATGAGGCCCGGGCCACCGCGAAGGTCGCGCCGTTCCACGGCCAGTCCGGCGGGGCAGGCTGCGCGTGTGATTCGTCAGGCGCTGGCGCGGCCGGTGCTGCGCCGTTCGCGCTGATGATCCTGTTGCTGCTGCTCCCGCTCCGCAAGCTCGTGCGCCGCGCGCGACGCCTCGGCGGCATCATCTGGCTCGCGGCCGTGGCGTGCTTGCCGGGCTGTAGCTGCAGCGATGCGCCGTGCGGCGACACCGCGTGTATGGAGGGCGAGCTCCCCAATGGCGGCCTCGGCCGGTTCAACAGCATCGCGGGCGATGACAAGCGCGTGATGATCGCGACCTACGACACCGGCTACGGCGATCTCGTGGTCGTCGATGGCACCGATGCCGCCAGCCCGAAGTACTACGTGGTCGATGGCGTGCCCGACGTCACGCCGGTCTACGACCCGAGCACCTACCGCGGCGGCATCGACGAGCCGGGCCCCGACGTGGGTGCGTGGACGGCGATCGCGATGTCCAACGGTCACGCGAAGGTCGCGTACCAGGATCGCGAGGCGCACGCGCTGAAGTTCGCGCGCGAGAAGAAGCCAGGCTCGTGGGTCAGCTACACGATCGATACGCCCGATGATCTCGAGGAGGTCGGCCAGCACGTGGCGATGACGATCGACGGCGGCGGGCACCCGGCGATCGCGTATCTCGCGATCGGCCTCGACGATGGCATGGGGCACCGCACCACCGAGCTGCGCCTGATCCGCGCCGTCGCGGCCGAGCCCGACGTCAGCGATTGGTCGAGCTCGACGATCTCGACGGCCACCGGGACCTGCGCCGGTCTGTGTGGACCGGGCACGGCCTGCCTCGCAGGCGCGGCGGCCACGGACCCCGAGGTCTGCACGGCGATCACGAGTGATTGCGCCAGCGCATGTGCCCCTCGGGCGATGTGTGCATCGCAGGCGGCTGCACCACGCCGCTCGTCAAGCCGACGGTGGCGCAGCTCGCCACCGGCACGGGCCTGTACGTCAGCCTCGGCACCATGCCCGATGGCCGGCTCGCGGCGACCTACTACGATCGCAGCAAGCGCGCGCTCGTGCTCGCCCTCGAGAGCGGCGCGAACAGCAACACGTTCGCCGAGACCGTGCTGGACAGCGTCACGCCGGGCGATCGCGGGATGTCGGCGAGCGCCGTGATCGATGGCAGCGGCGCGGTCCACGTGGCGTACCAGGACGCCCTCGGCGACCAGCTCATGTACACGATGTACAACGGCACCGTCGGCACGCCCGAGATCGTCGACGACGGGACGCGCGCGGGCGATCGCACGCACCCGGTCGGCGCGGGCGCGGCGATCTACCTCGTCAATGGCACGCCGACGATCGCGTACCAGGACGGCCTGAGCTCGGACGTCTACGTCGCCAACAAGGCCGGCGCCGCGTGGACGAAGAACGCGGTGAAGTCGGGCCTGCTGCTCGATGGCTTCGCGATCGCGGTGACCACGAGCCACGGCAGCGCGCCGGTGGCGGCGTGGGGGCAGATCGATCCGGCGGCGGCTCCGAACCGCAACCTCGTCATCCAGACGCCCTGACCTCGATCAGGTTCCGCGGGTCCATCGGGTCAAGACACGACGGAGAAAGCCCGGGGGCGGGGCTGGACTGACCCGCAGCAACGCGACGCGCGTTCCGAACGGGAGCACTTGCGGGCTCCCCGACATCTCCGCGCTCGGTGGAGCCGCATCCAGGTGAAGCTCCAGCCGCCATGCCCCGATCGGTATGCCAGCGCGAGCGCGGGATCCGAACGGGTGCAGCACCCAGCTCGATCCCTCGGCGCTCGCCACGAAGTGCGCTGCGACCGCGTCGCAAAGCTCCTCCGATCCGATCGGCGGGTCGAACACGAAGCGACACGCTGCGGGCTCGGGTGAGCAACGAATGCCGAGCTCGCCAGACGAGGCCGCGATGCGCGAGGCGAAGCGGAGGAGCCCGTCGTGAGAGGCGTCGTTGCGCAGGTGCTCGACGAGCGAGCGCAGGAACCCATCGCGCCCGCCCTGCTCTGCGAGAGGTCTTCCCGATCGCGGTCGATCGCTGGTCCAGGTCAGCCGGGTACCTTCGAGCAGCCAGTACCCGGCGTCACCCGCGGACAGCCTGGCGGGTGGTCCGAGCAGGCCAGGCCGAGGGATCTCGATCGGCGAGAGGTCGCTCACGATCCTCGCGAGCTCGGTGACCGAGACCTCGAGCTGCATGCTGACCTCGAGCAACTCGACGTCGCGTTGTGCCTGGCTTCGGCCATCATCGGGCCGATGCGGCGCTTGGTGATGGGAGTACGGGTACTCGGCGGTGAGCGCCTGGACACACGTGGCCATCCCAGGCGTGGGAGCAGACCGACGGATGGAGCCGAACCCATCCTCGGTGCCGCGTGGAAATCCGATCGGACCGATCGCCGCCTCGAGCGTCGTGAGCTCCTGCGGCGGTGCATAGAACAACATGTCCACGACGGTCGCGGCACTGCGACTCGTGATCGGGCCCGGTGGGGGCAACCGCGGTGGGCGATATCGACGGGATCCCGACCACACCCCGTTGGAGATCGAGGCCGGCTTGCGAGCGAGCACCTCGAGATCTCGACACAACGCCTCCAGCCGATCGAGGTCCTCGAACTCGATGACCGGCGCCCGTGCGGGATCGGCATACGCGCGCGGCCCCCAGATCAACTCACCCGTCCACGATCGCTCTCGGTCGTGAAGCGCGAGCTCGAGGCGGCCCGCCGGGTGGTTTGCTGCGACGTCCGCGGGCCGCGCGAACGGCACGAGAGACCATGCGCGCCTCGTCAGGTCATCGGGGACGATCGCGCCGAGCTCGGAGGTGCCGAGGAACGCACCACACAGCGGGTCCGCTTCGGCGATCGACCAGTATTCGACGTGGTGATCGAACACCAGGACGAGCTGCCGATGACCGTCTCGCCTCGACCGTAGTCGAAAGTCGATCGGGAGCGGTTCGACGTGACCGCTGCGAGTCTGCACGGGACGACGCTACACGACGGCGGGCAGCGCAACCCCGGCGCGGTGCCGGGTGCGTGCTGGGGAGCGAGGCCCGAAGAACAACGGCGGTGCGGCACCCGCCGATCGGCCGACGCCAAGGTACAAAGGCAAGCGTGACGCACGGGCTCGCGATCGAACTAGATGGTGAGGCAGTGCATGGGGAGTGTCCGGACTGCGGAGCCATGACCAGAAGCATCTGGGGCTACATCTCCAATCGCGACGGTGCCCGAGCGGTCTACTTCATGCGAGGACCGACACGTTGAACGAGGGGTCCAGATCATGCTGAGCATCGGGCACTGGGGCGAGGGTTCGGTACCCGCTGACCGGAGGTCCATCGGCTTTGAGTGCCAGATGGGAGGAGATCGTCCGGGGTTCGCGGTGGTCGACGCCACGACGCTGCCATGGGCGGACAAGGCCATCCTGGGTGCCAAGCTTCCTCGGGACGAGGTGATCGCGAAGCCGATCGCCGCCGAGGCACACGATGTTGGACGCGTTGCTGGAAGGCGAGCCTAGATTCCGCGCATTTCTGCTCGGTGAGGCGGCGTATCGAGTAGAGATCGATGACCTCCACGTTCTCTAACCGACGGAGTGTGGCCCCACGATCGACATCGATGGAAGGAGGGCCGACGTGGGAGCTTCACGTAGAGTCGTGACGGTCGTTGCTTGTTTGGAGGAGGTCTTGCGACGCGGACTGACCGACTGGATCCAAGTCTCCGAGGTGGTCCGGTGGCGAAGTCGATCACCGGGGAGACGATGCAAGCTCACCTCGGGCCGAGGTCTGCGAGCACTCCGGCCCACCGGTCCAGCGTGGTCCACGCTGGCTTCGTTCAACTCTTCGACTGTCAATGACCACGCTCCCCATCCGCGCGGAGACTGACGTTACTCGTCCCCGCCGGACCGACTCAGTCCCCGACAGGTCGAGCGCGGGCGCTCGAACACCAGATGGTCTGGCGCCGTGCCGCGGATCGCGACACGCCTTCTGAAGCAAGACGTGGTGGCCGTCGCACAACGATGTGAGTTGCCACAGCTCGTGACCTCCGCCTTCGGACCGCGGCTTGATGTGATGCACCTCGATGAACCTGGTCGATCGACACCTGGCACCGAGCACGCATGCTTGTCGCGGACCAGCACCTTCCGGCGGGTCGCCCGGGGATCGACTTGCACTGCGCCCAGGCTCCCCCGTCGAGATCGCCGATGTCCCGAGCTCCTGCGCGACACCGATCCCATCCCGGCCCCGACCCGATGCGCTTGCGCACACGCGGCACGTCGTCGTCGCGAGCTGGTGCCGCGGCTTGTGCGGGCTGCGATGCCGGCTCGAGCACGCGGGCCAGCGCCCGCACCAGCTCGTCTCGGTACACGTGGAGCCTCTTCGCATCCGATGCGGCGTTGCACGCCTGCTTGAACAGCATCATCGTCTCTGGAGGTTCTCCAGCACGATCCGGTGCCGGATCTTGTTCGAGTCCACCGGGTCACCTGGGAGACGCCCTTGGCCTTGCCGCGCACCAGCTGCTGAACACCCGTCGAGGTCTGCCTGCCGCCTCGAGCCACGCGCTCTCGGTGCTCCTCGTCGCCACGCGGCTCTCGAACGCTCGTCCACGGCAGGTCGCCCGCGCGGAACTGCGCCGCGATCTGCGGCAGCTCGAGCAGCTCTGCGCCACGCGAGCGCTCGGTGGCCACGTGGTGCGTGCGATGCAGCACTGCCTCGAGTACGCACAGATCGGGGAACCCATCCGCCGGTAGAGCTTGTCGCAGCAGATCCACCTGCGCGCCTCGAGGCAGACGATCTGCTGCCGACGGACGTGATTCCTCGTGCAGCGCGATCCAGCCCGTCGCGGCACGTGGCCGCGTGGGCGTCGAGAGCTGCGGTTGAAACGCTTCGTTGCGGCGCTGTCGAACACGAGAGCCTCCTCCACGCGTGGGTGGTCACGCGCACGCTACAGGTTCCGGAGGCTTCCCGCGCGCGTGGCGGGCGCCTGAGCCCCTCGACCCGACGAGACGTGGGCCACTGCGCAGAGCGCGATCCAGCGAATCCTCGACGAAAAACCGCCGTCTCGCAGGCCCGCGTCGCGTGCGCTCCGCCGAGCCGTCAAGTGGAATCTTCAGGAACTGAGTCCGGCGTCCGGACAACCCGCGGTGGTCGAACGCCGAATGCGTCGTGTAGCGTTGGCATCGCGCGCGATCCCGGCCTCGTTCGTGCCAATGCCAGCGCCGCGTTCGTCAGATCGATGGGCGCCCCGGGTGGGGTTGGTTTGTCATCCGTACGCGCCGGATCTCCACAGTCGCACCGCGCCCGCGTTGAGCACCGCGCGAGGCCCGGTCGTCCGGAGCTTCTCCCGGCGCTGCGCGCTCTACGTCAGGTCGATCGCGCGTGGAACCCGTTCCGTGGGCAGTCCAACGTCCACGACTACATCAACCTCCACGACCACGACCAAGACCACGTCAGCTCTCCAAGCCCTGTTCGACCAACTCGTGAATGCTCGATCAGTACGGGACATCTCTTCATGGACCGAGCTCACCCGGCCCTCGTCGACGGGATGAATACTCGCAACGTTCCATGCGCCGCTGACGATCTCCACGATGGAGTTCGATGGGAGCGATCAACTCGTCGCGATGCCTCACGAGGAACCCGTCACCTACGTGCGCTTCGACGCGGCAGGTACGGCCTCGTCGAGGTTCTCGGGGGGGGCGTTGGGGGAACCTCATCGTGTCCAAAGCAGACGAGCGGAACTGGATCGAGACGTTCGCAGTGCCGTAGCAGGCCCGATCTGGTTGCGGACACACCCACGTCGTCGACCACGTCGCCGTCAGGGCCGCGCGAGCCCGAGGTGAACCACAGGCTGCGCGATTCTGCTTCGCTCGTCACCTGCCGGCGGAGACGCAGCGTCGTGGGGTCGTCCCTCGACCGGAGTCCCGGGCGCGTCCGCACGATCGAGGGCCGCCTGCTCGAGGAGCAGCTCTTCGCTTGGCGCCGGCAGAAGCGCGAGCGCGATCGCGCAGAGCACGATCAGCGCTGGGATCACGAGCCACATCACTTGCTGCTCCGGTACCGGCGCTGGAGCGTCACGAGGGCCTGATGAATCAGGCTGCGCGCCCCATCCCGACCATCGAGGGAGAGCTCGGCGGCGATCTGCTCCATCGTGGCGCCCTTCATCCACCGCGAGAGGACGTCGTTGTAGCCGCCGCGTGCTGTGCACACCTGGTGTTCGACCAGCCGCCAGTCCGCGGTCGAGGCGCCCAGCGAGGTGTCGTAGATGTGTTGCGTTCCATCCAGGCGTGGATCGGCCGGCATCACGAACTCGACGGCGCGCGTGTCGGTCGGGGACAGCGGCCAGCTCACGAAGTGATCACCCGCATCGTCGTGCCACCCGAGAGAGGTGGCATGATCGGGGGAACCGATCGTCAGCCCGGTGCCGGCGCGGTCCACCGTGATCTCGCCGCAGGTGTATTGCACCGGGGTCGTCGGACGCGCTGGCTTGGTGGCGCACGCTGCCAGGGACAGGGCGGTGAGGGGCAGGATGGAGGACAGCAGGGCTCGCATGCTGGAGCCTCGAGCACGTTGCGGACCAACGCAACTCCGCGATCACTGGTGCCTACGACAGGCAAGACCTGCCGGTCGGCAAGACTTGCCGGCCAGCGTGGATCACAGCGCGTACTGCTTCACCTTCAGCGTGAACGTACGGATCGGCATCCCGATCAGCGCTGCGGCGCGCGTCCTCACGCCGTCGGAGGCCGCCAACGCCTCTGCCATCCGCCGCTTCTCGAGGTCGCGAAGCTCGTCCGCGAGCGGGCGGAACGACGCTCTGGGGTCCACGGGATCCGCCGGCACCTCGGCGACGACCGCGGGCGAGGGGTCCACGTCCGAGAGCTTGGCGGGCAGGTCGGTCGGTTCGATCCGGTCGTCGGGTGCGGTGACCATGGCGAGCTCCATCGCGCTCTTGAGCTCGCGCACGTTGCCTTCCCAGCCGTACGTCAACAGGAGCTGCATCGCAGCGGGCGTGATCGTCATCGGTGGCCGTCCGGCGCGCGTGCAGGCCTCGGCCAGGAACGCGCGGGCGAGCAGGGGGATCTCGCACCGCCGGTCACGCAGGGGAGGCAGGACCACCGGTGCGGCGGACAGCCGGAAGTAGAGGTCCTGGCGGAACTTGCCGGCGGCGATCTCCGCGTCCAGCCGCCGATTGGTGGCGGCGACGAAGCGGACGTCGATCGGCCGATCGCGCGATTCTCCCAGCCGCGCGATCTTCTTGACCTCGAGGGCGCGGAGGAGCTTGGCCTGCGTCGCGAGCGGCAGCGCATCCACCTCGTCGAAGAACACCGTGCCGCCAGTCGCGGCCTCGAACAACCCGGCCTTGGCCTGCGTGGCGCCGGTGAAGGCTCCCTTCTCGTGGCCGAACAGCTCGCTATCGACGAGCGAGTCCGGACCGATCGCCGCGCAGTTGACTGGGATGAACGGGCCGGTGCGCTTCGACCAGTGATGGACGGCGTACGCCGCGTTCTCCTTGCCGACACCGGTCTCGCCCGAGATCAACACCGGCAGCTCGGAGGCGGCCAGTCGTTCGAGCAGCGCGAACAGCCGTACCATCGCGGGATCCGCGACGAGCACGGTCCGATCGCCGAGCTCGATTCGAGTCGCGGTCTCCGCCGGCTCCGCGAGCTGCCCGGGTGCGGCGCTGCGCGCGGCGGTACGAGCGGCGAGCAAGATCGTGTCCGCATCGCAGGCGTCGGCCGGGCACACCGCGAGCCCGGCACGTGCGGTCGGGATGTCGGCGAGCGCACGGGAGAGCATGTCGCGCGCCTGGTCTCGGTTCACCTCGGGCATGAGCACGAGCGCGAGCCCATCCTCGTTGGCGCCGACCACGTCGATCAGGCGCAACGCCCCCGCCAGCTCGGCGATCTGCGCCGCGCTCGCGCCGTGGATCACGGCCACCGCGAGCGAGCGGTGGAACGTGATCGCCCGGACCAGCTCCTCGGCGAGCCTCCGCCGCCAACCTGCCTCGGGATACGTCGAGCGCGCGACCACCGCGGGCGTCGAGAAGTGGACGACGAGCACGACGTCGCCGACCGTCGCGACGTCTCCGGAGGCGAGCATTCGCGCGTTGGAGACCGACTCGCCGTTCACCCGCGTGCCGTTGTGACTGCCCAGATCCGCGATCCGGACCACACCGTCGTCGATCCGGATCGTCGCGTGGCGGCGCGACACCGACGCGTGCTGTACACGCAGCTCCACCTCGGGGGCGCGGCCGATCACGACCGAACCGCTCCGCGGTAAGTCGAAGATCGACGACGTGTCGTTGTCGACCACGAGCAGATAGGCGAAGCCAAGGCCCGCGTTGTCGTCACCGAACCGGGCGAGGCGGCTCGCCGTGCGTTCCACGCTGCTGGTCATCGTGCTCCTGTGGCCTCGCGGCGGATCGGGACGTCATCATCATCGAGCTCCCACGGGAGGTGGAAGTCCCGGAAGAACGCGCGGAGCTCGTCGAGCGATCGCGTATCGGAGCGCACGACGTAGGCGCCGATCCGGCCCTCGGTGCCCTCGCCGGCGAGCCACAGGGTGTCCCCCGCCATCGCCAGCCCGGTGATCGGGGGGCCGTGGAAGCCCCGGGTGCCGAGCAGCTTGCCCTTGTCGGCATCCCAGATCCGGGTGATGCCGTCGGCGCCCGCGGTGATCACGCAGTGACCACCGCACGCGAACGCGAGGCCACGCACCTCACCGGTCGGGCCATCGACGGTGAGGGGGCGCGCAGCGGCCAAGCCGCCGCCTTCGTCGAGAGAGAACACCCGAGCATCGGTGTGGCCACCGATCGCGATGACGGCCCGCGACGGCGCGAACGCGAGCGCGGTGACCTCGCCGCTGATCACGGGCTGGACTCCGAGGGAGACCCCGTCGCGCGTCCGCCACCGGGCGAGCGCCCCGGTCTGCAGACCGGCGACGATGCTGCTCCCATCGGGGCTGAAGGCGACGGCCGTCACGGACGCGGGCGCGATCAGCTCGCGAACCGCATCGCCAGTCGCGATCGACCACAGCCGCACTCGTTGATCGCCAGTCACGGTCGCGGCGAGGCTTCCGTCACGGGACACCGCCAGCGCACGGATCGGGGCCGGTTGCTCGTGAAGGAAGGAATGGGTGCCCGTGGCCAGGTTCCACACGATCGGCTGTGGATCGTCACCGGCGCTGACCAGGTGCTGACCGTCGCCCGTGAACGCGATCGCGAGCACACGCCCGAGGTGGCCATCGAGGAACTCGGGGGCTCGGTCGTACGGCGGGCGTAGCAGCGTGATGACGCTGTTCTCCTTGCCCGCCGCCACGGTGCCATCGATGGCGACGGCCAGGGTGTGAATGGGCGAACCCAGGTCCCAGCGCGGCGGTTCGACGAGTCTCGAGATCCGGGCGGATCCGTCGCTGCTGCCCGTGACGAGATCGGACGACGCGGTGAATGCAAGCGCGTCCACCGCACCGCCGTGCTCGAACGACGCGACGAGCTCCCCGGTCCGGGCGTCCGAGATCTTTGCGAGCCCATCCTTCGCACCGGTGGCGACCCAGCGGTCGTCCCGGCTGAACGCGACCGCGAGGATCGGGCCGGCGTGACGGTCGAGCGTGGCGATCAGGCGCGCCGTCGGTGGGTTTCCTGCGGCCGCGGCCTGTTCGGCCTCCTGCGGGGTCACCGCGGGAAGCTCCCAGATCCGCCCCACCGCATCGTCACCGCCTGTGATCAGGCGCTCGCCGTCGTGGGAGATCGCGACGGCGCGGATCGCGCTGCCGAGTTCGTGACGGAGCGGCACGACCACGAGCTTGCCGCTTCCCGAGCTCGTGACGCGCGCAGTGCCATCCATGCTCGTGGTGATCACCCAGGCACCGTCGCGGCTCCAGATCGCCGACGTGAGGCCATCCTTGTGTCCGTGGAGCGGCGTGGCGCCGCTCGTCGTCTTGGTGGTGTCGATCACGCACGCCGAGCCATCCGCGCTCGCCGCGACGATCCGGTTCACCCCGGCCGGTGCGAAGTGCGCGGAGACCACCGACGCCGGGTGGCAGTCCGCGGTGACCGAGGCGCCGGTCGTGAGCTCCCAGAGCTTGATGTCGCCATCGTCACCGGCGGTCACCAGCTGGCGGCCGTCGGGGCTGACCTCGACCGCACGGAGGGGCGCGTCTCCGGCACGGAGCTCGCGCGCGATCGCTGGTGCATTCGCGGCCCACACCCGTGCGATCCCGTCACCGCCGCCCGCGACCACACGCGACCCTGTCGCGTCGAGCGCGAGTGCATCGATCTCGAAAGGCGCGGCGAAGGTCTGGATTGGCTTCGTGCTCTCCCACAGCGTCACCGTGCCGGCGGTGGCCGTCGCGACCCGTGCTCCGTCCGCACTCACTGCGACCAGGACCTCGCCTGCGCGGGTGCCTGCGAGATGTGCGACTTCGGTCTCGAACGCCTGCATCGCCTCGGCGACCAGGAGCCCGTGGGTTCCTCCGGGGCTCCCGTCCTCGGCGGCCGCGAGCAGGTACGCGAGCGCCTTGCCGAGCCGACCCGCGAGGATCTCGCCACGTCCGGTCTCCTCTTGCAGCGCGCGTCGCCGCGCGTCGGCGCGGGCTCGCGTATCGAGAATGTTGAGCACGCTGATCGTCGCCACGATCGCGAGCACGACCACCGCGACTGCGCCGATGCCGACGGCCCAGCGGTGGCGTCGGAGCCAACGTGCCAGCAGCTGGCGCCACGTGTAGTGGTGCGCGGCAACGAGCCGGCCGGTCTCGAACCGCTTGAGGTCCTGAGCGAGCTCGTCGGCGTCCGTGTAGCGATCGGCCGGATCGCGAGCCATCGCCTTCGCGACGATCGCGACCAGGTCCGGCGGCGCGCCGGGTTCGCGAACCGGCACGGGGATCGGAGGCCCGGCCTTGACCTGCTCGAGGATGTCCTGTGCGCTGGCACCCTCGTACGCAGCGCGACCAACGAGCACCTTGTAGAGCAGCGCGCCGAGTGCGTACACGTCGGCACGCCGATCGACGAGCTGGAGCTCGCCGCGCGCCTGCTCCGGTGGCATGTATGCAGGCGTGCCGACGATGCTTCCGGAGGCGGTGTCCTCCGTGGCCTCGCGAGCCCGCAGCTGCAGCGACTCCTTGGGATCGCTCTGGGCACCCAGATCCTTCGCGAGGCCCCAGTCGATCACGACGGTCTCGCCGAACTTGCCGACCAGCACGTTGGCCGGCTTGAGGTCGCGATGGATGATGTTCGCGTTGTGCGCGTAGGCGAGCGCATCGGCCACCGCGATCACCGTGGGGATCAGGCTGAGACGCTGGGCGAGCGAGGGGCGCTCGGCCACGGCCTTGTCGAGCGACTGGCCCGACACCATCGGCATCGCATAGAACGGCTCCCCGCCCGGCCACACCCCGGCCTCGTAGACGTGGATGATCGAAGGGTGCTGCAGCCGCGCGGTGATCCGGGCCTCGCGCTCGAACCTGCGGGCGAAGTCGCGGTTCTCGGGCAGCAGCTCCTTGATCGCGACCTGTCGACCCAGACGCAAGTCGCGGGCCTCGGTGACACGGCCCATGCCACCCTTCGCGATCACCCGCGCGACGGCATAGCGCTCCCGATCGACCTGGATCAGCGAAGGGTAGTCAGGCCGAACTCCCGCCGCCTCGGTCGCCGGTAACGCGTGCACCGCTGGCACCTCGGGCGTGCCTGGCTCGGCCGCGTCGATCGTGTCGTCGGGATCTGTTGCCTGCAACGCGATGCCCCCAAGCTGCACGCCCCGTGCCCGCTCGGTCAGAGTGGCACGAGCGCTGCAAGCGCAGCAAGCGTGTTACGGTGGGCACGGGTGATGTGGCGGCGCATTCGGACGAGTGCGGTGGTCATGGTGGCGGCGATGGCAGCGACCCATTGCGACTGGTCGGATGATCGTGTCGTGGAGTCGTTCACGCCGGATCAGTGGTCGAAACTCCAGGCCGACTACGCACCGCCAGGAGCCCCGACGGCGTGCCCGCCGCACGTCCAGGGACAGTGGTCCGCGGCGAAGTGTCAGGCGGCGGCTCGGCTCGGGCAGCAGCTGTTCTTCGAGACCCGCCTCTCGAGCAACTGCACGGTCTCGTGTGCAACGTGCCACGACCCGGACCGCTGGTTCATCGACAGTCGCACCGCGAGCAATGTCTCGTCCGGGGCGATCACCTTCACGGGGCGGAACGCGATCTCGCTCGTCAACGGCGGGCTCAAGGACGATCTGGCCCCGCAGGATCAGCACGAGGTGTTCACGTGGGGTGGGCACTACACGAGCCCAGGCAGTGTCCTGCGCCTGGCGGCGGGCAAGCCCATGGGCAACGAGGATGTCGAGGCTGCCGTAGACAAGGTGATCCGCTCGCCGACCTACTGGGCGACCTACATGGGCGTGTTCGGGGTGACGGACTCTCAGAGCTCCGTGCTCGCCAACATCGAGCTGGCCTTCGACGCGTACATCCGCCAGCTCTCGAGCCTCGACGCTCCGTTCGATCGATTCATCACTGGGCGTGCGGACGCGATCGGCGAGGACGCCCAGCGTGGCTTCGGGCTGTTCGTCGGCAAGGCCATGTGTGCCGAGTGTCATCGCGGGCCGTTGTTCAGCGACTTCCGGTTTCACGCGACGGGGGTGCCGCAGGCGGGCGCGAACGTCCCCGCGACAGACAGTGGACACCAGAAGTGGACGATGCAGCCCGCGGATACGGGGACGTTCCTGACACCGACGCTGCGCAACGCGACCAGGACGGCGCCTTACATGCACGACGGCTGGATGGCCAACCTCGCCGAGGTGATCGCGTTCTATCGCGCTGGTGGTGGCTCGGTCGCAGCCCCGGGGACGCTCGATCTTCTGATGGAGCCGCTCGACCTCTCGGACCAGGACGTCACCTCTCTCGAGGCGTTCCTCGCAACGCTCGACGGTGCCCCGGTCCCGGAGACCTGGACCCAGGACACCCACGTGAAGGCGCCATGTTCCGTAGCGCGCTGATCTTCGTGCTCGCGAGTGTGCCGGCGCTCGCACACGCGCAGCCGGAGCCCGCTCCAACTCCCCCAGCGGAGGCACCTCCGATCTTCGCGCCGCCCCAGGCCGACCCTCCAGCACCGGAGTCGGCGGCCGTGCCGATGCTGAAGGACCTCGTCGACCAGCTCGACGACCTCGAGGATCGGCAGCGTGCGCTGGAGAAGTCCGAGCGCAGCAACCGCGCTACGCGGAAGCAGGTCAACGAGCTGCTTCCGATGCGACGCATGATCACCGTGTTCGTCGATGTCGGTGCGTTCGCGGTGGGAGGCGATGGATCTGGTATCCGCAGCGACATCGGCCATCTGTACTTCCCGCAGTACACCGATCGGATCGCCGGTCAGTGGGTGTTCATGGGCGATCCGCTGGCCACCGCGATCAACTCCCTCGGCGAGCCCGCCGATACGTCGAGCTCGCGAGAGCTCGAGGGTGACACCATCAACAGCTCCGGGCGGCCGTCGCTGTTCGTCAACGCGCTGGGGCTGTCGATCGGCAAGGATGTCGGGCACGGGGTGACCGTGACCGGCCTCGCCGAGCTGCTCCCGCGGGCGGATGCCAACGTGCTCGACATCGAGCTCGCGAACGTGAAGTACCGTCCGAGCAACGAGCGTGATCTCCTGTTCGAGGTGGGCAAGATCGACTCGGTGCTCGGCATCGAGTACCGGTCCCAGGACGCGTGGAAGCGAGTCGGCGTGACCCCATCGCTGCTGTGTCGCTACCTGTGTGCGCGCCCGCTCGGAGTATCGGCGCGGCTGACGACAAGTCAGCTCCAGGCCTCCGCGGCGCTCACCAACGGCGACAACTTCCAGCGCCTGTTCGAACCCAGCCACGAGCTCACGAGCAACCGACTCCCGACCGGCTCTGCCCACCTGCAGTGGAAGCTTCCCGTCGGCGAAGGGCTCGAGCTCGGGATCTCTGGCGCGCTCGGGCCGCAGCAGGGCCAGGCCTCGGCCTCCGTCGTGCAGTGGCACGTCGGTGCGGACCTGTGGCTGCACGGGGCTCATGGCTTCGAGGTGATGGCGGAGGTTGTCCAGGGCCGCCAGGAGGGCAGAACCACGACGCCGATGACGCCATGCGATGCAGCTCCATGCCTGCACTACAAGGGCGCGTATGTGCTCGTCGATCACCGAACCACGCCGAGGTTTCAGCCCTATGCTCGGGTTGACTGGCGCGATGCCGTGCATACCAAGGGGGTGGAGTTCGTCTACGAGTCACACACCGTTCGCGGGACGCTCGGAGCCCGGTTCGCGATGACCCCCAACATCCTCGGCAAGGTCGAGTACACCTGGAACCACGAGCTGGGCGGCATCCCGCAGTTCGCCGATGACGTCATCACCAGCTCGATCGTCGTGACCACCGATTGACCATGAAGCCACGCTTCCTTCGCCTTTGCTTTCCGTTGCTCCTGCTGGTCGCGCCGTTCGGCGCCGATGGCAAGCCTGCCGGCGGCATCGTCAACGGCCGGGTGTTCGCGATCCGCGATGGCAAGGCGGTCGCACGGGATGATCTCTACGTGTATCTGCAGCCCACCCGCCGCCCACGCGGCAAGCACGCGGCGCCGGGCGAGGGCTGGCGCGCCGAGATCCGGCAGGAGAATACGCAGTTCACGCCGCACGTGGTGGTCGTTCCGACGGGCGCGGTGGTCGCGTTCCCGAACTACGACAAGGGTGTCGAGCACAACGTGTTCTCCCCGACCGATCCTCCGTTCGATCTGGGGCTCTACAACTACAACCGCAAGGGCAAGGATCACCGGTTCGATGATCCTGACGAGTTCGAGATCTACTGCGACCAGCACCGCGACATGTGGGCGCGGGTGAAGGTCGTCGATAGTCCCTACATCGTGAAGGTCGACGACACGGGGCGGTTCACGTTTCAGGCGATTCCCGCAGGCACGTACAAGGTCGTCGCGTGGACGCGCAACAGCCTCGAGGTCCCGTCCGAGCCGGTGGTGGTCACGGATGGGGCCGTGAGCACGTTGCGCGCGAACCTCCACGTCCAGGTCGGGAAGGGGAAGCACTGCCATCAGCGCAAGGACGGCACGCCCTACAAGTACGCCGGTCCGTGCCCCGAAGACGATTGATGCCGGCAAGGTTTGCCTGACCTGGCAAGTCTTGCCGTCCTCGAGGGTCAGCCTGTGGAGAGGCCGCTTGGGTTCGCGGTGGTGCGCTGGCGTCGCACTTGCTAGCCGACGCACCCATCATGAGAACAATCAGGGCGGTGGTGGTGGTGGTGACGTGGAGTGTGGCGGTCGCAGGGTGCGGCGATGATGGCAAGGTCGCGCCCGATGCCGCGGTTCATCCGGACGCGCCGGCGATCGACGCTCCGGCGCCGCTGCTCACTGCGCCGGAGCTAGCGGCCGCTCACGCGCTGTCGCCGCTGCCGGCGCCGCCCGCGGATCTGACCAACGCCTACGCGGACAGCGCGAAGGCCGCGGCCCTCGGCCAGATGCTGTTCTTCGACAAGAGCTACGCCGGCCCGCTGGCCGTGGGCGATGACGGCACCAACGGCGGCCTCGGCGCGGTCGGCGAGACCGGCAAGGTGTCATGCGCGTCGTGCCACGCGGTCGGCAGCGACGGCATGGACGACCGGCGCTCGAAGCCGAACAACGTCTCGCTCGGGACGGACTTCGGTCCCCGCAACGCGCTCTCGGTGATCAACTCCGCGTTCTACACGTGGACGAACTGGGGCGGACGGTTCGATTCGCAGTGGTCGTTGTCGCTCGCCGTCGCCGAGAACGCCAAGATCATGAACAGCTCGCGACTCGCGGTGGCCCACCTGCTGTACGCGAAGTACCGCACCGAGTACGACGCCGCATTCCCGGTCGCTCTCGATGTCCGCCTCGCCGACACGACCACGTTCGCGGCGACCGGGAAGCCCGGCCAGCCGGCGTTCGACGGGTTGTCCACGACCGACCAGGCGATCATCAACGGGATCTACGTGAACTACGGCAAGGCGATCCAGGCGTACATGCGCACGCTGATCAGCCGCGACGCGGCATTCGATCGATTCGTCGCCGGCGACGACGGCGCGATCAGCGCCTCCGCGGTGCACGGGTTCAAGCTGTTCCTGGCGGACGGGTGCGTGAGCTGCCACGCCGGACCCGACTTCACCGACAACCAGTTCCACGCGCTCGCGGTGCCGCAAACGGGGCTGCACGTCCCTGCGTCCGATCTCGGTCGCTACACCGACGTGGCGGCCCTGCTCACGAGCCCGTTCAACACCAGCGGCGTGTACAGCAACAACACCACGACCGGCAAGCTGACCGGACTCGTGCAGGACAACGCGCAGAAGGGACAGTTCCGCACCAAGAGCTTGCGCAACGTCGCGCTCAGCGCGCCGTACATGCACGCCGGCCAGCACGCCACTCTCGACGAGGTGATCACGTTCTACGATCAGGGCGGCGGGGATCCCGGCGCGTCGGGCATCGTCAAGGATTCGCGGCTCGCCCCGCTCGGCCTGTCCACACAGGATCGCGCGGATCTCGTCGCGTTTCTGCAGACGCTGTCCGGCGCCCCGGTGGCGGCGGGCGCGCTCGTGGATACGTCGAAGTAGCGGACGCCGCAGGCGCTCACCACGCGGTGGTCGGGCAGCTCCGCGTGCCGCCGCTGCACGCCGCGTGGCCCGTGAGGTCGTTGCAGTACTCGAAGCAGCCGAGCCGGCGGTAGCCCCCGTTGCCATCGAGCGTGCCGATCGAGAGCAGGTCGCCGTTGCGTGGCAAGGCGGGGTTGAGCGTGCCGTGCTCGTCGGTCAGCTCCGGCGCGAACGTGGTGTCGAACGCCGTCCAGCCGTTGCCGACCTGGCCCGGGCGATCGGCGGTCACCGAGGTCTCGTCGATCACGAGGTGATGCGCCTCGGAGCGCAGCGACATCCGCGCGCGCCCCTCGAACACACCGACGATGCCGCTCGCCGTGAGCGAGACGGTGTCGCCGTAGATCAGCGCATCGGTGCGGACCAGCGCCGCGGCGTCGGGGGCGAACCGGGTCAGCACGCCAGAGTCGATCATCGCGCCGCTCGAGGGATCGCGGACAACCAGCAGCAGATCGTCGCCGGCCTGAAGCGAGGGCGGGAGGATCACGTTGACCTGGGAGCCCGATGCGATCGACGTGGCCACGAGCTGCGCCTCGGCCGGGTGAGCGGGTGCATAGGCCCACACCTCGAGCGCGACGTCGTCCGTGCGATCGGCGAGCACGTCACCGAGCACCCCGTGGAGGATCCGATCACCGGTGCCGACGAGGGCGCCGGCCTTGGGCGCCGCGAGGATGTCGGTGACGCCGGGCTCGCAGGTCTCGCAGTGGGTGGCCACGTCGAACGCGCTCTCGCTCGCGAGGTCGAACGCGCCGACGACGATCAGGTGCTCACCGGCGGTGGCCACATCGATCGAGAGCTCCACGTTGCCGCGCGGCTGGGCATAGCCACCCGCACCGAGCACGGGGCGGGTGCCGCCGCGCAGTGGGCCGAGCACGGCGATCCGGACATCGCTGCCATCGGCCGCGGTGGCGACGACATCGAGCGGGACCGGCGCTGCGGACGAGCCGGCGATCCACACCGGGTAGACCCGTCGGCCGTTGACGGCGGCGTGGCCGCGGACGCGCTCTCCGACGTGCAGGGTCGGGCCGACGTCCCAGCCGCTACCGGTCTCGGCGACCGCATCCTGCGCCGCGAGGGCGAGGTTCGGATCGGTGGGCTCGGAGGCGGTGCCGCCGGAGGCGACACAGGACGCGACGGAGGAGGCGAGGGCAGAGGCGAGCGCGAGGACGTGAACGTAAGCAAGGCGAGGCATGAGGCGATGCGCTTGCCCACGTGCACGCGGGATACCGTCGCCAAACGCCCTGGATCGCAGCGCAACCCGCGATGCCTGCGCACGATGTGCAGCATTCGCCGTGCGCTCGTGGCGCGATGCGCGAACGAGCCGACTTCAGCGGCAACTCCGCCTGCCGCAAACGGTTGTCCGCGATCCAGTGCTGAGGCGACGGCGCCCGTCAGCCTCGGGGCGCTCAGCGGGTGGGCGGGTTGCCCGCGTACGACATCGTCACGCGACCGTCGAGCTTCGCGGTCTCGACGACGTTGGCGACCGAGAACGCCTTGCCGCGGAGCGTGTCGTAGCCACCGGTCGCGGTGACCAGGGCGTGCGTCCCGGCGATCTGATCGATCATCGCCGGGTTGTAGCTGGCGTCGGGCACCGAGGGGATGCGCAGCGTGAGCCCGGTGTGCGGCGCGATGATCGTGCGGACGTACTCGTTGTCGAGCGAGGGCGGACCACCGCGGGTCACGTTCATCATCACGATCACGGCATCGGCGGTGCCCGCGCCTTCCTCGACCCAGGTCACCCCGGTCGGCGCGTAGGTCGGGTTGCCCATCACGTACGGGATCAGGCCCACGGTGGCATCGACGATCACCGGCGACGCCGCGTACGCAGAGCGGTCCGCGATCATCTGCTTGCCGCGGCCGTTGGTGTCGAGCGTCGAGATCACGAGCTGATCCACGCCCTGGAGGTTCGGCACGTTCACCGTGGCGGGTTGGTGTCCACGCGCTTGCCCAGGAGCTGAACAGCTGGAACGCGCCGGCCACGATCCGCTGCTCCACGGTGACCGACGTGTTGGCCGGGACGTTGCGCGACGAGATCGTGGCGGCGAGGTTGCCCGACAGCGGCTCGAGCCCGAGGTCGACGTTCTCCGCGTACGGCGCCTTCTTGTAGAACGACGACTGATCCTGATCGGTGACGTAGAAGTCGACCATCGCCGGGCAGTTGGTCACGGTGATCGCGACGTTCGGCGCGGTGCCCTGACCAGAGCCACACGGCGTCGAGACCTTCACGGTGCCCTGCGCGGCCTCTGGCACCTTCACCACGATCGCGCCGGGCGACGCGCCGAGGGCGAGGGTGTTGCCGAGCTCGAGCTTGTCGTTCGCCTTGACGCCGACGTACGTGTAGACCTCGGGCAGCTTGCGCTCCGCGGGCGGCGTGGCCGGCGGGTACGTCCGGATCACGGTGACGTTGCCTCTCGCCATCTCGAACTTCGCGAAGCCCATCGCATCGGTCAGCGTGTCGGCGAGCGCGGCATCGCTCGCGTCCTGGAAGATCACTAGGACGCCGAGCCTGCGGCGTGTACCCATCGCGCACGGTGATCTTGAACATCGTTGGAAGGCGGCGGCATGTCGTCGCCACTGGTGCCTCCATCGATCGATCCCGTACACGCCGACGCCGCCAGGAGGAGACCTACGAGGATGTGCCGCATGCCTGATCGTTCTCCACGATCGGTGCCAACCACGTACACGGACTTGCGCGACGATCGAACGGATCTTGGGGGCGCCCAGCCGCAAGATCCCGGAATCCGCGGAGGGCTTACACCCAGCGCGGATCGGCGTGCATGTACGACACGCATGGCACTCCACGAGCCTGAGCCCGCAGCAGGTGTTGATCCTGCACCGCTGCGGGAGCAGCTCACCCGCATGATACGGTGGTGAACTGCGTCGACGAACGGTCGGCGTCATCGGGGGGACCGCCATGCGGCATCGCGCGCTCCGGGGAATCGTGTTCGCTCTCGCGGTCGCTGCGTGGACCAGCTGTGCCTCGGTCGCGGCTCCGCCGACGGCGCCAGCCCCGACCTCGGGTGGGCCACCTGTCCAGCCCACCGTTGCATCGTGGGGCGAGCCACCACCGAGCGGTGGGCCGACCAGCGTCACGCCACCAGGTGGCGGTGCTCCGAACGGAAACCCTGCGCCGAACGGAAATCCGGCGCCGAACGGAAATCCTGCACCGAACGGAAATCCCGCACCGAACGGAAATCCTGCACCGAACGGAAATCCGGCGCCGAACGGAAATCCTGCACCGAACGGAAACCCCGCGCCGAACGGAAACCCCGCACCGAACGGAAACCCGGCGCCGGCAAAACCCCTGCACCGAACGGAAACCCCGCGCCGAACGGAAACCCCGCACCGAACGGAAACCCGGCGCCGAACGGGAACCCTGCGCCGAACGCGAATCCTCCGCCGAACGCGAATCCTCCGCCGAACGCGAATCCTCCGCTGAACGCGAATCCTCCGCCGAACGCGAATCCTCCGCCGAACGGAACGCCCGTAGGACCTTCACCTGGCGTTCCGACCAGCATCAGCCTCGTCATCACTGACGGCTCCGGGCAGGACTTCGTCCACGCCCAGTACAAGCCCGGGTCCGTGCTCCATCTCGGTGCAAACATCCGCGACGGGTATGGCAACTCGACACAAGGCACGTCGACCACCCCGTGCACGCCGGCCTACGATCTCGAGGACAACCTGGGCCCCAACGGTCCCCGGGCCCGGCTCGACGGCAATACCCTGACATTTCTGACCGAGGGCCCGTTCACCGTGCGCGTGCACTGCCGCGAGAACCCTCGCATCTCGAGCCGTGGCAACGAGGCTCCGTTCAACTTCGAGACCAGCACCGGAACCTTCGCGAAGGCCACCGCGGAGGCCGACCCGCCTGCCCAGGCCGGGATCACGCCCGGACGGGTCGTGATCCTGATCGTGCTCGCGGTGGGGCTCGTCGTCGTCGTCTACGAGCTGAAGCAGGTGGCGGACCTCAACTCGGATCCCGGCGGTGGGAGCTGCCCGGCGCCGAGCAGCTGTCTCCGCGGGGACGTGCTGTGTCGGAGTGACTCGTGCGGCTGCAGACGCCTATCACGCCACCGGCCTGGCGACCCTACTGCCGCCGCCAGGCCCCTCGTCTGCACGTGCAATGCAACGGTGGCGGCGGGCGTCGCCCCGATCCACGATGTCGAGGACCTGGTCACGCGAGGCTTCAGCTCCAGGCCGCCTCCGCCGATCCTGTTCGCCGCGCCAGCAACCGCGCATCGACACTGGTGCGTAAGAGTTGGATCGCGCTCGCGACCAAGGCGTGGACGCCCGGACGCGCGATCGTGGTCGAGCAGGCGTCGGGATCGGTCGCGGCGCGCGATGCCACACGAGCTCCGCGCCAGCTCGCGCGAGTCCTCGACTCACTTCCCACGGTGGTGGAGCGTGCACGCGTGGCCACGCCGCGGCCCTCGCCCGCGCTCGCGGTCGCACCTCGCCGCTACGATCCCACGAGACCAGGGACGTCCCATTGCGGGCGCGGACGAGCTCGACGTGCGTGCCCTCGCGTTCAAGGTCGCCGTCACGGCCTACGGGATCATCGGCGCCGCACGTCGCTCGGTGGGTGCACCGGAGCTGGATGGTCTCGCGGTGGTGCCGTGGAGCCAGAACGAAGCCGTGGGCCTCACCATGCTCGGGCGATTTTGAGCCGGCGCCTTGCCAGCCTCCTGCTCCTCGCGGCCTGCAGCGCGGATCAGCACGGCGAGTGCCGTGGCGATCTGATCGCGCCCGCGAGCACGCACGAGTGCATCGTACCCAACTGGTTCGATCGCGCGTTCGAGCTCGACGTTCCGGGCTCGTGGGACGGCCGCTCGCCGCTGCCCGTGGTGGTGCTGCTCACGGCGGCGGTGGCAGTCGCCAGAAGGCTCCGAACAAGTCGACGTGCCGGGCGGTGACGGGGACAGCCCGCGTGCTTCGTGCCGTTCGCGGCGTCGCGCGGCTACGCCCGTCGTCATCCCCGATGGCACTGGTCAGCGTCCGCTCCGCAACATCCGCACGTGGAACGGCAACGGCGGCAACGATCTGCAGTGCACGAGCGGCCCGGCATGCAAGTCACGCGTCGACGACATCCGCTACTTCAACGATCTGATGGCGCAGGTCCGCGGCGTCAGTCGACGACCATCGGATCTACGTCACCCGGATCTCGAACAGTGGCGCGATGAGCCCACCGCCGCCTCGCGTGCGAGCTGCCCGATGATCGGATCGCGGCGATCAGCGTCTCGGGCGCGAACGAGTTCGCAGACGATGGTGGGCCGTGCACCACGCCCGTGCCGGTGCGGCAGATCCGGCACCGAGGATCCGTGCTGGGGGTTTCTGGGCGGCACGCAGACCTGCCTGCAGGATGATGGGCGGCCGAAGACCAGCGTGGCCACCACGATGGAGGGCTGGCGGATGCGCAACGGCTGCTCCGCGACGGTACTCGAGACGCCGCGGCCGGAGCGCGACGCGAACGACGGGACGTCTCTCGTGATCCGCACGTGGCAGGGGCTGCGCCGCGAGCACCGAGCTGTTCGTGGTGGAGGGCGGCGGGCACACCTGGCCCAGCGGCAACCCGTACCTCGACGAGGACCAGATCGGCCGCGTCAGTCTCGAGGTCGACAACGCGGACCTGTTCGACTTCTTCGACGCCCATGTCCATCCGTAGCGCACAGCTCTGCGCGTTCGTCGTGCTCGTCACGGCGTGCGGCTCGGTCACGACCTATCAGTCAGCCGATGTGCTGCCGCGCGGCAAGTGGCGGGGATGATCGCCGCAGGCGTCGGCGGCTTCGACGATCGGCCGCAGCAGGCCAAGACGCCGACCGGCACGTTCGAGGTGGCCGCACGGCGTGGGCTCCGCGGCGAGACCGTCACTGGGCTCAAGCTCTCCACGCTCGGCATCCAGCTCAGCATCCGCCAGCAGCTCTCGGCGAAGGCCGCTGGTCGTGGGCGCTGCCGGATCGCTCGGCGGCGTGAAGACCGACGAGACCAGCCCGACCAGCGCTGCGGGCTCACCCAGGCGCGCCTCGGCGCCCACGTAGCGACCAAGCGGCGCTCGCCGACCTGGGCGTGGAACATGGGACCGATGACCACGTTCTCGCTGCTGCGCCCGCTTAGGTAAGCAGCGGCACCGCAGGCGATGCGCTGGTCGGTGGCTTCGTCGGCTTTGACTGGCGGTTCGGTGCGAAGTGGCACCTGATCCCGGAGCTGTCGCTGCACGTCACGGTGGCGGGAGACGTGCCGGTCCACAGCTCGGTCAGCATGCTCAGCGCGGGCCTCGCGGCGGCGCGATTTCGACGATCTGGCTCAGGCCGTCCGCGATCCGCGCCCGAACAGCTTCTCGCGGGCGGCGCCCGCCACCAGCGGAGCCGCCAGTTGGACGAGGCGGCGCTCGATCGTGATCGCG
>JADKKI010000060.1 GCA_016720595.1 Myxococcales bacterium
TAGAGGAACTGCGGTGCTTGCAGCATCGCGCTGAGGGTCAGCTGCACCGCCGCAGGGAAGTCCACGGCGGTCGCCCACGAGGTGAAGCGCTGCGTGAAGTGCGCCTCCTCCTCGATGGTCAGCGGGCGACGAAACATCCGCGCCCCGGTGGTCCGGATGAAGGCCGTGCTGCACGCCGCGGCCTGGGTCGGCGTGGCCCAGTCCGCGCAGCCGGTGATGGTCGCGACCGCCGCGGTGTCCTGCGTCGCGGCCGCGGCGTAGAGGTTCGCGATCGCCTCGAACCGCGCGATCCGCACGTCCGACGGCGCCTGGGCCTCGACCTCGTTGTCGAACCCAGAGACCGAGTTGTCGGCGGGCAGCGGCGGCAGCGCCGGATGGAGCGCCGGGAACAGGTCGCCCACGGCGTAGAGGTACTCGGTGTTGCTCAGCCGTCGGAGCGGCGCGGGGCCGATCCCGGCGCTACCCACCGCTCGGTCGTTGCCGCAGCCCAGCGCGAGCAACAGCGCGAGCACGGCTCCTCGTCGCATGGCGGGTACAGGGTATCAAATCCTCGTCGGTCGGATGGGCGAGAAAACCGGCGTGAGTTGGGGCTGGCGACGGCCGGCCAACGTGATATTCCTGTCCAACTCGTGAGTTACTACGTTCGCTACTTCGCCGACCAGCCGGTCCTCCTCAAGGCGATCGGCACCAATCTGGCCGGTGTCGATCCGCAATTCAAGATCGATGGCGGCGAGCTGATGCGCGGGCCCGAACTGCTCGGCGAGCTCGAGATCAGCGCCTCGGGGAGCGATCTGTTCGCCGAGGATCTCGCATCGAAGATCGGCGAGCTCGAGCGCGTCGGGACGCCGGCGGCCCGCCAGGTGATCGCCCGGCTGCGGGGCACCAAGGCGATCGTCACGTTGCGCGTGCTCGATGGCGAGCGTGACCCGGCCGTGACGTGGGATCTGATCAGCCCGCTGTGGACCGTGCTGCCGGCGTTGTCTGCCGGCCTGACCCAGTCAGATGGGCAGGGCTTCTACGACGGGTCCCAGCTCGTCGTCGCGCTCGCCTGACTCCCGAGCTTCAAATCTGGAGCGCCGCGCTTGACGCGCGCGAGCCCGCGGCGCTTGCTCGGGCTACCCAACATGAAGCTCTATCACAACCCGTTGTCGCCGAACGTTCGGCGCGTTCGTCTCACGGCCGCCGTCCTCGGCATCACGCTCGAGGAGAAGCTGCTCGATTTTTCCAAGGGAGAGCACAAGAGCCCCGAGTTCCTGGCGCTCAATCCCAATGGCGCCGTCCCGACCCTCGTCGATGGCGAGTTCGCGCTCACGGAGTCGCGCGCGATCATGCAGTACCTCGCGTCGAAGAAGCCCGAGTCCGGGTTGCTCCCGAAAGATGAGATGGCGCGCGCCGACGTCACGCGCTGGCAGTTCTGGGATGCGTCGCACTTCTCGCCCCAGTGCGCCACGCTCGCGTTCGAGCGGATCCTCAAGAAGATGATGGGGCTCGGCGAGCCGAACGAGGCGAAGATCACCGAGGCGCTCGCGAACTTCCGCCGGTTCGGCGCGGTGCTCGACGCGCGCCTCAAGGGCAAGCAGTACCTCGTCGGCAACGCGCTGACGCTCGCGGATCTGACCGTCGCGTCGTCGCTGATGTACGCCAAGCAGGCGGATGTTCCGGTTGCGGAGTTCCCGAACGTCGAGGCGTGGCTCGGCCGGATCACCGCGCTCGACGGCTGGAAGCAGACCGGCGCCTGATCCGTCGCTCGAGCGCGGCGAGCTCAGCGCGATCCCTCAGCTCTAAGGCAGGTACCTACGTGTTCATTGCTCTCCTGCGCGCAGTCAACGTCGGTGGCACCGGCAAGCTTGCGATGACCGATCTGGTCAAGCTGTGCGAGCGCGCCGGGTTCACGGACGTGAAGACGTATATCCAGAGCGGCAACGTGGTGTTCGGCAGCCGCGCCGGCGAAGCCAAGGTCAAGGCCACGCTCGAGAAGGCACTCGCCGCAAAGCTCGGCAAGCCCGTGGGGGTGATCCTGCGCGACGCGGCTGCGCTCACGCGCGTGCTCGCGGACAACCCGTTCAAGAGCGCGCCGCCGAACCGGGTGATCGTGATGTTCTACGACGAGCCGCTACCCGCGGACGCGCTCGCCGGCGTGAACGCGCCGGGTGGTGAGCAGCTCGAGCTCCACGGTCGGGAGCTCTACATCCACTACGCCGAGGGGCAGGGCGTGTCGAAGCTGAAGGTCCCACTCGCAAGCCGCGGGACGGGGCGTAACCTCAACACCGTTGCGAAGCTCGCGGCGATGGCAGGCTGTTGACCTGGCGCTACGAGCTCGTCGCGGAGGCGGAGCGAGTGTGATCGCACCTGTTCAAGACCACCCACGTCGCGCACCAAGGCGCTGTGGGGCTGGTGCTGCTGCTCGGTTGGGCTCGTGGTGGATTGCGGCCTCGGGCGGGGGCGCGGGGCAGGGGGTGCGCGGGCGACGCGCTCTCGCCCACACCGGTGCGTGCCGGGACCGCCGTGCGCCCCGGCGCCGACGATCCGGTGAGCGCCACGTTCTGGACCTGGGCCCAGGCAACGTTCGCGATCGTCGATGCACCAGCGTCGAAGGCCGCCGCAGCCAGGATCGCCGCGCAGCTGAGCGCAGAGGATGACGTGGTCGATCTCGGTCCCACCACGATCGCCATCGTCGACACGACCGAATGGACGATGGTCGACGAGTTCGTCGCGCGTGGGTGCGAGAACATGCACGGTCAACCCTGCGATCCGTTTGCGGTCAAGACGGGCAGGAAGGTCAGGCATCCCGATCGGATGTCGAGCGCCATGCTGATGGGCTACGCGATGCGGCCACCTTGTCCGTGCTGGAGCTCGGCGGGCGGGGTCGTGTTGCGCTGCTGATCGTTCGAGCCGCATCAGGACAAGATCCTCGACGTTTACAACAACCCGTCCCACGCCAAGCAGGTCCTCGCATACCTCGAGACAGTTCAGGAGCCCGCACCCGAGCTTCGGGTCGCGCTCGCGTACGATCGCACGGTGATCGCGGCGTACCTGCACGATGCGGTCGCGTACGCCGGGGCGTACAAGGCGCTCGACGAGGCGCTCGCGAAGGACAAGCCAGCGGGGGCGGCCAAGGTGGCGATCGACAACGCGCGCGCGAGCCTCGATCTACTCGCGAGCGGCAAGCTCTCGTTCACCGCACCGTTTGGCCTCGCGCCCTACCTTCAGTGACGGTCGACGTTAAGCTCATCTGACGCGTCCCCACGATAGTTTGAGACGCCGCCGAGAAAGCCTTCGCGGCTCCAGGGCGACTCTCCTATGGTCCGTCCATGAGCGTGACCCTCGGCTACCAGGCCACCGCGACAGCCACGGCGACGGCGGAGTTTCGGTGTGTTCATTGCGGTCACCGCGCGCGGGCGGAAGTGACGGGCGTCGGGGAAGGGGTCCAGAGCATTCTCAACTCGGGTGGCACGGCGCACGCACGTGCACGCGCGGATGCGCGGCTCGACATCGGCCGCACGCTGGCTCGCGCGAAGTGCCCGAAGTGCCAGCTGCGAGATGGGTGTGGGGTGTGGCGGTTCTTCCGCTCATTTGTGATCATCGCGGTTCTTATGATGTCGATCGGGTTCGTGCTCGGCTTCGCACCGACGTGGTTCGATCTCAACATGCGCCCACGCGACAAGGCCTTGGTCGCGTGGCTCGTCCCCGCGCTCATCGGCGGCACGCTCGTGCTCATCATGCCGTTCCAGATCTGGTTCAGGTGGGCCGGCCTCGACGCTCGCGTACGCTGGCTTGCCGAGCGCGACCCTGCGGCGTCGATGTAGGACCAAGTTGTTCGCCGCCGCTCGACGCATCGGGCTTCGCGAAAGGCGCCTCGCGCGGCGGCCGCGTCCACCATGCGGCCCAGAAGAACCGCCGTCGCTGGGTGATGGTGATCGAGCAGACTGCGCTCGCGAGCTCCGACATGAGGTAGGAGTGTAGGCGTCAGAAGCTCGAGCCGGGCTGCTTCAAGAACTCGAGCTCCTGGTCGGTCGAGGCTCGCCCCAAGATCTCGTTCCGGTGCGGAAACCGCCCGAAGCGCTCGATAATCAGCGCGTGCTTCTCGGCGTACTCCCTTGCCATCGAGAGGACGGCGATCTCCCCCGCGGGCTCGTCGGCCCGCGCTGCGTCCCGGGCGAGGACCTCGAACCGCTCGACGCACCGCCGCTGCACGATGGCGTCCTCCGCGTGCATCAGCGGCATGTAGAACATGTAGCGCTCGGAGATTGCGAGCTCGAGATCCAGGCCGGAGCCGAGGCCGCCGAGACAGACCGCGAGAGCGCGGCCGTCCTGTTCGAATGACCGGGGCGATCCTCGGTAGACGTTTCGCGACATCTGATCGAGGAGCACGATGAGCGCCAGCGACCCGCGTGCCGCGTCGCTGCCCTCGGTCCAGGCGACGAGCTCACCGCGCTGAGCGCGCTCCATGAGAGGGAGGAAGCGCTCGCGGATCTCGTCGTCAACGGCGGCGTCCTTCTTGAACCAACGCTGCGCTGACGTGCCTAACCGTTCTCGCGGCTCGCCGAACCAGTACGAGAGTACGCGCGCGAGGTCTTCGGCCATGTCCATCTATGCCAGCGTCCGGGCCGATGTCCTAGCGGGCAGTCAGTTCGACACTTCCCAGGCCGTAGTTGTTCGTCGCGGGCGGGGGCGAGGGTCAGCTCACCTGACGCGTCCGACCCACCCAGTAGGGCGCGCGCAGCAGGAACTTCTGGAGCTTGCCGGTGGCGGTTCGTGCGAGCTCCGCGCGGATCTCGATCGACGTGGGGCACTTGTAGTGGGCGAGGTGCGCGCGACAGTGAGCGATCAACTCGATCTCGGAGGTGGTCGCACCCGGGCGGAGCACGACGAGCGCCTTCACGGTCTCGCCCCACTTCTCGTCGGGGACGCCGATCACCGCCACCGCATCGACGGTGGCATGGGCGGCCAAGCAGTCCTCGACCTCGATCGAGCTGACGTTCTCACCGCCGGTGATGATCACGTCCTTCTTGCGATCGGAGATCGAGACGTAGCCGCCCTCGTCGAGCATGCCGCCGTCACCGGTGTGGAACCAGCCGTCGACGATCGCGGCGTTGGTCGCCACGGGATCGTTCCAGTACCCCGCCATCACCACGTTCGCGCGAGCGAGGACCTCGCCTTGTGCATCGACGCGCACGCGGGCACCGATCACGGGAGCACCGGCTCGCCCGAGCTTCGCGGCACGCGCGGCCGGGCTGAGGTCGTCATACTCCGCGCGGAGGCGATTCATCGTGAGCAGCGGCGAGGTCTCGGTGAGGCCATAGAGCTGGATGAACTCCCAGCCGAGCTCGGTCTCGACGCGCTCGATGGTGCGCGTGGGCGGCGGTGCTCCGGCGACCAGGATCCGGGTCTTGCCTCGGCCCGGGACCGCGGCGAGGCCCTGGGCCGCATCGAGCACCCCGTTGACGACAGCGGGTGCGCCACCGAGGAACGTCACACCATGCTTGTCGACGCGCCGCAGCAGCTCGGCGCCGCTGACCTTGCGCAGGATCACCTGAGGCACGCCCATCGCGGCCAGTGCGAACGGCATCCCCCACCCGTTGCAGTGGAAGATCGGGACCACGTGGAGGAAGCAGTCGCGATCGGACACGCCGGCGTGCCAGCCAAACGTCGTGGCGTTGAGCCAGAGGTTGCGATGCGTGAGCTGGACGCCCTTGGGGCGTGCGGTGGTCCCGCTCGTGTAGTTGAGCGTGGCGACACTGTCCTCGTCGATCTCGATCAGGTTGGGCGCCTGGGTCTGCTCGAACAGCTGGGCGTCGGAGGCCTCTCCGAGCACGAACCGATGTTCGACGGGGACCGCGGCGAGATCCTCCTCGAGCTCCGGGTCGAGCAACAACACGCGCGCACCGGAGTGCTCGACGATGTACGTGATCTCGTGGGCGTGCAGGCGGAAGTTGATCGGGACCAAGATCCGCCCGGAGATGCAGGCTCCGTAGAGCGCCGCGATCCAGCGCGCCGAGTTAGGCGACACGATCGCGATGCGCTCTCCCTGGCCGATGCCGAGCGCGTCGAGCGCGGCCGCGAACGACCGTGCACGACGCGCGAGCTCGCCGTACGTGATCGCCCCCCAGCTCCGCGCCGGCTGGTCCGGTTCGTCGACGACGCCGATCCGGTCGCCGTAGACCTGTTCGGCACGGTCGAGGAAGTCGCGCACGGTCAAAGGGACTCGCATGCAGAGACGGTAGCGCAAGTGGCCCGGCTCCGACGAGGGGGCGCCCACCGCAGAAGCTGCGCGGCATCGTCAGCAGCGGCGTGCCGTGGCTCACGAACGCGATCGCCCGGGCGGTCGTGAATGCGTGGGGGCCGCGCCCGTCCTACAGTGAACGTATGCCTCGCCCCTGGCTCGTCGCGGTCGTCGCGCTCCTCGTGCTGGTGACCCACACCGCCGTGGCCGCGCCGCCGGAGGCCGGGGCGCTCGAGCGCGTCAACGCCTATCGCGCTGCGGCCGGGCTCGGGGCGGTTCGCATCGATGCAGCGCTCAGCAAGGGCTGCATGGAGCACGCGCAGTACATGCTGAAGAATGCAGGCACCGACGCGATGGTCGGGCTCGAGGCGCACAAGCAGCGGCCCGACTTGCCGGGAGCAACACCCGCGGGCGCGAAGTGCGGGAAGGCCGCGGATCTGTTTCCCGGTGTGGCGGATCTCGGCCTCGCGATCGATGGCTGGATGGCGGGCATCTATCACCGGCGCCCGATGCTCGATCCAGGCCTCAAGACGATCGGCATCGGCTATGCGGCGCTGCCCGATGGCTCGCTGATGGCGGCGCTGATGTTCGGCGAATCGACGAAGCTCGGCGCCTGGCCGGTCCGCTATCCCGCGGCGGATCAGACCACGGTGCCACTCGAGTACGGCAACGAGATCCCGAACCCGATCCCGGGGCAGGGGACCGGCGGGTATCCGATCACGCTGCAGTTCCCCGCGTTCGACGAGGTCACGGGCGTGCGCGCGGCACTCGTCGATGCCGCCGGAGCGAAGGTCCCGTTCCACCTCTCGGACCCCGAGCATCCGGCCACCTCGTTCGGGCAGTACGGCGTGGTGAGTGTGATCCCGAAGCGCGCACTGGCGCCGGACCAGCGCTACACGATCCGGATCGAGGCGACGTGGAAGGGCACGGCCAAGACCTGGAGTTGGAGCTTCCGGACCATCGCGCTGCGCCGGCTCGATGCGAATGACGATGCGGCGATGGTCGGTGCGATCGGGGTGCCGAGCCTCGTGCGTGGCACCGTCTCGTACGGCGGGATGATGAACACGGCCACGGTGTTCCTGCAGATCGGCGCGAGCAAGGACGGTCGCTACCAGATGCTCTCGGTGTTGATCCCGATCGCCGTGTGGAAGCAGCTCGCCGGCAAGGCGGCGCCAGGATCGTTCAAGGGCAAGACACTCGAGGTGCAGGCGACCCCGCAGCTCGTGCAGCAGAAGTACCTCAACCTGACGATCGCCGAGCAGGCGCAGCTCCGGGTCGTCGCGCCCGCGCGCTGAGGCCAGAGAACATCCGCGCACGCAGCGGCTCCGGCGTGCGACCATCGAAGCCGGGTGAGCCGGTTCTGGCTGTTCTGGAGCTTGTACGTGGGGATCGGCCTCGCGTGCACCGTCGTGGAGCTCGTCCGCCCGGCGCGGAAGCTGCGCTACTGGCGCCTCGATGCGCTGCCGCTGGACCTGGTGGCCTGCGCGCTGTTCCAGCTGTTCTTCTATGGAGCGGCGTACCGGCTGATCAGCTACCTCCCGCACCTCCGCGGCACGCAGCTCCTGCTCGACATTCCACTGCCGCTGCGGCTCGTCGCGTACTACCTGCTCGGCGATCTCGGTGCGTACTGGATGCACCGCTTGATGCACACCCGACACATCTGGCGCGTGCACCGCTTCCATCACTCGGTGACGCAGCTGTGGTGGCTCTCCGGCGTGCGCGCCACGATCCCGCAGCAGATGCTGTTCAACGTTCCGTACATCTTCGTCGCGCCCTTGCTCGTCGGCGCGCAGCTGCCGGTGTTTCACGGGCTCATGGTCGCCGGGATCTTGACCAACCACTGGATGCACATGAACGTGGCGTGGCGCTCGAACTGGCTCGAGAAGCTGTTCGTCACGCCGCGCTATCACCAGATCCACCACAGCGCCGACGCCGAGCAGCACGACGGCAACTACGGCACCGTGTTCACGCTGTGGGATCGGCTGTTCGGGACGTACATCGATCCCGACAAGACGACCGTCACGGCGTTCGGATCCCGCGAGCCACTGCGGCCGCTGCAGGTCGCGCGCTACGTCGTCGGCGTCTGACCCGTCCGCAGCGCACGGTGTACCCTCGGCGGGTGATCCTCACGAGATGTCGTCCCCTGCTGATCGTGGTCGCGCTGGTCCCGGGGTGCAGTGGATCGAACCATCGCCCCATCGCGACGGGGGGGGAGACCGCCGAGGTCGAGCTTCCGGGCCGGGGGCTACGAGGACAACGGCAGCAGAAGGAGATCCCCGAGGTCGCCGTCGCGCTCTCGGCCAAGCCAGAAGCGGGGCGTGCCGTCGGGACGGTCATCGTGTTGCAGAAGGCGCCACTCCCCACCGGGGATGAAGGGAGGCGCCAAGACGGTCGTGTTCGGTGCGCCAGGGGCAGCGGGCGAAGGTCGTGACCTGGTTCGGGGGGTGCGGATCGAGTTCTCAGCCAGGGGGGAGCTCTAGTCGGACACCACCGGTGAGCCGCACGGGACAGCTGGCCCTGATCTGCCAGTACGAGACGGCGAGATGGGGGGCGGTGTGCCGCTCGACGGCCGCTGGCTGGGCCACTGACCGCGTCAGCTACGCACCGAGCTCGACGACGAGGATGTCCGGATCGGCGTTGAGGCGGAGCGCCACCTCGGTGCCACCGATCCCGCGGCTCACGATCAGCGTACGGCCGTCGGCGAAATCGAACCGGCCGTGCGCGTGGCGGCGCGAGAGCGGGCCGGGCACGAGGATCGGGATGCCGCCGGGTAGCGCGATGTGGCCGCCGTGGGTGTGCCCACACACCGCGAGCTCGAACGGCTGCTCTCCGAGGTGCATCATCATCTCGGGCGCGTGGGTGAGGATGACGCGGACCTGCTGGTCATCCTCGAACACCGGCGAGGTCGGGCGGATCCCGGTCCATGGATCGTCGAGGCCAGCGAGCGTCACGTGCGCGAACGGGGCCGGCAGCGTCACGCGCTCGTTGACGAGCATGCGCGCGCCTCCGCGCTCGAGGGCGTTCACGATGGCCGCGTCATCGGCCCACAGATCATGATTGCCGAGCACGCCGAACATCCCGAACGGCGGCGCGATCCGGTGGAGCCGCTGCTCGATCGCGGAGATGTACGTGGCGGAGAGGAAGATGTAATCGCCGCCGAGCAGGACCACGTCCGCCGCGGTGGCCGCGAGCACGTCGAACGCCTCATCCAGCAAGGTCGGGTGCGTGGTGGGGCCCGCGTGGAGGTCCGAGATGAAGGCCACGCGCAGCGGTCGCACGTCGCGTGGCCAGCGTGGCGTGGCGATCCGGTGATGCCGGACCTGAACGCGCCGCTGCATGCCGAGGGCGCGCACCACCCGCGAGGGCCAGTTGCCGCGGTACGCGAGGCCGAGCGCCCACTCCACGGCGTGGCGCGCCGAGCTGTAGTGCGTTCCTCGTCCGTGGAGCGGCATGGGGCACAACCTACACGACGCGCGACAACACGCGAGACCTTCGGGTGGCGAACGAAGGCGGGTGCTACGCTGCGGTCCCGTGCGCTTCCCCGGCCGTCGCAAGCACAAGCACTACTTCCCGGTCCACGCGCGCGATCCGCTGTTCCAGGCGGTGGGGCTCGAAGGGCCCGCCCCGGGGACCCACGTCGTCGGCGTCGATCAGACGCTCGTCGACATCGATGCACGCGTTCCGGACCAGCTGCTCGCGCGCTATGCGCTGCCTCGCGGCGCGTCCACCGTGATCCCGAACGAGCTCGCCGCCCAGCTGTACGACGAGCTCCTCGCCGAGAAGCTGATCTCGTTCGAGTTCGCCGGCGGCACCGTGGGCAACACGCTCCACAACTACTCCGTGCTCGCGGACGATGCCTCGATCCTGCTCGGCGTGATGAGCGAGGAGATCCGGCTCGGGACCTCGGGCTATCGCTACCTCTCCAACACCTCGAGCCGCGTCAACCTCGATCACCTGCAGCCGGTGGACGGGCCGATCGGACGGTGCTTCGCGCTGGTCACGCCCGATGGCGAGCGCACCTTCGCGATCAGCGAGGGCAAGATGAACGCGCTCCGGCCGGAGAGCATCCCGCCCCAGGTCTTCGAGCACGCCTCGGCTCTCGTGATCTCGGCGTACCTGATGCGCTGCAAGCCCGGCGATCCGATGCCCGAGGCCACGCTGCGGGCGGTGAGCCTGGCCCGTGCGCAGGACGTGCCGGTCGTGCTGACGCTCGGGACCCGGTTCGTGATCGCTGAGCGCCCGGAGTTCTGGCGGGCGTTCATCAGCGAGCACGTCGATCTCGTCGCGATGAACGAGGAGGAGGGCGAGGCGCTGACCGGGGAGGCCGATCCTCTGCTCGCGTGCGAACGTGCGCTGGAGCTGACCGATCTCGTGCTGTGCACCGCCGGCGCCACGGGGCTGTACCTCGCCGGTTACACCGACGACGCGGTGAAGCGCGAGACCCGCTATCCCCTGCTGCCCGGCGCGATCCCCGAGTTCAACCGCTACGAGTTCAGCCGGCCGATGGCGCGCGCGAGGTGCACCACGCCGGTCAAGGTCTTCGCCCAGATCGCGCCGTACCACGGTGGGCCCCAGCGGATCACGAGCACGAACGGTGCGGGCGATGCCGCCCTGTCTGCGCTGCTGCACGACATGGCGGCGAACCGGTACCACCATGCGCGGGTGCCGAACTCGGCGAAGCACGTGCGCGAGTTCTTCACGTACTCGTCGATGAGCCAGGTGTGTCGCTACGCGAACCGCGTCAGCTACGAGGTGCTCGCGCAGGCCGCACCGCGGCTCACCCGTGGCCTACCGGAGCGCGAGGAAGGGCTCGACGACGAGGCGTACTGGGCACGCTGACCGCGCTACGATGTGTCGTGCGCGTAACCGCCCTGGCCTTGCTCATGTTGACGACCACGGCCGCACAGGCCGACGACCGGCGGTTCGAGGTCGGCGGTGGCACGTCGTTCGACCTGCTCGCCTCGTACGATGTCGCCGAGGGGCTCGGGCGCCCCGCAACGGGCAACGACCTCGGCCCAGGGACACTTGGCTTCTTCGGGTATGGGGGCTTCTGGATCACGGATGCTCTCGTCGTGGGGATCGAAGGGGAGCTCGCGATCGGTGGGCTGGTGCGTACCGACGAGCACTACTTCGGATCTCGCAGCAACGTGGGCTCGACGTTGACGGTATCGAGCAAGCTGCTCGCGGGGGCGCGCGTGCTCGAGCGTGGCTGGGTCTCCGGGCGCGTGGGCGGGGAACTCGGCGCCGCGCGGATGTCGGAGGCCACCGGCGAGGGCTCGGTGCACCTCGATGCGATCGTGGCGGGGCCATGGATCGGGGTCGATCTCGGCCGGCACGTCATGGTCCAGCTGAGCGGCGATCTCCACGTTCCGGTGCGCGCGGAGATCAGTAACCAGGTCCACGGCGATCCGAGTGGCGTGTTCCTGAGCGGCGGCGTGCGCGTCGTGTATGTCGTCGGGCTCGGGCACCGACGCCCGGCGCGCTGAATCGCGGATAGACTGCCGCATGGGCAAGGTCTGGATCGTCCTGGCATGTCTCGCCGGCTGCGGAAGCTCGGGCTCGTCATCGGGGACGCCACCACCCACCACCGAGCCACCGGATCCTCCGCGCGTCGCGCAGGAGACTCCGATCGACGCTGCGATCGATGCGGCCACGGCCACCGCCGAGCCCGATCACGCGGTGGCGCCCGTCGCACCTCCGCCTGCGTGCCTCGCCGCGGGGGCCACGATGACCGCCGTCAACCTGCGCGCGCCTCGCAACGAGCTCCGCGCATGTTTCGACACCAACTTCGACAGCAAGGCGGACACCTGCGCGCGCTGGCGCCGTGACACCGGGGCGCTGATCTCCGTCGAGCCGGTGTTCGATGTCGAGGCGACCGATGCGACAGGAGATGCCCTGGTGGCACCGCCCGTCGAGTTTCACTCCCAGGACGTCAACGACGATGACCATCGCCTGGAGCTCGTCGACAACACGGCCGAGGTCTGCTCGCCGGATCGCGCGTGCATGCGGATCAAGCCCTTGCTCGCCGAGGGCGAGGAGATCGCGGAGGTGTTCGTCGACGGGCCGTATCGCGCCGGGGCGATCTCGATCAAGAGCAGCGACAGCGCGAGCTGGCGCATCGAGTTCTGGGATGTGCAGGGCGGCCGGCTACGTGCGCGGCAGAAACTCGAGAGCAAGCCGGACGCGACGACCGAGGTCAAGCTCCGCATGGGGAGCCAGGTCGTGATCGCGCTGATCACGCGCGATGGCAAGACGCGCGGCGTGACCTACGGCCTCGACGGCGCACCGCATGGCGCGTTCGCTCAGGGCGCACGCGATCTGGATCTCGATCGCACCGTCGAGCTCGGTGATGCCTACGTGATGGTCGATGCGCCCGAGGGCAAGCCCTACGGGATCCTGATCACCAGCGTGACCACCGGCGCCACGCTCGCGAGGATCTCGATCCCGCGGACCGAGGAGCTGACCCTCGAGGCGCTCGGCACGTACGTGATCGCGGCGCAGGGAGGCGAGCAGCTCCGGTTCGACGTGATCGATCCCCGGGCCCGGACCTCGCGGACCCTGATCGCGCCCGGCTGGACTTCGTCCCGAGTGTCAGCCGCTCGATCGGACCACTGGGCGGGGATGTCGCGGAAGCCGCCGACGCACTCGCGCGTCCAGTCATCGCAGATGTCCTGGAAGCTGCCGCACTGGGCCTCGGTCAGGGCGACCGGACGACGAAGGACCACGTTGTCGGGGAACTCCGTATGGGTCAGGAAGGCCGTGTAGCGCGCGTAGGTCGAGGGAGAAGGGGGAAGCGTCGGGGCGCACGGGCGGGGCGGACCCGGCGGGCCCGGAGGATTCACCGCGCACGAAGTCGCGAGCGGTCGTGCGGGTCGTACCGCCGTGGCGTGGGGCCGGCGGCCGTCGAGGTGATGCAGCACAGGCGCCGCCGAGCCGGCCCGGAGCCGGGCGGCTCCAGAGCCGGCCGTGGAGCGACCGGCGCCGTCCTCGCCCGGCGCCGCGCGGGGCGCACAGACAAGCACGAGGAGAGGCCCCCAGGAAGAACGGAACGAGCGCACGCGAAGGTATGTGAGGTGGGCCTGGGGAGACACGACGGAGGAGGCACCCCGCAACGGCTTGGGGGCCCGCGGGGGGCACGAGAGGGAAAAGCAAACGACGCGTGAGCGAGATGGTGGGGGCGGGACCGCGAGACCCGCAGGACGCGCCTCGTGGTCGCCGCGTCGCGGTCCGCCTTCGGCGTATCGGAAGGCAGCGCCGCGAGAACCGTGTCGAGCCCGGTCCCGGCGCTCCTCGCGCACGCGAGGTCCTTGCAGGCGCACGCCGCATCACGCTGCCCGGCGAGCTTCGCCACCGCGGCGTCCGAGGTCGCGTTGCCGGTGGAGGGAGCGGCCGTGCGCTCGCCGTACCAGGCGGAGAGGAAGCCGGCGAGCTCCTTCCGCTCGGTGTCGGTGACATCGAGCGGACAGTTCTTGGGCTGCTCCGCGCGCATCATGCCGTCGAGCATCACGGCGCACTTGGCGGCGACGTGGCGGCGCGCATCCGGATCCGCCGGTGCACCGGTCTCCAGCTCCGAGATCTCGTCGAGCCCCATCTTGATCGACGTGTCCTCCGGGAAGCACTTCCGCCTCCCGAGCATCACGGCGCGTGCGCGCTCGCAGTACCCGAGAGGATCGGTGACGCTCGGGCGCGGGACGGGGGCCGCGCTACCCGCGGCGGGGGACGCTTCCTTCGAGGAGCCGCAGCCCGAGACCAGGACGACGGCGAGCAGGCAGACCTTCATCTCTGATCTCTACCACCTGCGAGGCGACCGCCGAGGGGGGGGGGCGGGGGGCGCCCCCGCCCCGGCCCGGCGGGGGGGGGGGGGGGGGGCGGGGGGGGGGGGGGGGCGGGGGGGCGCGGGGGGGGGCCCCGGGGGGGGGGGGGGGGGGGGGCCCCCCGGGGGGGGGGCGGGGGCGGGGGGGGCCCCGCGGGGGCCGGGGGGGGGCCGGGGGGGGGGGGGGGGGGGGGGGGGGGGGGGGGGGCCGGGGGCCGGGGGGGGGCCGGGGGGGCGGGGGGGGCTCGCGCCGGATGGCGTCAGCGATGCGTGCTGCCGAGGATGGCGTCGATCGCCTCGGCGAAGCCGCGGCCGTAGGGAGAGGGCGTGACATAGCGAGGCGGTGGGTTCAGGTCAGCGGCGTATCGCGTGACGTTCGCCACTCCGATCGAGGCGGTGAAGAAGGCGAAGGCCGCCTGGTCGTTGGGCGAATCTCCGATGAACGCATAGTGCGCGGCGACCTCGGCCGGCGGCTCCTCCCACAGGATCTCGGCGACGCGTGCGGACATCTTCGCCTTGTCGGCCAGGTGGAAGCAGGCATGCGCGTGTACGCTGGACACGAGGGTGCGCGCGCCGAGCTCCCTGCAGCGCGCGGTGATCTGTTCGATCTGTGCGGTCTCGAGCTGCTGCGTCTCGCCGATGTCGAAGGCCGCGTCGGTGATCCGCAGGTTGCTATCGTCGCTGCGTCGCGCGAACGAGAACCTGCCGAGGATGTCATCGGCGAGCACACCGAGACGACGGGCATCGTCAGCGGGCTCGCCTTCGGCGAAGTAGATCCTCTCGAGTCGGCGCCCTCGCTTGAGATAGGCGATGCCGCCGTTCTCGGCGATCGCGCCGTGGACCGGCCACAACGACGCGAGGACCTCCGCCCAGCCTGCGGGACGGCCGGTCACCAGGACCACGCGCAAGCCCGCAGCGTGCGCTCGCTCGAGGGCTGCGTAGGCCTCGGGGACCACGACGCCGTCATGGGTGAGCGTGTCATCGATGTCAGAGAACACGCCGCGAAGGCTGGTGGGGGTGTGGGCGAGCTCGGCGACGGGACGCATCGAACTACCACCGTACTCGATAACCGTGCAGGTTGTCTCGAGGCCGCGGGGGGGGGGAGGCGCCGGGGCGGGCCTTCTACGTTCTCGATCGCTGGCGATTTCGGCAACACTGGCTTTGCCGGGCTGTGGCCGAGCGGGCAGGTGATCGAGATGTGGGCCGATGGCGACTGCGGTTGGGTGGCGCCCGATCGCGCGCCGTCGAGCCCGATGAACAGCATGGGCGGTTTCGTGATCAGCCTCAGCTATCAGTGAAACGCGTCCGCTCTCGACGCAGCGAGAGGTGTATCGTGGTCGGGTGGGGACCGGCCTCGTCGCTGCCTGTGCGCTGAGCGCGCTCGCGCTGGTCGGTTGTCGTCAGCTGCTCGGGATCGAAGAGCCCGCGACGACGATCGGTGCCGACGCCTCCACCGACGCGTACATCCCCGATGCGGGCGCGTGCCAGAGCCTCTCGGCCGACTGTGTCGCTGGTGAGCTGCTGCGAACCTGCACCACGGTGGGCCAGCCGCCGATCGATGTGCCATGTGGGTGGGGGTGCAGCACGATGGGCGTCGCGCACTGCAGCCAGATCACGCCCGCGGCCAACGTCCTGGTCGCGACCGACCTCGCCTCCATGCCCGGCCTCGTCGACGTCACGATCTCGGCCAGCACCGCGTGCGTGTGGTCGACCACCACGGGGCAGATCTGCTCGATCCGCCCCGCGGGTACCGGGGTGATCAACGGGATCGACTTCCAGGTGCGCGGCACCACCGGGGTGTTCCGGTTCAAGAGCCTCACGATCCTGAGCGCGGTCCAGGTGGTGGGGACCAACGGGCTCGCCATCACCTCCGACGACGCGATCAACGTGAGCGCGCTGCTCGACCTGGAGGGCTCGTGCACCGGTTCGGCGGCCGGGCCGGGCGGCTTCGCTGGTGGGGCGAACAGCGTCCCCGCGAGCGGGAGCGGCGGGGGCGATGGCGGCGGAAACGCCATCGAGGCCGGCGGCGGGGGCGGCGGGAATGGCGGTCGGGGTGGCAACGGAGGAAAGGTCAGCACGACCGAGCCGGCCGGTGGTCCGAGCTTCAGCGCACCGCACGTCGCGATGCTGGTCGGCGGTGGTGGTGGTGGCGGGGGCGGCGGTGGTGGTGGACCGGGTGGAGGTGGCGGCGGCGCGCTCCAGCTCGTGTCGAACAAGGGGATCTCGATCGCATCCGGAATCAACGCGGGCGGCTGCGGCGGCAAGGCCGGCAGCGGTGGCGGCGGTGGCGGTGGTGCCGGTGGCACGATCCTCCTCGAGGCGCCGGGCGTGACCCTCGGCGCGAGCTCGGTGCTCGCGGCCAACGGCGGCGGTGGCGGCGGTGCCGGGAACTCGGGGGGAACTGGCTTGCCGGGCATGCTCGGCTCGTCCTCGGCGCTCGGCGGGACGCCAGGCGGAGGTGGGAGTGGCGACGGTGGAAGTGGCGCGTCCGCGGCAATGATCGACGGCAGCAACGGCGGCGGCGCGACGCGCGGCGGTGGTGGGGGCGGTGGTGCGGGGCGGATCCGCATCAACACGCGCACCGGCGTCGCGACGATGCAAAGCGGTGCGGTGATGAGCCCCGCCCTCCAGGTAGGATCGCCGACCACGTTCGGCATCGCGACCGCGAACTGACCATGAAGTTGAAGTGGGCCGTCCTCGTCCTCGCGTGCGGTTGTAATCAGGTATTCGGCCTGAACGAGACGACTTCGATCGATGGATCGTCGCCAGAATCGCTACCGCCGCCGCCGCCGCCCGAGTGCCCCGCGATCGGTGTGGTCCCCGCGTTCCGATCACGGACGACCCAGCTCCCGGTGCCGGGCTGCATCTCGTACACCGTGGGTGCGACCCATGCGATGGGGGTATGCGCGGGCGAGGTCTCGCGGGGCAACATCGATCAGGCCTTGTCGGCGGTGACGATCACCCCGCGGCCGGCGTACATCATCGATACACGGGTCGATCCCAGCCTCGACCGGTTCCTGTTGACCACGACCGTGTTCGAATCGGGCCGGACCAACCTCGTGTTCTTCGAGTACCAGCTCCAGCCCAACGGTGACTGGGTCGGTACACGTGGGTACACGCTCGGGCAGACCGCCTCCAGCATCAGCACGCCGAGCGGCGGCTCCGATCGGCTCGCGGTGTATGGCGGCTCAGCGGGTGCGCTCGTGGAGATCCACGACGACGGCACGGGGGCTGGCTGGGTGGGACGGATGGACCACGTGATCCCGGAGGTGATGGCGATGGGTCGCGTGATCATCCAGCCGAGCCTCAGCCCGGATGGCCGGCGTCTGATGTTCGTCGTGGCAGACGACTTCTCGATGGAGACGGGGGTCGTCTACTACGCCGACCGCGCCTCGATCGCAGATCCGTTCGTCACCGCGCACGCGGTCGATTCGCTACCGAGCGGCATCGGCTGGCCACAGATGACCGCGGACTGCGGGCGCCTGTACTACGCGGCGCTTGGCACCGTGTTCTACGCCGAGCAGTGAAGGTGCCCGTGTGGCCGCGCACGGAACACCTCGAGTGCCTTCCTGGCACACCCCGGCGGTGCTGGCGCGGGAAGTCCGGCACTTGGGGAATGTTTGGGGGTGGTCTTGAAGTTGCTGTTCATGAACCCATGACCCGCTCGTACTCGTTTCGCACCGTGGCCCGCCGCGTCGCTCTGGTGATCCGCCCCGTGCGAGACCCGAGCATCACGCCGCTCTCGTTCACCTGCTTCCGGTTGGTCCGGATCGACGATCGCGAGCCCCACGAGCCGGGCTTCGTCGCGATCGAGCTGTGTCAGCCCCCGAACCAGATGAGTGCGCTCGCCCTGGCGATTCCGACGCTCAGGGCCGTGATGGCCGCGTAGTTTGGACCGCGCCCGTGGCTGGGGCATGATCGGTCGGTGGGACCAGAGAACGATGATGTGCCGTCGATCAAGCCGCGCTATTCGCTCCTCACGGTGGGGGTGGTCGCCGGCGTAGCGCCGTTCGTGATCCACGTCAGCTCGAGCAGCACGTCATATGTCAACGGCCAGCTGGTCGCCGCGACGTACCGTGACTGGGTCGCTGTCGGCGGTGGTGCGGTGGCAGCGATCTGCGGGATCGCACAGGCGATCCTCGCCGCGCGCAGCGAGGGTTCTCGCAGCAAGAACGTCGGACTCGGGCTGCTCCTCGTCGCGCTGGGCGGCTACCAGCTCGCCAGCGGGTTCGGCATGTTCCAGCCCAAGCCCGCGGCGCCGTCTTCGATGATCGTGGATCGCACGCCGCCGGTCGACATCGCGCCTGCGACGAAGCCGCCGGGGCCGCCCACCCAGCCGCCACCGGTGTGCGAAGACGCGAAGATGTGCAACACGCTCGGGTCGAAGCTCCGCGACGCCAAGGACCTCGCGGGCGCCTATCGCGCCTTCCTCGCCGGGTGCACCGCGGACGGCCGCGGCAACTGCTACATGGCGGCGATCGTCCTCCAGGATATCGAGCCCGGCGATCCGCCCAAGGTGCGGGCGTTGCTCGGCCAGGCCTGCGACCTCGGGATGGGCAAGGCGTGCGGCGAGCTCGGGGTCCACATGTTCACCGGCTTTGGCGGCGCGAAAGATGTCGCGAAGGCGTTCGCGCTGGTCACCCAGGCATGTGAAGGCAAGGATGGTCAGAGTTGCTACAACGCGGGCGTGTTCCATCGTGATGGCACCGGCGTCGTCGCGAGTGAAGCGAAGGCCTTCGAGATGTTCAGCCGCGGCTGCGAGCTCGACGACGCGAAGGGCTGCAACGAGGCTGGCGTCTGGCTGATCACCGGGCGCCTGCACGCCAAGGATCCCAAGGCGGGCGTCGCGCTGTTCGAGAAGGCATGTGGCCTCGACGACGAGCAGTGCTTCAACCTCGCGAAGGTGACGGACCGCGGTGAAGGCGGCCTGAAGAAGGATCCGGTGAAGGCACGCGAGCTCTACGCCAAGGCGTGCGAGGCGGACTCCATGGCGGCGTGCAACGATCTCGCCGACGATCTCATGAAGGGCGTGGGCGGTCCCAAGGATGTCGCCCGGGCCAAGCAGCTGTTCCAGCGCGCCTGCGACGGTGGCAACGAGCTCGGCTGCAAGAACGCCAAGATCGTCAAGTAGCCGCTGCAAGGGCTGTACGTGCCGCTACAACGGGCAGAGAGGGCGACCACGCGAGTCCGCGCTGGGCGGGGCGGCCACTCTCACCGTGGACGGCTCGGGGCGTGAGCTATCACGAGGTTGGGGCCGGCGCGCACTGGTACGGGCCGTGCTCTACCGATCGGGATGGTCCTCCGCCGGCTGATCCCGTCACTCGTCCTGATCCTCGGTTTCGGGCTCGGCCGAGAGGCCAGCGCGGGCGGCAAGGTGGACTGGAGCGACTACCTCGAGCCCCCGGGCGCGCGCCCGGTACCGATCAAGCACGACGAGGTAGCAGCGCAACCCCAGAAGGAGACCCGAGCGACGGCCTCGCGAGGCAAGGCGGTCAAGGCGAAGACCGCCGAGCGGTCCAAGGTCAAGAAGAAGCGCCTCGCGAAGCGGGGGAAGCGCCGCTGAACGCAGACGGAACGTAGCGCAGCGTCTATCGTCATCGCGGCTCCCATGAGTCGGCGTGACAACGCGGAGGCGCGATGCGCGGTGTGCCACATGCACGCCGCGCTGTGCATCTGCGCGCTCGTGCCGACCTTGCACACGCGCACGCGGCTCTCGCTCCTCATCCACTACCGCGAGGAGCGCAAGCCGACGAACACCGGCACCCTCGCTGCGCGATGCATCCCCGGGAGCAGCGTCGGGATCGTGGGAGATCGTGCGCGCCCGCTGGCCCTGCCGCTGGTGCGCCCCGGTGAGCTCGGCGTCCTGATGTTCCCCGCCGAGGATGCCGTGCCGATCGAGCGCTACGCGGCGAGCGAACAGCCGCTCGTGCTGATCGTCCCCGACGGCAACTGGCGCCAGGCCGGAAAGATGCGCCGCCGCGTGCCGGGCCTCGCCGAGCTCCCATGCGTCACGCTGCCCGACACGGGACCCACGGCGTATCGGCTGCGCACGGAGACCCGCGAGGGCGGGCTCGCCACGCTCGAGGCGATCGCTCGTGCGCTGCGGGTGCTCGAAGGTGATCGTGGCCCGGAGATCGAGGCGGCGATGCTCGCGGTGTTCGAGGTCATGGTCGAGCGCACCCTCGGCTCGCGCGGGATCCCGAGCGAGAGCGGCGATCGACCGTAGGGCGGGCGGCCGCGCGCGGTGTACGCTCCGCCCGTGATCCCCGCGCGGTCTCCTGCGGCGCACGCCGCCCTCCAGCTGGTCTCGGCGCTGCAACGCCGGATGGTCGATGCACAGGAAGGCATCGCGCGTGCGATCGGCGAGCCCGATCAGTTCACCGAGGTCAGCTGGGTTCGTGACGACGGGCGCCACGGCGGCGGCAGCCGTCGCTCGATCGCGGACACCCGCGTGTTCGATCGCGCCTCGGTCAACGTATCCCAGGTGCACTACGACGATGAACCCGAGAAGCGCCTGAGCTCGGCGACCGCGCTCTCGACGATCATCCATCCGCGTCATCCGCACGCTCCATCGGTGCACGTGCATGTCAGCTGGACCGAGATGCGGGATGGCACCGGGTACTGGCGGATCATGGCGGATCTGAACCCCGCGATCCGTGAGACCGAGCCGGCGCTGGCGGGCAAGACCCGGTTCCTCACCGCGTTGCGCACGGCGGCACCCCACGTGTTCGAAGAGGCCGCGCGCCAGGGCGACGCGTACTTCTTCATCCCCGCGCTCGACCGCCATCGCGGCGTGGCCCACTTCTACCTCGAGCAATACGCGACCGCGGATCTGCAGGCCGACATGGCGCTCGCGCGCGGCGTGGCCGAGGCGGCGATCGATACGCATGCCGCGATCGTTGGCGATGCGCTCCGCGACGCCGGTCCAGCCGATGCGGCCGCGCGGCAAGGCCAGCTCGCGTACCACACGCTTTACCTGTTCCAGGTGCTCACGCTCGATCGTGGGACCACCTCGGGGTTATTGGTCCACGATCAGAACGACGTCGGGATCCTGGGCTCGCTCCCCTCGCACGTCGATCGCAACCTCCTCGCGAGCTGGCGGGGGCGCGTGCCCGCGCCGGTCGATCAGCTGGTGGATCGTCTGCTCGAGGCGCTGCCCGCAGGCGAGGTCGTCGAGGTCGATGACGCCAGCAAGCGCGCGCTCGCGGTGGCGGTGCGTGCGTTCTACCAGGCGAATCCGCGCGCGCTCGAGCTCCAGGCGCGCGGCGATGTCATCCCGCCAACCGTCGCGAACCACCGCTGACGGTTCAGGCGTCGAGCGAGCTCAGAAGCTCGCCTTGATCTTCGTGATCGCGATCGCCTTCACGTCCTTGTACGCGGGCTGGGTCTTCCACGCCTTGTCGCCGAAGGTGGTGTGCTTGTCGCCGATGTCCATCCCGAGGATGAACGGCACGCCCTGCTCGCGGATCACCGCGCTGGTCTCGAGGTTGACGCTGCCGATCGGGTGGTCCTTCTCGGTGACCTGGAACTGGTAGACGTACGCGAGGTCTCCGCCGGTGTCGAAGGCTTCGTAGACGAAGATGTGGAACTTGCCGACGTCGAACTGATCGAACACGTAGGACTTCATCTTCACGAGGCCCGGGTCCTTCGCCGCCTTCTTGAGCGCGAAGACTCTCTCTCGCGCCTTCATCGCCTCCGCGTTCTTCCCGAGTGCCATGTACGCCTGCACGAGCTTCTTCGCACTGTTGAAGTCGTCCGGGGCGAGCTTCCCCGCGGTGGTCCATCGCTCGGCGGCCTTCGCGAACTGCTTGAGGTCGTAGTAGCCCTGGCCGGCGTTGTAAGCGGCGTCGATGTGCTTGGGATCGGCGGCGAGCGCGCGATCGAAGCGCACCACGGCGTCCTTGCCCTTCCCCGCACCGGCGAGGACCACGCCGGCGTTGTACGCGGCGTCGGCGAGGCGCTTGTCGAGAGCGAACGCCTTGTCGTACGCCGCGACGGCGAGGTCCGGCTTCTGGAGGCGGCTGAGCACCCAGCCGCGGGCGTAGTGCGCATCGGCCTGCTTGGGATCCTTCTTGACCACCGCGTCGAGCTCGGTGAGCGCCTGTTCGAGGGCCGCCGGATCCTTCTCCTTGGCCATCGCGACCTTGAGGATGGCGATCCCTTCGGAGTCTTGTTCTGCGCGGGCAGGCACGGGGGCGACGAGGAGGACCAGGGCGAGGAGGAACAGGCTGGGCCGCATCCAGCTAGCCTAAGTCAGGTTCGTGATCCCGCGAGGATAGCGGTTCACGAAACTTCATCTGAACGAGTGAACCAATCCGCGGAGTCCCACGTCGGAGCCTCATGACTCGCTTCCTCGCGCTCGCTTCGCTCCTGGTGCTCGCTGGCTCCGCCTCGGCCGATCGCGGCCGCTGGCGCCGTCCCCACCGGCCGCCTCCGCCGGTCAGCCTCGATGCGCTGCGCGAGGTGACCAGCGCGTGCCAGGACGCCTTCGAGGGGCCGACCAACGAGCAGGCGTGCATGGCCACGATCTCGCAGAGCCGTACGCAGTTCGCCGTGCGGCCGATGGTCGCCGCGTGCGAGAACGCGTTCGACGGCGATGCGAACGAGCTCGCCTGCCTCGCGATCGCGGTCACCTCGTGGCAGGACCCGGCGCCCGCGATCGCCGCCTGCGAGAACGCATTCGATGGCGATGTGAACGAGCTGGGGTGCCTGCGCACGCTCGCGAGCTCGTGGCTTCCGTCGAGCGCGGTGACCGCGTGCGAGAACGCGTTCGATGGCGATGCCAACGAGCAAGCGTGCCTCGACACCCTGGTCGGGACCCGGTACGAGCCGACGGAGCTCGTGCGGTACTGCGAGGACTCGTACGACGGCGACGCGAACGAGCTGGCCTGCCTCGCGCAGTTTCGCTGAGGTCAGGGTGCGACGGGAGAGCCGGTCTTGTCGATCGTCAGGTCCTGACCTGCCAGCTTGACGGCCGCCTTGCCGTTACAGAACGGCATCGCCTCGTCGAACCGTGGCGCGATCACGATCGTGCCGGTGCTGTCGATGTAGCCGACCTTGCCGCCGGGGCCGATGATCCGTGCGAGCTTGTCCTGGAAGTAGTCGGGCCCGTTGTCCATCGCATGCGCGCGCGCGATCAGCGTGCCGTGCGGATCGATGAAGCCGAACCCGGGGCCGGGCTGGTTGACCGCCGCGATGCCGCCGGGGCCGAACGGATAGGCCTCGCGGTACTGCGCGGGGATCACGATCGCGCCGGCCTTGTTCTTGTAGCCACTGAGCCCGGTCGCGTCGTCGTGGAACAGATAGCGATCGTGCAGGCCCTCGGCCCAGGTCTCCATCCGCGGCTCGCAGGGCAGGTCCTTCGGCTCCTCGCGCGGTGGCGCGTCCGGATCGGGAGCCGGGGCCGTGGTCGCGACGGGTGTGGGAGCCGCCGTGTTCGAGGGCGCGGGCCGGGAGGTCGAGCCGCAGCCCACCAGCGCGACGAGGAGCAAGTGGCGCATCGTCGTCACGGTAGCACCGGCGGACGTGTCGGCGGACGAGGCGCGCGGTAGGATGGGAGCGAAGCACACGTGCGCGTCGCAGCTCCCGCCATCGTGATCACCTGCCTCGCACTCAGTGCGTGCTCGCAGAGCGCGCCGGCGCCCTCGCGCGTCGAGCTGATCGAGGCTCCCGCCGCCGGTGGCGTCGCCGCGTACGTCTCGCGCGAGGTCGCGCGAGGCGTGACCGATCACGTGCCCGTGCTGGTGTACGTGGGGGCCACGTGGTGCGAGCCGTGTCAGGACTTTCATCGCGAGGCCGCGGCGGGGAGCCTCGATGCCGCGCTCGGGCCGCTGCGGGTGCTCGTGTTCGATCTCGATCGGGATGGCGAGCGGCTCGCGGCCGCGGGCTACCGGTCCGACCTGGTGCCGCTGTTCGCGCGCCCCAGGCCCGATGGGCGTGCGTCCGGATCGCAGACCGATGGCGTGCAGAAGGGCGGCGGTTATGTCGACCAGCTCACCCCGCGGATTCGCGCCCTGATCGCCACGAGCCCCTGATGACCGTGAAGCTCACGAGCCGGCTTTGCCGGGTGCTGCCGGTGATCCTCGCTCGCGCGGGCGACGGAACCCGCTATCATCTTCGACACGCCATGAGGCACGCACTCGCGCTCGCGCTCGTCCTCGTTGCCGGTTGCCTCGTACCGGCCGGGCCGTCACCAGGGCCCGAACCGGATCCGGGGAACGGCGGCTGGACCAACCCGCAGGGCTTTGGCTGCAAGACCGATGTGGAGTGCGGCGCACAGCTCTGCGCCCGCGATGGTGCGTGCTACCCGGCCACCAGCATCCGCGAGGCCCACGTGCTGTGGACGGTGCGCGGTGCCGTGGCGAGCACCACGAGCTGCGCGCAGAGCCCAGATCTCCTGATCGAGTTCTATGGCTCCAACGGCGAGACCTTCGGCTTCGCCCCGGTGCCGTGTCGGGCGGGAGAGTTCATCGTCGACAAGCTGCCGACCGCATACCTGCGGGTCGAGCTCGGGATCGAGGGCGCCACCGGGACGAGCGCGACGATCGACCGGTCCTCGGGCGAAGCCCGGATCGACCTGCGCTGAGCGCGGGCCGCTGGCGGACGATTTCCGAAGAGCGCGCCCGCGATTCGTCGTACAAATCGGAGCTGATGCCTCCTTCCGCTCGGCGGCCGTTCTCGTGGCAGCGACACGGTGATCACCTGGTGCTCACGGGTGCGATCGACGAGACCGCACGCCTGGCCGAGCTCGTCGCCGAGGCGGTGGACGGCAAGCTCGCGCTCGATCTCGGCGGGATCACCTTCATCAACTCGATCGGCGTCCGCGAGTGGGTTCGCCTGCAGGCAGGAGCGGCCGAGGCGAAGATCCAGCTCGAGCTCCGGCGCGTCGCCGAGGTCTTGATCCATCAGCTCAACATCGTGCCCGCCGCACGCGGAGCCTCGACGGTCACCTCGTTCTTCGCGTCGTACCTGTGCGAGTACTGCGACGATCAGCACCCGAGCCTGATCGACATCGAGAGCCATCGCGCGGAGCTGGCACGGATGCAACCTCCGCCGATGCGGTGCCCCTCGTGCACCAAGGCGATGGCGTTCTGCGACCCTGCGGAGCTCTACTTCTCGTTCCTGTCCGGAACGTCTCCGCTGAGCTAACCGCCAGCGCGGGCGAGCCCGCGGAACAGGCGGATCACACCGACCACGATCGGGCCGAACGCGACCACATAGGTTCCGCCCTTCTGGGACGCATGGTCATGGGTGATCGCGGTGATGGCGATACCGACCACGATCAGGATGATGCCGAGGATGATGTCGCCGTTGATGCCGCCGCTGCGACGGTCCTGATACTGGTCAAACGCCATATGGAGGTCCGGACGGAGGTACGACAGAGATAGTCGCAAGCCCTCGTAACTGAGCCAGATCGCTCGTCCTCCGCGGAGGAACTGGTCAGCGCCATCACGGTTTCCATCGCGCCTGATCCCGAGCGTGTCCTTCGGTCGCGGGCGCTCTATGCTGTGCGTCGGGATCCATGGAGCACGCGCGCCTGGGACGCTACGAGCTCGTCAGCCACCTCGCCACCGGCGGGATGGGGCGGGTCTCGCTCGCGCGCACACGGGGCGAGGGCGGCTTCGAGCGGCACGTGGTGATCAAGGCCCTCGATCTGGTGGAGATCGATGATGCCGAGGCCACCGAGATGTTTCTCGACGAGGCCCGGCTCCTCGGCATGCTGCACCACCAGCACATCGCCGCGATCCACGAGGTCTGTCGCGACGAGGACGGACGGCTGTTCCTCGTGCTCGAGTACGTTCACGGTCACAGCGCGCACGATGTCTGGGAGCGCGCGCTCGATCTCGGGAGCCAGCTGCCGCTGGACTTCGTCCTGACCTTGATCGCCGCGGCTGCCGCGGGCCTGCACTACGCGCATACCAAGCGCTCGCCCGACGGAGAGCGGCTGCAGCTCGTCCACCGCGACGTCACGCTGTCGAACCTGATGATCGGGTTCGACGGTGGCATCAAGGTCATCGACTTCGGGATCGCCAAGGCCGCCGTCCGTACCACGCGCACCCAGGCTGGCTTCATCAAGGGGAAGCTCGGCTACATGGCGCCCGAGCAGCTACGAGGCAAGGCGCTCGACGCGCGCACCGACGTGTTCGCGCTCGGTATCGTGCTCTACGAGCTGACGACGATGCGGCGGGCGTTCCGCGACGTGTCCGATCGCGTGACGGTCGAGCGGATCAAGGCCGGGACGTATGCGCGACCTTCTCAGATCGTGCCCGACTATCCGGCCGAGCTCGAGGCGATCGTCATGCGTGCGCTGCGGGTGAATCCCGAGGAGCGATTCGAGAGCGCCGACGAGCTGCGGCGCGCGATCGAGGTGCTCGGCCATCAGCTCCACCTCGTGCTCGGCGACGGAGCGGTGGTGGATGCGATGTCGAAGCTGTTCCCGGATCGCGCGGAGCCGTGGCAGCGACGCGCTACCACCCGTGCCGAGACCGAGTCCTCGATCGAGGTGGAGTGGGAAGATCCTCATGCGGCGACGACCCGGGTCGCGCCTCACGCGGCGCTCGCCACCTTGCTCGCACCGGCGGCGGAGAGCGCAGCGCCGCGGCCGACCACCGAGGGCGCGGATCTGCTCGTGATCGAGAGCGAGGATGTCCGCGCACCCACGGAGCGCGCGAGCGGGCTCGATCTCGATGCGCTGATCTCGGAGATCGCGGTCCCGGCGGTGGCTCCAGCCATCGCGACTCCCACCGTCACGCCTCCCGCAGCGAAGCCTCCGGCGGCGAAGCCTCCGGCGGCGAAGTCTCTCGCGGTCGAGAGCAGCGAGCACCTCAAGTCCACGGCGTTCATCAGGGTCTCCGGCCGGAAGCGCGCGCGATGGCCGATGATCGGTGCAGTGGTCGCGGCGGTGGTGGCGGTGACCGTACCGATCGTCGTGATCGCGACCCGCGAGGATGCGGTGGCCGCCCAGACCCCGAGCTCCAAGCCCGCGCCCACGGCGCCAGCGGTACCAACGACACCGCCCCGGTCACCTGCTGCGCCTGCTGTTGCTGCACCTGCTGCTGCTGCACCTGCCGCACCTGCCGCACCTGTCGCGGCGCCCAGTCCGCCCGCGAGCGCGGTGGCCTCGCCCTCGAAGGTCCACGTCACGATCACCTCCACGCCGCCGAACGCCACGGTGTTGCTCGATCAGCGTCGCCTCGGCCGCACGCCGTTCGACGGGGATCTCGACCTCGCGCCGGGCGCTCACATCATCAAGGTTCGGCTTCGCGGACGGGCCGCGCAGAAGCGCACGATCGAGCTCGTCGCCGGGGCCAAGATCGACGAGGCGTTCTCACTGGTGCGGGCCCGGGCGGACGTCGCGGGCAACTGAGCCGCGGTCGCCCGCGTGGTGGCGGCATCAGCGGCGAGGAGGTGTGAGGATCCGTGGGCTCGCGAAGCGCGCGGAATGGCGGCTCGCGGCTATGGTCCGGGCATGCGCCTCCGCGTCGCGATCGCTCTCGCCCTGGTCTCGTGCTCGTCCCCAGGAGCGCCTCGCCCGGCGCCCGTCGTCGTCGCTCCTCCTCCGCCACCCGCGACGCCGGTCGCACCGCCTGCGGCGCCCACGCCGCCCGCGCTACGGCTCCCCACCGGTGTGCGCCCGACGGCGAACACCGTCGAGCTGACCATCGATCCGGCGAGCGAGGACTTCACGGGATCGATCTCGACGAGCATCGCGGTCGACGAGCCGACCTCGGTGATCTGGCTCAACGGTGACGAGCTCGAGCTCGCCACGGCCACCGCCACGGTCGGGGGTGTGGCGCAGAAGGCGACCATCACGGCGCCGAAGAAGGGCTACCTCGCGCTGTCGTTTGCAGCACCGCTCGCGCGCGGCACCGGGACGCTGGCGATCACCTATCGCGGGAAGATGCACCGGAGTGACGGCGATGGCATCTACACGGCGCAAGAGGGTGGCGACTGGTACGCGTACACCCAGTTCGAGGCCACGGATGCGCGCCAGGCCTTCCCCACGTTCGACGAGCCTTCGTTCAAGGTGCCCTGGAAGCTGACGCTTCACACCAAGCAGGCCCTGGTCGCACTCTCGAACACGCCCGTCGTCGCCGAGAGGCCCGAGCCCAACGGGATGAAGGCGGTGGAGTTCGCCGAGACCAAGCCGCTGCCGGCATACCTCGTGGCGTTCACGGTGGGGCCCTACGATCTCGTCGACGCGGGCAAGACCAAGTCCGGCGTGCCCGTGCGGATCGTGGTGCCGCGTGGACGCAGCGCCGATGCGGGCTATGCCGCGAAGGTCACCGTCGAGCTGCTCGAGCGGGTCGAGCAGTACTTCGGCACGCCGTATCCGTATCCCAAGCTCGATCTCGTGGCGTTCGCCGTGTTCAACGCCGGTGCGATGGAGAACCCGGGGCTCATCACGTACCGCCAGAACATCCTCCTGACCAAGCCCGAAGAGCGCACGCTCGGCCGCGAGCAGCGGTTCGCCACGGTCACCGCGCACGAGATCGCACACCAGTGGTTCGGCGACTACGTCACGCTCGCCTGGTGGGATGACACCTGGCTCAACGAATCGTTCGCGAGCTGGATGGAGACCAAGATCATCGAGGCCTGGCAGCCCACGTGGGATCTCGACATCGATGCGGTCAGCTCCAAGTCGGGCGTGATGGGCCGCGACAGCCTCGACAGTGCTCGCGCGATCCGTCAACCGATCACCACGGCGGAGGACATCGACAGCTCGTTCGATGGCATCACCTACGGCAAGGGCGAGGCGGTGCTCGCGATGATCGAGCGCTCGGTCGGCCCGGATGTGTTCCAGCGCGGCGTGCGTGCGTACCTGGCGAAGCACGCGTGGGGCAACGCCACGTACGACGACTTCGTCGGGGCGATGACCGAGGCCGCCGGCAAGGATCTGCGGCCGCTGTTCGAAGCGTTCGTCAAGCAATCGGGTGTGCCCGTGGTGGAGGTTCGGTTGCAGTGTGCGAAGGGCGAGCCTGCCAAGCTCGCACTGAGCCAGCGCCGCTATGCACCCACCGGCTCGAAGATCGATCCGAACCGGACCTGGACGATCCCCGTGTGCGTTCGCTGGGGCGCCGGCGCCAAGACGGGGCGCGATTGCTTCGAGCTGTCCACACCCGCTGCAGAGCTCGCGCTGTCGGCGCCGTCGTGCCCGGACTGGGTGGTCCCGAACGAGGGCAGCCACGGCTACTACCGCGCCCAGCTCGAGCCGGCGCTGTTGACCAAGCTGCTCGGCCGCGCGCGCAAGGTGCTCGGGATCGGCGAGCGGATCGGCTTGATCGGTGATGTCGATGCGCTCGTCGAGAGCGGCGTGGTGGGGAAGGGCGTGGCGCTCGCGCTGGTCGCCGATCTCGCGAAGGATCCGAGCCGCCACATCGTCGATGCGTCGATGGGCATCGTCGCGGGCATCGACGAGATGGTCGGCGAGCAACTCCGCCCGAACTACGAGCGCTTCATCCGCAAGCTCTACCTCGCGCGCGCCAAGCAGCTCGGCTGGCAGAGCAAGCCGGGGGAGGGCCCCGATGCGAAGGAGCTGCGCCCCGAGCTGCTCTCGCTGGTGGCCGGAGATGGCAAGGATCCCGCGCTGGTCGCCGAGGCGACGAAGCTGGCGTGGAAGTGGCTCGATGATCGGAAGGCCGTGGATCCCACGGTCGTCGGCGCGGTGCTCGGCGTGGCCGCGCGGTACGGAGATCAGGCGCTGTACGATCGGCTGCACGCCGAGGCGAAGAAGGTCACCGATCGTACGGAGCGCGGGCGCATCCTCTCGGCGCTCGGCGGATTCTCCGATCCGAAGATCGTCGTGCAGGCCCTCGCGCTGATCCTCACCGACGAGTTCGATCTCCGCGAGGCCGGCGGTCTGTCGCGTGGGGCGATGCAGGATCCGCGGACCCGGATGATCGCGTACGCGTTCGTGAAGGAGCACTTCGACGAGATCTCGGCGAAGTTGCCGCCCGCGTACCGCACGTACATGGCGTACTTCGCGATGCCGCTGTGCGACGACAAGTACAAGCCGGAGCTCGAGGCGTTCCTGAAGCCGCGGATCGAGAAGCTCGACGGCGGTCCGCGCACGCTCGCGCAGGCGATGGAAGGGCTGTCGCTGTGTGCGGCGGGCCGCAAGGCGCAGGCGCCGGCCGTCGAGGCGTTCCTCAAGAAGCAGTAGGCCGCGGCACGGTCACAGGCAGGCGCCGTACTCGGTGCCGCCCACCGAGAACGCGGTGCCGAAGCTCATGCACGTGGTGCCACCGGGGCAGCCGGTGTTCGCCGGCGGCTTGCAGATCTTCGCGCACTTCATGACGGCGCCCTGCGTGATGCATGACAGGCCGGCCGCGCACGCCACGGTGGCCGAGCACGTGGCGCCCTGGGCGGCGGCGCCCGCGAGCCGGCAATCGGCGATCTGGTGTGGCGTGCTCATGTACGTCGCGGTGAACAGATCGCAGGTCCACGAGGCCGGGCACAGCGGGTTGGTCGCGGTGGAGGGATCGCAGTTCGACGAGCAGGTCACGGCATCGGGAACAGGCTGCCCGTTGGCGGTGACCTGGATGACGCACTGCCCACGCGGGGACATGCACTCCGCGTTGCTGGCGCAGTAGCGCTTGCACGAGCGATCGGTGGTGCCGCCAAGGCAGATGTACTTCTTCGCGCACTTCTGTGGGCTGCCGAACGTGCCGCCGCACGAGGTGGCTTCGGTGCCGGTGTCCACCTGCGGGCGGCACGCGGTTCCCATCAGATCGCTGAAGTCGAGGTCGCACGCCTGCGTGGTGGGGCAGCCGCACTGGCTCTGCAGGTCACATGGCTGCGTCGCGCACACCGTGGCATCGATCGAGAGGGCGTCGATCGCGGCGTCGGCGCTCTGCGGCGCATCCTCCTGCACCGTTGGTGGCGTGGCCGTGGCGCAGCCAGCCAGCCACACGGTCACGATCGCGGTCCAGACCCTCGGCATCCTGTGACTGTCTTGCGCCTGCGGCCATAGCGCAAGCTCGCTGCAAGGCATTCGAAATCGCTGAGGAATCCGTGCACGCAGAGAGGCGGTCACGGGGCGATCCGGAACCCGAGCGTGATCGCGGTCTCGCCTGGGGCCATCGCACCTTGCAACGCGACGCGGACGTGGCGGGTGTGGAGCTGGATCCCCAGCAGTCCGTGCACCGTGACCGGGCTGGGCGAATCGCTGTCGGAGCCCGTGATCACCGCGTTCCCCACCGGCAGGTCGTCCGAGTTGATCGTGAGGAGGCTGTCGAGCTGCGCGACGATCGTACTCGACCCGGCGGTCAGGTCGAGTCCGGCACCGCCGTAGACCACGAACGTGTCGAGCAGGCGTACGCCGGTGGTCACCTCGACAGGGACGGTGACGGTGGAGGTGTTGACGTCGAGGGTCCCCGTCGAGCTCATGTGGATCGTCTTGACCGAGCTCGCGCCCTGCGCCGTGAAGTGGCTCTCGATCGATCCGCCAGTGGCCGTGCCGATCGTCCACGAGGCGTGCTCGAGCCCGGTGGTCGCCGAGACCCCGATCCACTGCACGCGTGCCGGCCGGGTCGCGGGCACCAGCTTGTACTGGACGTGCGCGCCGAGCGTGAGCAGCGTGCCATCGAGATCGTGGATCGTCGTGGATTCGTAGAACCCGCTCGCGAACACGGTCCAGCGAGGGTGGCGCCAGCGCCCGAGGTTCACACCGCTCATCACGGCGAAGTTCGCGATCGAGCCGCCGAGGAGATCGTTGGTCGTCCCGATCGCGACATCACCATGGAAGCCGCCCGCGCTCGCACCGATCAAGATGTCGCCGGAGTCCGGATCGTAGTCGACGCCGAGGCCGCGCTGTGCGACGGATGCCGTGTTCGCGAACGAGCGCAGGAGCTGGGGCAGGCGCGACAGTTTGTAGAGCTCGTCGATCCGGACCTTCGCGTTCGCGATCAGCTCGGGGATGCTGAGCCCGAGGTCGGTCGCGAGCTGCTCTCCCTGCGCGTTGAGCGTGACCACGACGGACGAGTCCGCGTGGGCCACCGACCCGAGCGACGTGAGCCAGGTGTGCCCGACGTACACGACGACGGCGAGCAGCAGGGTTCGGCGCACCCCCGACGGTACCCCACTACGCCAGGAGCAAGATCGCCCAGATCACTCCGACGGTGATCGAGACCACGCCGCTGGTCATGTTGAGCACGCGACGCACCCGCCCCGAGCGAACCAGCTGCAGCGCCGTGCCCGCCACACCAGAGGCGAGCGTCATCCCCGCGATCGATCCGATCCCGAACAGCGAGATGTAGAACATGCGGGCGGCCGTCCCCGGCAGCTGGGCGAACACGAGCGCGGTCAGCGCGCCACTGCCCGCGAGGCCGTGAACGAGACCGATCGCGAGGGGACGCAGCCGCGCGCGGCCGACCGAGGCACGCTCGTGAGTGTGGACATGGTGGGCACCACCGCGGGTAGCCCGCACGATCGCGCGCGCGCCGAGCAGCAGCAACATGGCCGAGACGACGAGCTCGAACCCCACCGCGGCCCGTGGCGGCAGCGTGGCCCCCAGCAGCGTGAGCACGACGCCCACCACGAGCAGCGAGATCGTATGCCCGAGGCCCCACCACGCACCGAGCCAGGCGCCGTGACGCGGTCGATCGGTCTCCCCGATCAGCGTGGAGACGGCGCTCAGGTGATCGGGCTCGAACGCGTGCCGCAGCCCCATGAGCAGGCCGAGCACGATCCCGAGCGCCGTGAACGACATGGGCGGGCGACGCTATCATGGCTTCGACCTTCCGCCGCGCGCGCGAGGTAGCATGACCGCTGTGAAGCCGCGGCCCGCTCCCGCCAGCACCGCCCCGTTCCTGATCGCCGGGCTGTGCGCGGCGATTCCGCTACTGTTCCTGTCGGCGGCGGCGCCGGGCGGGGAGGCGTGGAAGTGGCTCGAATATCCGCGCCCGATCACGGTGATCGCGTGTGCACTCGCGTTGATCGCATGCCGCGCAATGCGGTGTGGGTGCCGCCGGGACGGTGGCGATCGAGTCTGGGAGCGTGACCTCGCGCGGTGATGATCGAGCTGGTGCTCGGGAGGCGCGCGCCGCGCCGTAGCTCGGGAGGCGTCTATGCCGTGCTCGCCGTCCTCTCGATCAGGCGCGCTCGCGAAGATCGCGTGAACCGCGTGCGTGCGGGGCTGTGGCTCGCAGGGATCGGCGTGCTCGCGATCGTGCTCACCCTGGCCAACGAGAGCTGGCTGACGCTCGAGAACCTCGATCACCGGGGTACGTTCCGCAGCAGCGTGCCGTGGCCCGACACCAAGAAGCTGTCGATCGCGTTCGCGATCGGGGCCACGCTCGTCGGCGGCGTGTTCGCCCTGGTGTCGCGGCGCAAGCCGCCGGATCCGCTTCCCCGCGCGATCGTTCGCGAATAGCCAGCGGCCGCGGATCGTTGTGTCGACCATGAAGCTCGTCGGGCTCCTCGCGCTCGTGGTCGGCTGCGGCTCCGCGGCCCAGGTCCCAGCGCCGCGCACGTCGCCGTCTCCAGCTCCTGCTCCGGCGACGCCCGCGACGCCCGCGACGCCCTGCATCCCAGGCCCGCCCCTCGTGGCGAACGAGCTCTACAAGCAGCTCGAGGCGTACTCGTGGTCGGTCTACCTCGGCCCGGACGAGGCACCACCACCGCCGACCACGTTCGGCACGTGCACCGTGAACAGGAACATCGTCCGCGCCGCCGACGGGACGATCGTGGCCGAGCTCGGGTGCGGCGTGCGCGTGCTCGCGCCCGGCATCGTCGACGATCTCGGGCTCCAGCTCGGCGCGCGGGGTCAGGACGTGCTCGATCGCAAGCCCAAGCCGGTGCAGCCGCTGGTGTGTACGGCGAACGGGCCTGATCAGGTGCGGTGCCGCTTCGAGCGCGAGCCCGATCGCGACACCGACTCGAGCTGGTATGTCCTCGCGGGGCATCTCGGCGAGGACGTGCTCACCGGCGAGGCGGCGGCGCGGTGGTTCGGACCCGCGCGGATCGTCGAGATCGAGGTCAGCGTCTGGTGTCACTGACGTCGCCTTCGACTATCGTGCTCCGATGTTCTCGAAGTTCCTGGTCGTGACCCTCGGGTCGTTTGCACTCCTCGGCGGTGGCGCCTGCAAGAAGAAGTCGGCTGACAAGGCCGGTGCCGGCTCGGGCGAGCCCGTCGCTGCAGTCTCGACAGGCAAGGGCGTCAAGGCCGCGCTCGGGGATGGTGGGAAGCCTGGTGGCGCTCCGTTCGCGCCGAGTACGCAGGGGTTCAAGTTCCAGAACTACGGGAACGAGGGCGGCGTGGAGAACCTGACGCCGGTCGAGGTCCAGCGGATGTTCGGCCCGGAGGTCTGCGCGGAGCAGGAGGGCGGGACCTGCGTGCTCACGCCGGCTGCGGAGCAGTGGATGGACGAGATCAACAAGGGGATGGACGGCGGCCACTGCGAAGGCTTCGCGGCGCTCTCGCTGCTGTTCGAGCTCAAGAAGCTGTCGCCCGCGGACTTCGGCGCGCCCACGGCGTTCCAGCTCGCGCTCCCGAACAACCTCAAGCTCCAGCACGAGATCGCGTACTGGTTCGCCACGCAGTACATCGCACCGATGTCGACCAGCGAGATCAAGACGCTGACGCCCACCGAGGTCGCGGACAAGCTCGTCGAAGCGTTCACCACGGGCAGCGAGAGCTACACGCTCGGCATCTACATGGCCGACGGTTCGGGCGGGCACGCGACCACGCCCTACGCGGTCGTCGAGAAGAGCCCGACCGAGACCTGGATCATGCACTACGACAACAACTTCCCCGGTGAAGAGCGCCACATCGACATCGATCGGAAGGCCAACACCTGGAAGTACTTCACGGCCGCCGATCCGAAGGAGCCGGGCTCGGCATACCTCGGTGATGCCACCACGCGAACGCTCACGCTCGCCCCGACCAGCGCCCGGCTCCAGAAGATGACGTGTCCGTTCTGTGGTGAGGTCGACGACCCTGCCGATGACGAGGCCCGCGCGAAGGGCTCGCGGCAGATCATCCTCGATGGCGACGCCGACCTCCTGATCACCGACGA
>JADKKI010000061.1 GCA_016720595.1 Myxococcales bacterium
CGAGGGTGCCGAACACTCACGCGATCGATGAAGCTCGCCTGCTCAGCCGTCAGCTCGACGTCGAGCTCGCTGGGCTTGCGCCCGTCGTTCACCACCCACAGGGTCACGCGCGCACGGGCCTCCTTGTCGAGCTTCTCCCACCATCCGAGCATGGCGAGCTCGTCGTCGCTGGGTGCGTTGTGGATGGGATCACCGTGCGCAAACGGCGTCGAGTAGAGGGCACCTCGAAGATCCGCGGCGAATTCGTCGGCGAGCGGCTCGGCCGCGAATCGGCGCTTGATCCGCGAGGACGCGCGCACGATCTGGAGGTGCCCGATCTCGTGCAGCAGCACCTGATAGAGCATCAGGCGGCGAACCGCCCACGGTGGCCACTGTCCTCGTTCCGGTGCTCCGAACTCGGCGGCGCGATTTCCGCGGCGCATGATCTCGCGCATGCTGATGCGGATCGGGAGGATCGAGCACAGCGTGACGTCGCGTCGGCCTCGCGTCGTCACGTAGCCGAGGCGTCGGCCTCCTCGGCTGCTCTCCATCAACGAGACGTCGCCCAGGCGATCGAGGAGCGTCGGGTCGAGACGCTCGAACACGGTGTTGACGTCAACCATGTCCACGTATCCAGTCAGGTGCAGGCTCATCGGTGCGTCCTTTCGATCGTGTTCCAGTGGAGATCCGTGGTGACGACGGGGACGTTCACCACGATCGAGATGTCGTCGTCGACCGTCGTGATCGGCTCGCCGTCCGTGGACAGCGCGCGGAGTCGCGTGATCACTGCAGTGCGCGGTGCGTAGTTGCTGGGAAGCGGACCGCGACCGCCATGGCGATTGGCGATCGCAACGTGGCGGACTCGTAAGGGCGCGCACAGGCCGCGCTCCACGGCCGCGCAGGATCGCGATGCGAAGCTCGGCGTTGCGAGGGCGGACGTGCAAGCTGTTGAACACCACGGCCGGGTCACCGTCGGCGAGCGCGAAGCTGCCGAACAGAAAGCCGCACACCTGGCCGCCGTCATTCTCGATGTGAAAGCAGAACGTGAGTGGGTCCCTCCACGCGGCGAGGAGCTCGGGTCTCGTGGGGTATCTGGAATCCGTGTAGGACCGCGCGTCGCTCCGAAAGCAGCTCCGCGCCGGCACATCCGCGAAGCGCAGGTACGCGAGCAGATCGCGACGCTTGTCGAGAAGTCGAACGACGAAGCGGTGGCCGCGCGCGGTGACCTCCTCCGCCGGCGCGACGCCGAGTCGGACGAGGTCGCCGGTGGCCAGCGCGGATGCCCACCTCGGCTGCCCCAGGCGGCTCGCGAGGTCGTGGACGATCACGAGTGCGGGCTGCGGAGTACTGACAGCGTCCGCGAGTAGGCTCTTCCAGCGCGGGAGCGTCCACGGCGTCATGCGCGAATCGAGGCGTGGCGGATCGAGCAGGATCGCGCGCAGTGCTGCTTCGTCGTTGGCCAGGCGGCGCGCCACCTCGTGCGGTGTTCCGGCCATCGCGTTCGTTCGAACGCGCGAAAGCTCGTCGAGGAGAGCGTGCGGTTCGCGGTTGCCAACATCCCGGCCATGTAGCCAGGCGAATACGGCGGTGTGCGGGCGCGTCCCGGTCGTTGCCAGCCAGAGCCGCACGAAGGCCGCGAACCATCGAGCGGCGTCCTCTGCGCGCTGGTTGCAAACGGAGCGGAACGCAAACACGCAGGTGCGCGCATGATCGTGGTCGATTCCCTTGGCAGCGACGACGAACTCGAGGAGGTGTACGGGATCAGCGCCCTCGCGCAGCAGCTCGCCGTACCGATCGACCACCAGGTGCCCTGCGCGGACAGGATCGAGCGCGCACAGAGCTTCGAGGGCAGGGAGCCAGATCCGCGGGATGATCGGGAGCTCCGCGAGCGGCGTGGCGATCGCGTCCGCGGCGAGGCTGCCTCCGAGGTGAACGAGGATCCGCAGTCGCGCGCGCACCACGTCGATCGGCCAGGCGGGCTGGGTGAGTGCCGAGCGCAGGCAGCTTCTCGCAACGCCGATCAGCACGCGTCGACGCGAGCGTGCATTCGCCGACAGCGCGGTGCCTTCATCGAACGACGCACGCTCGCTGGAGCGTGCATCGACCACGTCGTAGATCGGGCGCCCTGACAGGCCACTCTTCATCGCATGCGGTAGCTCGCGCCCGGAACGAACGAGCTCGGCCGCGTGGAATGCGATCCGATCGGCGAGGCAGGCATCGACCGAGACTCCCCGTCGCCGGCACAGCGCCAGCGCCCCATCGACGTTCACGCCCGCGCGGCTCATGAGGTCGAGGAACGCGGGTCGGGCGATCTCGTCGTCGAGGAGCCAGGTGTGCGGAAGCGAGCCATCCGTTCGCAAGCCGAGGCGCCAGACGGCGGCGTAGGTGAGGACGACGTCGCGCGTGTGGGTGGGCAGCCACTGGGGGCCTCTCAACCAGAGCGGGAGCTGCCACCGCCCGTGCTGCGGGGCACCGTGGTAGGTCTCGCGGTCACGGCGCACCAGCAAGCGGATCTCTGCACGCACGTGGGCGCGGTCAGCGAGCAGCTCGGGCCGGGTGATTCGCTGCAACATCCGCAGCGCTTCGACGAATCGCCCGTGGCGGCACAGGCCGCGAGCTAGCTCGATCCAGGCGTACTCGCGCAGCAGGCTGCGATCGATCTGCTCCGCGATCTCCCTCGCACGTGCGAGTTGATTCATCGCGGTCGCTTCGCGCACGAGCAGGAGCTCCGAGCCTGCCCGGATGCTCGTGTCGCGCGCGTGGCGGAGCGGAGCGCCGAACCGCAGCGCGAGCCGCCGGAGGTGCGCGGTCGCGAACACGCGCGCGCGCGGACGAAGCGTTGCCGCGAGGCGCTCCGCTTCCACGAGCCGCGCCGAGTCGTTGGTCTCCGAGATCGTGTCGACCAGCGTGATCAACTGCGCGAGCGAGGGCGCCGGCTCGAGTCGCGGCAACCAGTACCGGGCTCGTGGCGCAGACGACGCGATCTCGCTCACGCACTCCGCGAAATCCATCGCGTTCAGGCGTCGAGCGACCTCGAGCGCGGCGAGCACACATGGCTCCCACGCGCGTATCCACAGCGCACGAGCTGCCATCGCGAGTGCTCCGATGTCACCGTCGAGCCGGGTGCAGAGCAGCTCGACGAGCGGCGCCCGCATGGGGACCGGACACGTTGCGCGCGCGGAGAGCTCGCGAATCGCGGTGCGCGACGCGTCGACTGACACCCCGAACCGCCGCACCACGGGCATCCGACGCACGATGGCGTCGAGCTGCCAGTTCGGAGCGACGATCTGTTTGTGAGCAAGCAAGAGCGAGCCGAGCTCCGACGCCAGGTCTGCGTCGGGAGCGGGGCTCGCGGCATGAACCGCGACCATGGATGCACCTCCGGTAATCCCGCGTCGCGAACGACACGGATCAGTCCTTCAAGAGCCGCAAGCGGCGAGGACTAACTGAAACGGAGGAGGAAGCGCTTCAACATGGCAGTGACCAATCTGTCACTACTCTAGCGGTGCAGCCGTAGCCCAGCAACGGAAATGACGACCGGCTCACCGGCAGCGGAGCTGGACGTGCTCCATCAGCGCCCGGAACTCGTGGCGCGGACCGGGGTTGCAACCCGGCCAGGGAACCCAGGGCTCACGATTGACCGTTCCACGCTGGTACGATCGCCAAGTCATGTTGCTTCTTGGAGTGGACCACCTCAAGGCGCTGGAGGAGGGGACTGCCACTGACGGCAAGATGGTCATCAATGAGCGAGGCGCGGTGTTCGGGCCCGTCTCCACCCAGCATCGCGATCTGAAGGCCGAGGGGATCGTGTACGCGGACGAGTACCGGGGAAACGCCGTCGCTGCGATGCTCGCGCCAGGCAGCATCGAGGTGCGCTTCCACAAGGCGTTCGACGATGCGGATGTGGCGGGGCTGCTCAGCGCTCTCGCTGCGGAGCCGGGGTTGGGATTTGTTCTGCAGTGGCGGGCCACGTACCAAGGCCGTCAACTGACCATCGGGGGAAGCAGTAGCCGGCGGGGCGCTGTTTCCGCGGAAACAGAACGGCCGTCAGGCATCCGAACTGCCCCGCCAGGCCTGCTGAGACGGGCCCTGCCGAGTCCGCACCGGTGCGGTGTCCTCGCTCACGCCGATGCTAGATTTGGTGCATGTCGATCGTCGTACTGTCGACCGCTCACACGGGCATCCCGCCGGTCGCCCTGGCGCGGTCTGCTTCCGCAAAGACCGCGTACGACTATTTCCCGGGCAAGCCCGTGCCGCGCAGTCTGGTCGCGATCGATCAGCATGCGAAGGGCGTGCTGCCACTGCGCAAGCGGATTGGACCGGCGCGCGTACTCGACGCTGAGCAAGGCGCGTGGGTGCTGCGTCGGAGCGTGTTCGAGCCGATCGTCGCGACCCTGCCAGACATCGTCCTCGTCCCGGTGAGTGCGCGCGACGCCCGAGGCGAGATCAACGACGACTGGGTGCTCGTACACGTGACCGCAGTCATCCCGATCGATCGCAAGGCGAGCCAGTTCGGCCGACATCCCGAGAAGCTCTCGCCGAAGCGTCAGCCGATCGCGCTCGGGTGGCGTCAACTGCCGGCCGCGCCGCTGTTTCGCCTGAAGGAACATCCGTGGATCACCTGCGCGGCGCGCCCGGTGTTCGAGCAGCTTCACCGCGCCAGCAAGCGCAAGATCGTCGAAGCCACGCCGCCCTACAGCCACTACCAGCCAGAGTTCTATCCGCTGACGTTCTAGACATGAGCGACACGCCGCTCGCTGCGGGCGTGTGTCTGGCCGGATGCATCCCGCCTCGCCAAGAGGTTGCTGGAACCGCGCGGCTTCGGGACGGGTTTGTGACCGTGGTAGGTTCGAATCGTGCGGAGGGTGCTCGCGTTGATGCTCGTGGCTGGGTGCTTCCGTGGCTCGGCGCCTGCGTCATCGCCCGCTGAGGCGCATGACTCGGCAGCCTCGTCCGCGCCACCGCTCTCGGTGGTCACCACGAGCGAGCCAGGCTGCCCCGCGGTCGTGCACCTGCGGGCGGCCCGCGCACCGGCAGTCGCAGAGATCCTCCGACGCCACGGCCTCGTGATCACCGAGCTGTCCGCAGTGGTGATCCCACCACAGGGCACGGCCTCGGACGTGGTTCGCACGGTCACCGTCGGAGGACGATCGCTCACCGGCATCATCGAGAGCTACAGCGGCACCTGCGTGCGGTCGTGGCGTGGGTTCGCGCTGGATCAACGTGGCAACGTCTGGAAGCTCGAGCCGCCTTCGGGTGTCGTCGACTACAAGGAGAGCCGGTGCCTGACCGACCACGGCTGGGTGCCTTGTGACCTCACGGGAACGACCGATGTGCTCTACGTGCTGCCGCAAGGGAAGACGTTCGCGGGCATCGTCAACCCAGAGAGCGGGCTCCGGATCGAGCTCCCGCCCGCTCCCTGATCCTGCGCGACGATCGGTCCGACGATCAGCTTCCTGCAGCGCCCGGCGGAGTGGGGAGAGCCGGCTTCGCCGGGAGACGCTTGGCCTTCGCTGGCAGACGCCGCGGTTTCGGAAGCGCGAACAGCGCCGGGAAGTCGTCGTCGTTGTAGACGAGGATCTTGGGAGTCGCCCCTCGCGGCACGAGGAATTGCTTGCGTACGAGCCGGCTTCGCCGCGCAGCCAGATCGGCATCGGCGTCCACGCGTTGTCCTTGCACGCACGTGCCTTCCTCGACGCCCAGTCCGTCGTGCTCGATGACGAGGTCGAAGTTCGCGAGCGAACCGGAGATCGGACGCTTCGCTGGATTCGAGATCACGAGCGTGACGGTCACGAGGTCTTCGCTGCCCCTCGGCACGGCCACGGTGCCGCACGACCACGTGCCGTCCGATCGACCGACCTCGATCGTCACCCCGCGTACGGTGAGCGACGGGCCTCCGCTCGGTGGATCGTACGTCGTGCCTGGGGGGCGACCCTCGCCGCCTTGATAGCCCTCAGGCTCGGCCCGAACCGTGGCACTCGCGAGGAGAAGCCCGGTCAGCACCGCGCGCGTGGGCCAGCGAACCGTGCAAGCGGTCACCGTGACCGAACGCCCAGCCGGGGTGCGTTAGTCCCCGTTCGCGCGCGCACGCTCGTCCGTGTGCTCGCGAGGCTACTGGCCGGACTTCTGCCGGCGCCGCTTGAGCAGCGCGCGACGCGAGCGATCGCGCTGGCGCTGGGACATTTTCACTTGGCCGGGAGTGGCGGCGGCCTGGTCCGACGTGGCGGCGGTGCGCTTGGTAAACTTGGGGGTGCTCATGAGGCCGGCAAGGTACCAGATCCGGGGCCTGGCGCTACACGGCCGCTGGGCCGAGATGAGGACGCGCTTCGACCGGCGGCCCCCCGCGAGGGCTCACGTAGGAGGACCGGTGGGCAGACCTGCGCGTTGACCGATCGCGGCCGGCCCGTGGTAAGCGAGCGTGTGCGACTGCAGACCCTGGCGCTGGCGATGGTTGTTCTCGGAGCAGCGGACGCGCGTGCCGACGTCCGCGCGCAAGCCCGCGTTCGCCTGATCGAGGCGATCAACAAGCGCGACACGCGCACGATCGAGTCGCTCGTGGTGCTGCCGCTGCGCGCCGAGAAGGTGCGCTTTGCCCGCGAGACGTGCCGCAAGTTCTGGGGTGTCTCCGTGCTCGTGCGCACGAGCGAGCTGAGCGCGTTCGTCGAATGCCTCGCGAGCCAGAAGGTCACGGCGCTGACGTCGGCCGTCGACCCGAAGGTGGATGCGACCTACGGGCCGGGCTTGCCGCTCGGCATCGCGTTCAACGCCGACGACAAGGTCATCGCGCTGACGTCGTCGTCTGCGCCGGGCTCGAAGCCGCTGCGCATCGAGCCGTCGACGTTCGCCTCGCACGTCACGAGCTTCACGCGCGAGATCTCGCCGTCGACCGAGACGAAGCGAGCGCTCGACGCGCGCGGGGCGAAGGGCATCGTGGCGGAGCTCTCGCTGTGTGTCGATGCCGACGGCACGACGGTGCCGGTCGCGACGGTCGCCGATCCCGCGTTGAAGGGCTACGAGCAGGATGTCGCCGGCGCCGCGCGCGGCTGGAAGATCGAGCCGTTTCAGTTCGACGGCAAGCCGCTGCTCGCATGCGCGACGTACATCGTCGGCCATCCCGCCGCCGCTCTCGACCAGCCGGTACCGGTGACCGGCGGTCCGGTCGACCTCGACCCCAAGCTGCTCGAGCCGCTCCGCATCCGCGGCTCGAAGGTGATCGTCCCCGACCCCGCGACGAAGAAGAAGATCGCCGAGACAGCTTCGAAGCGCGTGATCGGCTCGTTCAAGCTCTGCGTCGACGACACGGGTGTCCCGAAGGACATCAGCGTGCTCAAGCCGAGCGGGTATGACGCCTACGACCAGAAGATCATGCGAGAGATGGCGAACTGGGGCTACAAGCCATACGTCGTCGGCGGGAGCGCGGTGCGGGTCTGCACCGCGATCACGTTCATCTACGAGATGAAGTAGCGCCTCTCGCGACCTCGTGCGGGGCCGAGGAGTTGGCCCGGTGCGCGTTGCGCGCCCCACGTTGGTGAGGCTTGCAATTTCGACACGCCGCGCTCTTCCGCACGCTCGGATCGGTCAGGCGTGTGCCCTCGGACGTCGACGGGATCCGAGCACGCTGCCGGATGCCGGATCCCCAGGCGTGTCGGACCGCGTCGATGGCGGCACGGCTCGTGCAACCTCAGTTGCCGCGCACGCGGGTCCTTATGCCACCAATGGCCGCTAGCCCGCGAGCGCGCGCATAACCGTCGGCTGCGCGCAGATCCAGCATGGAGGCTCAGATGACGATCAAGGACATTGGCCCAAAGCCGCAGTCGTTCAACATCGAGGAAGCGACCAAGGGGAACACGGACTATCGCTCCGTTGCGTGGAGCGGGCGCTATCTGCAGGTCACGCTGATGTCGATCCCCGTCGGCAAGGACATCGGCCTCGAGGCGCATCCGGAGACCGATCAGTTCCTGCGCCTCGACGCGGGCAAAGGTCGGGTGCAGATGGGCGCCGCGAAGGACAAGCTGACCTTCGAACAGGACGTGTCCGACGGCTGGTGTGTCCTGGTTCCGGCGGGGACCTGGCACAACATCACCAACCTCGGCACGACGCCCATGCAGGTCTACACGGTCTATGCACCTGCTCATCACCAGCCCGGCAAGGTGCAGGCGACGGCGGCGGCAGCTGAAGCGGACAAGGATGACGAGCCAGCAGCCTGGTCCGTCCAGCCCAAGCACGTGCCCGACAAGCACGGCTGAGAGCGCCACGAGCGGTTACGATGGCCAGACCCGTTCGCTGGGAGCTGGTGCGAAGCATGGACAAGAAGCCGCGAATCTTCACGATGTCGTTTGGCAGCGTGTATCCGCTGTACGTGCAGAAGGCCGCCAAGAAGGGGCGGACCCAGGAAGAGGTCGACGAGGTGATCCGGTGGCTCACGGGCTATAGCCCCAAGCAGCTCCAGCGCGTGCTCGACACCAAGGTCGACTTCGAGTCGTTCTTCGCAAAGGCCCCTCGGCTGAACGCGAACGTCGGGCTGATCAAAGGCGTGGTGTGCGGCGTGCGCGTCGAGGACGTGGCCGACCCGCTGATGCAGAAGATCCGCTATCTCGACAAGCTGATCGACGAGCTGGCGAGGGGCAAGAAGATGGCGAGCATCCTCCGCCAGTAGCCAGGCTCACCGCTCTCAGGAGCGGCGTGGGCCGCGCGCCACGCCTCGATCTCGGCGCGACTGTCGTCGCCGGGATGCCGTGCGCGCCAGGTCTGCGAGCGAGCGGGCGCGCTTGGCGATCGCCGCCGGAGTCCCACAGCGCGCGCGAGGTCGAAGCGTGCGTCGGCGAGGTGCGATGGCGCATCATCATCCGAGCGGGTCTCGAGCATCGCGAGCGCTCGCTCGGCGGAGCGATCGCGAGGGCAGGGTGCTTGCGATCGGGGGTGCAGCTCGGCGAGCGAGAGCAGCGCGCTCGGCAGCCACGGCTCGCCATCCGCGCCAAGCGCCTCGAGCACGCCGATCGCCAGCTTCACCTCGGTCTCGGCCTCGTCCCAGCGGCCGAGCCCCGCGAGTGCTCGCGCGGTGTCGAGCCGTGCGCCGGAGACCCCGCGTGCACCTGGTCCCTCGGCGGCCTCGATGATCTCTCTCGCGGGTGAACGCCGCCCGCGCGGGCTCGAGTTCTTGAGCGCGAGCTCGACGCCGCCAAGGTTCGCGAGGGCCGCGGCCCCGCACGGGGTGCACCTCGCCGAACACTCGCGCGAACACCGCGTCGGCCTTGACCAGCTCCTCGCGCGCCTTCGCGTAGTCGTGGGCGTCGGTCAGCGATTGCGCATAGGTCATGCGCGCCCCGGCGGTGTTCGGGTGCTCGGCCCCGAGCGCTCCTTCGAGGATCTGGAGCGCCTTCGCCGCGGTGACCGCTGCGTCCTTGTCCCCGGACTGGTACCGCAGCACCTGGGTGAGCGAGCCGTACATCAGGCCGACGTTCGGGTGATCGGGCCCGAAACATCCTCGAACGCAGTGATCGCCTTGCGCAGATCGGCCTCGGCCTCCCCCATGCGGTTCTCGTCCTCGAAGATCTGCCCCTCGGTGGACAGGACCTTGCCGTGGATCGCGAGGTTGTCGCTCCCGAGGCGAACGAGCTTGGCGCGGGCCAGATCGGTGAACCGGTGCGCGGCGGTGTAGTCGTGGAGATCGACGCCGGCGGTGTGCGCGAGCTGATCGAGCGCGATCGCTGCCTCGAGATCCCGGCTCTGGGCCTCGGCCAGGGCGAGCACCCGGTGCAGCTCCTCGGTGGCGGCCTTGGGCGCGAGGTGCGTCTGTGCGTTCGCCAGTGCGAGTCGGACGTCGAGCTCGACGTCACTGCCGGCGACCTGAGCGAGCAGCGCCGTGCTCGCGGCGACGGCCTGCTTGTACTGCCCGGCGTTCGAGATCGCCTTGATCCGCCCGAGCTCTCGAGCGGTGACCTCGGCGATCGGCCGCGTGGTGCGCGCGACCGCGTCGTTGCAGGGCTGTGCGTCGTAGAACGACCATGCCGCGTCGGTGGCGCGCTGCACCAGCGGCGCGGTGGCCGCACCGAACGTCTCGACGAGCTGAGCGAGCTGGCTCGTTCGCGCGGCCAGGCAGGTGCGACGCGCGGAGGCGAGCGGCGAGGCGTCGCCTTCGAGACACACCCCGGTCACCCGATCCCCGAGTGCGACGCTCGAACGCTGGAGCACCGCGAACGTGCGCTCGAACGCGGTGGCGGCGAGTGGTGACTTCGTGTTCGCGAACGCCTGCTGGATCCGCGCGCGGGCGGCATCTCCGACGAGCGCGCGCACCTGGTCACCTTCGGCGGTGCACGTGGCCTCGTGACGATGCGTGCGCACTGCCGAGGCTGCGGCGATGCCACCGCCGACGAGGATCGCCGCGCCGGCCGCGATCATCGCGATCCGCCGGACTCTGTGGGAGCCGGCGCGCCAGCGCGGCGAGGAGCGAAGCCATGTCAGGGTGCCGGTCGGTGGGGGCGACTGCGAGCCCGCGTTCGAGGACGCGCGCGACCGGCTCCGGAACGGGGCTGGTGGTGGGGCGCTGGAGCTCGCCCGCGGTGATCGCGGTCTGGATCGCGGCGAGCGTGGTGCCGGCGAACGGCCGGATGCCATACAAGCACTCCCAGGCGACGAGACAGAACGCGAACTGATCGCCGCGCGCGTCGACGCTCTCGCCGGCGGCCTGCTCCGGTGCCATGTACGCGGGCGTTCCGAGCACCGCCCCGGTCTCGGTCAGCGGAGTGCCTTCGGCGAACGCGATGTCACCGGGGGCGGCGCGCCGCGTGGTCGCACCCTCGACGGCCCCGACCTGTGCGAGACCGAAGTCGCTCACCCGCGCACGTCCATCCGCGCCGACCAGCACGTTGTCGGGCTTGAAGTCGCGATGGACGAGGCCCACGGCGTGCGGCCGCCAGCCCTGCGCCCGCGTCGAGGAGCATCGCCATCACGGCGCGCCACGATCGCGTGGTGCTCTTCATCCAGCCGCGGAGCGTCTCGCCGGGCACGTACTCGAGCGCGACGTACATGCGATCGCCGACGGTGCCCACATCGAACACGTTGACCACGTTCGGATGCGAGAGCTTGGCCATCGCGATCGCCTCGCGATGGAGCCGCGCGTTGCCGGCACCGTTGTGCAGCTTCAGCGCGACGTCGCGGCCGAGCGTGGTGTCGAGCGCCAGGTACACCGTGCCCATGCCGCCACGGCCCAGCACCGAGGTGAGCGTGTAGCGGTCCGCGATCCGCTCGGTCTCGAGCAGCTCGGGATGGTCAACGCCGACCCAGGCGCGGCCGGGCCGAGCCTGCGACGGTGGTGCCTGGGAGCCCGCGGCGAGGGCCACGACGACCGACCGGCAGTCCTCTCGCAGGAGTCGAGGTGGACCTCGAGGTCATGCAGCAGGGCCGGATCGACCGCCTTCTCGACCATCTCGACGAGGAGGTTTTCGTCCGGACACGCCACGCCCCCCCGTCTACAACAATTGGCCGGACCACTGCTACCAAAAACAACGGGAGGGCTCGGCTCGTTCGCCGACGCTGCTATGCGCCGGCCCGCGGGATGCGCACGAAGAACGTCGTCCCCGTACCCACGTGCGATTCGAACGCCAGCGAGCCGTGATGCTTCTCGATGATCATCCGAGCGATCGAGAGCCCCTGGCCCGTGCCACGCCCGATCGCCTTGGTCGTGAAGAACGGGTCGAACACCTTCGCCTGGACGTCCGGTGACATCCCGCAGCCGGTATCCGCGATGCTGATCACCACGAACTCGCCCTCCACCCGGGTGCCGATCCGGATCGTGCCGCGCTCGGTGGAGCCGAGGTCGGCGATCGCATGCGCCGCATTGACGATCAAGTTGAGGATCACCTGCTGCAGCTCCCCGATGCTGCACAGCACCGGTGGCAACGGACCGAGGTCGAGCTCGACCTCGGCGACATACCTGTACTCGTTGGTGGCGACGATCACCGTGCGGCGGACGGCGGCGTTGATGTCACCTGCCTGCTTGGTCCCCGAATCCGGGTGACCGAACTCCTTCAACGCTAGTACCAGCTGGCTCACGCGCTTCACGCCATCCGCCATGCTCGCGAACGACGCGGCCAGGCCGTCCTGGATGTAGCCGAGATCGATCGCTCGCTCGGCCTCGCGGATCGCGGCCGTGTCGGTTGCCGTTGCCGTCCCGGCATCGACCTTGCGTGCGAGATCCTGGTACTGCGCGAGGATCCCGAGCACGTCGTCGAACGCATCCTGTGCGAACTGCCGCTGGTCGCCAACGAACTGGATCGGCGTGTTGATCTCGTGGGCCATGCCGGCCGCGAGACGACCGAGCGATTCGAGCTTCTGCGCCTGGCGAAGCTCGACCTCGAGACGCTTGCGATCGGTGATGTCGCGGAGCACCGCGACCGCCATCTCGACGGTGCCGTCCTTGCCGAACAGCGGCGACTTCACGGTGTGGACCAGCCGGGCCTTCCCATCGGCCCACATCATCGGCTCCTCGGTGATGTCGACGGTCTTGCCGGTCGAGAACACCTGCTGATCGTCCTTGGCGTACTGCTGACTCAGATCGGGCTCGACGAACGGTGCATCGATGATCCCCTGCAGGTCCGCGTTGCTCATCCCGTACGCGGTGAGAAACGCTTGGTTCGCCCACAGCAGCTTCGACTTCGGCCCCTTGACGAGGATCATGTCGCTGATCGCGTCGAGGATCTGCTTGTAGGTGGAGGCATCCCACGCTGCGCTCGTGAACGCGGTGATGTCGATCGCCACGGCGCCGATCAGAACCTCTGCGTGGACCGGGACCGGGAACTTGATCATCGCGAGAAGCCGGCGGCCGCCCGCGTTGTCGGGGAGCCAGACGGGAAACCGCACGACCTGGCCGCTCTCGATCACCTTGCGGTCGGCGGCCAAGATCTCCTGCGCGACCTCTGGTGGAAACACGTCGTACGTGGAGTTCGGTAGATCGACCGCGCCGTGGGGCAGGAACATCCGGCGCGTCGGATCGCTCATGTAGCGAAACCCGCCGGCCGCGTCCTTCAGGGAGCACGCCATGGGCAGGGCCTCGAAGAACCCCAGCAACGCCTCGGTCATCGACGCCTTGCTGTCGGTCTCGCTTGGCGCGTCCAACGGCGCAACGGCGTGCATGTACGGACGAATCGGCCGGGTCCCCGCAGGATCGAGCGACCGCGACGCGCAATGTTTGCACGAGCTTGTAGAATCGCTCCGTGGCGACGCCGTCGAAGCTCTCGCGGATCTCGGCGATCGACAAGGCTGTCCCGGCGTACGTGATCGGTGAGCTCCGGTCCCAGATCATCGAAGCCCAGGCGCAGCCACCCAGGCCTGGCGACGGGGGGACCTACTGGTACCGTCTCGACGCGCCAGCCCGGCTGATGTTCGAGCAGGTGATCCAGCACCTACGAACCTTCGTGCCTCGAGGGCACGAGTTCGTCGGCGCCGAGTGGTGGCTCCGCGCAACAACGACCGACACGGGCTTCCCCTTCCACTTCGATCGCGACGAGGGCATCCGAGGCTCGATCGTGTCTCCTGATCTCGCCTCGATCCTCTACCTGAGCAACGCCGGCGGACCGACCGTGATCCTGGACGCAACACCGTCGCGAACCTCGGCACCGAGCGCGGGGATCGCCGTGTACCCGCGTCCCGGCCGGTTCGGCATGTTCCCGGGCTCGCTCCTCCACGGTGTCCTGCCCACGCGACCGAGCCGCTGGCCGCGCGTCACGATGCTCGTCAACTGGTGGCGATCGGTGCCGCGGATGGAATGTGCGCCGGCGCTGCGCGGGAGCACGCCAGCATCGAACCGCTGGCGCATCGCCGTGGATCGGGCCCCCTCCGCGGCGCTCGAGTCAATTGATCCATCCAGGTTGCTCGCCAAGGCAGCGTGGCGTGACCTGATCTCGAAGCAAGCCACCTACAGGTAGCCCGACGGGCCCTCGCACGTGAGCGTCAACGACAGAGCTATGTCGCGGGGGGCGCGCTAGAGTGAACACCCCGACAGGAGCGCCGATGATTCGAAAGTACAGCGGAGACAAGAAGAGTATCGAAGCGCGGACCGCCGACAACGGCAAGACCTGGTCCGTGAAGTTCTTCGACACCGGACGGCTCACGGAGTACTCGGGCGGCACGGTCGCCGAGGTCGACGCGCTCGCGGCCAAGCACGGGTTGACGCTCGTCCGTTAGCCGCGGCAGTTGGGTTCTTAGCGGCGCGCGGAAGCTCGCTCGGCGCGCCGCTTCGCTGGACTCGCCGGCTTGATCTTGCTCCGCGGCTTCGCCGGGGGGGCGGGCGCCGCGTCGAGCTCCTTGAGCCGCTTCTTCGGTGCGATCAGCCGGTAGCTCTCGACGATGAACTGCTCGACCTCGCCCCAGTCGGGGCGGGGCCCGAGCCGCATGTCGACGCCGCCGTGCTTGCCGACGTACTTCGCGACGGTGAACCGCCGATCGTTCGCGACCAGCATCGGCTGAAACGTCTTGTCGACGCGAATGCCGAGGCTCATGTCCCCGTCCTCGAGCCTGGCCCAGCCCACGAAGATCTTGCCGTCGACCTTGCAGTGCACGCTGCCCCACGGCCGATCTTCATAGGCGCCGGGAAGCTTCAGGGTGATCGCGAGCAAGCGGTCGTGAAAGGCGTCCTTGATCGCCGGCAGCTTGGCATGGCGACGAAGCGTAGCCCGAGCAGCGCCGGATCCGCTCGCCGCGCACTGTTTGCCGGGTCGGGATCGCGCGACGCAGCCCGTGCGGTTCGGCGCTCGGCGCACGACGATCCACGATGGTTCCTCGTTTGCAGCGTCACCGCAGCAAGTACGCGCTCGCGCATCACCTGGAAAGGGACACCACATGACCACGCTGCAGACCAGCTCCACCGCACCCGTAACCGCAACTGGCTGCTGTCCCCGTTCGCGCCGGAACCCTGGGATGGCAAGGAGGTTGTCTGGAACAACAAGCCCTTCGTCAGGGACCACGTGACTTGCCTGTTTCACATTCCGTTGAACATGGATCGCAAGATGAAGAAGGACATGGCGCTCATCGAAGGGCTCACGCCAAGGGCGAATCCAATCTCATGCTCTCTGACGACAAGTCGCCCTGGGGCGCCGACATCTTCCTCGAGGTCTCCAAGGCGGTTCCGGGCGCCACGAACGACACCTTGTCCGGTACGTTCCTGACGAAGGTCTTCGAGGGTCCGTTCCGCGACGCGGGAACCTGGGCGAGAGAGATGACCGCGTATGTCGCCAACAAGGGCCGCGCGCTTCAAAGGCTCTACTTCGGGTACACGACGTGTCCAAGGTGCGCCAAGGCCTACGGGAAGAACTACGTGGTGCTGTTCGCCAAGGTGGACGAGGCAGAGCCTGGAAACCACCCGTCTGCGTGACGGTGACATCGGCGCTCGACTACATCGCCCGATGGCTATATTGCTAAATGGTAATGAATCGCGAAGCGCATGAGTGCGGTGTTCTCCGCGCTCTCCGATCCAACGCGGAGGGCGATCCTGGCTCGCCTCGCGGAGGGCGAGGCCACCGTCTCGGAGCTGGCGGAACCATTCGGTCTCGCCCAGCCGACGATCTCCAAGCACCTGCGCATTCTCGAGGAGGCCGGCTTCATCGAGCAGGGGCGGGATGCGCAGCGGCGCCCGCGCAGCCTCGTGGTGGGTGGCCCGCTCAAGGACGTCGATGCGTGGCTGAAGCCCTTCCGCGAGCAGTGGGAGCGGCGCTTCGACCGGCTCGAGTCGTTCCTCCACAAGAAGGCCAAGCGAGATCCCAAGAACGGAGACAAGTGATGCTCACCGCAGAACACACCAAGACGACCATCGATCACCCCACGCTCACGATCACGTTCAAGCGCCGGTTCAGCGTGCCGCCAGAGGCGGTGTTCGATGCGTGGACGCATCCGGAGCAGATCAGCGAGTGGTGGGATCCCGACGGCGTTCCACTGGTCAAGTGCTCGATCGACCTGCGGGTAGGCGGCGAGTTCTCGTTCGTCAACCGAGGCCACGGACCGCCGTTCGCGGGCGTCTATCGCGTCATCGAGCGCCCTCGTTGCTCGTGTTCGATGCGATGGGCGCGGTCGGAACGGTCCGGCTCGAAGGCGATCGCGGTGTCACCTCCATGACCGTCACGATCCGGTGCGCGAATGCCGAGCACCTGGAGCAGCTCGTGAAGCTCGGGATCGCCGAGGGCACCGATCGCACGCTCGACAACCTCGTCGCGCACATCGCCAAGACGGCTGCGTAGCTGCTCGTCGGGTGTCGACGGCGGGTCAGGGCGAGGGTGCCGCGAGCAACTGTCGCCAGTCAGCGTTGGTCGGATCGTGAGCGACGAGACGCTCGGCGATCACCTGCGCGGCTCGTACCTCCGCTGCGGCTCGCGAGGATCACGCGCCACGACCAGCGCGCCTGGCTGCTGGTGGGCACGCGCGAGGTCTGTGCCTGTGCAGCGAGCATCGTCGGCTCGGCCGCGACGAGCCCTCGTCGAGGATCGCGATCGCCGCACGCAGCGATGTCTCTGCCGCGGCGGTCTCGCCGAGGGGGCCATAGGCCTCTGCGAGGTGGCGGTGGGCGAGCGCCAGGTCCTGGCGCAGCAGGGGACGCGGGTCGCGCGCGACGAGCTCGGTCGCGATCGCGAAGGCGGCGCGAAACCTCTCGAGAGCCTGCGCGGGCTTGCCCGCTGCGAGGAGCTGCAGGCCGAGCTTGTTCGTGACGACCTCGAGGCTGCGCTGGTCGTCGGCGCTCGTCGGATCGGCCGCGGCGAGGCGGGCAGCGAGCTCGAGGGCCGCGACCGTCTCGACCTGCGCACCCGCGAGGTCGTCGCTGGCGAGCATGGCCTCGACGAGGCGCAGGTCGACCGTCAACAGGCTGCGCTGGAACGGGAGATTCGCAGGCTCACGTTCGATGAGGCGCGCGGCGAGAGCGCGCGAGGCGCGGATCTCGACCATCGCGCCTCGGGGATCCGCCTGCGCGAGCAGGGCCTGGGCGAGCATGTCGTGGTTGAGCGCGTGGTCGCGGATCGTCTCCACGGCATCGGGGGTCTCCGCGAGCAACGCCGCGCTGAGCACGAGCGCGGCGCGAAAGTCTTCGAGTGCGGCGGGAAGCGCGCCCCGGGCCTTGAGAACGATCCCGAGGCGCTGGTGCGCGACCATGAGATCCCGGCGCGCATCGCGATCCTTTGGCGCCGCGGCGGCGAGCTCGACGGCGATCTGCTTCGCGCGGGTCAGGTCGGTGACCGCGCGCGTGAGATCACCGGCGTCGGCGGAGGTCCCACCGATCAGCAGCAGGCTCACGAACACGTCGCGCTTGCTCTCGGGATCGGTCGCGAGGTGCTCGACGAGCGCTAGGCTGGTCTCGTACGCCCGTCGTGCGCCAGTGGGATCGCCGCGCTCTGCCAGCAGGTCGCCGAGACGATCCTGGGAGGCCGCGGCCGCGTGCAAGCGTGTCGGGTCGCCCGGATCGAGCGAGAGGAGGAACTGGCGGAGGGCGTTGGCCGTCGACGCCTCGACCCATGCGTTCAGGCGATCGCCGCGGGTGACGAGCACGTCGGCCAGGTTCAGGCGAGCGCGCGTCTGCTGGTACAGATCCTCCGGCGTCTTCGCGCCGGTACCGACATAGTAGGCGAGCACCTTGCGCGCGGGCGCCTCGAGCAGCTCGAGCTTCCCGAGCTCGCCGAGCCGATCCTGCATCTGGCCGAGGATGTATCGCATCACCTCCTCGGCGCTGGCGCGGTTGTTGAGCGCCTCGTCGCGCGCGCGCTCGGCACGGGCCTGTTCGACGAACACGCGCCGGAGGCTCACGCCACCGACGATCCCGACGAGCACGAGCGCCGCCACTCCCACGATCGCCGCGGTGCGATGCTTGCGGATCCATCGCCAGAGGCGCTCGGCACGTGTGTAGCGATGAGCGGCGACGAGCTGGCCGTGCTGAAAGCGCTTGAGCTCCGCTGCGAGCTCGCCGGCCGTGGCATAGCGCTGGCCGGGATCGCGGGCCATGGCGGTCTCGATGATGGTCGCGAGATCTGGAGGGACCGCGGGCACGAGCTCGCGGATCGGTGTCGGTGCCTCGGAGACCACGCTCGCGAGGATCGCCGCGGTCGAGGAACCCACGTATGGCGCCACGCCGCTGAACGTGGCGTAGAGCACCGCCCCGAGGGCATAGACGTCGGCGCGCTCGTCGACGGCCTCCCCGTGCGCCTGCTCCGGTGCCATGAACGCCGGCGTGCCGAGCACCGCTCCGAGCTCGGTCTCGCCGGCGCTCGCAAGACCGTCGCCAAGGGTGGGCGGCTCGGCCTCGTCGCGGAGCTCCTTCGCGAGACCCCAGTCGATGACGACCGTCTCGCCGAACTCGCCGACAAGGATGTTCGCGGGCTTGAGGTCGCGATGGATCACCCGTCGCGCGTGTGCGTAAGCGATGGCGTCGACGGCGGCGATCGCGTGCGGGAGCAGGGCGAGGCGCTCGGTGAAGGTTGCGTGGCGCGCGATCACGCGATCGAGCGATTCGCCCGTGACGAGGCGCATCACGTAGAACGGCTCACCGTTCGTCCACGTGCCGGCGTCGTGGATCGAGACGATCGCTGGATGCTGGAGGCGCGACGTCAGCGCGAGCTCGCGCTCGAACCGCACCGCGAGCGCGTCGTTCGGCCTCACGGCTCCTTGATCGCCACCTGCCGGTCGAGCCGTCGATCGGTCGCGATCGAGATTCGTCCCATGCCGCCGCGCGCGAGCTCTCGCGCGATCACGTACCGCTCCGATGCCGGGGCCGACCTCACGCCGGAGGTAGCGGAGCGGCCTCCTCCTACGCTCGCGACCGTCGCGCTGATCGGATCGACGTCATCGCGACGCGTGTCCTTGGTTGTAACGGTCCTCGCATGTGGATCCAGCGAGCCGAGCACGGTGGCCGCGGCGGGACCTACGACGCTGGACGTAGCGGTGTCGGTGGGGGTACCCATGGGGCCTCGTGGAGAGTGGGCTGGTCTTACGCGAAGGCGTTCGATGACATCCATCCATACGTTCGGCCATCACGATGGCGCCGACGCTGAGCGGATCTCGAGTCGAGCTTGTCGCCGGCCTCGAGACCCGATGACCGGCACCAACGCAGCCCCTCGGCCTACAGGCCGCGCAGGTTCTCGAGCTGCTGGCGAGCAGCGACGGCTTGCTAGTGCCCCGTACTTGTCGACCACCTCTTGATACGTGCTGCGTGCGTCGGCGAACCGCTTGAGAAGTGATGATCCTCGGCGAGGCGCATCAGCTTCTTGGCCGCGTCGATGTCCTCGGGCGTCGGGTCGCCGGCGGGGAGGTCTCGATACGGATCGGTCGCGCTCGGCTTCGCGCCTCGGGCTGGGGCGTGGCTCCTTTGAGCGCGGCATTCACCTCGCGCTCGAGCTCCGAGTCATCGAACTGCACCTTGGCCTGGAGCACTCGGCGAGACCCATGATCGTCGCGCGGAGCTGAACGATCTCCTTCGCCTGCCGATCTGCGGTGGCCTGGTCCTTCACCCTGCTCTCGACCGACTCGAGCGCATCCGCGTTCGCGTTGATCTGTCGCGTTCAGCCCAGCTGCCGCCAAGCCGCAAGGAAAAGAACCCGGCTTCTCCGCTCATCAATCAACGGCTACCAAGACCACGGCTCGCCTTCTGCGCGGCCACCCGTGATTTCTTCCACCACGCTGACGGTCCGTCGAGAACCTCAGGCCCGTCTACATCGCCGCCGTAGTCAGCCGTCACCGTGGTCTGGAAGTTGGTCGTGACGTTGCAATCAGCCAACCCGAGCATCCACCACCACGAGACCGCCGTTGAACACCGCGCCGGGCGACGGCGTGGGACGGTGCTGACCACGCTGCCTGCGCGGACTCCCGCGCGGCACATGGTCGCCGGGCAGTCGGACCGTTGGGGTGGGTCGTTGCCGGGGCCGGCCACGCTCAACGCTGAGGAACGGCCGCACGGCGTACGTCGCGCGATCCATGCGGTCGCGGTCCCTAATGACGGGGCGGGTGTCCAGCCCGGTGCGGCTCGCCGCTCCAGCCGGAGGCGGTCGAGTCCAGGTCGTATCACCACAGAGCAGGACCTCGGTACTACTGGCGGCACCGTCAACGTACCACGCCCGGTCCCGTCCGCACGCGGGGCCCGGTGGATCAGGTGACCGCGTAGGCGCCGCCGCCAGAGGCCGAGACGGTCAGCGTGCGGCGGGCCTCCGCGAACGTAGCACCGACCGCGACGTTGTTCGTGGCGTCCACGACACACGTCCCCACCCCGGCACACGCACCACTCCAGCCGATGAACTCGGCACCGTGCCGCGGCTGACCCAGTTCCTGGCGCACGCCCACGATGTTCGCCGCGAGTCGGGGATCATGGACCGCAGCCCGGAGCTCGCGAGAGGCTACGAGGGCTGCAGATTCGCGCGTGGAACGTGCTCTGCCAGTGAACGGCATCCGACCATGCCCGCGGCGAGTTCGACGCGGCTCGCCGCGCGCCGTGGCGATCACGGATCTCTGGAACTGGGCAGGACAGCGGCCGTGGGGTGACCGGTCCAAATAGATCGCGCTTGACCGGCCGCGTCGATCACCATTCGAACCGACGCAGGCGGGGCCGTCGTCGTCCGCCGCAATGTGGGTGGCAGATGGAGCGCAGGCTGGTTATCGATCCAGACGTCGGCGATGCTGCCGATCCGGTGCCGACAGATCAAGCGGCCCGGGTCATGCGGGCTGGACGGTGGTGATCAAGAAAGGCGAGGTTCTCCGTCGGGAGATCCGTGCGTGTTCTTCGAGATCGACGGCGTCCTGCCCTCGAAACCAGCAATAGGCGGAGTTCATGACGCCCGCGCGGCTTCCGCGTGCCCGCACCGCTCAAGCTGCGCGGCGTGCTCACGCAGAGACCTCGCGCTGCCCGTCGAGATTCTCGGTGGCGGTGATACGACGCGGCGGCGGCGGCGGCGGCGGCGGCGGCGTTTTGTGGATCACCGAGATCGGCTCTCGGCGTCACGAAGCACGAGCCGGTGTGCTGCCCGACGCGCGCGAGATCACGGGACCGGTTCCGGCGCGCGTGCCGAAGACGGACGGATCCACCACACGGTCGGCGCTGGGAGTTTCTCGAGGCTGCGCGGTCAGCCGCACCACGTATCGACGAAGTGCGACGGTTTCCGGCGGCGACCTACCACGTGCGTGACGGCGACGGCTTTGTCGCATACTCGCGCCACTGGGCACTCGCCGCCGGTGACAATACACGGCGTCTCGCCGAGCGGTATCCAGCTCGCGGAGCGCTGCCGGCGGAGTTCGCGATCCAGGGCGAGGTCTCTGCGGTCCGGGCGTGCCGGGGCAACCGGCTCAGCCGGGCGGAGCACGAGCTGTTCCGTGGTAACTCGTGGCCGCGACCTTCGCGCCGGCGGCTTCTTGGCGTTCGAGCGCTCCGTCGCGTTCTGCGCCGACACGGGTTGAAGACGGTGCCGATCAGGCGCGTCGTCATGGTAACGCCGGGGCTGCCGGGTTCGAGCACTCGCTCGATGGCTGGCTCGCGGCCGCGCGCCGGGCGTATCCGGGCTACGAAAGCGCCACAAGGAGGGCCTCGTGATCCGTCCGCTCGTCAAACGGCGCTCAGGCGCTGGGTGCCAGTGGTGGAGCAAGGTGATCAACGACGACTTCATACTCGAGGAAGCGTGTTACGCGTCGATCGGTGCAGACAGGTCGCTAAGCTTGGGGTCGGGAGATGTCCAGCTCGGTGACGCGATCTACGCCCTACTCGCACACATTGCTCGGACCATCCCCGACGTTGCCGTGGCAGCTCTTGTTGTCCGGGCACCGCGTCGTGGCGTCGCACCGAAGCTCGCACGTACTCCGTCGACCCTCGTGGGTGCTGTAGTCGACGCACGTCAACGGAGGAGCACATCCCCGAGCCTGGCCGCATCTCTCACCTTTGGCTCCCGGTCGGTCCAGACCCGGCGGGCTTGCGGTGTGGTCCCACGCATCCGAGCCAGCGTGTGGCGCCGGCTTCGGCGTTGTAGGCCGCGGCGGCGGGGGGGAGGTTGGTCGAGGTCCCGACCCAGACCCCGGGTCGGGGTTCGCCCGGTTGGAACATGCCACCGCCGCCACGAGGAGCGCGGCGAGCCGGATCTCAGGCTTCCTGTTCATCACTCCTCTAACCCACGGGTGTCCGCCATGTCGCGCGACTTAGACCGGGTTCTATGCCGGATCGTCGCCACGTGGGCAGAGCTCCTCAGGCCGGCTCGCCCACGCCCAGTGCCGCACTCTCACAGCGCCTCGGCACACCTGGGGGAGCCTGGCGGCGTCAAAGGTAGCAGACCGAGCTGGACGGCAGTCTCGAGCTGCGCAGCGAACAACTGACATCCTCCCACTGCCGTCATCGATCTCGGCCGTCGCGACCACCAGCGCCTCGTCGGGAAGCGCTGCCTCCGCCGTTGCCTGAACACCACCATCGACGCACGTGATGCAGGTGCGCCTCCATCGACGGCAGCGTGCGCATCACCGCGAGGATCCAGCGCGGCCGCGCCACGGGCCGGGCTACGATCGTCGCGGCGACTCGCGCGCGAAATACGCAGAAAGGTCCGGCGCACCCGCAGCTTTCCCGGCTCAGGCTCGATCAGCCGGCTCGTCGCTCGAGAGGCATCGTCTGCCAGTCGCCCGCCGCTCAGCGCTCTCGCAGATCACGAACAGCGAGGAGGCAGCATCGGATCCGCGGAGCAGCACGGGCGCAGCCACATCGGCCTCGTCGAATCGCTCGAGGTGGACGAGCACGTGGAGGCCGATCGGTCCAGTGCGTCGACGTTCTCGGGCTCGCTATCCGGGACGTGGTCGAGGACGGCGAGGCGCCGCCTCGAAGTGGTTGGTGTGGCTGGGAGGTCTGAACGCAAGTGGATCTTTGCACCAACGCGGACTCAACACGCCTACACGCGGACATCGGCCCTTCAGAAGGCGCCTATTCGACATCGATGACAGGGCCGGTTGGCGACTGCGCGTGGTCCTGCCCAGCGCCACGAAGCATCCGAAAGGCAGCACCGCGCCGGCATGGCGCTCGAGCCAACGCCGGACTCCGGCGACCCGGTGGGTACGTGTCCTCGAGATACGGCGACGTAGAGCGGAGCCACAGCTCCTCGGTCGCCTCGGCGCGAAGCTCGACCTCGTCAACGCTCTCGCCCCTCCATCGCCCGCGCGTCTCGCGAGACACGGAAGTCGTCGTGATGCCCGAGCTCAATGGACTAGCGTCGCGAGCATCACCGCCGCTGGGACATCTAGGATCGAGCGCTCTCCGGGGTCTCGGATCGTACGGCCGGGCGAACAGCTCAATACTGAGACCCGTTGGCGCGAGTACCTACCGAAGCGTCAGGGGAGGCCACACCGGCCGTCTGTCCGGTGCCGAGGCGGTACAACGAAGGGGTCGAGCGTGGCGCCGGAGAGGCTCGCGGCCGGGATCAGTGGCGTCAGGCGGGCTCTCCGTCCTCCGGGGCCAGTTCAGGCTGCCGATCGGACCGCTCCATCACGCCGCGCAGGTCATCGATCGACGCCGGATAGTGCGTATGATCCGGATCCGATCGGGACATCGATCGGGATCGCGTGCTGACCACGGTCGGTGTGGAACAATTGCCGCATCAGATCGGAGACGATCGCGTCTTGATCCATCGCTTACGCGCGAAATCGCGGGGATCGTGCTTATCGCGGGCGTTGCCATGCTCGCTGCGAGACACTGCAGGCGAAGGGATTTAGCGACTGAGTCAGGGCCTCTCAGGCGAGCGGCCGCGCGGTGATGCGCCGATAGTGGCACGCGGAAGATCCACGGCGAAACGCAGCCGAGTCCGCGTAGCCCACACGCGCTGCCACCTCCTCGACGGCAAGGCGCGTCGTCTCGAGCAAGTGAGTCGCGTGCGCCACACTCACCCCCTCGAAGGTGGAAGACCAGCGGCGTCATCCCGAGGCCTGCTTCGACCTTGCGCGCGAGCGTGCGCGGTGAGGTGCCCGCGGCGCGCTCCTAGTCCGCGAGGACACCTGGCGATCGATGTTCGCGGTGACGACTCTTCAGGCGTTCGCAGGAGCAGGTCATAACTCGCGGTGCTCCGGCATCTCACCGTGTACTGCGCCTGCGATGCGCGCAGGTCGAGCACGAGATAGCGCGCGGCCAGGTTGCGGCGATGCGCTCGCGACGCGCCGCGACGACCGCGAGCATCCCCAGGTCCGCGTGCGCAAAGCACCGATCCGTGGTGATGGTGCCGCCGCTGTCGATCACCGATCGGCCCGCGGCTCCACCACGCGGGGAAGCGCCGCGTGAAAATTGCCACCAGCCGGGACGTCGTCGCGCTTGCCATCGAGGAGCCAGCGGCGCCGAGGAAGAACGTCGCAGAGCACGGGGCCGCGACGAGCGCCTTGCCCGCACGACTCGCGGCAGGATGGACTCGACGCGGCGCACGTCGGCTCGCGAGAGCAGCCGCTCCAGCGAGTCGCTGGTGGCGAACTCGCCGGGCAGCGACGATCCGTCGCCCTTCTCGGTCGAGCGCAGGTCGAGCATCCCTTAAACCGCCAGCGACCGGCGCTGCACGGAAGGACGAGCTTACCGTCGACGGGACAACGCGCTGCTCGAGCGTTCTTGCGCTCCGCGGGTAAGGGCGCACGCCCGGCGCGCAGGAGGCGCGATAAGTGTCGATAACATCGAGGCTGGCCCGGCGCGCCCTCCCATCACGCCGTCGATCGCCACGTAAGATAATCATGCCTGGCAAGAATAGACCGGATGTTGTCAGTCCTGCCACTCCGTGCACGGTGGCCACCACGTCCATCGTCGTGGGGTGCATGACGACTCCCCTGACCGACTTCGAGAGCGATCCGACCTCGCCATCGGATGCCCGAAGCACGCCGAGGTGTACGTGGCGGGCCCGGCCGGCCGTAATCGTACTTGGCCGAGATGCCCGGCATCGACCCGCGTCGCACGGTTCGCCCGCTGAGTCCGCGAGGCCGGGTTCCGTCAACCTACCTTCGCTGTTCGGCCGCGACGGCGCCGTCCCGAGCCAGGGCCAAGAAGTATCGCCGTACTGAGGCGCGCGTGCGTGAGCGCCGGTTCCACGTGCCCTCGCGGCAAACGCATCGAGCCCGGTCCGCGCTGGCTGCGCGGCCTGGCGCGGATCGCTCATCGCGAGCGTGGCGGGCCGGGCGTCGGGACCATCGGCATGTGCTTCCGGGAACTTCGCGCTCAGCATGATGCTCGGGCCCTCCATGCTGGCGCCGGGTGCCAGTAACAGCCTCGCTGCCGCTCGACCAACCGGGCGCGCTCCAGATCACCGGCGACAAATCACCCGTGCAGCAGCGGCTGGAGCGCGAGACGACCTCACGGTGCGGCCCCGCTTCGGCGACGACCGCTTCTGCACCGCGGCGGTTGCGACGTACGCGGCGGCGCTCGGACCGCGCTTCGAAGTGACGGTGCTGCCAGCATCCGCGGCCCACCCCACTGACCTCCGCCGTGGTTCGACCAGGTCGTCGGCTGTCCGCACAGCGTGGTCACCGCATCATGTCCGACCAGGCCGGGCAGCCGACAGCGGCTGCGCGGGGTGAAAACCTCGCGTTCCTCGCGATGCGCCTGCCAGAGGCACCCCCACGGCGCCGATCACCGCTCTCCGCCGGGCGAGGCGCCTCGCGCTTCACGCGCGTCGCGCGAGATCTTCCTTGCACGAGCTCGCGGTGCCGTTCGAGCTCGACATCGTCCAGGACCTCACGACCTCGACGCCGCGCCCTACGGCGGGCATCCGCCCCGAAGCTCCCCTACGCTCCACGTCGGCGAGAACCAGATCTTCGGGACCGACAACATCTGCCGCAAGCTCGCGGAGATCGCCGGCCGTGAGAGTGATCCGCGCGTCGTGCTCTCGCATCAGGTGTCGTTAGACCTGGTGCGCTCCGCGCAGGAGCTGGTGTGGCACGCGATGGCGGTACAGGTTCAGCTCGTGATCGGCGTGCAGGTGGCGAAGCTCCCCGCCGAGCCTGTTCTTCACCAGGAAGCAGCCGCGGGGATGCATGGGGCGCTCAGGTGGCTCGACGAAAGAGCCTCGATCCACGTCCTCGCCGCGCTGCCATCACCGC
>JADKKI010000062.1 GCA_016720595.1 Myxococcales bacterium
ATTCTCCGTGCGGCAGAAGAAGTACACCCCGAGCGCGACCATCAAGGGTGCGGCGGAGAACGCGCCGACGTAGAGGATGCCAAGCTGGCCCGCTGCGATGCCTGCGATCGCGAGGAGGTTGAGCTTGCGGAGATCGTAGCGCGCCGGATCTCCGAGCTCGCGATGCATCCACGCGCTCCCGGCCACGCCGACCACCAGCGTGCCCACGAGCGCGAGTGCGATCCTTCGATCGCCGGGCGCGATCACCAAGGCGACCGCGGCGGCCATGGCGATCACCCATCCGATCCGCAGGAGCTCGCGGGTGCGCTTGACCTCCTCGGCGCGCAGGGCCTCGGCGGGGCTCGTGGGGATCGTCGAGCTCACGCGCCCTCCCACGGGTGCTTCGCGATCAGGGCGTCGGCCCGCCGGCGAACGTTCGCGTCGAGCTCGCCGGTGAGCGCGGCGGCGAGGGCCTCGGCCAGCTCGGCGCCACTGCCGAACCGCGCCGCGGGATCTTTGGCGAGCGCGATCGCGAACCACCGATCGACGTCCGCGGGCAGCTCCGCGAGCTCCCCGGCGCGCGGGGGCATGCGATGGACCACGGCATAGAGCAGCGACGGCGTATCGGTGGCGTTGAACGGGTGGCGGCCGGCGAGGCAGCGATAGACGATCGCCGCCAGCGCGAACAGATCCGCGCGCAGGTCGACGCGCTTGCCCTGCGCCTGCTCGGGCGCCATGAAGTGCGGCGTGCCGACGACCTCGCCATGGGTCAACGTGCCGGTGTCATCCGCGAACGTTGCGATGCCAAAATCGAGGAGCCGCCACCCACCATCGGCGCCGCGGAACACGTTCTGCGGCTTGAGATCGCGATGCACGATCCCCTCGGCGGCGGCGGCGTCGAGCGCCGCTCCGACATCGCGACAGACTCCGACGACGACCGTGGGATCGACGCGGGCCTCGGCGCGGAGGGTCTCGGCGAGGGTGTGGCCGCGCAGGCGCTCCATCGCGAGGTAGGGCAGGGGAGCGTCGGGTGGGGAGGCGTCGAGGATGCGCACCACGTGCGGAGAAGCGAGCGCGCCGGCGGCGCGAGCCTCGCGGAGGAAGCGCGCGACCTGCGTCCGGTCCGCGAGCAGCTCGCGGCGCAACAGCTTCACCGCCGCCGGAAGGTCGGTGGTGGTGTGGACCGCCTCGTAGACCTCACCCATCGCGCCGCGCCCGAGCACGTTCCCCAGCCGATAGGGGCCGACCACCTGATCGGTGTAGCGGCCGGGCCCGCCCACGCGCAGGGCGCGCTCGAGCTCCGCGCGGAGCTCCTCCATCAACGCATCGCGCTGTCCGGTCAGGCGCGTGGCGCGCTGCAGGTCCTCGATCGCAGCCAGGGACGCGAGCCGAAACGTCCGCGCGGTGTAGTACGCGAGCCAGAACGTCCCGAGCACGAACACCGTCGCGGTGACCAGGGTCGCGCGATCGATCGTGCGCTCGGACGCGAACACGCCCGGATCTGGGACCGCGCCGCTGATGATGGCGATCGCGATCGCCGAGTAGCAGGCGAGGGCCGTGGCGAAGATCCAGCGTGCCACGCGCTCGGCCTCCGTGCGCGCCACGAAGTGAATCCCGACCATGACCATCAGCGGTGCGGCGGTGAACGCGCCATAGAACAGCACGCCGATGTGCCCGTTGATCACGCACAGCACGGCGAGCGAGACCAGTGCGCGATCGGTGTACTTCTTCGGATCGGCGAACGCCTGGTGATAGCCGTAGCTGACCACCATCCCGACCAGCATCCCGATCACGAACACCCACGCCATCACGGGCGGCGCATCGACGAACGGGATCGTCGCCATGGCGGCGAGGCTGAGGAGCCAGCCCATGCGGATGAACAGCCGCGTGCGCTCCACCTCCTCGTCGCGCATCGCATCCGCGGCGGTCGTGTAGAGGAGCGGCGAGTCTGGATCGATCGGCGGTGCGGCCGCGGGCATCCCCGCAGCGACGCGGGCGAGCGGCGAGATCTCCGGAGGCCGGTCGCTCGGCAGCTGCGCCGTGCGCTCGCCGGTGCCGAGGCCCGTGGTCATCCTGCCAAGTCTACTCGCGCGCCGCCCAGAACGGCTCGGTGCCGGCTCGGTGCCGGCTCGGACCGCGACTCACGGCATGTCGTTGCCGGCGAAGTGCCAGCGCACGCCCGCCGCGGTCTTCCGGATCGACGGCGTCGCCGGTGCGATGAAGGTCACGACGACCACGATCCGGCCCGCGACCCGCGCGTCGTGGTAGGTCGAGACGCTGCGCACGGGACTACCGAACCGGGTGACATCGATCGGCGCGCCGACCAGATCGTCGAGGTTGGCGCCATCCAGGATCAGCTCGGCGCGCGAGCGCGTGACCGCGCCTTCGGTGAGCCGCACGTCGGCGCCGATCGGCAGCTCGAGATCGCCCGAGCCCTCGCGGCCCGAGAACACGAGGCCGCGCTCGCGGGGAGCGGCGATCGGCTCGGCGCTCGCCACCCGGGTGCGCACCGGAGCGGTGCGCGCAGCGGTCGGTGCCGGGCGGGTGGTCGTGGGGGCGGGCGTCGGCGTGGCGGCCGCGACGCGGGCCTGGGCTTGGGCCGCGCGCGCAGCGAGCTCGGCCTCGCGGCGCTGCCGCTCCGCCGTGGTGCGCGCGTCGCGGGCGGCAGCCTCGGCGGCGAGGCGATCGGCTTCGGCGGCGGCGCGCTTGCGTGCGGCATCCGAGGTCGCGCTCTCCGCGAGCTTGCGCTGCTGCTCGATCGCCGCGAGCTGGGCCCGGCGCGTCTCGAGATCCTTCGCCGTCTGCGCCGCGGCGGCCTCGGTGGCCGCACGCCGCTGCGCCGCTTCGGCGGTCGCACTCTCGGCGGCCTTGCGCTGCTGCTCGATCGCCGCGAGCTGCGTGCGGGAGGCCTCGAGATCCTTGGCGGCGCGAGCGGCCGCGGTCTCGAGCTCCTGCCGGTGACGCTCCGCATCGCCGGTGGCCTGGGTCGCCTTCGCCAGCCGCGCCTCGGCCGCGCGGGCCTCGGCGTCGAGCTTCTCGCGATCACGTGCATCTGCGCGGTCGCGCACCGTGGCGGCCTGCTTCGCCGCGGCCTGGGCCGCATCGCGCTCCGCGGTGGCGCGGGCGAGCGCCGTGCGTGCGGCCTCCTCGCGAGCGCGCGCCGTGGACTGCGCTCCGTCGGCCTTCTGCGCGAGCACCTGCGCCTCGGCGGCCTTGCGATCGATCTCGGCGAGGCGCTGCTTGGCCTCGGAGGCGAGCTTCGCCGCCTCGGCGCGGGCGGTCTCGGCGCGTTGCTTCTCGGCGCTCGCGTCGATCCGCGCGGCCTTCGCCTCGGCGCGTGCAGCCTCGGCGGCGGCCTTCGCGGCGCGGGCCTCGGCGCGCGCGCGCTCGGCATCGGTCTTCGCCGCGTCGACGTCGGCCTTGGTCTGCGATGCAACGAGGGCGTCGGTGCGCCGCTGAGCATCACCGCGCGCGACGGTCTCGGCGTCGGCGCGCGTGGCCTCGGCCTTCGCGGCGCGGGCTTCGGCACGTGCGGCTTCGGCGTCCGCCTTCGCGGCGCGGGCTTCGGCACGCGCACGCTCGACCTCGGTCTTGGCAGCCTCGACGTCGGCCTTGGTGCGCTGCGCCGCGGCGCGTGCGGTGGTGGCGTCGGTCCGCGCCTTCTGCGCGTCGGTGCGCGCGAGCCGCTCGGCCTCGGCGCGTGCGGCCTCGGCGCGCTGCTTGTCGGCGGCCGCGTCCGCGCGTGCGGTCTCGGCGCGCTGCTTGTCGGCGGCGGCGTCGGCGAGGGCCGTCTCGGCGCGCTGCTTGTCGGCGGCGGCGAGGGCGCGTGCGGCCTCGGCATCGGCCTTCGCGGCACGGGCCTCGGCGCGCGCGCGGTCCGCTTCGGCCTTGAGCGCCTTCGCGTCGACCCGCGCGGCGTCGGCCTCGGCGCGCGATGCGCGGGCCTCGGCGCGCGCGCGATCTGCGTCGGTCTTCGACGCCTCGGCGTCGGCCTTGGTGTGCAGCGCGGCATCCTTGGCGGTCTGCGCCTCGCTCCGGATCCGCGCGGCCTCGAGCCGAGCCTGCTCGGCATCGCGGCGGGCGGCCTCGGCCTCTCCGCGGGCGCGGGCCGCGGCGTCCGTCTGCTTCGCGGCGATCACCTGCGCGGCCTCGGTGTCCTTCTTGGCGGTGGCGACCTGTGCCAGGGCGTCGCGCGTCGCGCGCTCGAGCGCGATCCGCGTCCGCTCGGCCTCACTGGCGGCGGCCATCGAGGCATCCTTCGCACGCAGCGCATCCTCCTTCGCCTTCGCCGCCTCGCGCTGCGCGGCCACCGCTTCGAGCCGTGCGCGCTCGAGATCCGCCGTGCTCGCGAGGCCGCTCTTGCGCGCCTCGTTCGCGGCCCGCTGCGCCTGCTCCGCGCGGGCCGCCTCGTCGGTCGCGAGCTTGCGCAGCCGCTCGGCCTCGGCCTGCGTTGCCGCTGCGAGATCCTTGGCCTTGGCCGCATCGGTGCGCGCGCTGGTCGCGGTGGCCTCCGCCTGCGCCCGTGCGCGATCCGAGATCGCCGCGGCGCGCTTTGCATCCTCGCGCTCGGCCTCGACCTTCGCGAGCACCTCGCCACCACCGCCGCTCGCCTTGGGCGCGGCATCGCGCGCGGTCACCGCGACCACGATCTCGTTGCCCTCGGTCGTGACCTCGTAGCGGCCCGGCCGCGCGAGCGTGACGCTGACGCGGACCAGCGGTCCATCGTCGTCGAGCTGCTGCGCGGTGATCCGGCTGACCGCCCAGGTGTTCGGCACCAGCTCGGTCGCCGCCTCGTGACCCGCGAGCGCCTCCGAGAGGCGCGACCGCGGTACGTCGATCACGACGCGCGTCGGCCGATCGAGCTTGTACACGGTGAACATCGGCGTCATCGCGCCCTTGACGTGGATCCGCGTGGCGGTCGCAGCTTCATCGAAGCTGACCGCGCGGATCTCGTTCTTCTTGTCGGCGTATGCAGCGGGGACGCCGAGAGCGCACACCAGGAGGAAGGACACCCAGCTCGTGGGGCGGATCGTGGGGCGGGGCATGACCTCGAATTTCGCCCGCTTGATCACCGGGGGCCAACTTTCGACCCTGGGAGGTTTCCTCAGGGGTTGCAAAGAGTTGCCCGTGCGAGCGCACCTCGCATCCCCGGCCCGAGCGGCCGTCCGGCCTGGGAGGCGCGCCTGCCACTCTGACAGCACCCTCGCGACGTGGTTGCCCCGATGACGTGATCCGCGCCGGGCTGGCAGCACAACCGCGCGACCGTGCGCAATCCGCGCACGCGCAGATGCCGGTCCGGGCGTTGCAACCCGAGCGCTGGTGCTGGGTCAGACCTCTACCTGTTCGCGAGGAGTGGCAACATGTTCGTGATGCGACCTCCGGTCTCTCGCTTCCTCATCACCTCTCTCGTCGTCGCCGGTTGTGGCGCTGCGCCCGCGGCCAAGCCGAGAGTGCTCGACCTCCCGGCCGAGGTCGTCACGGCGCGGCCCTCGACGCCGGAGGCCCCACCGGCTCCCATCGATCCCGTGTCGCCGCTCGATCCGGCGATCAAGCGCGGGACGTTGCCCAATGGGCTGACCTACTTCGTGGTCAAGCATGGCAAGCCGGAGCAACGCGCGGCGCTCTGGCTCGCCGTCAACGCGGGCGCGGTGCTCGAGGACGACGATCAGCGCGGGCTGGCCCACTTCGTCGAGCACATGGCGTTCAACGGGACCAAGCGGTTCCCCAAGCAACAGATCGTCGACTTCATCGAGAAGTCCGGCATGCGGTTCGGCGCTGATGCGAACGCCTACACGTCGTTCGATCAGACCGTCTATCAGCTCACCGTGCCCACCGACGATCAGACGATCATGCTGAAGGGGCTCGACATCCTTCGCGACTGGGCCGCGGACGTAACGTTCGATCCCGTGGAGGTCGACAAGGAGCGCGGCGTGGTGCTCGAGGAGTGGCGGCTCGGCCGCGGCGCGGACGCCCGGATCTTCGACAAGCAGTTCCCGATCATCTTCGAGGGCTCGAAGTACGGCCAGCGCCTGCCGATCGGTCAGCCGGAGATCCTGAAGACGGCCCCGCGCGACACGCTCGCGCGGTTCTACAAGGACTGGTACCAGCCGCAGAACATGGCCGTGATCGCCGTCGGCGATTTCGACGAGAAGCAGCTCGAGGCCGAGATCACGAGTCGGTTCGGCGATCTGAAGCGCACCGCGAATGCCAAGGACCGCACGCCGGTGGCGGTGCCCCACGATCACCCGACGCTCGTCACCATCGAGACCGACAAGGAGATGCCGTACACGAGCATCTCGGTCTACGACAAGCTCGATCACCGGCGCGAGACCACCAAGGGCGACTACCGGCGGTTCGTCGTCGAAGGCCTGTATCACCAGATGCTGGGCGCGCGGTTCGCCGAGCTCGCGCAGGATCCGGATGCACCGTTCATGTACGCCGGCTCGGGGACCGGCGGCTTCGCGCGGACGAGCGATACGTTCAATCGCTATGCGGGCGCGAAGGAGGGGCGGATCGAGGAGTCCGTGACCGCATTGTTTCGCGAGATCGCGCGCGTCGAGAAGTACGGCTTTCTTCCCTCGGAGCTCGCCCGCGCCGCGAAGGATCAGCTGACGGGCTCCGAGACCTCGGCGGCGGAGTGGGACAAGACACCCTCGCCCGATCTCGCCGACGAGATCACGCGGCTGTACTTCGAGGGCGAGCAGATGCCCGGGCGGATCGTCGAGCTCGCGTACAACCGCGAGTTCATCCCGACGGTGACGCTCGAGGAGCTCAACCACCTCGCGAAGACGTGGGGCGGCGAGAAGGGGCGCGTGATCGCGATCCAGGCACCGGCGAAGAGCAAGGTCCCCACGGTCGAGCAGGTCAAGACGCTGGTCGCGGCCGCGATCGCGGCGCCGGTCGAGCCTTGGAAGGACGAGGCCGGGGACCGGCCCTTGATGGCAACGAAGCCCACGCCGGGCAAGGTCACGAAGACCACGCGCGACGAGGCAAACGACGTCACGACCTGGCAGCTCTCGAACGGGATCAAGGTCGTGGTCAAGCCGACCACGTTCCAGAACGACGAGGTCATGTTCACGGCGTTCCAGCGTGGCGGCTCGTCGCTGGTGTCCGCCAAGGACTTCGTGCACGCGCGGTTCGCCGCCGACATCGTCAGCTCCTCTGGCGTCGGTGAGTTCGACGCGACGACGTTACGCAAGGTGCTGGCCGGCAAGGAGGCGCGGGCGAGCGTGGGCATCAACGAGCTGTCCGAATCCGTCAGCGGCAGCGCGCGGCCGGCGGATCTCGAGACCGCGCTTCAGCTCGCGTACCTGCGGATCACGGCGCCACGCAAGGATCCGAAGGCGTTCGCGCGCTGGAAGGCACAGGAGCTCGAGGACGTGCGCAACCGCGAGCTCGACCCCGAGCGGGTGTTCTTCGAGAAGATGGGCGCGATCACGAGCAGCAACCACCCGCGCTACGCGCCCGAGACCGTCGAGATGGTCAATCAGGTCGATCACGACAAGGCGCTCGCCGTGTTCAAGGATCGGTTCGCGGACGCGGGCGACTTCACGTTCGTGTTCGTCGGCAACCTGGATCTCGTGACCCTGCAGCCCCTGGTCGAGACCTACCTGGGCAGCCTCCCGAGCAAGGGCCGCAAGGAGACCTGGAAGGACATCGGGGTGAAGTTCCCGCCGGGCAAGGTCGTCAAGACGATCTCGCTCGGCAGCGAGCCGAAGAGCTTCGTCGACCTCTCGATGAACGCCTCCGACAAGTGGACGCTCGAGGGGGCGCGCGACGCGAACATCCTGTCGATGGTGCTCCGGATCCGGCTGCGCGAGGTGCTGCGCGAGGACATGGGCGGCGTCTACGGCGTGCAGATCTGGGCGAGCCTGCAGCGCGAGCCCACCCAGAAGCGCGACCTCGGCGTGTTCTTCGGCTGCGCGCCCGAGAACGTGGACAAGCTGCAGAAGGCGGTGTTCGACGAGGTCGCGAAGGTCGCCAAGCAGGGCATCAGCGCCGAGTATCTCGAGAAGGTCAAGGAGACGCTCAAGCGTACGCGCGAGACCGACAGCAAGACCAACTGGTGGTGGATGAACCAGCTCCGCCAGGCGGCGTACTACGGGGATGACCTCGGCAAGAACGTCGACATCGGCGCGACGATCGCACGGGTGTCGTCGGCGAACGTCCAGGCGGCCGCCGGCCGGTTCTTCGACCCGAAGCGCTACGTGCTCGGGATCATGAAGCCGGCGAAGTGAACCTGAAACCCCGGGGTCGGGGCGCGGCCAGGCTCCGCTTACGCCCGGCAACCGGTCGAAGGAAGAGGGGGGGGCGCCCAAAACCTCCCCCCGCGACCCCGGGGGGAACGCCCCCCGGCGGAGGGGCACGCCGGCGGGAGAAGAGGGGGGGGGGGGCCCCGCCCCGAGGGGGGGAGGGGGGGGGGGGGGGGCCGCGAACGTACGGGGTGGGGCGGGTCGGCCGCGCCGTAATGCCGAAGGCGACGCGCGACGCGCCGCCAGACGCGTCGCTCAGCAAACACCGGCGCGCAGGGAAGCGGCCCAAAGCGTGGGAGGCCCGGCCCCGGCCCCCTCACCTTCGCCCCCCCCGCCGGCCCGCGGCCCCCACACCTAAACGGCGGGTCCCCCCGGCCCAGAATTTCCCCCACCCCTCCGCCCCGCCCCCGCCCCCCGCCGCGAAGACGCGGGCCGGGGGGGCCGCGGCCCCAGGCCAGGCCCGCCCACGCTGAGCTGCTCCTGGGGGGGCCGGCAGCCGGCCGCTCAGTAGGTCAAGGTCACGCCGAGGCCGGCGTTGGTGCCCACGCGCGAGGACAGGCTCGGGAAGTCCGAGTACTTGTAATAGAACAGGTCGACCTTCGCCTCCGCCTCGACGTGGCCGTTGATCGCGTAGGCGAGCTTGGCGCCGAACGTCTCGGACCACAGCGGGGACAGCTCGCGATCGATCGTCATGTACGTGGCGGTCGTCGTGTAGTTCGCGCGGTAGAAGTTCGCCGCGTTCTGCACATAGAACCGCTGGCGCAGCCGCAGCTCGAGCGCAGGTGCGAGCTGGACGAAGTAGCGTGCGCCGATGGTGTGGCTCGTGATGCCCCAGGTGTCGCGATACAGGCGGTAGTCGGCCTGGATCGAGCCCGCACCGAGCGCGTGGTTGCCGGCGAGCACCAGCGCATGGCGCCACCGGATGCCGGGATCCGTCTCGGCGACGGCGTAGTCGGCGATCGCATCGACCGACATCCGCACCGGGACGAACCGGTACGGGCTGGCCTGGAAGCCATCGGCATAGCCGAGCTCGTAGGTGACCTGCGTGATCGTGCGCTTCGAGATCACCTGCGTCCACGATGCGTTGACGCCGTGCACGGTCAGATCGCGCGAGAACACGTCGTCGTGAGCACGCCCGACCTTGTTGAGCGAGAGCGTGTACCCGAGCGCCAGCGTGGTGTTCTTGTCGAGCAGCTCCTGCTGGAGCCCGGCGCCGAGCGTATGAGACTCGTAGTCATTCTCGCGCGAGTACGAGTACGCGCCGCGCAGGGTCAGCGCGCCGAGATCCTGCCGAGACCGAGCCCGAGACCTGGTGCCGCGTGTCGTGGATCGTTCGGCTCGATGCCTGACTCACGATGTCGACCGACGCCGAGGTGACGGCATCGGCGAGATAGCCGAGCGTGACCGTGGTGCCGGCATGGACATCGGCCTGCGCATCGACCACCGGCGAGACCACCTGCGTGTGATCGTTGTCGGCGTAGACCTGCAGCTTCGACGTGAACGACGTATCGGCGGTCGCTTCGCGTTCGAGTGCGACGATCCCGAGCGCCGCGACTGCGGCGAGCAGCTGGGCCTCGCGGTTCAGTTGCAGCCGCATCCGCCACCAGACGAGCCGTAGCCACCCGCCGCGCCTTCCCGGGACTGCTGCATGTGGAGATCGAGCTCGTCCTCGGTGGGATCCGGGGAGAACTGCATGTTGCGCTTGGACAGCGTGGCGCGCTGGTGCGCCTGGACGTGGGTGCATCCACCGGCGGCCCCGAGCGTGGCGAGCGCGCCGAGCGCGACCACCAGTGCCATCCGGCGGCGACGTGTGACCACGAGCAGCGCGAACGCGACGAGGACGATGACGAGCCCGGCGCCGTCGGAGGAGGCGGAGCAGCCGCCGGACTGGGCCACCGGATCGCCCCCGAGCTCCGGGATCGGAACCGAGCCGCTCGCGACGTCATCTCCGCCGATGTCGGTGGGGAAGGCGAGGGTGCCGTCGCCGCCGTTGCCGTCCACGCCCGCGACGTAGGCCGTGATCACGCCACCGCCGGCCCCCGGGGCGGTCCAGCACAGGTCCCACGCGGTCTGCCCCATGTGGGTGCCGCTGTGGGTCACCGCCGAGTGATCGGCGAGGATCCGGACGTCGGCGTCGATCCCCATCGCCGTCGGCGCCACGCACGCGGTCCCGACGAACGGGGCGAGCACGCCGATCGGACGGCCGGCTGCGTCGGCGAGCTCGAGTGCGAAGCCATTCTGATCGCACGGGCGATACGGCATCGTGGAGAACCCGCAGTTGTCGCGCGCCGCGCGGTTGGCCTCGTTCGCCCAGGTGTGCTCGAGCACCACGCGCAGGTGGTACTGCTGGTTCGGCTTCCACCCGTCGGTGAACAGCTCCGGGTGATCCGCCTCGATCTTGAGATCGACGCGGCCCGGCGCCTTGGTGTGGCACACCGCGCAGGTGTGACCGGCCCAGCGCGGCGCCCCATCGAAGGCGATGCCGCCGGCGCCATCCTCCTCGATCGGCACGAGATCGAACTGCTCACCGGTGGGGAACGCATGCGCGACCGGTGTGCCGAGCGCGCCGAGCGCAGCAGCCCCGACGAACATGCACGTGACGAACTTGAAGCTGGAGAGGTTCACGGGCACTTCCCGGTTCCGGCGATCCACGCCTCGATCGCGATCCACTGCGCGTCACCGGTGCCGCTGAAGATCGCACCGCCCTCGTGCGCGTAACCGCCGTCGGTGGCGGGGAGGGTCTTGCGGACGAGCAGGTTGTCGAGCGGATCGGCGGCGCCGAACCGGAACCCCGATGCGGACAGGAAGTTCGCGTGGTGCTCGGCCTCGGTGAGTGCGACGATCGCGGCGTCGAGGTTGGCGGGCGTCGCAGCGCGCAGCTTGCCGGGCGAATAGATCCGCAGCGCGCTGCCCGCGATCCCGTGGCACGCCGAGTAGCTGCACTGGCGCACGAGCACGGGCTCGACCGAGCAGCGGAACACCTTCTCGTCGAGGCCCATGTTGGGCGGCGCGACGGCGGGGTTATCGACCTCGGCACAGGCTGCGAAGCATGCGAGCAGCGCACAGGCATACGACGCGGCCCGGCGCGATCCCCTGGAGCGCGACATCGCGCAGAACCTACTCGATGCGCGCATCGAAGCGCATCAACAATCTCGCGTGTCCTCGTCGTGAAACAATCCGTTCTGTGCACGGAACGTACACTGCGGCGCTGCCGGAACGCCCTCCGTGAGGCGGTGTTAGGCGGCTGCTAGCGACAGCTTTGCTCCGTCGCGGTTCAGTACGCCCCGATGAGACGAGCTCGGGGGCTAGTCGAATTTTCGAGGCGCGACTTCTGCGCGCTCGCGGGCAGCTTGCTCGTGGCTGGATGCACGGACGGCGGCCTCGGTGCCGTCGGGACCGGGCCGCTGGGTGCAGGCGACGACACGCCACCGACGGATGCCCCCGGTGCCACCGGTGATGCCGGCATGCCCGATGCCCCGATGGGGGCCGTGTGCTCGGGCACCCCGACCGACGTCGGCGCTCCCTCCACGTTCACGCTCAACACGCCGGTCTACTTCGCGGCCGGCAAGTTCTTCGTCGTGCGCGATGCCGGCGGTGTCTACGCGGTCAGCGCGGCGTGCACCCACGAAGGCGTGACCTGCGCGATCTCCGGCACCAACATCCGGTGCCCGCGCCACGGCGCGAAGTTCACCTTCAATGGTGCGATCGTCAGCGGGCCGGTCTCGAAGCCCCTCGTTCACTACTCGATGTGCACGATGGCCAACGGTCACCTTGGCGTCACCGCGGGGAGCCAGGTCCCGGCGACCACCAGGCTGGCGGTCTGATGCTGGCGTTCCTCGCGGTCGTGTTCGGAGGGATCGTCGGCAACGGGAACCCCGAGGCCGATCGGATCTCGACGGAGATCGTCGCTGCGGTCCGCGAGAAGGTCGAGATCACGCCGATCACGCTGCCGGGCAAGCAGCTCGCCGCACTCACGCACCACGCGAGCGGCAGCCGCGAGATCATCGCCAAGCTGCACGTCGATGGGCTGATCGGCGGAGAGCTGATCGACAAGGGCGGCACGTTGACCCTGCGCCTGGTGGTCTATTCGGCCGATGGTGGGCTGCGCTCGCTCAGCGAGATCACCCTGCGCAACCGCGCCCTCGGGTTCGACGATTTTGGCGTCATCCGCTCGAACCTGACCGACGAGATCCGCGCGCTCACCCCGAAGACCGTGGCGAAGTCCGCCCCCGTCGCCCCGGCGCCGCTACCGAAGCCCGTCGCCCCGGCGCAGTTGAAGCCGGTCGCCCCGGCGCCGCCCGTCGAGAAGCCGACGCTGCCCGTGCCCGCAAAGGCCACCAAGGTCGTCAAGGTCGCGCCCGCCCCGGCACCCGAGATCGAGATGGAGCCCGAGCCCGCGGCCGCGCCTGTGGAGGAGCCGGCTCCGTCCGACGAGCCCGTCCCCGGGATCGACGAGCCTGCGGGAATCTCGCAGGCTGCGAGCTCCGAAGAGGACGACCCGGACCCGGTGCTCGGGCTGCAGCTCGGCGTGGGGCTCGGCGTGGTCTCCCGTAGCTTCGCCCCCGGGCCCGCGATCGCCGGCTACTCGGCATCCCCCGTCGGCACGATCGGTGTGACCGCGCGGATCCAGCCCGCGCGCAGGCTCTGCCTCGACGCGCTCGTCGATCGCACGCTCGCGATGTCGACCCCGATGGGGATGGACTCGGCCGCCACGACGATGTCGCGCTGGGAGGTCTCGGCGGACTACACGCTGCACGCAGGTCGCGTCGCGGTCGCGTCGCGCCTCGGCCTCGGGCGTCGCGCGTTCTCGATCGAGTCGAACCTGACCTCCCGCACCCCCGACAGCGACTACAAC
>JADKKI010000063.1 GCA_016720595.1 Myxococcales bacterium
CCGCCGTCAGCCACGACCGCGCGTTGCCGCCGGGGACGTACTCCATCGCGACCCACGGGTGACCGGACCATGCCCCCACGCCGTACACGGTGACGACGTTCGGGTGGGTCAGGCGCGCGAGCGCGATCGCCTCGCGACGGAGACTGTCGTCGTCCGGGGCGAGGGCGACGGCGTGGAGCTTCAAGGCGACGTCACGGCCGAGCTTGAGATCGCGTGCGCGGTAGACGCGCCCCATGCCACCAGCCCCGAGCTCCTCCTCGATCCGGTAGGCATCGTCGATCACCTGTCCAGAGCTCAGCATCGCCGGGGCGCGGCGCGGGCTCATGCCGAGGAGATCGCGGAGGTCGTCGTCCTCGTCGACGACGTCATCGGTCGCCTTGGTCGTCTCGGTCGCGGGCGCCGTGCGACGGGACATCTCGCGGATACTAGCAGTGGTCCCGCGAGGGTCTGCGCGGTCCCATGTCACATGTCACGGACAGGTGGGTCTCGTTCTTGGTGTGGTTCGTCCCGGAGTTTCGCGGGGTTCGGAGAAACCTCCGTCACATCTTCACGGACCTGGTTCTGCACCTTCGATGAAGAGCTCGGCGTCGCTGACCTCGCACCGCCTCCAGTTCGCGCGCGGCGGCCGGAGCCTGCTCGTGCTCGATGAGGCCCAGGTCGTGGATGTTGCCACCGGAGCGCGTCGCCGGCTCCCCGTGATGGGGGCGGGCGCGATCACGGGGTTCGCCGATCAGGTGTGGGTCGTCGCCGGAGGGACCCTCCACCGGTTCGGCATCGACGGGGCCCGCATCGGCGCCCCCTCCTCGGTGCCCGACGCGCCCGGCGCTCAGCTCGTGGGAGCGCCTCTGGGCGGAGCTGCGGCGATCTGGACCGCGGAGCCGGCGCGCGCGCTGATCGAGGACGGCGCGGAGCTCCGCGCCCTGACGATCACCGATCCGGGTCTGGTGATGCCGATGACTGGCCGCCGCTGGGTGACCGCGCACCAGGCACAGGTTCGCGCCCCATCGGGGATCCGATGCGAGCTGCCCCTGCCGAGCCGGGTGACCGCGGGAGCCGTTGTTCTCGACGGGACCGCGGCGGCGCTCGTGGTGGAGCGGCCTGCGATCCACGAGCTCGTCGTGATCGGGCTCGCGCACGGGCGCGTGCTGCTGCGCCGGCCGCTCCCGACCAACGCCGCCGTCCGGATCGCGGCGCGGCGCGGGCTCGCCTTGATCGCGGTCGAGCCTGATCGCTGCATGGTGCTCGACCTGAGGTCCGGCCGTGCGCTTGGAGAGCTCCGCGCTCCTCACGCACTGGTCGACGTCGCAGTCGACGCCGATGGCGACGCGGTCGCAGTCGAGACGGCGCACGGCCTCGAGGTGTGGGGCCTCCGTGAGCACCTCGCACAGCAGGCCGCGATCCCGGCGAGCGATGCTGTGGTAGCCGCCACCCCCGAGCCGGCGGCGGTCGCGACGGTCCCGCGGCAGATTCCGATCCAGTCCGCTCCACCTTCTCCAGCGGCCGCGGAGACCCCGGCCGCTCGATCTTCGTGCGCTGGTCCCGGTGCCTCGCACCACGGGCGTCGCAAGGTCGATCGCGCTCGCGATGCTCGATCACGACGTACGCGCGGTCGCGCTGTGGACGCTTCAGGCGATCGCCCACGCGTGGGACACGCGCAGCCTCGGGTACGGCAACGAAGGCAAGCATCCCTACGAGCTCGAGGTCGCAGCTCTGCTCGGGATGAACAGCGGGTTCGCGAACGACTACGTGGGAGCAGCGCGCGATCACCTCGCCACCTTCGAGGCGGCGCTCCCTCCGCACCCGCGCACCATCGATACGCCGATCGGCCTGCTCGCCGCGGAGCTCGGGCTCTCCGATCTCGCGATCGACGTCCTGCTCGTGGTCGCGGCACCCGCGGTGTGGGGAGAAGCTGCACGTCTGTACGGGATCCTCGCGAACGATCCTGCTCGGCCCCTCGTCGACGAACAGCTCGTGCTCCAGATCCTCGCGCACCGGGCGAGCCGTCACGACCTGGCGGCGGTGCTCGATCCCCGCGGCGCGCTGGTGCGCCTCGGGCTCGTGCACATGGATCTCAGCCGCCCACGACCGTTCGCGGCGCTGTCGATCGATCCGGTGGCGCTCTCGCGCCTCCGCTGCGAGCAGCCCGATCTCGGCGCCGCGCTCTCGGTCCGGACCTCGGATCGTGCGCTCGAGGAGCTCTCTCTCGCCGTCGGCGTGGTCGCGGCGATCACCGCAGGTCTGGCGACGTGGCACGGCCCACTTCGGCTCGCACTCTCGGGCCGGCCGGGGAGTGGCCGCCGTGCCCTCCTCGCCGCGCTCGCCGCCGAGGCCGGGCGGCCGCTCGGCGTCCTCGACGTCACCCAGCTCCCACGCACGGAGCGCGAGTTCCAGCTCGGGTTCGCGCGCGGCCTTCGCACGGCGCACCTCGCCGGTCTGTTGCCCTGCGTGACGGGGATCGAAGAGGTCTCGCTCGGCGAGCGCGCCGCACGTGACGTGGTGGCGGACATCCTGCGCGCGCACCCAGGGCCCCTCGCAATCCTCCAGTCCGCTGGCGCACCCGCGGTGCTGCAGGCGGGCCACATCGGCGTGGAGCTCCCGGTCCTCGACGAGGGAGAGCGGCTCGGGCTGTGGCAACAGACGCTCGCCGACGCCCGGCTTCCGGTCGCTGACGTCGCGGATCTCGCGGCCAAGTACCGGATCGGTCCAGGGACGATCCATCGTGCGGTGTCAGCGGCGATCGAGCGACGTGGCGGGCACGGGCCGGCAGATGCCACCGACGAGCTTCGGACGTTCATTCGCCAGACCCGCGACGCACGGCTCGGTGCGTATGCGCGTCGCGTGGAGCGGCTGGTCGGCTGGGATGCCCTCGTCCTCCCGTCGGACATCATCGACAGCCTGCGCGAGCTGATCAGCCGCGTCCGCCACCGCCGCACCGTGTTCGAGACGTGGGGGATGGATCGTGCGATGTCGACCTCTCGCGGCCTGACCGCGCTGTTCCAGGGCCAGCCGGGCACGGGCAAGACCATGGTCGCGAGCGTGATCGCGAAGGAGCTCGGGCTCGACCTGTACCAGGTCGATCTCTCGAAGGTGATGTCGAAGTGGCTCGGCGAGACCGAGCGCAACCTCGCGGCGATCTTCGATGCGGCAGAAGACGGTCAGGTGATCCTGCTGTTCGACGAGGCCGACTCGCTGTTCGCCAAGCGCACCGAGGTGCGTTCGAGCAACGATCGGTACGCGAACCTCGAGGTCAACTACCTGCTGCAGCGCCTCGATGCGTTCGAGGGCATGGCGATCCTGACCACGAACAACGGCGGCTCGATCGATCCGGCGTTCAAGCGGCGCCTGTCGTTCCGGCTCTCGTTCCCGTTCCCCGACGAGGACACGCGGACGCAGCTGTGGCGCGCGCACCTGCCGCCGCGGCTGCCGATCGCCGGCGAGCTCGCGCTGGAGCGCCTCGCGCACAAGTACCAGCTCGCGGGCGGCTACATCCGCAACGCATGCCTCCGGGCGGCGTTCCTCGCCGCGCAGGACGAGACATCCCTGACACAGCAACACCTGGAGCGTGCCGTCGCGCTCGAGTTTGCCGAGCTCGGCAAGCTGTCCACCGGCGGATCACTGGACTGAGGGAGATGACGATGAACCACGAGCGCGAGCACGAACACGATCTCCAGCACGACCCGCTCGTTCGAGCCAACGACGCGGCGGTGCCAGGCCGCGCGTCGCGGAGCGCGGCGATGAGCGCTCCGGCGCAGCCGATGGTCTCGGGCCTGTTGATGCGCAAGGCCAGTGGTGGTGACGTCGACGCGAACGCCGAGCAAGCGGTCGGGCGCGCAGGCGCGAGCTCGGGGCACGGGCTGCCCGACGGACTGCGCGAGAAGTTCGAGGGATCGATCGGGACCGATCTCTCGGCCGTGCGGGTGCACACGGGCGGAGAGAGTCAGCAGGCCGCGGCTGCGGTGGGTGCGCGTGCCTACGCGGTGGGCAACGACATCCACTTCGGTGCCGGGGAGTACGATCCACAATCATCCAGCGGCCAGCACCTGATCGCCCACGAGGTCGCGCACACCGTGCAGCAACGCGGAGGGACGCCGACACGGCAGAACAAGCTCGCCGTCTCGAGCTCGAGTGACAGCTTCGAGGCCGAGGCCGATCGCGCGGCCGAGGCGATGGTCGCGGGTGCGCCGGCCTCCGTCGGCGGGACCTCGATGGTGGTCGCCCGCAAGGAGGGCGCTGGCGATGCAGGGAAGGAGGCCGAGGCCGAGAAGCCGCGGTACCCGTCGTGGAAGGACGAAGACATCTCGGTGCCGTTCGGCAAGTTCGGCAGCATCAAGGTCAACTACGGCGAGAAGCCGAGCGCCACCGTCGCCCTCAAGAAGGAGGCGAAGGGGACGCTGTTCGAGAAGAAGTACTCCCAGCAGGTCCAGATCGAGCCCGGAATCATCGGCATGATCGTGGGTGGCGTCTCGGTCGAGGTGGCGGCGTCGGGCTCGATCGAGGGGAAGGGCGAGTGGTTCAAGGCCGAGGGGAAGGAGGAGCAGGGGGCGGTGTGGTCGATCGCGGGGAAGGGGACCGTCGGGATCGAGGCCAAGGGTTCGCTGCAGCTGTCGCTTGGGGCCGGAATCGCGAACGTGATCGGCGTGACCGGCGGTGTCAAGGGCGAGATCTCGGCGACAGCTTCGAGCTCGATCACGGTCGCCGGTGCGATCACGAAGAATCCCGATGGGAGCGAGCTCGGGATGGTGCAGATGATCACGTCTCTCGACGCGGGGCTCTCCGCCAGCGCGGGGCTCGTCGTCGACCTGGTCGTTCCGGGAGACAACATCAACCTGTACGAGAAGGAGCTCGGCAAGCTCGAGATCGGCAAGCTGCAGGTCGCGTGCACCGCGATGTACGCGAATGGGAAGGTCACCGACCTACCGCCGGTGGTGGTGGCGCAGTGGTTGCCTGTTCCTCCGATGGAGCAGCGGCAGAAGCGCCCGCTGACGGCTGCCGAGAAGGCTCAGTACAAGCCGCACTCAGCCGTGGAGGATGGCGGCAGCGGCGCCGGGCCCGAGGGGACGCGCGAGGCGCCGGACGGGGTCGAGATGACCGACCAGGAGTTGTTTGATGGAGGCAAGAAGGCGGCGGCTGCGGCGCTCGGCAAGGCGGCAAGCGTGACGCTACCGGTGCAGACCAAGTCGAACATCAACGGCGTGATGCCGGTGGTGGTGATCGTCGATGGCGTGCCGATCAAGGGAATCGCCGCGATCTCGCCGCAGCGAAGGGTGCTGGACAAGGAGCACGGACGCGAAGCCACCGCGGTCACCAAGGGCGTGATCACCGACTGGCAGCTGGTGGGAAGCCCGTCGGTGGACATCGTCGCCAAGTGCGCGAAGACGACGAGCGCGGTCGCGCACGCGCTGCTCGCCAACCACATCAACGTGACGGTCGCCGGGTCGGAGTTCGAGTACAAGCAGGTGCCGATCGAGCGCTGCAAGGTCGACAACTCGACCCCGCTGCCGGAGCCGATGCCGCTGCCCGACTCGCAGGACAAGATGCCTCAGCTCAAGCAGGGCTGAGCGCGCGCTACGTATCCCTCGCGAGCTCGCGCAGCCGGGCTTTGAGCCGCTCGAACCGCTTGCGGAGCGCGGCGACCTCGCGCGTGCTCGGCTCGTCGTCGGTCGCGGCGAGCACCTTGGCGATGTCGGTCCACGGCAGCTTCCGGTCGATCCGCAGCCCGAGCAGCATGAGATCCTCGGGTTCGAGCTGCGCCCGGAGCTCGGCGAACTTGTCCTTGACCTCGGTGCGCTCGTAGATCGGAGTCGAGCTGCGCACGCGATCGACAGCCGCGCGGACCGACGCGATGTCGGAGATCGGCGTGTGCTTGCGCGCCTTGGTGACCTCGCGCGTGGTGCGGAGGAATTCGTTGCGCGCGATCCGGTAGGCCCAGACCCGGAACGTGGAGTCCCAGCGGAACTTCGGCAGGCCGCGCCACATCCGCTCGCAGGCGGCGCTGAACGCGTCCTCGGCCTGGGTGCGCTCGCGCGCGAGGCCGATCAGAAAGCCGAACAGCTCGTCCGCGTAGGCCTCGAGCGCCTTGGCGATCGTGCCATCGAGATCGCCGGCATCGAACCGGGCTCGGATCGCGGCCTCGACTGGCTCCGCGTCGGTGGACATCGCCCCGGTTATACGGCGATCTGGTCGAGGAACGTGCGCGCGTGGCTGGACCAGTCGCTGCCGGTGTCGAGTTCGAGGTAGCGCTCGAGGTGCTGCTTGGCCTGGGCCGTGCCGCCGACCTGCGCGAGCATGATGCCGAGGTTGTAGTGCGCGTCCGCGAACTCGGGCGCCGCGGCGCAGACCTTGCGCAGCTCGGCGATCGCGAGATCGGTCTCGCCCATGTCCTCGAGGAGGTTGGCGAGGTTGTAGCGGGCCTCGGGCTGCGTGGGATCGTGCTCGAGTGCGCGGTCGTACAGCTTGCGCGCCTCCTCGAGCTCGCCCTGGCGATACACCAGGTTGCCGAGGTTGGTCAGCGCGGCGGCCATGTTCGGCTCGAGATCGATCGCCTGACGGAACAGGTGCTCCGCGGATTCGGACTCGCCGGCATCTTCGGCGGCGCACGCCTCGATGAAGCAGCGATACGCGGTCGCGCCGCAGTTGGCCTCCGTGGGGTTGTCGGACACCTCGGTGGGCGCGCCATCGGAGGTGGCCTCGCGCACGGCGTTCGGATCGACGCGCGGCATCGAGAGCACCTGCGCCACATGCTCGCCGAAGCTCGGGACGTTGAACGCCATCACGACCTGGCCGCCGATCGGCTCGAACGCCACGTCGTGGTGCAGGGCGACGATGGTCTCGCCGTCGCAGCACACGCGGAGCCGGGTCGATGGATGCGTGTCGTCGGGGAGCGCCTTCTTGAGCGCATCGACGTTCTTGCGCACCTTCTGGAGGGGCATGCCCGTGGCCATCAGGTCCTTCGCGGCCTTGACCGCGAGGAGGTCACAGAACGTGTAGTAGAACCGGCCGCCCTTGCGGACGCTCGGGCCGACGAAGCCGGTCTGCATCCAGTAGCGCAGGCGCGCCTCCTGGACGGCGAGGATCCGGGCCACATCACGGATGCTGTACAGCTCGATCATGCATTCCTCCGCTGCGCTTCGACGTTGATGCTCAGGTGAAGCTCGGGTCCCTTGGCGCGGCTCTCGACATCCACGCTGGGCACCGAGAGCTCGCAGCCCGCCTTCCTGCGGGCCTCTCCGAGGGCGATCCGCCGGGCATAGGCGCGGCAGCGCTCGTCGGCGGCGTAGAGAAACGCCACGCGCTGCGCCGTGGTGGCGTCGGGGGCATCGCTGATCCGATCGATCGTGCGCGCGAGATCGATCGTCATCATGGTCGAGCCCGCGTAGAGATCGCCGGTCATCTCGCCTTCGGTCAGGAGGCGCGCGGCGTTGTGGATCAGATCCACGGCGACCGGCGCGAGCGTGACCGTGACCTCGCGGGCGAACAGCGAGACCCGCCGGGTCATCGCCATGGGCTTGCGGGGAGGTGGTGTGACGATCCGGACGTCGGTCGCGGAGACCAGCGAAGGCGTGCGACGCGCCCGTCGAGGAGAACCCATTCCGAAAGGCTAACGGGCGCCAGGGGTAGTGGCCAAGTTTCCTACATGTCGGATACCATCGAGCGCGCTAGGCCTTTGTTGTGACTCGCGATCCCATTCCGCGCTGGCTGCTCGCGATCCTGTGCGTGGGGTCGGCGATCGCGATCACCCCATTCTTGCCGTGGGTGGTCCTCGCGCTGTGGCTGGGGATGTTCGCCGAGCGGATCCACGAGCCACTGTCGCGGTTGATGCGCGGGCGGAGTCGGCTGTCGGCCACGTTCACGGTGCTGCTGTTCCTGGTGATCGTCGTCCCGATCGCCGCGCTTACGGCCTCGCTCGTGATCGATGCGATCAACCTCGTGCAGGGCCTGCTGGCCTCCGAGGAGGCGAAGACGGTGCTCGAGCGCCTCGCGGGCGGTGGGAGCGATCCGGCGCGTCCGCACCACGACGTGACCTCGCTGCAGGGCCTCACGGATCTGCTGATGAGCCAGGGCGAGCGCGCCTGGGGGATCCTCAAGCAGGTGGCCGGCGCTGCGGCGCACGTGGTGATCGGCCTCCTGATCCTGGTGTCGGGTATCTACGGCGTGCTCGTCGAAGGCAAGGAGTGGTTCGCGTGGTTCGAGCAGCACGCGCCGTTCGCGCCGGCCACGGTGCAGCGCTTCGCGGCGGCGTTCGTCGAGACCGGGCGTGGCATGGCGTACGGCATCGTCGGCGCCGGGCTGATCCAATCGATCGTCGCCACGATCACGTACCTCGTGCTCGGCGTGCCGCAGGCGCTCGCGCTCGGCATGCTGACCCTCATGTTCTCGGTGATCCCCGCAGTGGGGACGGCGATCGTCTGGATCCCGGTCACCGCGGGGCTCGCCCTGACGGGGCGGACGGGGGCGGCTGTGGCCCTCACAATCATCGGGATCGGCGTGATCGGCACCGTCGACAACCTCGCCCGCCCGTACCTTGCGAAGCGGGGCAAGCTGCAGCTGCCGACCTATGTGGTCCTGATCTCGATGTTCGGCGGGATCGAGCTGCTCGGTGGCTGGGGCCTCCTGCTGGGGCCGCTCGTGGTCCGGCTCGCCAAGGAGGCGATCCTGATCCGAAGCGAGGCCATAGCCACCAAGGACCCGTCGTGATACGGCTTGGTGACACGGCATGACGCTCGACGTGAAGCGCTATCCGATCCTCGTCGTCGACGACGAGCAGGACAACCTCGACGCCTTTCGGTTCAACTTCCGGAAGACGTTCGACATCCTGACCGCCAGTGGCGGCGCCGAGGCGCTGCAGATCCTGGAGGAGAAGGAGGTGGCCGTCGTGGTCACCGATCAGCGGATGCCCAAGATGACGGGCGTCGAGCTGCTCCGCGAGGTGCGCGCGCGCCAGCCCGAGGCCGTCGGCATCATCCTGACCGCGTTCACCGATGTGGACGTGCTGGTCGAGGCGATCAACCTCGGCCAGGTCTACCGGTACATCACGAAGCCCTGGGATGCGAAGGAGGTCCGCGGTGTCCTCCAGTACGCCATCGAGCGGTTCCACCTGCAGCGCGAGAACAAGAAGCTCGCCGCGCAGCTCGCCGAGTACACCGGCTACCTGAACCAGCAGCTCCACGGCGAGTTCGATTTCGGCAACATCATCGGTGACAGCGCGGCGCTCCGCGAGGTGCTCTCGAAGGTCGAGCAGGTCGCGCCCACGAGCTCCACCGTGCTGCTCCGCGGCGAGACCGGCACCGGCAAGGAGCTGGTCGCCCACGCGATCCACATCAACTCCCCCCGCGAGGAGAAGCCGTTCGTCCGCGTCAACTGCGCGGCGCTCGCCCCTGGCGTGCTCGAGAGCGAGCTGTTCGGTCACGAGAAGGGCAGCTTCACCGGCGCCGTCGCGCGGCGGCCCGGGCGGTTCGAGCTCGCCGATGGCGGCACGCTGTTCCTCGACGAGTGCGGTGACCTCCCGATGGAGGTCCAGATCAAGCTGCTGCGCACCCTGCAGGAGCGCGAGTTCGAGCGCGTCGGCGGCGCGGAGACCATCAAGGTCGACGTCCGCGTGGTCTCGGCCACCAACCGGAACCTCGAGAAGATGATCGAGGAAGGCGAGTTCCGCGAGGATCTCTACTACCGGCTCAACGTGTTCCCGATCAACCTGCCGCCCCTCCGCGATCGGCTGGAGGATCTGCCGGTGCTCGTGCAGCACTTCATCACCAAGTTCGCGCGCCAGATGGGTGCCTCGCCGAGCCAGGCCTCTGGAGAGGCGCTCGCGAAGCTGCGCGAGTACAACTGGCCGGGCAACGTGCGCGAGCTCGAGAACATCATCGAGCGCGCCACGATCCTCGCGAAGGGCCAGCCGCTCGGTGCGCCGCACCTCGATTTCGGTCGTCGCGCCAATGCGCCCGCCATGGTGACCGCCACGGCGAGCGGCCCAGTCCCCGTGGTGGCGCCCGCGCCCGTCGAGGATGGGAAGAGCCTGGCCGAGCGCCTGCTCGACAGCGAGCGCAAGGAGATCATCGCCGCGGTCGAGAAGTCCCGCGGCAACATCGCGAGTGCGGCCCGCACGCTCGGGATCAATCGCTCGACGCTGTACTACCGCCTGCGCAAGCACGGCCTCGAGCACCTGCTGCCGACCAAGGTCGCGGTGGGCGGCGACGAGCCCGTGGGCGGCGGCGAACCTGCCCCCACGACCTGAGCGCCCGCGTGTCGACGCCGGCCTCGGACCGGCGCACCGAGCTCGTGCGCGGGACGTGCGTGGTGGTGGCCGGGCTGGTGCTGGTCAGCATCTACGCGTTCCCCGGGTTCATGGCGTTCGATTCGTACGAGCAGCTCGCGCAGGCGCGCGCGGGGCAGCTCACGGACTGGCATCCGCCGGTGATGTCGGCGCTGTGGGGCGTGCTCGATCGCGTGGTCGCCGGGCCGCTGTTGATGCTGCTGCTCCAGTGCGCGCTGTTCCTCGTCGGGCTGTACGTGGTGTTGCGGCGGAGGCTCGATCCTGTGCGGGCGGCGAGCCTGACGCTCGTGATCTTCGCGCTGCCACCGAACCTCTCGATGATGGGCGTGATCGTGAAGGACTCGCTGATGGCGGGCGCGCTGCTCGCGGGGTGCGCGGGGCTCACCAGCGAGCGCCGCGGGCCGCGGATCGCGGGGCTGTGCGCGTTCCTACTGGCTGCGGGGCTCCGGCACAACGCGATCTCCGCGGTGGTGCCGCGCGATCGTCTCGCCGTGGCCGGCGGCGAAGGGGCCGTGGATCCGTGCGGGGGTGGGAGCCGTGATCGCGCTCGCGCTCACCGGCTCCGCGATGCTCGTCAACCGCGCGCTGACGGATGTGGAGACGCATCCGTTCCATCAGAGTGTCGCGCCGATGGACATCGTCGGAGCGCTGACCTGGGCACCGGATCTCACGGATGACGAGGTGCATGCCCTGATGCCCGAGATCCGGTTCGCGCCCGCGAGTGGACTGCAGGCCCACGCGCGCAGGGTCTACGACGTCAACAAGTGGTGGGGCGCGCACATCCGTGGCGCCGAGCGGCTGTTCGGTCGCGGGGTGGCTGCTGGCTGGTGGAGCCTCGTCACGGCGTATCCGGGCGCGTACCTCACCGCGCGGTTGGATCTGATGCGCGAGCTGATCGGCCTCACCGACGTGCGATGGACGCCGGTCTACGAGGCTCGCAACGAAGAGGTGATGCTGAAGGGGCAGGGGCAGCCGCCGATGAACCGCAATGTCGTGCAGCGCTGGTTGTCGAAGCGGATGCTCGCTCTCGGGTTCCATTCGGTGCTGTTCCGGCCGTACCTGTATCTCGTGCTCGCGATCGGCCTGCTGGTGATCCTGCGGCGGGATCGGATGATCGTCGCGCTCCTGGTCAGTGCGTTCGGCTACCTCGCGATGCTGGTGATCGTCTCGCCCGCGCCAGACTTCCGCTACGTGCACTGGTTGATCGTGGTGACCCTCGTCGCGGTGGCTGTGCGGCTGTTTGGAGGTTCCACGGCGCGCGGTCCTGCCAGCGCGTGAGCTTGGGGTACAGTCGCGGCGTGCGCTGCCTGTTCATCGTCGATCCGCTCGACCGGCTCCAGCTCGCCGGTGATACGTCGTATGCGTTGATGCTCGAGGCCGCGGCGCGCGGCTGGAGTGTCTGGACGTGCCAGATCGATCACCTCGGGCTGGTCGGCAACGATGCGGTGACGGAGGCCTCGCCGACGATCGTGATGCCCGGGACCACGCCGGCGGAGGCGTTCCAGATCGAGGCGAGCTCGTCGCAGCGGCTCGGCGACTTCGACATGGTGCTGATGCGGAAGGATCCGCCGCTCGACGTCAACTACCTCCATGCGACGTGGATCCTCGATCACGCGCGCGGGAAGACGCTCCTGGTCAACGATCCACGCGGGCTGCGCGAGCTCAACGAGCACCTCGCCGTGCTGCAGTTCCCGCACCTCACGCCGGCGACGATCGTCACGCGATCTGCGGCGAAGCTGCGGGCGTTCCAGGCGGAGCAGGGTGGGGCGATCGTGGTGAAGCCCGTCGATGGCTATGGTGGGCTCGGGATCTTCGTCGTGCGTGATGGCGATCCGAATGCGTCCTCGATCCTCGAGACGTCGACGGGCGCTGGAACCCGGTGGACGCTCGCGCAGGCGTACCTGCCGGCCGCGGTCGAGGGGGACAAGCGGATCATCCTCGCGGATGGCGAAGCGATCGGCGCCGTGCTGCGCGTGCCGGCGAGCGCCGAGGCTCGTGGCAACCTGCACGTCGGCGGCAAGGCGGTGAAGACCGAGATCGATGCGAGGGACAAGGCGATCATCGCGGAGGTGGCGCCCTTCCTGAAGGCCCACGGTCAGATCCTCGTCGGGCTCGATGTGATCGGCGGGATGCTGACGGAGATCAACATCACCTCGCCCACCGGCGTGCGTCACGTCTCGCGGCTCGAGGACCGCAACGTCGCGGAGCCGATCCTCGACTGCTTCGAGCGGCTCGCGCGCGGCATCCGCGGATGAGACGCGCAGCTCTCGTGTTCGCCGCGCTGCTCGCGGCGTGCGGTCCCAACGCGCGCATGGTGAAGACCGCGAAGGATGGCGCCGCGATCGGCACCGTGAAGCTGTCGTGGTCGAACGTGCACGTGGTGTTCGGCACGCATCCCTTGATCGTCGATGCGGGGGCCACCGGGGAGTTCGCGGAGCTCGTGGAGGGCCTGCGCTTGCTCGGCGCTCCGATCGGCTCGATCCGCTGCGCCGTGATCACCCACGGCCACGCCGATCACGCCGGCACCGCGCGCGTGTTGCAGCTCTCGGGCGTCAAGATCATCGCAGGCGCCGGTGATGTCGACCGCACCTGGCGCGGCGTCCACGGCCCGCATCACCCCACCGGCGTGTTCGCGCGGATCCTCAAGTGGTTCCTGCCCGAGACCTACCGGCCGTTCGTGGCCGACGTCCTCGTCACCGACCGCTACGACCTCGCCCCGTGCGGCATCGAGGGAGAGGTCGTCGCGACCCCTGGCCACACCCCCGGCTCCGTCGTGGTGCTGGTCGCGCACGGCACGATCGCCCTCGCCGGCGATCTGTTCCGCGGCGGCCTCGTGTTCACCACCTCACCCGCCGAGCACTTCTACCAGGACGACCTGAAGCGCGACCACGCGCAGATCCAGATGCTGATCGCCCGCGGCGTGAAGTGGTTCGTGCTCGGACATGGCGGCCCGATCAGCGCGGCCGCGATCAGGGGACGGTTTCAACTTGAGCAACTTGCGGCGCGTAACCCCGCGAAGAACAGGGGACGGTTTCAACTTGAGCAACTTGCGGCGCGCAACTCCGCGATTGTTCGAGACCAGCGCGAGCCACTTGCTCGGCCGATGCGTTGACGATCCAGGGTGCGAGTGATCTCAGGCAGTTCGAGATCGCAAGTTGCTCAAGTTGAAACCGTCCCCACACAAATAATCATGACGCCGTCCTCGACGCAGGCGTCGACGCGCCCGTCCCCGTCGAGGTCGCCCAGCCAGAGTGCGGTGAGTGGGCCGCCCGGGGGCAGGGTGGCGAACACGGTCTGCGGGCCGAAGCCGTGGCCCGAGCTGCGCGCGCAGACGATGGCGCGATCGCGGAGGGTGCAGAGGTCGGCGCGGCCGTCGCCATCGAGATCGGCGAGGGCGCCGACGGCGGGGCTCGCGGGCGAGGGGTCGGGGCTGCCGCTCTGCGCGAAGCTCCACGGTGCGCCATCGGTGGTCAGGTCGCGATCGCGGTCGAGGCCGCAGGCCGGGCCGCTCGGGCGTGCGACGCACCAGTCGGCGCGCTGATCGCCATCGAGATCGCCCGACCACATCGGTGCGTCGGGAGCCGGCCAGCGCGAGCGCACCTGGGTCAGCGCACCGAGGCCGCGCGGGACGCAGACCACTCCCTGCTCGCCGAGGCCGCACAGCTCCGCGACGCCATCGCCGTTGGTGTCCGCCGCCCCGAGCGAGCGATCGGTGGCGTCCGCCGGGCCGGTGCGCGCGAACGTCGGGCTCCACATCTGCTCGCCGAAGGCCGCGGACGACAGGGCGCAGCGCAGGCCGTCGGGCGCACGCCCGCAGGCGTCGGCGCGACGGTCTCCATCCACGTCGCCGAGGACGAGGCTCTCCGGCTCGATCGCGAGCGTCGCGAGCTGGACAGGTGGATCGAACGTGCCGTCACCGCGGCCGGCGGCGCACCGCAGCACGCCTGCGTCGGCGAAGCACAGGTCCGCGCGACCATCGCCGGTGAGATCGGCGAGCCGGACCGCGCGCCCGGGGAGCGGCGGCAACACCCGCGGAGTGGAGACGGGCGTCTCGGACAGCTCCCAGCGCGGTGCGCGATCCTTGCCGCACAGCGACGCGCGCGGCCGCCCGCCGGCGACGCCCAGGCACATGAGGTGCGCATAGTCCATGCTGGCCTCCGCGAGCGGCGGGACCCCGAGCCAGAAGTGGCCCTCGTCATCGAGGAAGAACCGGAACCGCGGCTCGTTGCTGCAGCTCGCGCTGGTCACGAGCTCACCCGTCAACAAGGCGCCGAGGCAGCGCCCCTCCAGGGTCCGCAGGTGGCCGTCGGCGGTGAGCTCCCAGTGGGTAGGCTTCACCGGGCACGGGCCGAACGTCGGCGTGCCGTCGGTGTTGATCCCGACGCACATGCCGCCTCCGCGCAGGACGCCGGCCGCGGTGCGCCGCATCCCCACCGCGTAGCGGCGACGCAACCAGATCGCATGCGAAGGGCTGATCGCGGGGCACGCGGTGCCACACGTCGAGCATCCGGTGGCGCACGCATCGTAGTGCGCGAGCAAGTTGACCGATCGATCGTAGAGATCGTCGATCAGGGTCTCTGGCTCCTCCTCGATGTCGTAGCCGCGATACGCGATCAGCGCCGCTTGCGAACCCGCCGCCGCCGCGGCGAGCGTGGTCAGCGCGCCCACGAGCATGTGATCGGAGTGATCGCGGCCGTGTGTGGCGGAGATCTCGAGCGTCCGGATCGTCTGCGGCTGTGCGGTGGTGATCACCTCCGCGACCGTGGCGATCAACGATGCCTGATCGTAGTGCGTGGTGCGCAGCGAGATCGTGTCTGCGCCCGAGCTCGTTCCATCCCACAGGTGGAGCAGGCTGTCGGGCGCCTCGCCCTCCTTGCCGCCATCGGGGTACGCGAGGAACACCAGCGAGACGTTCGCCTCGTCCAGCCGGCAGTGCTCCGCGGGATGGCCGGCGATCTCGATCCAGCCGCAGGTCCACGTGCTCGCGAGCCCGGCGGCCTGGGCGTACGCCTTGGTCAGGCCCTCGTAGCGGTACTGCGCGGTCTCGATCCCATCGGGGGCACGGCTCTGCCCCGGGGCCGGTGGGCGCAGCGGATCGGGAGCTCGCACCGGCGTCCCGCCATCTCCCGCGGTGACGTAGACGTTGAGCAGCCCCGCGCGGGCCTCCACGAGGTCCGTCAGGTCCGGCTGCATGAACAGGAGATCATCATCCTGGTGCGCGAGGACGGTCACGTTCGCCGCGATCGGGAGGGCGGGACCCACCGGGAACGTCTCTCCTCCGCACGCCGCGAGGGCGCACAGGACGAGGGCGAGCCGGCGGCACATCGGCGACAGTCTTGCCGGGGTCGCCGGGCCGGTCAAGGGCGCGTTTGTCGACGAGCCACGAGCTGCGCCACACCGCCGCACGCAGCGACCGCGAGGTGCGCGAACCAGAACCCCAGCGAAGCGGCGAGCGCATCGGGGACGCTCATCCCGAACAGCCGGCCCCCCAGCGTGATGTACACGGCCTCACGCGCACCGGCACCGCCCACGGTGATCGGCAGGAACGTGGTGGCCGCCGCGAGTGGCACGAGCAGCAGCGACGCACCGAGCCCGATGCTCGGCACGAGCGACACCAGCAGTACCCAGCCGGCGGCGGCGGTGAGCGCCTGGGTCGCGAGCGACCACGCCGTGGCCGCCGCGAACGCTCGTCGATCGTGCAGCACGGGCAACTTCGCCGCGCGCTTCGCGAGGAACGCGGGCAGTGTCGGCGCGAGCCGGCGCGCGCCCGCGATCGCGAGCACGAGGAACAACGAGCCCGCGCAGCCGAGCCCGGTCCACAGCCAGAGATCGCGTGAATCGATGGCGCTCCCCGTGGTGAGGATGCCCACGGCGAGCAGCGCGAACAGCGCGAACAACCCGAGCGCGCGCTCGACGAGCACCACCGCGAGCGCACCGGTGGCCCCCTCGGTGGCGAACGCATCGCGCGCCACCACGCCACGCCCCACATCACCTGCGACCGCGCCGGGCAGGTAGTTGTTGTAGAAGAACGAGACGAAGTAGAGGTAGATCGCGCGCGGCAGCGGCGGGATCGCCGTCGCACCGTACGCGCGCATCAGTACGCGCCAGCGCACCGCACCGGCCACCACGTTGGCAGCCACCAGCGCCACCGCAAGCGCGAACGACAGCACCGGGATCCGCGCGAGCGCACTCCGCGCATCGCTCACATCCACTCGCGTCGCGATGTACGCGAGCCCGGCACCCGTGCCGAGCACGCGCAGCGCGAGACCGAGCCAGCGACGCATCGACGCAGCATACGAGACCCGGCCCGAGGAGGTGCAGTTCGCGAGGCCACGCTGTGCGGAGCTCGCGGGACCAGCGCCGCACGGAGTTCCCCGGGCGCTCCGGTTGGACCGGACCCCCCGGGCGTGATAACGCGGGGGCCGTGAGCGAACCTGTGCGGCCGCCCGAGGAGCCGAAGGCCCCGGCTTCGGCCGACGAGCCGAAGGTTCCGGCCGCGGAGGGGAAGGTCTCGGTTGCGAGCGCGGCGGGGTCCGGCCGGGAAGGTCTCGGCTTCCGGCGCCCCGGCGAGCGGAAGGTTCCAGCCGTGGATGGGAAGGGGCCGCCTCCGGGGCGCTCGTTCGGCACACAGGTCCGTGACGCCTTCGCGCGGCCCGGGACGCAGATCCTGCTGTGCGCGGTGCTCCTCGCGGTCGCTTTCCCGGCGCGGTCGTCGGGCGCGATCGGCCTCGCCACGATCGGCGCCGCACTCGGCGTGGGCACCGCTCTCCTGTGGCCGAAGGCCCCGGCGTGGCTCCGCCGCCCGCCCTCCGACGTCACCACCGTGATGGTGCTGACCATCGTGCTCGCCGCCGGCCTCACCGTGTTCTGGGAGGTCCTGACCGAATCGCCCGACTGGCAGCTCGGGGACTGGGGCCCTCATCACGCCGTGCTCGCGCGGATCATGCCCTCGCTGCCTGGCATGGACATCCCGGTATGGAACCACGCGCTCTCGACGGGCGACGCGCCGCTCGAGCTCTACCCCGCATTCACGCACCTCCTCACCGGACACGTCGCGCTCGCGCTCGGCCTCGAGAACGACCTGCCGCTCGTATTGATGATCATGGCGGTCGTGACCTACCTCGCGATCTGCGTGGCCACCACGGCGCTCGCATTGCGGGTGGCGCCGAAGCCGATCGCCCTCGGCGTGGGCCTGCTGACGCTCGTCGATAGCGGTGCGATCGCTCACGGCGGGACCGTGGGGCTGTTCCGGTGGGCGCTGCTCCACAGCGCGATCTCCCTCGCGTTCTCGACGATCGCCGCACTCGCGGTGCTCGGTGCGCTCCGCAAGCCGAGGATCGGGATGAGCGTCCTCATCTGGGTGTTCACCGCGCTCGCGACCGCGTCGCATCCCGCCGGGCTGATCGCCACGGCGGCCACGATGCTCGCCCTCGCCGCCGTCGCCTTGCTCGCCTCCGATGTGCCGCCGCGCCGCGCCCTGGTGGCGCTCGGTCACGTGGCGATCGGCGCCGCGCTTGGCGCCAGCGTGTGGATGCCGCTCGCCGCCCGCCTGTTCGAGTACGGGCAGCACTTCCCGAATGCGCTCCGCTCGCCGAGCAAGCTCCTCGAGGATCTGCTCGCCTCGCCCTCGCCCGTGACCTCGTTCGCGATGCTCGGCTATGCCGGCTACTTCGGTCTGATCGCCGGCCTGTGGTCGCGCAAGGCGGCCACCGTGTTCATCTCCGCGAGCGCGCTCGTGCTGCTCGTCGGCCTCTGCGATGCGCCGTTCCTCGCGTTCGATCTCGCGCCCGGCCCGGGCATCGCCCGGCTCGGCACGGAGCGCCTCGCGCAGCTCGCGCGTCCGTTCGTGATGGCCGCCGGCGCGTACGGGATCTCGATCTTCGTCGGCTCCGCCCTCCGCGCCTGGAAGGGTGCCACCACGCCGCGCCGGCTGATCGCCGCGGGCCTGATCGGGATCATGTGCGGCGCCATGCTGCGCGCCGCACCGGCGATGTGGTGGAACGCCGCGCTCCGCGCGAGCAGCGAGGCCCGCGCCTATCCCGCGGATCATCAGGGCCGCATGGAGCTCACGCGCTGGGCGCGCATCCACGCGTCGACGATCACGCCCGGCACCTGGGCGCGGGCGGTGTTCGAGACCGACACCCACGAGCACATGCACCTCACGGCGGAGACCGGGCTGCCGACGTTCCACAACAGCTGGCTCCCCGATCTCCTGCTCCGCGAGCGCATCGAGGATCTCTCCGAGGCGAGCCTGCGCCGGTTCAACGTGCGCTGGGTGATCGCCGGTGGGAGGGCGCCTTCGTTCGGCGATCCCTCGACGGAGATCACGCTCGGCAGCTTCCGGATCCGCGAGGTCGCCGGTTGGGACGGCAAGTTCGCGCGGATCGAGCGCGGCACCGGCTCGGTCGAGGTGCTGCGGCTCGACGATCGCGCGGTGGAGATCGAGGTCACCGGGAACGAGCCCGTGCTCGTCGCCCTCGGCACCGGCTACTACCCGCGCTGGCGCGCGCATCACGCGAGCGGCGCGGAGGAGCCCGTGTTCGCGCTCCCCTCGCATGAGGGCGCCACGCTCCACGTGGTGTCGGCGTGGGTCGCGCCGGGCAAGACCACGTTCACCTGCGATGGACCCTTGCCCTCGGATCACGATGGCCGGTTTCTCTCGATGTTCGCCGCGCTGATCGCGGCGCTCGGGATCGTGATCTGGCACCGTCGCAAGCTGCGCATCCCGCTGCTCCGCCGGATCGCGGGGCTACGCGCTCGCGCGCCTCGGCTCGCCCAGCTCGCGGTGCGCTATGGCATCCCGTTCGTGTGCATCGCGCTCCTCGGCCGCGGCTGCGCTCAGGATCGCGAGATCACGCGCAGCCTCGAGCTCGGCACCGGCATTCGCCCCACGGCCACCGTGGAGGCGCGCGTCAGCGATGGCGAGTGGCAGACCTGCGGTTACTCGCGGCTCGAGGGTGGCTACTACTGCGCGGGGCTCGTCGAGGCCCACGATGGCATGACCGCGCTCCTCAACGATGCGATGCCGAGCTGGGCGTTCAACACGCCGGGCATCGTGGTCACCCCAGACGATCCCGATGCCGAGATCCGGATCAAGCTCAAGGCCCGTCTCGCGGGGACCTACTGGATCGCGTGCAGCGGCAGCGCCGCGGTCTCCGTCGAGGGCGAGGCCGAGACCTCGATCACGCGCAAGGTCGTGGCCTACGCCGATGACGGCGAGCGCGAGATCACGATCCGCTCCACGATGCCCGGGGCCGATGTCTGGTCGTTCACGTTCGTCCGCGAGGACACCATCCTTCCGCCTCGGCCATACCTCGACGCACCTCCCGAGGTCGCACCTCCGGCGGTCCGTGCGATCCGGTGAGGCGCCCGTGGTGTCGCGGTCGTGCCGATGAAGCGATGGCGGCTCCTGGCCTCGGCTGGTGAGCGGACCGTGATGCCATCGGTGGTGCGCCCGTGATGCGCTCGCGGCTGCTCGTCGCGGCTGCGGCTGTCCTGTTCGCGCCGCTGGCGATTGGCATCGCCGCGCTGTTCCTCGCGGCACGTGGGCCGAGCGTGCTCACGGTCGGCGGCGGCCTCGTCGCGGTTGCCCTGGTCGTCGGCTCGATCGTCCACGCCGTGCGCGTGCGCCGAGCGCTCGGCCTGCTGTCGCTCGCGCCGCTCGCGCTGCTCGCGCTGTTCCTCTCGAGCTACTGCGGCGCACCGCTGCCGCCGCCGGCGCCCCTCACGGTCGCGCTGCCTCCCGCCACGCCGCCGCCCGGGATGGCCGTGTTCCAGCTGCCCACCGGCGTCACGCATCGCAGCGCGGCGTTCGGCTACCGCGGCGGCTCGATGTTCGACGCGCGCGACTTCGTGATGACCGCCGTGCTGGTCAAGCATCCCCGCGGCGACGTGCTGGTGGACACCGGCCTCGGCCGCGACATCGGGACCCAGCTCGCTGCGATGCCGTGGTGGTTCCGCGCGATGACGGACTGGGAGCGTTCACGTTCTGTCGCCGAGCAGCTCGAGGCCGCGCACTACGATCGCCATGCGCTCCACGCGATCCTCCTGACCCACGCCCACTGGGACCACGTCAGCGGGCTCGCCGAGCTCACCGACACGCCCGTGTGGGTCACGCCCGAGGAGCGTGCGTTCATCGCAGATGGCGGCGCGATCATGGGGCTGACCCGCGACCTCGTGGGCGTGCGCTACGAGACGTATGCCTTCGAGGGCGGCCCGTACCTCGGCTTCCCCTCGAGTCACGACGTGTACGGCGATGGGGCGATCGTCGTTGTCCCTGCGCCGGGGCACACGCCGGGCTCCGTGGTGGTGTTCCTCGCGCTGCCAGGAGCCAAGCGCTATGCGCTGGTCGGTGATCTGGTCTGGCAGCTCGAGGGGATCACCGAGCGCGAGGAGCGGCCGTGGCCGGTGCGCTCGCTCGGCGACGCCGATCCCGCCGCGGTCCGCGACAACCTCACGCGCGTCGCCGCGATCGCCGCGCGGTTCCCCGAGCTGACGATCGTTCCCGCACATGATGGCCGTGGCTTCGCGACGATCCCGCGACTCGAGTGAGAGCCGAGAAGCCTCGGGCGATCACGTTTGTGCGCCGAGCTGCGCCTCCCTCTGGCCCCGCAAATGGCGGATAATGAGGAATGCGTGCGGCGCCGCTGCTCCTCTTGCTCGCGAGCTGCGTCTCGTCCGAGCTGGTGATCTGCGATGACGGGCGTGCCTGCCCGACACACACCGTGTGCGATCTCGTGCACCAGACCTGTGTGGACCCCGAGCAGCTCGCAGCGTGCGGCGCGGCTGCCGACTTCGCGACGTGCGCGACCACGAAGGTCCCGACGGGACGTTGCTTCGACGGTGTGTGCTTTCCCGCCGGGTGTGGAAACGGTTTCGTCGAGCCAGAAGAGCTGTGCGATGACGGCAACACGGTGTCGGGAGATGGCTGCTCGTCGGAGTGCACGTCGGCCGAGCGCTGCGGGGATGGGTTCGTCGATCGAAATCGTGGCGAGCAGTGCGATGACGCCAACGCCATCAATCGAGACGGCTGTACCTCGCGCTGTACCAGCGAGGCCGTGGTCGGTACCACGTTCGGGATCAACCCCACCGGACGAGAGAATGGTTCTGCGGCCTATGACGTCGCCCGCCGGCGGCTCGTCATGTTCGGTGGCTCGTCGACCACCGTGTTCGACGACGAGGGTTGGGAGTGGGCGGGGGATGGCTGGTTTCGGTCTCCAGGGCCCCACCCGTCGGGACGCTCGCTTCACGGGATGGCCTACGATCTGGCGCGCGCACGGACCGTGATGTTCGGCGGGCTCTCGGCGAGCGGCGTGCTCAACGACACGTGGGAGTCGACGCCCGCAGGCTGGACGCGGGCCTTTCCCCTCGTCTCCCCGACAGCGCGCCTCAACCCGAGCCTCGCCTACGACGGCCACCGCACGATCCTGTTCGGCGGAGATCAAGTGCCCCAGAAGACCAACGACACCTGGGCCTGGGACGGCAGCACCTGGACCAAGCTCGTGACGCAGCACGCTCCCGCTCCGCGCGGGGATGCCACCCTGGTGTTCGATCCGAAGCGCGGGAGGCTCGTGCTGTTCGGTGGTGTCGATGACTCCGCGACCCCACTGACCGACACCTGGAGCTTCGACGGCGTGGACTGGGCACACGTGGCGGACGCAGGGCCACCGCGCCTCGACTGGGGCCGCGCCGCTTACGATGCCCGTCGCGGTGTGATCGTGGTGCTCGGGCTCGCAACTGGCACCAATGCCAGCGTGACGTGGGAGCTCGACGGCGACACCTGGCGCGAGGGTTCTGCGGCCAATCTGCCGGCGCAGCTCCGCGGGGCGCTGGTGGCGTACGACCTCGATCGCGAGCGGGTGTTCACGATCACCGGCTCGATGGTCTCGGGCAAGCTCGCGACCGATCGGGTGTTCGAGTGGGATGGCGTCGCGTGGACACCGCGGACCGCCACGACGATCCCTCCGGCGCGCGTGGCGTGCGCGATGGCCTCCGATCCGGTCCGCGGGCGCGTGGTCATGTTCGGTGGCTCCGCTGCGGATGGATCTCTGTTGAACGACGCGCGCGAGTGGGACGGCTCGACCTGGAGACGCGTGGGGATCGCGTCGAGCCCGACGGCCAGGCGCGATGCCGCGATGGCCTACGATGCGGTCAGTCGATCGATCCTGATGTTCGGCGGCTTCTCGACGGCGTTCCTGGCCGAGACCTGGTCCTGGGATGGCAGCATCTGGAAGTCGCGGCCGACGCCGACGGGGCTCCACGCGCGGGGAGGCGCCGCGCTGGCCTACGACGCGCGGCGCCGGCGGGTGGTGCTGTTTGGTGGGAGAGGAGCGACCGGGCTGCTCGCGGACACGTGGGAGTGGGACGGCACGAGCTGGGCGGTTCAGACCCCGGCGACCTCACCGCCCGCGCGCGCGGGGGCCGCGATGGCGTTCGATCCGAGGTCGGGGCAGGTGGTGTTGTTCGGAGGAGCCGATCCGAGCGCGGGCGCACTCGCCGACGTCTGGACCTGGAACGGCATGACCTGGCAGGAGGTCGTCAGCTCGACGACCCCGCCCGGGCGGACTGGCCATGCGTTGTACTTCGATCGCGCACGGCAGCGGCTCGCGACGTTTGGAGGCGTGGCCACGAGCCTCTCGCTGTGGGAGCTGGACGGGGCGTCCTGGAGCCAGCCGCTCACGGTCGACGCACCGTTCTCGGTCTACCAGGCGTGCGCGGCCTATGACGACGCGCGCCGCGAGGCCGTGATGTTCGGGGGCCAGTTCCTGACGGCATTCATACGCTTGACGGTCACGCTCAGCTATCGCGGCGATGTCGACGAGGTGTGCGACGCCGGGTGGGACCTGGATGGCGATGGCAAGGTCGGCTGCGCAGACCTCGACTGCGAGAGTGCGTGCCGCCCGCTCTGCCTGAGCCCGAGCAGCTGCGAGCCCAGTCCGTCATGTGGAGACGTCATGTGCGATCCCACGGAGTCCGATCGCTCGTGTCCGAGCGACTGCTTCGCGAGCGCCACCGTCTGTGGCGATGGTGCATGTGGCGTCAGCGAGGTGTGCGCGGGCGAGTGCCCGTGAGGACCGGCCGCGGATCGCGTCAGCGCCAGCGCACGCGCCGCAGCACCAGGTTGCTCTGCGGCAGATCGAGCTCGGTGTCGGGCCCGAACGCGAGGAACGCAACCTGCAACCCGGGCAGCGGTGCCGGCAGCTCGAAGCGGAGGCGCGCGCCGCGCGGCGTGGGCTCCACGCCCGCCAGCGTCAGGTGCGTGAGCCCGATCGCGACGCGGACCTTGGTGGACCACTCGACCTGCGCGCCGGTCGGCGTCTCGACCTCCACCTCGACCAGCTCCGGATCCGTCATGAACAGGTGGATCGCGGGCGCGACGCGGCCCGTGGTGCGGTCCCAGCCGCTGCCGTTCAGGTACAGCTCGGGCGGCTTGCCATCGGCATCGAGCCAGCTCTCGAGCTTCGGATCCGCGAGGTCATAGCTCGCGGGCAGCTCGTGCGTGCGAGGCACCACCCGCGAGAGGTTCGCGCGTGCGGCGGCCGCGGTCTCGCGATCCACGAGATCTCCAGCGACCCGGCCGCGGGTCTTGCTCGTCACGAGCGCGAGGATCCATAGCGCGAGCAAGAGCGCCGGCGCGATCACGCCGCGCTTGCGAGCGATCATCCAGCGCACACCGCCGTGCCACGCGATCACGAGGAGGGCGGCGATGCCCGGCGCGAGATCGAGCTCGTAGCGCGAGGAGATGCTCGGCGAGTGCAGATAGAACACGGCGAGGGGCAGCGCGCCGATCACCGCCCATGCGCCGAGCCAGCGGTCGGTGTCTCCGCCTCTCGCGTCGTCGCTCGCCGTCTCGCTTTGCCGCCGCCGCCACCCGAGCGCACCGAGCACGAGCCCCGCGAGCAGGAGCGGCAGGTAGGCCCACGAGAACGTCGTGAAGTAGTACTCGCGCCAGCGCACCACGTCGGACTGCCCGGCGTGCAGGTCCTTCGCATAGAACCCCTTCTTGCCGGCCTGCTCGGGCCTGCCGAACACGCTGCCAGCGAGCTCGACGCTCGCCTCGATCCAGCCGGTGCGCTCGAACGGATACGAGAACCGCGTGGCCACCACGTTGCCGGGGAGCGCCTCGAGGTTCTGCTTGTGCCCGAACTCGGAGCCCGCGCCGAACCGCGCTGCGTTGGTCGCGTACAGCGCCGCACCACCCGCCACGAACAGCGCGAGGCCCAGTGCCACGGTCGGGAGCACGCGCCTGCCCTCGGCGCGCAGGTAGATCGCGGTGGCGAGCACCGCGGTGCCGAGCCCGTAGAACCACACCGTGGGACGAACGAGGCCCGTCAGCCCCGCGGCCGCGAGCAGCACGAGGAACCGCGTGCGGCTCGGCGCGCGCGCAAACGCGACCAGCCCACCGAGGAGGATCAGCGCGGCCGTGTACGCATAGACCGCGGCCTCCTCGTACACGCCCATCCGCCCGCGCACCATCGTCACGAAGGCCGGCAGGAGTGCCGTGATCAGCACCGCGCCGCCACCCACCCACCACGGCTCGCCTGGGCGCCGGAACGCTCGGAGCAGCACGAACCACCCGAGCGTGAGCCACACCAGCAGGGCCACGCGATCCGGAAACGGATCCTGGCCGATCAACCGCGCGGCCAGCTCGAACGGCGTCTGCCACAGCGGCACCCCGAGCCCCCACACCTGCTGCACGCCGCTCGGGGTCCAGGCGAGATCGTGCGCCAGCGCATCGGCCGAGCGGCTGAGCGCGAGGCGTCCGTCGAGGAAGGCATCCACCTGCGCCCGGTACGCGCCGTTGGCCGAATAGGCGTGGCACCCGAGTTGTCGGGTCGCGAGCAGCAACACCAGCGCGACCGCGAAGGCGAGCCCCAGCGAACGCAGCCGCGTCGCGAACACGAGGGCACAGTCGCCCAGGGAGGCGCGGTCCATCAATGGCCGCCGGGCCGGAATCGATCGCGAGCCGCATGTGAACGCGCTCGGAGGTCAAGCGCCCAGCTCGGCCGACCGATCAGGGGCGCGCGTAGTACGCGACGCCGCAGTGCGGATCCTCGGTCACGATCTTCTGGAACCGTAGGCCCGCGCGCCCGAGGACGTCATCCACCGGCTCGCGCGGCGTGATCCACTTGTGCCACTCGAGCACCACGGTCTGCGTGCGCAGCAACAGCTCGGGGATGGTGTGCAGGACTTTCACCTCGAAGCCCTCGACATCGACCTTGAGCACGTCCACCGGCGCATCGCCCGCGTGATCGCGCCATGCCTTGTTGAGGTCCACGGTGGGGACCTTGATCTCCTGCTGCTTGCCCTTGGCCGGGATGTTCGGGTTCAGCACCGTGGCCGAGCCCGAGATGTTCGATGGGTTCAGGAAGAACGGGGCCTCCTCGACATCGAGCGGGAAGCCGACGACGCCCGAGATCCCGCGCACGTTGCGCCAGCCGTTGAGCTCGATGTGGAACCGGGTCTCGTCCGCCATCTTCGGGTTCGCATCCACCGAGATCCCGAACGCATCGGGGCGCCCGATCCGCTCCATCGCATAGCAGGTGAAGTATCCGACGTTGGAGCCGAGATCGACGAACGTGCGGACATCGCGGCCCTCGAACGGATCGCGATAGACCTGCCGGTTGAAGATCTCGTCCGCCATCAGCAGGCTCTCGCCGTAGCGCACGCGATAGCGCGTGCCGTGCGGCAGCGTGCGGCGCAGCGGGCGCACCGACAGCATCTTCGACGCCAGCTCCACCAGCCTGAGCGCCTTGATCGCGCGGTGGAACTCGGGGCGGAGCTGCAGCCGCGACATCAGGGTCGGCTTGAGAGGGGTGGATTCGGACATCACGAGCGACCGTTTACCACACCCCATCCCAGCGGGGGTCGTTCGCGTGGGCCCCGCTCACGGGCCGTGACGGCAGGCATCGGTGCGACATCGAGCGTGGCGAGCACGGCAGCGCGGTCGGCGAAGTCGCGCGGGCAACAAGTTCTCGACCTCGACGACGTTCCCACCGCGTCGGAGGTGCGCCGCCGGCACCATGAAGGTCGCCTCTGGCGCCCGGGGGCCATGATCGCCGCGAAGCCACCGATCGTGACTCGCGCATAGGTGGTGCTCGCGAACCGAAACGTCAGCTTCAGATCGCACACCTGATCGATCCGGAGCATCAGCTGCCCGGTGGGGGACATCTCGGTGTGCTTGACCTCGACGCCGAGCTTGGTCAGGACGGTCTTGCACGCATTGCCCGGCGTGGTCCGCGGCAGCGAGCACCGCTCGAAGCTCTCGATACTCGACACCGGCACGTCCTCGGGTGCGAGCAGCAGGGGCGGCGTCCAGCCGAGGAGCTCGCTGCGCTCCGAGACCAGCGCGCCGAACTCGAGGCGGGTGACCTTCGGTGCCCGCTCGGCGAGGAGCGCCAGGATGCTCGCGCGATCGATCCGATAGACCGCGTAGTTGCCGAGCTCGAGCACTTTGGTGGCGTGCACCGCGTCGAGGTTCGCGAGCACGCGGCGATCGTACTCCGCGATCACCGAGGCCGCCTTCCGCCGGAACAGGTGGGGCCAGCCGGTGACCGACCACAGCCCGCGCGACGCAGCCAGGGGCCACAGCGCCTTGTCGATGAAGCGCGAGTCGGGATCCGTGAACACCACCTCGTGCAGCTGATCGGTCCCGGTCCTCTCGAGGATGGCGAGGAAGTCGAGCGCGGTCGTGCTGGTGTCCTTCGCGTCGGGTGCGCCCCAGCTGTGGCGCTCGAACGCTGCCTGGATGTGCCCGTCCGACATCAGGTTCGACAGCAAGAAATCGTTGTGGTCGTTGGCCGCGAGGTAGGCGTTGGTCTTCGCCACGTCGTCGCGCGCGAGCACCGACCGTGGATGCGTGAACATGATGCCAAACGACCACAGCGGCGCCGCGACGAGCCACCCGATGGCGAAGCGGCGGAGCAGCAGCGTGCCGTCGAGAAGCTTGTCGAGCACGAGCGCGGAGCCGATCGCATAGAACGGGAGCAGCACCTGCGAGGCGAGCATCTGGGAGGCCGCGAGCTGTGCGAACAGGTAGAGGAACACCAGCGCGGCCAGCAGCATCCAGACAGCGGTGTCCTTGAACGCCGCGCGCAGGTTCGGAGCACGCAGCGCCTTGACCACGTGGACGCCTACGGTGATCCAGGCGAACGGCGTGAACACCATCGTGAGCCGGCGCAGCATCGTCGGGATCATCGAGGTGAACTTGCGATCGTGGGTCGAGGTCGCGCGCTCGAGGAACTGGAGGTGGAGGTCGGCCAGGAACTCGTGCCAACCCACGGCGCCGATCACGGTGGCGCACTTCACCACGATGCCGAGTACACACCCCAGCGCGCACAGCAGCACGAAGTGACGGTTGCCGCGCGCGAGAGGACTCCCCGCCTTGAGCGCGACCGTCGCGATCACGGCGGCGGGCAGGAACACGTAGTAGTCGTACGAGGTGAAGAAGCACGCGAACGCGCCGAACATGGCCGCGGCGTAGTGGCGACGCTGCTTGGTCTCGATCGCACGCACGAGGCCCCACAGCGAGAGGAACGCCATGCACTGCATCACGGGCGCCTGGTGGATGCTGTCGGCGTACATCATCCAGATCAGGCTGGTACTGAACAGCGCGGTGGCGATCAGCGCGATCCGATCCGTGTACAGGCGGCGCGCATAGCTGAACAGCAGCCACATCGCGAGCGCCGAGAACATCAGGGCGAACAGCCGGAACGTGCCGATGTCGCTGATGCCGAGGTACCGGCCGAGCGACCCGTAGATGATCTCCGCGAGCGGTGGATAGTGGATGTAGCGATACGAGTCCGCGGTCAGCGGGCCGACATCGAGGATGTCCACGAACGAGGTGGCGAGGAAGCCGTCTGACTTGACGTAGTTGATCGACGACAGCACGTTCGCGTCGGACCACGGATCTCCGAGGTTGAGCCGCAGCGGCTCGCGTGCGTGCATCAGGAGGTAGACGAACGCGATCGCCATGCTCCCCAGCAGCAAGCCGCGCAGCGACCTCGACATCTCAGGTGCTTCTAACACACGCGCTAGGGCCCGAGGCGGACGAGGCGAACACTCCCCAGGGCGGCGACGTCGGTCGCGTTTGGGGCCCAGACAGCGTCGGCGCAGTAGGGGAGCTCAGCTCCCGCCGGGCAGGCCAGGCGGTAGAACAGATCACGCCGCGCCCGCTCGGCAGGCAGGTGGTCGTCTTCCACGAGGAGGTACGCGGGGCGGAGCGCGCGGAAGATGGTCGCTCGGCGAGCCATGGTGCGCGGTCCACGCACGTCGACGAGGTGGTGGGCCGCATAGTCGAGCAGCTCCGGCCGCGCCACCGACACGGCGATGGTGGCATCGCTGGGCACGCTCGCGAGTAACGGCCCGTAGGGATCACGGACCGGCGGCTCGGGGAACGCGTGGCGCAGGTACTGGAGGTTGCTCGCGAGCTCCGTGTAGCGTCGCGACCAGCGCACGCGGCCCGGTGTGTCGCGACCGTCGTAGATCAGCACCGCGGCCAGCAGGGACAGGACGAGGCCCACGGCGGGCAGGTCGAGTGCCACGGTGCGCAACGCGCAGAACCCGAGGGCGAGCACGGTGCTGACCGCGATCGGCCACACGAAGGTCGTGGCGTAGGGGCGGGTGCAGGTCAGCTGCACGGCGATCCCGGCGATCCCCACCAGCGCCGAGATCGTGATCCAGCGCCGCGGTCCGCTCGCGCACTGGACGCCGATCCAGAGCGCGACGATCACGAGCCCGATGAACATCAGCACCGGGACCAACCCTCCACTCCCACGTGTCACGGCGGCGATCGCCGCGGACGGAACCGTACCTCGGGCCGCGAACCGCACGACCAGATACGGCAGCACGGCCACGAGGGGGACCACGACGAGCGCGAGGGTCCGGCGACCACCGCCCGAGCGACCGATCGCGACGATGCCGGCGCTCGCGAGGATCGCCACCGAGATCGGGATCAGCTCGGAGCGCAGCGTGGCGATCGCCGCCGCGACCAGGCCGAGCGGCCACAGCAGGCGATCGTCCTCGGGCTCCGCATAGCGCTCGAACGTGACGTATAGCGAGAACAGGAGCGAGGCCGCGAGCCAGCGCGGTGCGGCCTCGGTGGCCACGCTCGGATACGAAGCCGCCACGAGCACGAGCAGCACGGCCCACATGCTCGCGGTGGCCGAGCGCGGGCGCAGCTGCGCGAGGGCGAGCCAGATGAGCAACGCGAACCCGAGCGCATCGACCACCCGGAACCACGCGATGCCTCCGAGCACGGTGATGAGGGCGCTTGCCGCGACGTGACCACCGAGCTGCGTCCCGCGCGCGAAGCCGATCGGATCGCCGAGCGTGCCGGTGTCCCACAGGCGGTGAAGCTGCGCGGGGACGCTGCCGTCGTCGTCGAACGGGCTCGAGGTCAGGTCGCCCGCGGCGCCGAGGACGTGGAGGATCGCCACCAGGACGAGCCCGATCGCAGGGACCAGCCAGTAGCGCGCGTCGGCAGCGCGGAGCAGCTCGACCAGCCGCGCCTCCCGATCCCGCCACGCAACGATCAGCAGGCCACCGTGGAGCCCGAACCCGGCGATCACGATCGCGAGCTGCGTGGTCTGGCCGAACGCATGGAGCGCCATCGCGAGGCCGGCCAGCGCCAGCATCGCGGCGAGGCCCCAGTGCACCACCAGCGCGGCCGGGGCGTCCTCGATCCGAGCGAGGCGGTTCACCAGCGCACCCCACCCGTGCAGCGAGCACACCACCGCGATCATCACGAGCCCGAGCCCGCGTGCGCCGGCGACGTGAAGCAACGACAACCACGGTGCGAGGACCGCGAGCCCGAGCACCACGCGGGCGACGAGCCGGGGCGTCACCGCGGCTCCCACTCCACGCTCTCGATGCGCGCGGCGCGCAGCTCGCGGACCTCCTTCTGGGGCTCCGCGATCGAATCGAACACCAGGTAGACATCGTGCCAGCCACCCGCGAGCTGGGCCGCCGCGACGTCCGCCGTGATCGCGAACGCGCCGGTCGGATCCGCGATCACCGTGGCCAGCAGCTCGCCATCGAGCATCACGTCGAGACGCGGCCGCGTGTACGCGACCCCGACATTGATCTTGCCGCGCAGTGCGAGCCGCATGTCCCGCTCTCCGTGGACGCGCAGGTGAGCGCGGCGATACAGCCAGCGCGCGGCCACGCCTCGTGTGGGCGCGGTCGCCGGCGGATGGAGCACGTCATACCAGACCGGATCGTCCGCGCTGCCGTCGAGGAACGCCAGGCCGGTGAAGCCGTCGTCGAACAGCAGGTCGGCGCGGTTGTTGAGCGACCAGGCATCGTGCAGACCCTCGCGGTCGGCGAGTGCGCGGACGAAGGCGGCGCGACGCACGGCCTCCGATCCGCTGGGCGCGGCGACCGTGGGGACCTCGGCGCCGAGATCGAGGACGACCAGGCCATCCTCCTCGTGGAGCACGGTGACCTTGGTCGAGAGCGCCGCGAACGTCTCGATCGCATCGATCGCGTACGCGCTCATGGTCTGGAAGATCTCGGCGTCGTTGAAGATGCGCCAGATCCAGAACGGCCGTCGATAGAAGTAGCGCGAGCGATCACTGCGCACGAACGCGACGTAGCGGATGCCCTGGCCGCGAAGATAGGCGCGCACCGCATCCGGCCCGGCGAACGAGGGCATGCCCGGCCGCGGACTCGCATACCCCGGCGTGTCGAGGTTGAAGATCCGGTTCCGCGCGAAATCGAGGTACTGCGGATCATCGAGCATCACCGCCACGCTCTCGCCGGCCGGGATGGCGGCCTGGAGGGCGGTGTACCTGCGCTGCTGCGCCTGTGCGCTCGGATCGCCGCTGCGCTCGAGCACGCGCGCCTCGCGGAGGTTCCCGAACAAGGTGGCGAACCGCTTGGGGAGGGCCTCACGCTGCACGGCCAGCTGGAGCAGCAACGAGGCGAGCAGCACCCAGCGGCCGAGCGGCACCAGGCGCGTGTTGCTCTCGTCCGCACCGATCTCGAGCGAGAACACCGCGAGCAGCGTCAGCGCGGCGGCGAACGCATAGCGCCACAGGTGGTTGGTGTCCGAGCCCACGAAGCTGTGGACCATCAGCACGAGACCGAGCGTGGAGGCCACCAGGAGTGCGGTGATCGGGCGCGTGGGCCGGGCATCGGTGGCGAACACCATCACCGCGAACACCGATGGGATCACCACGATCGGGTGCGTCTCGATCAAGCACCACACGCCGAACTGGAGCTCGTCCGTCCAGGTCGGCGCGGTCGCGCGCAACGACACGCTCGGATTCCACGTGCCCTCGAGGAACGGGAACAGGAACGTGCCGTTCGAGCGATACGCCGCGATCCAGTACGGCACGAGCACGAGCGCCGCGATCCCGGCGCACCACAACCACGCCTTCCGCTCGGCGATCCAACCCGCGCGCCACGAGCTCGCGCGGGCCGCGCGCAGCAGGCGAGCGCCGAGGGCGAGGCCGAGGAACACCACGGCGATCTCGATGTAGTTCTGCCGCAGCGTGCAGGCCGCGGCGCCGACCAGACCGGCGAGGGCCCAGCGCTCGTCGACGACGCAGCGGTAGAGCCCGACGAACACGGCGACGCCGCTCCAGTAGCTCGCGGTGTTGATCGCCGTGTCGGGCATCAGCACCACCACGAGCGCGACGACGGCGGTCCACAGCGGCTGCGTGCGGAGCGTGCGTGCATAGCCCGCGAGCAGGAGGAGCGCGATCGCGTAGCACAGGCCCTTGTCGATCAGGTGCACGCTGGCGAGCGAGCCGCGCGCGCCGGCGAGCGCATCGAGGAGCGTCTGGCCGCCGTACGCGCCGAGCCGGCGGAACGAGAACGGCTCGATCAGGTTGCCGGCATCGAGCAGGCGCTTGACCAGCGGCGTGTACGCGATGTCGTCGTCCCACGGGTTGCGATCGAGCGTGGCGATCGCACCCGTGATCTGCAGCACCACCACACCGAGGATCAGCACCACGAACAGCGACGCGCCGGGGCGCTGCCGCAGGGCCGCCACGCCGTCGAGCACGCGCTGCCAGAGCGGTTCGTCGGTGGTCCACTCGCGCCACGCGGCCGCGAGCGCGCCGAGCCCGATCATGGCGAGGATCACGGGCCGCGACAGGACGCCGGCGGCGAGCAGCGGGCCGCTGACCGCGAGGTAGCCGGCGAGCCCCCACAGCGCTCGCATGCCGAGATCGGGATCCTCGACGCGGGCGATCTTGACGACCAGGTAGCCCCAGCCCGAGACCACGAACAGGAGGAACCCGAGCCAGGCGATCCCACCAGCGAGCACCGACGATGGATCGGCGAGGCCCCGCGCGCCGAGCCCGATGGCGGCGGCGATGGTCGCGAGGCGCAGGAGGCGGTCGGTCATTCTGCGTCGAGGGCGGCGAGGAGCTCCGCGGAGCTGACCGTCGAGGTGCCACGCTTCGACACGCTGACCGCCGCCGCGACACTCGCCAGCTCGATCGCCTGCTCGAGGGACAGCTGCGCGGCGAGGGCGAGCGCGAGCGTCGCCACCACGGTGTCGCCGGCGCCGGTGACGTCGAACACCTCCCGCGCGATCGCGGCCACGTGGAACGGGTTCGCGCCGGTGCGGAACAGCGTCATGCCATCCGCGCTGCGCGTGACGAGCAGCGCCGCGCCGTCGAGGGTAGGCAGCAGCTCGCCGACGATCCGCTCCACGCTGAACGGCCCCGGCGTGGGCGCGGCGAGCTCGAGCTCGTGGAGGTTCGGGGTGATCACGGTGGCGCCCGCGTAGAGCGTGAAGTCAGCCTGCTTCGGATCGACGACGACCGGCAGGCCGGCGGCGCGTGCGGTGGCGATCGCATGTCGAGCGACGGCGGGGGTGATCACGCCCTTGGCGTAGTCGGAGATCACGACGGCATGGGCATCGCGGATCCGGACCTCGATCGCCTGCTTGACCGCGTCCTGGATCGCGCCCGAGATCGGGTGCCGCTTCTCCTGATCCACGCGCACGATCTGTTGCTGCTGCGCGACGAGGCGAGTCTTCTTGCTCGTGGGCCGATCGGCATCGGGAACACACGTGCTCGTGATGCTCGCCGCGGCCAGGCACTTGTTGAGCGTGGCGGAGGTCTCGTCCTTGCCGACCACACCGACGAGGTAGGTGGCACCACCGAGCGCCTGGATGTTCGCCGCTGCGTTCGCGGCGCCACCGAGGCGGCTCTCGTGGGCGCGGACCTCGAGGACCGGTACGGGGGCCTCCGGCGAGATCCGCGTGACCTCCCCACGCAGGTACTCGTCGAGCATCAGGTCTCCCACCACCAGGACACGACGGCCACGGAGCCGATCGACCAGGGGGTGCAGAGGGTGCATCTGGAACGTCGTATCCCGGTTCGGATCCCGTTGCAATCTATGGGAATCGCCTGTGGTATTAGACCGATGCGCTGATGCCCCGGTTCCTCCGTGTCTACCTGCTGGGCTGTCTCGCGATCGCGTTCGCGTACCTCGTCCTGCACGTGCGCGAGCCCCTCCGGTTGAACTTCGGGGATCCGTCCGCCGATGCCGGCATCCTGAGCTCGATCGCGGAGGTCGAGCGGTACGGCTTCTTCGAGAGCTCCGCGCCGGGCATGATCGATGTCGGGCCCCAGCCCGCGGACGGGTATCACGCCGTTCACTATCCGCCGCTCGCCGATGTGTTCTACGGCGCGACCGGCAAGTACCTCGGCGTGCGCGCGATCGGCACGCTCCGGTTGTTCGCCCTCGCCTTCTCGGTGCTCGCGATGCTGCTGCTCTACCACTACGCGCGGCGCATGTGGACCGAACCCATCGCCCTCCTCGCCACCGCCCTGTTCTCGACGAGCGTGCTGTGGATGATGTACGCGGACAGCATCCAGCAGGCCCCACTCACGCAGGCCGCCGCGTTCCTCTCGCTGTGGGGGCTCGTCCGCGTGATGGAGACGCGCCGTCGCGCGCACTATGCCGCGGCGTTCTTCGGCGCCCTCGCATGCTTCCTCGCCTCGTACGACTACTGGTTGTTCCTGCCGGCGGCCGTGCTGTTCACCATCCACGTCAAGCGCGGCAATCCACTCGCCGCGGGTAACCTTCGCTTCGTCGCGATCTGCGCTGCCGCTTGCCTGGTCGCGTTGCTCGCGAAGTACCTGTTCGTGAGCGGCGTGCTCCTCGATCGCAAGGCCTCGATGCTGTTCCCCACGCTCCTCCGCCGTGCCACGTTCGTGTTCACGCCGATGTTCTGGGTGACCTGTGGCTGCACGATCTGGCGTGCGATGCGGGCGCCCTCGCTGCGCGCCGTGCTCGAGGATGGCGTGACCTGGATGCTGGTCACCGGCGCCGTGACGATCTACCTGTTCGCCCAGCGCGCCGCATCGCAGATGATCGGTGTCCAGGCGTTGCTCCCGTTCTATGCGATCGGCTCGTCGATCGTGATCTCGCGCCTGCTCGAAGGGCGCCGGCTGCTCCGGGTGGTCGCGATCGGCTGGGTCGCGCTCGCCCCCGCATGGTCGGGCTACTTCCTGCTGTCGCAGCCGCGCGAGGTCCTCGACCGCGACGACGTGGCCAAGGTCAACGCGTACCTCGCCGCCAGCGATCGCAATGACTTCGTGATCTCGAACCTCCTCGCCGAGGCGCCGCTCCGGGCGATGTTCGAGCGCCACAGCTGGCCGGCCTCCGACAAGGCCGATCCGAAGCTCGCGTACCGCAGCATGCTCGACGTGTTCGAGGCCGCCGGGACCGATTACGTCCACGCGGTGATCTTCACCTCCCCCGAGACGCGGTTCGTGGACCGCTCGCTGTGGCCCCTCGCGGCACCGCGCCGGCTGTGGTCGGTGACGGGCTGGCCGTACCTGCAGCGCAGGAAGGCGAACGAGATCGTGCGCGAGTACGACCGCAAGGTCCTGCGCAACCTCGAGCTGGTTCACGCCAAGGTCGTCCTGCACCTCGCGAACTTCGACGTCTACCGGATCGAGCGATCGGCCGTGCTCGAGGCCGCGGGTGCGGGCGTGCCCGTGGTGCGGACGATCGATTTTGGCAACGTCGCCTCGGCCAAGCACAAGCTCCTCGGCTGGAGCGAGCCGCGGCTCACCGACGACGGGAGCCTCGGCGTGGCGGTGATCGATGGTTTCGCACCGTGCGCGAACCCGGAGATGGAGCGCCAGCCCAACGAGCCCGGCGGCAACGCCTGCAGGACGGTGCTGACGCGCTGGGGGCTCCGCGTGATGGACGAGGGCCGATCGGACCGCGCGCAGTTGATGATCCGCGTCGAGCGCGCGTGTGATCTGCGGCTGACGATCGAGTTCAGCGCGCCTGCCCTGGTCGGGCTGTCGCTGAACGAGTTCGCGAGCTCGCAATGCGCGCCGGCCACCCGCGCCACGTTCGACATCCCACAGGCGTCGGTGCGCGCGGGGATCAACGTCCTCGTCCTCGAGCGACGGTACGGGCCGAAGTCGTCGAAGGCAGAGATCTCGTCGCTCACGGTCGATCCGGTGTGCGGTCTGTGACGCTCGGCGGCGACCGGTGGTTGAGAGCGGTCTTCCTCGCAACGGCGCTCGTGTTCACCGGCGTCGCCGTCTACCTCTATGCGTTCCGGTTCTTCGCCTGGCTCGAATCCGATGCCGCGGTCGCCGCGCTGCTCGCCGCCAAGGTCCTCCACGCGAAGTCGCCGGTGGTCACCGACTGGTACTACGCGAACGGTGACGTCTGGTTCCTCGGCCCGCAGCTGCTCGCCGTGCTGCCGGTGGCGATCTTCGGCGCGATCCCGGCCAGCCTCCTGATCGCGATCCTGATCGGCTTTGGTCTCGAGCTCGTCGTGCTCGTGAAGGTGTTCGCGCGCCTCGGAGGCGAGCGGTGGATCGCGGTGTTCGCCGCGATGGTGACGATGATGGCGTGGTCGAACGCACACGTCGCGTACTCGTACATCCAGCTCGCGTACGGGTTCGTGACGTGCCTGTACCTCGTCTCGTTCCAGCTGTGCGCGGGCCTCGCGGAGGACGAGCGGCCCCGGCCGTGGCGGCTCGCTCTCGCTGCGCTCCTGATCGCCCTGATCTCCGCCCAGAACCCGACGCGCGGCCTGGTCTACGTGGTCGCGCCCCTCCTCGCCGCCTGCGCGTGGCCGTGGCGGGCGTTCCCCACTCGCCGTCGCCTGGTGATCGCGGCCGCGGTGATCGTGGGCTGGGCGCTCGCCTATGCCCTCTACACGTGGGTGTTCGCGCGCGTGGTCTCGTTCTCGATCCCGCGCGGCCACCTCGAGTTCGTGATCGGCGGCATCGGGCGGATCAAGGCGAACCTCGTGATGCTCGGGCGCGGCCTCTCCGTCCTGTGCGCGAGCGGCACCGAGGCAGGCGTCCGCGCGATCCCCGGGGCGCTGCTCATCCTCGGCGCGCTCGTGCTGCTGTGCCGCGAGGCGTTCGCGTCGCGCGCGTTCACGGCGCTCCGCATGTTCGCCGTCGTGATCTTCGCACAGCTGCTCTGCGTGCTCGTGCCGCTGTTGATCGGGAACCTCCTCGATGGGCCCGAGGCGGTGCGGTACCTGATGCCGAGCCTGCTCTCGATGTTCGGCCTCGCCGTGGTGATCGCGATCCGCACGCTCGCCGCCGCGGGGAGTGCGTGGGGCCGCCGCGTGGCGATCGGCTGGCTGATCACCGTGCCGCTCGCCGCGATGGTCGCCGCCGCCGATACGCCACCTCCCAAGCCTCGACCGTACCTGTGGCCCGATGCGGCCGAACTCTCCCGGGTCGCCGACGAGCTGGTCCGACGCGGGCTCACGCACGGCTTCTCGGTCAACCTCGGTGCGAACCTCCTGACGCTGGACTCGGGCGGCGCCGCGCTGACCTGCCCGGTGGACTTCCGCGACGCGGTGCTGCCGCTGCGCTGGCTGACCGAGCGCCGGTGCTTCGACCCAGCTGTGATGCCCGAGCGGTTCTACGTGGTGGCGTATCAGAACGAGACCGATCCCCGCGCGATCCACGCCACGTTCCCCCACGAGCTCGAGCGGTTCGCCGTGGGCGAGACCTACGAGGTCTACGTGTTTCGCACCAGCGAGCTGTCACCGGCGTGGTTCAGCCTCCCGATCCTCGACGGGGCGCTGGCCACGTTCCCGATGCGGATCCCGGCGACGCACCTGCAGCTCACCCGCGACCAGGCGATCGTGGATGCCGGCGAGGTGGTCGCGACCGGTGCCCCGGGCACGGTGCTCTCGGGTCCCGGCTTCGATCTCCCGAAGGGCGTCTACACGGCGACCTGGATCGGCTCCGGCCTCCCCTCCGCTGGCCAGACCACGTTCTCCGTCACGATGCGGCGCAAGGTGATCGCCCAGACCGCGCTGGAGGCGAACGCGGCCCGCACCGCTCGGGGCGAGCTGACCCGGCTGTCGTTCACCCTCGATCGGCCGCGCAAGGGCATCTCGTTCGTGATCGAGAGCGCAGGTGGTGGCCGGGTCTCGCTGCACGAGCTCGTCATCGAATCGAACCGGTGATGCCCGGCATGCTAGCGTCCGCACGTTGCGCGCGAAGCGGCTCCTCATCCTCGCCGGCAAGCTGGCCGTCGCCGGCCTGCTGATCGGATGGCTCCTCCGATCGGGGACGCTCGATTTCGGCGCGCTGTCCCTGTTCTTCGAGAGGCCGTCCCTCCTGATCGCGAACCTCGCCGTGTTCGCGTTCAGCACCGTGCTCGGCGCGCTCCGCTGGCGGCTCCTGCTGCGCCTCGCCGACGTCCATCTCCCGGTCGGCCGCGCGATGCAGCTGGCGTTCACCGCCGTGTTCTTCAACGTCGTGGTGCCCGGCAACATCGGCGGTGACGTCGTCAAGTCGATCTACGTCGCCCGCGAGGTGGCGCCCGAGAAGCGCACCAGCGTGTTCGTGATCGCGTTCCTCGATCGGCTCCTCGCGCTCGCGGGCCTCGTCGGCGTGGCCTGCGTCCTGACCCTCGCGCGCGGCGGCGAGGTGTGGGCGGATCCGCGGCTGCGCCAGCTCGCCCTCGCCGTGCTCGCCCTCACCGCCGGGACGTTCATCGCGCCGATCGTGCTGCTCGTGGTGATCCGTCGCTCCGGCAAGCGGCTCGAGGACTGGACCAGCGGTCCGTCGAAGATCTCGAAGATCCTCGCGCAGCTCGTGAAGGCCGCGCGCCTGGTCTCGTCGGGGCCCAAGACCTTGCTCGTCGCCCTCGGCCTCGCCGTCGCCTCGCACGTCTCGGGGATCATCCTGTTCTCCACGCTCGCCACCGCGATCACCACGCACGACGTCAGCGTGACGAGCCTCGCCAGCGTCTACCCGATCGGCATGCTGACCATGGTGCTGCCGATCTCGTACGCCGGGTTCGGCGTCGGGCACGTGGCGTTCGATCAGCTGTTCGCGATGATCGGCCTGACGGGCGGCGCCACCGTGCTCAACGTCTACCTGATCGGCCAGACCATCCCGTGCCTGCTCGGCGCGATCCCCTACCTGACGCTCCGCCGCGAGGCTCCTCCCACGGATGCCGACCTCGCGCCGACCATCCCGGCGGACTGACCTTCCCCCTCGCGAGGCGATGAGGCATACCTCGCGGTGTGAAGACGGTCGCGATCATCCAGTCGAACTACATCCCGTGGAAGGGCTACTTCGACATCATCCACGACGCGGACCTGTTCATCTTCCACGACTGCGTCCAGTTCACGAAGCAGGACTGGCGCACGCGCAACAAGATCAAGATGCTCGATGGCACGAAGTGGTTGTCCGTGCCGGTCAAGGCCTCGAAGGACTCGCGGATCTGCGACGTCACGCTCTCCGGTGATGACTGGGCCGGCAAGCACCTGCGCACGCTCCAGCACTCGCTCGGCAAGACCCCGCACTGGCGCGAGCTCGAGCCGTTCCTCGCCGAGATCTATGGGCGGACCTGGACCAGCCTCTCGGAGCTCAACCAGACCGTGATCGCCCGGATCTGTCGCGACTGGCTCGGGATCGAGACCGAGCTCGTCGATTCGCGCCCGTACGAGGCCACCGGCGCCAAGACCGATCGCGTGCTCGACCTGCTCGTCAAGGCGGGCGCCACCCGGTACATCTCTGGCCCCGCCGCGAAGGACTATCTGGAGCCGGCGCGGTTCGTCGAGGCCGGCATCGAGCTGGTCTACAAGGACTACGCCGGGTACCCCGAGTATCCGCAGCCGCATCCGCCGTTCGATCACTACGTGACGATCCTCGATCTGCTCGCGTGCGTCGGCCGTGACGCCCCGAAGTACATCTGGGGCTGGCGCAGCTAGCTCGGCAGCTCGCGGCCGATCAAGTCTCGTGCCCACAGTTCACCGTCCGCGGGCGGGGGGGGCGGGCAGGGCGGCGGGGGCGGGGGCTTGGTGGGCGCGGTCGAAGGCCACGGGGCGGGGTCACCGAGCGGGGGCGTCCGGTGGGGTCGCGCGGTGCTGGACCCTCCCGCTCTGTGCCTCTGCGCTCTCTGCGGCTCGCGCCGCGGGCGGGCTCCGCGGTGCTGCCCGTGTCCACCGAATCGGGGGCGGGCCGCGGGGGCGGGGCGCGGCGGGCCACCGACGGCCACGCGTGCTGTTGGGCTTAGACGCCGCGGCCGCTGTCGAGGCGCCGCGTCAGGTAGTCCGGGAAGCCGAGCTCCTGCATGCGCGCGACCAGCGCCGCCACGTCGTAGGTGACGCGGTGGAACACCGGCTCGGTGCCATCGAGGACGAGGTAGCTCGCGCGCGGATCTCCATCGCGCGGCTGGCCGACCGAGCCCGGGTTCGCGTGGGCCTGGGCGCCGAGCGGGACGTGCAGCGGCACGTGGGTCTGACCGGTGAGCAGCACGTCATGGGCGAACGCGTGGCGCTCGAGGTACGCCGGCTCGATGGTGCGGATGTACTCGTCCATCGGATCGTCGAGCCCGCCGTGGACGGCGTAGTAGCTGCGGCCGGCGTGCGTGAACTCGAGGCTGCGGGGCAGCGCGGACAGCCAGGCGAGGTGATCGGGCTCGATGATCTCGAGCTGGCGCTTCAGCACCTCGGTGGCGCTGCGCGAGCGCGGGATCTCGCCGCCGAGGTGCGCCAGGGCGTGATCGTGGTTGCCGAGGATCGTGATCACGCCGCGCTCGCGCAACGTGCCGATCACCTCGTTGATCTGGCAGTAGTAGCCGACCAGATCGCCGAGGCAGTACAGCTGCGTGATGCCGGCGCGGTCGAGCTCGTCGAGGACCGCCGTCAGCGCGGGGAAGTTCCCGTGGATGTCGGCGATGACCGCGACCTGGCTCGCCACGCTCAGCCCTCGACGAAGTGATCGTCGAGAAACCGGACCACGGAGCCGGGGCGCTTCGCGGTGGGGCGCAGCGTCTCCTTCCCGAGGAAGTACCGCACGCACATCTCCGGCTCGTTGTAACCCATGTGCGTACGGATCGAGCACGCGCTCGAGATCCGCGGGTTGATCTCGAGGAGGTACGCCACGCCATCCTGCTTGCGGAGCTGGACGTTCGTGGGGCCCACCGGCGAGAGCAGCTTGAACACGCTGTCCACCGTGCTGCGGATCGCGGCGTCGTCGGCGACGAACCACGCCTTGCCGGTGCTTCCGTCCTGCGACAGGCGGCGGCGCAGGATGATCGAATCGACGTAGCTGCCCTTGCCGTCGCCGAACGCGC
>JADKKI010000064.1 GCA_016720595.1 Myxococcales bacterium
CGGCCACCGCGATGCCTCGATGCTCGTCATCCTGACCGCGACGACCGCGAGGTCCCCGTGCTCCACGGAGAGCGCCTGGCGCGCTGTGGCCGAACGCGCACACCTCGACTGACCTCGGGCCTTGGCCACCGCCGGATCACTCCGGGCGCCCGCCGTGATCGCCCAGGTCGTGGACGCGGTCCGGGTCGGGAGTGCCACTCCGCCACGGACCTGGTCCGCGAGGTCCCGATCGCCTGGTCGCGGCCATCGAGTCGGAAGTCCTCACGAATCCGCGCTAGTCCACGACGCTCGCTTGACAGGTCACACACCTGTTGATACCCATACCGCCGCCAGTCCTGGGGTCTTGGCTCAGCTGGGAGGCGCTAGAATCGCACTCTAGGTCAGGGTTTCGATCTAGGCCACCGGAAACGAAGTCGTCGCCGCGTGAGATGCGCGGCGATTTTCTGTTTTCGGGCGACAAAGATCGTTCCCTGAATCTGGGGTCATAGCGCCCGCAACTTCATCGAGGAAGCGATCACCCGATCCATCTCGCTCGTGCTCGTAGTTCGCTGCGGCCTGTCGCATCTCACGACGCGCCGTCGGATGCGACCCGGTTACCACCGCGTCTTGGAGCTCGGTACGGAGTGATTAGCGAGTCTCAGTGGCTGGCAGTTTGTCCTGGTCGCGCTGACTGTCTTTATCCGTCGACGATCCGACCAGTCTCAATCCGGCTGGCCGCAGGCCAGGAACTCGGTGACTGTCGTCGCTGCTCGCGCACACGCGGCCCCCGCAGCACTCACCAGACCGCGCTCGATGCATCCGTGTAGTTGCGCGGGGAGCGGAACATCCGGCGATGCAACATCGCGTGATTGTTAGGCGTCGCCATAATCGCACTCTAGAGGTCTCGCCAGTCGTTCGATTTCCCCTAGGCTCCGCCGAAGCAAGAAAGGTCTCGCAGCGATGCGAGGCCTTGTTTTCGGTGCGTAACGCTAGAACGTAGTGGAGAACGGTGTTCTAAGCGGTCTCATCGCAGAGCCGAACCGTGTCGTTCCGGCGTGATGGCGTTCGTTGTGGCCGTCGACGCTTCGAACGTATCTCCAACCGGATCGCCGCACTCGTGGCGAACCTCGATCCAGAAGGTCGTGACGCCATCGGCGATGTGGACCGAACGCTCATCGCGCTCGCTTCAGCAATCGCAGGACCGCCTGAGATCCAGCATCTCGAATGGCGCAGACCCTGGTCAGGATCGAGATAGCGCCGCACCCGAAGGGCCACTGATCTTCCCGCGTTGCTCGCGAAGCTGTGCGACGCCGGGATCGAAGTTCATCATCGTCGGTGGTGCCGCCTGCGTGATCCAAGGTGCGCCGATCACCACCAACGATCTCGACATCGTCCATCGGAGGACGCCGGAGAACGTCGAGCGACTGCTCGAGCTGTTGCTGCAGCTCGATGCAACGATGCGCTATGACTTCGCGAACAGAGGACTCCGGCCGACCGCTGAGTTGCTTGCGGGCAAAGGCCACCTGAACCTGTCGACCTCGCTCGGCCCGATCGATCCGCTCTGCGAGCTCGACGGTCTCGGGTTCGATGAGCTGTTGCCCCACAGCCAGTCGATCAACGATGAAGGGCGATTGCTGCGCGTGCTCGACCTGCCGACGCTGATCACGGTGAAGACCAAAGCCGGACGCCCCAAGGATCGACTCGTGCTCCCGATCCTGATCGCGACCCTCGAAGAGCGCGACAAGCCGAAGCGTTAGATTCGCCTGGTCGCCGGTCTCCCCACCCTCTCCATTGACCACTTCGAATCGGGATCGCGATCATGGCTCGTGGCCCCGACCAGTCGAAGGCGGCAAGGTGCCGGAAGACGTGCCCGACCTGCGGTTGCCGGAACGGTTGGTCACAGTTAGACCTCTTGCTCGTAGCTGAACATCGCTGTTCAGCTACAGGCCCAACCAACATTGTATAATCGCACTCTAAAGTCTCGCGATCGTTCGATATCCCCCAGGCTCCACCAGAAACGGAAAGGTCTCGCAGCGATGCGAAGGCCTTGTTGCTCGGTCCGCCCTGGAGGCCGAACTATTCTTCCCATTGCTGGGGGCTCACACGTGTACCGGATATGCCGCTTCTGTCGCTTCTGGCCCCGATCTGGCTCCCGTTTGGTTTGCTCGACCGCCAGGAGCTGGCGCCACCTCGCCTCTCGGACACGATCGAGATCGATGGCGGGCCGGCGATCTCCTCGACGTTGCACGCACAGGCGTCGACCGCATGCGACTGCCACATCGGCGCGTACGGCACGCTTCCACTCGCAGTATCGACCGAGCGAGAGCCGGGTGTCGCGGCTGCCGGCGTGACGATTCCGGCCGACGACTCGCGCGCGAGCATCGGCACCGCGGACATCGGTGTGTTCGGCGGCACGCAGGACAGCAACGGCCAGCAGATCTATCGTGTCGGATTCCTGCTCCCTAGCGCGGCGCCCGAACAGCCGCGTTTGGCCCGCGAGCGCACGAGTCGGCGACCAGGTCGGCCACGACAGTCGCCGCGGTTCGCACGCCCGACGGCTGGGGTGCCACCATCTCGCTAGATCTTGCCGCCGTGTGGCAACCGCAGCACGCCGAGGGCTTGTAACTCATCGGCTCGTTCCGCGATCTTGAACAACACGCCGATAGCGCGGCGTGAGGACGCGCAAGTCCGGAACGTTTGGGGTTTCTCGGCCTGGTTGTCCAGGCGAGGACTGCCCTACCCTCCTCTCGATGAAGTACCTGCGCTCTCTTCTGCCGGTGGTCGCCGTGCTGTTCGCCGCCCCGTCCGCTGCGATTGGTGCCCCCGCCGGGATCGATCCATCGCAGATCAACGCGATCTATCCCGGTGTCGAGAAGCTCTACATTGACCTGCATCAGAACCCGGAGCTGGCCTTCCAGGAGAAGCGCACGGCAGCGACGCTCGTCGCACGGCTCAAGGCACTCGGCTACCAGGTGACCAGCGGCGTGGGCGGCACGGGCATCGTCGCGATCTTGAAGAACGGGCCGGGCCCGGTCGTCATGCTGCGCACCGAGCTCGACGCGCTGCCAATCGAGGAGAAGACCAACCTTCCGTTCGCGAGCAAGGCCAAGACGAAGTCCGACGCCGGTGACACCTTCGTGTCTCACATATGCGGCCATGATCTGCACATGGCAGCCTGGGCAGGCACCGCCGAGCTCATGGTGAAGAACCGCAAGCTCTGGCATGGCACCCTGATGCTGGTCGCGCAGCCGGCAGAGGAGATCATCTCCGGCGCGAGCGCGATGATCCGCGACGGCTTGTTCACGCGGTTCCCGAAGCCGACCTACGCGCTCGGCATGCACGTCGACCACGCACTCGCAGCTGGCGTGGTCAGCTTCCATCCCAGGTTCTTCCGCGCTGCCTCGACGAGCCTCGACGTCACCGTGTATGGCAAGGTGGCCACGGCGCGTACCCGCACCGCTCTATCGATCCCGTCGTGATCGCGGCGCGCGTCGTGCTCGGTGTGCAGACCGTCGTCGCGCGAGAACAATCCGCTCGATCCGGCGGTGATCACGGTCGGTAGCATCCACGGCGGGACAGCCCCGAACATCATTCCAGACGAAGTGAAGCTCCAGCTGACAGTTCGCTCGCTCGACCCGGAGGTCCACAAGCGCCTGCTCGCTGGGATCGCGCGGGAGGCGAAAGGCGAGGCGCTGGCGGCGAACGCACCGAAGGACCCGTTGATCGAGACGAAGGCTGGCACCGACGCCGTGTACAACGACGTCGCGCTGACCGAGCGGATGGTCGCGGCCGCACGCGCCTCGCTCGGCGCGTACAAGGTCGTCGAGATACCCGCGCAGATGGGCGGGGAAGACTTCTCGCAGTTCGGGCTCGCGGGCGTCCAGGCGGTGCTCCTGCACATCGGTGCCATCGATGCGGCGAAGCTGGAGACCGCGCGCAAGTCCGGTGTCCCGGTCCCCGGCATCCACACGCCGCAGTTCGCACCGGAGCGCGAGCCCACACTCAAGGCGGCGATCGGCGCCGGGCTCGCGATCCTGCTGGATCTGATGAAGGCGAGCTGAACGCGCCGACGCGCCAGCACTCTGCACCGTTCCCGTCGATATCCCCCCAGGCTCCACCAGGAAACGGAAGGTCTCGCAGCGATGCGAGGCCTTCTTGGTTTTCGGAGGGCAGCGCTAGAGCGCTTGGGGAACGGTGTTCTCACCGGTTAGGGTCGGGGCGCTCGCTCAGCGCGCCCCGCGCTGCTTCGCCGCAGGCCTCTTCGCTGCAGGCGTCTTCGCTACAGACTTCTTCGCCGCAGACTTCTTCGGCGCAGGCTCGCTCGCTACCGCAAGCTTCTTCGCCGCGGGTTTCTTCGCCGCCACGGCGCCCTTCTCCGCCGACGCGCCGGGCGCGTTACGAGGCGCCAGCGACGGAGAACCGTAGTGGTGGAATTGGTTGAAGCCGTCGACAGCGATGAACTCTTGCCGTCAGACCACAGCGGAACGAGACGAGCGTACCCTTCGAGGCTGGCCATCGGCGTCGCCCCCATTTCGCGTAGCTCCTCGTCGAAGAACACGAAGCGCTTCGCCTCGGAATCGGCAGCGACGATGATCTCGCCCGCAACGATGACTCCCATATGAACCTGCTTGCGGCGACTTACAACCCTGCCAGTCTTCGGAGCGAGCACGACGATCTCAGGATTCGTGTTGGCTCCATTCGCAGGTCGGAAGGTCGTGATGACGTTTCCGCTCGCAGTCAGCGCGACGCCCAGGCAGCTGAATCCGCTCGGGACCTCCAGGCGTTTGGTGCAGACGACGTTCGACGTGGTCCAGCAGCGCACGCTGGTCACGTCGTCGGTCCAGAGCTCACCGTCGTCGGGTGTCATGGCGAACGTTGGTTGAATGGCTCCCCACTGATTGGGCACCTGCTCGAGTCGACCTCGCAACGCCCGTGTTCGTGTCGTACACGCCGTACGGCAGCGCGCGATCGTAGCGATTGTCCTTGGTCACGAACGCATCGCCCACGAACAGGCATGAGCCGCTGACATCGGGCGCCGACAGGATGACCGCTCTGCCGTCGGGATGGATCACTTGGTAGGCGTCTCCGAGGCGACGGAGGAGTCGCCCGTCCTTCGCGTACGCGATGTCGATCGTCCGTAGCCCCTTCGTCACCGCACCGGTCCGAAGATCGTAGAGCTTCGCCTGACTTCTCACGACCGTCTCGGAGACAACATCGACTTGTGTCACGTTGTCGGCCCGCGTCCTGCTTCCATATGATGCGAGGAGAACCAGCATGACTGGGCTTTTATCACGCGACTCCGCTCGGCGATCGCGGGACCAGGAAACGGAAAGGTCTCGCAGCGATGCGAGGCCCTTCTTGGTTTCGACGCAGGTACACTCGTTCGGTGAAGCGTTCCTCGATCGCGCTCCTGGTGGTGAGCTGACAACGAGCATCCATGTCTGGACCGGTGTCGCCGATCCGGCGCTCGCCGGGCTCCCGCTCGCAGGGCTCGACGCGCTCACCCTCGTGCTGCGTTCAACGACCGGTGCGACCGGGTTCGATCACGGTACGGTGGCCATCGCCACCCTGCGCGCATGCGCGAGCTCGTTGGTGTTGGTTCATCCGCGAGGGACGAGCGAGCCGATCGAGGCGCGCGATGATCTGACCGGCGTGGTACGTGCGGCGACCCGACAGCGTGCGTTCGTGTTCGCCGACCCGCGACCGGAGCTCGCGCGTGAGGTTGCCACCCTCGCGGCGTACCGCCTCGAGGTCGCACGAACGGTCCTGCCGAAACGGTACGGCAAGCCGTTCGTCACGCCGATCGCACCGCCGATCGCACAGCTGTTCGACGAGCCGCCCGCCGAGGTTGCCATCCAGCTGGCGTCAACACTGGCCACGGCCGTCCTGGTGTTTCGGTTCGCGGGAGAATGGGGACTCGCGCCGACCGTCCTCGCCGCGGCCGGGACCGGCGCGGTCATCACCCACCAGATCTCGGCTGCCGGGATCTTGGTTGTACATGCGCGCACCCAGCGCGAACTGCCGATGTGGTGACTTGACCGGACTTCTGCGAACCGACTCGTCGAGACGTCACGCCGCAGTCGAACTTCGGGCGCCGTCGGATCGATTGGCGTCACGACGCGCAGCTGCTCGAACGTCGTTTCGTAGGTGCGGTCGTCGACGTGACGTGACTTGCCGCGTGACAGGCTACGGCCTGCGCCGTGACATGCACTGCACAACGCAGCATCGTTGCAGGTGCCGGCGAGCAGGTAGCTTGCCGCGCCCATCGAACCCGGAATGATCACCGGATCGCCGGTGTAGCGGAACGGACTCCCCGCGAGGCCCGGATCACCGCCGAGGGCAGGACACGCGCCCTTGCGGTGCAGCGGGATCTCGTCGTCCTCGGTCGGGACGCCGAAGGCGAGCTACCACAGGCAGTGGATCCTCGGTAAGGGCCTCGGCAAACTAGAGCCCTGAGCTCGGGTAGGATGCGCCGGTGGCACGGCTTCCGAGCTTCATCGACCATCGGCTGTGGCGCCTCTCACCGCGCGATCGCAAGAAGGCGTACTCGGTTCTTCGACCGTCGCCCGGCATCGTCGAGGTACTCGAGGAAGGCAGGAAGGTCCTGCATCGCGCGAAGGTCACACCGAAGGCGCCGGGCGAGTACGTCCTCGTCGACGACTGGCTGGTCCATCGCACGTTCCCGCGTGTGGACGCTGCGTATCGCAAGGAGAAGGAGCGAGAAGCGGCCGCCAAGACGCGAAGCGCGAACGCGATCGACAAAGCCGAGCGAGCGCCGAAGTTCCAGGTGTTCCTCGATCAGCTCACACGAGAGCTCGGCAAGCCGCGCATCCCGAAGACGCTCCGCTGCAGGATGCGAGCGTTCCGCGCGCCCGACGATGCTCGCTGCCTCGAGCTCGTGCAACAGGCACGCGCGGCGGGTGGAGCTGCCACGCTGTATCTGGCGCCGTGGGCCCGCGAGCTTCGCGTCGTCGCGGGTCGCGTCAGTCAGCTCGCGGAGCTGTTCCTCGGACCGCACGAGCTCGAGGCCGTGTTCGACGCGCTCGACCGCGATGCGGGCCTCACGCTCGAGTACGTGGCTACCGACATCGAGCAGTACTCGCTGCGGATCGATCGCGCGCCGAAGCGGATCGCGACCTATCGGTCGCAGCTCCAGACGCATCTTGTCCATGATGATCCCGACGACGATCCCGTCGCGACGTTGCGCCGCGAGCTCCACCTCGACATGGGGCCACCGACGAGCGAATGGACCCGCCGCAGCAAGACGATCCGCGAACCGATCACCGGCCCGGAATCTGACGATTGGTGAGCCTAGAGCGCGCGGGAGAGCGTGATTTGGAGGTGCGATCGCGACGCTGAGTGGGTCAGCGTGTGCGGCCGACGACCCTGGCGCGCAGTGACAGTGCGAGTTCGGATAGATGGTCAGGGCGCGACGATCGTCACGGCGGCGCGCAGCTCACCTACGTGGTCGCAGAGCATGACCGATGCACGAATGTGATCCCCGACAAGAAACGGGGCAGCGGTGAGAAGGTGGAGGCCGGGCACGTTGCCCGTGCGAGTCGACAGTGTGATGTTCGCGGGGGGAGACTGCTTGCAGATCGCGCCCGGCGAACATCGGTAGCGACGATTGCGTGACGTCACGTAGCCTTCCGTGTTGAAGTGACCGACGGCCTTCCGGTCAGCGATCAGCTCTGCAAGGGCACGCGTGGGCCAGTTCGGCAGCACCGCAGCGGCGCGCGCTTGATCGCTGCACTCGGTCACCGGGCGTGATGCGTCGGCGTCGGTGTTGACCGCCACGGGATGACTCTCGTCCGGGGTCTCTTCGGACGTTTGGTGCCTGGAGTCCGGATCCTTGGACGATCTTGGGTCCAACGCTGTTGGTACATCGGACGTCTCGGAGCTTCCACACGCAGTCCCGACGAGTACGAGAATGGAGATCAACTTCACCGAGCGATGGTACGCGTCTCGGTCACTCACCGCAGCCGTGGGTGTTCGGCACAACAGCCTGTATCAACGTCGAAATGCGGTCGCGAGAGCTGCCGGAGCGCTTCCACGAGTGGGCGCCGCAATAGTCGCACTCGCGGCGGCAAGCCCGCGTGATTGTTCAACGCCGCAACAATCGCACTCTGGAGGTCTCGCCAGTCGCTCGATGTTTCCCCCAGGCTCCACCAGGAAACGGAGACGGTCTGCACGGGTGCAGGCCGTTTTTGTTTTTCCACGGGCACGAATAGGTCGAGACTCACTCTGGTCCGCATGCAGCGTTACGCCCCACGTCTGGTGTTGCCGGGCACCACACCGAGCGATGCGCTCGTCGAGCCGCTCATCGCGAGCCCACCGACTAGCCCGCTCGGCGAGCACGAGCTGATTCCGCATGTTGCCTGGATGGTCGAGCAGGACGGCGTCTTCGTTCACGTGCCGGCGTCCGAGCGCGCGGATCTCGAACAGATGCGTGGCTCAGCGATCATGACCATGCTCGATGGCGAGCTCACCAACGAGGCGCTGGAGCACTTGCCCGGCGTGAACCTCGCCACCAACGGCACCTACGCGGCGGAGCTCCTGCTCGACGGCGACCATCTCGCCGCGCTTCACGAGATCCTCAAGGCCAAGATCTTCCTGGCCGCTGCGCCGCACCGAGGGCGCTTCCTCGTGGGGGGCGTCGGGGGCGGCATCGAGGGCATGAGAGCGTTCGTCGATCAGGTGCGGGGCGAGCACGATGCTGCGCCTGCCGCCGCGCGCATCAGTCCGGTGACGTTGCTCGTGCGCGATGGAGCTCCGCAGGCGGTCGTCGGTGAGCTGCAGCTGACCGCGCTCGCACAGGCAGCCGGCAAGCATTGAGCTGGGTTTGATCCGCTCTCGTCGACCGGAGCGGCGTGATCACTTCACGGGTTCGATCTCTTCGGTCACGACGCTCGTGATCGCCAGCTTCGCCTCGGGCGGCGGCTGACACGGCTGTTCGCTCGGGCATGGACCTTCGATCGAGGTGTACGCCTTGATCGTCGCGACCGTGCGCCTCGATGGGCGCCGCCAGAACGTCATCCGCGACGGGACATAGCCGTAGACGGTGTCGCGGATGTAGCCCTGGTCGCCTTCGAGGCGAAAGGACGGGTCACCCGACGCGCCGCCCGTTGCGATGATCGTGAACGTCGTGCGCATGTCCTTGTCGGGATCGAGCAGCACGTCGTGTTCCGGGCTGCTCGCGTCGAGACGCCAGCTCGCGATGTTCTTCGTGGAGATGATGCGGACGAACGAGTCCTTCGGCGCCGCGCACTTCGAGCAGCCGCCGCAGAGGCCGTCGACCTCGAATTCGCCGGCCTCGCCCGCAGGAACGAAGTACGTCGCCTTGCCTGGGTAGGTCGTCGGCGTTGTCAGTGGATTGATCGAGTGACCGCCGGCGTACAGCGACGCGTACTCGCTGGACTCGACCTCGACGATCCGACTCTTGTCGTGGAGCGGCACCGGCGCGCGAACGACCCAGCGCCGGGCCATGCCAACGCTCGCGAGCGCAACGATGACGATGGCCGCTTTGCGCACCCCGTCCGATCGTAACAGGCTGCTCGCCGACGGTGGAGACGATCGCGCAGCGGAGGCTCCTCCGCACCCGGCGATGCACCGCCTACTTGGCCTTGGCCTTGGCCTTCGGCTTGGGCTCCTTGTCGATCAACACTCGTTGTGCCCACGGACTGACGGGCTTGTCGGTGCGATGGATGCACCCAACCCAGCAACAGGGCCGGCGCTTCCCCTCGAGCAGCTCTTCTCGCGTTCGCTCGATGCGGCGCTTCCTGGTCTCGAGCTGCTTGGCGTCCTCGACCCAGCACAGAAACTCGTTGCGGCCGAGCGGCGTGAGGGCTTGCCATCGTTCCAGCGCGGACTTGTCTGACAACAACGCCTTGCGTAGATCCGCCGGGATCTCGTGCACCACGCCTGCTGCGAGCTCGATCTTCGCCATGAAGCTGGAGCCACTGTAGCGCGTGACGTGCGTCGTCAGCGCGTCGCCGAGGCCTTCTGGTTTCGGGGCTTTGTGCGTAGCATTCCCACATGCGGTCCTGCTGCTTTGCGATGGTCGCGCTCGTCGCGTGCCGTAGTGATGAGCCGCTCGAACAGCTCGATCGGCCGAACGAGCCGATACCAAACCTCGCGTGGCCGCAACCTGCGCACCCCCTCCCGCCACCTCCACCGCCGCAACCGGGGCCGGTAGATCCACCGGTCGAGATCGCGACGTTCCTCGCCGACGCGGCGCACACGACCGCCCCATGGCGAGTCACGATCCACGAGCTGGCCGACCGCCAGAGCGGAAGGCGATTTCTCGGGTACCGAGACCAAGGTGTCCGCGTACTGACCCAATCGCTCACCGACGAGCTGGCCGCACGACTCGCACTCGCCACGTCGTACACCGACGGTGACGTCGGCTGCGTCGGCGATCCGGTCGGAATTGGCGTGGCACGCGGCAGCCTGACACTCGACTTCGTCGAAGATTGCAGCCACGTCTACCTGACCGAGCAGGGTCATGCCGGACGCTGGGCGCTGTTCTCGTCCGAGATGGCAGTGTTCATCCGCGGGCTGCGCAAGCGCTGACTGGCGAATCGCTACCGGACTTCGGCGGCAGCCTCGTACGCAATGTCGTTAGAACGTCGCCCTACGTCGTCGCGGAGACATGGAGATGCGACGATGAAGGCTGGTGACTGTCCTCCATGCAGAGCTCGCTCAGCGCGTCGCTGTCGACACCGCGGCGATGCCGTGGACCGCGCACGACGGAATCGAGGAGAAGCTGCTCGAGCACGCGCCCGGACCTCGTGGCCTGCGCCGGACGGCGCTCCTCCGCCTCCCACCCGCTGCGCATGTGCCCGTACCGGACGTGGCGGGCGGGAGCCTCGACGTCTTCGTGCTCGAAGGCGATCTACGAGATGGCGCGCTCGTGCATGCACGCGGTGCGTACGTGCATGCGCCCAGTGATCGCGGGCTCGTCACCGACGGTGGCTGCACGCTGTTCGTCAAGCAGCGCCCAGCACATCGCACGGCGCGCGCCGTCGTCGACACACGCTACATCGTGTTCGAGCGGTCGTACACCGCGGGCCTCTGGGAGGCGCCGCTGTTCAGTGACCCCGCGGGTCGCGTGGTGCTGCTGCGGTTCGACCCGGGGGCCAAGGTCGCCCACCACCACCACCGCGACGGAGAGGAGTTCTTCGTGCTCGCGGGCGAGCTCCGCGACGACTTCGGTCGCTATCCGGCGCACGCGTGGACACGGCAACCTCCCGACAGCAGTCACGCGGTGGAGTCTGTGCAGGGCGCGATGATGCTGACGTTCGCGCACCACCTCCAGAACGTCCGAAGTTCGTAGAGCTTCGCCTGACTTCGCACTACGGCGTGAAGCGCACGAGCAGCGACGTCCGCCCGAAGCCGCTGTTCGTGAAGGTCTGCGCGGACGGCTTGCCCGCGTTGATGGTCACCGTCTGCGAGAACGTCACGAAGGCGACGATCGAGCCGTCATCGGCGAGCGCTGCCGCCGAGCTCCGGCCGGTCGCAGTCGACCACACGATGCGGTGATCTGTCGCCGACGCGCATGCGAGGAAGCCAGGCGGCAGACCGGGGGTGGTGACCGGTGTCGGATCGACTCGCCGTTCGGTCCGCTCGCGAACCGGCGGTAGGCCGAGCCCGTGCCCGAGAACAGGAATGCGTCGGCGCCGAGGTTCGTGAGCTTCGCGGAGTCGAAGCCCGTGCCGAGCGGGAGGAGCTTCGTGAACGCGAAGCTCTCGTCGAAGCTGACGAGGTACGACGCGTAGGGAATCGCGCCGTTCGGCGGGACCGTGGAGTTCGGATCGAAGGCGGAGAGGCGATCGGTCTCGGCGGCGACGTGGAGCGTGCCGCCTTCGCGCAGCATCGCGGTCGCCGTCGACTGGCCGCCGTTCGCATGCAGCGAGAGCACGTTGCCAGTCACGGGTGAGAGGCGCGCGAGGTAGGTCGCCGAGGTTCCGTAGCTGGTGTTGCCGGTCTGCTGGATCGTCTGCGGTCCCGAGGTCATCGTGTAGGTCAGATCGGCGCCGAACGAGCCGCCGAGGAGCAGGTCGCCATTGCTTGCGAAGGTCACGACGCCGACCGCATCCTTGCGGCTCGAGCCACCAAGGGTCCGCAGCCAGCCGATGCGGCCTTGCGCATCGAATGACCCGACCCATCCGGATTCCCACATGTCCGTTGCGGTCGCGGCGACCGGGCCATTCTGGCCGTCAGGGAACGTGAACGTGTGCTGGGAGCCGTCGCCGAAGTAGCCCGCGGCGACAAAGCTACCGTCGGGGCGAGCGGCGATCGAGAAGATGCCGTCGATCGCGCCCGATGCCGCGGAGTGAGCCCACACCGCGTGGCCATCGGGATCGAGCTTCGCGATGTAGATGTTGTATCCCGTGCCGACCGCCGGCAGCAGGATCTGCGTCGCGGTGCCGTAGTCGATCGCGAGTTGCTCGGTGAAGTAGCCACCGACGAGGACCGAGCCATCGGCGAGCGGCTGAAGCGCAGTGAGCCACCCGACGCGCGATGACATTGACGAGGCCCACGCAAACGCACCATTGGCCGCGTACTTGGCGACGACCGACGAGCCGACCTGCGATCCCTGGACGACCCGCGAACTCGGCGTTCCGGCTTCGAGCGTGGCGTGACCCGCGAGCTGCCCCCCTGCGAACAGCGCGCCCCCCGCGCCGATCGCGATGTGATCGAACACGAGCTCGTCCCCGCTGGTCGTCGCTGCGAGGACGCGTCCGCTGACGAGCTCACCCGAGGCACATGCGATGTTGGGCGCGACCGCGTCCCCGGGCATCCAGCTGTCACTGATCGACGCATCGATCTGCGCGTTAGCGTCGTTGCCTCCGTCGGTGTCATCGCCGCCGCCTGCCGCGTCGACGGTCTGCCCGGCGGGTTTGCCGCATCCGACCAGAACGAGAATCACTCCCAGGGCAACGCCGCGAGTCATGGCGCGTGCATATGCGGTGTTGACCCGCCTAGCAACGCATTTCGGCTCAGCTGAACAGCCGGGGTCTGGACCGTGAGGGTCGTCCGTTGTGTGCCGCCCCTCGGCGGCGGCGCGCTTCGGGGGCGCGGCGCCACCCGGCGGTGCGCAGCTACCCACTCCCATGTGCAGGCGCTTCGACGGCGCCGTCGTGTCGACACTGGTAGAGTCTGCCGATGATCGCGGCTCGGTGGGGTCCTCGTTGCGGCGGCGGCAGCGTGCAAGCGCGGCGAGGCACCGGCACCGGCACCGACACCGACACCGACGCCAGCGGTCATGCCCGTCGACGCCGCGACGCCGCTCGTGCCGATCGAGATCACCGCAGGCAATCCCGTGCTGGTGGCGACAACCGGCGAGCGGTGGGCCGACGACCTCCCCTTGGGTGAGCCGCTGTTTGCGCTCTACGACAACGGCGCGGTCCTGTGCGTCGACAAGACCGGGCGCCACGCCGCGATGCTCGCGCCTTCAGAGCGCGACGAGCTGATCAGCGCGCTCGCGGTGCCAGTACTGACGCACGTCGGGGGTCGGTATCAGGCGCTCGAAGCGACGGACCAGCGGTGGAGCCACCTGTACGTCTGGAAGCCCGGCTGCCGCGCCCACATCTCCGTGTGGGGCGAGATGTTGACGGCGGACAACGACTTCACGGACGACGCGAAGACCTCGACGATCCCGGCCCTGATCCTGTTTGCGTGGAAGCGCATCCAGGCGTACCCGTGCGGCAAAGCGCCACTGTGGCGATTTCCCAGCCTCGAGGCGATCGTGTCGCCCGACACGCGGCCGAGCACTGCGACCTGGCCGCACGCGTGGCCGACCGTCGCGCACGAGCGCCCGTCCGGGGACGAGGCGTTCGAGAACGTGATCGACTTGCCCGCGGAGGCCTATGACCAGCTGCGCTCGATGGCGCGCGGAAGCGTCCAGATCGGCGCGCAGAACTACTTCGTGCACGCTCACGTGCCGTGGCCCCAGGAATCCTTGTGGAGCGGACGACCGCCGCACGCCTGCGGCCCGGAGCCACGACACGACTGACGGCGGCGTCTGATCATGGCTACGGCGGCGCTTCGCCGAGCGTGATCTCGCCGGCGACAGGCTTTGCGGCGCGCGTGGCCACGACCTTGAGCTTCGTGCCCGGCGGGCGATTGACGATCAGGGTCCAGACGCCGCGCGGGCTGAGCTCGGTGACCGAGGCGCCCTCGACGGAGGTGATCACGTCACCGTTCTGGAACCCCGCGGTGGCGGCGGGACCGGCCGGCTGCACGCGCACGAGGCGCGGCACGAGGACGCTCGGATCGAAGTCGGCGCCGAATCCGCCGAGCGTGATGCCGGGCTCTTCGCTCAAGCCGACGACGGGGACGTCGAGGTCGGCACGCTGCCCCGGCTGCAGCGTGATCATGCGCAGGCCATCGGAGTAGTTGCGCCACAGCCCATCGCACGACACCGAGACCGGACCGGCAGGCGCGGCGGCGATCAAGAACGCGCCTTGCGCGTCGGTCCGCACGCCGTCGCCGGCCCCGACATCGGTGTGGTCGGTGCCCGAGCGCGGGAGCGCGCGGCAGGTCATGCCTTCGATCGGCTTGCCCGTGCGGAATTCGCGAACGCGCCCGGCGACGACGGCGGAGCCCGCGCTCGTGAGCGTGGTGCGCGACGCGCGACCTGCGGCTACCTGAACGATCGCGCTCGCCGCCTCGGAGGAGGTACGAGCGATGACCGTGTAGCGGCCGGGTGAGAGGTTGCGGATCGAGAACTCGTTGCCACGAGCAACGCCGGAGACCGGCGCACTCGGACCACCGCCGTCGGTGCGGATCGCGGTCACCTGCGGAGCGGTCTTGAACCCGACCGTCGCGACCTCGATGCTGCCCGCAGCGGCGACCACCAGCGTGATGTCGGTGCGCCCGGCGCGGATGCCCAGCAGCGTGGCTTCGACGCCGGTCGGCGAGACAGCGCGCAACGCATAGGAGCCAGCGAGCAGGTCGTCGATCGAGAACTGGCCCTCCACGCTCGTGGTGTCGGCTGGGTCCTGAAAGCCGCGCTCGAACCTCGGACCTGCACTCCCTTCGACGAGCTGTGCAGTCACGCGCGCATCCGCGACCGCGGCGCCATCCGCGTCGACGACCTTGCCGGCAAGCGACAGGTGATCGATCCGTACCGCGAGTACGACGCCGGTCACGTCCGTCTCACCGTCGGCGACCGCGATCGGCGGAAACTCGCCACCCGCGACCGGGGGAAGCGGTGCGCTCGCGAGCATGCTGCGCCGAACGATCGGCCGGTACTCGCCACCACCCGTCAGGCTCGCGGCGCGGAACGATCCGTCGGTCGCGGTGGCCGTGATGCCGGTGTCGTCGGACTTCGTGCTGCGGAACTGCACGGACACCCCTGGCACCGGTGCGCCGGTCTGATCGACGACGCGGCCGGAGATCGCGCCCGCGAACGCCATGTCGATCGTGACCTCGGCAGTCTGGCTGCGCGAGAGCTGAACGGTCTCGGGAGCCCGGCCGAAGGCCCCCTTGCGGTCGTCCGAAGCATAGAGGGTCCACGGGCCGGGCTGCAGTCCATGCACCTCGAACCGGCCTGTCGCATCGGCGCGGACCGTCTCGAGCTCGCGATCGTTCGGCCCGTGGATCTGGATGTTCGCGCCAGGGACCGGCTGCTTGCCACGAATGACGTGGCCGACGATGGTACCCAGCGCGTCGACCTCGATCGTGACTCCCTCGTGCACCGCCTCCGATACGCGGAACGTTTTCGGCGAGACCACTTCGTACGGTTGCGCCGTGAACCGAAGGTCGTCGCGCGGCACGCCGCTGAGCGTGAAGGTACCGTCGTCCTGCGAGACCGCGCTCGCGGTGCTGCGGGCTCCATCGAGTGCGTTCACGCGTGCGCCGGCGATCGGCTTGCCATCGTCGACGACCTTTCCTCGGATCGTCGAGCCCGCCTCGAGCCGGATCTCGATCTCCACGCTGGTCTGGCCGACGCCGAGGACCACCGGCGTCCCTTGGGTCGCCTCGACGAGGCCCTCGGCGCGTGCGAACACCAGGTGTCGCCCTGCCGTCATCCGATCGATCCGGAACCGCCCGGCGGAATCGGTGAAGCTCCCCCGCACCGGGGTGCTCTCGATGCCCTCCGATCCCGGCGGCACGAACACGTACGCCTGCGGCACGGGCGCGCTCGTGTCGTCGCGGATCACGCGGCCGACGATCACCGCCTCCGGAACCAGCGCGAAGTCGACCTACGCCGGCACCGTCGTCGCGTAGCCGGCTGATCCGAGCCTTCGCGATCAATCCACCCGAGGCGTCGCGCACCGTTCCGACCAGCGCCGCATCGCATGCTCCGAGCTCGAGCTCGAGCCGGTCGGGCGCAGGGATCGCGCGTGGGTCGCGCAGGTCCACCTCCTGGCGCGCGCTCGCCTTGCCGGGCGCCGACGCACGCACGCTCCATTGCATCGCACTCTGGGCGCCGAAGTCGAACTCACCGTGGTCGTTCGTGGTCACATGCGGTGCCGTCGTGAGCCCACCCTCGGAAGCAATGCTCGCCAGGTCCACCGTCGCTCCGGCAACCGCCACGCCGCGGAAGGTCACGCGCCCCGCGATCCGCCGCCGCTTCACATCGGGCTGTACGAGCCAGCGCGGAACGTCGTCGCGCTCGGTCGCCACGGTGGTTCCGCCTGGCGTCGTCGTCGCGGTCGCGCCGGCGCTGCCGTGCTCGCCAGTGGTCGCGTGGGTTGCCGCCGTCTGGTGATCGCGCCTCGACCACAGGACGCCGGCGAGGATGATCAGGATCAGCGCGATCACCAGTGCGAGTAGCTTCTTCATGGCGATGACTCCAAGCGCCCACGGTGCGCCGGCTTGCGAGGGTGAGGTGAGACCGGCGATCGGAGCGAGCGCGGCGAGCCCACCACGCCCGCCACGCTCCTTCGCGGAGATCCGCGCACGCAGCTCGTCGAGCGCCACCTTCAGCCGGCGCCGCACCGTGCCTTCAGGGATCCCGAGCCGCCGTGCGATCTCCGCGCACGAGAGTTCTTCGAAGTAGTGAAGCAGGATCGTCGATCGATACGGCTCGGCGAGCGCGAGTGCCTCGCCGGCGACGAGCTGCTGGAGCTCGACGCGCTCGACCAGGTCATCGGGAGTCGTCGCCGGCTCCACGAGCTCGGCCGACCTCGCCTCGCGCGCCTCGCGTCGCTTGCGAGCGCGTGCCCGCATCTTCGCGAGGTTTCGCAGCACGCCGCCGAGCCACGGGCGCAGCGGCCGAGCCTCTGCGGGCGGACGTTCCGCCGCGACGAGCCACGCCTCCTGCGCCAGGTCGTCGGCGTCCTGGTCGCGCAGCAGCGCGCGGGCGAGGCGGCGTAGCCACGCCAGCTCGGCCGTCACCCTGCGCAGCTGCGCATCCCCCTCGAAGTCGTCCATCTCGCTCGATAGGTAGATTGCCGCTATTGAGCGCACCGTTCGCGGAATTCGCCTTGCGGGACAGCTCTTGTCCCCGACGAAGGCCCCGGTACTCGGGGCGCCTACCCTTGGCGAAGGCTGCTACCCTCGATCACGGATGCAGGGCAACCGGACCAAGATCCTCGTACTCCTCGCGGCCTATGGCGGCCTGGTCGGTGTGGCGCTGTTCGGGATGGACTGGTTCGTCATCAACAGTTCGTTCGGCAAGATCGGGCTCGATCTGCGGGCGGTTCACGCCTGCGACGCCAGCGGGCAGTGCGGATCGGTCTCGATGAGCATGATCCGCGGCATCGGCTTCTATCCGATGCTCGCGGGGGCGACGTTCTGGGGAACGCTCGGGCTGTCGGCGCTGCTGCTGTACCAGGTGGCCACCCGCTTGCTGGCAGGAAGCACGCGCGAGTCGCTCATCCGGATCAGCTACGGGCTGGCGGTGTTGCTGCTGGGGACCACGGTGGGCGCGGCGTACCTGTTCGGGCCCGAGATCGGATCGGTGTCGACCGCGACGATGTCGCTGTCCTCGGAGCGTACGTTCGCGCCCCTGATGCTGATCGCCGGCCAGCTCGTCGCGATCGGGATGCTGTACTTCATCGCGGACGACGACGACCTCGGCCAGGGAGTTCCGAACGCGCAGGCGTTGCCGGCGCGACAGTGGGATCGTTCGCCCGCGGCTCCAGCGGACGCACCACCCACGGGCGGTGGACGTGGCACGCGATCGACGGCGCCACCTCCCGTGTCTCCCAGCGGACGCGCGATGCGCGGAACGGTGCCGCCTCCACAGGTGCCGAGCGCGCTGCGCAACCAGCTCCGGTTCGTGACCGCGAGCGCCGAGCTCACCCAGGCCGGGATCGACGCGCGCCAGGAGGACGGCTCGGCGGTGCTGGTGCTGTGGCGAGATGTCGTCGGCGCCGTCGCCCGCCGCTTGCCGCCCGAGCTCGACGGGGCGACGTTCGTCGACGTGATCTCGACCCCGGGTGCGACGCTGCGGATCCTGCCGTGGACCCGGCTCTCCGGAGACCTCGTCGATGGAGAGGGCTCGGCGCGCGCCAGAGAGCTCCTCGCGATGGTCACCAGCAGGCACCCGGAGGCGAAGCTCGATCCCTCGACGCGGCGGTTCGTCCATGCGGCGGAGCCGGCGATGCAGCTCCCCGACCGAGCGACTCTCGACGAGCACGACGCACGTCTTGCCTGAGCTCGAAGTGGATCAGCACGCGGTTCACGGACAGTGCGTGAACCAGGCCTCGAACACGCCCTCGTTGCAGACGTACACCGGCGGACAGCAGCTGGTGCCATAGACGCAGTGCACCCCCTCGGCATCGCACGGCCGGTTGACGTTGGGCTCCGCTGCCGGGCAGCCCGCCGGGTTCGGCGGCTGGGTACATCTCTGCGTGCCGGGCGTCGGTGTCGGCGTCGGCCTCGGCGTCGGCGTCGGTGTCGGGATCGGCGTCGGTGTCGGCGTCGGCTTCGGCGTCGGTGTCGGCGTCGACTTCGGTGTGAGCTTGGGCGTCGGCGTCGACTTCGGTGTGAGCTTGGGCGTCGGCTTCGGCGCGCGCTTCTTCGGAGGTGCCGCCGCATCGACCGCGACTCCGGCATCACCGATCGGTGCATCGGCGATCGCGGCATCGACGACCGGCGGCGCCGGAGCTGCGGGCGACGAATCCTTGAACCCGAAGCGAATGACCACGATCACGACCAGGACCGCGAACGCGACGCATGCAGCGAACGCTCTCCTCATCGTGCACTCGCGGTGGTCGTCGTAACGTACGCGAACACCGGCGGTGCCGAGCGTCCTCGCATGGATCTGAGGATAGTCCGTTCCGAAGCCGTCGACGCTCGCGATCGCAAGCTGCCGCTGGCTACCGTGTTGTGCTGGCCTTCGACCTCCGCCAAGCTCGTCGACGACCGTCACGTGCTCGTCGCGCTCACCGAGCAGCGCCCCGAACTCGAGTTCTTCGGCTCGGTGGTCACTCTCGACGACCTCGCGAAGGGCGCTCCAAGCTTCGCGGGTAAGACCGTGTACCTGACCGGCGACATCTCGAAGCTCGGCGAGCTCGCACCGAACGACGCCGCCCGCATCCTCGTGATCGAGGAGCTCTCGCGAGGATACGGGACCGACGCCGAGCTCGGGCTCCTCGAGCGCCTACGCGGCGGCTGGTCGTGAAGGCCAAGGACCCCGACGGCACCCACCGCTCTCCTACACCCTGAGCGAGAGCGACCTGATGCCGCCGAGCTGAACAGGCGCGCTCAGAACACGTCGATCGCACCCTGGCAGACCGACGGCGATGTCCCGGAGCAGTAGCTG
>JADKKI010000065.1 GCA_016720595.1 Myxococcales bacterium
CCCGCGTGATCGACGCTGAGGTAACCCGCGGGGCAGTAGAGCGGCGTCGAGGTGATGCCCTCGACGGTCGTGTCCACGATGGCGGAGGAGGCGGTGACGGTGCGGGCGTTGGCCGAGAGGTCGGTGAACGACGTGGCGCCTTGCGCGCCTGTGGGCACCACCTGCGCGAGCGTGTGCGCGTCGGGGAGCGTCCATGGGTAGGTCCAGGGCGGGGTGCGGACGCGAGGATAGAAACCGAGTGCTGCACGCGCCGCAGCCGCGTCGGTCGCCGTGAGCACCGAGCGGCCCACGCTGGTGCTGTCGGTGATGTCCGCGGCGGTGACGGAGCCGCTCGACCCACCGAGCTCGTCGCCGTTGACGGAGATCACCGGCCACCTGCTTCCACCGTCACGGTGGTGCCGCTGGTGCTGGTGAGCGTCAGGCGCAGCACGCTGATGGGCTCGCGCTCGCCCGCGATCCGCAAGCTGTCGCCGTGCGCGAGCGGGATGCCCGTCGAGACGGACTCCGCGGGACCCGGCAGCGTCAGGGGGATGCGCGTCACGCTCAGCGCGGTGACGGCGTTGGTGGAGCCCGTGTTCTTGACGATCACCTGCCAGTCGGCGGCGCCGTCGATGGGCACGTCGACGTCGGTCGCGACGCCGGCGGCGAGGGCGATGCCGGTGCGCAGGTAATTGCAGCGGAAATCGGAAGGTGCGGTCATGGGTGTGCGTGCTCCTGGCGGCGCGGGGCCGCAGGTGGTGAAGGTTTGGGTGATGTAAAAGCGGCCGGAACTGGCGTAGGTTGGGGCGTATGCGAACCCTGCTCGTCGCCCTCGCCCTCGTCGCCTGTGCTCCGTCCGAGTCGCTTCCGGTCACCTGTTCGCCCGCGTGTGCCGCGGGGCAGGTGTGCGCCAACGCTCAGTGCCTGGTACCCGCCGACGCTGGTGCAGACGCCGCTCGGGACGTTGCCGCTGTTGATGCGCCATCGACGGATGCGCCGGTGGACGTGGCAGCGCAGGACTCAGGGACAGCAGACGCCGTAGTTGACGCCGTCGTTGACGCGCCCGCTGCGGATGCTCCGAGCGACGCAGCGGTTGACGCCGCGCCGGTGTGCTCGTCCGTGCGGGTGAGCTGCGGGCGCGACGTGGATGTAGACCTGCGCTTTGGGATCCCAGTGGATGGCGGTGGCCGCCTTCACTGCGGTGCGTGCGGGGCGCGCTGCGAGGTTGGCTTCGGCTGCGAGGCCTGTACGTGCTTGCGCTGACTCAGACGCCCCAGTCGCCCGAGGTGATCTGGTAGTCCAGCACCGCGATGCCCGTGCCGGGGATGCTCACGTCGCCCGTCGGCGCTGAGAGATCGACGTCGACGACACCGTCGGCCGACCGCAGCCCCGCGTAGATCCCGCCGAGGTCCACCGCATCGCCCATCTCCAGCGTCTGGAAGTACGCCCCCACGGCGTTACGCGCCTTGAATCGGTTCTCAGCCGTGTTGTAGGTCGCGTTCCTGACGCGCACGGTGCCGCCCACCGTCACGTTCGTGACGCTCGCCGCGTACACGCTCACGTCGTCGGTGACGGGCTTCTGCGCGTCGAGCCAGGCCTGCACCGCCGCCACCTCGCCGCCCGTCGCGGCGCCGCCAGCGTGCGAGATGTACACGCCGACCTTGCCGTCGCCGGTGCCCGGGACGACGCGGACCTTGCGGATCGCGGGGGCGTCCGGGCAGTTCAGCGCGAGGTAGACGTAGCTGTCGATCGACGCGCCGCGACCGAGCGCCGACCACCGCGCGAGGCAGCGCAGCCGCAGCTCGTCGTCGGTCTCCTCGGGCTGACCCGACACCGTCTGCCACGTCGAGGTCCCCGCGATCACGGGGTTGGTGACCGAGAGCCCTGCGTATGCGGGCGACACGATGGCGAGCGTCGCGCCCGAGCCGAGGTTGTAGGCCGTGCCGGGAGACTCCGCGCGCACGTTGATCGTGGCCGTCCCCCCAGAGGGCACCGAGACGCTGGCGGCGTTCGTGCTGCGCCAGCGCACCGTCCCGTCGGTGATGAGCAGCCCGCCCGGGGCGATGGTGTAGGGTCCCGTGCCGCTCACCGCCGCGAGCACCATCTGCCCCGCGGCGAAGGTGGCCGGGAGCCGGTCGAGGTCGAAGCGGCTCTTGGCCAGGAGCGTCAGCCACGCGCCGGAGCTTTCGGAGAGAAAGCCCCCCTTCGCGACCAGCACCACCGAGGCGTAGAGGTCCGCGAGCGCGGTGGCGTCTGCCTTCACGAGCGAGCGAGCGACGCCGCCCTCTTGCCACGCGGTCACGGGGAGTCGCGCGCTCGAGAGCGCGGACAGGATCTCGGAGACGAGCTGGGCGCGCGTCTTGGTGGCCAGGAGGTCGGCGAGGGAGGGCATCATTGCACCTTGAGGAGGTCCACGGTCACAGCGCTCACGGCGAGCGTCATCTTGAAGGGGCCTGCGGCGTCGGCGAGGTCCAGCGCGATCGTGAGCCGCCCGGCCGCCAGCGTGGCCTTCGCAGTCGCCGACTGCACCCGCTCATCTTTGAGCACCTCCCGCGAGACGTTCGCCTCGATCTCGAAGAGCGCCCGCGGGCCGACGTCGTCGTTGAGCTGTGCCCGAACGTCGTAGCCGTACTCGCGGGAGTCTCCGATCAGGGCGAGCTCACCACGGGGCGTGCTGAGACGACGGACAGCGGCCTCGGCGAGTGCGCGGCGTCCATCGACCACGCCGAAGAGAGGGTCGAGGTCCGACGCTCCCCCGATGTCCGATCCGAGGTCGCTCACTCCGTGAACCCGAGCACATCGATGGTGAGGGTCGCGGTGGCGTCGGAGACGTCATACTGAATGACCTGGCTGGAATCCGTTTCGATCTCAGCAGGCATCCGAGAGAAGCCGCCCAGTACACCGACGGCGACGGGTATGCCGCCAGGAGGGTGGTGTTGGTGGTGTCGCCCTTGGTGCGAACTTGTCCCGTGCGGACAAGCGCGGTGTCGGAGTTGGTGACGAGCAGTTCGATGTTCACAAAGCGCGCGTGCGGGGGCACGTACTTTGCGAGAGGCACATCGGTGAACGAGGTCGCGGCGCCCCCCGTGAGCGCCTGAAGATCGGCGGCGCTGATGGCGCTTCGGCGGTAGAGGTAGCGGCCGTGAACCGACCGCATCACGAGCGGGTCGCCGCTGCCGTTCGTCACGAAGCACCCGAGGTATCGGTAGTTCTTCGTCTCGCCGCGCTTGTACTGGAGTCGCACCGTGGGGGCGCCGTTGGAGGTTGGGGGCGTGGCGCTGATCTGGAACTTGACGTTGGCTGGCGCCGCCGAGTCGCTCCATGCGTACACGTAATAGAACGTGTTGGCGCTGAGCGATCCGCCGCCTTCGACGTGCGAGGCGCCGAGCGTGGTCTCGCCGCCCGTGAAGTAGGGGCGCCACACGCTGTTTGAGTCCGCGAGCGCCACGGAGTCGATGACGCCGACCACCACGACGGGCGCGGCGGCGGTTCCGGACACCGCGAGCTTGCCGTTCCAGTTGAGATTCGCCCACGCCGCTCCGCGGGCGAAGTGCGCGCGGTTGAGCGCGAGCTGGATGATGGGCCAGAGCGGGGCGGCGCCGCCGTCGAGGAAGGCGTCGTCGCCGTCCTGCGGGCGGCTCGGCTCGGATGCGGTGTATTCGGGCGTGGTGGTGATCGAAGTGGACATTGATTCCTCGGTGTCAGCAGAAGACGCCCCAGGCGAACGCGCCCCATCGCGCCTCGGCCGAGCCGAACGCGGGCGGTCCCCAGACGATGATGCCGGGGCCGTCGCCCCAGACGAATGAACTCCACACGACGCGCCCCCAGAGGCGGGTGCCGCGCGCGATGACGACGGTGGCGACGCGGTCTCGCGCGTTGATCCACGTCCGCGTGACCCGCCGGAGCTGGGGTCGAGCGACCGCCGGATCTGCGCTCTCGATGAACTGCACCTGACGCGCGCCCCAACCGAACGCGCCCCACGGCGATGGCCCCGCCATCGCGCGGCCGGTGAAAATCAGCCGCAGACGCGCCCAGCGGGTCACGTCGGTGTCGACCGGAAGCTCGCCCTGTGTGACGACGGCCGGATACCCGTACCCCAGGAGCCCCACCGCGAGCGTGATGCCGTAGCGGGTGCCGAGCCAGGACCACGAGTCGAACGCGCTGCGGATGCGATCCCGCCATGACGCCTCGGCCTCGCCAGGGGCGCGCTCGATGCGAGCGTCAAGCGACAGAAGGGGGACGGCGTCCGACGGCGCGCGCTCCACCCACCCAGCCTTGACGGCGTCCCGCGCGCGAGCCACCAGCGCATCTTTTGCCCCGCCGAGCTCACCCGCCCACGCCTGCCCGCTCGGACCTCGGAGCGGCGATGGGGTGATGTCGATCTGAAACTGTCGGTAGCTCACGGGATCTTCACCACGCCGCTGGCGGTCGAGACGGCGCCGATGGTCGAGGGGCTTGCGCCGAGGCTGAGCGCGGCCGAGACGGCGTCCATCCAGGTGGTCATCGCCGCCGACCGCGCGACGCTGTCGCCCACCCGCGCCGCGCCCGTCGTCGCGCCGTTGACCACCAGCTCGGTGACCGATCCGCTCTCCCAGAGCGTGGCCACGGGGCGCGCCGGGTCACCCGCCTCGAAGCCGAGCAGCACGCGCGCCCCGGTCGCCACCCGCACCGTCACGCCCGGGATCCCCAGGCGGATGGGTACGCCGCGACAGGACGAGAGGCGAATGTCCTCGGGCACCAGGTGGAGGCGCCCGTCGGCGTCCTGGCCCGACACGACGGAGGGGTAGAGCGCGAGGTAGTCCACGCGGGCGGTGATCCGCCGCACGAGGCGTTCGAGGCCTTCGAGGAGGCGAGAGGTCGCGTCAGCCACGGAAGCCCCACACCGTGGCGGTGGCCTGTGCGAGCGCGACTCGCACCAGCACCGTGTCCACCTGCACGCCGACGTCGCCCTCCGGTCCGCGCAGGAGCACGGTGGTGCCCGGGCGAAGGCCGAACACGTCGCCCGAGACCGTGTAGCGCTCTTCGATGGGGTCGGGGGCGAGCACTTCGAGCTCCGCGGCCTCAGCGGCATCCCAGGTCTCCGGGCCCATCCACACGGAGCCGTCATCGAGCACCCGCCAGGGCCAGCCCTGCGCGCGCGCCACGTCTCGAACGGTCTGCGCCGCGGGCCCGGCGATCCGGTGCCAGAGCGCCGTCGTGGACTGCGCGAGCGATCCGGAGGCCGCAGAGAGGGTCTCGCCTGCCTCGCGCAGCGCGTCGGCCAGCACGTCGCCGAGGGTCGGGTTCTGGTAGGCGAGCGGGCCGACGTTGCGACGCAGGCCCCCAGCGCCGCCCACAAGGCGCCCGCGCCAGGTGCCGAGGGTGACGGCCCCGGAGATGACCGTTCCCCGCCAGGAAGGCCCCGCGTCGCTCGAAAGCACCACGGTCCCGGTGGGGGCCGTGTCCGTGTCGACCTCGAGGTCTGCGGTCCACACGCCGACGCGCGGCATCAGGACCGAAGCCGAAAGGATGGGGCTGCTGTTCAGGGTGAGCACGGTGGGTCAGTCGGGCTGCGGGCCCGCGCCGCCGGAGGGCGCAGGGGCTGCGGACGGAGGAGCCGGATCAAGGCCGGTGAAGGCAGTGGGGTTGGCCGCTGCGATGTCGGGGCGTTGCACCACCGTATGCGCCACCGGTCGGTTGGCGCTCGGGCGGTACTCCACCAGCTCGATGGTGGTCTGCCACACGTCGCGCGAGTCCTTTTTGAGCGCGCCCATCTTCTCGGCGTACACCTCGGTGATCGACGCAAGAGCGAGCGCCGGGTGCGGGCACGCGACGGCCGCATCGGACACGGTCTCATTTCCGCGCGGGAAGAGCAGGCGCACGATCGCGTCGAGCTGGGCGAAGTGCTCGTCTTCGTAGCACCCGAGCCGGAGCTGAATCTTCGCGAGGTCGTATCCGCGGTTGCGGATCCTCGCCCCGGTGCGGCCCGGCGCGTGGCGTCGGTCCACCTTCTTGGCGACGAGGTCCCCGTCGAACTCAAACTCGCCCGTGAAGGGGAGGCCCCCGAGCGTGAGGGTGTCCCACGTGTCGGGGGCGGTGATCGGAGAGGGGATCGTCACGGCGTTGCCTCTGCGAGTCGGCCGAAGATGGCCGCGAGGCGCTCTTCGAGCTCATCACCGACGGCCGCCGCGGTGTCCTCGGGGCGGGACGCGCCCTGCACGATCACCGTCACGGACACGTTCGCGCCGCCGCGAAGGCCTGCGCCGGCGGGAGGCGCGACGAGGCCCGAGAGCGCGTCGTTGACGCTCGGACCGCCGCCCCCGACGCCCAGCGCGAAGCCCTCGGCGGTGTTCGCGCCGAGCTCCATCATCACCCGCGAGGGCGAGTGGATGCCGAGCGTGTCCCGCACACCGTCGATGGCGCTGTGCGCGACACCGCTCACGGTCGACGCGACGCGCCCGGGGATGGACGTGATGCCGCTCACCAGGCCGTCGACGATCGCACGGCCGACCGAGAGCGCCGCCGCACCGAGCTGCGACGCGAGCCCGAGGATGGCGGCCGCGCCCGTGGTGGCCAGACCCGAGATGGTGGCGAAGGCCGCGGTGATCGCCCCACCGATGCTCACAAACGCCAGCGCAGCGCCCGCCACAACACCAGCGAGAAGGCCGAAGCCGCGCCCCATCAGGGTGACGATGGTGAGCATTCGCCCCGAGCCGTCGCCCGCGGCCGAGAGCGACGGGACGAGACGAGTCATCACCCCGAAGAGCAGTCGCAGCGGCCCGAGTGCTTGCGAGAAGCCCGCCCCGAAGCCCTGCGTGAACGCCCGCGCGTACGGGGTCACCCGCACGATCAGCCCCATCAGCCGCTCCATCCCGCCGAGCAGCCGCTCCGGGTTCAGGAGCCCGGCGAGGCCGCCGCCCGAGGTGTTGATGAGCGCCGACAGCGCAGCCTGAAAGCGCCGCCCGCTCGCCGTACTGGTGTCGAGGGCGTTGGTGATCCCGACGATGTTCCGCTGAAGCGCCTGCACGCCCGGGAGGTCCTCGGTCGCGATGCGCAGCGCGAGGTTCGGGAGGGCGTTGGACAGGTTCGAGATCGAGCCTGTGAGGGTGCCCGACTGCTCGCGCGCGAGCGTGCCGAGAGCGGCCCCGCCGTTGTACTGGGAGCGCACCGAATCGAGCAGGGCCTGCGTTCCCTGGTCGCCGGTGACGCGCCGCGCCGTGATCGCCTGTCGCGCTGCGAGACGACGCGCACGCTCGTCGGGATTGTTGATCCCGAGCTGGCGGGCGATGGAGTCG
>JADKKI010000066.1 GCA_016720595.1 Myxococcales bacterium
TGATCACCGCTGCGGTCGCCCTCGGCGGCTCCCGTACCAAGCTCGACACGATCGAGGCGCTCCTGCGTGAAGTGCGCAGCGAAGGCAAAGAGCTCCTCCGTCAGGTCGGCGACGCGCTCAAAGGCGTGGCCGTGCACGACGAGCGGATGGAGGCTTTCGAGGCGAGGATCCGCGCGCTGGAGGCCGCACAGATCCGAGAGACGGATCTTCGCCACAAGGACCGCGACTCGATCAACGCCGCCATCGCGCACCTCGAAGCGCGCATCGACGCGAGGCCGCACCCGTGATCTTCGCGCTCGTCGCCGACGATCACCCCGACGCGGCGCTCCTCGCCCTGCGCGGGTGCGGCGTCGAGTGCTTCGCGGCGCACGACGCAGACACTACGCTCGCGGCTCTGCGCGCGTGTCGCCCCGATGCTGTCGTGCTGGACCTGATGCTCCCCGGCGCGCCCGATCCGCGCGCCTTCGCCGCCGACGTGCGCGCGCTCTTCCCCGACGGGCGGATCGTCGTCGCGTCAGGAGCGGACCCCCGCGACGTGTGCCAGATCGCCGACGCGATCGGCGCGATTCCATTGCCCAAGCCCCACCTGCGCGCCGGCCTGGTGCGCGCCGTCACAGGAGACTCTCTATGATCCCCAAAGCCATCGCGTGGGCCATCGCCCACCCCGACGCCGCTGCGGCCTACGCCGCCCTGGCTGTCGCTCTGCTCCGCGCGCTCTACGCGCTCCTCTCGCGCCTCGTGCAGCCGTACCCGCGCCTGCGGGCGGCGGTGGAGGCGATCGCAGCCCTCGGGCCCGACGTGGCACGCGCGGGGCTGCAGGGCTACCGCGCACTGACGGGACGGCCGGTGCCGTCGCTCGACCTCGACGCAAAGGACGCCGAGATCGCAGCACTCCGGGCTCGCGTCGCGGAGCTGGCTGCGCCGCGCGTGGACACGGGTGCGCCGCTGGTGGGGTCGCCGCGATGACCGCCCTTCGCCGCCTCGCGCGCTTCGCCGTGATCACTGCCGCGCTCGCCCGCGGTGCCCTCCGCGCGCTCCTCGTGGGCGTGCTGCTCTCCGCGTGCGGCCCCGGCCGCGAGCTCGTGATGCGCGTCGCCCCCGGCGTGCCGTCGCGCACCGACAGCGACGCCGCGGTGGGGTCGTCTCGGTGCAACGGCGCGGTGCCCGAAGTCCGAAGCGCCAGCGGGCGCTGGTGGCCCGCGACGCCCGCGAGCGCGCCGTGTGCTCACGGGTGCGTGACGGACGACGCGGGTGCGTACTGCGCGGCGGCGGATGCGGCGGTGTCGCCGTGAAGCCCCTCGACCTCCCCACCGCGCGCGCCATCGCCGCCCGTCTGGTCGCGGCCGACGTCGGCCCAGTGCCACCGACCGCGGACGAGCGCCGCGACCGCTGGGCGCGCTCCGAGCCGCGGCGTCGCCTCGGCGCGGACGACCTCTCCGCGCTGGGCCGCGCGCAGTCCAAGCGCGAGCGTAAGGGCGCAGCTCGGCTCGCCCGGAGTGCGCTGACCGTCCCTTCTCGCTCGCTAGCCGTGGTGCGGTCGAAGGGCGACGCGGCGAGATCGCTGGTCGCCACCGTCTTCGGCTGGACTCCTGGCGCAGGGCGTGCGCACGCAGGACAAGACTTCCGCACGCCTACTGCGACGCTCGGCCCCGATCGCGCCCGCCGAGGACGTGGACGCCTCCCGCCTCGCGTCCGTCGCCCACGAACTCAGCCATGTGGTGCAGTTCGGGCGCGGCGGCTGGACTTGCTCCGGCGCTACCTGACCTCCACCGGCCGCGCGGAGCTTGAAGCCGAGGCCGAGCGCGGCGCCGTCGAAGGATGGTGGGTGCTCACGGGCACGATCCCCGCGGATCTCGGCGCGGTGGACATCACCCGCCACGGCTACGCGCTCGACGACAGCCTGCGGACCTGACGGCGTCGACCTGCGGTGTGGCGCGCGGAGTCGCGTCACCTCGACGCGCCCGGGCCTCGACGGCGTCGATCGAGGTCGCGCGGTGGGTGCGGGCGCACGCGCCGGACGCGATCGTCGGGACGGTGATCCTGTGAGCGGCCGACTCAGCGACGGCGAACGCGCCGCGGCGGGGCTCTCCCGCCCACCGTCACCACCCGCGGGCCCCATCCCCACCGTCTGGCACTCCGACGGGATCCGCGCCGGGTGGACGCTCGCGGAGGACCTCGTCACCGAGTCGCAGCCGCCGGCGGTGCAGCTCCACACCTGGGAGCCCGACCGCGTCGCGTCGAAGGTCCGCGCGGCTGTGCCGGGCGTGGCGCTCGTCGTCGGCGTCGGCGTCGACGGGATCGCCCGCCACGTCGCGAAGGGCGACTGGAGCCACGAGAAGGGCGTGCGAACGCTCGTCGAACTCGCCGCGCGCGCACACGCCGTCGGCGCGCGGGCGATCTGCTGGAACGCGGAGGCGGCGTGGAAGACCCCGCCGTCGACCGCGCAGCGCGCGCGCATCGACCAGCTCGTTCGCGAGACGCTCGCGCGCGTCGATGACGCGTGGGTCGACCTCGTGCAGTGGCACACGGCCTACGATCACCCGACGTTTCACAGCACCTACCCGTGGGCCGCGTGGCTCATGCAGGGGAGCCCCATCAAGCGCTCGCTGCCGCAGGTCTACGCCGCGCCCGAAGGCGGTGTCGCGGCGCACGTCGGTGCGCTCCCCCGTCGCGAGTCGGCGGCGCTGTCGTCGTGGGCCACTGCGATCCGCGCGGGCTGGATCGGCACGGACGACCCCTCGACGGCTGCGCAGGAGGGCGTCCTGTGGTCGCCGTACTACCAGCTGCACCACGTCACGGCGGTGGACACCGTGCGCTCTGCGCTCGCGCACGACCTGTGCGCACTGTGGGCGCTCCCCACTCGCGCCGACGCCGCGGGACGCCAGGCGCTCCAGACGCTGTGCTCAATCTGGCGCGATGGCCTCTGGGGCGATGTGCGCGCGCTCCAGCGGCGCGTCGGCGTCGCAGACGATGGCGTTTATGGCCCCGCGACACACGATGCCGCCGTGCGCGCGTTCGCCTCGTGACCCGCGGCGAGATCCTCTGGGCTGCTGCCGTCGTCGTCGAGCTCGCGCTGCTGGCGGTGCTCGCGGTGGCGACGGCTGCGCGCGCCTGACTTCCCGGTCGACTTCCCGCCGCCGGGAAGTTAAGCTCACTTGCAACAACACCGCCCACGCCTCTGCGAAAGTAAGCGCACCAGGGCGGTTTTTATTAGTGCCCACCTCGCTCGTCCTGAGCGCCCGCCCGCGTCCTGCGGCGGATCAATCCCCCGTCCGTCGTCCCCACCGCCCCGCGTCCCCCCGCTGCGCCAGCGGCAGCGCCCCGAGCTCGGGGTCGCGCGCCCGCCACGTCGCCAGCGTCGAGCGCGTGACGCCCAGCAGCGCCGCCCACGTCGCCAGCACGGGCCCCCGCTGCCCGTCCGCGGTCGTCTGCCCGTGCGCCCAGCGGACGAGCGCCGCGAGCTGGCCGAGCGCCTGTGCGGCGATCGTCAGGCCCCGGCGCGAGGGTGCGTCGTCGGGCCACGAGGCGAGGGGGAGGCCCGGGATCGTCGGAACGCCTTGCGGCATCACGGCTGTGGTCACACGACCTCGACGCGGAATCCATCCTCGCGCAGGAGCGACACGCCGTCTGCGTCGGTGCGGAGAGTGACGAATTCTTCGCCGCCCTCCACGCCGGAGACCTCGTCCCAGCCGTGCTTCGCGTCGCTCTCGGCCGCGCAGTCGGCAGCGGTCAGGCGGTACCAGGCGTCGTTCGCGAAGCCGTCGTCAGTCGGGTCGAAGCTGCCGCGGAACAGGTGAATCGTGATCATGGTCGTGGTCCTCTCGGTGCGGGTGTCGGGTCCATCCGGCGCCCATCCCTGACCCCGACGCGCGGGAGCAGAGGGGGCGTCGGAGGATCAGCCGACCACCCGGCGCACGCGGGTCTCGTACCCAAGCTCCTCGGCCAGGGCATCGGCGCACCGCTCGGCCTCTGCCTCGGTGGAGCACTCGCCGCGGGCCGTGAGCTGCCAGCCGCCGCGACCATCGGACTCCTCGACGTGCCAGACGACGGGGCGGATGCTCCAGTCGTCCACGCCGCCACAGACCGCGCGCTCACCGTCGGAGCGAAAAACCACGTCGCCGTCTTCGACGGTGACGGTGTATCCCGCGTCGCGGTGCATGGCCGCAAGGGCCTCGGCGGGCGTCTCGCCCTCGTAGGTGCCCATCGTCGCGCCGCTCTTGGAGGTGATGTCGTAGGTCGTCATGGTCGTCTCTCCTGTTGCCGTCGCTCTCTGCGTCGGTGAAAGAGACTATGCGGCTGCAATCGTCCGGCGTCAAGACTATTGCTATCGATTGTGTCGAAAGCCCTGTGACGCAGGCGTTTTAGCAAGGCGTGCGGGGTGGTCGAGCGGCGGTCTCAGCACGCCCGACACCGCGCCCTTTCGTCCGCTCGACGGTCGCTTACGGTACGCAATCGGTACGCGCGCCGCCACGAAACATCATGCATATAGGCATTTTCGCATCGCAGCCGACGGTTTCCTAAACCGGCAGGGTCGAGCGTCATAGCCCTCCTCCGTGTCGAGTGAGTCAGTCGGTGCAGCCGCAGGGTCGAGCGTCATAGCCCTCCTCCGTGTCGAGTGAGTCAGTCGGTGCAGCCGCAGGGTCGAGCGTCATGGGCAGCATCGGGAGCCGCCGCACACGGTCGAGCGTCGCGGCGTAGCCGGGCTCGTGCGCGTGGAAGCGTCCGCCGATGACGCGCTCCTGCTCGATCCACCACGCCGCGAGGTCTGGACGCTCGCGCATGATTCGCTCACGCACGACGCGGCCTTTCAGAAAGCAGAGGTCGCAGTTCCCTTCGCCCGCACGTAGCGCGAGGTCGAAGCACTGCGTCTTCCACCACGCCAGCACATCACTTTCGGTGACGCGGGCGTCGTACAGCGGACACGCCACGTCCCACTCGCCGTGGTCGCGCTCGCGCACCTTCGACACCCGCGCGGGTTCGTCGTAGCGCAGCCCCACGACGTTGACCCAGCGCTCGTATCCGAGCGAGCGCATGAAGTCGCGGGCCACCTCGATCTTCAGGGCGACAGTGCAAAAACGCATGACCCCGTTGGGGAGGAACGAGCGCTCCGTGATCAGATCCGCGAAGGGCTCCCCGGCGCGCGCCGCGCTCTTGAAATCGACCTCGCGGAACCGCTGCCCCGAGGGCTTCGATCCGTCGCGCTCAACCCACCGGATCGGCACGTCCCAACGGCCCGCGCACTCGTGGACGAAGCGGAGCGTTTCGAGCCGCTCTTTCCCGGTGTTCGCAAACACCACGTGCGCGTCGGCGGGGAGCGCGCCACCGTGCGCCTGGAGGATGCGCCGCAGCATGTAGCCGCTCGTGCGACCGCCGCTGAAGCTGATGCAGGTCGGG
>JADKKI010000067.1 GCA_016720595.1 Myxococcales bacterium
CGCTCGCGCGCTGGTCGCGTGCGGCTGGTTCGGGATCCAGGCGTGGATCGGCGGCGGCTCGCTCGCCGCGATCTTCCATCACTTCGGCGTCGAGGGCGGTGATCCGCTGCCGGTGCTCGGCATCGACGCGCTCTCGTTCGGATGCTTCTTCGCGTTCTGGCTGCTGAACGTCTACTTCATCCATCGCGGCGTCGAGTCGATCAAGTGGCTCGAGTCGCTCGCGGCGCCGCTGCTCTTGCTCGGCGGCTCGGCGCTGCTCGCCTGGTCGTGGATGACGCACGGCAGCGGCGACACGATGCAGCAGTCTGGGCTCGAGGGCGCGGCGTTCTGGGACGTGTTCGGCCCCTTTCTCACCGGCATGGTCGGCTTCTGGGCCACGCTCGCGCTCAACATCCCGGACTTCTCGCGCTTCGTGAAGAGCCAGCGCGATCAGATCGTCGGCCAGACGCTCGGCCTGCCGACCACGATGGCCTACGTGTCGTTCATCGGCGCGGCCGTCGCGAGCGGCACGGGCATCTGGGATCCGAACGAGGTGATCGCGAGCCTGCCCTCCGACATCGCCGTCGTCGTGGGCCTCGCGGTGATCGCGCTCGCCACGCTCTCGATGAACATCGCCGCCAACGTCGTCTCGCCCGCCAACGACTTCAGCAACCTCGCCCCCAAGCGCATCAGCTACCGCATGGGCGGCTTCATCACGGCGGCGATCGGCATGCTCATCATGCCGTGGCGCCTGACCAACAACTACGTCTTCGGGTGGCTCAACGGCTACGGCGCGCTCCTCGGCCCGATCGGCGGGATCATGGTCGCCGACTACTGGTTGGTGCGTAAGCGACACCTCGTGGTGGACGACCTCTATCGCCACGGCGGCATCTACGACTACACGGGCGGCGTGAACCGCTGGGCCGTGATCGCGCTGGTGTGCGGCGTCGCGCCGAACGTGCTCGGGTTCTTGAACGCGATCCACGTCGTCGAGTCGGTGCCCGCGATCTTCGTGAGCAGCTACTCGTACGCGTGGTTCATCGGCTTCGGCATCGCGGCCGGGGTGTATACGATCGGGATGAGGATGAGCGGCGTCCGCACGACGGCCGCCGTTTCGGAAGGAAAGCCATGAGCGAAGAGCGCGACGTCAGTGCGATCACCAGCAAGTACACCTACGGCACGTGGCGCTACCAGAAGGGCTGGAAGCCGCTCCACATGACCACGCGCCGAGGGTGGCTACTACTGGGACACCGCCGGCAAGCGGTACCTGGATCTCGTCGCAGCTGTCGCTCCAACCTCGGCCACCAGAACCAGGCCGTCATCGACGCGATCTGCAAGCAGGCGCAGGAGCTCGCCTTCATCTCGCCCGCGTACTCGTGCGACGTGCGCGCGGACCTCGCGGAGAAGCTGCTGCCCATCGTCCCCAAGGGCATCGAGAAGTTCTTCTACGCGACGAGCGGCACCGAGGCGAACGAGGCCGCGATCAAGATCGCGCGCATGTACACGGGCAAGAACAAGATCATCGCCCGCTACACGAGCTACCACGGCGCGACGAGCGCGAGCGTCGCGGCGACGGGCGACTTCCGCCGCTGGTTCGCCGAGCCGAGCGGCGTGGTGCCCTGGGTGCTGCACGGCCCCGAGGTGAACTGCTACCGCTGCCCGATCGGTCGCACGTACCCCGAGTGCAACACCGCGTGCGCGGACTACTTCTCGTACATGATCGACCGCGAGAACGACGTCGCGGCCGTCATCGTCGAGCCGATCGTGGGAACGAACGGCGTGCTCGTGCCGCCGAAAGAGTACCTCCCCAAGCTCGCGGCGCTCTGCAAGGAGCGGGGCGTGCTCTTGATCGCCGACGAGGTGATGACGGGCTGGGGACGCACGGGCACGTGGTTCGCGGTCGAGCACTGGGGCGTCACGCCGGACATCCTCGTCACGGCCAAGGGCATCACCAACGCGATGTCGCCGCTCGGCGTCTGCGGCACCACGCGCGCGATCGCCGATCACTTCGAGGACCACTTCTTCGCGCACGGGCACACCTACGAGGCGCACCCGCTCACGCTCGCGCCCGCGCTCGCGGCCATCGACGAGTACGTGCGGCTCGATCTCTTGAACGCGTCGCGCATCCAGGGCGAGAAGATGGGGCAGAAGCTTCGCGGCCTGATGGCCAAGCACCCCTCGATCGGCGACGTGCGCGGCCTCGGCTTGTTCTGGGCCGTCGAGCTCGTGCAGAACCGCGGCACCAAGCAGCCCTTCAACACCCCCAAGGACAAGATCGACCGCAAGGTCACCGTCGTGGACGAGGTCGTCGCCGATCTCACCAAGCGCGGCGTGGTCTGTCTCGGCTGGATCTCGCACCTCGTGATCGCGCCGCCGCTGATCATCACGGACGCGCAGATCGACGAGGCGATCGACGCGCTCGACGCGGCGCTCACCATCGCCGACGCCAAGGTCGTGGCCTGAGGCCAGTTCGTAGGTGAACCCTCTCCCACCTCGTGGGAGAGGGCTAGGGAGAGTGCCGCAGCCGACGCCGTGCCGTGTGCTCCCGCACCGAGCACGCTGGCCGAGTCCGTGGCGGTGTTTAGTTGGCCGACATGACGCAACACGGCTGGTGGGGCATCGGCCTGGGAGCATGGACCCTGATCGCGTGCGGCGGGACGCCCGCGATGAGCGACGCCGCCGTCCCGCGCGACACGGGGAGCGCCACGGACGCGCCGCTCGACGCAGGCCTTCCGTTTCCCGGCACCGGCACCTACGAGGTCACGGTCCGCGATGCGACGACGTACGCGGGCGTGCCCTTCGCCGGTGCCGTCGTCGCGTTCGACTACCCCGGCGGCGGTCGCCGCGAGCAGACGACCGACGCGAGCGGCCACACGACCTTCACCGACATCGATTGGGGTCCCGAGGGGGCACGCGCAGTTCCGTCGCCTGGGCGCCCGGCTACGACGCCTTCGCGTACGTCGACGTCGCCGAGGGAGACGCGACGCGCTGCTTCCTCTCACCACTGCACCGGACGACGCACACGCTCACAGGCAACGTGCTGCACCGCACGAGCCCGAGCGACGCGCTCTACGTCGTCAGCTCGAACACGTTCGCGGCTTGGACCGGCATGACCGGATCGAGCTTCACCGTCCAGCTCGCCGACGAGAGCCCCTTCCTGCTCGCGGCCACCGAGTTCACGTACGCGGCCGTCGGGCGCAGCGAGACGGTCAGTGGGCGCTCGGTCGCGCTGATCGAGGTGCCGGGGGCGACGATGGACACCAGCGTGGACATCGACCTCGCAGCGTCGCTGCCGCTCTCGCACGCGCACGGCCACCTCGCGCTGCCGACGGGCGCATCGACGCGGATCGTCGACGCGGGGCGCGCCATCCCTTGGGTCACCACCCGCGAGTCGTTCGGCAACATGTTCCTCGGCGGATTCAGCGCCACGTCCTACGACGCGAGCACGCACGGCTTCGACTACACGGTCGACTACGTCGCGCTCCCCGCGGGACGCACGGACACGGTGATGACGATCTACTCGCTGATCACCGGGAGCGCGGGCGAGGGGACGCAGATCGTCCAGTCGGGCTATCCGACCGACGGGCTCGTGCTGGACGCGTTCCTGCCGAGCCCCGTCGTCACGCCGCTCACCGCGAGCCACGGCTTGCACGACGTCATCACCTTCGAGGGGCCGCCCACCGGCGCCGTTGCGCTCGCCGCCTTCATCGGCGATGCGGGCATCGTGTACGTCGTCAGCGCTGCGCGCTCGGACACGGTTCGCCTCGAGCCCCCGATGCTGCCCTCGGCCGCCGACGAGGCGACGGTGCTCGCTGGACCGCTCAGCGCGCAGGTCTCGCTGTGTGTGCCGACGCCGACCTTCGACTGCGATCACTTCTCGTCGGGGCCGACCGTCTCGCTCTTCTGAGCCCCTCAGTCATCCATCTTCCGGCGCCGTCGAGGGCGACATGCGTCGGTCGTTCGGGCAGCATGCCGCGATGAAGAAGGTCGTGATCCTCGGGGCGGCAGGCGCCATCGGCCAGTCGGTGGCGGCAGCGCTCGCCGCGCGAAGTGTGCCGATGCGGGTGGTCGGGCGCAGCGAGGACAAGCTGCGCAGGGCGTTCGGCTCGCTGGGCGCGGAGATCGTGCCTGCCGATCTCACGACGGAAGCGGGCTGCGCCAAGGCGCTCGAGGGCGCCGAGGTGGCTGCCTACACGCTCGGGCTGAACTACTCGGCCAAGGACTTCGAGGCCTACGGGCCGATGATGCAGGCCTGCGTCGCGGCCGCGAAGAAGGTCGGTCTCCGCAAGCTCCTCCTCGTGTCGAACGTCTATCCCTACGGTCGGCCGACGACGCCGACGATGACCGAAGATCACCCGCGCACGCCGTGCTCGGTGAAGGGGACGCACCGCAAGACGCAAGAGGACGTGTTGCTCGCCGCCCACGATGCGAGCGGGCTCTCGACCGTCTCGCTCCGGCTCCCCGACTTCTACGGACCGAACGCCGCGCTGAGCCTCGCACACCTCGTGTTCGAGTCCGCGGTGCGAGGCGCCCGCGCGGACGTCCTGGGGCCGATCGACACGCCGCACGAGTTCGTGTTCGTGCCCGACGTGGGGCCCGTCGTGCTCGATCTGCTCGGCAAGGACGATGGCTTCGGGACCGCCTACAACTTCGCCGGGCCCGGCACCATCACCGTGCGCGAGCTCGCTACGAAGGCCTACGCCGATGCGGGGGCAGGCGCCCCGAAGCTGAGGATCGCGGGCAAGACGATGGTGCGCTTCCTCGGGCTCTTCACGCCCGTGATGCGCGAGCTCGTGGAGATGCAGTACCTGCAGGAGACGCCCGTGCTGCTCGATGACGGCAAGCTCCGCGCCCACCTCCCCACGGTGAAGAAGACGCCCTACGCCGAAGGCATCGCCAAGACCGTCGAGGCGTACCGCGCGGCGGCCAAGGCCTGAGCGCTGCCGTGGGAGAGGGCGAGCGCGTATGCTGGCTCTCTCTCCTCATGGTCTCTCTCCTCGCGCGGCAGTACGTCTCGCTCAGCTGTCACTGACGCGTGTTGATCCGCGACGCGCAGGTCGAGGACGCCGAGGCGATGGGGCGCGTCGAGGTCGTGACCTGGCAGGAGAGCTATCGCGGCATCCTGCCGGAGCGGAGCCTCGCGTCGATGTCCGTCGCGCGATCGAGCGCGCGCTGGCTGCACGTCCTGGGA
>JADKKI010000068.1 GCA_016720595.1 Myxococcales bacterium
GAGCGCCGGGCGCGCGCTCACCCTCTCGCTCGCGATGAAGGACCGCAGCGCGGTGCTCCCCGGCGGACAGCACCCTGATGCTTGTTTCTGGCTCGATCCACGCGCGGGCGGGTTCACCACGTCCACGTACTACGCGACGGAGCTGCCGCCATGGATCGCCACGTGGCAACGCGCTCACCCTCTCGCTGGCACGATGCACGTGTGGGAGCCCCAGAGCCCCAGCTCGCTCGCCTCGCTCGGTCCGGACGACGCGCCGGGCGAGGGCGCCTACGGCTGGGGCGCGACGTTCCCGCACGATCCGAGCGCGCCTGCGTCGATCGGCGAGCCGGACGCGTACCTCTCGACGCCCGCGTCCACCGAGCACTTGCTCGCGTTCGCGCGGGAGGCCGTGCGCGAGCTGCACGTCGGTGACGACGAAGAGCCCGACCTGCTCGCCATCTCGATCGCCACGCCCGACTACATCGGCCACGCGTTCGGCCCAGAGAGCTGGGAGTACGTGGATGGCTTGGTCCGCGTCGATCGCGCGGTCGGCGTGTTCCTCGACGAGCTCGAGCGCGCGCACCCGGGGTAGATCGTTGTGCTGATCACGGCCGACCACGGGATCGCGCCGCTCGTCGAGCGCTCACGCGCCCGAGGACACGCCGACGCGATTCGATGGACGAGCGAGGTCGAGCTCGAGCTGCTCCGCGCACACCTGCGCGAGACGCTGGGTGCCGGCGCGTGGGTCGAGGCGTGGGTGCAGCCGTACCTCTATCTCACCGAGTCGGCGCGGGGAGCCGAGCGCGATCGTGTCGTCGCGGCGATCTCGGAGTTCCTGCTCGCACGACCCGGGGTGGCGCGCGTGGTGGACACGCGGCAGGCCGAGGCGCTCCGCGGGAGCAGCGATCCGATCGACGGGCTCGTCGGTCGCAGCATTCCCTCGCCACCGCCGGGCGAGCTCTATGTCGTTCCGAGCGAGTGGTCGGTGGCCGAGGAGGAGCTGGAGCGCGAGTCCGGAACCTCGCACGGCTCGCCGTGGACGTACGATCGTGAGGTGCCGGTCGTGTTCTCGGGTCCAGGCATCGCGCACGCGGACGTCGCCGACTCGGGCCTCTCGCAGGCGCGAACGGCGACGACCATCGCTCGCTTGCTCGGCGTGCCCGCGCCCGCGCTCGCCGATCCGGACCCGCTTGCCGGCTCGCCCCCGTAGGCGTCAGCTCCGCGGGCCACCGGGGGGGATCGGCGGCTCGGTCGTCGCGGGGCTCGGAGCCGGCGGCGTCGCGGTCGTGTCTTCTGCGGCGGCGGGACGCGCGTCGGCCGGCACGTCGCCGGTCAGCGTTCCGAGGAAGGCGACGAGCAAGCGGATCTGCTCGTCCGTGAGATCGCGGCCGAGCTGGAACGCGCCCATCGTGCGAACGGCGTCGGTGAGCGTCGCGGCCGAGCCGTCGTGGAAGTAAGGCCCGGTGAGCGCGACGTTACGGAGCGTCGGCACCTTGAAGCGGTGGCGGTCGGCCTCGTCGTGCGTGACGTTGAAGCGACCGTTGTCCGCATCAGTGAGCGGGCGACCGACCTGCGCGAACCAGTCACGCACCAGGCCCATGCGCTGATACATCGTGCCGCCCACGTTCGGGCCGGTGTGGCAGCTCGTGCAGCCCAGGCTCGTGAAGAGCGCGTAGCCGCGGCGCTCGTCGTCCGTCATCGCGCTCGCGTCGCCGCCGACGAATCGATCGAAGCGTCCGGGCGTCACGAGCATGCGCTCGTACTCCGCGATGGCGTGCGTGATGTGGTCCTGCGTGACCGGCGCAGCATCGCCTGGGTAGAGCGCTGCGAACGCGGTCCGGTAGCTCTCGTCGGCGGCGATCGTCGTCACGACCGTGTCCCAGCTCGCGCCCATCTCCAGCGGATTGCCGACGGGGCCCGCCGCCTGTGCCTCGAGATCGGCCGCGCGGCCGTCCCAGAACTGCACGAAGTTGCCCGCCGCGTTGAGCACGGGCGGCGCGTTGATCGGCCCCTGCTGACCGTGGATCCCGGTCGACACGCGCCGATCCTCGGCGCCGCCGTGATCGAGGCTGTGGCAGCTCGAGCAGTTCAGCGTTCCATCGCCGCTGAGCCGGTTCTCGAAGAACAGGCGCTGGCCGAGCGTCGCTTGTGCCCGGTCGAAGTGCGCCGGCGCGAGGGCGGCCAGGCCTCCGAGCGGCTGCGGAGGTGCGGGATCGGGGATCGCGGGGGCCGCCGCGGCCGAGGTCGGCGGCGGCGTGGGCTCGCTCGAAGAGCCGCACGCGGTGCTCAACGCCATGACGACCCAGACGATATTTCGCTTCATCACCGGTTCTCCTGCCTCAGGCTCGCGCCGCGAAGCGATCGCATACCCCGAGCGGGCTCACCGCGCCCAGGTTCATCGAGCACGCGCCGCAAGTCGCGGCCCCGTGGTCCGTGAAGAACGTGCAATTCGTACAATTGCGCGTCCCGCTCGTCGTGTGCGCCACGTAGTGCGCGGCTGCGCGCTCGGCCTGCTCGGCTGCGCTGGCCTGCGCGCAGTCGGGGCCGTCCGATCCGCACGCGGCGAGCACGCCGGGTGCAGCGAGCACCACCAGCATCGTCTGTCCGCCGCGCCGCAGGAAGTCTCGTCGTCCACTCATCGCCTCACCTCGGGAGGGTCATACGCACGGAGGCGCCGCCGCTCCAATACTGGTTTCCGAACGACGCGATAGCCTCGAGCTATCGGCTCGGAGCCGGTCCCCCCGTCGACGAGAGGACCGGCGGCGATCCGGCTGCTCTGCCCTGGAAGTCAATCCTCGAGGAGGCGCACGAGCAGCGAGGTGTTCACGCCGCCGAAGGCGAAGTTGTTCGTCATGATCAGACGCGGCTTGGCCTCCATCGTCTGCCGCACGTAGCCGAGCTTGCCGCAGCGCGGATCGAGCTCGTCGAGGTTGCGGTTCGCCGCGAGAAAGCCCCCGTGCATCATCAAGATCGAATAGACGAGCTCGATCGCGCCGCACGCGCCGAGCGTGTGTCCCGTGTAGCTCTTCTGGGTGCTGGCGGGGATCTCGCGCCCGAACACCGCGGCCGTCGCGTTCGACTCGGAGACGTCCCCGATGTCCGTCGCCGTGCCGTGCATGTTCACGTAGTCGACGTCGCTCGGCGGACCTTGCCGCTCTCGAGCGCGAGATCCATCGCGCCGCGCATCCCGCCCTCGCTCGGTGCGGTGATGTGCAGGCCGTCGCAGTTGGTGCCGTACGCGACGATCTCGGCGAGGATCTTGGCGCCGCGTGCGCGCGCGTGCTCGTAGTCCTCGAGCACCACCGACCCCGCGCCCTCGCCGATCACGAGGCCGTCGCGCTTCACGTCGAAGGGACGCGGCGAGCGCTCGGGGGTGTCGTTGTATCGGATGCTCGTCGCCATGAGCAGATCGAACGTCACGGCCGTGGCGTAGTGGAGCTCCTCTGCGCCGCCCGCGATCATCACGTCCTGCATGCCGAACTTGATCGCCTCGTACGCGGCGCCGATCGACTGGCTGCCGCTCGTGCACGCCGAGATCATCGGCAGCACGCGCCCCTTCACGCCGAAGCTCGACGCGAGGTTCGCGGCGCACGTGTGCGTCATGAACTTCAGGTACGAAGACGAGTCGAGCCCGCGCATCGTGTGCTGCGTGAAGAGCGGCCCACAGAACTCCTCGAGCGCTGCCGAGCTGCCCGTGGTCGAGCCGAACGCGATCCCGGTGCGTGTGTTCTGGAGCTGGGCCTCCGTCAGGCCCGCCTGCGCGATCGCTTGCTCGCTCGCGTGCAGCGCGAGCAGGCCCACGAGCCCCATCGTGCGACGCCTGCGCCGAGGATAGTGCGCGAAGAGATCGATGCCGGGGACGGCCCCGCCGATGCGCGTCTGCAGATCGGGGATGAGCGACCACTCCGGCATCGCACGGATGCCGCCACGCATCGCACGCAGCGAGGCCTCGTTCGCCGCCGTGCCGACGCCGATCGGAGAGAGGACGCCGGTCCCCGTGACGACGACTCTCCTCACGGCCGACCGAGCTCGCCGCAGTGGGTCACTTCTCGTCGTCGCCGGTGGGCGTGGGAGGCGGCGCGGCGCTCGGCTCGGGCACGCCCGCGTTCGTCTTGTCGATCTCCTCGAAGACGAAGTCGATGAGCTCGTCGACCGTGCGCACCTTGCGCGCGTCGGCCGGGTCGGGACGCCGGCCGGTCAGCTCGCGCAGCTGCGTGAAGATGTCGATCGCGTCGATGCTGTCGAGGTCGAGCTCTTCGTAGAGCGTGGACGTAGGCAGGATCTTCTTCGGATCGAGCTCGAAGCTGTCGGCGAGGATCTCGACGACGCCCTTCAACACTTCTTCTCGGCTCGGTTTCGGAATCTGCGCCACGGGTGGACTTCCTCTTCGGGGTGCGGGCCGTATCAGATCGGCGGCGCTCAGGCCAGCGACACGGGCTCCATGAATCGGTGCAGCTCGAGCTTCTCGGCCGCGCCCTCACCGAGGATGCGCCGCGCTTCTTCCAGGCAGAAGTTGAAGATCTCTTCGGTGCGCGTGTTGACCGCGCCCTTCTTCCGCTCGACCCCGATCTCGCTCTGGAAGTAGAGCAGGTCGGTGCCGTTGTTGTAGTGGCCGAGGTTGCTTCGGTGCAGCTGGTCCTTGGCCTCGAGCTCGACCACCAGCTTCTGGAACAGATTGCTGAAATTCTCGAGCGCCTGAAGCACGTACTCCTTGCGGCGGAGCTGCTCGCGGAGCTTGCGCGGATCGAGATGGTGATCGCGCATGAAGAAGTCGACCCAGAGGTTGTAGTAGCAGCTGATGTCGAAGTTCCACTTCAGGCGCATCGTCTCGTAGCTGCCGAGCACTGGGTACTGATCACGGTAGAGCAGCATCGTCGCGTCGAACCGGAACTTCATGAACTCGTCGTAGAGCGAGCCAGGCCCGCGAGCTTCCCGGTGAAGCCCACCGAGCTCGCGCACGATCATGTCGGTGATCATGTCGCTCTCGATCGAGATGTAGTCGCTGCCCGGCGAGTAGAACGGGTCGGAGAACGCGGCGGCCTCGCCGATCACGTCGATGCACTTGGCGTCCTCGAGGAGCGAGGCGACCGCCTTGTGCTGCCGCATGAACTTGAAGAAGCCCTCTTCGCTGCTCATCCACGGCTCGAACACCGTGCCGACGACGCCGAGCGAGGTGATGCCGCGCGCGATCGGGATGAACCAGATCCAATAGCCCTTGTAACAAAAGTGGTTGGTCGACAGCACACGCGCCGTGTGCCGTGCTCGACCCTTCCACGCGTCCGCGCCTGGCCACTTGGGCTCCATGAGCGAGTCCATGTCGGTCACGTTCGTGAAGCGACCCCAGACGGAGCCGCACGCGTGCCGCTCGGGCGTCCGGAAGCCGCGCAGCTTGCTGATCAGCTGCTGCCGGCCGCTGGCGTCCACGATCCAGCGCGCACGCACCTTGCGCAGCGAGCCGTCCGGCTCGTGCACCTCGAACGAGTGGCGGTGCGTCGTGGCGTCGTCGATGCCTGCCTTGAGGTCGAGGTTCTTGATGGTCCCGCCGATCGCGACCTTCACGCCCGTGCCGCGGTTCATCTCGAGCAGGTCGCGCTCGAAGCGTGCGCGATCGATCTGGAACGTCGGGAACATGGGCAGTCGGTCGCTCCCGACCTCGCTCATCTCGAAGAGCGACGCGTTCTTCTCCTTCGTGTCGAAGAAGAAGCGCAGGCCGTTCTTGGGGAGCTGGTCGTCGACCATGTAGGTCGAGAGCCCGAGCTTGCGGATGAAGAAGTTGCTGGCGATCTCGACCGAGGACTCGCCGACCTTGTAGCCGCGCTCGGTGTCCTTCTCGAAGAGGCCGATCGACGCGTTCGGAAGGCGCAGGCTCAGCTGCCGCGCGACGAGGTTTCCGGCGAGGCCGCCGCCGAGGATCGCGATGTCCAGCTTCTCTACGGTGTCAGTCATGCGGTGCGGGCGCGCGGCATCGCAAGCCGCGTTCCATCCCTTCGGCGCAGGTTAGGCCCAAACCGGTCGAGATCCAGCGCGACCGTCGCGTCACAGGGCGTGACCTCACGTTCATGCTCGACACGGCGCTCGTGCAAGACTCCCCGCATGCCGCTGGAAGAGGGGGAGCGCGTCGTGTGGGAGGGCCCTCAGAGCGGTGTGATGGGGGCCTCGACCCTCTGGTCGCTCGGCGCGGTCGCCGCGGGCTTCGGTCTCTTCGGGCTGCTCACGCTGCCGATGCTGCTCCTGACCGACCTCGGCATCGCCGAGCTCGCGGTGGCCATCTCGCAGCAGCTCGTCTGTGCGACGCCAGGCGTGGTCATGGCTTCTG
>JADKKI010000069.1 GCA_016720595.1 Myxococcales bacterium
GATGAGCCGCACCATGGGACCATCGCACAGGTACGCCCACGGCGGACACATCGCCTGCGGTACGGTCGGCCATGGCCGAGATCGACGACCTTCGTACCCAGATGGCTGCCCTCGAAGACCGCGTCCGCGACCTCCACCAGGAGCTCGCACGGGCGGCGGTGGGCAGGATCCGCTCGATGCGCGACACCCGGCGTTGTCCCGCGTGCGGCGGCGGACATCTGTTCCGGATGGCGGCGACCGAGATGGCCCACGCCGGCCCGAAGCCGCTCGCGATCCACCACACCAGCGGGTTCTGGGGCACGACGATCAAGGGGCAGGTCGAGTACTTCGTCTGCCGCGGCTGCCTGTTGATCGAGAGCCACGCGATCGACCTCGCGGGCATCGAGCACGACGGGAAGACCGTGATCGCGATCGATCCCGAGCCCGACGTTCCGGCCGAGGGCCCGTTCCGCTGAGCGCGATCTCGATCGAGCGCCGCGCAACGAGCGTGCCTGCTGCTGATCGAAGCGGACCTCCAGCCCGGCCTTGCCCTTCAGAACCGAACGGCCTGCCAAGGCCTGCGCGAGTGTGGCGATCGCGATCCCACGAGGGCACGTCGTGTGCCCGCCGCCCGTGGGAGACTCAGGGGACGTGAGCGGAGGAGCGGCGGGGACCCGTTGCCGATGGTGATCCCCTGGAAGCGTTGGGCGACTGACTCTCGTCGTTGCACGATTACCCTGAACGCCACGGCGTAGGTCCCGGGGAGATGCCGGACTGGCCAACGTTACAATCGGCCGTGGTCGAACCGGGGGCCACCACGCACGCCACGATGTGATCCATGCCGTCCTTCCGAAGATCGAGGAGCGGCTGCGCAGAAGAGAATTCGCCCGTGAGCGTCACGTGCCCAGCGACGATGTCGCTCATCGTTGCCACGTTGATCTCGCAAGTGTCCTGACCACAACCAGCGATGAAGGCCATCGCAACCCATCCGAGCATCTTCATGGCCCGATGGCAGCGCGGCGGGTGGACGGTCAAGTGGTCAGTGAGTTCGGAGGCATGCGTTTGCAACCCCGTCGTCGAGATGCGATCGGGGTGAGCCGGGCGCGCGACGGTCCCCAGTCCTCGCGGCCCTGCCGGCGCGACCGAGCCGCTCAGCCCTTGAACGTGGACGGCCCGGCGTCGCCGAACGGCTCGTCGCGCTCTTTGACGGCCGTGCGGAACCCCGCCTCGGCGGCGCGGCCAGCAAAGGCGTAGCCCTCCGGCGTGTGCCGCGCGATGCCATCGAACACGGTGCCTAGCAGCTGTGACTGGGCGAGCCCCTGGGCGTGCACCGATTGATTGAGCAGCAGCTTCATCATCACGAGCTGGTTGATCGGCATGCGCGCGATGCGCTCGAGCAGCGACTCGAACCGCGCATCGAGATCGGCTCGCGGCGCGCACTCGGTGGCGAGGCCCCAGGCGACCGCTTCGGTGCCCGAGAGGCAGTCGCCCGTGAACAGCAGGCGCTTGGCCTTCTCGAGCCCGATCCGGTGCACCCACACGGCGGTGGTCGGCACGCCCCACACGCGCGCCGGCGGATAGCCGATCTTCGCGGTGTCCTCGATCACGAGCAGGTCACTGCACAGCGCGAGGTCGGTGCCGCCCGCGACGCAGAAGCCGTGCACCTTGCAGACCACCGGCTTGTCGCTGTGGAACAGGCTCATGAAGCCGCGAACGTTGCGCGACATCATCTGGTAGTCGACCATCGGATCCCAGACCTGCGCGGGATCGTGGTTGCGCGCCGTCACCGCGGGATCGAGCGGCGAGCCTTCCGGCCCGGCGCCCAGCGTGCCGTCCACCTTCTCGGCGCTGGCGACCAGATCGTAGCCCCCGCAGAACCCCTTGCCGTTCCCCGCGAGCGCGATCACGTGCACGCTCGGATCGAGGTTCGCGCGCTCGACACACGCGGCCAGCTCGATCGGCGTGGTGAACGTCAGGCCGTTGCCCCGCTCCGGCCGATTCAGCGTGATGCGTGCGACGCGCCCGGTGACTGCATACGTCATGGTCTCCATGGGTCCGGACGCTACACGAGGCACGTGCCGATGGCAGGGCCCGCCTCTTGGCAGGCGGCTCTTCCTCGCTCGGTGTGGATCAGCTCCGGTACGGTGGGGACGCTGCAGCTACGTGGCGCGGCAGCCGGATCGTGAACGTGGTGCCATCGCTGGCGGACGACTCGACCTCGATGTCGCCGCCATGTGCCGCCACGATGTTATTGACGATGTAGAGCCGAGGCCGACGCTGCGCTGGCCGATGCTCGCGTGCGGATGGAGTTGTTGCATGGGCTCGAAGATGCCGCGCAGGTGCTCGGGAGGAATCGGTCGTCCCTGATTCTGCACGCTGAGCAGCACACTGGCGTCCTCCCCGCGCAACGCCACCCGAATGGGGGTCCCCGCCCTGCCGTGGTGCACAGCATTCGAGACGAGATTTCCCAGGACCTGCCCCATCCGGTCCACATCGAACTGTGCGCGCGGGTCGCCCTCGTGGACGATCTCGAAGGCGCGGTCAGGGTGAGCCACTTCGAGCTCCGCGACCACCTGTCGAATCAGCGTGTGGACGCTGCCGAGCTTGCGATCGACCCGGATCCCGCCGCCGAGGTGCGCCTGCGTATAGTCGAGGAGGTCGACGATCATGCGCGATGCTCGTTCCGCCGAGGATCGGATCCGGGTCAGGACCTTGATCGCCTGCTCGTCCAAGTTGTCCAGCTCGGTCTCGAGCAACAGCGACACGCCCATCAAGATCGCGCCGATGGGGGTTCGGAGATCGTGGCTGACGATCCCGATGAGACGGTCACGAAACGTCGCGCGCTCCTCCAGGTGCGCCTTTTCGAGTGCCACCGCGGCCTGATCCGCGACGGCCGACAACAACCACTCGTGCTCGACTGAGCTCGAGGTCACGCCGGGCTGGAGCGCGACCGCCAGCAGTCCGGTGACCTCTCCGCCGACCACCATGGGGACGCCGAGGAACCGCTCGGGAGGTACGTCGAGGAGCTGCCGCAACTGTACGATCAGCTTCTCGGTCAGCGGCTCGTGGTAACGCCGAGCCACGTCAGCGTCGAGGCCGAACGACGCACGTACTGACAGGTCGCCGTTGTCGTCAGTCAGCAGCAGGATCGACTTTGGGGTCTCGAGGAGCTCCGCGGCTCGCTCGGTCGTGATCCGCAGGACCTCCTCGGAGGTCATCGCATAGGTGAGCGCACGACTCACCTCCGTGAGGCGCCGGAACTGCTGAAGGCGTTGACCGTTCGGACGACGCACTCACCCCACCTCGACACCACGCGACGTGATGCGCATCTCCTGAACGTTCAGATCGTGATTCGTGCCTCGCGCCTTGACGATCTGCAGCGTCCGCCGCGCCTTGCCGCCGTGGACCTCGACACCGAGCCGCAGGATCGCGTCGGTGAGCGCGCTGATCTGGCCCTCCATCGGAACCGCCCCGCTACTCGTGGTCTCGAGCGTCATCATGCACACGACGCGGCGGGCGATGAAGTGCTGGACCAGCGCATACAGATAGCTGTAGAGGCGATGCAAGTCGCTCGCTGCCACGATCAGATCACCGATGGCATCCACGACCACGCGCTGGACGTTGCGTTCCTTGATGATCCGGAACAACGCCACGAAAATGCTGTCGATCTACAACTCCACCGGTGAGGCGTAGAGGAGATGGAGCCCCTTCCGCTGCGCCTCCTCGAAGTTCCAGCCAAGGCTCTCGATGCTGCGCGCGAGCTGGGTCGGGTTCTCCTGGAAGTTGACGTAGAGCCCCGGTTCACCGCGCTTCAGACCCTCGAGGATGAACTGCAGCGCGAGAGTGGTCTTGCCCGCTCCGGTCGGCCCCTCGAGCAAGGTCGCGCCGCCGGCCCACACTCCGCCCTGCATGATCTTGTCGAGGCCGGTGACCCCGGTGGAGAGGCGATCGTTGTTGGCCGTGTAGCGGAGCGGAATATCGGGGCTCGTCAGGCGGGGGAACACATCGAGTCCGCCCTGGGTGATCCGGAACGCGTGCAGACCTTCCTGATAGTTGCTGCCGCGCAGCTTGAGCACGCGGAGGTAGCGTTCGTCCCTCGTGCCCTGCTTCTTGCGAGCGAGCTCCACCATCGCGTCGGCGACGGCAAACTCCGGAAACAACGAGACCTGGTCGTCACTGTACTCGCCGAGAAAGAACGCCGTGACCTCGTACGCGGTCAGCAGCCCGGAGACTTCGTAGAGCATCTTGCGCATCTCGGGCAACGACGTACTGAGATCGTGGATGGCCTTGAACGAGTCGATGACGATGATCTTCGGGGACATCGTCTTGATGGCCTCCCGTAGCCTGGGCACGAGAGCGCCGACCCCGGTCTGCGCAAGCTCCTCGCCGAGCGACTCGTACCGGATCGCCCCCGACATCAGCTTCTCCTCGTCGTAGAAGCTGAATTGCTGGAGATATCGCACCACCTTCTCCAGAGGCTCGGACAGCGTGGTCAAGTACAGGATCGGTCGATCACCGACCGAGGCGTTGGCGAAGATCAGGGCCTCGGCGAGGATCGTCTTGCCGCTACCTGGCTCACCCATCAGCATGTTGATCGAGTTCGAAGGGAAGCCGCCGGAGAGAATGTCATCCAGTTGCGCGTTGCCACTTGTGATTCGGTCTAAGCGCGCTGGCCTGGACTCGCCGGTGTCACGGTTGCTGGTCATCGTCTCTCCTGAGAGTTGGCGAGGTCGCGCGACTGCACGAGCGTGTGGACCACGCCGAGAAGAAGCTCCTTGGCGAGCGGCTTCATGAGGAATGCGTTGGCGCCGGCTTCGCTGGCGCGCGTGCTCGCCGCAAGAATGCTGAACACGAGGACCGGGATGTGCTTGGTCGTCGGGTTGGCCTTGAGCTGACGACAGAGCGCCAGCCCATCGATTCTGGCGACGAGGATCTCGGTGACGATCACGTCGGGCCGACGGGTCGTCGCCAGCTCCAAAGCGATGTGGCCGTCGGTCGCGGCCGTCACGACATAGCCCGCTTCCGTGAGAAAAAGTGTCTCTAGCTCGCGAACGTGTGGATCACGTTCGACGATGAGCACCTGTAGGGCGGCTCCAGCCACAGCGAGGCAGTCTGCACGAGCCTGAGGGCTCCGACAACGCAGGCCAGCGTGAGGGAGGCCATACGAACGCGGCCAATCGGTCAGACGCCTGGTCCGATCGCGATCGCCGAGATCCCGATCACTCCCGACGTCGGAACATTCCGCGCGCCGCAGTCGCTTCGCCGGCCCGCGCCCGACGCCCCCGTCCTCACGGATGGATGTAGGTCGCTCCGATTCGCAACGTGTTGTACGGCGCCGTCGGATGCGCGCGCGTGGCAGCGATGTAGTACTCGCCGGGGTGCGTGAACGTCGAACCCGCCACGAGCAACGAGCCCGTGTCCGGCGCCATCATGGTCGCGAGCGTGTTGTTCGTCTGGACGTCGGTGATGTCCAGGGAGAGGTCACCATGGTCACCCGCGGGCGGCGTCCAGGTGAACTGCACGTTCGTGCCGGACGGCGCAGCACCGAGCGTGAACACCGACGGCAGCAGCCAGTGCTCGGTGTACGTCCCACGCTCGGGCGCTGTCGTGTCGACCCGCAGGTCGAGCGCAGTCGGGTATGGGATGTCGATCGAGAACGACCCGCTGGCGAGCTCCCCTGCGATCGACGCTCCACCCGCCGGCACGATCTCGACGGTGCCGGACATGTCCGCGCCCTCACGCTCGCAGTGGCCGTGCACCTCGTAGCCGTTGTCGATGTCCTGCGCGTAGACGTGCAGGTTCATCGTCACGGGCTCGCCGGTCCTGGCGTACGTATAGGTGGGCCCCCACGACACGTTGGGGCCGAACCCCTCGTCGGGCGTGCACTCGGGGCCACAACCGGCGAGCAACGCACTGAGCCCGGCAGCCAGGCCCGTCGATAGCCAGTGCCTCATCGCTGAAGTATGGCATCTGCGCCGAGGGTGCGGCGCTGCGATCCGCGGCGTTCCACGCGTTCCCGCTTGTTGCCCGATCGCACCAAGGTCGGGTCAGGGCCACGTGTTCATCCCGAGAGTGGTGCTGTTCTTGGGCCCGAAATGCGACAGCCTGCGCATCGGCTATCTCGCGACGCAGGTCGACGCTAACTCACTCATCGTGGCCCCCCGCAGTGGCAAGCTCGCGCCCTCCGTGCCGGTGGCAGTGGATCGCTCGGAGCAGGTCGCCCCGCGGATGGTCGGCCTCAGCAAGGAAGTCATCGCGACCGGCGCGTTTACGTACGGTGACGTGTCGCCATTGCTCGGCAGGCTGGAGGCGTACGTGTGCACCGGAATGCGGGTACCACGAGTCGTACGTGCAGGATCCAAGCTCCGTGCGTTGGGGAGGACATCGTCGGCTTCGCGTGGGTCAACGAGCCGCGGGAGTCCGAGGGCGCCTATCGCTGAAGAAAACGACGAGGCCTTGGAACACTAGGGCTCCGCCGCGCCGGCGCGCGAAACGCGGACACGAAGATCGGCTCCGCGTGCAGTCATCGAGATGTACTGCCTGAACGCGTCCTCGGCCTCCGCGTCCCGACCGAGCTGCTTCAGAGCACGCGCGCGACCCTCGATGGATTCGCCGAGATCCGGCCGCTCCGCCCCGACGCGTTCGAATACCGCGAGCGATTCCGCGGGGCGATTCAGCTCCAACAGGGTACGCGCCTTGCCCAGCAGCGCTGCGTGCACTTGCGCATCGCCGAGCCTCGTCGCGCCATCGAAAGTCTCCAGCGCCTCGTCGAACCGACCGTCAAAGGCCAACAGGTTTCCGAGCACCAGCTGGGCCACCGCGTCGCCGGCGTACTGGGCGCGCATCAACATCTGGATCCCGTCCTCGCTTCGGCCGTTCACGAGCAGGTCCTGCAGCTCGGCGAGATGATCCGGGATGTCGAGCGTCATGGCGGTCGCGACTCCGACCGTTGCCCGCAGTCCCTTCAGCGACCGATCGACCTCGCGTCGCAGCAACATCGCCTCGACAAGTCTCGGGCTCAGCAAGCAAGCCCCATCGAACGCCTCGTGCGCCTCCGCCGAACGGCCCAGCCCCAACAAGCTCTTTCCGCGAGCGTAGTGCGCGCGTCCGTCACCCGGCGTAGTTGCGATCATCGAGTCGGCCGCGTCGAGAGCTTCGGCATGCCGTCCCGTTCGCAGTAGCGCGTCGAGCCTCAGCGTGCGTGCCTCTGGATGGTCCGGCGCGCGTTGCAATGCGCGCTGTGCATAGTCGACGGCGGTGTGACATGTCCCCAGCTGAAGATGACACCGCGCGATGGCGATCTCGAGCGCGAGCATGTCTGCGTCGTCCGAGCGCACGTGCTCGTACAGATGCAGGGCCTTTGCGAACTCGTGATTCTTCTCGTGTTCCAGAGCGGCCGAAGCGACGTTCGTCCACGGAAGTAGTCTCCGGACCCCACTCGTGGACGGCGCGAAGAGATCGACGCCGCGCTTGAACGCTTCGTCCTGGAGCGCGCGGGCGGGAACCGACTTCGGGTCCAGCTCGAGGGCCGCCTCGAACCGCAACAGCGCCGTCGTAGTCTGCCCTGACACGAGACACCCGATTCCCTCCTCGAGATTCTCCCAGACATGCCGGTGCGGACGGAGCCACGGCGGTGACACCCGGTGACCACCCGCCAAGCGCAGCGCGTCGCGAAGGTCCTGCAACGTCGCAAATCGGCGATCCGGATCCCGTTCGAGACATCGCTGGATCACCTGACCGATCGGGGTCATCGGGACCTCTCCGCCGGACACGAGCCCGAGCATCGACTGACCCACCACGAAGACCTGGCCCCGCTCGTCGCAACGCGGCCACTGATCGACGACCTCGGGTGGCAGGTGGTTCGGCTGGCTCCGGTCCTCGGCGACAAAGCCGACCCGGATCTCCCCTTCGAGATCGAACTTGACGAGTGGACTCGCCATCCAGCCGAGCAAATTCGTAGGAACCACCCGGAGCAGGAACTCGGAGACCCACGTCAGCTTCGCACCCCAGGTCGCGAGAGTCGTGACCGCCTCAGGATCCTCCGCCATCGAACGCGGCGCATGCTTCCAATCCAGCGCGGCATAGCGAAGCCAGTGCTTCTCGACGGCATCGAGGATGTTGCGATGCGGTTTCAGGCCGAGCCACAGCCGCCAAAGCTCATCGGGGATGAGCGCGTGTGGGGTGAACTCCATCGCCACGAACCGCGCGGTGCCCGCGGTGTGGTCGCGAAGGCCACCGAATTCCGGCGAGCGACGCTCCCAGTCAGCACGAACCAGCCAGTCCGTCTCCGCCGCCACGAAACAAGTGTATCCCGCTGACTCCCCCGCGGCGATCGTGATCGCTGACAGCGGGACAGGCCAAGGAATGCATCGACATGAACCGCGTTGCCGCGTGGCGCCAGCAGAGTATCGGGTCACTCTACGAAGGGGCAGTTCAGTCGTACCGCGAGAGTCCGCGCGACGCCGATCCAGTTGGGCCGAGCGTGATCACGCCGCCGTCGGACACCGTCCTG
>JADKKI010000070.1 GCA_016720595.1 Myxococcales bacterium
CAAAGCGATTGCGCTGTTCAAGAAGGAAAACGATTCCGACAGTCCGGGCCAAGTGCCCGCTCTCGACCTCGCGCTGAACCGCCTCGAAGGCAAGGTCTCCCAGCCAATCGACCTCACCGCCCAGGTAGACATCTTCTCGGCAGTGGCGGCGGCGCACGGGGCAGCGACCGGAGGGGCGAGCGAGTGACGATCCAAGAGCAGCTCGTCGATATCCTCACGAGGACTCACGACGATCCCGCTCTCTTCGCTACCGCCGTCCTCCGCGTGAAGCTGCGCGAGTGGCAGCGGCGGTTCTTCCAGTCGATCCGTGACCGCCTCGCTCGCGGCATCCGTCACCTCAAGGCGCACCTCCGCACCTGCCACGGCGCGGGGAAGACCTTCGCCGTTGCCTGCCTCGTACTGTGGCTCGTCGCGACGCGGCCCGAGGCGCGGGCGCTCACCACAGCGCCGACATGGGACGGCGTTGAGCGGCTTCTCTGGTCCGAGATCGCGCGGGTCTACAACGGCTCGCTCCTGCGTGACCTCAAGTTCGGCACCATCCTCACGACGCAGCTACGCATTCGTGACGGCTGGTACGCCATCGGAGCATCGAGCGACCGGCCGGAGAATCTCGAAGGGCACCACTCGCCAGTCTCGGCCATGCGGATCGTTGACGAGGCAAAGGCCGTCCCTGACGAGGTCTTCACCGCGACGCAGGGGCTCCTCGATGCGCCCGAGACGTTCGACATCTGGATCTCGACGCCGTCGATTCAGTCGGGCAAGTTCTTCGAGCGCGACGTGAACGGTGGGGACGATGTCCTCCGCGTTGTCGTGACGATCGACGACCTGATTGCCGAGGGCATCCCCGGCAAGGCCGAATGGAAGGCGAACGCGATCGAAGAGTACGGCGGCGAGACGGCCGAGGAATACCGCGCTCGCGCCTATGCCGAGTACATGAACGACGCCGAGGGCGCGCTCTTCCCGCTCTCTTGGGTTGACCGCGCAATGGCCCAGGAGTGGACGGTCGAAGGGCCGCTCCTCGCGGGCTTCGACGTGGCGGGCTCGCAGGACGGGGACGAGAGCGTGGTCGCCGTCGCGGCCATCGGCCCCGAGCTCGCAGAGGTCAAGTCCCTGACGTGCTGGCGTGAGCGCGACACGATGATCTCAAAGGGCCGGGCGCGCGTTGCCGCGGGGGGCGTCAAGCTCCGCGTGGACGGCATCGGGCTCGGCAAGGGCGTCCTCGATTCGCTGGTCGCGGACGGCTACCCGGCCGAGGAGTACCGTGCCTCCGACAAGCCGCACGACACGGAGCGATTCGCGAACCGCAAGGCCGAGGATGCGTGGGGTGTGCGACGCCGCCTCGAAAACGGGACGCTACGGCTCCCCGCTGACCGCACGCTCAAGGCGCAGCTCGTCGCCATGAAGTACAAGCCGCTGCCGTCGGGCAAGCTCCAGGTGATCGACCCGAGTGACAGCCCCGACAGGGCGGACGGCGTCATCATCGCGCTTGCCGGGCGCAAGGCGTCAAAGTCGGGAGGGTGGCTCGAACTCATCGAGCGCGAGAACGCCTCGCGGAAGGCGGCTGCATGAGCATCGGCGTCGGCACTCCGATCCCCGCAGGTATGGTCGCCCTCGCGGGAGGCATCCCGACCGTACTCGGGCCGGACGGGCGGCCGGTCTCGTCTGGTCAGTACCAGTCGCTCATCGACCCAGGCCCCGGCGCTCCGCTCTCCCCGCGCATCACGCTCCCGCACTACGCGCCGCGCGAGTACCAGTACACGCCGAACTGGAACATGTTCCCGACGCCCCGTACGGAGGCGGGCGGCTACTCGTTCGCGCAGCTTCGCGCTTGGGCCAAGGCGTGCCCTGAGCTGATGACTGCGATCAAGTACCGGCAGAACCAGTTGCGCGGCTGTCGATGGGCCATCGTCCCGGCCGAGGACGAAAAGAGCCCGACGCTCAAGGCCGAGCTCGCAGACGAGATCACAGCGGCGCGCCTCTTCTGGGAGCGGCCGAACCGCGTGGACAAGATGGACTTCTCGTCGTGGATCGCGCAGGCCGTCCACGAGATGTTTACGACGGACGCGCTCTGCTTCCACAAGCAGCGGACGAACGGCGGCGACCTCCACTCCGTGACGCAGATCGACGGGGCGACGATCAAGCCCATCATCGACAACTGGGGCCACGTCGTCGGCTACCAACAGATCCTCTGGGGCTACCCGGCGACGGGCTACAACTCGACGCCGACAGTGGATTCGTTCGACGCGGACGAGATGCTCTATTGGGTCTACAACCCGCGCGTCGATAACGTCTACGGCACGGCGCCGATCGAGGACATCCTCCCGCTCATCCTGACGGCCATCAAGCGGTCCCAGACGCACGTGGCGTGGTACACGGAGGGGACGATCCCCGACGCCTTCCTCGGCTCGCCCGAGGGGTGGGGGCCGGACCAGATCGCGCAGTACCAAGCGTGGTGGGATGCGGAACTTTCCGACACACGTTCAAAGCGCAAACTGCGGCTCATCCCGAACGGAAGCGAGTACATCCAGGCTCGGCCCTTCGACTTCTCGAAGGACGAGCACGAGGCAATCGTCTCGATGGTCTGGGCGTACATGGCGGTCCCGAAGCACATCATCGTCTCTCAGGTCAACCGCGCGACGAGCGAGTCGCAGGGCGAAGAGGCGGCGGACTACGGGTTCTCGCCGCTCATCCGCTTCCTCGACACGAAGCTCTCGGAGATCACGGCAGAGATCGCGAGCGAGAAGGTCGTATTCCGCTTCCAGCCGGTGCAGAGCGCCGACCAGTTGAAGGACGCGCAGACGCGCGCCGTCTACATCAACGCGGGGGTGATCGACGCGGACGAGGCGCGGACGGAGATGGGCCTGCCGCCGCGCGAGGACGAACAGGGCGAAAAGAAACAGGTCGGGATCGACCCGGCGCTGATCCAGCGCGCGTTCCTCGAAGCGGGCGTCATCACTCGGGACGAACTCCGCGCGACGATCGGTCTTGGCCCGGCCAAGGAAGGCGGGGGCCAGTACATCACCATCGGCGCGTTCGGGGCGACGGCACCCGACGCGATGGACGCAGCGGCAGAAGCGCCTAAGACGCCCCCAGCCCTCGCGCCGTTCGCCGGGAAGAACCCGCCGCCGGGCAAGGAGACCGAGGATGGAGAGCCTGCTCAGAAGCCTGGGGCTGCCGTGGCCGGAGGCGGCGACAGCGCGGAAGCTGATGACGCCGCAGGGGACGGTGCTGGCGACGATACCGAGGCCGCCAAGTCCGAGCGAGCCGCATGGCGACGCTTCGCCCTCGCCCGCTTCGCCAAGGGTCGGCACGCCGACGCCTTCACCGCAAGCGCCATCGGCAGCGACGATCACGCCGCCATCGCATCGGCCCTCGCCGCCGCCCGAACCCGCGAGGAAGTTCTCGCGTCCTTCGAGAAGGCAGCGAAGAAGAAGCTGACGGGCGCGCTGAAGATGAAGGCCGTCGGCGAGATCAAGAGCGCCGCGCGGAAGTGGTTTGAGGCAGAGTACAAGGTCGCCCGAGCGAAGGGCGCCGAGATGCTCGCGGGGAACGTTGATGCCTGACCCCGCCGTTGAGTTCATCGACGACGTGATGGGCGCGTTGAAGACGATCTACGGCGCGGCCGGGCAGGATGCCGTCAACGGGATCTCGTTCGACTTCCTCGACCCGCTCGCCGAGAAGTACGGGCAGGAGCGTGGAGCCGAGCTCGTCGGCATGAAGAACGTGGACGGTCAATGGGTGTCGAACCCGAACGCCGATTGGGCGATCTCGCAGACGACGCGTGATCGCACGAACGAGATGCTCCAAGAGGCGATGTCCGAAGGCTGGTCGCCGCAGAAGTTCGCCGAGCGACTCGAAGAGTCCGGCCTGTACGGCGACGCGCGGGCCGAGATGATCGCCCGCACCGAGGTTGCCATCGCGCAGAGCAAGGGCCAGATCCAGACGATGCGCGAGGCCGGGTACGACCGCGTCTACGTCTACGACAGCGATTACGACGAGGAGTGCGCGGCGGTAGACGGCAAGGTCGCGTCGATCGCATGGGCGGACGCGAACCCGGTGGCTCATCCGAGCTGCGTCCGCTCCTTCTCCTCCGCACCCGAAGACGAACCGATCGAACTGGACCTGTAGGAGATACCTCGATGGCCGAAGAGTTCAACGAATTTAGCGTGGGATACAACGGCCCAGGCACGGGCGCAGGGGAGTGGCTGATCGCCCCGGAGAACTGCAACGGTATCCGGCTCAAGGGCGGGCACACGCTCGACGTTTCGCGCCACGTCCCCTCGACCGTCGCCGCGACCGCAGCGAACGGGACGATCATCGGGAGCGGTGGCGTGTGGACGGTCTACACGGCGGCAGGCGCGGCGGGAGTCAAGCTCCTCCTCGAAAACCGCTGCGCCACGGACGAGTTCGCCACGGCGCGGCTCCGGGCGCGTGCGGCGAACACGACCGTCGCGGGGAACGGCGGCAACAGCGTCGGTACGACGACGTGCGTGGACGCAAGCGCCTCGGCTAACGCGGCCGAGTACGGCAACCTGAAGGCGGTCAACGCCGTCGCGCAGCCGAACGCATACGCCCAGACGGCGGATTCCTCGAACATCGTCTGCGCGCTCTACGGGCGCATCGACGCGACGGCGGGATCGGTCGGGCCGGCGCTGGGTCTCGTGGATCGACACTCACGCGACGACGAAGGCCGCAGCCGGGGACTACATGGTCCGCATCTCGCACAACGGGACGGCGGCGATCAACGGCGCCTTCACGATCTACAGCGGCGGGCGACTC
>JADKKI010000071.1 GCA_016720595.1 Myxococcales bacterium
GCCGCCGGGTGCCACGTACAACGCGCCGCGGCCGGGGATCACGCTGCAGTGCGCGAGTGCGAGCTGCGCGAGGTTGCCGGGCGCAACTGTCAGCAGGCCTTCGATCAGCACACCGTTGACGAAGCAGGCGCCGGCGTTGAGTGACCCCGCGGCAGAAGTGCCGCGCACGACCCAGTCGCCGACGACATGCGCGCGCACCTGCCTCGCCTCGAAGTGGCCGGCTACCCGCGCGACGCTGCCGGGCGGCGCGCCGGTGATCGGCTCGAGCGACCATTCGCCGGCGACGATCAACAACTGCGAACCCTCGCCGATGTCGATCTCGAGCGGCTGCGGCGGGCTGGCGGCGCTGGTGCCTTCGTGGTCGCTGAGGCTATCCATCAGCACGATCACGCCGGTGCGGCCGGGCGGCTGCAGGTTCCAGGCCGCGACCGCGTCGCGCAGGTTCGGGAAGATCGTGCCGCTGCCATCGTCGGGCAGCAGGTGCGAGACGCCGACCTGCCAGACCGACGGGTCGAAGAAGCCGCCGTCGTCGCCAGCTTCAGAGATATCGATCGCGACCGATTTGTTCGCGGCGCGGACCGAGGCGCCGCGGTCGTACGGGCCGCCGCCCATATCGCCCGAGAAGCCGTAGCTGCTCTGCACCCATACCTCGCGCACATCGAGACCCTGCGCGAACGCGAGCCGGCCGCGCGTCGGGTCGAACGCCAGCGCGCGCGGTGTCGGCAGCGCGAGCTCGACATCGTCGGGATCTCGCAGAAGTACATGTCTTTGCGCCTCACCTCAACTGGCGAAATCTCACCCGCGAGGCGCGCCCAGACGCGCAGCACCGGGTCGGCCTCGGTCATGAAGCGCGGCGCGGGCAGCGCGATGCCCTGACGCAGGCGTTCGAGCTCGGCGTTCAGCGCCAGGCCACGCAACGGGCCGGGCACGTTGTCTTCTTTGGCGAGGTGCGTGATGGTGGTCTCGGTGCGTGCCGGGTTGAACAGTGGCGAGTCGCAGCCCACCGGTGCACGCTCCACCAGCCGCCGCAGTCGCGCGCGCTCGCGAAATCGGGCGCCGCGTCGCCCGGCGCGCCGATACCGATCGCGTAGCTGCGCAGCCGCCACAGGAACAGGCCAATGTTCGGGATGTTGTGGCGCCCGCCGCGGGTCGCGGCACGACGCACTTCGGCCGTGTGCGAGAACGGGTCGAACGCGCCGAGCGCGAAGCCGGCAAGCTCGGCGCGGGCCGCGTCGCGCACGCTGGGCGTGGCCGGCGGCGCGTGGCGCACGTGGTTCAGGTGCTGGGTGGTCGCGAGCCGCGCGAAGAACTCGACCGCGCGCGCCGGCCAGCCGGTAGTGTCGCGCGCGAGCTGCTCCAGCACCACCGCCGTGCCCTTGCGGCGCCGGTACGCGATCGTGTTCGCGACGTAGGCGCGCGCGCTGACGCCGGCCGATTCGATCGCGCGGATCGGCCGCACGCCGAGCAGGTCGCCGATGTAGGGCACGACCCACTCGTCGCAGGTCTCGATGAACCAGTTGTCGTAGAGGCCGGCGGTGTCGGCCTCTACCCGCTCCAGCTCGCCCTCGATTACCGCCAGCAACGCCCGCAGCGGCTCGCCCTGGTCGGCATCGCGCACGCGGTAGACCGCGGGCAGCAGCTTGTACAGCCGTTCGGGCATCAGCAGGCTCATGCGGGCATCTCCGTTAAGGTCAGTGCCGCCGGATTGATCAGCAACAGCTCGGCCGGCGTGGCGATGCGCGTCGCGGCGTTCCAGCGCGCGCCGAACGCGGGCACGGCGTCGAGCACGGCGCTGGCGGGCGGCGGGCCGTCGGCATAAGGCTGCAGTTCGATCAGGTCGACCGCGAGCACGCCGGCAACGGTGTGGATCAGCGCCATCACTTCGGCCGCCGTCACCGATTGGCCGAGGTCGCGCGCCGCAAAGCCGAAGCCCTGCAGCAGCAGCGCCGAGACCGCCGCCTGCACGTCGGCAAAGCGATAGCGCGGGTCGATCGCGAGTTGCGCGCCGCAGCTGAAGTAGCGCTGCACGTAGGCCGCCACGGTGAAGCGCTGTGACGGGTCGCTGGCCGCAGCGATCGACTTCGGCAGGTTCGCCATCACGTCGTCGCCGGGTGCATCGCCGGTGGCGCCGGCCACGGTGAGGTGGACGAGGTTTGCGCCATCGACCCACAGCACATCGGCACGCGCCTTGCCGATGTCGGGGTAGGCGCGCGCGTAGTCCTGGTAGTCGAGCAGCGAGACGACGCGCTCGAAGGTCAGCAGCGTCAGCGGTGCATTGCGCCGCGCGTCGGCCAGCTGCTCGGGGCCTTCGGCACCGCCCGCGGGCACCGGGTTGGTCACGCCGCGCAGGCCGAGCGGCATCGCGCGCAGCATCGTCAGCGTGCCGGCATCGACCTCGCCATCGGCGCCGATGCCGCTGCGGTAGCGCGCGGCCACGTTGACGCTGCCCGTCGGCAGGCGCGCGCCCTGCACGCCGTCGCCGAAGATCAGCTGCATTCGCGCGTCGTTGTCGATGCGGGTCGCGTACACCGGCGCGTCAGGCGCCACGCCGTAGAGCGAATCGACCTCGTCCCAGCGCACGCCGCCCACGCGCACTTCGAGCGTGCTCTGCACGCCCTTCGGCGTGGGCGCCGAGAGAAACGTGGTCGGCGGCTTCTTCAGCATGAAACTCTGGTGCGGCTGCGAGGCATCGCCGCTGCCGAGCACCTCGGCGACGCTCTCGCCATGCGTGGCGTGCACGACGTTGGCGTTGATCTTCAGGCTGCTGCGGCGATACGAATACACGAGCGCCTTCCGCAGCATCAGCGTGCTGCGGCCATCGGCGTGGACGATGTCGTCGAGCACCGCGATCTCGGCGGCGTCGACACCCGGCAGGTCACTGCGCTCGCCGGTCAGCGCGATCGGCTGGCCGGTCGTCAAGCCGAGCACCATGCGGTCGAGTTCGATCGCGAGGTCACCGGCGGCGATCGGCGTGTCGATCGGCAGGTCGGCGAGCGGCAGCTTGCGGCTGGCGACGTGCGCGGTGCTGCTGCGGAAGCGAAAGTCTGGCAGGCCCGACTTCGTCAGCACCTGGCCGTCGGCGCCGGCCAGCGTCAGCGCCATCGCGCGGCCCGACAGGCCGTAGTCGGCACGTGAGGTCTCGCGGGCGTCGAACACGCTGTAGGCCGTGGCCGCCTGGTCGGGCGCATCGAACACGACCCAACCGGCGCGGTTGAGGTTGGGCACGGCGCGTTCGAGGTAGGCGTGCGGCGCGATCGCGTTGCCTTGCGAGTCCTGCCAGATCGTGCGCGATGCGGCCAGCGTGGTGGTATTCGCGGGTGGAATCAGATCGCCCTGGTCCCACGGGTTCGGATACGCGTCGCCGTGAACGGGCGCCGTCGGCTTCGGCAGCACCGCCCACCGCGGCGCGTTGTGGCCGAAGAAGCCGAGCTTCGCGCCGAACGCGAACGCGCCGGCCTCGGGCGCGATCGGCGGGCCATCGGCTGGTTTGGCGATCGCCTTGACGAGGCTCGTCGCGTTCCAGCGCTGGATGCCGATCATGGCCTGCAAGTCACGCTCGCGCCACGCCTGCGCCGTGACTGTGTTGGTCAGCGAGACGCTGGTGAACGGCACGCTGGCGATCTGCGCGCGCGCGAAACTCAGGACCGGCTTGATCACGTAGGGCACGATCCACTTGATGTACGGCGGCGGCAACGGCTGGGCCACGGCCGGCAGCGGCTCGAGATCGACCCGCACCCGCTTCAGCGTCGGCTCGGCGACCACGTCGACCGCGCGCAGCACCAGCGAGGCGAGAGCGTCGCCCTTCTTGGCCGAGAACAGGATCAGGTCGCCGCCGGCGATGCCGGTGGTCGCGTCGGTGAAGTAGACGCGGCTGACCTCGATCGCATCGATGTGGTCGTCGATGCTCAGGTCGGGGTCGAGTCGGAAAAGATCCGCCTTGCCCAGGTCGAGATGCAGGTTCGCGCTGCCGGCCGGAAAGCTGCCGCGTGGGCCGACCAGCACGAGTGCCTTGCGCGCAACCGTGCCCGGCACATCGAGCAGGGCCATGTCGGCCGGACGCGACTGGCGTGGCAGCAGCGCGTTCCAGCCGGCACGCGCGACGATCTCCGCGCTGGTCTCGAACACCTGCGGCAGCTTGCCCTGCGGCGGCACACTCTGCACCGGCGCGCCGCGCGCAAGCGTGCACACGCCGGGTGCGCCGGGCGCGTCTTCGACCGTGAACGCGAGGTGCACGCTGGCAGCCACGCCGGGCTTCAGCTCGTAGCCGATCGTGCGCGCGAGTTCGAGCACCGAGCGCCGTTCGGTCGCGGTGCGCAGAAAGCCTTCATTGGCGATGCGCTCCTGGTAGAAGGTGAGCACATCGGCGACGCAGGCACACGCATCGATCAGCGCGACGCTCGGGTCGGCGCTGCTGCGCGACAGCAGCCGCGCCAGGGGCCGCGGCGAATCGGCCTCGCCCGCATCGGCGCGCGCGATCGGCAGGCTCTGCAGCATGCGGGCGTAGAAGCCCGGCTGCGCATCGACGCGATAGCGCAGCGCCGGCAGGCCCGGGTCGTTGCGCCCCGGGGCGGGGGCATTCAGGCCCTCGCAGCAGTGGCAGTCGTCGAGCTCGTCGGCATCCATGCTCATGCTCCCGTGTCCACGTCGAACCGGATGCGGCCGTTCTCGGGCGCGTTCGGGTTGTTGTCGAGGCGCGCGATCTCGAGCCGCGCCATCGCGATGCGACCGCTCGCGATCTCGCCATTCGCGCTGCGTCCGCGCCGCTGGAAGCGTGTCGGCGTGACGTACCCGACGCCGGGCACGCGCATCGCGGTGGCGATCAGTGCGCTCAGGTAGACCGGCTGGCCAAAGCTGAACTGGTCAGGGTGAAAAAAGCCCGTCTCGCCGTTCGGCAGCCGCGTGCTGCTGAACGCATCGAGCAGCCGGCCTTCGACATCGGCCGCGAAGTAGCCGGGCAAGGTGCACACGTGCAGCTCGATGTCGAGCGCGACGAAGTTCGGGGCATCGATCTCGACATCGTGGCCGGCCATGCGGTAGCGTTCGATCATGTGGCGCAGGTCGGTCTCGAATTCGGCGTCGACCGTGTCGCTGCCGCGCGGGTCGACGGTGATGAACATCGTGTACCAACTGCCCGTCCAGCGCCGCGTCGCAACCGCGCGCTGCACGCGCGGCTCGCGTTCGGTGACGGCCGCGTAGTCGGCCGCGGTGACCGCGCGCTCCTGGCGGCGAAACGCCTGCGGCGCAAACAGCCGCGCCTCGGTGAGCGGTTGCGGGTCGATGCCGCCGACGGCCGCGAGCGGGTTGCGCACCGCGGTGATGCCGTCGGGGCCGAAACTGGCGACGACATGGCCGATCGCCTCGGCGCCGACGTTGCCGGCCGCGCCGTTGCCGGTGCGCAGCCGCGCGGTCAGCGCTTCGCCGGCGCGCGGCCGGCGGCCGTTGACGCCGTCGCCGAAACGCAGCACCGCATGACCGTCGTTCTCGGTCTCGACGACGAACTCGGCCGCATCGGCAGCGCTTGCGAGCAGGTCGTGCTGCACCGCCCAGCGGCGGCGGTCGCTTTCGCTGCGCAGGTCGAGCGCCGGGCGCACATCGGCCATGTCGAGTTGCAACGCGGCGCTCGCGCTCGCGGCGCTATCGATCAGCGTCACCGCATCGCTGCTCGCCACGCGCACGCGGCCCTGCTGCGTGAGCGGCGCAACCGCGCTACGATCGAGCGGGTAGCGCGGTACGCGACCACCGGGCAAGGCGGCGAGCTCGTCGGCGCGCGGCGCGCTGCGGCCGTGGTCGGCGAGCGCGACATTGCCGCAGGCGCCGGCGAGGTCGGTCGCAAGCACGCCGCGGATTCGCTTCGACAGGCACAGCGCGAACGGCAGCGCATCGGCAATGCCCCACGCGATCTCGACAAAGGGCTGGTCGGTGACCGGGTCGCGCCGTACCGGCGCGACGCCGCGCACGCCGCTGTTCAGCGGCGCTTCGGGGTCGACGCGCGTGAGCCGCACCGCGTGCCGCTGCTGGCGATCGGCGTCGGCCGGCTCGCCGGTCGTCGTGCTGGCGAGCGATTCGAGGACCAGTACGTCGCCGACGCGCAGCCGCAACCGGTTCGCGTCGTCGTCGCGCAGGAAGGCCTGCACCGCGCCTTGCGGCAGACAGCACTCGTCGTCGCTCCAGGTGTGAAAGCGCAGCGCGTTGTGCGCGGTGTAAAGCGTGAGCGGCTGCAGCAGCTCGAAGACCTCGGCGCCGGCGTCGACGGCCTCCTGCACGAGCCCAGCGCCGATGCTGGCTGGCAGGCCCGGCACGCGCGTCAGCAACTGCGTGCCACCGAGGCCGGTCGTTTCGTCGCAGCCGGCGAGCGTCAGGCCGTCGGCCGCGGCGCCGGCCTCGAACACGACCCAGGTGCGCGCGTTGCAGCCGTCATGAAACGCGTAGTCGAGCAGCCGCGTGTGACGCCGCACCGAGGCGCGCTGGCGGGCCGTGCCGAGATAGGCCTCGGTCGCAACCGCATCCTGAAAATACGAAAGCTCGTCGCCGCGGAAGGCGACCGCTTCAGCCAGCGTCACCATCAGGTCGGCGGCGTGGCGCTCGCGCCACTCGGGCATCAGCGCCGAGAGGCGGTCGAGCAGCAGGCGGCGAAAGCTCGCGTAGTCGCGCGCCAGGTAGTCGATCGCGGGGCCGGTGGCGGGCTCGGGCGGGCAGGCGGTATCAGTGCGGCAGTCGAAGTCGCTCGGGCAATCGACCTTGAAGCTGAACGCGATCTGCGCGAGCGCCGGGTCGATCTCGGCCGGCGGCGCGGCCTGGCCGGCATCGGCGACCAGGCGCAACACGTAGCGCGAGAAGTCGCCAGCGCTGGCCACGTCGACGAGCAGCACATCGTCGTGCCACGAGATGCCGGTGACCTGCGGATCGCGCACGCGCACCCCGCCGCGGATCTCGATGTTCGCGATGGTCAGCGGCGCGGCCGGCACCCAGTCGAGCGTGTGCACGAAATGCACCTGGAGCCGGCGCTGGCCAGGCAGCACTTCGAGGTAGGTGATGCCGTTGAGCAGCCGCGGCGGGCTCGCGAGCGCGGCCTTACGCAGCGCGTCGACGCGGCCGGGTGCACTGCAGACGTACTGGCCACTCATGTCGGCACCTTCTGCGTGAAGCTGGCAATCCGGCTCGCCTGCGTGCGCAAGGCCGTGTAGCGCACCTGCACCGAGAGCGTCGCGTCGACGCTGTCGACCTGCACCTCGTCGATGCGCAGCAGGTCGCCGAGCCACTGCTGCAGCGCGCCCTGCACGAGCACCTGCAGCGTCGCGGCCAACTCGACGCTGTTGGGCGCGAAGACGAGCTGCAGCAGGCCGCAGCCGAAGTCGGGCCGGTTGACGCGCTCGCCGGGCACGGTGAACAGCACCTGCTCGATCATGTCGCGCAGGTGAGCGTCGTCGTTCTCGGCTTCGGCGGTTCGGCCGCGACCATCGACCCGGTACGGGAAGGCGAGGTTCATGGTCATGTTCCGATCACCCGCGTCTGCGCGACCACCGGCAGCAGCGGCGTGCCGGTCGGCGTACAAATCGCCTGACTGTCAAGCAGCACGGCGGGCACGCCACCGACGAACACGCGCGTGGCTGCGACCATCCACTGCGCTGTCACGCACGGGCCGTTGCCGCCCGGCGGCACGAAGGCACAGCCGGCGACGAGGTAAGGCGCGGCCATCGTCGCGACCGGCTGCCCCGAGACCAGCACGCGCGGATTCGGCGCGCTCGGCATGGCTTGGCCGCCGTGGCTGCACAGCACGGTGGCGCCGAGGTGGAGTAAGGGGCCGGGCATGGTGGCTGCGCTCCGCTAGACGATCGTCAACGCGCCGGCGTTGACGGTAACGGTGGGGCCGGTCATCACGATCGACGCGCCCTTGCCGTTCTGGATGTAGATGCCGGTGTCGTTGACAATCAGCGTCGCACCGGTCGCGCTCTTCAGCATGATCCCGCCGGTCGGGCCGGGCAGGTCGCTGATCGTCAGGCCGTTCTGCAGCGGGGTCTGGAACGTGATCGCCTGCACCCCCGGCGGCGTGGCACGCGCGAGTACCGGCACCTCGGCGGCGCTGCCCCAGAAGCAGCCGACCCAGATCGGGTAATCCGGGTTGCCCTGCTCGAACTCGATCCACACACCCGAGCCGATCATCGGCAGCGCGACCATGCCGTTCTGGATGCCCGCCACCGGCACGCACGGCATCGCCCAGGTGACCGGAATCAGCCCGCCGACATCGGGCACCTGGACCTGCAGCCGGTTCATCTGCATCGGGTCGATGTTGTTGAGCACCAGGCCGCGGTACTTGCCAAAGTATTTTTCGCTCATACCGGCACCCTCGGCGTGATCGAGATCAGCCCGTTGCGGGTGAGGTTGAAGCTCTGCTTGAACTCGCCGCGCTTCAGCGTGCTGGTCACGCTCTGCACGTAGTACAGACCGTCGTACGCAACGCCGACGCCGCGCACGCCAACCAGCCCGCGCGCCTTCAGCACGCGGCCATAGCGCAGCACATCGAGGCTGCCTTTGGCGCTGACCGAGTCCTGCGACTTCTTGGCTTCGGAAAGACCGCGCAAGATCGCCTGCATCGGGTTCAGCTTCGCGGTGTCTTTCAGGATCTTCAGGTTGCTGATCGGCGTCGGCAGCACGCCGAGCGGCGGCTGCAGCGGGTTGAGGTTCGGGATCGGAATCGGGATCGGCACGCGCGTCAGCTGGTTCTGGATGAACATGATCGGCAACACGCCCTTGGTCGGGTCGAAACTGAAGTTCAGCGACTCAACATTGGTCAGCGCATCCATGTCGACGTTCAGCGCCGGCTGCGGCACGCCGAGCTTGATCTCGGGGCCGAAGTACGCGATGTTGGTGCCCGGCGCCGGCCCGGGCTCGATGTAGAACACGTAGCCCACATCGTCGGCGAGCTCGCGGATGTAGGCCAGGTCGGTGCCCTTCTGTGCCGGGATCTTGTCGATCGGGATCGGCACATCGGGGAACAGGATCGGGATCGGCAGCGGGATGATCCCGAACGCCGCGTACTTCGCACACAGCAGCGCCACGCGTGCCTCGATCGGCATCGCCGGGAACGGCAGGCCGCTGAAATCCTGCATGTCCATCACCTTGGTCAGGTCTTCGCCGGTGACGGTCACGGTGCCGGGCGAGCCACGGTTGCCGGCCTGCACCTCGACGTTCGTCATCACGCCGTCGAACAGCGGCTGCGGCGTGCCGTTCAGCGTGACGATCAGCAGCACGCGTAGCGGTGGCGTGCCGATCGACGCGGTGTTGCCGGCGGCGATCAGGAAGATCGTGTTCAGCTCCGACTTGCTGGTGAACTGGAACGTGAGCTGAAACCCGCTCGCCGCGCCGTCGGACGTGCGCACCTCGACGCCGGTGAGCGCGTCCATCACGACGCGCGGCGCGGGCACCGGGATGATCGGCCCCATCATCAGCGTCATCTGGATGCCCTTGGCCAGCTTATCAGCCATCGCCGACCCCCGGCACGCCTTCGGGCAAGGTGATCGCGAGCGTGGCGCCGACGTTCACGACCAGCGCCTCGGGCTGCATCGCGCGGTTCGCATCGCACAGCCGCCACGATTGCTCGGGGTCGCCGATGTGCTGCGCGGTGAGGTTGTCGAGCCGGTCACCGGCAACGATGTTCACGGTCTGCAGCAACGCGAAGTTCTCGGGCGGCGGCAGGAAGCGGCGCTGCACGAACACGAGCGTGCGGCCATCGGCCTGCACCAGCTGCGAGGTCGCGATGCCGTAGTACCGACTTGTCGGCGCGAAGGCCGGCGGCGTCAGCGCGTTGGCTTGCAGAAAGGCCTGCACCGGGTCCATCAGGCGATCCCTCCGATGCCGAGCGTCGCGAAGCTCGCCGATTGCACCTTGGTCGCGAGCTTCTCCTTGTTCTGCAGGTAGGCCATGTACAGGCTGCCGCCCTTCGTGCCGAAGCCGAGGTCGTCGGTCGACATCACGCGCAGGCCGAGATTGAGCTTGGCGCGGATCGGGTTCAGCGCCGCGTCGAAGGCCTCTTCGGTGATGCTGAAATCACTGACCTTGACCGGCACGATGCGGTTCTTGCCCCACACGAACAGCACCAGCGGCGCCAGCATCGGCGCGATCTCGAGCGTGCCGGAGCTCGCCTGCGAATCGACCGACGCGAGCTGCGATGCGGTCGGGTAGACCAGCGATTCGAGCAACGCGAGTTGCGGCTGGATGCCGTATTGCCCGGCGTTCGGGTTCTGCTCGGGGAACTCGAGCTGGTCGGTCGCGTCGATGTCGGCTTCGAGCTTGAAGGTCTCGACCGCGGGACCCTTGAAACGCATCGGTTCGACCCGGTCGTGGTCGCTGCCGCCGGCCGTCTGCGCCGTGAGCGAGCGGGTCAGCGAGTCGCTGTTGTATTGCAGCGAGATGATGCGCAGCACACGCGCGGTGCCGGCATCGACGATGACGAGGCCGGCTTTGATCAGCTTGGGGGAGTTGGGGAAGGTGCTCATGGCGCGGCTCCCGTGCGCCGTCGTGCGCGAGCGGCGGGTTGTTGCGGGTTGCGGCGTTCAGCGGTCATTGCGCCACTCCTCGACCGGCGTCAGCACGCCCGGATGCGGGCTTGCGGCTTGCAGCCGCTGCCGCAGCTCGTCGTTCACCACCACGAGCAGCGGGTGCTCGGCCGCATGGAAGATCGGCGGCGCGTCGGCGGCGATCGGGCGCAGCGCGAGGTGCGACACACGGTCGATCACGTCGGTGCCGGCAAACCTCGTCAGCTTCGAGCGTTCGAGGTCGAGCGCCGGCACGTGCTCGAGCACGTTGGCGATCGCGTACGCGAGTTCGGGCTGAGCGGCCACACCGATCGGCACCAGTTGCAGCCGCGCACCCGCGGCTTGCAGCACCTCGACCAGCACCGGCGCGAGCAGCAGCAGGCCGATGTAGGCGCCGAGCGCATCGGTGAACCGACCGGGTTCGAAGCGCTGCACGACGAGGCGCGGAATGCGCGCCAGTTTCTCGCCGCCGAGCAGCCTGCGCGTGTCGGCATCGCGCAGGCCGCCGATCTCGGTGACGAACGCGGTGCCGGCCTGCGTGGCATACGCCGACCAGACCCAGAACTTGCCAGCGTGTGCGCTCACCGAACTCCCTTCGGGCTGCGCACCGCGGACTTCGCTCTTGGGGCGGCTCGGCGCGGTCATGCCAGCTTACTCCTGCGCTTTTTCAAGTCGGCCCGCAGGCTCTCGATCAGCGCCTCGAACGGCTTTTGCAGCTTGCCCCAGTCGGCGCCGAACGACAGCTTCAGGCTGTCGAGCCGGTTGCGCACGCCGCCGGTGTAAACCGGGTGCGAGCCGGCGTGGATCTTGTCCGAGATGCACAGCCCGTTGTCACCGCCGTTGAAGCGGAAACCATTCTTCTTCGCGGTCTCGACGACCGGGTGGAAGTACAGCTCCAGCGGGATCAGGTGGTGGGCCTCCTGCTTGCCGGTGCAGCCGAGCGAGGCGCGCAGCGCACGGCGCATCGGCGCCTTCGGGTCGAAACGCGACAAGGTCGCGGCGAGTTTGATCTTGCGCGTCTTGCTGTCGATCGTCAGCGCCGGCAGGAAGCGGATCCATGCGACCGCACGCCGGATCGTCTGGATCTTGCCCTTGTCATTCGGGATGTACATGTAGCCCGTCGGCAGCTTCGGCCGGTCGCGCGATTCGACCTTGCGGCCGATCAGCTTTTCGACCTTGTCCTTGATGTCCTCGATCTGCTTTTGCTTCGCCGGCGAGGTCGTCGAGGCGCCGCGCAGTTCGGCGATCACCGACGCCGAGAAGCGCTTCGCCAGCCTCTTCAGCAGCTCTTTGTAATCAGGCTGCAGTCCGATGCCGCCACGTTGCTGCTGCTGCGCTGTGTGCGCGAGCTCGTGGTAAAGCAGCCGGCGCCCGCCTTGGCTGGCCGGGTCGAACCGGCCCGGCCCGAAGTAGACGTCGTTGCCGATCGCGAACGCGTTCGCGCCCAGGCGCTCGCTCGCCTGCTGCGCCGCGCCGTCGGTGTGCACGCGCACGCCGCCGAACAGCTCGCCCATCGAAGTTTCGGCGGCGCCACGCGTGTCTTCGTCAAGCGGCGTACCGTGCGAACGCTGCACCAGCCCGGCGATCGCCCGCGCCGACGAGCGCCGCGCCGGCCCGCGGCCGTGGCGCGACGGCTTGATGACCTTGCGCACCTCGGCCGGCAGCTCGGCAAGAAAGCCCGGCGCGAGGTCGTCGACGATCTTCTGCATCGTGTCGGCCGCGGATTCGAGCGTCGGCTCGACCAACGCGATCAGCGAACGCAGCACGTCGTTGACGCCATCGAGCGCCTCTTTCGGGATCAGCGGCGCGATCACGTTGTCCGAGATGGCGCGGTCGATGCCGAGTTCCTTGCCGACCTTGACGGCGGGCTTGTACTGCTTCGGCACCAACGTGAGCACGGCCGCCGTGACGGCCGCCGCCAGCTCCTCGTAGCTGACGAGATCCGACTCGGCGAATTTCTCGATGCCGGCCTTCAGCGCCTTCGGTGCGAAGTCGAGCTTCAGCTTGATCTGCGCAGCGAAGTCGACCGCGAAATCGTCGACCGCGGCTTCGATGTCGAGATCGGAGAGCTTGCTCGGATCGGCCGCGATCGAGAGCAAGGATTCGAGCGCCGGCACCGCCTCGAGCAGCAGCCCGACGCCGCCCACGGCCGATTGCACCGTGCTGCGAACCTTGAAGATCGGCTTGAGCACTTTGCGCAACTTCGCGGCGGTCGCCACCAACTTGGCGGCAAGCCGCGCGATGCCCTTGTGCTTGACACCCGCGCCGGCCTTCGAGGGCTTGACCTCCTTGTTGGCCCACGCCTCGATCGCGCTGATCGCGGCGTTGTCTTTCAGCCCGAGCGCAATCTCGATCAGCGTGTCGGCATCCTTGAATAGATCGCCAAGCGCATCACGGTGTTCGGCCAGTTCCTTCAGCATCAGCAGGCTGTCGGACATGGCCTGCATTTCGGCGGAGTCGCCGAGCACCTCGAGCGCGCTCTCCATGAAGTCGATCAGCGGCTGCGGCAGGTCGAGGAAGCCGAAGACCCCCATCTTGCTGCCCTTCTTCTCACCCGGCAGGCCGGCGCCCTGGTCCTTGTCCTTGTCTGCGCCGGTGCCGCTGCCACCCTTGCCGTCCTGCTTGCCGGTGCCGCTGCCACCACCGGGCTTGTCGTCGCGCTGCTCGCCCTTGCCGGCGTCGGGCTGGCCGCCGGCGCCGCCCGGCTTCTGCTCGTCGGTCGGCGGTTGCGCGCCGGGGGGTGCGGCCGGCCCGGTCGGGTCGTCGGCGGAAGGCTTGTCGCGCGCTTCGCCCGGCACCGCAGTCCCGGCTTTGCCGTAGACCAGCAGGAACACCCGGTCGGCACGTTTCACCAGCTTGGCAAATTCCGTCGGGTTCGACGAAGCCACCTCGTACTCGCCGACGCCCTTGACGCGAACGTCGTAGTGCGACTGCGACCCGGGGATCAGCGTGACGGTCACTTCGTAGTAGCCCGGCCGGATACCGAAATCGGCGTTTTGCGTCGCCGGGATCACACGCAGCGTGTCGCCCTTCGCGTCGAAATAGTGGAACTCACCGACCAGCTCGCGCTTTGGCTTTGTCGGATCGGGGTCGCGCTGCACGGTGTCGAGCGGCGCGCGCGCCAGCGGCGCCGGTGCGGTCGAGGGCGCGGCGCCCTGCTGCAGCACGTGGGTCAGTTCGTGCGCGAGCAAGCGCCGGCCGGTCTCGGACTGGGTGTCGTAGTGGCCGGCACCGAAGTAGATGTCGCGCCCGGTTGCGAACGCGCGGGCGTGAATCGAGCCGGCCAGCGCCGCCGCCTGCGCGTCGGCGTGTATGCGCACCGCGGCGAAGTCAGCACCAAAGACGGTCTCGAGGCCGCTGCGCAGGCCGCCGGGCAAAGGCTGGCCACCTCCGCGTGAACGGTCGATTGACTCGCGCAACCGCCCGCCGACCGATGCACCGGCGCTCGCCGGGCCATCGGCCTGCACGGCGTCGCCGGCGTCACCCGCGTCATCATCGTCGTTGGCTGCGCCGGCATCGTCATCACCGGGCGGGGCCGCTTCGAGCTCGGGGCCGGCCAGCGCCGCATCGGCGGCGGCGTCCGCGGCGCCTTCGTCCGGATCCGCCTGGCGCTGCAGCGCCGGCTCGGCCCGCGGCATGCTGTGCAGCGGCGCGGTCGACGTGGCCACCGGTGCGGCCGGTGCGCCTGGGTCAGGCAGTGCGGCCAGCCGCCGCAGCACCTGCTCGGCCGTGCGGTCGGCCTCGAGTTCGAGGGGGTCGCTGCGATCGGCGAGCGTGCCCGACCGTGTCGCCGCGTTGACGCGGATGCGGCAGAAGTCGTGCCCGGGCAGCAGCGCCGGCTGCAGCGCCAGCGTCGGCTCTGCATCGCAGGTCGCGCACGACCCTTCGGCCTGCGCTGTGGCCGAAGCGCAGTCGCACTTGGCCTGCACGAGTAGGCTCGACGCTTGCCCGCCCGGGCTCGAGGCGGTCGGGTTCGCGTGGCTCGGGGCAATTGTGGCGCGCATGGTCGGCTGGGGAGGCGTCAGAACTCGAACTTCGGCCCGGGGATCAGGACCTGCCCCGGGGACTTCGGAAACTCCGGCTGCGGCCCGAACTCGGCGCCGCGCGGCGGTGCCTCCGGCGGCTTCCAGGTTTTGCCCTTCGCGCGCTGCAGCAACCCTTTGACGAGTGCCTGCAGCGCCGCCCTGGCCTTGTCGTCGAGCGGCAGCGCGTCGATCACCTTTTCGGCCACCTTCTCGTCGGCGTCGCCCAGCGCGCCCTTCACCTTGTCGCCCATCCACGACGGCAGGCTGCGGATCAGCGGGTCGCGGTCGAGCGCGTCCTCGAGCCAGTTGTGCTCGGGCGTCACGAGGCCTGGCACGCGCGGCCGCCGCAGGCCGAGCGGGTCCGGGTCGGTGACGAAGCCCGGGCCGGGGCCGAAGCCTGGGCCGGCGCCGCGGATACCATCGCGCGGACTGCCGACCGCCCCGCCGCCGCTCAGCGTGTCCGGCTGCGTCAGCGGCGCCAGGCGCAACGCCCGCCGCCGCAGCGTGGGGATGATC
>JADKKI010000072.1 GCA_016720595.1 Myxococcales bacterium
CGCGCTTCTCCGGAAGCGTGAGCGCCGAGGCCTTCCGGTGGGTGCCGGCCTGGCCTGACCAATGCGGACCAGATCGGTGCGCGAGATCACGCCCAGCGGGCGCTTTGTCATCGACCACGGCGAGGGCGGAGATCCGGCGCTCTGCCAGCTTGCGCGCGACGACGGAGAGCATGACATCGGGGCCAACGGTCGCGACGTCGGCAGTCATGTAACTCGAAACAGGACGGGAAAAGATCATCCCCGCTGTGTGTGCATGACCCTCGCCAGCTCGTCGCCGTGGTTCCCAGCGCCGATCGCGCAAGCCTTGCACCAGGTGCAAGATCGTTCGCCAGACTTGCGTGGACTCATCGCGTGTCAGCCCGAGAAGTTCGCGCCGGTCGACAGCGCGGCGACCATGACGGCGGCGAGATACGAAGCCAGACCGGCGACGACGAACACGGCGGCCACCGACAGCATCCGCTGCTGCCGATTGCGTCGCTGGATCAGCGACCGCGGTGTCCACCAGGTGATCGCGTAGCTCCTGACTGACCCAGCGAAGCAGGGTGATCGTGCGGATGGACAATGACCAGGCCGACGAGGACGAGCCCGATCCCGAGCACCATCAGGCCCGCCGACAGCGAGCCCGCGCGGATCATGTGCGCACCGGAGAACCCGGTCACGGTGATCGCGAGGCCGCACAGGCCGACGAGGACCTGCTGCGTAGGTCTTCACCGTCCCGATCTGATTCGAGAGGTGAGTGACCAGATCGGCGTCGTGCCCGCATAGAGCGTGCACAGGCGGTTCGGTTCGTCCCAGATCTCCATGCCGCCTCACGATGGCAGATTCCGAGGGCCACGGCGACCCGTGAGGGGCGGCCTGGTGGTCGCGCCCGATCGCGTCTACGTGATCGCCGAAGGACGGATCTCCTGGCTTCCCAATCCCGCTCACTGATCCGTCCAGCTGGCTTCCGGTGCTAGCGTGGAAGGGTGGAGAAGCGGCGGCATCGTAGGCTGAAGGCACCGCGCGTCGCCGGGCACGTCCGCGCGGACCGGCGAGCGGCGGCCTGCGCGGTCGAGAACATCTCATCCGGTGGGATGTTCGTGCGCACCGCGGTCTCGCTGCCGATCGGGGTCGCGGTGCTCGTCGATCTCGTGCGGCCCGGCCTCGAAGGATCGTTCCAGGTCAGCGGTCGCGTGGTCAACGTGGTGCCGTTGCGCGCCGGAGACGAGCCCGGCCTCGCGCCCGGGGTGGGCATCGCCTTTGACCCGCTCCCGGAAGATGTCAGGAAGCGGCTCCGCGCGCTGCTTCGACAGCTCAACCACGAGCTGACGGAGGCCGAGACGGCCACGCCGAAGGCGAGCGAGCCTACGCCGCCCGCCCTCGACAGCACGCTGGTTCGGCTCGAGGACGGGCTGTTCGCGAACGTGAAGGGCATGTTCGACGAGCTCAGCAAGGCGCAGGCGGAGCTGCAGGCACGGGACGAGGAGATCGCGAACCTCAAGGAAGAGATCCCGGCAAAAGCCAGGCCGCGGCTGAACAACGGCGGCATGCACCCCGCCGCCACTCCGCGCGGAGGCTCAGTCCGGTCCGGCGCCTGCGTCCCAGCCTCCGCCGCCGCTCCCCCCATCCGAGCCTCCGCCGCCACTCCCTCCGTCCCACCCTCCGGCTCCGCCGCTATTGTTGGGAATGTTGTTATCCTCCAGATCACCGCCACACGGGGCACCGCCGTCGGGGGCACCAGCGCCACCTCCGCCGCCGCCATCCGGGTTCCAGACACCTCCGTCGGGGCTCCTCCACCACCCCCCACGATCCCGCATCGGGCGCGGTCACGGAGAGCGTAGACTGGTCCTCTCGGTACAGCGAACAGGCGGCCAGGGCGCCGACGACAAACGTGAACAAGACCGTGCGCATGAGAGCCTCCAGCCGCTCAGTCGCCAGACTCGGGCCCGAAAGAAAATTCCTCCCGGAGCGGGCGGGACCGACCAAGGGAGAGAGGCGTGAGCCTGAAGCTGGCAGCCGGCCTGTCGATCGTCTGTGGGGGGAGCCTGCCTGCCTCCGCCGAGCGCGCGATCGACATCGAGCTGAGCGGCCCCGCACCCTTCGAGGCCTCCGAGCTCGCCGCGGCGATGCGGATGCGGCTGCCTGCGGACGGGGCAGCTGTTCGCGTTCGCGTGACCGGCACGGCGGACGGAGTCCACGTCGACACCACCCTGGCAGCCGCGACGTGTCGCTGCGTGGGCTCGCCGGGCCCAGCGGCGGCCCGGCTGGTCGCGCTCGCGGCGAGTGACCTGTTGTTGTCGGAACTGGCGGCTGCGCCGGGCTGTGGTGCAGGCAGCCCGCGCAAGGACCGGATCGAGCCGCTGACTCGAAGGTGCCGAGTACGCTGGGGGTGCTCCGGGTCCGCTGCTGGCTGGGAGGGCGTGCGCTCCGTGCTCGGCGCCGCCTCGCTCGATCTCGCGCAGCCTGTGCGCGGCTACCTCGGGATCATCGAGGTCGAGGGAGGAGCGATCGCGGGCGGTGACGTCGCGCTGATCGCGGCCGTGGTGCGAGTGGATGGAGGGCTGCGCACGAGCGTGTTCGAGTTGCGCGCGGGCCTCACCATCGCGCCGATCTACGTGCGCACGGGCGCGGCCGACCTCACCGCCTTGATCGGCGGCAACGCCAGCGTGCGGATCCGGATCCCGGTGACCCGTGCCGCGCGCGCCGTGCTCGCGCTGGGCGCCGACGTGTTCGTCACGAGGACCTCGTACCTGCTCGACGGCGCGACGGTGATGACCACGCCCCGAGCCGCTCCGTGGGTGGCGGCAGGGATGGAGGTGGCGCTGTGATCGCGGCGATCGCGATGCTCGCGGCGCTCGTCGACCCTGCCGACCGGCGAACGGTCGATGACGTGGACACCGCACTGGTCGCTCGCCATCGCGGGGGCGATCCCGAGGCGTTCGCGATGATCTACCGAGCGCACGTCGACGCGGTGTATCGCCGGCTCGGCCGCATCCTCGGGCCGATCCCCGACCGGGAGGATCTGACGCAGGACGTGTTCCTCGCACTGCACAAGGGACTGCCTGGTTTTCGCGGCGAGGCGAAGCTGTCGACGTTGCTCCATCGGATCGCGATCAATCGCGCGCGCGAGCACCTCCGGGTCCAGCGCGTCGCCCGGCGACGCCGATGGACGTCGCGTTCTTCGATAGCCTCGTGGACGGCGCCGGATCGCCGGAGCGGCGTGCCGCAGAGCCGAGGCGCTCGCACGGGTGTTCGCGTGTCTCGCGCGGATCAAGGCGAAGAAGCGCGTCGCGTACCGGCTGCGCGTCGTCGACGGGCTGTCGTTCGAGGAGATCGCAGAGCTGGTTGACGCCTCACCGGAGGCGGTCGCGAAGCGAGTCCAGCACGCGCAGGCCGAGCTCGAGGAGGCTGGTCGCGCGGGCAGGCGCGGAGGCCGTGTGAGCCACAGCTGCGACGGCCGGAGATCCGAGCTGCCCGCGGTGTGCCACGCAGGCCGAGCAGGGCGCGGTCGTGCGCAGGACCGTGACCGCGGGCGACCGGCTCGATGACATCACGCGCGCGCGGATGGTCGCGGATCCAGGGCGACGTCGAGAACCCGCAGCACAGGGCAGGGCCGCGAGCTGGCGGCGCACCGGCCCTCGCCCTCCGGCGCGCTCGCCGCCGCCGCGACGTTGTGGATCGCGATCCGCGCGCTCCGTCCGTCGGGGACGCTCACGATGCGGACCTCACCGTGGTGGCCGATGCGATGCTGACGTCGCGGCTCGGGCCACACGCGCGCGCGGCGCTCGTCGGCCCAGCGCGCCTCGAGCTGCTCGGCCCGCCGGGCGACGCACGACCGCGCGCCTGCATGCGGGCACGCTGCTCGCCGAGTTCGAAGGCGGAGCCGGGCGCTCGCTGGATCGAGGCGGCCGATCTGGTGGTCGAGATCGTGGGCACGCTGTTCGCGATCGAGGTGCACGGCGACGAGGCCTGCGTGGCCGTATCCCACGGGACGGTGCGCGTCACCGCTCGGACCGCCGTCCAGCCGTGACCGATCACCAGGCGGTGTGCTCGAACGATCTCGTGCCGCATCCGATCCCGCAGCCGATCGCCGACCAGCCCGAACGCCACGAGCGCAGCCTCGCGATCGCCCTCGCACCGCCCGCGGCCGCGACGCGCCCCGCCGTCGCCCCTGCGCCACCCCCCGCTGTGGTGACCTCGCCGGCGCCTGGTTCCCCGGCTCCGGTCGTATCCGCGCCGGTTGCGTCCGCGCCGGTTGCTGCAGCGCCGGCGGTTCCGGTGGTCGAACCCACGCCGCTTCCGCCTTCGACGGTTGCGGAGCGGACGCCGAGCCCGACGCCAACGCCGACGCCGAGCCCGAGCCCGACGCCGACGCCGACGCCGAGTACGACACCGAGCCCGATGCCGATGCCGACGCCGACGCCGACGCCGAGTCCGACGCCGACGCCGAGTCCGAGTCCGAGCCGACGGCGGCCGCCACCACCGCCCGCGGAGGCGCTGTATCACGCCGCCGAGGTCGCCCTCGCCACGGGCGATCACGCCGCGGCCGATCGCGCGCTGGCGCAGCTGCTCGCGCTCCCCGGAGGTGCGCTCGCCGACCAGGCGCTCTACGAGCGCGCACGGATCGCGTACCAGGATCGCGCCTGGGCCACCGCGCGCCGTCACCTCGCGGCGCTCGCGGCGCTCGCGAACACGCCGCTCGCCGAGCCGATCGACCTCTCGCGGCGTGGCGGCGTCGACGCACCCCGGGGTGATCGACGTCGGGCCGGGGATGGAGGGCTGGATGGCCTGCCGGATGATGGCGCGGTCGATGACGGTGGCGGCGCCGTCTCGACGTCTGAGCGCCCAAGGTGCTCTACGATGCAGCATGGCCACGTTCATGACCGAGGCTGCGGAGCGCGGGTTTCGCGAGGCGATTGGTCGACCCCGACGCCAACGATCTCATGGCCGCGATCGCCGCGGACGATCCCCACGTCACGGCCGCCGCGCTGCAGGGCCCGGATCCAGTTCGTCTACGGGCGGCTCAACGAGGCGTGGAACACCAACGACCTCACCCCGGCGCGCGGATTGATCACCGGCGCGATGCGTGGCTACCTCGACTACTAGCTCGGGGAGTACGAGCGCCAGCGGCTGCGCAACCACCTCGACGACGCGCAGATCGAGCTCCGCATCCTGCGCGCCGCGGATGCGCGCCTGATCTCCACGATCCCGGTGTGGACCATGAAGGAGGCGCAGGCGATCGTCGCGGAGCCCGCGACGGACGCGAGCCTGCGCACGCTCGGCACCACGATCGATGCGCGGCTCTCGGTCGTAGAGCAGCCGCTCGCTCGATTCACGACGATGCCGGCATGCATCGGCACCGATCCCGCGGCGCCCGACCAGGATGGCGACGGCGAGCCCGACATGCCCACGGAGTTCAGCCCGTGGTGCGACGGTCACACGATCTGGACCTGCGGCGAGGTCGTGCTCGAGTACCCGCACCGGCCGGGGTGGACAGCCGTCACCATCCTGAAGCTGCGCCGCGGCAAGATCGCGACGACGCTCTCCACCCGGGCCTGGCGCAAGCCACCGGTCCCGCACATCGACGATCACACAGATGCTACGGTGCCTCCATGAGCGAGCCGCACCTCCGCGACGAGGTCGCGCAGCTCGTCAAGTCCGAGGTCCGGCGTCCCGATTTCGGGGTGCGCGTCATCATCATCTGGAAGCTCGTCAAGGGCTGCCTGCTGACGGTGCTCGGCGTCACCGCCTTCGTGCTCCGCCACCGCGATCTTCATGCGCTCGCCACCGATCTCGTGGAGTGGCTCGGGATCGATCCCGCGGGCCCGCACGTGGAGGGGGTGCTCGATCGAATGCTGACGCTGACCCCGGGGCGCATCGCCGGCCTCGGCGCGGCGGCGATCGCGCTCGCGGGCGTGATGTTCCTCGAGGCGTGGGGCCTCCACCGGCGCCGGGTGTGGGCCGAGTGGCTGACCGTGCTCGTGACCTCGTCGCTGATCCCGTTCGAGATCCATCACCTCGCGGTGGAGCCGACGCTCGGCAAGGCGCTGACCCTCGTGGCCAACGTGGGGATCGTGATCTACCTGCTGCGCCATCGCTGGCTGTTCGTGCCGGGCCGGATCGGGCGCTGGTGGAAGCGCCGGCGCGGCGGGCCTAGGTGCGGATCACGCGGGGATCGTCGCCGGCGCCTGACTCGTACGTTTGATCCGGTACATCGCGCGGTCGGCGCGCTCGACCAGGCTCTCGATCGTGTCATCGGGCGTCATGGTCGCCTCGCCGATCGAGATCTGAACGACGATCTCGCCCTCGGCACCGACGGAGATCGCCGGCATCCGGACGCTGCGGAGCCGCGCGGCGAGCCGCGGCGGCGGAGGAGGAGGCGGCGGGGTAGGATGATCAGGAACTCGTCGCCTCCATAGCGCGTCCGACGTAGTCACTGCCCCCGCACGGCCGCGAGCAGCGCGTCCGCAAACGCAACGCAACGCACGATCTCCGGCCAGGTGACCGTGCTCGTCGTTGAGCGTCTTGAACCGGTCGAGATCGATCATCAAGATCGAGAGAGCTTCGCCGGTCCGCAGCGCATGCTGCTGTTCGCGGTGCAAGGCGGCATCGAGACCCGCACGATTGAGGACGCCGGTCAGCAGATCGAGGGTCGCCCGCCGTTCGATCTCCTCGCGCTGCCGCGCGCGCCGGAGCAGGGCGCGGATGCGTGCGAGCAGCTCGTCGAGGTCCACCGGCTTGGCCACGAAGTCATCAGCGCCGAGGTCGAGGCCGGTGACTCGGCGTGCGGACTGCGCGATCGCGGACAGCAGGAGGATCGGAACTTCCGCCGACGCGGCGCGGGCGCGGAGCTCGCGGACCAGCTCGAAGCCATCCATTCCGGGCATCGACACATCGCTGATGATGATGTCGGGCACCGCTCGTTCGACCACGGTCAACGCTGTCAGACCATCGGAGGTGGCGGTGACCGCGTACCCCTCGCCAGCGAGAAGATCGGACAGCATCACGCGCGCCGCCGGATCGTCGTCGACGACGAGGATCTTCGGCCTGCCGATCTCGCATGTGGCGCTCGTGCCCACGCTGGTCATGCCCCAAGGAGTGCGAACGGCGTGCCGCCTTGAAGCCGCCGCACACGACGCCGGGCCTGCATGAATTGCGGCCGCTCTGGCGGGGCTGCAAGGCTTGCGACCTGTTGGTGGTGAGTTATCGTCGCGGGCGTGACCAATCCGCCACCTATGGCCATCGACAAGCTCGGAGAGCTCGGGCGGATCGTCTCGCTCGGCAACCTGCTCGGCATCATGACCACGAAGCTGCTCCAGCGCCTGGCGCCGGTGTCCGAGGAGTGCAGTCGGTATCTCATGGTCACGATGCCCCACGGCCTCGATGCGCTTTGGGTGACCACGCGTGTCGCGCGGGAGACAGCGCGCAAGATCTGTGGCGCGTGGCTCGATGCCCTCCCCGGTGACGAGCTGGAGCTCGAGCTCGATGCCAACGGCGTGACCGCGCGATCGGACGAGGCCGCGCTGCCGCCCGGATCGCCCGCGCTGGTGACCACGCTCGGGGACGAGCTGACCGCCCTCGCGTGGGATGGCACCACGTGGACCTACGTGGTCGAGCACGAGAACGGTGACGCCGTTGCGTGCGATGCGACCCTCGCGCGGATCGATGGCGTGGCCGAGACCCTCGGGGTGACGGCCGCGCAGCGCCGGATCGCCGGTGGACTGCACCGCTCGCTCGCGCGCGCATCGCGGACGCGGGCCAGCCTGCGTGCGAAGGCCGGCGTGGTGGAGCCGCGGGTCACGCTGGCGTGGGATCGCGTGGAGTGGCAGCCGATCCAGAGCATGGTGGGTGGCTTCTATCCCGAGCACGGCGCGGTCGGGCAGCTCCCCCGGATCGCGCGGGCGTGCGAGGTCGACGAGGCCACCGTCGAGCTCGTGCTCGGCCCGACCGATCCTCCGGCGATGCGCATCTCGGTCCGCTTCGTCTGACGTGCTACGCTGGCGGCATGGTGCGGGCGTGGTTGCTCGTCGTCGGTGGAGCCCTCGTGGTCATGGGCTGCAGCCGCGGCGACAGCTATCCGCCGTTTCCGACGGTGGACATCGATGCACACGTGGGCTGTGGCCTCGTGACCTGCGCCTCGGCGCACGCGACCTGCGGCCCGATCGGTGACGGCTGCGGTGACACCGTGGACTGCGGCACGTGCCTCGCACCCGAGGTGTGCGGAGGTGATGGCGTGGCGTTCACCTGCGGCCGCGGCTGCACCCCGCGCAGCTGCGCGGATGCGGGGGCGACCTGCGGCCGGGTCTCCGACGGATGCGGTGGGCTCACGCCAAGCTGTGGTGGGTGTCCCGCGGGGCAGGAGTGCGGCGGCGCGGGGGTTGCGAACACCTGCGGTGTCCCGCCGTGCGTGGGCCTGTGCGCGCAGCAAGACGCCTGCCCGAGCCAGCCGAAGACGACGATCCGCGGCACGGTGACCGCGCCGGGCCACGCCGACACGAGCCTGTGGGGCGCCCCGGATCCGATCTACGGCGCGCTGGTCTACGTCCCGAACGGCGCGGTCGGTGCGCCGAGCTACGGCGTCACGGCGTTCACGCCCGGCGTGTCGTGTGATTCGTGCCGATCGCTGGTGTCTGGATCACCGCTCGTGAGCACCACGACGGGCGTCGATGGGACGTTCACGCTCCCCGATGCACCGTGTGGGACGCAGATTCCTCTCGTGATCCAGCTCGGACGGTGGCGTCGGCAGATCACGATCCCGAGCGTCGCCTGTTGTGCCGCGACCACGCTGACCAACGCGCAGACCCACCTCCCGCGAAGCCGCCTCGGCGAGGCAGGCGATGTTCGCTCCGACATCCCGCGGATGGCGTTCAGCACCGGCGACGTCGACACGCTGCACTGCGTGCTCCGCAAGATCGGCGTGGCGGACGGCGAGTTCACGAACCCGACCGGCACGGGACGCGTCCACCTCTACAAGGACACGGGCGCGCAGATCGACAGCACCACGCCGGATGCGTCGACCCTCTACACCCAGCCCGCGCAGCTCGCCAAGTACGACATGGCCCTGTTCGAGTGCGTGGGCAGCCCAGTGCCGAAGTCCGCCGCCGATCAACAGCGCGTGATCAACTTCGCGAACGCGGGCGGTCGCGTGTTCGCCACGCACTTCAGCTACGTGTGGTTGACGAACAGCGATGGCACCGCCGGCTCGAATGTGGGGCCCAAGCCGTTCTCCCAGACCGCGAGCTGGCTCGTGAACCAGCCGTCTACCACCGACGCGGTGGTGGGCGAGGTCGATCAGACGCTGCAGGGAGATCCGGCGACCCAGGCGCGTCGCATCGCGTTCGCGAGCTGGCTCCAGCTCGTGGGCGCGTCGACGACCGCCGGGCAGATCCCCGTCCAGGCGGTGCGCCACGACTTCGATGCCGTCAGCGCGCTGCCCGCCACCGCCGATGCCACGCCGGCGCAACGCTGGTTGTACTCCACGGATCCGGCGCTCTCCGCCCCGCTGCAATACTCGTTCGACACGCCGGCGGCCTACGCTCCTGCGGCGGCACCCAGCAAGCGCTGCGGCCGTGTGCTGTACAGCGACTTCCATGTCTCCGATGCGAGCGCGAACGGCGTCACGTTCCCGGCAGAGTGCTCCGAAGGGCCGATGACACCGCAGGAGAAGACCCTCGAGTTCCTGATGTTCGATCTCGCCTCGTGCATCGGGCCGCCACCGACCTCGTGCATCCCCAAGACGTGCGGGGACCTCGGCCTCGAGTGCGGCTTCTCGGGCGATGGCTGCGACGACGGCGTGGTGCTCAGCTGCGGGAGCTGTACGAACGGCCGGACCTGCGGCGGAGGCGGCCCGGGTGTGTGCGGCACCGGCCTGTGTGTCCCTCGCACCTGCGCCGAGGTCGGCGCCACGTGCGGTGCGCTCGGCGACGGCTGCGGGGGCACGGTGGACTGCGGTACCTGCCCCACTGGCTCGAGCTGTGGCGGTGGCGATGCGCCCAACGTCTGCGGCCACATCATCCTGTGACGAGTGGGTTCGCAGGAACCCCAGCGATCGCGACACGGCTGTCCGGATCTCCTTCGGCGCGCTCGGCCAAGTGCGCGGAATGCGCCAGGCACAGGACTTGAAATGCACCAGGGCATGCCGTCCACCAAGCTCCTGCTCGCCTCCGCGCTCTCGCTCCTCGCAGCGTGCCCCTCGGATCCGGGCCCGTGCCAGCCGGGCGACGCGACATTCTCGAGGCTCGGCGGCAGCGTCACTGTCGATGGCGGCCTGAACCAGACGTTCGATCGGGCCGCGGCCCCCGGTAGCGCGCCGTGCACGATCACGTCGCGCGCCTCGGGCGATCGCGATGCCAACGCCGAGACCCGCACCACCGTGGACCTGACGTGCGAGAGCGGTGGCGAGCGGCTGCTCCTGACGTTCGAGATCGATGACTCGCGGCGGCTCGGTGCCGGCGTCCACGCACTGCAGACCGACGACTCCGGCCTGCGGATCAGCTATCGCCCCACGGCGTCCGCGCCCGAGTGCTACACGGTCCTGCCGGACGTGCCGTACCAGCTCGACGTCACCGAGGCCACGGGCGAGTTCGCGCCGTACCCCGCGCTGGTCACCAGCGACTTCCACCGGCGGCTCGAGATCTCGCTCGATCTCGCGCTGCACGGGCGCAAGGCGCTGCAGTACACGAACGGCGTGGTGGAGAACTGCACGCTGGAGTTCGCCGGGGCCTTCGACTTCACCGCGCAGCTCGACGCCACCGACTTCGCCGCCCGCGACGTCAACTCCTGCGTCGGCGAGTAGCCCGCCGGTAAAGCGGGGCGGACCCAAGGCTTGCGACGTTGGACCCGTCCGGCTAGCTTCCCCCGACCGTGGACTCCCCAGGCGCGCCGTCGGTCTCCGTGCTGCGGCCGGGGATGCGCCTCAGTGATCGGGTGTCGTTCCCGCCCGAGCTGCCGATCACCGCCCGCGTGATCGATCTGGTCAACGCGATCGACGCTCACCAGGTGATCATCGTCGCGGGCGAGACCGGCTCGGGCAAGACCACGCAGCTGCCGAAGATCTGCCTGGCGATGGGGCGGGGCGTGAACGGGCAGATCGCGTGCACGCAGCCACGGCGGATCGCGGCCACCAGCGTGGCAGCACGGGTGGCGGAAGAGCTCCACACCGAGCTCGGCGAGGTGGTGGGCTACAAGGTGCGATTCAACGACAAGGTCAAGAAGACCTCGTACATCAAGTTCATGACCGACGGCATCCTGCTCGCCGAGATCCAGGGCGATCCGCTGCTGCGGGGCTACGACACGATCATCGTCGACGAGGCCCACGAGCGCAGCCTCAACATCGACTTCCTCCTCGGCTTCCTCAAGCGGCTGCTGCCGCGGCGGCCCGAGCTGCGCGTGATCGTCAGCTCGGCCACCCTGGCCACCGAGCGGTTCGCCCAGTTCTTCGACGGCGCGCCGGTGATCGAGGTGTCGGGCCGCACCTTCCCGGTCGACGTGCTGTACCGGCCGCCGCGCCCCGACGAGGGCGACCTGATCGACGCGGTGGCCAACACCGTCAACGAGATCGCCGAGCTCGATCCGCGCGGCGACGTGCTGGTGTTCCTGCCCGGCGAGCGCGAGATCCGCGAGGCGATGGGCGAGCTCGAGCAGCGCGCGCTGCCTCACACGGTGATCCTGCCGCTGTACGCCCGGCTGTCCGCGGCCGAGCAGCAGCGCGTGTTCCAGCGGTTGCCGCAGCGGCGCGTGGTCCTCGCGACCAACGTCGCCGAGACCTCGCTGACCATCCCCGGGATCGTGTACGTCGTCGATGCCGGGGTGGCTCGCGTCAACCGCTACAGCGTGCGGACCGGCGTCTCCCAGCTCCTCGTCGAGCCGATCTCGCGGGCCAGCGCCGATCAGCGCAAGGGCCGCTGCGGTCGCACCGAGAGCGGCGTGTGCTTCCGCCTGTACGAGGAGCAGGACTACGACAGCCGGCGCGCGCACACCGATCCCGAGATCAAGCGCGTGAGCCTCGCCGGCGTCATCCTGCGCATGAAGGCGCTCCGGCTCGGCGACATCGAGCGCTTCCCGTTCCTCGATCCGCCCCAGCAGCGCGCGATCGACGAAGGCTATCGCGTGCTCGAGGAGCTCGGCGGTCTCGACGAGCGTGGCGAGCTGACGCCGCTCGGCGAGCAGCTCGGCAGGCTCCCGATCGATCCGCGGCTCGGGCGGATGATCCTCGGCGGCAACGACGAAGGTGCGCTGCGGGAGGTGCTCGTGATCGCCGCGGCGCTCGGGCTCCAGGATCCGCGCGATCGGCCGCAAGCCCCAGCAGCAGCGCGCCGACGAGGCGCATCGGAAGTTCCGCGACGAGGGCAGCGACTTCGCGAGCTACCTCAAGATCTGGGCGTTCTGGCAGGAGGGCCGCGGGCGCTCTCGCAGCCAGCTGCACAAGCTCTGCCGCGAGAACTTCCTGTCCTACAACCGGATGCGCGAGTGGGAGGACATCCACGAGCAGCTGATCCGCGTGATGCGCGAGCTGGGCTTCTCCCCCAATCCACAATCGGCGAACGCCGAGCAGATCCATCGCGCGCTCCTGCCGGGGCTACTCAGCAAGATCGGCATGTGGAACCCGGAGGCCCGCGTGTACATCGGCGCGCGGCAGACGCGGTTCATGATCCATCCGTCGTCGAGCCTCGCGAAGAAGCCGCCCGCGTGGGTGATGGCCGCCGAGCTCGTCGAGACCTCGCAGCTGTTCGCGCGCTCGGTGGCCAAGATCGATCCGGTGTGGCTCGAGCGGGCCGCCGGGCGCACTGGTTCGGCGCAGCCACGGCGACCCGCACTGGGAGCTGAAGGCGGCGCAGGTCATCGCCAAGGAGCAGGTCACGCTCTACGGCCTGCCGATCGTGAAGGATCGCAAGGTGTCCTACGGTCGCTTCGATCAGGCGCTGTGCCGTTCGATGTTCATCACCCACGCGCTGGTCCGCCACGAGTACACGACCAAGGGCGCGTTCATGGAGCACAACCGCCGGCTCCACGAGGAGGTCCATCAGCTCCGCGATCGCGCGCGCCGGAGTGACATGCTCGCGGACGAGTACGAGCTGTCCCTGTTCTTCGACAAGCGCCTCCCACCCACCGTGTTCGATGGCAAGACGTTCGAGGCGTGGCGAGCCGCGGCCGAGGCCAAGGACCCAGCGGTACTCGAGCTGACCCTCGCGGACATCTTGCTCGACGAGGCGGCCGAGCTCTCGCCCGAGCGCTACCCCGATCAGCTCGTGGTGCGCGGCACGACCCTGTCGCTCGCCTACAAGTTCGAACCGGGGGAAGACGACGATGGCATCACCGCCACCGTGCCTCTCGCGCTCCTGCCGCAGCTCGATCCCGACGTCCTCGCATGGACGATCCCGGGCTGGCACGAGGCCAAGCTCCGCGCGTTGCTCGATTCGTTGCCCAAGGCCCTGCGCAAGGCTCTCGCACCGACCGACGAGCTGGCGCTCGCGCTGGCCGCTGCGCTTCGCCCGTTCGAAGGGCCGCTCCTGGCCACGCTCGAGCGCGTGATCTACGAGCGCACCGGCGAGCGCGTGCCGCGCGATGCGTGGGATCTGCGCGCCGTGCCGGGCTACCTCGATCTCGGGTTCCGGATCGTGGACGAGCGCGACAAGGTGGTGGGGCACGGTCGCGATCTCGCGGAGCTCCAGCGCACGCTCGGTCATCGCGCGCGCGAGCTGTGGGCCGCGGCGCCGCGCGAGCGGCTCGAGCGCACGGGGCTGCGGTCGTGGGATCTCGACGCGCTGCCAGCCTCCGTGACGATCGATGTCGGCGGGCGCAAGCTGCTCGCCTATCCCGCGCTCGTCGATGCCGAGAGTGCGGTCGACGTGCGGCTCCTCGAATCACCGGCGGCGGCCGCCGAGGCCACACGCGGCGGGCTCCGCCGCTTGTTCCTGTTCCAGCTCTCGACCTCGCTCGCCAAGCTCGAGGCGCAGCTGCCGGCCACGCTCGGGCCCGGGCCGCTCGTGTCGCCCACCGCGACGATGCCGCTCCGGCGTCAGATCGTCCTTCGCGCGCTCGACGAGGCGTTCCGGCTGACCGATCCGGAGGCCGTGCCGCGCAGCAAGGGCGCGTTCAACGAGCGGCTGTTCGAGGGCCGCGATGCCCTCCCCGCCGTCCTGGTCCAGCTCGGTCGCACCGCTGCGGAGCTCGCGGCCGAGCTCGACAAGGTGCGCATCGCGCTCAAGGCGCTCGCCGGAAAGCCCGGTATGCCGCGCACCGTGCATGACGATGTGCAGAGCCAGCTGGTGCACCTCGTGCCACCGGAGCTGATGCGGACGACCTCGACCGCTCGGCTCGGGCACATCGTGCGGTACCTGAAGGCGATCGTGGTGCGGCTGCAGCGCCAATCTCACGATCCGCAGAAGGATCAGCAGAAGGCCACGCTCGTGGTCCCGTTCTGGCGGAGCTACGTGACCCGGCGCGACGAGCTCGCCGCCAAGGGGCGAGCGTCCGCCGAGCTCGAGACGTTCGGCTGGATGGTGGAGGAGCTGCGCGTGCAGACCTTCGCTCCCGAGCTGAAGACCGCGCTGCCGGTGTCCGCACAGCGCCTCACCGAGCTGTGGGCCGCGGTCGCACGCTGAGACCAGCGAGCGCATCCGCTCGCGTGCGGACTGGCAGCACGGCGGGAAGTCAGCCGGGGGGGCGCGAGGGGGGGGGGGGGGGGGGCCCGTCGGTGGCGAAGACCCCGGCGGTGGCCACGCTCGGACCGGCCAAAGAAGACCTCGGAATCGGGGGGAGGTCGGGGGGGGCACCACAGAGAAAAAGAAGAAAAAAAAGGGTTTTTAAAAAAAAAAACGCCACGGCCCCCGCGCCGCGAGGGTGGGGGGTGGTAGGGTAGCGGTGGATGCCCGAGGAAGGAAATCGGCCCTCACCGGAGCGCGATCAGACCGACGACAGCCTTCGCACGGAGCGCCGGAACGTGGACGAGGCGCTGAAGGTGCCCCTGCTGGAGGTGCAGGACGACGCCGACGTCGTGTTGCAACGCGCCCGAACTACGGCCGACGGTGTGCTCGCGGCCGCACGCGAGAAGGCCGACGAGCGTGCGCCGCATTACGGCCAGGAGCGGATCGCCGAGGCACGGGACCGCGAGGATGCGACGCTGCGCGCGGAGCGAGCCTCCGCGGATGACAGCCTGCAACACGAGCGAGAGGAGACCCTGCTCGCCCTGTCACGCCTCCGCCCCCTCGAGCGCGAGAAGACCGATCGCTACCTCCTGACCGAGCGCATCCGCTCCGACGTCGAGATCGCTCATCGCGACGACTTCCTCGGCATCGTCAGTCATGATCTTCGCAACCTGCTCAGCGGGATCGTCCTCAGCGCCACCCAGCTCACGGACCGCGCGCCCAGCTCCGCGGAGGGTGATCACACGCGCGAGTCGGCGGCACGGATCCAGCGCTACTCGGCGCGGATGAACCGGCTGATCGGAGATCTCGTCGACGTGGCGAGCATCGACGCCGGCAAGCTCTCGGTGACGCGATCGCGTGGCGATATCTCGGAGACGATCGACGAGGCCGTCGATATGTTCCGCGGGCTGGCGGAGCGGAAGGGCATCACGCTCCAGAGCCCGGTCCGGCGACCGCTGGCGGCGGTGTTCGATCACGATCGCGTGATCCAGGTCCTCGCGAACCTGATCACGAACGCGATCAAGTTCACGGAGGCAGGCGGCACCATCGTCGTCCAGGACGAGCCCGTCGAGCAGCGCGTCCGGATCTCGGTGCGAGATAGCGGGATCGGGATCCCGAGCGACAAGCTCGAGACCGTGTTCGAGCGGTTCTGGCAGGTCGGCAAGAACGACGTGCGAGGCGTGGGGCTCGGTCTGTATATCTCGCGGTGCATCGTCGAGGCGCACGGCGGAGAGATCCGGGTCGACAGCACGCCGGGCACCGGCAGCACGTTCTGGTTCACGCTCGCGTAGCGAGGCGCGTCACGCGAGCGCGTGCAAGGGCCGCGGGGATCCGGACGTCGCAGCGGGTAGCGCGCAAGCGTTGCGGGATCCTGCGCGGCAACCGACCCCTGGGCCAGGCATGCGGCTGGCAAGCCTTTGGGGGGAAGCGTCACCTCGAGGTCAGCCATGATCACGCCGCTCAAGAAGCATCCCGGGCAGCACGGAGGATTCATCGCCATCATGCTGCTGGTCGCGACCACGGTCGTGGTCTGGACCGCGCGCCCCACGCGCGAGACCCCGCCGCCGCCGCCCCGCGCCGCGCCACTACCGGGTGCGGTCGCTGATGTCGCGCAGCCACGGGCCTCGCTCATCGAGCAGCCGAAGACCGCGCCCCCGATCGTCGACGAACGTGGGCCCGTGATCGCGAAGGGAACCACCTACTTCGACGAGTCCCGGACCTCGCACGTGGGCGTGCCCGTCAATGGCTGGTTGAAGAAGACGCGCGCGAGCTCGCTGGGCCGCACCGTTCGCGCAGGTGAGGTGCTCGGCACGGTCTACAGCGCAGAGGTGCTGTTCACCACGGCGTCCGTGGTGAGCCAGGTGCGGGACTACCGCGGGCAGGAGGCCCTCGACGCCGACCGCTGGCGTCTGCTCCGCTGGGGCATGTCGCAGCCGACCCTGACGCGCATCGAGAAGACGTTCAAGCCGCAGGCCTCGTTGCCGCTGGTCGCGCGCACGGGCGGCACAGTCGTCGCCGAGGCCGGAGCGCCTGCACAGGCAGTGGAGCGGTTCGCGCTCGAGCTGTTCACGATCACCGATCCGGCCTATGTCTGGGTGTTTGTCGATGTCCCCGACGCCGTGGCAGCGCGCCTGACTGCTGGCGCCCCGGCGAAGCTCGCGATCGAAGGCGTGGCGAGCCCGGTGACGGCAAAGGTCGCGTACGTGTATCGGTCGTCGGAGGCGGGGATGCGCAAGGTGCGCTTCGAGCTTCATCAGCCGCGGTCGATCATCCCGCGCGACGCGGCGGTGACGGCGGAGATCTCTCTCGATGCCACGCGGCCAGGTCGCTGATGCGCGGGTCAGGGCAAGAGTCCGAGCTTGAACAGCACCCACAACGTGCCGGCGACCTCGCCGTCGCAGTCGAACTCGCGCTGGGCATCGGCGACCGTGCCCCAGCTGAGGCTGTTCTTCTCGATCTTCCCGTTCTCGATCGTGGCCTTGGTGCTGCCACCCACCTCGACGGCGAGCTTGCTGTTCCGCTTGACGCCGTTGCCGACGGTGCTGCCGTTCTTCTCGATCGCGAAGTCGCTGCCGGATCGCCGGATCGTGAACTTGGTGAGGCTGCCTTTCTCCACCCGGTCGCCCTTGCACTGGTAGTCGGGGCTGGCGAGCGCGACGGAGGACAGACACGCGATGGAGGCGAGGGCGATCAAGAAGGTGCGCATCCCTGTAGCGTAGGGCGTTGCACGCGCCACACACCTCACAGCCCTCTCACAGGCGCTCCGGGTCTGTTTGGTTCCGGGTGGTTGGGATGGCGGCTGACCGTGGAGCGCTCGTGAGCTACCCTGGGAGCATGCGGCGCCTCTCCCTCCTGCTCGCTCTCGCGGTCGCCGGTGGGTGCCTCGGTGGCGTGCTCGGTGACACCAAGCCGGCCGTGATCCCCAAGCTCTCCGAGCTCCCGCCGGATCCGGAGAAGCGCGATGCCGTGCTCGATCAGTCGCACGAGACCGCCGGGCCCGAGCACCGCAAGGGCATGACGAAGAAGGAGCGCAAGGCCGAGACGATCGCCGCGTTCGCGGCGGCGCTCATCGGCGAGGCGTTCTCCAGCTCGCACAGCGTCACCCTGGGGTCCTCGTCCACGGTGGACGAGAACGCCTTGTTCGAGAAGCCGCGGCCCGCGCGTGCCTCCGGTGCGGGTGCAGGTTCCGGTTCCGGATCGGGCTCGGATGCTGGAAGCGGCGCGGTGAACGAGCCGCCGGCGGATGCCAGCCAGCTGACGCCGTGGGTCAAGCCTGGCAGGGACGGGGGGACGTCGATCGCGTACGATCCTGCTCCACGATGACCCTCTCCCACGACCGCACCGGGACCGGTGAACCCCTCGTGCTGATCCACGGGCTCGGCTCGGCACGCACCGTGTGGTCGCTCGTCACGCCGGCGCTGGCACAGAACTTCGACGTGATCGCTGTGGATCTGCCTGGCCACGGACGGACGCCGTGGGTCGCCGGCACGCCGATGGACCCACGATCCCTGGCCGAGGCGGTGAGCGAGACGCTCGACGCGCTGGGCGTGAGGCGGGCGCACCTGCTGGGCAACTCGCTCGGCGGCTGGACGGCGCTCGAGCTCGCTGCCGCGGCGCCTGATCGCATCGCGAGCGTGACCGCACTCGCGCCGGCAGGTATGCGCGAGAGGCCGCTGGCGCGGGTCAGCTTCGCGTTCAAGCTCAACCGCTACCTCGCGGTGGCGCTGCGCCCGCTGCTGCCGCAGATCCTCGGGTCCGAGCGCCTGCGGGGAGTGGGCTTCGCCCGCAACTCACCCGTCTGGAGGACCTGGTCGATCGAGACCTGTCGCGATGCGGCGGAGGCGATGGCGATGAGCCGCGGCTATGCGCCCGCTCTGAACGGCATCCTCGGGCGCATGGCGGAGTGCACGGCGCGGATCGCTCCGTCGATCCCGGTCACGATCGTGTTCGGCGACACCGACGTGGTGCTTCCGCCGCACACCTCCCAATCCCGCCGCCACCTGCCGCCGCACGGGCGCTGGCTCGAGTGGGAGCGTTGTGGGCACGCGATCCAGCTCGATCATCCCGCGCGCGTCGTGGCGCTCGTGAACGAGGTCGCCGGCATGGTGTCGGACGGTCGGACCTCTGCGGCCAGGGGGCCCGCCGAAGGCTGAGATCGCTCGGAACGAGCGCGCGTGGGACCCGTGCCGATGCGCTGCGATCGGCCAGAATGCCGCATGGTCGAGCTGCTCTCCTCACCCGAGGCCTGGCTGAGCCTCGCGACGTTGACCGCCCTCGAGATCGTCCTCGGGGTCGACAACATCATCTTCATCGCGATCCTCTCGGGGCGGCTGCCCGTGGCGCAGCGCGAGCGCGCGCGCAAGCTGGGGCTCCTCGGTGCGTTCGTGTCGCGGCTCGGCCTGCTCGCCACGATCTCGTGGATCGTGAAGCTCGATCGGCCGCTGTTCGAGGTCGCGGGCCAGGGCTTCTCGGGCAAGGCGCTGATCCTGCTCGGGGGCGGGCTGTTCCTGATCTACAAGGCGACCAAGGAGATCCACCACAAGCTCGAGGCGGCGGAGGGCGACGGTGCCGCCGCGAAGGGCGGGGCCACGTTCGTAGCCGTGATCGCGCAGATCGTCCTGCTCGACATGGTGTTCTCGATCGACAGCGTGATCACCGCCGTCGGGATGACCGAGTTCGTCAGCGTGATGGTCGCCGCGAACGTGATCGCGCTCGTGGTGATGCTGGTGCTCGGCAAAGGGATCAGCACCTTTGTGGAGCGCCACCCATCGGTCAAGGTGCTCGCGCTGTCGTTCCTGCTGATGATCGGCGTCGTGCTGGTCGCCGAGGGGTTCGGCGCGCACATCCCGAAGGGGTACGTCTACGGCGCGATGGGGTTCAGCGTGTTCGTCGAGCTGCTCAACATCCGCACCACGCGCAAGACCAAGCCGGTGGAGCTCCGCCAGGTTCCGCACGTGGTGGACATCCCGGAGTAGCGGGCCGCTGACTTCGCGATTCTCGCAATGAGGGTCCCAGATCATGTGATCGACGTTGCCGCAGACGCGACCTACCGTGACGGACCATGACCAACCCGAACGACGGCTGCATGCTCTGGCCCGCCCTCCACGCCCTGATCAACCACGCCGCTGAGGCGAGCTGAGATGCCAACTTCCCGCACCGGGCCGCCTGCCGTTCTCCAAGGGCCTGATGGCGACCAGCATCCTGGCCACCGGCGCGGAGACCGACCAGGCCTACGCGATCGCCGCCGAGATCCAGGGCGAGCTGACCGGCCGCGCTGGATCGGAGATCGATGCCCGTGAGCTGGCCGCGCTGGCGGCGCGCATCGGGCGGGCGGCGCAGGTCGCGCGCGCTACCAGACCTGGCGGCACTTGCGACGCGAGGGCCGGCCGCTGCTGTTGGTCCTCGGCGGCGCGCCCGGGGTCGGCAAGTCGACGATCTCGACGCGGCTCGCCGTCCGGTTCGGGATCACCCGGATCGTCACCACGGACACGATCCGCGAGGTGCTGCGAACGGTGATCCCCCCGACGGTGCTTCCCGAGCTGCACGTCTCGACCTACGAGTCGGTGGGGGCCGGGGCCGATCCGGCCGAGGTCTACGTCCGCCAGGCGCGCGTCGTTGGAGGTGCGCTGGTGGCGGTGGTGCGGCGGCTCCTCACCGAGCGGCGCAGCGTGATCGTCGAAGGTGTGCACCTGCTCCCGGGCGAGCTGGTGAGTGCGCTCGGCGAACACCCGAGCCGTCCCGTGGTCGTCGAGCTGATGTTGACGCTCGAGGACGCGGAGGCGCATCGCGCCCAGCTCGCCGCTCGTCGCGCGGGTGAGCCCGAGCGTGGAGGCCAGCGGTCGCTCGATCAGTTCGGCACGATCGCGCGCTCCACGAGCTGCTCGCCATGCGGGCGCGGAGCGCCGGGGTGGAGTCGCTCGATCTCGGCGCACCTCGCCGGCTCACCGAGCGGCTGCTCGAGCTGCTGCACGCGCGGGCCGCGTCCCTCGTGACGGCCCCTGATCAGCTGCTGGTCCTCGATGGCCAGGGCGTGGTGTTCAACGACCACTGGCGCTCTTCGACCAGCTCGCCGACGCCAGCCAGGCGCGCGGTCGCGCCGTGGCGGCGGGTGCGCGAGCGCGCCTGGCGGGCGCGATCGATGACCCGCGTGTGGCCCGCTGGCGGCGCGAACGCGACTGGGGCGCGCGGCCCGGCCGGCGGCGCCTGGCTGGGACGTGGGCGGCCCACGTCCCGTGGCTGCTCACCAACCACCGGACGGCGTGGATCGACTCGCCTGGCGCGGTTCTGCGCCGTGGCTGAGCGCCGTGTCCGACGCCCTCGGCGCGCGCCGGAGCCCTGGTGTTCGCCCCGGCGCTCAGGTCCGCCCCCAGGCTTGGTCGATGATCAGGAGAAGAACGTGGTCGCCGCCACCGCGCTCGGGATCTCGGCGGTCCTCGCCGACGCAGCCGGGCGCTGGATCACCGAGGTCGACCGTCGCCTGCGTGCTCCGGCAGGCGTACGTTGATCTCGCGTCAGCTCCCGCCCGGCCTGGCGTAGCGAAGCAGGCAGCCCACGCCGCCGAGCTCGGAGAGCTGGTCGTGATGGGCCACGCGCTCGAAGCCACACCCGGTGCGCTCGGCGAGCTGCACGAGGTGCTCGCGGAGGTCGACGCCGGTGAGCGGTCCCGGCACAGTGAGGGCAGGTATCCGAGAGCCGCTCCGGACCGTTGGTGACGGTCTCGCACACCGAGCAGATCCAGGCACGCCCGGGGTTGTAGGAGCCGGTCATCACGAGCAGGTCCGCCTGCCCACGCCGGAGGGCCTCGATCGACGGCCACGTCCCGATCTCGGCCATCGCACCCCGGCGAACCTCCTGACACAGCGTGGTCGCCGCGTCGCACGACTCCTGTTGCTCTCGCTCGATGAAGCTCGCGAGCGCGGCCTCCACCACATCCGCATGGTCAGACGTCGCTGGTGCCGGGACGATGTCGACCAGCTTGGCGCGCAGTCGATCGGGAAGCCGGTCCCGGATGCGCGCGGTGAGCCGTGGATTCCCTGCGAGGATCAGGTGCGTGTGGCCGCTTTGCGACATCAACCGATCGAGCAGGTCGAGCTTCTCCTGGAGGAAGCGGTCGGTCCGGTCCTTGCGATGGTTCTGGTAGAGGTCGCGGCTCCATTTTCGCCGCACCTCATCGGGGACCGCGGGTGCCGTCTTCCAGATCTCCCTCGTCACGGCGCCGAGGCTGACCTCGAGGATCCGAGCCGACCCCTCGGTGGAGATCAGCACGACGAAGCGATGGAACGTGTCCTTGAGCTCGACCAGCGGGTAGATCACGGGCGCGCTGTCGACGATCAAGAGCTCCGGGAGCGGCACGCGGAACTCCAGCGCCTGGAAGTACGGGGGCTCCCCACCGCGCGCGAACACGGCCATCCCGCGGGTCCGCATCGACCGTTGCTCGAGCTGCGCATAGACCCGCGCCATCACGCCGTCGAGGTCGGTCCTCTGGCCAGCTGGCAGCGTCGGGCGGATCGCGCGGAACCGGCGTTCGAGCGCATCTCGTCGCGCGATCCCGTGTTCGACCGAGACGTAGCAGCTCACCATCGGAGAGTCGGAAGCGCCGAGCGTGGCCAGGGAGCGCAGTTGCTTGCGGAGCTCGATCAGGTCGACGGCGCCGGGATCGAGCAGGCTCGCTCGGGGCTCGGCGTGACTCGCGGTGGTCTCAATCGCCACAGCCAGGCTCCGTGTTGCAGGGACCCGGCACGGATGCGCGAACCAGCGTGAGGTGCCGGCGCAGGGGGGGCCTGGTGTCGCCACGGGTTCGCGCGAGGCGGCGACGAGCGTTGTTCGTTTCGCGAAGGCGGAGCAGCAGGGTGATCAGCATGGGTGAATGTCCTCCTGCCTCCATGCATAGGGCCGGTGGTCGAGGATCAACACCCACAGAAGTTGAGGGTCACACTTCGAAAAAGTCGAAGCCTGCGGCCGCGGGGACGTTCACGCGAACAGGTCGCTGCGCGCGGCGGCCCGGATCGCGAGCACGGCAGGGTGGACCAGGCGGCGCTCGGCAGAGATCGCATAGAACCGCTCCCGGACGCTCTCCACCTCGAAGACCTGCACGAGGTCGTAGCGCTGGGCCACGACCTTGGCGATCACTGTCGGCACGAACAGGGCACCCATCCCGTCCGCCGCGAACGCCTTGAGGAGCGCGCTGTCTTCGGCCTCCGCCACCACCAGCGGTGCGACCTCCACTTCCGCGAACCAGGCATCCAGGTTGCGCCGCAGGGTACATCCAACGGTCGGTAGGAGGAGTCGGGCACCGTCGAGCCCGGTCGGGAACGACCGGCGCATCGCCGGAGCAAGCGCGGCTGGTGCGAGCAGCGTGACCGTCGATTCTCCGAGCAGGTGATTATAGGCACGCACGCTCGCGTCGGGCGGTACCGGTGCGTCTGCGATCACCACGTCGACCGCATCCAGCGAGAGCTCGGCGAGCAGCCGATCGAACCGATCTTCCTTGCACGTCAACGCGAGGCCGCCCTCGTGGCGAAACGCGGGCTCGAGCAAGGTGCGGACGAGCAGCTTGGGCACGACGTCGGAGATGCCGACGGTCAAGCGCAACGCGCGGGACGTGGGCCGCTCGCGGATCGTATCGAGCATCTCGCGGCCCAGACCGAAGATCTGTTCCGCATACTTGTAGACGACGCGGCCGTTCTCGGTCATCTCGAGCTTGCGGCCGCGGCGCTCGAACAGTGGATGGCCGAGCGTGTCCTCGAGGCGCTTGATCTGACCGCTGAGCGCGGACTGCGAGAGCCGCAGGACCTTCCCCGCGGGTGCGAGCCCTCCTTCGCGGGCGACCATCCAGAAGTAGAGGAGGTGGTGGTAGTTCAGCCATTCCATGTGGTCAGCCCGACGAACTTCGTAGCACACTTCCAAAAAACCGATGGACGACCGCCAAACTTGGTGGCTGTCGCTCGTGCGGACGGTGGCTACAAGGATCACAGGAGGTGACCCGTGAAGCTCGCTGTTCGATTCAAAGCAACAGACCGCTGCTCGTCGCTGATCGCGTACGTCCGCCAGCGCGTGGCGGGGCTGGGTTTGGCCCGCGGGGGGGGGGGGGGCTTAGGAGGAGTGCGGACGTCGGCGGTTGGGTCGCGGGCTCCGGGGCGCGCCAGGTGCGTGGGTGATCGTCCAGTTCGGACGTGGTGGGACCTCGCTGCGCATCCGTGCCGGAAACGGGCGCACCTGACGGTCGAACTGAGGCTGCGCGACCTCACCCCACCAGCTCGCCGCCGCGATCGTCGTGGCGGTGGAGCGCGCATGCGAAAGGAACGAACCATGAAGCTCTACGGCACGATCACGGTGAAGGTTGCAGGCAACGAGATCCTGAAGCGGCCCGGGCTCGTGGCTCGCATCCGCAAGGCCCTGGGCGGGGAGCCCGATCTGGGCACTGGTCGCATGCGTGCTTCCGTCGAAGCCGCCGCCGTGGTGGACGCGGTGCGGGAGGCCTTGACCGAGCTCGGTGCGACCAACGCGGTCTCGCTCGTCATCGATGACCTCGTCGTGTTCCAGGATCGCGATCGGCGGCCCGACGACCTCGGTGACCTGTTCCTCGCGTTCCACGACGTCGGGTCGGCGATCGGCGAGTTCGGGCTGCTCCGGCTGGCGGTGGAGCACGTCGAGGCGGGGCTCCATCTCGTGCTGGAGGTCCAGGCGCAGCCGGAGCACCACAAGGACGAGCCCGCCGTGCGCGTGGTGGTCTCGGGACGGATCCAGGCGTTCGAGCCGCGGGCTGGAGAGGACGCGGAGGCGTATCGCGCGCGCGTCGAGCCGCTCGCCCGCGATCCGCGGCTCGTCGAGCTCGCGCAGCTCTCGTTCGAAAGCTTCGTGGCGCGCACGCGCGACGCGATCGCCCGGGCGATGCCCGAGGCCCGCACCGAGGTCGCGGCGTCGGAGGCGCGGGTGGTGGTGCCCGATCAGCGGCGCGCACGGCGTGAGGAGACGCGGCCGACAGACCAGAACTACGATCCGCACGACGCCTACTATCCGAGCCCGATGCTGGGGATGATGAGCATGGCGATGCTCGGCTCGTTCATGATGATGCCGGGCGTCCACCCGGTGGATGCCTCGAACACGCCGATGGAGGCGAGCGATCCCTCTGGGGGCGGGGACTGGTGGGATGGCGGGGACGGTGGCGACGTGGATGCCGGCGGCTTCGACGCAGACTGGTGATCGGTCGCCGGCGGGCAACGCTTCCGGCGTCAGGCATCGTTGTCCGAGAGCACCACGATCTCCGTGACGAAGCTGATCATGGCGTAGTGCTCGTAGTACGTGAGCTCGAGATGGTCGAGGATGCGTGCGGCCAGCCTCCGAGCGCAGACGACCTCGCAGCGAATGTTTCCACCCTCCGCGCTGGTGCTGCTGCGGAGGCCACGATGCCCGCACCCGCGGGCGTCCGTGATCGTATAGCCAGCGACGCCGAGCTTCTCGAGATCGCGCACGAGCAGCGGTTCGAGAGCTTGCTCGGCGATGATCGTCACCACCACATTGGTCGCGTCGTTCGTCATGGCAGCTGCCTCGCGACCTCGAGGTAGAGCGGGATCCCGATCGCGATGTTGAACGGGAAGGTGATCCCGAGTGCGGCGGTGAGCGACAGCGTCGGGTTCGCCTCTGGAACCGCGATCCGGAGCGCGGCCGGCGCCGCGATGTACGAAGCGCTTGCCGCCAGCGTGGCAAGCATCGCGGTGCCCCCGACCGAGAAGCCGAGGAGCTTGGCGAGCGCCATGCCCAGCCCGGCGGCGAACAGCGGCATCGCGACTGCGAACACGACCAGCCGCGCACCGTGACGGCGCAGCGACGAGAGCCGGTCGCCGCACACCAGGCCCATGTCGAGCAGGAACAGCGCGAGCAAACCCTTGAAGCCGCCGAAGAACAACGGCGTGATCGGGGCGAGACCGTCTGCTCCAAAGCCCCAGCCGATCGCCAGTCCGCCGACCAGCAGGACGAGGCTCTTGCCGCGCAGGATCTCCTGGGCCACGGCACCAAAGCCAGACCGCGTTTCGGATCGGGCGCCTCGCCTCGCGAGCGCCACCCCGATGAAGATCGCCGGCGCCTCGAGCAACACCACGAACAGGGAGAACGAGGGCTCGAACGGCACCCCCTTCGCGGCCAGGCTGGCGCTCGCGACGGCGAAGGTCCCCACGCTGACCGAGCCGTAGTGCGCGGCCACGGCCGCCGCGTCGACCTTCGGCAGCCGGACCCACGTCGACAGCACCAGGTAGGCGATCCCGGTCAGCGCACACCCCATCGCGACCACGCAGAGCGCGGGGAGCCAGACCTCGGCCAGCGACTGCGCCGCGAGCTCCACACCGCCCTTCAAGCCGATCGTGAGGAGGAGCACGATGCTCAGCGAATCGTGCAACGCGGGCGGGAACGCCAGCTCGGATCTCAGGGCCCGAGCGATGACCCCGAACAGGAAGAAGGCGAGGAGGAGGTCCACGGTGCGTCAGTCAGGCCAGACCAGTCGTACCTTGAGGCAGGAACTGGCCTCGGGTCTCTCCACTAATCCCCGCAGGACACTTCGGTGTTCTCGAAGTGACCAGCCTCGGCGTCAGGGCGCGGGCAGCAGCACCTTGTTGATGACGTGGATGACGCCGTTGGACGTCAACACGTCAGTTCCCACGATCTTCGCGGTCCGGCTGCGAGCATCGGTGATGTCGAGAGCCGGGCTGACCGAGAACGTGCCGGTCTGCACGGTCGCGATCGGCGCGCCGACCGGGACGTCCGCCTTGAACACGCGCCCTGCCACGACATGGTAGGTCAGCACCTTGGTGAGCAGCGGCTTGTTCGCGAGCAGCTCCGCCTTGGTGACGTTGAGCTCGGTCAGCAAGGCCGCGAACGCGGCGTCGGTCGGGGCGAACACCGTGAACGGGCCCGCGCCGCTCAGCGTGGTCGCGAGATCGGCGGCGACCACGGCCTCGACCAGGATGCCGAACTCGCTGGGGTTCGCCGCGGCCAGGGCCTGGGCGGTCTGGACGACGTTCTTGTCGGCGGGGAGGATCACCTTGTCGATCAGGTGAACGACGCCGTTGCTGGCCTCGATATCGGTGGCGGTGATCTTCGCGAGCCGGTTGCGGCCGTCGGTGATCGTCGGCGGTGACCCGCTGTCGATCTTGAACACGCTCCCTTCCGCGCTGGTGATCGGCTTGCCGAACGGAATGCCGGCCGCGTTCACGGTGCTCGTCAGCACGTGGTACTGGAGCACGCTACGCAGCAGCGGCTTGTTGGCGGCCGTCAGCAGGGCGGCGCCCGTCGCCCCGGGCGTTCCGGTGAGCTCTACTGCGAGCGCGTCGAACGCCTCGTTGGTCGGCGCGAACACCGTCAGCGTGCCCGGGTTGGCGAGCAGGTTGACCAGGTCGTCGTTGTCGCTGGCGAACTGAACGGCGGCGACCAGGGTCGACAGAGAGGGTGTGGCCTGGGCCGTCTCGACGATCGATCCAGGCTGGGTGACGGCCGGGTCGTCGTCGTCACCGCAGCCAGCGGCGAGGGTCGCGAGGGCGAGGAGAGAGGCGGAGGTGAGGCGCATGATCTAGTCCTTGGTAAATGGAAGAGGAGGGGCGTGGAGCAGGTAGGAGTGCGGTCGCCGGAGCTTGGTTACGTCGATCGCGATCGCAACTCGCGATCCGTCACAGTGCCGTGTGCGCGGGGCTCGGCGTCACGGGGGGCTTCGCCTCGCGCCCGGGACGAGTGCTGACCATCGATGCGATCACACCGGCCGCAATGATCAGTGCGATCAGGCCGAGCATGTAGAAGTTGAAGTGCTCGCCGAGCCACGCCTTCAGGTACGTGTGCGTCATCATCTTGACGCCGATCGTCATCAGCACGACGGACAGCGACACCTTGAGGTAGCGGAACCGGTCGATCAGCCCCGCGAGTGCGAAGTACAAGCTGCGCAGGCCGAGGATGGCGAACACGTTGCTGGTGAACACCAGGAACGGGTCGGTGGTGATCGCGAAGATCGCGGGTATCGAGTCGACGGCGAAGATCACATCGGTGAACTCGACGAGGACGAGGGCGAGAAATAGCGGCGTGACCAGGAGGGCGCCGCGCTTGGCGCGATCGACCACGCGATCGGTCTCGACCGCTGCGCCGGGCGTCGCGGGCGCGTGGCTGGCGGCGGAACCCGCGCGGACCACGAAGCGTTCGCCGTGATAGCGCTCGGTCACCGAGAACAGCCGCCGGGTGGCCCGCACGAGGAGGTTGTTCTCGAAGTTGCTCTCGTCGCCGCCGGGGGGCCGTAGCATCTTGATGCCGGTGAGGATCAGGAACCCGCCGAACACGTAGATGACCCAGCTGAACTTCGTGATCAGCACGGCGCCGACGGCGATCATGACGCCGCGCATGAGCAGCGCGCCGAGGATGCCCCAGAACAGCACCCGGTGCTGGTAGATGGGCGGCACCGCGAAGAAGCCGAAGATCATCGCGATCACGAAGATGTTGTCGACCGCGAGCGACTTCTCGACGACGAACCCGGTCAGGTACTTGATCGCCGCGGAGCCGCCATCGTTATAGATCGCGCCGCCATCGCCGTTCACGGGGGCGAGCGTCATCGCATCGACCCCCGTTCCGAGCCCGAACCAGTGGTGCTCGTACCCGAAGTAGATGAACACCGTGAACAAGAGGCCGAGGCTGATCCACACACCCGACCAACCGAGGGCCTCCTTGACGCGCACGACGTGCGCGGTGCGGTGGAACACCCCGAGATCGAGTGCGAGCAAGATCAGGATGAACAGGACGAAGCCGGCATAAAGAACTTCCAAGGTGCCTCCTGGCGGTAGATGGGGCGATCGAATGCGTGGAGCAGGGTGGCGTCAGCTGGCGAGCGCTGGCGCGAAGGTTCGTCGGCGGGCCACCGACCGCGTCACCGCGCGCCCGGCTCGCTCGGCGGCAACCGAGACGGTCGCCAGCACAGCGCTGCCGACGTGCTCGATCACGATCTCGCCCAGCGCTGGCCCACGGACGTGGATCCGACACTGCTTGTCGTCGCCGCCCTTCGGGCCGTTGATATCGACGATCGCGACGTCGACTGTGCGGATCGCGGTCGAGAACCGTCCGAGCGCGAAGTCCAGGCGGCGCTGCAGCTGGTCGCGGAGCTCGGGGGTGAGATCGAGGTGACGGGCGCGGATGGTGAGCTTCATGGGATCTCCTTGCCACCTTGGTAAGGCGTCCCCGAGCTCGTGTCCTTCCAGAGGTTTGGCAGCATCGCTGCCGGTTTTTCGAAGCGTCGGCGCCGTAACGGTCTCCCCCCAGCGGGCTCTAATCGAGGTGCCGCGAATCGTCTCGTACGCCCTGTGGGGCTCCCTGGTGCTGGCCACGCTCGGCGTGGCTCAGGCACAGCCGAGTGGTGCCAGCGCGGCCGCTGAGCAGAACCGTGACGCGCTGACCGGCAGCGTCGTCGACCAGGGGACGGGCGCTCCCGTTCCGGGCGCCATCGTCGCGACCGGCAGCCTCGAGACCACCAGCGGAGAGGACGGACGGTTCGAGCTCTCCGGTGCGCCCAGCGGCTGGATCGATCTGGTCGTCGTCGCCGATGGGTACGAGCCGCTCGTCCAGCGCGTGCGACGCGGGTTGCCCGTGCGGTTGCCCCTGACTTCGAGCGGCGAGCTCGGCGGCTCGGAGCTGATCACGATCGAAGAGAAGTTGAAGCTCGATGGGCAGGCCGCGAGGTATGACGTCGGGCGCGACGTGGTCAGGACCCTGCCAGGCTCGGGCAACGACGCGCTCAAGAGCCTGCAGAGCCTGCCCGGCGCCGCGCGCGTCCCGTTCGGGCTCGGCGGCCTCGTGCTCCGCGGGTTCGCGCCGCGCGACACCAACGTCTTCCTCGACGGGATCGAGGTGCCGATCCTCTACCACTTCGGCGGCCTCGCCTCGTTCTTCCCGAGCACGATGATCGAGTCGATGGAGCTCGTGTCCAGTGGCTATGGCTCGCGCTATGGCCGTGGGCAGGGCGGGCTTGTCGAGCTCCGCTCGCGGTCGGGACGCAGCGATCGGTGGGCGGTGGGGAGCGAGGTGAGTCTGCTCGACGCGAGCGTCCGCGCCGAGGGGCCCGCCGGCGGGGGCAACGTGTCGCTGGGCATCCGGCGCAGCTTCGTCGACGCCGTGCTCGCAGCGGTCCCGACCGGGGATCTCACGCTCGCCCCGCGCTACCTCGATTCGCAGCTGCGCTGGCAATCCCGCTCGGGCAAGCTCACGGCGCTCGTGTTCGGCGCCGACGATGGTATCGGCCTGGGCACCTCGAGCGACCGCCTCGACGCGCGGCAGTCCTTCGTCCGCGCCGGCCTGCGCTACGCGGAGCGACGCGGTGACCTCGAGCTCTCGGTCGTGCCGTGGCTCGGGTTCGATCGCAGCGCGATCATCGCCAACGAGAACCGGGTGATCCGGAGCAACGTCACGGCCGCGACCCGCGCCACGGTGCAGCGGAACCTGCAGCACGGGTTCGTCGCCGCGGGCCTCGACGTGCAGGGCAATCGCTACGGCTACACCCTCGACTCGGACCCGCCCGAGCTGCCGACGGGGATGATGCAGCCTGCACGGCGCGTCGACGGCGAACGGTGGGCCGCTGACCTCGGTGTGTGGACCGAGGTGTTGCACCGGTTCGCTGGCGACAAGCTCGCGATCCAGCCCGGGCTGCGGGGCGAGCGCTTCGGGTTGACCGGCGAGTGGGTGCTCGACCCGCGGGTCACGCTCCGCCAGCAGGCGACCGCGAACGTCGCCTTCACGCAGTCGATCGGGCGCTATCACCAGCCGGCGCTCGCGACCGCGATCGATTACCAGCTCCCCGGTGAGCCGTTCCGCGCGTCCTCGGCGTGGCAGGCGAGCGCCGGGGTCAACGTCGTGTCGCCGATGCTCGGCGGTGATGTCACGGCGAACGCGTTCGGCGCCACGCTCGACGATCTTCCCGTCGACGTGGTGTCGGGCGCGACCCCGGTCGCGTCACCGGGCAGCCCCGCGTCGGGCGGAGCCGCCGCGGCCAGCCGACAGTTCACCGAGGAGCAGCTCGGCAGCTACAGCTACCAGGCGAGTCGCGGGCGGGGCCGCACCTATGGGGTCGAGACGATGGTCCGCCGCCGCGTGGGGCAGATCCAGGGCTGGCTGTCCTACACGTACTCGCGGTCGTATCGTCAGGGGGATCCGTGGGCCCTCGAGCGCTATGCCCCCTACGTGCTCGATCAGCCGCACGTGCTGACCGCGCTAGCCACCGCTCCGCTCGGAGCACGATGGAGGATCGGCGCCCGAATTCGCTATGCGAGCGGCAACCCGATCACGCCAACGGCTGGTGCGTTCTTCGACACGGGGGCGCAGCAGTACGTCCCCCTGTCTGGACGGGTGCTGTCGGAGCGCCTCCCGGCCTTCGTCCAGCTCGACGTCCGGGTCGACCGATCGTGGAAGCGGCCTTGGGGCACGCTCAAGTTGTTTCTCGACGTTCAGAACGTGACCAACCGGGTCAACCCCGAGGGCGTCTCGTACAACTTCGACTACAGCTCGCGGCAGTACACGCGCGGGCTGCCCATCTTCCCTTCGCTCGGGCTGGAGTACGCGCCATGAGGAACGTCGAGCGTGGCTTCGTGCTCGCGTTGCTCGCCGTGCTCGCGGCGTGCGGCGACGACGGCGTCGATCCGATCACCAAGATCACCGCACCGCGCGTGCTCGCGATCACCGCGGAGCCATCGGCGTTGGCGCTCGAGGGCGAGCTCGAGCTGATCGCGCTGACCGTCGACCCGGATGGGCCGCGGAGCGGGATCGGTGCCAGCGCGCCGCTCGGCGGGCACGCGGTGGACGCCGTGCGAATGCGGGCGTGTGCGCCCTGGAAGTTCATCGCCGATCCCGCGCGCGATTGTGTCGGTGACGACGCCTTGGCGCTCGAGAGTGACGCCGCTGGTCGCATCGTGATCTCTGCAGCGAAGCTCGCGGCGGCGTTCCCTTCGCCGCCCGGCGTCCCCGCGCCACCCGATCCATGGCGAGCGGCCCTCGCCGCAGGTGTCACGCTGCGGATCCCGATCATCGCGGAGATCGACGTCGACGGGCGGACCCTGGTCGCGCGACGAGACATCGATGTGGTCGAGACGGCGAACCAGCGCCAGAACCCGCGACTCGCGGAGATCCGGTTCGACGGAATCTCGACCACGACCTTGCGCGCCGGCCAGCGCTACGTGCTGACCGCGATGGTGGACCGGGCGAGCCTCGATGCGCGCCCAGATGCCGATCCAGCTGGCGCGCTCGAGCAGGTTGTTTGTAATTTCTACAGCCCGTCGGGGGACCTCGACGAACCGGCCGCCGACGTCGAAGACCCCGACGCGCTCTCGCCGGAGACGAGTGCCATCGCGTTCACGGCCGGGCTCCCGGGGAACACCTGGTTGTTCATCGTCGCCACGGACGAGACCGGTGGCATGAGCGCGAAGTCGGTCCCCTTGACCATCGCAGCGGGGGACTGACTCGTTGCGGGCGACGGGCCGCGCGAGGCCCTGGCTACTTGCAGTTCTCGAACTCGACGTAGCCGTGGACCATGTTGTCGCGGAACCGACAGTCGAGATCGACGAAGCCGTCCCACGCGGTGGGATCGCGATCGTTCTTGCGGACGGACACCTCGCGCTGCCGGCAGTGCGTGCGCTCGAGCGTGAGCGCGCCGGTCGGGGTCTCGATCTCCACGTCGTTGCCGATGATGCCGACGGAGTGGTCGTCCTTGCCGACCGACGTCAGCTCCACGCCGATCTCGCGCGGGATGCAGCGCGTGGCCTTCATCATCCAGTGCCCGACCTCCGGCCCATCCGCGAACACCACCCCCACGACCTTGGGGTAGACCTTGGGCGGCGGAGGTTGGAGCACCACGGGCTCGACGGTGCAGCGGCCGATCGCCAGCCCGGCGGCGCCGAGCCCGAGGGCCGCGAGCACGATGGCACCGAGCAGCATCGCGCGCTTGCGCGGCCCGCCGAGCCACTCCTTCGCAGCGGCGAGCTCGGCCGCGAGGCGCTCGTTCTCGGCGGCGAGCTGGGCGGCCTCGCGCACGGCCGCGTCGGCGCGTGCGATCGCGGCGTCGTGGTCATCGCGATAGGACATGCCTCACTATAGTCGCAGAAGCGGCGGTCGCTCTCGGTGTTGTGTGAGTCTCGTCGCAGCGCAACCGGCGCTCGCGAACGCTGTCCAAGAGTCATGAGCGTCAAGGTCTGGCTTGGCGGCATGGTGGTCGCCTCGGTGCTGGTGATCGCGACCTCGTCGCGGCGAGCGCCCGCGGCCAGGGCGATCGTCCAGCCGCCGCCGGAGTCGCCGTGGCTGTCCCGGGAGGCGGCGGCGCAGATCTTCGGCCCGGAGGGGCGGATGGGGCCGCTGTTCGAATCGGCGTGGATCGGTGCCCCGGCGCCGTCGCCCGCGGTGCGGAGCCGGATCGCTGCGTTCGCGCACGCGAACAACGTCAAGATCGACTTCGAGCTCGCCGACGGCTACGTGGCGGCCGTGCGGTTCGACGTCACGTTCGGCGGATGCTGCGGTTACGAAGGAGTGGACGTGCTCGCGCGGCGGATCGGCCGCCCGAAGACGTGGACATGCGGCTGGGACAAGGACTGGCTCGATGACTGGGCGAGTGTCGGCGAGGACGGCGTCTATGTTCGCGGGCACGTGCGGGTCAACCGGCTCCAGGTCCGCTGGGAGCACCAGGTCCCGCTCGACGAACTCGTCGAGAGGGCGGACCAGTTGCTCGGCGCCAACCGGGCCACCGTCGCTGCGCGGGCGGGTGATCGCTGGCTCGAGATCGAGCCGAGCCGCCAGTTCATGCTCGAGGTGCCCTATCGGATCGACCCGTATCAGGTGCGCTATCCCGACGACCTCGGGCTGCGGCTCGTCGCAGGGAGCGGGCGGATCGTCGAGGTCTCGTTCACGGTCCGCGGCTATGACGAGGCGGCCGTGGACGACATGCGCAAGGTGCTCCGCGCGCGCTGGGGACGCCCCCGCGTGGGCGATGACGTGTGGACCTGGCACAAGCCCGATCGGACCGTCACCGCGGCCCTCGATTCCTCGGCGACCAGGGTCACCCTCTCGCTACGCTGACCGCACGGGCAGGGCTGGGCGTGCGGAACGACCGTTCTGCGCCCGTGACACGGACGTGTCCTCGTGAGATATGGGCCAGGTGAACGATCGTTCTGAGGCGACTCGCCTCCCTGAGGCCCGCGCGGCCAAGCTCCCGCCCGATGCCGTCCTCGAGCCCGCCAAGCGCCGGATCCTCGAGATCGCGCTGCGGATGTTCGCGATGCACGGGTTTCACGGCACCTCGATGCGCGATCTCGCCAAGGCCATCGAGCTCGCGCCAAGTGCCCTCTATGCGTCGTTCCCCTCGAAGGAGCACGTGCTCGCGGAGCTCGTCCGTCTCGGCCACGAGGCCCACCTCGCGATGTTCCGCAAGGCGGTGCTCGATGGTGGATCGGACCCCGCCGATCAACTCCGCGCGCTGGTCCATGCCAACGCCGTGATGCACGCGACCTATCCGCACCTCGCGGTCGTCGTGAATGACGAGATGCACGTCCTCAACGCGGAGCTCGCCGCGCCCGGCCTCGCGCTGCGCCGTCAGGGGATCGCGATGCTGATGGACATCATCGAGCGCGGGATCGCGATGAAGCGGTTCGCGGCCCGCCATCCGGTGGTCACCGCCGGCGCGATCGGTGCGATGGCGCTGCGCATCCCGCACTGGTTCGGCCCCTCCGTCGGCATCACCGTCGACGAGCTCGCCGCGGCGCAGGCCGCGCTCGCGCTCGACATGGTGGGAGTCGCACGATGACCACCACGCGGCTGATGCTCGTGACCCTTGTCGCCGCGTGTGGCAGCACCACGCCGGACTCGCCCACGACCGATGCCAGCGGCGCGACCGATGGCTCGCCGTCGTCCACGCCCTCGCGCTGCGCGGTGGCAGGGACGCAGATCACGTGCTCGAGCCACAGCCTCGTGATCGGTGGCCGCACCGTCACCTACGAGCTCCCGAACGCCACGGCCCCTGCGGCGGGATGGCCGCTCGTCGTGTTCTATCAGGGCTCGTTCATCCCCGGCTCGCGCGCCTTCTCGGCGAGCACGTCGGATTCGTTCGGCCAGTTCGAGCTGACCTCCACCATCAAGGCGCTGCTCGATCGCGGCTATGCGGTGGTGGCGCCCGATGCACAGAGCAACGGCAGCTTGTACTGGCAGACCAACGTCCCGCCGTACGCGACGAACTGGACCGGCTGTGACGACGACGTGTTCATCGTGCAGCTGATCGCGGCGGCCACCGCCGGGACGTTCGGGCCGCTCGATCCGACGCGGCGCTACGCGATGGGGATCTCGAGCGGCGGGTTCATGACGAGCCGGATGGCCGTGAGCTACGCCGGGAAGTTCCGCGCGCTCGCCGTGGCCTCGGGTTCGTACGCCACCTGCGGCGCCACCTGTACCGTGCCCGTGCTGCCCGCAGATCATCCACCCACGCTGTTCCTGCACGGCGACCAGGACCCCACCGTCCCGATGTCATCGATGACCCCGTACCGCGACAAGCTCGCTGCCGAGGGCTTCGTGGTGAAGACCGTCATCCACCCGGGGGCCGGTCACGAGTGGCTGCCCGAGGGCAAGACGGCGATTCCGGACTGGTTCGACGCCCACTGACGGACCGTGAGATCCACGCGATTCCTGGCCTCCCACACACCCAGCGGCTCGCTCGGGAGGGAAGGTCCGCGTATGAAGCTCACGCACCTCTCGTTCGCCCTCGCCCTCGCCGCCGCCGCGTGCGGCTCGAAGTCCAAGCCGGCCGCGACCCCCACGCCGGCGCCCGATGCGTCGACGAAGGTCACCGAGCCCGCTCCACCGCCGGTGACCCCGCCCGAGCCTGTGGCGCCCAAGCAGGCGAAGGCCGAGCTCGCGCCGGCCTCGAAGTCGAAGGTCAAGGGCACGATCGAGTTCAAGGAGGTCGAGGTGGCGTCGAGGTGATCGCGAACGTCGAGGGCCTCAAGGCCGGTGACCACGCCTATCACGTGCACGAGAAGGGCGACTGCTCGGCTCCCGACGGGACCAGTGCAGGCGGTCACTTCAACCCGAGCAGCCACAAGCACGGTCGGCCCGATGGCGACGAGCATCACGAGGGCGACTTCGGCAACCTGACCGCCGGCAAGGACGGCAAGGCGACCAAGACGTTCGTGATGAAGGGCATCACCATCGCCGATGGCCCGACGTCGATCGTCGGCAAGGGCTTCATCGTTCACGGAAGGCGGACGACTTCCAGACGCAGCCGACCGGGAACGCGGGCAGCCGCGTCGCGTGCGGCGTGATCCAGCTCGTTCCGTGAGCCGAGACGCGGCCGGGCGGACGCTCAGTGCTGTCCGTCGGCCGCTTCGATCTTCTTGACGACGATGGAGATCGTCTCGGCGTCGATCCGAGCGCGACGCATGAGCGCCACCGCACGCGGGATGTCGTCCGCGTCGACCGCGTCGAAGAACTCGTCGACCATGCCGATCTCGGCGAGCTGCTCGAGGACGAGCGTGCCTTCGAACTCCGTCTCGTCCATGGCGAGTTCGAGTATGCCCCGTCACCGGTGCGGTGAGGTTCGGCTGGGGGCCCCAGGCCTGCATCCCGCGGTCGACAGCCGTGGTCCGAGCCAACCGCTAGCCCTGCGAATCCTGGTCGTGGGAGCCGTGGCTGCGAGCTTGCAGCTGCCCACTCCATGCCTCACCCGGCCCGCCACCTCGCGCTCGCCGCCTGCTTCGCGCTCACCGGATCGGTCGCGCTCGCGGCGCCGGCCCGCCACGGTGGGCGGCACGGCGAGGCGAAGAAGGTGACCAAGGCCAAGCCGCGAAAGCACCGCGCCAAGCTCCCGCCACCGGTGGAGCCGATCTCGGTGATCGACGAGGAGGACACCGAGGACGCCGACGCGACCGAGGCGCGATCGACCGCGCGGATCGCAGGCCGCGGGCACAAGGGATCCCGGAGCGCGCACGCTCGCGAGCAGGACGACCGCGAGAGCGACGACGCGGACGACAAGGCCGACGATACGGCGGGCGACCGAGTCGCGTTCCAGTCGCGGGACACCGGCGCCGACGAGGTCGACGACGCGGAAGACGATGACGACACGGAGATCTCCGCCGCCCCGGCGAAGCTCCACAAGGCCGGTCGGGCGCGGGCGAAGGACTGGCACGTCGCGATCGGGCCGTACCTGTGGGCGTCGTCGGTGGACGCCAACATCAGCCTCGGCCCCGCGAGCGTGGGATCGGGCGTCGACTTCATCCAGCTCGAGCGCCACGCTCGCTACGGCGCCGAAGTCCTCGCCGAGGCTCGCTATCGCAGGTTCTCGCTCACCGGCGACCTGATGTACGGCGTGGTCGCGGTCGACGGCGCCACCACGGTCGGGCCCCTCATGGTCTCGCTCGACGGCACGGCGAGCAGCCTGCTCGTCGAAGGTGCGGCCGGCTACATGGTGGTCGGGGGAGAGCACTCCCTGCTCTCGCTCGAGGCGCGCGGCGGCGTTCGCTACCAGCGGACCGCGATCGCCGGCACGGTCGGCCTGGGCGGCGCCGACGTGGCGTCGATGGAGCAGGTCAACTCCGCGGCAGACGCAGTGGCGGGCGCTCGCGCGTTCCTGCGCCCGTCGAGCCGGTTCTATCTCTCGGGCAGCTTCGACCTCGGCGTGTTCGGGGACTCGACGACCACGTGGTCGGCCTCGGCCGATGCGAGCGTTCACATCACCTCGCGCGTCTTGCTGTCGCTCGGCTGGCGGACGCTCACGATGGAGCGCGCGAACGTCTCGATCGTGATGCACGGCCCGCGCGCGCGGTTCAGCTGGTGTTCTGAGCGCTGTTGTTCGGTGGTACGCGAGCCGGCGCCAGGGATGGTCGCCGGCTTCTTCACGTCATACGACCGGCAAAGTGGCTTCCCCAACCTTGTCTACTGGGGCTGCGATCGAGCGCACGGGCGGGGGCCAACGAGTGCGCTCTCGTGAGGATCGCGTGTGCTAGCTCCGCGGAACTCCAGCGTGATCGCGAGATGCGCGATCTGCGCGCGGAGCGTGGCCTTGGGTTTGCTCAGTCGATGAGTCATGCGCCACGCCCAGGCCGTCTCGAGATCTGCTGCCCTTCTCTTGCTCTTCACCGTCGTCGCCTGCGTGGGCGCGATGCCCCCTCCGCCGGAGCTCCGGGTGACGTCTCCGCAGCGCGGCATGATCCAGGGCGGGGCAGGGCAGATCACGGTCACCGGCACCACGCAGCCGGGGCCCGACGGTGCGGCCGTCATCAAGGTCACGGTCAACAAGGTGCCGGCGAAGCTGGCGGCCGATGGCTCGTTCACTGCCATCGTCGACGTCCCGGCCGGCGCGACGCTCCTCGAGACCATCGCGTTCTCCGACGCTGGTGGCTCGGCGACCGACGCGCGCGCGGTGCACGCCGGAGAGCTTCGCCCGGTCGGTACCAACATCGATCGCGCCGTCACGGCCTCGCTGTCCGCGGATGCGTTCGCGCGACTGTCGGCGGCGGCCGGGCCGATCCTCAAGGCCACGAACTTCTCGACGCTGCTCGCGCCGCTGCAGCCGATGGCCAACCTCGGCGACAGCATCGCGAATCTCAAGCTCTCGATCTCCCGGCTCACGCTCGGTGACGCCAAGATCACGTTGACCCCCGTGGACGGAGGGCTGGAGTTCTCCGCGCAGCTCGATGGGCTCAGCGTCGGCGCGAACGCCGCCTATGGCGGCACGCTGGTCCCCGACGGCGCGACGGCGGTGAGCGTCACGGCCGACCGGATCACGATCGCGGGAACGCTGGTGGTGACTCCGTCGGGCACGGCCGGCTTCACCACCAAGATCACCTCTCCCACGGTACGCACCACCGCGCTGAAGCTCCAGGCCTCCGGCCTCGCCGGGCAGGTCCTGGATCTGCTGAACACGAACCTCAGCTCGACGATCCAGAGCGTGACCACGCGCGCCGCCGAGCGCGCGCTCGAACCCCTGATCAACGCGGCGCTCGGCGCACTCGCGGGCCCACAGCGGATCGACGTGCTCGGCAAGCGGCTCGATCTCCAGGCCTCGCCGAGCGCGATCACGTTCAGCCGCGAGGGGGCGCTCGTGACGATGAACGTCCAGGCCAAGATCGCAGGCAGCGAGACGAGCCCGGGCTACATCTTCACGCCGAACGGCACCCCGACGATGAACGTCGGCAACGGCATCCAGCTCGGCCTGGCCGATGATCTGATCAACGAGCTGCTCGCCGAGGTCCACGCGCTCGGCCTGCTCGATCTCCACCTCGAACAGAACTTCGGCCTGTTCGACACGGCCGACATCAAGCTGTCGTTGCCGCCGATGGTCAGCGCCAACCACGGCGACAGCACGATGCGCCTCGTGCTCGGCGACATGATCGCCACGCTGTCGAACAAGGGCAAGCAGGTCATCAGCGCCGCGGTCAACGCGGAGGTCGACCTCGAGATCGAGCGGGGAACGCAGGCCCAGGAGATCGCCCTCCAGTTCGGCAAGGTCCACGTGTTCCTCAACGTCCTCGGTGACCCCGCGGATCCCGAGGCCGTCGGAGGCGAGGACATCTCGGGCGCGGCGGCCGCCGGGATCGGCCTCCAGCTCGATTCGCTCAGCCAGTTCCTGATCACGGTGCCGGTGCCCTCGGTGGCCGGCGTCTCGCTCGATAGCCTCGCGCTCCGCGCCGACAGCGGCTACGTGCTGGTATCGGGCAAGGTCCACTGACCGCGCTGGCGGTCAGGCCTCGCCGCGCTTCTCGACGAGCGATCTCAGGTCGCGAGCGGACGGACCTCGGAGGAGGCGAAGTCCGCCCCGAGCTCGACGGTCAGCCCCTCGGACACCCAGTCGATCCTCGTACGCCCGGATGGATCGCGATGGATCTCGGCCTTGCTGCTCGGCGCCGCGAACATCGGGAACGGACGGCCGATCGGTCGGTCGTCGACGAACACCAGACCCTCTCCGCCGCGCCCGGCGATCACGACGTTGCGCCCGGAGATCGTGACCGCGGCGCGCGACTCCGACACCGGCGCCTCGATCGTCTCGAGCGCTGCGAACGGCAGCTCGGGCATGGCGGCCGCGTGCTCGAGGCTACGCAGCAGCCGATCGAGATCGCGCCCCACCTCCGCGATCTCCGCCGCCGCGGGCGCTTGCTCCCGATCCTCCGCGACCGCGAACCGGCGGGTGAGGCGCTCGGCGAGGGTGGCGTCGACGATGTGACGCGTCACGAGCTCGGCGATGCCCGCAGCCACGTCGTCGGTCTCGACCTGCTCGAACACGAGGTCGCTCGCGAGGTGCGTGGCCCGGCGCAGCGCCAGCGAGGTGGCGCTCGCGTCGCCCTTCGCGAGGGCGGAGCGCACCTTGCGCAGCTGGCGGCCGAGTTGATCGTAACGTCCTGACACGGCGCTAGCTTAGCGAGTTCGCCTGGGCCCCGGGGACTCCCTCAACCTGAATCGGCCGAGGCGCGCGGCCTACGTCGCGCGCGCCTCGATCAGCGAGAACGGCGAGTGCGTCCGCACCACCTGGTGGACCGTGAGGCCCGCGGCGGCGAGCAGCGCCGTCATCTCGGCTTGGGTGCGCTCGCGACCGGGCGTCAGCACGAGCATGTTGAGATCGAGCAGGATGGCGGGGGAGGGTGAGCCGTCGTCCGGGATCAGCATCTCGACGATCGCGACCGTGGCGCCCTTCGCCATCGCGGTGCGGACGTTGCCGAGGATCTGCTTGCAGCGCGCGTCGTCCCAATCGTGGAGGATGTGCTTCAGCAGATAGAGATCGCCGCCGGCCGGCACGCTCGCGAAGAAGTCCCCTCCGACCAGCTCGGTGCGTGGGATCGGAGCCGCGGTGGCGAGCACGTTCGGCAGATCGAACAGCACACCGCGCGCTTCGGGGCGGGCGGAGAGCACCCAGCGGAGGAACGCACCCTGCGACCCGCCGACATCCACGACGGTGGTCGCTGCGGGCGGGGTCCACGCTTGCGACACGGCGCCGATCGCGCCCATCGAGAGGCTGGTCATCCCCTCGGCGAAGACCTTCCCCTCGTCGGGGTTTGCCGCGTAGTACTGGAACAGGTCCATGCCGAGCGCCTCGGTGGCGAGCGATTGCCCCCGTCGCACGCACTCGTCGAGCCGCATCCACGGCAGCCAGTGGCCCGGACCGGTCTCGGTGTCGAGCAACGCGCGCATCGACTTCGGGTGGTCGCTGCGTAGCAGGTCGCCGACCTCGGTCAGCGCGAACGTGCGCGGCTTGACCTCGGAGACCAGGCCGAGCATCGCGGCGGCGCGGAGGAGCCGAGCGACCCCGTCGGGGGAGGCGCTGATGCGCTCCGCGATCGCACCGGGCGTCGTCGCTCCGGCGGCGATCTGGTCGCAGATTCGGAGGCGCGCGAGGGTTCCAGCAGCCATGCCGGCCCACATCGAGGAGACGAGGTGCATCACCTGGGCGGGAGGAGGAGGAGAGGCGTCGTGGGTCATGTCGCCATCCTACGGGCGACCCGGCGCCGCCCGGTGCGGCGTTATTGCAGTAGGCAGATGCAAAAGCGCAGTATCCTGTCGGGATGCAACGGCTGTCGTGGGATGACCTCGAGCTGGTGCTCGCGATCGCGCGCTCGAAGACGATCCGCAAGACCGCGGCCACGCTCGGGATCGACGCCACCACCGTCGGCCGTCGGCTCGCCGCGATCCACGCGCGCGTCGGGTTCGCGCTGTTCGAGCGCAACGCCGGTGGGCTGGCGATGACGCCCGCCGCACGGACGATGGTGCACGAGCTCGAGCTGATGGAGGCGGCGTCGATGGCGGTGGAGCGCACGCTGGTGGCCGCGGCCGAGCCGGTGCAGGGCCGCGTACGGATCGCGACCAGCGAATCGTTCGCGATGTACTGGATGCTCCCCGATCTGGCGGCTCTGCGTGCGGAGCTGCCAGGCATCGAGCTCGAGCTGGTGGCGTCGCACGGGATCGCAGATCTGCGCCGTCGCGAGGCGGATATCGCCGTGCGGTTCGTGCGCTCCGAGAGCGACGACCTGCGTAGCCGTCGGATCGGAGCGTTGCGCTGGTCGATCTACGGCTCGCGGTCGTACCTGCGCGGCCGGGCGCATCGACCCGATCCCCAGCGCGGGTTCGAGAGCGAGCGGGTCATCAAGTGGGGTGGTGGCCCGCTCCGGCAAAGCATCCAGACGTGGATGGATGCACACGCATCGCGCGCGGAGGTCACCCTGGTCGCCGCGCACCTCCACGTGATCATGGAGGCGTGCGCCGCAGGGCATGGCCTCGCCGCGCTACCGGGATGCCTCGCGCTGGCGCGTGGCCTCGAGCGAGCGATCGATCACTCGATCGACGAGACCGAGCTGTGGCTGGTGGTCCACAAGGATCTGCGGAAGGTGCCGCGCGTGCGGGCCGTGGCGGATCGGTTGGCGTCGCGGATCGTCGCGGCGGCCGAGCGGCTGCGCGCGATCTGAGTCGAACGATTCGGCTCGAACAACCGTCGTGCGATTCGCCGTGTGGTGGGCCATGTCGGACGAATCGCCTGTCCACCCGGTCGCGGAGTAGCATCGACGCACCGCTCATGAACGCCACGCCGACGGGATCCCGGTTTCGCCTCGCTCCGATGTCGACCGTGATGGCGACCTTCACGGTGATCGGTCTGTTCATCCCGCTCGCCTTCGTGGTCCCCCTCTGGGTTGGTCCGCCGCCCCTCCGGATCGTCATGGGCAGCGTCGTCGCGTTGATCGTCGTGATGTATGCCGCGATCTGGCTGTGGATGCGGCCGTCTGCATTTGTCGTCACGGCCGACCAGCTCGAGCTGGTGTGGCCGGTGCGCCGGCGAAGCATCGCGCGCGCCGACATCGTGCGCGTGCGCAAGCTGGCGATCGGAGACCTCAAGGCGGAGCTCGGCTACATGCTGCGGGTCGGAGCGGGTGGGCTGTGGGGCGGGTTCGGCCTCGCGAAGACCGCGCTCGGCTACATGGAGCTCTGGGTCTCGCGTACGGATTGGATCGTCTGGATCGAGTGCCGCGATCGACGCTCGCTCCTCGTGACTCCCGAGGATCCCGATCGCTTCGTCGAGCTCCTCGCTCGGATCGACGTGGGCTAGAGGCATCGACCGGGCGCTCGCGCAAGATTTGCCGGCCGCGGGCCACCTTCCCGCGTGACATCCACCCAGGACCAACGAAACACTACGGTCGTGACCCTGGCGGTTCGCCCAAGCTTCTCGGTCGACCTCCCGATTCCAAGTCGTCGGGCGATCGAACGTCTCCATGCGCAGCTGACGGCCGGCGCTCAGCAGGTGCGGCGCGCGCGTGTGCCGGGTGGCGGTCGAGACCTGTCCGCTCGTGACCGCGACCACCTCGTGCTGACCGTGCCTGCGGCTCAGCAACGCCTGTGGTCCCCGTGGCTGACGATCGACATCACGCCGCGTGATGGGGGCTCGCACCTGTTCGCCCGGTTCAGTCCGCACCCGTCGGTGTGGACGGGCTTCGCGTTCGGCTACCTGACGTTCGGCGTGGTGCTGTTGTTCTCGCTGATCTTCGCGGGCGCACACGCGATGGTCGGGGGCGAGCTGTGGCCGTTCCAGGTCTCCGCTGGTGCGCTGCTCGTCCTCGGCGCGATGTGGGGCGCGTCGCGCGTGGGTCAGCAGCTCGCGCGCGGGCAGATGACCACGCTGCGCCACGAGCTCGAACGAGCGATCGAGACATGCAAGGCCACGGGGGAGACCTGACGCGCTACCATCGCGTCATGGAGAAGCTCGTCGCTGTCGCGATCGCGGTGACGACACTCGCCGCGATGGCCTCAACGGCCCGCGCCGACAACGCACCACTCGTCGACCTGCTGACGTCTGCGCCGTCGACGATCGCCGTGTCGTCGACCGTGGACAACGTCAAGATCCGTCCCGAGCACATCGCCGACGGCACGCTCGATACCGCGTGGAACTCGGCAACCGGCCAGATCATCGGCGCCTGGGTCGAGGTCCGCGTGGTGGCGGGTGCACGGATCAAGCAGATCAAGCTCACGCCGGGATTCTCGTTCGTCGACAAGCGGCTCGGCGACCTGTTCACGCAGAACGCGCGGATCAAGAAGCTGCGGCTGTTCAGCGGTGGCCGGCCGATCAAGGACGTCACGCTCGACCCCAGCAAGCGCGACCTCCAGACCATCGACGTCGACCTCGCCGGGGGCGATCTGCGCCTCGAGGTGATCGCGGCCGAGCCAGGGAGCAGGAAGACGTGGCGTGAGGCCTGCATCAGCGAGCTTCAGGTGTGGGGCACGCTGCCCATCGGCACGGCCGTCGCAGCGAAGCGACTCAAGCCCGCTGTTCGCCTCGGCTCGCTCGACGCGCTGCCGGTGCTGTCGAAGGCCGAGTGTCGTACGGTCATGTTGACGCCCGGTAACAAGATCTCCGGCGCAACCATCACCGTCGACGAGCAGATCGCGATCTCCAAGGACGTCACGATCTGTCGGTTCGATCGCCAGGCCGCCGGCTCCCTCGGCGTGACCGTCGACATCGCGGCCGTCGATCGCCGCACGCGCAAGCTCCTCGGCACCGCCCTGACAGAGACGATCGAGCACGGCGAGGAACCCGAGACCGGTGCCACGCAGGGCATGGGACCGACCGAGCACACCGACCGTGTCGAGCTCCGGACCGTCCCGTTGAGCAGCACGGAGGTCGCACTGCTCGTCGAGGTCGTCACCGGTCAAGGCGCCTGGTTTGGGGGCGTAGGGGCGACGCAGGCCACGCTCTACCGGGTGTCGTCGATCGGGCTCGAAGACATCGCGAGCTGGACCTCCAGCCACGATAACAACCTCGAGGGCGGGTCGTCCGACGACTGCGAGCTGGTCGCACCGACGGTGGGCGCGAAGCGCCCCGCTCGCCTGGAGCTATCGTGCCACTCGACCAACCAGGACTGGCACAACGATGATCACCAGAAGCGCGGGATGAACGACCAGGACCGGACCGAATACCTGAAGTGGAATGGCTCGCGCTTCGCCACTCCGTGAGTGCGCGGGGGGGGCCGGGGCCGTCGCCGCGGGGGGGGGGGGGGGGGGGGGGGGGGGGGCGGGGCGGCGGGGGGGGGGCCCCCGGGGGCCCCGGGGGGGGGGGGCGCGCCCGGGGGGGGGGCCCCCTCCCCCTCCCCGCCGCCGGGGGGGGGGGGGGCCCCCGGGGGGGGGGGGGGGGGGGCCCCGCCCCGCCCGGGGGGGCGGGGGGCCCGGCCCCGGGGGGGGGGGCCCCCCCCCCCCCGCGGGGGGGGGGCCCGGGGGCCCCCCGGGGGCCCCCCCCCGCCCCCGGGGGGGGGGGGCCGGCCCCTTGGGGGGGGCCCCCCGGCCGGGGGCCCCTTTGGGGGGCCCCCCCCCCCCCCCCCCCCTTCCCCCCCCCCCGGGGGCCCCCCCCCCCCCGGGGGGGCCCCCCGTTCCCCGGCCCCGGCCGGGCGGGGGGGCGGGGGGGGGGGGCCCGGGGGGCCCCCCCGCCGCCCCCCCCCCGGCCCGCCCCGGCCCCGGCCGCCGGCGCCGGGGCCCCCCCCCGGCGCCCCCCCCCCGCCGCCGGGGCGGGCGGCCCCCCGGCCGGGGGGGGCCCCCCCCCCGGGGGGGCCCCCCCGCCCCCCGGGGCCCCCCCGGCCCCCCCGGGGGGGGGGGGGGGGGGTTCCCTCCCCCCCCCCCCCCCCCCCCGGGGGGCCCCCGGGGGGGGGGGGGGGGGGGCCCCCGGGGGGGCCCCGGGGGGGGGGTCCCCCGGCCCCCTGGGTTTTTTTCCCCGGGGGGCCCCCCCCCCCCCCCCGCCCCGCCCGGGGGGCCCCCCCCTGTTCGGGGGGGCGGGGCGGGGGGGGGGGGGCCCGGGGGGGGGGCCCCCCCCCCCCCCCCCCCGGGCCGGTCCCCCCGGGGGGGGGGGGGCCCCCCCCCCCCCCCCTCCCCTTCCCCCCCCCCCCGGGGGGGCCGGGGGGCCGCCGGCCGGCGGAACCGTCGCACGCGCGGTCTCTGCTCAGGGCGAGATCAGCCGGTAGCCGGTGCATCGTTCGTCGCTGACGTACTCGACGCCCGGGCTAGGTGCGAACGGCATCGGCGTCTTGAAGTCGGGGTGATAGCAGTCGAGCACGTCGATCTGCTTCGCCTTGCGCTCGTTGCATGCGGCGCCCAGCGGACGCTTCGAGCGCTTGCAATCGAGTGTGATCCTCGCCGTGCCGGTGGAGACGTCGATCGCGAGCGAGATGCCGTCGGTCGCCGTTCCCGCGTACCGCAGCGTGCTCTGCGCAGAGTCCACGACGAGTAGGGCATGGCCTTCCGCGAATCGCAGCGTCCAGGTCTCGGTCCGATCCTTCGTGTGGTACCGGAACAGCCACGGCGGTGCAGTCGACGCCGCATCGGGGGCATCAGCCGGCGCCACGTCGATCGCTGCGTCGACGGTCGCAGCGACGGGCGTGGGGCGCTCCGGCCCAGGTGCCGCCGCCGAGCTGCAGCCAATGGAGGCGACGGAGAGCAGGGCGATGGTAGGGATCGACATCCGCACACCACACTAACGCGGCGCGCGCAGGCTGTCCTATTCGCAGCCCTTGGCGAGCGGGTTGTCGATGCACCTCGCGTCGACCTTGACGCCCTTCTTGCGCTCGGCACGCACGGCCTTGGCTTTGGCCTCCATGATTCGCCGATCCATCTCGGCCTTCTCGGCGCGCAGCTGCTCGAGCCGGGCCTTCGCTGCCGCGCGGTCGGCATCGTTCTGCGCGGCGATCACGGTGTCGATGGCCGCCGACACCTTGGTGTCGAGCGCGGAGAGATCGGTCTGCAGCCGGTCCAAGCGCTCCATCGCCTCCTGCGCATCTTTGACCGCCTGGATCGCGTCCTGCTCCGCCTTGCGCATCGCGGCCTCGGGCCCGTCTGCCTCCGCGTTGGCTGCCGGCGCGGCGTGATTCGCGATCGGGGCCGCGCCACCGCCGGTGCGCTCGCACAGGTAGTAGGCCTTGCCGTCGCGCTCGATCGGCGAGCACGCCCCGAGATCCGAGGGGTGCGATGGCGGTGAGCTGTTGCTGCTGCATGCACACACCAGGACCACCAGCCAGCGGAGCTGCTTCATGCGGTCAGTGTGCCATGTCGGCCCATGACTCGCGCGATCGGTCACGGGGCTGGCAGCTTCGCCAGTTCGCGCTCGGCGGCCGCGCTCTGACCCGGGTCGCCGAGGTCGCGGGCGCGCGCGAAGAAGCGGCGCGCGAGCGCGGGCCGTCCGACGTCGCGGAACGACACGCCGATCTGGAACGCGAACGCCGCCACCGGGAAGTGCTCGAGCGCGACCTCGAAGTGGTGAGCCGCTTCCTCGAAGTGGCCGGCGAGGAACTGCTCCTTGCCCGCGGCGAGTGCGGCATCGGCGGCGGTCGCGTGATCCGGGGTGATCTCGAGGGTCTCGCGGCGCGGCGCGGCGTCGGTCGGGTGCACCGCGTCGGCGGGCGGGGATCGCGACGGCCATGCGATCGCGAGCGCGATCGCGCCACCGGCGAAGGCAGCGGCGGCAGCGGCCACGGCGGCGCGGGCGCCCCACCGCTTCGTGGGCGGCGGCGCGAGCGCACAGGCGAACGCGCGCAGGTCGGGGAAGCGCTGGCCCGGGTCCACGGCGAGGGCGCGGCGCAGCGCCGCCTCGACCTGGGCACCGACCTGCGCGCGGCGCGCTGCCGGCGGAGCAGCGATCTCCCACTCGGTGAGCTCCTCGAACGGCGAGACGCCAAACACACCCTCCCACGCCGTCAGGGCGAGCGCGAACTGATCGACCCGCGCATCGAGTGGGCGGCCGCTCACCTGCTCGGGCGCCATGTACGCGGGCGTCCCGGCCTGGGCGGTCTGGAGCGCGTCGAGCTGCTTGGACACGCGGCGCGCGACCGGCGTGGCGTCGCGCGCCAACCCGAAGTCGGCGATCCGCGAGCGGCCGTCGTCGCCGACCAGGATGTTGCCGGGCTTGACGTCGCGATGGATGAGTCCGAGGTCATGCGCCGCAGCCAACCCGGCAGCGGCATCGGCGATCACCGCGAGCACCTGCGCCGGCGTGCGGGGAGCCGCGGCGAGCCAGGCCTGCAGCGAGACGCCCGCGATCAGCTCCATCGCGATGAAGGTCGCATCGCCGTGCAAGCCGGCGTCGTAGATCGCCACCACGTTCGGGTGCGACAGCCGCGCCAGCGCACGTGCCTCGCGCAGCGCGTACGACTGCGCCTCTGGCCCGTCGAGCAGGACCAGCTTGATCGCCACATCGCGCCCCAGCGTCTCGTCGCGTGCGCGGAACACGACGCCCATCCCGCCGCGCCCGATCGGCTCGATCAGCAGGTAGCGATCGACGTGGTCGCCGCTGCTCGGTGCACTGCCGCCGGGCGCGCCTCCGCCGCGGCTGTCCGACTGCGCGACCTCCGCGACGAGCTTGCGGCATCGGGCGCAGGTACCGACGTGCTCGTCGATCGCCCTCGCGCGATCTTCGTCGAGGCGCCCGTCCACCAGATCGACGGCCTCGGTCGGCTCGAGGCACGCGACCGTCATCGCGCGAAGATCCGCCCCATGCTGAGCTCGAGCTGGCTGCGCACGAGCCGGTGCAGGCTCACCACCTCCTCGCGCGTGAGCGCGAGCCGCGCCTGGAGCTCGCGCTCGGTGCCGGCGAGCAGCGCCTCGCGCGCCGCGGTCAGCCTTCGGTGCGCGCTGGCCCGCGAGATCCGCAGCGCGCGGCCCAGCGCATCGAGGTTGAGGTTGTCGACGAACGTGTAGTGGAGCACCGCGCGTTCGTTGGGCTGGAGGCCGGCCGCCGCGGCATCGATCGAGGCGGCGAAGCTGTCGCGGTAACGCTGCTTGAGGTACGCGAGGCGCGGGTCGGTGCCCGGGTCGGCGAGCGCGTCGAGCACGGACTCGTCATCGACCCCGACCTCACGCCGGTTGTCGCGGATCGCGTTGAGGTACTGGTGGACGAGCACCGCCCGCACCCACCGGCGAAGCCCACCCTGGCCCCGGTAGTCCCGGATCCGCGCGGGGCTCTTGGCGTCGCCGACGAGGAGACGCGCGCGCAGCGCCTGGGCCTGCTCGTCGATGGTGGCGGCCGAGGCGCCCATCCGGGCGAGCGCGGGGAGCACCGGCGTGAGGTGCTCGCGCTCGAACGTCTCGACGGCCACCGGATCCCCGCACAGGCAGCCGTACGCGATCGCCAGATCCCGTGCGGCCAGGTTGGCCAGGGCTGCGACCGGTTCGGCGTCCGCGTCGAGGCCAGCCCCCACATGCGCGCAGAACCCGATCGGGTCACCGACGACCTCGGCGCTCTCGACCAACCCGGTCAGCGCGGTGCCGAGCACCTCTCGATCCACCGCGGCCAACGCGGCGCGGACCGCAGGCGGCGAGGCTCCGAGGAGCGCGTCGACGCAGGCGGTCCGGTCCATCGATCACGAGATTTGCACGGTCACGCGGCGATGGGGCCGAGGTCCCGGAACAATTGCGGTCCCACGCACGTGGGGCGCAGCGCCCTCGCTACTGCCAGTGGAACTGGATCGCCTCGAGGCTCGGGTTCAGACGCCCGCCGGCCGCCTGGTCGTCGTCGGTGAACAGCGGCATGGAGAACTCGACCTTTCCGAGCTGGACCTGCGGATGGAGGATGTCGTTCGGCGTCTGCACCGACCAGCCGGTGGTGGCGCGCAGGCCGCCGCGGATCTCACCGATGCCTGACGTGGGGGCGAAGTACTGGCGGTTCACCGGCGCGCCATTCGTGGGGGCGATCGAGTAGTTCGCGCACGCCTCCTTCGAGCCGACCGCCGAGTTCGTGCTCACGCAGCCGGTCGACAGCAGGATGTCGTTGTGCCGCATGATGGTCGTCATCAGGCCCTGGTCCAGGTTGCCGATGAACGCGTCGGCGAGCTGCATGACGCCCGCCGAATCCGAGACGTAGACCAGCTCGATCTCGATCGCCTCGAAGCCGAGCTCGACACCATGCACGCCCTTGACCGTCCCGTGGGGGGTCTTCACATCGAACACGTCGCCGCTGTACGCGATCGTGCCGCCGAGGACGATCGCATCCGCCTTGCGCCCCCGGAACGCGCTGCCATAGCTCGTCGACAGGAAGTTCGGCGTGAGGATCGGGAAGCTGCCGCCGAACGTCATGCCGTACTGGGTCGAAGGATTGGAGTTCTGCGACACCGCGAGGAAGTCACGCCCGGGCGACAGCCCCGTGGCCGTGCGCGGGTCCTTGGCGATGAAGTCGATGGATCCGTCGTTGTTGCGATCGTAGAACGCGCCGAAGCTCTGGAAGTGGAGGTCCTGCTGCTGCGAGCCGAGCGCCGGGTAGCCGGAGATGGTGTTGGTCGCACTGACGTCGAGGAAGTACTGCTCGTCGTAGCGCACGTCGAACGCGACCGAGTCCTTGTGGCCCGCGTCGTCCGCGACGACGATCTCGATCGTCACTGGACTCTGGAACACGAACTGGAGCCCACCGACGGTGTCGCGGGTGGTGACCTGCTGCTTGTCGAACAGGCCGAGGATCGGGCTGTACATCCGGACCTCGGTGCGCGCGAGGAGCTCCGGGTCCTGGAGCTCCCAGTCGACCGACACGACCTGGCCAGGCTGCGCCCGGTTCGCGCTCGTATTCACGCTCGTGATCTTGAGCGCGGGCACGTGTGCCGGCGTGGTGTCACCCGTGGGGTTGCAGCCATCCATGGGGCCCGCGCCGCCGAGACAGAGGAGCGCGAGGCCGAGGACGGGAACGGAGAGGTACTTGCGGAGCCCGATCGTGTTGTCGTGTTGCATGTCCCCTGGAACCAGAACCCTCCAGGTCGTCTCACTGATCACGTAACGGACTGGAACGGCTGGCGATCTCGCTGCGATCAGGATCCACTGTAGGTGCTGCACCCGGACCGTCGAGGTCGGTCGCCTCTTCCGCTGCGGCGAGATCGGCCGCCTCGAGCGAGGGTATCGACATGCGATCGGTCGCTCGTTGTTCGAACCCCCTCGCGGACGCTCGCTCGGCGTGGCGCTGCTCGTGAAGGTCGGTGACGACCGAGGCGGCGCTCGCACGCTCGCGTGCGTCGAGCGCGAGCATGCCATCGATGATCGCCCCGATCGGCGAGCGCGTATCGAGGAGATCACGCGAGACATCGGGGAACACGCCGGTGAGCGCGCGGTATCCGATCGCGCCGAGCGCGTACACATCCGCGCGACCGTCGATCGGGCTCTCGCCATCGTGCTCGGGTGCGTTGTAGACGCTCGTGGATGTGGGATCTCCGTAGGCAGGAATCCCGGGCGTTCGCATCCATCCCCATCCCGAGATCGCGACCTGCGCGCCGCGCGAGAGGGTGAGGTGATGCGGTCGGAGCGACCCGTGTACGACTCGACACTGATGCGCGTATGCGAGAACGCTCGCGACCGAGTAGATGAGTGCGACGACCTCGGCCGGTTCGAGCCTCCGGCGCGCGAGGACACTCGACAGCGACGTTCCGGGTGGCCGCGTGGACGCCATCCACGGGCGACCGTCGGACATCACGCCATGGTCGATGATCTGCGCGACACTGGGATGCTGGACGAGCTCGAGCTGCACGCGTGCGCGGGAGAATCGAACGTCGATCAGCGCGCTGTCGTCTTCGCTGGCAAGGTCGATGCGGACGGGGGCGCCAGAGTCGACGGCCTCCGCGTCGTAGCAGCTCGGCGCGACCCGCCGGATCACCTGGTACGGACCGACCCGATCCCCAAACTCGAATTCCTGCGCGGGGACCGCGAGACGACGAAGTGCTCCCACGGTGTCCAGGGCTGCAGCTTGCGTACCGCCGCGAACAGGGCCAACTCGCAGCTGCCACGTCGGTTTTCGCTCGGGTCCGTCGACCCCATGGGACCTGTTCCGGGGCCTCCACACGGCAAGGCCTCGAGAACGCGCACCTCGTGCGCCAAGGTATCGGTCACCGAGTCGGTACGGGGACCAGCGTGAGCTGCGTGATCTCCTGGGTGGTGCCGACGCGCATCGGCGGGCCCCAGAAGCCGGTGCCCTCGCTGACGTACAGCCAGGTCGCGCCGAACCGGGCGAGCCCGGAGATGTGCGGATCGAACAGGCGCGACAACCAGCCGAGCGGCAACAGCTGGCCGCCGTGGGTGTGGCCCGAGAGCTGGAGGTCGACGCCAGCAGCGACCGCTCGCGCGATCGTCCGCGGGTGATGAGCGAGTAGCACCAGCGGCAGGGCCGGATCTCGCCCCGCCACGGCGCGCGACACGTCCTCAGCCGCGCTGACGTCGTCGGTGCCGGCGAGCACCAGCGTCCCGGCGATCGTCACGTGTTCGTTGCGCAGGACGGAGATCCCGAGCGAGCGGATGTGCTCGAGCCACGGCTCGACGTTCCAGTAGTACTCGTGGTTGCCGGTCACGGAGAACACGCCGTCGCGCGCGCGCAGGCCGCGGAACGGCTCGATCTCCGGCCGCAGCTCGGCGAGCCGACCATCGACGAAGTCCCCGGTGATGACGATCAGGTCCGGCGCGAGCGCGTTGACCTGGGCGACCACGCGCTCGGCGAACGCGCGCCCGAGTAGCGGTCCGATGTGGACGTCGGTGAGCTGGACCACGGTGTACGAAGCGACCGGCAGACCCGCGAGCGGGACCTCGACGCGCCGCACCTGCGGACCGCGCGCGACATGGACGAGCCCGTAGAGGACCGTCGCGAGCGCGCCTCCAGCTCCGATCGCGGCCGCGATCCGCGGATCCGTCCCGAGCGCGCTCGCGACCTGACCGACCGCAGCCCCCAGCAAGAGGTACGTCGCGAGGCCGAACCACAGGTAGCCGACGAGCAGGTACGGGCGCGCACGCTCGCGCGACATCCGACGCGCGAGCATCGAGACCACCGGGAGCGCGGGCGCGAGGAGCGCGATCACGGCGGCGCCGGCGTAGCGCCAGGGCGAGGGCAGGGGCGCGACGAGCTGCCACCAGATGTAGACGTGCGCCGACCCGAGGATCGCGAGGATGATCATCAGTCGCGGCCAGAGGCGTCGCACGCGTGCCTTGTAGCATCGCATCGCGCGGATCGCCCGTCGCCGCGCGCCGGTCGCGTAGGATGCGGGCATCATGCTTCCTCGTGGTACCCGCGCCGCACTCGTGATCGTCGGACTCGCTCACGCCATCGCGTGCTCGGACGGCCCACCGGAGCCGGGGCCCGACGGCTGGGCATGGACCGAGCCCCCGACCTCGTCGGTCCCCGAACCTGGCGTGCGGCTCGACGTGATCCGCGTGCCCGTGGCCGCTGCGCCTCCGAACCCGATGGGAGGTGGCGCCGCGCCCGCGGAGCTGGACGTGGTGACCGTGCTGCGGTTCCGGATCGACGCGCCGGATCCGGTCCCGGTCCAGGCGATCGTGGTCGCGATGCCGGGCTTTCTGTCGGGTGGGCACGGCTACGCACTTCTGGCACGTGCGCTGGTCCGTCGCGGTGCGGCGGCGGGTCGGCCGATCGAGGTCTGGGCGATCGATCGCCGCGCGAACAACCTCGAGGATCTGCGGGGCTTCCAGGCGGCGCGCGAGCTCGACTATCCGGCGGTGGCGAACGACTACTACTTCAACGATGTCGCGGTCGCCGGCCAGCGGTTCGCGGGCACCAGGAATCAGGCGGACGTGCCGTGGCTGTCGGAGTGGGGCCTCGCGGTGCATGCGGACGACCTGCGCACCGTGATCGCGAAGGTCGCCCCCAGTGAGCGAAAGGCTCGCGTGGTGCTGCTCGGGCACTCGCTCGGGGCGTCGTTCGCCGAGGCGTACGCCGCGTGGCGGTTCTCCGACGGCGTGCGCGGATTCGACGAGCTCGCCGGGCTCGTGCTGCTCGATGGTGGTCTCGGCAGCGAGCCGATCACCCAGGCGCAGTACGAGACCGAGGGCACCGGCTCCGGGCTGATGGCCGGTCCGTCGCTGGCGGCGATCCGCAAGACCACGCGGTACTCCGAGTTGCCGTTCCTCGGCGTGTCCGTGTTCGTGCGATCGGAGATCCTCGCGCAGCGGGCCCACGTCGATCCGGGCGGCGTCGAGGTCGACGGTGATCGCGATGCCACGCTGCGGCTGCTGCTGTCGCTGCCCGCGGTTCCGAAGGTGACCAACCGCGCCGCGCTCGCCTTCGCGTTCGATCGGAGCTTCGATCCGCTCGGGTTCGTCACCACCACGCTTGGTCGCCCCACCGGCGGGCCCGTCGAGATGTACACGAACACGATCTTCGGCGGAACGTTCAGCCGTCCCACCGACGTCGACGCGACCTACGACTGGGACACGGGCCCCAGCAGCGGCGCGCGGACCAGCCTGGCGGCGTTCGCCGATGCGTACAGCGGCGTGTGGTCGAACTTCGTGGAGTGGTACTTCCCGGCGCGGCTGCCGCTCGATCTCGCGGCGTGCGGCGATGCGCACCTGGATCCCACGTCGTGGCAGGCCACCGCGGGCCTCCGCGCCTTCGATGGGCTCGCGAACGATGCACCGGTGCTCTCGGTCGCCGCGGGCCTGGTCAGCGTCCAGGGGATGGCGGCGATCGCCGGTCGGATCGCGCCCGTCGTCGGGCCCGGGCGTCCCGCGGCCGGAGCGGCGCGGACCACGGCGCAGGGGCTCGAGGTGATCGACGCCACCGCGCTGTCCCACGTCGACGTGATCGCCGCGCCGGCCGAGGAGAACCCGGCGATCGAGGCGATCGAGGGCTTCCTCGAGCGGAACATCCCGGCGACCAGGTTCGCCGCGCCCGTGCTGTGACGGGGTGCTCGCTCGATTCGAGCGAGAGCGTGGTCAGTGCTGGGCCGGCAGCTGGCGCGACCGCCGGATCTCGTCCTCGCGCCTCTCCACACGGATCCGCAGGAGCGAGGGCAGCCCGATCACGAACACCGGGACGACGTGCACGAGGTGATACAGGATCCCGCACGCGAGCGCTCGGTCCGACTCCACACCCGTCATGACCAGCGCCCACGCCGTCGTCGCCTCGAACACGCCGAGCTGCCCGGGCGTGGAGGGCAACACGGTGCTGATGTTCATGACGACGAACGCCAGCACGCACGCCACCGGATCGATGGGCAGCCCGAGCGCATGCATCACGAGCCCGATCATCACGACGTCGCACATCTCGGACAGCGTTGACCACACGAACGTGCGTGCGAGCGTCTTGGCGTCGTTGAGCTGCGCGAGCGAGCGCCCGAGCGAGAACAGCCAGCGTCGCACACGCGTGGTCGGCGCGGCATGGTGACGCGTGAGGTACCGGAACACCGTCGCGGCGAGGATCGCCACGGCGAGCCCGATCGATCCGAGCAGGGTCGCGACGAGCAACGAGTAGTGCGCCTCGGGGGGCGTCTCGCGCAGGAGCATCACGCCGGAGAACACCGCGAGCGTCGCGCCCGTGATGACCTTCTCCCAGAGCCCGACCGCGATGACGGCCTCGCTCGGAACGCCGTGGTGCTGCAGCGCGAACACGCGCGCGGCCGACCCCGCGACGGGCGAGACGATGTAGCCGAGTGCCATCGAGCCGTACACGAACTGCGCGAGCTGGCGGAGGGGCACCGCGCCGGGCAGCACCGACAACAGGCTCCGGGTGCGCAGCACGCGCGTGCCGACGCGCAATGTCGCGTTGACCAGCATCGCCGCGAGCACCCACCAGATGTTCGCGCCCGCGATCGCGCCGAGTGCGCGTTCCGGATCGAGCCGGCGCACGAACAGCACCGCGAACACGCCGATCGCGGCGATCGCAACCCAGCGCAGCACACGCTTCAGCGTGCGGCGATTCACGCTCATCGCGCACCGCTCCTGTCGAGGTCGACCTCGAGAAGCGGCGCGAGGTTCGCGAGCGGGAGCCCCGAGTGAAAGCAGCGCAGCTCGAACAGCATCGTGTTCTCGACGACGCGGGGGCGGCAGCTGTACGCGTGAAAGCCCTCGGACGTGAACGACGAGCTCGGCGGCTGCCCGAACAGGTCGCGAAAGCGCGTGACACCTTCGGCGGGCGAGGGCGCCGGCGACACCGTGTCGAGCAGCCTCGCCGTGCTCGGATCGCCCCACCGGATCAGGGCGTCCCGGATCGACAGCTCGGGATCGGGTGCCACGGGGAGCCGGCCCTCGCGCAGGAGCGCGTGGCGCTGCGGGGTCGCCACCTCGAGCGCCCGCGCCACGTGCAGGAGGCGCCAGAAGTAGTCCGCGAGGGGCTCCGCGTCGTCAGCGAGGTCGCGATCGGCGGGACCCCGCATCGGTGGATGCACCGTCGCGTTCGTGGATGTGAAGCCCGCGTAGCCGAGCGCGGCTGCACTGCCGACGAGGCATGCTGGGAGGTCGTTCGGGGAGCCGAGCAGCGCGTTCTCGTCGGCGGGGTCGAGCAAGAGCTCGGTGAACTCCGTGACGAACACGCCCTCCCACGACACGAAGCGATCGGTGCGCAGGCTGTACTCCGCGGTGCACTCGATCCGGTCGAAGCGCGATCCCTCTGTGAGGAGCGCGGCCGCTCGTGCGAGCCAGCTCTCGAGAAGCGTGAAGCCGGCCAGGAGCTCGAGCCAGCCACCGCGCGGATACGGTGGTGACGAGATCTCGACGAGGCAGCGCGAATACTCGGGGGCGAGGCGCCAGCCGTCGTCCTGCATCCGCTGCCAGCGTTGGTGCCGCTCGACGTCGGCGGCGACGTGTGCGTGGAAGCTGGCGAGGAGGCGATCGTTGGCCAGCAGGTAGGCGACCGTCCCTGCGGTCCAGGCATGGAGCGCGTACTCGCGCTCGAGCCCGATCTCGAGCTGGTCGCGGCGCACTAGCCGAGGCACTCCACGACATAGAAGCAGAACGAGCGCAGCATGACCTTGGCGATCGAGTCTTCGAGCAGTGGTGTGACACCGCGCCACGCATTCTCGATCAGGGTGTTCGCCTGGTCGCGACAGGCGGTGAACGCCCCACACCGATCGATCGTGTCGACGATCGACGGGACCAGCGCGGGCTCCTCCCCACAGCGCTTGATCCGATCCCAGAGGTCGCGGCGCTCGTGCTGCTCGAGCACGCGCATCGCCTCGAGCACGGGCATCGTCACCTTGGCCTGGATCAGGTCTTCGCAGTGCTTGGGATCTCCGATGAAGCCCCTGAGGTTCTGCACGTCGTCCATGATCTGGAACGCGATCCCCAGCGCCTCGAACAGCTCGCCTAGCGCGCGCACGGCGAGCTCGCTGCCACCGGCGACGATCGCGCCGAAGCGAGCGAAGATCGAGGCCGGGGCGCCGGTCTTGAACACGTAGACGTTGTGCATCTGCCGCGTCAGGAGCGCGACCTCGCCGGTCGCCACGATCTCCTCGGTCATGCTCGGCGTGAAGCCCTGGATGTCCAGCGCCTGACCGAGGTGGGCGAGGCGCATGAACTCGAAGTAGCTCTCGTAGATCTGGAGCTTGGTCGCATCGCTCAACCCGAGACGTGCGAACCACGACTGCCACACGAAGTAGCAGAACGTCCCCGCGTTGATCGCGATCGGGACGCCGTGGGCGACGTGGCACGCCGGGCCGCCGCGGCGTGTGGGCGAGCTGTCCTCGACGTCGTCGACGATCAGCGAGCCGACGTGGATCACCTCGGTGAGCGAGAGCAGCGCGTCGATGGTGTCCCGACGGAACTTGTCGCCGCGCAGCGCGTGGTAGCACATCACCGCGGCGTACGAGCGCCAGGCCTTGCCCATGCGATCCATGATCTCCCGGATCGGCTGGATCAAGACTCGCTGGAACTCGTCCGCATCGAAGTCGCGCACGTAGCGACCGAGGTCGCCTCCGAGGATCGAGAGCACGCTCTCGGTGGTGAGTGGAAGCGGGAGCTCCTTCTGGATCGCGCGCCGCGTCTCGCGCGGGATCGTGGCGAAGAACTCGGTCAGCGTCGCGGCCGGATCGAGCGCCGTCTGCTCGAGAAACGCCACCCCCTCCACGCGCCGGCCACGCACGGTCCCGGTCACGTCACAGCGCCCGCGCCACAGCGGGGCGCCGGCCGTCATCGTCACGAGCTCTTGCTCGTGGAAGGTCGCGCGCAGCTCCAGATCCACCTGCGCGTCGGGGATGTGGAGTCGCCACGCCACGCCGAAGTCGTGAAACGTGTAGTGGCTGGTCCAGATCGCCAGCGGCGTGAGCGTCGCGTCGTGCGGGTCACCGGCGACGAGCGCACGGGTGAGTGCTCCGTCTCGCCAGACGTGGATGTCGACATCGTCGACGTGAACGATCCCGCGCTCGTGCCTCGGTGCGGGCGCTTCGAAGTAGGTCCCGATGCCTCGCGCTGCATAGGGGACTCCGTCGATCTCGATCGTCCCCTCGACCTCACCACGAGCGATCGACGACGCAGACCCGGGTGATCGCCCTCCCGCGAGCGACAGGTCGCACACGATCCGCTCGTCGGGAAACGCCACGCGGAGCGCGACGCCACGGGCCGTGTGCGTGATCTCGGAAGGAGCGCCGATCAGGTCAGGGTAGGGGAGCCGACCAGCGGCGAGCACCTCTCCGAGTGCGCGGCGCACCAATGGATGGCGCGAGCCGGGCGCCTGATCGAGCCGCTCGCGCAGTACCGCAGGGACGCTCGGATCTCCGACCACGAGCGTCGCGCAACGACGACGCCCGACGTCGGCGACGGAGGACCACGAGAGGTGCGCCGTGTCCGAGAGCCGCACCGCTGCGACCGATAGTGAGAAGGCACGACCATCCGGGAGCGTGACGTGGACCTGCGCCTCCGCGCGCAAGTTCGAATCCTCGCCACTAGGCTCGGTCATCGCGATCGTCGTACCATGACTCTCGATCGCCGATGCAGACAGACGTCCCGACGGTTTCAGTCGTCACGGCTCACGGGCGACAGCCCCTCGCGAGTCAGGGTGACGAGCGACTGATCGACGTCCTGAACCGGCACGGAGTTCCGTGGTCGGCGGTCTCGGTGTACCGGGTGCCGAGATCCGGAGGCGAGCCACAGTTGTGCTCTGCGCTCGACGCGAAGCTGAGCGACCTCGACGACACCTCCGAGCTGCTCCTCTACTTCAACCGCAACGTCAATCCGTTCCTGTTCTCGCTGGCCGGGTGGAAGACCGTCGACAGCGCGGAGCCGAGTGGTCCCGACGCGACCGAGTACGTCTACCAGCGCCTCGACAACACCCGCGGTAGCGCAGACGTCTACTTGAAGAAGCTGAGCCCACCGGAGTGCCGCTCGGCGATCTCCGCCCGTGTCGCCGACACCGTGCGCGAGGCGCTGCCCGCGGGCAGCCACCTCGTGATCGGAGTCAGCGGCGGCGGTGACAGCAACTCGCTCCTCTACGCCCTGTCGCAGCTCCGCGACCACGTGACCCTGCACCCCGTGATCATCAAGGGGCTCGCCGAGTGGGACCATGGCGTTCCGCGGGCGCAGGAGCTCTGCACCTCTTACGGCCTGCCGCTCCGGATCATGGAGGAGGGCGAGGTCCAGGCGCTCCTTGGGATTCCGGCCGACTCGACTTCGCTGATCGATCGCTTCGAGCGCGAGTTTCCCGGGGATGACTTCGAGTTCCTCGGCACGCTGCTGATCCGCCTGGCGCTCGCGCAGCACGCGCGCGACGTCGGTACGCGCTACATCTGCACCGGTCTGAACCTCGAAGACGTGCTGTGCGAGAACATGTTCCGGATCTCGACGGGGTTGCCGCCGGCGCCGGTGCCGGTCCGCGAGATCGGCGATGTCACGCTGGTCCTCCCGCTCTGGCTGTGCCCCAAGCGCATCATCGACGGCTGCTTCCCGAAGTACTCGCTCGCCAACTACCAGGCTCGCTATCCGTGCTTCTCGCTCGGCCGCAACCTCTACTACAGCATCGTGTATCAGCTGCAGTCTCAGTTCCCGGGCTTCCCCGAGCAGCTCGCGCAAGGGATGTCGAAGCTCGCCGCGCAAGCGCCCGCGACCTATGCGTTCGACGAGCAACTCGGGTTTCACATCGAGCGCTTCGTCCCGCTGCCGATGCGTACCAAGTTCCTCCGGATGCTGGGGCGCGACGCGACGAGCCCCTAGGGATGACGGTCGCTTCCATCGCATCGTTCCGTCGGCAGGTCAGGACGATTCTCGAGAAGCAGCAGCCGCGTCGCCACGTCATCGTGCTCGGCGTCGACGGCATCCCGTACGATCTGGCGTGCCGCACGTGGCGCCGCGCACGCGTGACCCGAGCGCGATCGGTGTTCCCCACCACGTCGGCGACCGCGTGGCTCACGAGCCTCAGCGGCGAGAGCGTCGATGCCCACGGGATTCCCGGCGTGGTGTTCGCGCTCGACGAGGCCGCCGGTGCCCCACTGATCGACGTCTACAGCTACCGCGGCCCGCTGGGAGATCCACCTCCCGAGGATCTGTTCAGCGACGCCGCCGCGTGCGGCTACACGCCGGTGGCGATCGTCGGCGATCTCGAAGACACCCACTGCACCTGGCGCGATCACCTGCTTCAGCGCGCGCATGCGATACCCGGTCATACGTTCTATGCGCGCGGCGCCCTCGATCCGGATGTGCTCGGTGATCGGATCGTCGCCGCGGTCGCTCATGCGCTCGCGTCGCACGAAGGGCCGTGTCTCGTGTGGTGCTTCATCGACGCCGATCGTCACATCCACCATCACGGCTATGATCGACAGCTCGTCGACCTCCTCGAGCGAATCGACGCGATCGCGGTCGGTTGGTCGCGCGAGGCCGTGGTCATCGCGCACTCGGATCATGGCCTCGTTCCGACGCGGCAGGATCCGATCGTCGCGGACGCGATCGAACGCGTGATCGCCGCCGAGGCTTGCCGGATGGGCGGCGCAGGCCGGACCCGGTGGCTCTACGTCGAGCCGAGCGCCGAGCAGCGCGTCCGCGAGGCGCTCGCACGGCACCTGCCGCCGTCGGTTCGGGTCCAGCACGCGGACGAGCTGTTCGCGCCGGGTTCGCGGGCGCGACGCCGGGTCGGATCGATCGTGCTGATCGCGGAGGGCGAGGGCTTCCTGGCCGCGGACGGTTACCGGTTCGAGCACGGCTCGCTGACCGAGCGCGAGCTCGACGTCGCCGTCGCGGAGTGGCGAGCGTGATCGCCGAGATGGTGGCTCGCGTGTTGCGCGACGTGCGGATCGACGAGGTCATGGCGCACCTCGCGCGGCTCACCGAGCACGATCGCTACCAGGCGTCGCTCGGGATCGAGCTCGCCGCCGAGCTGATCGCGACCGCCGCCGAGGGGATCGGCCTCTCGGACGTGACGATCGAGCGGTTCACCGCGGACGGCGCGACGCGCTGGTGGACGTTCCAGGCGCCGCGCGCCTGGACCCCGACCACCGCACGCCTGGAGATCCGCGCCGCCGGTGGCGTGGTCGTCGCCGTGGATCACGCGGTGCAGCCGTTCACGATCGCGACGTACTCGGCACCGACGCCTCCCGGCGGGACGATCGCGCGTGTCGTGAACCTGCACGCCGACGAGCTGGCCGGTGCGGTCGTGGTGATCGGACCCGCCGAGTTCGCGCGGCCGGCGCTGCTCGCGACGCTCGCATCGCGCGGTGCGGTCGGCTTCGTCACCGATGCGCCGTGTCGCGGCGAGCATCCCGGGCGCATCGAGCTCGACGCGACACCTCGCTGTTCGGCTTCAGCATCACCGCCGCTCAACGTCAGGCGATCGAGGCGAGCCCGGGCGCCCTCGCGCACGTCGTCGTCGACATCGATCGCTCCGCGCGCATGCCCGTGGTGACCGGCGTCCTGCCCGGGCGCGAGGCCGGCGAGGTGTGGCTCACCTCGCATCTCTGTCACCCGCGGCCAGGAGCGAACGACAACGCGTCGGGCGCGGCGGCGCTGCTCGGTGTGGCCGCGGCGTTGGCCGAGCGACGGGGGCGCGATCTCGACCGATCGGTCCGCTTCGTGTGGGGACCCGAGTTCCTCGGCGTGGCGGCGCTGCTCCACGAGCGGTTCGAACGCTTCGGTCGCGACGGCCGACCGATCGCGGTGATCAACCTCGACATGGTCGGCGAGGATCCCGTGCAGTGCGGCGTTCCGCTGGTCGTCGAGCGTGCACCCGACTGGTGTCCCTCGATCATCACGCCGCTCGCCGAGCACGTCGTCGAGGAGGTGTTCGCGCAGACCAGCGCACACGCGGGGACCTGGCGCGCTGGGCCGTTCTACGGCTTCTCGGATCACGCCCTGTTCGCGAACTTCACCGATCCGAGCTCGAGAAGCCCGGCCGTCCAGCTCTGGCACCCCGGCGATCCCTTCAACCACTCCGCCGCCGACTCGCTGGACAAGGTCTCCGCGGTCGAGCTCTTGCGTGCCATCACCGCCGGCGCCGTACTCGCTCACGTCCTGGCGAGCGATGGCGCGACTCCGCTGCTCTCCGTGGTGCAGCGGTGGTGCGATCGCGAAGGGCGAGCGGCCGCTGCGGTGGCCCAGCGCTTCGATGCCGATCACGGTGCGTGGTCGCGCCGCCTCGTCGACCACGTGCGCGAGCAGGGCACGGTGCTGCGTGCGCTCGTCGACGCCGGCCCCGCCGCATGTCCTCCCCACCGCCCCGGGCGAGGTACCTTCGTCGGTCGTTGGGCGGGGCCGTTCAACTATCGCGGCCTGCTCGCACAGCTGAGCGTCGACGATCGCGACGAGGTGGTCGCCCTGTTTCTCGCCGACAAGCGTAACTATGCCGTCCTCACGCATCTGGCGATGCTGGCCGACGGCTGCGGCAGCCGGGACGAGGCGTTCGATGCGGCATCGCTGGCGTTGCGCTTTCCGATCGACGCGGCTGCTGCTCGTCCGCTGTGGTCTGCGTTGCTCGCCTCGGGATGGCTCGAGGAGGCCGGCTGATGCCCGACGAGCTCGGCCCCGCGTTCCGCACGTATCGGGACATCGATCCCGCTGCGCCGGAGGGCGACACCCTGAACCTCGCGTGGACCCGCGACGAGCGCGAGTGCCTGGCTCTCGACCTGAGCGCGGTGCTCGCGAGCGAGCTGCGCGACGAGATCGATCACGAGCCGCACGCTCTCGATCGCTATCTCGTCCGCGATCCCTACGGCGAGGACACGATCGGGCCCGCGATCGCGACCGCGTTCGGTCTCTCCGCATGGCATGGGCGCATCACCTGCGGTGCTGGGGTGGTCTCGCTGCTTCACGGCCTGGCGCGGCTCGCGTCGAGGGATGTCGATCGGATCGTCGGTGACGTCTACCCAGACTGGCCGTACTGGGTCGCGCAGAGCCGCGGGGGCTCTGACGGCGGGGTGTGGTTTCTCGAGCGCCCGAGCCTCTCCGGCGATGCGTTCGCCGATCTCGCCGAGCTGAGCGCGCTCTGCGACGAGGCCGCTCGCAGCAAGGCGATCGTCATCGTCGACGAATCCAATGCCAACTACTACGCCCCGTCCTGGAGCGCGATCAACCTCGCGCTCGCGCGCGAAGACCTCGTCGTCCTGCGCGGGTTCTCGAAGGCGTACGGCCTCGGTGGGCTGCGGCTGGGGTTCTGCGCGGCGTCGCCCGCGTTGACGGAGCGCATCCGCGGCGTGGTCCCACCGCTGCTGGCTTCTTCGCTGTCGCTGCGACTCGGCGCGCGCGTCCTCTCCTTGGGGGATCTCACCGCGCCGCTCCGCGCGCGCCTGGGCAGGCACAAACCGGCAACGATCCAGCTCCTCGAACGCGCCGGCGTCGACGCACTCGTACCGTCGAGCGAGCACCTGCCGTACGTCCTGTCGCGTGCGCCCCGCGAGCAGCTGAGCGCGCGTCTCGAGGCGCGCGGCGTCGTCGGCAAGGACCATCCGATGTGGTCCGCCAGCACCTCCTCGGTCGAGCACCTCTACCGGTTGAGCGTTCCCCTGAGCGACGCGCGTCTGGAACGCCTGCGGCAACTTCTCGGCTGATGCGCGGGGGGCAACGTGCTAGCTTTTAGGGCATGGCCGAGCAGAACCACAACTTCAACCTGAAGAATGTCGCGGTCGAGCTGATTCCGGAGGCAGGTCCCGCGCAACGCGCCGACCTCTCGGTGGAAGAGCTCGAGGCGATGCGCGTGAGCCGGCCCGCAGTCCCCGCGTCCAAGAATGGGCTCGAGGTGATCTGCGGCGCGAGCTGCGAGATCGGCGCGCACTGATCTCCGCAGCCGCTACAGGTCGCGACGAACGATCGAGATGGCGCTCGCAAGGTGTCGCCGTCGCTGCGGGCGCGCAGCCTCGTCAGGACCTCGGTTAGAGATCAGGGCTTGCGGAGCTCGTCCCGGAGCTGGACGAGCGCTCTCTCGCCTGGGTGGGCCCGAAGGTACCGTTCTACCGCCCCGAGCGCCCGGTCACGATGGCTGTCGCGGAAGGCGTCGGCGTAGGTCTCGACCACGCGGGCGTCGTCCGACCAGCTCACGTAGAGCGCTTCGATGACGTGCTGTCGCGACACTTCGTCGTCGATGGACGAGAACCCCAGCGCGAGCTGGAGACCCGTCTTCATGGCACGCGCCGAATCGGCAGGCGGTAACGCTCGCGGGGGCGCCACGGCGAGCGCGGCGTCGTACGTGACGCGGGCGGCCGGCAGGTAGCCTGCACCGACGAGCGCGGCGGCGAGCGCGTATGCAGCCGCCCCCCGATCACGCGGGACCACGAGCCGGTTGCCTTGCTCGGCGAGCGCCCGCGCGACGGCGAACACGGGATCGGTGCCGGCCGAGAGCGCCGCGAGCGTCTCGGGGCGCACGTCACCGCTGGCGATCGCCCACACCGCGGCCCACGCGCGGCCATCGGCAACGTCGAGCGGGTGCCATGGCACGTCCCTGGCGGTCACGGCCGGCAGGACGATCGCGTGCAGGCTGCCGTTCGAGCCGAGCACGAGCACGCCCCGCTCGTCGGGTGGCGTGACAAACGCCGGCCAGCCGCCCTGGTCGTCCTTCGCGCGCGCCGATGCTGCGAGTCGGCCGTGCCGCCACGCGAGCGCGCGTTGATTCGCGGGGGCGACGGCGATCGCCATGCCGTCGGGGCTCGCCGCGAGCCGCCCTCGCTCACCGAGCGAGAGCGTGCCGCGCAACAGGCCTTGCTCGAAGCGGTACAACGTACCGTCGTCGTCGAGCGCGAGGATCGCGGAGGGCAGCACCACGGCGTCCTCGACGGCCTCAGCGAAGGGTGCGCGGAGCGTCTCGGAGATCACGCCGGTCCGGGTGTCCGCGACGAACAGCGCGTGGTTCGCCGGACTCTCGGCGTCGCGACCGCACGCGATCGCCACGCGCGCGCCGTCGCCCGAGAACCACGCTCGTCGCGGCAGCGTCAGCTGACCCGTGAGGCGATCGGGGTGACCGGGCTCGGCGCCGATCACGACGTCGTCCTTGCCGGTCGCCGCATCGACGAGGCTGACCTGGCCCGCCATCATCAGCGCGAGCCGGCGGCCGTCCGGCGAGAACACGAGGTCGCCCCACAAGGTGTCGGGCACCTCGACCTGCCAGGCCGTCTCGCCGGTCGAGCGCGACACGCGAAGCACACGGTCGACCGACTCGGCGACCAGGCCAGTCGACGCGATCGCGTAGCGCCCATCCTCGGCGTTGGCTGCGAGCGGCGTCAGTTCGCCGCGGCGTTCGCCGTTCGCCGACCACGTCACGAGCTTGGCGCCGGCACGCACGAGCAACAGGCTGCGGTCGCTCGCGGTCGCGACCACCTCGCCGCCTGCTTCGAACGGCCTCACCTCGAGAGAGTGCGGGCGACCCGCCGGTGGCACACTCGAGGAGGTCGGGCCCGGATCCGTCTGCCGGCACGCAGGAGCCAAGGCACCGAGGAGCATCATCAGCGCGACCCGCATGTCGGTATCTTGCACCGTGACACATCGCCGCCGTTCCAGACGGTCCAAGAATCAGCCGGGTGGCCGTGCACCGCCACACGTCAGGAAGCGCGTATGGCGAATGCCCGCGGCGATGCCTAGGTCCCAGTCGCCGCCCGCCGACGGCGCGGAACTTCCGAAAATCGTGGACCCGTGGTCGAAACATTCGCCCGGTCAGGGTCCGGATCGCGTCGAAGCTCCAGGATCCCCGTCGGGTCTTGCATCCCGCCAGGCCACCGGCTGAGACTGAACTCGATGGTCCAGGATGTGAGGTCCCAGGTCGATGTATCGCCCGATGCGGGTCGGCTGACGTTTGCTCTCAACGTGACGCTCGACGGGTGTTGTGACCATCGCGAGGGAATCGCGGACGCCGAGCTGCACGACCACTTCACGCAGCTGATCGGTACGGCGGGGGCGATGCTCTACGGGCGCAAGACGTACGAGCTGATGGAGGACCACTGGCCGGCAGTGGCGCGCGACGAGACGGCGTCGCGATCGGATCGGGATTGGGCGCGAAAGCTGGACGCCATGCCGAAGTATGTGGTGTCAGCATCACGCAGCGAATACCCGTGGAACAACAGCTTCCACCTGGATGGGGACTTGCGGGAGGCGGTGACCCGGCTCAAGGAGAGGACGCCGCAGGGTGTGCTCGTCGGCAGCCCCATGCTCTCCGCCGCACTCGAGCGGCTCGGGCTGATCGACGAGTACCATCTCGTCATCCACCCGGTCATCGCCGGCCACGGGCCGAACCTGTTCCAGGGCCTGGAGCGCTCGCGGCACCTCGAGCTCGTGTCGACGACGCGCCTGACCTCCGGCGTCATGGCGATGCACTATCGGCGCAAGGAAGGATGAACGAGGCGTCGAGCCGCGCGTGCAATGGCATCGCGAGCCGGCGGGATCGTCCCCGAGGGGTAGTACGCTCGCCGTGATGCGCCGCCTGATGTTGGTCGCCAGTCTGCTGTGCCTGGCCTCGCGGGTCGAAGCGGAGGACACACCAGCAGGGGCGCCGATTCGCGTCTCGATCCAGTGCGAGCGGCTCGGGCGCACCAAGGCGTGTCCCGCGTTCCTCACGGGGATCGTCGACGAGAACAAGGTCCTCCTGAGCTCGCCGCGAGCGGTCGCGGACGTCGTGATCTATGCGACCGCGAACGAGGTCGCGCTGCTCGATCGAGTGCATCTCAGGTTCGTGGGCCAGATGGCCGGCACGCCGGCACCCGTCGAGATCGATGTCGAGCTCGACACGCGCACGACGGACGACGTGCAACGCGCGACGCTCACCCCGGCGTTCCTCCGCGGCATCGCGCTGTTCGTCGCCACCCGCCATCCGGGCGCGGTCTCCGTGGCGCTGACGGTGCCCGACGCGATGGCGACGACGAAGGCCCCCACCTCGCCATGGGGCCTCGTGCTCGGGCTGGCGGGGAACGCGAGCTACACGGCCAAGTACCGCACCGCGGGCACGCAGCTCTACCTCATCGGGCGCTACCTGCGGCGCAACGTGCGCGCCTTCGCGCTGCAGTCGCTGTCGGCCAGCCTCAATCGCCAGCCTCCGCTGAAGCTCGAGGACGGTACGCTGATCGCGCTCGACAGCGAGCAATGGAAGTACCGTGGTGGTGCCGAGGCCATCTACTCGTGGTGTGACAGGTGGTCGATCGGCGTCGGCAGCTACACGTTCTTCGAGGATCCGAAGGCGCAGTACGCGTACAACTCGCGCAATCGCGTGGCGATCGAGTGGGACAGGTTCCCTGCCGACGATCCACGCGGTAACCGCCTCGGCGTGTTCTATCACGTCGGCTGGATCGTCGAGCGCTACAACATTCGCAACGAGCTGGGCGAGCGATTCGCGCAGTACCCGAGCCACGGGATCGACGCCGTCGGCAGCGTTCGCAGTGACCGGATCTCGTATGGGCTCAATCTCGCGAGCGACGTGCAGGTCGACCACCCACGGCGCCGGCTGCTGCTCACGGCATCACCGTTCATGACGATCCAGATCGGCAACCACATCGATCTCAACCTCACGTTCTCGATCACGCAGCGCACGTTTCCTGCCCCCGATCCGGCGGCGATCGATCCATCGGACTTCGAGCAGCTGTCGCGTCTGTCGTACGCGGAGCCGCTGTCCGTGAACGGCTCGATCGGTCTGACGTTTCATCTGGATCCGACGAACGGCGTCCGGAACGATCGCCTCGAATCGATCTAGGTCGACGACGCCTGGGTCCGGCGCTTCGTCACCGGCCCATGATCCAGGCCAGCACTGCCGCCGCGAGCGCGACGAGTACAACGATCCCGAGCACCCATCGACGTTGCGGCCGAGGCGGGGTGCGCGCGGCATCGTCTTCCAGGGCCGCGAGGTTCCCCGCGTCAACGGTCGGCAGACCGGCCGGGGTCGCAGAGTCCACGAACAGCTCCGTGTTGAAGGTCGCGTCGGGCGCGGGCGGCAAGTCCGCGGTTGCCGTGCCGTTGCCTTGGAGCGACTTGAACTCGAACAGCGCCTCCTCGATCAGCCGGTGGATGAACGAGCCCTGTGCCAGGCGAGCGTTCTCCCGCTCGCGCATCGCAGCCTGCACGATGGTCGCGAGGTCGTAACTGCTCACCGGCTGCGCGAACTGGAACATGAAGCGCGACAGATCCTGCCCGAGCTCGCGTGCGCTCGAGTATCGATCGTGGCGGTCGCGAGCGAGGGCGCGGGTGATGATTCGCTCCAGCTCGGGAGGCACGCTGCGGTTGATCTGCGAGATCGGCGGGACCTTCGCGGCCTGGACCTTGTGGAGGATCTGAACGTCGGTGTCGCTGGTGAACAGGCGCTGCGAAGCGAGCAGCTCCCACAAGATGATCCCGACGGCGAAGATATCGGCGCGGCAGTCGACCTCCTCGCCATTCGCCGCTTCGGGCGAGAGATAGGCGAACTTGCCCTTGATGATGCCGGGTTCACTCTCCTCGAGCTGGGAGCTGGCCTTCGCCAGCCCGAAGTCGACGATCTTGACCTCGCCGTGCTTCGTGACGAGCACGTTCGGTGGGGACACGTCGCGATGTACGAGGCCGAGCGAAGCGCCGCTGCGATCGGTCAGCTCGTGGGCGTAGCTGAGGCCCTTGCAGATCTCGTGGGCGATGTACGTGGCGGCGGGGATCGGGAAGGTCCTTCCCGTGTTCCGCATCGAGGTGGCGATCGACTTGAGGTTCGCACCGTCAACGAACTCCATGACGATGAAGTACGCCTCGTCACGCACGCCGATGTCGAACACCTGGACGCAGTTGGAGTGCGAGAGCTGGGCAGACAGCCGCGCCTCGTCCAGGAACATCGAGATGAACTTCGAGTTCCGGCCCAGCTGAGGCAGCACGCGCTTGATCGCGACCTGCTTGTGAAACCCCTCGAGCCCGGTGCTCTCGGCACGAAACACCTCGGCCATACCGCCCGACTCGAGCTTCTCGATCACGCGGTAGCGCTGCGCGGTCTCACCAGCGGACCGCGCCGCCGGATCGGCCCGGATCGGCGGAGGCTCGCTGCGCGACGCCATCCTCGTCGGCCAGCTCATCCAACGATGATATCGCCGCGCTCGTGCATCTCCACAGGTATCGAAGGCGACCGTGCGACCTGAGGAGAATCGGGCGGTTGGCATCGTCGTCGTGGGTGGAAACGGGGGCGCATGCGGCGTTCGAAACTTGTGCACGCCAACGCAGCGGCACTACTGTGGACGGATGACTCTGAGCCGTGTGGTGAGTGTGTGTGTCGTCGCGTGTATCGCGTGCTCGTGCGGAGGCTCGGGTAGCCCCGGCGTGGATGCCCTGGTGTCCGGCGCGGATGCACCGAGCGTGGACGCGCCAGCACCCGATGCCCCTGCGGTCGTGGGAGGCGCGATGTGGACGCTCGCGCCGAACCCGACGTGCACGAGCACGATGGCGCCGTTGTGCTTGAATCAGGCCGGGGGCGGCGGCTATCAGCTCGCGGCGTCCGCCGCATGTCCGCTGAACAACGGCCTGGCGATCTATCTCCCCGGCGACACCACCGTCCCCGCGGCGGGGACGTACACGGTGAGGACCGTGACCGGCTTCGCGGACCTCATCAACCTCCCGGCGGGGCAGGTCGCCATCCAGGTGACCTATCATCCCAACGGCTCGACGCAGGAGCTGTGGTGGTCGCAATCGGGGACGGTCACCGTCACCAACACGGCCGGGAAGGTCGGCTACTCGATGACGGATATCCCGACCAAGAAGAGCGGCCTCGGGGTCGCGGCGAACCTGACCGCGACGGCTCAGTGCCCGTGTACAGGGATCGGTTGCACGCCCTGATGGCGCGCGATGCGGGGCGCGGCGCGTGGTTCGGGGCGCGCTGTCGCCTGATCACCAACTAATCGGCGCGCGCGGGCCCCGGGGGCATCGCGAACGCGCTCGAGAACGCCTCGATCAGCTTCGGGCTGCCGATGATCTCGGTGCGATGCTCGTCGAACGACAGCTGGAGTCGGCCCTGTCCCACGAAGTCGGCCGTGAACCACTCGGCGTCCCCACGGAGCCAGCCGCCTGCCTCCTCGAGGCATAGAAACAGCGCGCGATCGCCGAGCCGAACCTCGGTAAAGTACCGGCTTCCGGACGTCTGCGTCGGACGGTCGTCGGGAATCTCCTCTTCGAGGAGCAGCCGTCTCGACTCGGCCAGCGGCTCTGACGTGCCGGTCAGCTTCCGCGCGACCGCCTGGCAGCTGCGCAGCACGCTGTCGATCGAATGAGGGGAGGGCGGGATCGTGGCAGTGACGACGCCGTCGATCGGGAGCGCTCCGCGTGACGCGACCAGCACCTCGACCAGGACGTCTGGTGGGCACGCGTACGACGGTCGCCCGGTCGTCAGCAGATCGAGGACCGGTTGATCGATGCTGCCGCCCCCCTGCGCGTAGGCAGGGACTCCCGGTCGCTCCTTGTCCGCGCCCATCCACTGCAGCACGCCCGTGCGCAGGTCGAGGGTGACGCTCCAGTCCGAGTCGGGCGTGCTCCAGCTCCATTGACGTGCCATGCGCTCCATCATAGCGCCGAGGACTCGGCTGGATCCCCGGCACGCCTGTCCGCCGCACGCGCTCGTGTGCTTAGATCGCGGACGTGCAATCCGCCGAAGCATGGACGGCCCTGGGAGAGCTCCTGGCCCGCGAGCTCGAGCTCGCGACCGACGACGCGACGACCCGGTTCGCCAGCGAGATCGAATTGCGCTTCCAGTACTTCAGGGGGTGCGCAAGTGGTGGCAAGGCGGACGCGCCTCGAGATGCGGGACCTGCTCCTGTCCTATGCGGGTGAGACTCGAGAGCTCGCGGTGCGCGGCAATCTCCGCGGGCTGTGGGAGCACGTCGACGCCGAGTACGGCGAGGATCCCGCCGAGACCCGCTGGACCGAGTTCGATCGCTTCATCCACGAGGAGCTCGAGGCGGTACACGCGGAAGGCGATCGCCTGATCGCGGCCCTCGGCAGCCTCGACACGCAGATGGCGAATCGCCGCGCGTGGGGCTGGCCGCTCGAGCCGCGCGGGCAGCTGCGCGAGGTGCTCGCGGACTGGCGTGCGGCTGCTGCGGAGCGCATGAACATCGCACCCGAGGCGCTCCTCGATCCTGCGTCGGTTCGGGATCGCCCCGTGTTCGTCTGGGACGAGACCGCGACCAACGTCGCGAACCTCGCGACCTGGCTCCAGGACCGCGCGGCGTGGGCCCGCGCGCTGCACGATCTCGAGCCGCTCGTCGCGAAGTACCGGCCGTCGTGAGCCCTACGGGCACGCTCGGGTCGCGACGTGGATCTTCTGATCTTTCGCGACGACGAGGGTCGTGCCGTCCTGGGTCAGGTCCGGGTCCTTGTAGTTGGCGAGCTCCTCTCCGACGCTCGTGAACGAGTCGGTGGTCGTCGGGCGCGTTGCCCGTGACGTCCCGCCGATGCCGTTGCTGTAGAACATGAGCAGGCCGTCCGCAGAGATCGTCGGAAACGAGAACCCGGCGCCGAAGGTGCCGCCCGAATCAACGAACGCCGAGGCGAGGTCGCCGCGGGTCGCGACGTGGAGGTTGTTGGCCATGTCGTTGTAATAGAGCGTGAGGCCATCGCCCGACAGATCGAGCGATGACGGATGGATCCCCGTGAGACCCGCGACGTCGACCACCGGGCTCCATGTGCCGCCGGTGTTCTTGCTCTGCACGAAGATCGGATCGCCCGCGTTGTTGATGCGCAGGATCATCAAGGTGCCGTCGTCCGTGATCGATGGATCTGCATCGATCACGGTGCCCTGGCCGAAGTTGATCGTGGCGCCAATCCCCCAGGTGGCGGTCGTCGACGAGCGGCTCGCTCGCTCGATCAGCCAGCTCCCGTTGTTGTGCGCCCAGTACAACTCGAGGGAGGTTGCCGGCGATCGTCGGCTCGCCCGTGACGAAGCCGTTGGTCGGCACGATCGCGACGGGTGTCGAGAACGTACTCGTGCAGGACGCGGCGTCGGGGCCACCGTCGTGACCGGAGCCCGGTCCGTCACCACGAGCGTCATCGATACCGCCGCCGTTGAAGCCGGGCTTGGAGAAGCAGCCGGTGGCGAGCAGCATCGCCGTGGTCACTGCAACGCGCACGAGTCGAGTGTACCAGGGAGGGAGCGTGCGCGGTGGTCGTGCCGTTCAGTGCAGCACTCGGCGCGGCACTGGGTCCCGAGCAAGAACGAGTGGTACCGTGGAGGGGACCATGGTCCCAGTCGCGTATGTCGACAGCGACGGCATCGAACGTTCCTGCACGATCGGACGCGAGCCGGTGCTCGTCGGTCGCGAGCCGGGCTCCGCGATCCAGAGCAACGATCCTCTCGTGTCGCGAAGACATGCGTTGCTCTACGTGGACCCCTCCGGGATGTTGTTCGTCGAGGATCTTGGAAGTGCGAACGGCGTGTTCGTCGGTCCGAACCGGGTGAAGGTGGCGCCGATTCCGATGGGGGCGGTGGTGGTCATCGGGAGTTTGCGGTTTCGCCGGCTCGCGGCCGCGCCCGGCTCGAGCCAGCCGCCCGCACCGGTCCAGGACGTGCTGGCCCGCCGGCCGACACACGCGGTGCTGGTGCCGCCACCCGCCGCGACCGCGGCTCCCATGCCAGGTGCAGATGTTCACGCGATGCTCGTGCACCTGCTCGAGGTCGAGCGCGGGGTGCGCCTGGCGGTCGAGCAGGAGCGCGACGCCTATGGTGCTCGCCTCGCGGAGCTTCACCGCGAACTCGACGCGGCGCGGACCAAGATCGCGGAGCTCGAGGGCGAGCTCGCCAAGCGCCGGGGCTGACGTCAGCGCTTCTTCGCCGCGCTCGCCTTGCCCGTCATCGCGACGAGCAGCTTCGTCGTCGGTGTGCGTCGGGCCATCGTCAGTCGGTCAGCTCGGCCCACGTGTCGGCCGCACCGTCGACGCGCTTGATGCGGACGCCAGCCACGACCGCCGGATCCATCAAGCGCGTGTTGACCCCCATGCGATCGCCGACGCTCGGGTCGATCCCGGTCCAGTGGGTCGTGCAGCCACAGGTCCCGCAGTGATGGAGGTCGAGCATCTTGTCGCCCCACCGATACGTGACGGTCGCGCCGGTGATTCGCACTCGATTCGGCGCGTAGTACGCCCACAGCGATCCGAGCCTGCGGCACACCGAGCAGTTACAGGAGGTGAGCAGGTCGGGCGCAGTGTCGACCTCGATGCGGACCGCTCCACAATGACATGACGCTTCGATGGTCACGGTCGGCAGTATACGGTCACAGCGGCCCGAGCGAGTCGGAGTGTGCGCGCCTCAGCGCTTCTTCTTCGCGTGGCCGGTGTCCTTGTTGCTTGGGCGAGGACGACGCCATCTGGCTCATGCGCGAAGGCGGCGCCCCAGGTCAAGGACTCCCCGCTCGCCGGCGTCCCGCGGCTCCGGTCGACCGGGTCGCCTGGAATAGGACGATCGCGCCGGGCGTACACGCAGCGATGACCCTCGCCCCGATCAACACCGGCAGGCGAACACCGTGAACTGCGCAAGGAGATGTCCTTGAGCAGGAGACTTGCCGTTGCTTCTCTGTGCGGCGCGTTGCTCGCCGCGAGCGCCACCCACGCGTCCGCGGCGGATGGCGTCGATGAAACCGCGCGGTTTCTCGCGGGCAAAGGCGCGACGTCCGACTCCAGGCTCGCCGAGCATGCTCGATCCGAGTTCTACGGCGAATACGCCGCGCAGATCGGGTCGGGCTGGAAGCAGTTCCAGCAGCCGAACCTCGAGCGCATGCGGACCTGGTGGGCGGGCCACGCACCGGCGAAGTACTCGACGGTGTTCTACCCGTTCAGCGGACCCGATGTGGGGAATGCCCTGGCCCTGTTCCCCGACGCCGACTCCTACCTCATGTTCGGCCTCGAAGCCCCCGGCGCCATCCCAGACCCGCAGGACATGGAAGCCGAAGCGATCAGCGCGGGCCTGCGTGATCTCGAGGCGTCGCTGAGCACGATCCTTCAGGTGAACTACTTCTTCACCAAGGCCATGGAGAAGAAGCTGGGCAAAGGTTCGTTCAACAGCATCAGCGGCCTCCTCCTGTTCTTCCTCGCCAGGAGCGATTGCGAGGTGACCGGGGCGAGGAGGGTGGCCATCGGTCGAGGCGGCGCTCTGGTGCCGGGGACGGTCGCCGATGACTCCGTGAGCGGACGTTCGCGCTCTCGCGTCCCCGGAGTCGAGATCACGTTCAAGCGAAAGGGGAGCAAGGAGCAGACCATCCGTTACTTCATGGTGAACGTCGCGGACGCTGACCTCGCGAAGCGCTCACGCGACTTCATGCCGTACCTCGAGAGCCAGCGACGCTTCGTGACGATGATCAAATCGGCGTCGTACCTGATGCACAAGGACGGCACTCGGGATCCGGCGCACTTCGAGAAGATCCGTTCGCTGATTCTCCGCCACAGCGACTTCGTCGTGCAGGACGACTCGGGCGTTCCGCTCAGGCTGTTCGCGCGCGAGACATGGAGGCTGAAGTTTCACGGGAGGTACGAGGCGCCCACGCCCGAGTTCGGGAAGTACCTCCAGAAGGACTTGAAGGTCGAGATGCAGCGGAACTCGACGGGGAAGCTGCCCTTCAGCTACGGCTACGCCTACAAGCAAGGCGAGTCGAATCTCATCACCGCCGAGCGAGCGCAGTAGGCGAAACAGGGGTTGGCATGGTCAAGGCAAGGCAATGTTGCATGGCGGGCTTCCTGCTTCTCGGCTCGGCGGCGTGTGCCGACCGCCCGCAGCCCGCCGCGGATGTGATTCCCGTCGCGAAGGCGATCACGATCTACAGTTCCGGCGGGAGCGTGGTGTCGGGTGTGATCGATGCAGCCGCGCTGGAAGGTCGGCGGCTTCGTGTGCCCGCGTCCGTCGCGGCAATCAACCTCTCTCAGGGCGATCAGAGCTTGAAGTGGTTCACCGTCCAGGCCATGGAGGCCAGGAAGGACTCGACGTACAAGCTCATCGGGCTTCCCCCGCTGAACTCCGGCGAGCTGAAGTTCAACTACGCGCTGCCCGACATCACGTGGACCCTCAAGCTGAAGGCGGAGATCACCGACGCGAAGTCCGTGAGCCTCCAGCTGCTGGGCTTGATCAACATGGACGCGAGCGAGCCGTACAAGCAGTGCGATGTGACCCTCGTGCTGAACGACGCGGTGAGCGTGGACAAGCTCTCGGCGTCCACGTTCAAGCTGAGCGCGTTCGATCTCTATCCGCATCGCAACATCACCTACGACCTCGGCGACAAGGTCATGGGCTATTCGTTCATCCGCGAGTGGAATGCCTATGCGGGCAAGGACGAGGTCCACGTCCTGCTGCAGGTGAAGAACCCGTTCTCGGTCGACCTCGACCAGACCAGCAGCTCCGTCGAGATGAACCAGATCATCGTCGAGTCAGGCACCATCAGCAGCGAGAGCGGGCCCGGGGAGGTGGTCTCGCTGCCGGCGGGGATCGACGACACGATCTCCACCTTCCGCTCGGTCAAGATCACCGAGTCGACGGACAAGGGGCCACTGCCGTTCAATCACCACATCTCCTACGACATCATCAACCGATCAGAGCAGCCGAAGACGCTCAGGCTCGTGACCCCGCGGGTCATGGGCAACGAGCACCGCTCGGTCTATCACTTCAAGCAGCCGCCGGACGCGACGCCCGAGAACACGCTCGTCTGGATGCTCCAGCTCGAGCCGGGCGGCACCCGTACTCTGGAGTACGACTTCGACGCCGACATCAAGGACGTCGAAGGCGAGAACGGCTTCGAGCAAGGAGGGTAGGGTGCGCGACCGCCCATCGCCCGGCAGAACGTCTGAGGGGTCGGCGCGGCGGGGTGCCAGGGGCTTTGAGGGGCGAGAAGTCTTCCCGGGGTGTCTACTGGATGGGTGAGGTGCGCGCTCGTCATCGGCATCGTGTTGCTCGGAGGTTGTCCGCTCTGCCCCGACGAGTACATCGCGCCCGGCGTCTCCGGGGCGCGATGGGAGGCCGCCGACGCGCTGTTCCACCAGGAGCCACGCTGGCTCGGTGGCGACGGCGCGTACTCGATCGATCTGGGCGACGACCGATCGGTGTGGCTGTTCGGCGACTCGTTCATCGCCACGACGCCGAACCACACGCGGCGGGAATCGGCGCTGGTCCGCAACTCGATCGCCGTGATGACCGGGCGAGATCCGCTGACCGCGACGATGGAGTTCGCGTGGCAGGACGGCACGACGCCGGGCTCGTACTTCCCGGAGGCCGGTGACCACTGGTTCTGGCCGGTCCATGGCGTGCGCCTCGAGCACGGGCCCCTCCTGATCTTTCTCTCCGAGATCGCTCCCACGCCCGGCCTCGGCCTCGGGTTCGCCGCGGCGGGCTTCCGCGTCGTGCGCGTGAGGAACCCGGACCTCCCGCCGGCGCAGTGGACGATCGAGGCAGTCGCGTCGGTGCCGGCACCGGCAGATCTCGACGCGTCGGTCGGCGCGTGCGTCGCGGTCGATCGCGACCACCTCGTCGCGGTGTCGGTCGACGGCGACTCCATGCATCGCGGGCGACTCGCACGCTGGCCGCTGTTCGTCGTCGGCGAAGGCGACCTCAGCGAGCCCGAGTGGCTGTCCAACGGCGAGTGGATCGCGCAGGCCGCGCTCACGCGGAACCCGGACGTCGTGTTCCCGGATGCCGGGAGCGAGTGCTCGCTGGTCGGCGACGGCTCTGGCGGCTGGCTCTATGTCGCGAGCCGCGGTTTCGGGAATGCGCCGATCGCCGTGCGCACGGCGGCCTCGCTCGAGGGCACTTGGGACGAACAGACCCAGCCGGTGTTCACGCCGGATGGCAGGTTCGTCTACGCCGGGAAGGCTCATCCTCAGCTCCGCGTCGACGGCGATCACGACCAGTACTTGTGGAACTTCGCCGTGACCTACGCCGACAACAGCTTCACGTTCGCGGACCTCCTCGATCCCGCGAACGAGCACACGCTGTACTGGCCGCACTTCGTGCGGATTCAGCTGTCGTATCCTTCGTGTTAGCTGTGAGACCCGAATGAGCACGGATCCCGCGAAGTCGCGAGCGGCGACGGATCCCCTTAGCCCTCGGGGCGCATGAATGCGACGCCCACCTTCATCATCACGGTCGAGAGCGAGTACTCCTTGTGCTCCAGGTTGTCGTCCTTGATCACACGGAGGTCGAAGCCGAGGCTCGCGTACACGCCGAGGTGGCGCGTGAACCGATAGGTGCCATCGAGCACCGCCGCGACGTCGGTGCCCTTGAGCTTGTCGCTGCCAGTGCGAGCAAGCTGTAGCTTCGCGTTCACCCAGACCTTGTCGCCGACCCTGTGGGTGGCGTGAAACTGCAATCCGACGTCGGCGTAGAGCTTCGAGTCGGCCGCGGTCCCGACGACGTCGCCTTCGGACACATACGCGCTGTCGACCACGATGTTGAGAGACGCGCCGCCACCGAGAAAGCCGAAGGCATAGCCGACGTCCGCACCGAGAAACTGGACCTCTCCCGCCTTACCAGCACCCTTGTCGTCGGTCACATAGCCGACGTGCAGGTAGCTCATGATCCCTGCCGTCACGTCGGCCTGAAATCCCCAGTTGATGCGGCCCTCCCATTGCCTGAGTGAGACGGTCGGCACCGCGATCGCCGTCCCGCCGTCGAGCGCGGGGTTGTTCGCGGCAGTGGTGGAGTTGAGCGTCAAGCAGACACACGCGTAGCTGTGATCGCGTCGCCCGCCGGCGACTGCGTGCGTAGGCGCCACCAGCAGCCCGACACCGAAGATCAGCCCCACCGTCACGACACCTGGATTTCGCATAACTCCAGACCGTATCACTGGCCGCCGCAGCGAATGTCGCTGCTCGGGGTCGTCCACGGGTAGCGGCTGCTGCCCCGAATCACGAGTGCGCGACATGGTGGTGGTGCTTCTCGAGCCCGACACCGACCAGCGCCACGGCCAGCGCGGCAAGGAACAAGACCCTGGCGAAACTCCCAACGCTCGCCACCATGCCGAGGAAGTCAGAGATCGCTGTCGACTGCATGACCTGCGCCTTTCGATCCACGGCGGTGCATCTGCCGTGCCGCCATGCGGTTTGCGAAGCCGCGCGCTCCTACGTGCGGCACGAGCTCGTCGCTCCCTGATCCCGCGCAGCGATTGCGCAAAATTCCCGCCCACAGCTGGCGCGCAACGTGCTGCAAAGCCGCAACATGATCCGAATCAGCTGGCTCGTCTGCCTGGCGGCGATGACATGGAGTTGTGAGAGCGGGCCCGGCGCCGCTCGGGGGCCAGCGACGGTCCACGCCCCGATCGCCAAAGCGCCACCGCCGCCGCCCGTCGCATCGCACAAGGTCCGCGAGCAGATGTGGGCACATTTCGAGGCGGCCGCGGAGCTGCAGCGAGCCATTGCCCAGGGACGGCTCGCCGATGCGCGCGAGCTCGCCACCTGGCTGGCGACCAAGGCCGAGCCGCGCACGCCCGAGCTGATCGGGGCCGCGCTGCGGATCCAGGAGGCGCCCGATCTCAAGACAGCTGCTGCCCTGACCGGAGCACTGGCTGGCGCGTGCGGCTCGTGTCACGAGGCGAGCAAGGCGGCGCCGGTGTTCGTGATCCCGAGGGAGCCAGCCGATGGGCCCAGCATCGAGACGCAGATGCAGCGCCATCAGTGGGCCGCGGCTCGCCTGTGGGAGGGCGTCATCGGTCCCAACGACGACGCATGGTTCTTCGGCGTGCAGGCGATGGAGAACGCGAAGATCGATCTTCGCTGGACGACCAAGGCCGCGCCGCCACCCGAGGCCGTTGGCTTCGCAGAGGAGCTACGTGGGCTGGCGGCGCGGGCGCCGAACGTCGAGGGCCGGGCCGCGCGGGCAGAGTTCTACGGCACGATGCTCCATACCTGCGCCAGCTGCCACGCGATCCTCCGGTCGCCCCCAAAGGCTCCCTGAATCAGGAGCCTGCTCGCCGTGGCATCATCTCGCTGGGATGAAGACCCCGGTCCACGACTACGTCGGCGTGGTCTTTTGCGATACCCGCCGAGCGCATCGCTGGCGGAAGGCGTTCATGAAGCGAGGCATCGAGGTGCGCGTACTCGAGACCTTCGGCGAGGAGTCGGAACACGGCGCCTACAAGGTCAGCGTGCCGCGGCGGAACCTGGTCGCTGCGAATCAGCTGGTGACCGCGGTGACGCGCGGCGAGGTCTCGCTTCCGGGCTCCAGCATCTCGCCGATGATGGCGATCGTCGCCATCGTCGTGATCGCGGCGACGATCGTCGCGTTCAGGGTCTAGAAGGTCTGCCTCTTCGACAGCCTTACTCACCGACGACGTCTCGGTTGTCGGTAGAGGGAAGTTGGATTGGTCGGCGCAGGACCCTCCGGGTCGGAACTTCACACCGTCCACTGGGCGCCTGTCCGAAAAGCGCCTTGAGTACCGCCAGGTCAGCATGGCCGTGCGGATCTTCTCGTCGTAGCGAGGAAAGCACGTCGAGCTCATCCGGCTCACCGACACAGGTACACCCGCCGTATCGAGGCAGAGCGCGAACGACGCGGTCGTCTCGATCACTCCGCGACGCCCCATCTCGTAAGCCGTCACGTCGTCCGGGCGGATCGCGGTGTCTCCAGAGAGCCTATGTCCCTCGATCAGCTCCCGCGAGACCTCGAGCGGCGGCCCAATGTTCGGTCTCTCCGTCGGATGCCGAAACTGCTCGGAGATGGTCCGGTTGTACGTGGTCGCATCCTTGATGCAGGCCTCGCTCACCGTCGGAAAAGCCGCGGACGGACCACCGCATCCACCCCCAATTGCCACGCACGCCGTGAACAACGCCCTCACTCGCGGAACGTACCACCAGCTCAGCGTCTCCCGTTCGGTCGTTGGTCTGATCGCTCGCACGCTCGGACGTACGCGGTGGCATTCGATGGCCTCACCCACCCACGTTCAGCCAGACCTCGTTCCGCCGCAGGAACCACGGCGTCCAGGGAGGATCGTAGCGGTTGACCTCGGGCTCTCCGACCGCGACGAGGCCTCGCGCACCCATCCACGCACGCAGCGCCGCTGTCTTCTCCGCATACTTCCCGTCCGTCCACCTGCCCGAGAACCGGTGCACCGCGACTCGAGCCGCTGGGGCCTCGTGCAGGGTCACGCGAGCATCGTCTGGCACCGGCAGGCTCTCGAGAGTCTCTCCGAGCGGCATCGTGAACGTGACCACCCATCCACCATCCTCGGACCGCTCACCCACCGGCGCCGTCATCGCGAGCTTCCGGCTGTCCCGGCGCTCTCCAACGGGCGCCGTCATGGCGATGGTCTTGCGGATGCGGTTGCCACCGAAGATGTAGCCCGCGAGCCTCCGGAATCCCTCGTTACCGGCCGCGGCGAACGAGCCGCCCGCGACACGCGTCTCCGCGACCACACGCGTTGGGTACCTACGCACGTCGAACGTGTCCTCGTGGATCTCGACGGTGAACGGGGGCTCCTTGACTGCCATGAGGACGTTGGACCATGACGGGAACGAGCTGGCAATCGGCGCTGTGTCAGCGCGCTCTTGGCGTAACCCCGAGAGCGGATCCGGCCTCCAACCGTCGTTCTCGAAAGGAACCCAGATGAAGCATCTCCTGTTTGCAGCAGTTCTCGGCGTCACCGCCTGTGGCGGCTCCCCCAAGGCCACCGAACCCACCGCCGCCGCTGCTCCGACAACTTCGGACATCGTCGACACCGCCGTCGGTGCCGGGTCATTCACGACGCTGGTGACCGCGATCAAGGCCGCCGGCCTGGTCGACACCCTCAAGGGTCCCGGGCCGTTCACCGTGTTCGCGCCCACCGACGCCGCATTCGCGAAGCTTCCTGCGGGAACGCTCGATGCGCTGCTCGCCGACAAGGCGAAGCTGACGGCCGTGCTCACCTATCATGTCGTCGCCGGCAACGTCAGCTCCGCGCAGGTCGCCGGGATGACGGAGGCGACCACGGTGCAGGGCGGGAAGGTGACCATCGATGCGTCGAGCGGCGTCCGGATCAACGGTGCGAACGTGGTGAAGGCCGACATCCTCACCTCGAACGGCGTCATCCATGTGATCGACACCGTGCTCTTGCCGCCCCAGTAGGTCTTGAGAAATCGGTAAGCCGCGACGTGCACGCGCGTGCTGTTCGGTCCGATCCGTTCACGCTATCCTGTCCAGGTTGCGGGGCCCGTTGCAGTGCAGTCTCGTGATCGCCGGGCTCGTGTGCGGCGCGTGCGGCCGCATGGGCTTTGGCGAGAGGCGGGGCGCTGACCCGGACGCGAGCTCGGACTCCGACGCCCTCGGTGACGTGGCGCTCCCCGATGCACCCTCGCCCTACAACCTCGCGTTCGTCACGCCGCTGAGCTTCAACGGCGACCTCGGCGGTCTCGCCGGTGCAGACGCGAAGTGCGACGCCGCGGCGATCGCGGCAGGGCTCCCGGGCCACTACCGCGCGTGGCTATCGACGCCGACGGTGGACGCGGTGAGCCGGTTCGCGGGGGCGCGCGGCTGGGTCCGCCTCGATGGCCGCCCGTTCGCGGACTCCCTCACGAGCCTGACCGTGCAGAACCAGGTGTTCTTCCCGATCATGTTCGACGCGAACGTGGGGACCGCCGTGAACGTCGCGCACACCGGCACGAACGCGGACGGGACGCACTCGCTGCTCAACGGCGAGGGCACGTGCAACGGCTGGACGAGCGCGTCGGCCACGCGCAACGTCACGGTGGGGCTCACCAATCACGCGACGATTCACTGGACGAACGCCGCCGGCGGCACCTGCGCTCAGATGTTCCCGCTGTACTGCCTGGGCACCGACTACAACCGTCCTCTCGCGATCGTTCCCGCCGCGGGGCGTAAGGCGTTCGTCTCGAAGGCGAACTGGGATCCGGCGACCGGTCTCGCCGGTGGGGATGCGCTGTGCCGAAGCGAAGCCGGCTCCGCCGGCCTCGCCAACGCCGCGGCCTTCAAGGCCCTCCTGGCGACTCCCTCCGCGAGTGCGGCGTCGCGGTTCGACGACACGTTGGCGACATGGGTGCGGACCGACGGCGTGCCGCTCGCACCGACCGCGCGCGCCTACTTCGACGCGGTCACGCCGCAGACGACCGCGTCGCTCGACGTCCACGCCGACGGGACATACAACGACCAGCTGTTCGGCGTGGCCTACACCGGCGCGCTCACCCCCCGGGGCAGCGGGACCAACGCCACGACCTGTGCGTCGTGGACGGTGAACAACGCGTCTGCCAACGTCGCGTTCTCCGATGTGGCTGGCTCGACCCTGTTCGCCGGCTACACGGCGGCGTGCAACCGGTGGGGGGGAACGAGCTTCGTGTACTGCCTGGAGCCCTGAGACAGGGCGGGGGCGCTGGCTCGACGCGACTTGCACAACGGCGGCTCCTGTACCTGGGCGGTTCAGTGGTGTTCTCGTCGATCCAATGGGTTCGCTCGTCGGAGCGCGGAACACTGGTTGCACTGGACAGCAGGCATGGTGATCGTGTGGTGGTTGGGCTTCCTGGCGTTCGTCGGCGGTGGCGCACTCGCGGTGTGGTCGCTGGTAGGTGCGAGTGGCAGGAAGCGGGTCGCGCCGGGGAAGCGGCAGGTACCGCACAACAACACCGCGCCCATCATCGCGATGCCGGTGCCGCTCCCACCCGTGCTGCTCCAGCTTGAAGTGCTCGGGCCGATCGAGAGCACCGGCGCGACCGACTTCGCGATCGACACCGCGGTCGCGACCTCGATCGGCGATGACATCATCGCGTCGATCGAGAGCGCGCGGATGCCGGCCCTTCACGTCGCGTCGCGGATGCCGATCCCCGCGCCCCCCGCGCGTGCGCGGCTCGCGAGCGGCAGCGTCGCGCCGCTCCAGTCGCAGACACCGCGCAGCCGCGACGAGCAGTTCGGCGTGACGCCGGGCTCGTTTCAGCGCCGCACACTCGGTCCCTCGCATCCGGCGCGCCGGGGCTAAGAGCGCCGCCGGCCGCGAGGCGGTGGCCGCATCTGCTCGCCCTGTGCCGCGCCTCGTGGCCGCTCCCGTCGAACCAGCCGGGGCCGCGTGACACCCGCGGCCCGCCCGGGGGGCGGGAGACAATGGGTGCGATGAAGACCCGGCGCGCCGCCTTGATGTTGTGCCTCGCGCTCGCGAGCGGGTGCTCCACGGGACGTGAGGCGTGGATCTCGACCGCGATCGGCGCAGGTGCAATCGTCACGGGCGTCGTGGTCGCGAGCGTTAGCCCATCGAAGGAGTGCCCCGGTTGCGACCTGCCGGGTTCCGGGCTAGGGACCGGCCAGAAGATCGGAGCCACGTTCCTGATCATTGGCATCCCGTGGACCGCGATCTCTCTTGTGGCTGCCTTCGTTCTCGATGCCAGGGAGCCGAAGCGACAGTGGCCGGGCCAGCTCTGGAGGTTGCCATCGGTTGAGGTGACTTGGATCCAACATCGTCGTGCCTCGGGTTCGTCGAGCGCCTGGCCTTCGCCCCGATCACGGCGGCGGTATCAGGCACGTTTCGGGACCAGGTCGTGGCCGGCGAGGAACGCCGCCATCTCGGGCCATGCGACGCCGAGGAAGCTGTATTCGCTGGGGTAAACGGGGCGTGCGCTGGAGATCATCGTCTCGGCGATTCGGCTTGGCCTCGGCGGCGTGACCTCTCGGGCCGGAGGGCGCAGCGTCGAGCTTGGAGGATCTCGCTCGGCCATCCTGTCGAGATCGCGCCTCGGCGGCGCGATCGCCCAGCATGCGATCACCGCGCGCGCAGCGGTCCAGCGGCGACCTGCTCGACGCGTGCTTCGCTGTCACGCAGCCACCGCTCGGCGTCTCCGAGTTGGTTGTTCAACGCGTACGCGAGTGCGATATCGGCGGCGCTCAGCGCGCCGAGGCTGTTGGATCGGATGGCCCTCGTGTTGTGCCTGTCGGGAACACGGGATGCCGCGAATTTGCCTGACGGACGGACCAGGCGCAGGTTGTGCCGAGCGGTCGCCGAGATCCCCGGTACCTTCGTGGTCCGGGCCCAGTGCGTGAACGTCTCGCGTGCCGCCGCGAACTCCCCGCGGGCTTGGGCGGTGATCGCCGCCTGATTCGCCAGGTTGAACCGGCGGATCTTGGGAATTGTGATGATCAGCAGCACGCCAAACAGTACGCCGAACAAGACCACGATGCTCCCGACGATCGCGATCGGTCCCCAGGCGGACCTGCCGCCGAACTGGAGCCAGGAGCTCGGGCACGCCCGCCCCAGATCGCGATCGTCTTCGTCGCCTGACCACTCGCTTGTGGTCGGACTCGGTGCTCGGGTACAGCGTTGGTCTTCTCCGCCGCCGCCGCCGGATCACTCATGCTGCGACGATAGCGCTTCGCCCGGGCCGCGGCCGAACACGTCAGGCCTCCGGTTGCTGGATGATTCCCGGTCATGGGCGCACAACCATCGCGGCCTCCCGGGCGACGCGCACCATGCGAGCGAACCAGGCTCGCCATGCATGAGCGCTTTCACCGCGGGCGTCGAGTACGGGTGGTCCGGATGGAGAGGTGGCATCATCAGCCAGTCCTCGGGTCCACCGCATCCGAGATCTCGCCTGAGCGAGCCAACACTTCAGGGCGCGGCGGCATATCTGCGACATGACCCTCAGCCGCCGCGATTTCATGCGGGTCGCTGCGACGATCGGGGCCTCGCTTGCCTGGGGCGGAGCGGCCTGCCAGCCGCGCACGAACTGGCGCGAACGGCGCGACCTCTATCCCCAAGGCGTCGCCTCGGGCGACCCGGACCCGCAGAGCGTGATCCTGTGGACCCGTCGCCCGTTTGATGAAGGCGACCGGCACGAGCTCACCGTCGAGGTGGCCGAGGATGAGGCCTTCCGCCGGGTCATCGCGCAGGCACCTGCGCCTGTCACAGCAGCTTCCGACTGGACGACGCGCGTCCTGGTCGCCGGCCTCGAGCCCGCGCGCGTCTACTGGTACCGGTTCACCGATGCGGACCACAACGGCAGCCGGATCGGGCGAACGATCACCGCGCCAATGGCCGACGATCCGCGACCGGTCAACTTCGCGTTCGTCAGCTGCCAGAGCGTCAACGAGGGCAAGCTCAACGCTTATCGCCGCATGATCTTCGAGGACGAGCGCGCTTCGCCAAACGATCAGCTCGGCTTCGTCCTGCATCTCGGCGATTTCATCTACGAGGTGGTCCAGTATCCGGACGAGGTGAAGACGCGCCTCGACCGCACCATCTACGAGGTCGCGCGCATCCCCGACGGACACAAGGTCGGCAACTTCCACATTCCGCTGACGCTCGACGGCTATCGCGCCGTCTACCAGGGCTATCTCCACGACCCCGACCTGCAGGACGCTCGCGCGCGCTGGCCGTTCGTCGCCATCTGGGACAATCACGAGTTCTCCTGGCAGGGCTGGCAGAGCGTCGTGAAGGCCGGTCCGTTCGAGCAGCCGGGCCAGCGCGTCAAGGTCGCCGCCAATCAGGCCTGGTTCGAATACCTTCCGGCCCGGGTCGTTCCACCGAGCGGAGCTCTCGAGAACTTCGGACCGCTCGCCGTCGACAACGTCCGGATCGAGAAGTTCGACGCCAACGGCCTCGGCGTCGAGCCGAACAACCTCACCGCGATCAACAGCCTGAAAGTGTATCGAGCCCTGCGCTACGGCAAGCACCTCGACTTGCTCATCACCGATCAGTACAGCTATCGCAGCCCCGACCCATTCAGCGATCCCTCGCTCGGCGACCTTGGCGACTGGGAGGACTTCAACGGCATGTTCCCCGAGGACGTCGTGCAGGTTCTCGACGGTGGGCGCGCTTTCAACGCGGGCAATCCGCCCGCGGAGCTCCGATTCAAGGCCAAGCACGTCGCGAACCCGCAGAAGAGCGCGCCGCCGCAGACCCTGCTGGGAGCCGAGCAGAAGGCCTGGCTCAAGGACCAGCTGAAGCGCGCGACGGCGACGTGGAAGATCTGGGGGAACTCGCTCGGCACGCTCGAGTGGCGCGCCGACCCGGAGAACCTGCCCCCCGGTTTGACGAAGCAGCCGTGGCCCGCCGGTACGTTCGCGAATCTGGGCGGCAACGATCATGGCAGCGCCTGGGCCGAGCGCAGCGAGATCTACGATCTGATCGGCGACGAGAACATCACGGGGTTCGCGATCGTCTCGGGCGACCGTCACAGCTTCTGGGCCGGCTACGCATCCGCCCAGCTCCCGCCCGGCAGGTTCGAGCCGGTAGGCTTGAGCTTCGTCGGCGCTTCGCTCACGAGCCCCGGCGCGATGGAGGCCCACGAGCACCGGCTTCCCGCGGACTTGCCGCTACGGCCCCTGTACCTCGCCGACCGGTCGTTCGGCGCCAAGCCCGACTGGACGTTCAACATGCTGCTGAAGCACGGCGTCCGGTCGTGCCTCGAGTATGCGAAGACCTTCGATGTCGATCGTGCGCGTGCGCTCTCGAACCCCGCGCTCGCGCCACACCTGGAGTTCGTCGACATGGGCGCGCATGGCTATGCGACCGTTCGGCTCAGCGGCGACGAGATGCGGACCGAGTTCGTCTGCATCCCGCGGCCGATCGCGCGGAGCGAGCGCCCCGATGGTGGGCCGCTGCGCTATCGCCTGGTGCATAGCGCGAAGCTCTGGCGCCCAGGCGAGAGACCGCAGCTCACGCAGCGAGTGATCGAAGGCGATCCGGGCCTCGGGATCTAGTCGTGTGACCGTGGTCGCCCAGACGCCCTGACCGGGGTTGATCGACGAAGTTTGGATGGTGCGACCCGGCCTCTGCTTCGGACAGATCTCGGACATCAGCGAGAGCATCAGCGCTTCGGACAAATCTCGGACAGGCGGCTGCGTCTCTCAAGGTCCAAGAATCCAACCCCGGTGCGGGTCTTGGAGGGTCTTGCGCTCCGTCGCCGGGCTCAGGGGGCGCTGGCCGATGCCGTATCGACGCGAGAGACGAGCCATTCGAGGACCGCCTTCGCTGGAGGGGGGGCACCCGTGGGCGACACGATCGCACCACCGCTGAGCACACGCACCTCCTCACCGCGGCGCAGGACGATCGCCCACACCCACCTTGGCGGGCCGTTGTTGATCGGGGCATCGAACGATGCCTGGCCGGAGGGCGCGAGCTGCCACAGCCCGTCCGCCCAGCCGCGCAGCTGCGTGGCCTCGTCGGCGGTAAGCTCGAGCTTTCCAGTGCCTGCCTTGCCGTTCGGCTGCATTCCGTCGAGCCGGCGTCCCCACGTCGTCGGACCCGAGGGGGGGATGACCAGCGTGTGTCCCTGCACGCCGTGGATCCCACCGTCCATGACCTGGATCTCGCCATCGGCAATCGACACCTTGTCGAACATCGCGACCTTCACGGTCATCGCTGCGGACGGGCGTGGCGGCGTGGTGGGTGGCGGTGGCGTCGATGGGGAGTGGTCGTGCTGGCTCGGCGGGGCCTTCCCGGGCGGGCTGGAGCCGGACGACTGCTCGCGACAGGCGGACACGAGCAGCAGACATCCAATCAACGCGCACTTCGACATTTGGTGATCATGGCCTGGCCCAGGTGACCGAGCCAGCGGCTTGCGACCGGAGGCCCCACGCTTGCTGTGGAAGCATCAGCGGCCGACCTCGCGGCGCGTGCTACTGGCGACGAAGTGACAGGAGCAGCTGGAGCACGTACCAGAACAGGGTGGCAACCGTCGAGAACAGCATGAGGGATGCCGCGACGTGCGCCGTCGGCGGAAACTGGCTCATCACCAAGCTGGTCTGGAACAAGATGTAGCCAGCCAACAGGAGGATCATCGCCCCGACGAACACCGCGCCGAGGCTGAAGCCGAACGCGATCGAGGCCACGATCACGCCGAGCGCTGCGAAGCTTCCGATGACGAGCATGCCGCGCAGGAACGAGAAGTCCTTCTTTGTCACGAACGCGGTGACCGTGAGCCCGAGGAAGATCGCGATCGTGATCGCGGTCGCCTGCGCGACGACGGCGAGTGCGCCGCTCCCGCCGAGCTTGGCGATCGCGACCCACAGGAGCGGCTGTAACAGCAGCGCCTGGGCAACCACCGCGACCCCGAGTCCGACGTACTGCAACGCCCGCGAGGACGCAGACCACGCGAGCCGCTCTGCGAGATATCCCACGAGCATGAACGCAGCGAGAACCACCAGCCAGTTCCACGTGCCCGTCAACGCCCACCGGGAGAACCTGAGGCTAGTCTCGGGCCAGAGATGGAGCATGCCGCCCGCGAGCAGCGCGAACGCGACCAGCGCGATGCCCAGGTGAGCGTAGGTCCTTCGCAGGAACGAGATCCGATCGCTGACACCGGCGGTCGCAACCGCGGCGAAGATCGGTCGAGCAGTAGCTGAGTGCATCGTGTCCTCCTTACGAAGGACACCGTGGGGCGCACGAACTCGTCGGGCAAGCGCCCGACCCTTACCGAATGTCGAACGATCGCTGCGGTCGGCACGAAGTCCGAGCTCGCGGGTCGTGGGCGGCGCTCTGGTGTCGGTGGTGCGGCGGCTGTTGACCGAGCGCCGCAGCGTGATCGTCGAGGGTGTGCACCTACTGCCCGGCGAGCTGGTGCCGCTTTCACCGAATGGCACGAGCTTGTCGGCCGGCGATTGCGCGATGTATGAGAAAGCGTGCCCACGCGCAGATCGAGGCCTCACTTCAGATCGCTGGGCCACTTTCCCATGCCGTCCTTGCTCTTCCAGGCATCGCCCTACTCGAACTTCGCACCGTCATCGGCGACCGCGCGCGCGGACGTGAGCGCGACCTCCGCCTTCGCAGGGCGAGAGACCGCAGCTCACGCAGCGAGTGCTCGAGGGCGATCCGGGCCTCGGGATCTAGTCGTGAGATCGTGGTGGAGGCGGCGCGCGGCGGGCCGGAGAGCGGACTACTTCTTTCGTGGGCAGCTGACCTCGAGCGTGCCCTTGATGGTCAGGTCGGGCTTCTTCTCGTCGCCGAGCTTGGTGTCGAACTTCACGGTGATGAGCACGGTGTCATCGCCGGAGACGTTGAAGCCGAGCGAGGTCTTCAACGAGGAGGGCAGGTCCTTCGAGGACACGTCGAGCCGGGGCAGGCCGACGTCGATGGTCGGCACATCGACCCCGAGCGTGAGGAGCTTGCCGGCCCCGTCGCTCAAGTCCACGTGGAAGGAACCGATCTCCTTCGCCGCATCCCACGCGCAGCTGATCGGCGTCTTCTGATCCCGCTTCTTCCACTCGAAGGTTCCGGTGATCGCCCCCGCGACCTCGAGCGCGCCCTTCGCCGAGCGAGTCGGAGCAGTGACGACGGTCGCGGTCTCCGCCGGCTCCGCAGCCGCATCGGCCGTCGCGGTCGGTGCCTTCGCGGAGCTCGCAGGCGGCGTAGCAGAGCCAGTCTCCGGCTTGTCGCTCGAGCTCTTGGAACAACCGGCGAGCGCGATCGCGCACGTGATGGACACCAGCGATGGGGGCTTCACGGCGGCATCATCCCATTGTGCGCGGCGTTCTCCGCGGCGAAGGTCAAGAAACCTTACCCGCGGTCGAGCTGGTCGACAGCGTGCGATCTGCATGAGGCAGCATCCGCGCATGTCTCGAGTGTGGCTCCTGGCAGCGGTCCTGTGCAGCGGATGCGGGACCAAGAGCTCGTCGGGGGTCTCGAGAGGCGCTGGGCGAAGGTCTGTACGGACGCTCGTTTGGGGAAACTTGATCGGCGATCGTGCGACAGATCCTGCGATAGTAATCCCATGCTGATGCGCTCGATCCTCACGGTGACCCTGCTCGCAGCGTGCGTCCCTCCGTCCAACAACCCGCCACCGCAATACGGATCCGGGCAGCAGCAGCCACAACAAGCGCAGAGCTGGAGCTGCACGCAGATCTTCGAGTGCTTCGCGGGCTGCAGCGGCGATCAGACGTGCGCGCAGGGCTGCCTCGCGAACGGCGATGCGGCCTCGCAGGCCGCGGCGATGGCGTCCGTGTCGTGCGTCGCCGAGTGCAACGCGAGCACCGACGAGGACTGCGTCGCGAATCAGTGCGGATCGCAGATCGAGGCCTGCCGCGCGACCGGCCCGACAGCGGTAGCGGCGGCGCCGGCTCCGACCTACGAGGCACCGGCGTACCAGGCGCCGGTCGGGAACACGTCGGCCGATCGCCCGCGGCAGCCGGTGTCGAACGCAAACATCCTGCCGTGGCTGGTAGGCGACTGGATCGGCAACAACTTCCAGTTCCAGTTCTTCGGCGACGGGCGCGTGCGTCGTTCGGGAAGTGCGCATTTCTACAACGAGAAGAATCGCTATCAGTGCTCGTTGGTCGTCAACGAGATTGGCCGGCTCGAACAGGAGGGCGACTTCCTGATCATGACGTTCGACTCGCAGACCACGAATGACTGCCACGACAAGTCCGCTGCCCCGGGCTTCACTGTCCGTTACCTGATCGACTGGAAGGAGAACTACTCCGATCCGACCGGCCCGCTGCAGCTGATCCTGCGCGAACAGAACTGCACCCGCGGCGGCACGATGTACTGCGACGATCCGTTGCGCCGCCGCTAAGAGCGTGCGATCCGCATGAGGTAGCATCCGCGCATGTCTCGAGTGTTGTTCCTGGTAGCGGTCCTGTGCAGCGGATGCGAGAGCAAGAGCTCGTCGGGAGTCGGCGACAAGATCGACAAGGCCGGCGAGCGTGCCGCCGATAAGGTGAAGGACATGGTGCCCGACAAGGTGAAGTCGGCGGCGAACGCAGTCGACAAGACCCTCGACAAGCTCGACGCCGACGAGATCGCGGAGCACGTGAAGAACGCACAGGACATGATCGCGCGCGGCGAAGTGCCACGCGAGGACTGCGGGTGGGCGGAGCGCGCGCCCGACAGCGAAGGCAAGAAGACGCTGCAGCAGCTGTGCGGCTTCGACGTTTCGATGATCCGCGCGCGGCGGGCGCTCGCGGCCGCAGAGAAGGCGCGCGGAGCAGAAGGACGCGCCGTCGCTCACCGAGTGCTCGAGTGACGAGTGGGCCAACGTGAAGGCGAAGCTCGACGCCGACTACAGCGGCAAGGCCGAGTGGACCGACCTCAAGGGGCGTTGGGCGAAGGCCTGCCCCGGCTCGTAGACCCTGCCGGTGATCCTCAGCGATTCACCCAGCGCGGGGTCCGGAGCTCGATGCGGTCGTCCTCGTACTCGGAGCAGACTTCGTGCGTCGAGATCATCTGGAACGTCGTGCGGTCGACGTACCAGGTCAGGTCTTCCTCGGTGCCGACCTCGACGACGATCCGGTGCTCCTGATATCGGCACGGTGTCTGGCGCGTCGTGCCGGCGTACAGCACGGTGGCGTGCGGACCGACCACGCTCTCGACGATGACCTCGAACGGAGCGAGCTCGGGGTGGCGCTCGACGAGCCACTTGGCGAGCAGGTTGTCGTCGCAGTCGAGCGCGTCGAGTGCCTTGCGATCCACGCCGGGCTCGTAGTCGACGATCGGCAGCACGCGGCCATACTTCGAGGCCGTCATCTCCGCGTGCGCCAGCAGGCGCTCGTGCCACTCGCTCATCGCTGGCCACTTCTCATCGGTACGATCCGCCTACTCGGCCTTCGGGCAGGCCGCGACCGCGGTCTCCCGCGCCACATCGGCACACACTGCTCGATCGCCCTGCTGACAGCGCTGCCGTAGCGTCAGGAGTCGCGTCGCGCCGGAGCTCCGCTCGCCCGGCGGCTCGCACAACTCCACGTAGCCTGCGGTGCAGGCGCGTCTGCGCTGGGCTGGATCTGTCGCCCAGCTGCACTTCATCCAGTCTCCGGCCGAACACAGGTCTGCATCGGCGATGGCCTGGCCCGGCACGACCGAGCATGCGTCGGCGTCGCCCTCCGCGCACAGCCCCCGCGTCATTGACCACGCATCGCGCAACGGCTTGGCGGAGCCGAGCTTCGCCGACTCGAACTCGCGGGCCACGTTGTCGATGCACGCCTCGATCGTGGGCAGCCCCGCGGCACGACAAACGGCAACGTGCGACGACATGACGGAGCTGCACGCTCGGCCATCACCGTGCAGGCAGGCGTTCAAGGTCGCACGATGGCCAAGGCTGGGAGGACTCGGCTCGCACATGCCCTCACAGGGAATTCCGAGCCGGGTGCCCTCGAAGTCGAGGGCCGCCGCCATCGCACACGCCTTGCGATCATCGGCAGCGCACGCCGTGTCGACCGCAGCCGGATCGTAGTCCTTGGGCCGCATGCCGACGAGGCTTGCAAACTGACACGCCGTGCCATCACCGCGATCACACAGGCGCACTGCGATGTCGAGGTCCGCGCGCGCGAGTACGGCGCCCCGCGCGAAGGCCGCCAGGTGCAAGTACTCGCGACACGCCTCCGCATCGCCGCAGCCGGCATGGCATAGCTCCGCATAGGCACGCGCGGCTGCGACGAAGTCGCGCGGCACGCCGCGACCGAGCCGCAGCGCGTGCGCGCTCGTGAGCGCGGCGGCGTCGGCGGGCGAGCGCGTGCGGGCGGTCTCGGTCGAGGGAGCGGCGACGTCGGCTGCTGCGGGTCGGCGCTCGGGGGTAGGCGCGGATGGCGACCGACCGCTACACGCACCGAGCCCGTTCGCTACCATCCAGGCAAGCACGACGCGCGGCCACTGCGGTGCCATCGACAAAAGCTAGCATGGTGCGCGTCGTCGCTGCGCTGCCGTCGGGAAACAGGTAGCAGCGCGCCCGTAGTAGCCTCGCCGGATGATGCGAAGCGTGCTCGTGGCGAGCCTCGTGCTCGTCGGTTGTCGCGGGGGCGAGAAGCCGGCGGCCGATCAAACCGCGAGCACGAGCTCGTCGACGACGAGCGAGCCGCCCACCAAGACGGGGCCAGCCACGACGAGGACATCCCCGACGACGCCAACCACGGCGACGACGACCGCGAAGAGCGTGAACGAGATGGCACTCGAACGAATGCACGAGTTTGCCGATGCCATGTGCGCGTGCGCCGACGTCGCGTGCGCGAAGCGTGTCTCCGCCGAACAGGCGGAGTGGGCGTACAAGCTCGTGACCGAGAACCCGAACCTGCCGAAGAAGTCCGCAGATGAGATGAAGCGAACCAGAGAGATCGCGACGCAGATGGCCACGTGCATGACGCGTGCGATGAACGACTCCCCGTGAGCGTCGGATCGAGAAACCGGACGATTCCCGATGCGCTGACCGGGGTTGATCGACGGAGCTTGGGTGGTGCGCTCGGCGGCGCGAGGAAGGGGCGGTGACTCGCCGACCGCGCCGGTGACGCAACTCGCTGGAACGATCCGGCCCGGGGGTTGGGCCCAGCGGCGGCGCCACTACCGGCGCGGGCGATCGGGCGCTTAGGCGGCCGTTGGCACGCGACAGACGGCCGCTCGGGATTAGGATACGGCGATGCGTTGGCTCCTCCTGACGATGCTCTTCGGTTGTGGCGCGGCCACCAAGTACACATACTCGCCGAGCGGCGGCGGCGCGGCGAACCCGAAGCCCGACCAGTGCACGTACGAGGTGCTCACCACACCACCGGGCAAGCCGTTCGACGAGCTCGGCGTCCTCGACGTCAACCCCGGGCGTGGCCAGATCCCCGAGAGCATCCCGGCGTTCAGGAGCATGGCTACCGCGGGCGTCTGCAAGGCCGGCGGTGACGCCGTGATCGTCTTCGCAAACGGCTTCGGCCAGTACATGAAGGGCACGGTGATCCGCTACAAGCCCGAGGCACCTGCGCCCGCAGCTACGCCCTGATCGGTAGAGGGTCCGCTGCGCGTTGCGCGCGCTGGCAATGAGCCATGGCTCGCTGTCAGGCCGAGCGACGTCGGATGGTTGTCGGTGTCGTTACTTCTTGTTCAACGTCTTCTCGACGGTGGCCTGGCTGTTCGCCTCGACGTTGATCATGTCCTTGTGCATGTGCAGCGTGAACACGCCCTTGGCGAGCGCCATGTTGCGCAGCGTGAAGTCGTTCGTGCCGTCCTTCTTCTGCGCGGGCTTCACGCCCGTGAACGCACACTTGATCGTGCTCAGCGTCTTGGGGATCGCCTTCTTGTAGGGAGGCCGGTCGCGGCACATGTAGTCGACGGTCGTGATCACGAGCTTGCACAGTGCCTGCGGCTGGATGCCGCTCGCCCAGACGTCGGCGTTGTAGTTCTCGAAGTCGGCCGTGACGGCAATCTTCGTGCCGCAGTGCTCGTTGAGGCTCGCGAGCGAGTCCGCGGTCTCCTCCTCGAAGGCAGTCTTGGCCTCCTCCTGTGCGGGGGCGAGGTCGGCAAAGGCAACGGTCGGGATCAGACAGATGGCCAGCAGGACGGTGAGCTTGTTCATGGGTCTCCTGGATGGAGAACGAAGGTCGCCGGCCGGTGTCGCGTGGCTGTCTAGACTGCCGGCCCGGTCAGCTGTTCGAGCTCGAGCACCGCGGCGAGAGCGTCACGAGCCAGGGTCAGCGAGGTCGGCCCGTGTTCGCCGGTCCTCCAGGCGCACCCATGGCGAGGCAGCAGGTGCCCCCCGACCTCGACGTCGCCAGCGATCGAGACCACGACGAACGTGGAGCTGTCCAGCGTGCGGGTGACCGGGCCCTGGAGCACGCAGACCTGCGGAGGCGAAGTCGAGTGCATCGAGCTCGACACGATGAAGTTCAGATCGCGCGATGGCTGCGCGACGGCGGTCGCGGCGACGGTCGCATCGCCCGCGAACTGGACGCCATCAGCCGGACGACTGAGAATCTGATCGCGCCGGCCCTCGATCGCGAGGGTGACGGGGCCGCCGTCGAGCAGATACAACCAGCGCTGGTAGCCCACGAACGGCGAGAACGGCGCCGGGCGCGTGATCTCGGCGACGCTGACGCGCAGCGCGAACGGCCCGATGCCCGCGGGGACCCGGAGCAACTCGTGGGTCACGCCGGCGCCGTTGGCCCACGGCTGCGCAACCCAGGTCGCGGGATCGATCAGCTGCAGGGGCACGACGGCAGCACGAGCTTAGACCAACTCTTCTGCACTACACAGTCGTCGATCGTGTGACGGCGCGAAGAAGTCGGGGGGCGAGGCCCTCGGCTGGAGCAACGGGTTGGTCTCGGTCGGGAAGCCGGCAGAGGTCGCGCTCGGCCTCCGGCCGGGAACGAGGGATCAGTGGCTGTGCTTGCCAGACCTGCTGATGCTGGCCATCAGCTTGTCGGTTAGCGTGATGCCGATCGCCGAGAGGATGAAGATCGTGTGGATGATCGTCTGCCACATCACCCCCGTCGACGTCACCGTGGTGCACGCCTGGAGTTGCTCACCGAGCTGGTGTCCTGGAAGCGAGTTGCACATGGGAAGCGAGCCGATGGCCCCGGCCTCGATGAACGACTTGAGCAGATGAACCGAGGAAATGCCGATGATCGCCATCGCCAGCTTCACCTTGAGCACGCTCGCGTTGACGTGGCTCAGCCATTCGGGTTGGTCGGGATGTCCCTCGAGCTTGAGCCGCGAGACGAACGTCTCGTAGCCACCGATGATCACCATGATGAGGAGGTTCGAGATCATCACCACGTCGATCAGCCCGAGAACGATCAACATGATGTCTTGCTCGCCAAGACTGGTCGCACCCAGGATCAGGTGCCACAGCTCCTTGACGAACAAGACGACGTAGACGCCCTGGGCGAGGATCAGCCCCAAGTAGAGCGGCAACTGCAGCCAGCGCGAGTTGAAGATCAGGCGCGGCAGCGGACTCATGCGGATCGGTTCGGTGGTGCTCACGGCGGTCTCGACAGCAGGGAGGCGGGCCCTCCGTGCTTCATACATAGGTCGTCCGCCGCGGATGAACACCGACAGAAGTTGGCGGTCATGCTTCGAGAATCTCGAACTGTGGCGTCCTCGAGTGCGCGGACCGCCAGGCCGTGTAGCGGGCCGGCCCGACCTCCGGCGACGTCAGCTGATCGAGCCCGAGCACTGCGGCGAGTGCGCGATGGCGACCTGCGTGCGGCCGGCCTTGGGGTGGGATCTGCCACGATGTGATTCTCCTGGGCGGCCCGGCGGCCCCTGTACGGCCAGCCTGTGAGGTGGCGCCGTGGGCGCCGTAGTGGCCATGAAGATTGGCTGCAATCACCGCTAGATCGGCGAACGTATGCGACGAATCGCTGCGGCCGCGCTCCAGGCTGTGTGGCACGCCTGCCCGTCCTCGTCGTCCTCGGCCCGCTTGGCGTAGCGGCGTGCGCTCCCTCGAATCCAGGGGACCATGCGAGCCACACCGTCGAGATCGAGATCACTCCATAGCTGGCCGAGCACTCAATCGGTGACCCACACACACCGGCATCCTCATCTGCGCGCGCGATCTGACCGGCGCAGGGTTCCGAAACAAATCACTCCAAGAGGCGCTCATGCGAATCCATCATCTGAATTGCGGCACCCTGTGTCCCGTAGGCCAACGTTTGGTTGACGGCAGTGGCACCCTGTTTGCGAGGGGGCGGCTGGTCTGCCATTGCTTGCTCATCGAAACCAACGGCGGTCTCGTCCTGGTCGACAGTGGGCTTGGACTCGACGACATCGGCAGTCGAGGCAAGCGTACGGGCCGGTTCTTTCCGCTCCTGAGTGGCGCCACGCTCGACATCGAAGAAACCGCCGTGCGCCAGGTCGTGCGACTTGGCTTTCGTGCAACCGACGTCACCCACATCATCCTCACTCACCTTGACGTGGACCATGCCGGAGGAATCGCCGACTTTCCGAACGCCACGGTGCACGTCTCGTCGAGCGAGCATGCGGCTGCCATGGGGGCACAAGGCTTCGGCGATTCGCAACGCTATCGACCGGTGAACTGGTCCCACCAGCCGAAGTGGGCCCTACACGAAACCGCCGGGGAACGCTGGATGGGCTTTGACGCCGTGCACGCGTTGGAAAAGACTGCGTCGCTGGAGGTCCTCTTGGTCCCCCTCGTCGGCCATAGCCGAGGTCACTGTGGCGTTGCGGTGCGCGGTGCGAACAACTGGCTGCTTCACTGCGGCGATGCCTACTATTTTCACGGAGAAATGGATCTGAACCGGCCCGTGTGCCCGCCGGCCCTGTCAGCGTTCTCGCGCTTCCTGCAGGCAGATCGGGCGTTGCGCCTGACCAACCTGGAACGCCTCCGTGAACTCAAACGAACGCATAGCGAGATTGAACTGTTCTGTGGTCATGACGCGGTCGAGTTCGACTCCTTCCAGTCAATCAACCAGCCTAGGGCAGGGTGACCTGACGCGACAGCCCGACGAGCAAGGAGCCCCGCCCGGGTCTCCGGCCGCGGGTCGCGGCCCGTAGCAAGTGGGCGGCGTCGGCGAAACCGGATCGCGTCGGAGCTGGCGACGCTATCGATGTAGGCAGCTGTCACGTAGCAGCTGCGTGAACAGGCGAGGTGTCGTCGCGCGCATGGCTTCAGCGTGACTGGCTGCGCCGGGACGACAGCGAAGCGCTCGAGTTCAGCTACTTCCAGATCAGCTCGTCGCTCTCGTCGTCCACGAAACAGCCGCCAGCGGTCGTCACGCCGAAGCTGCGGCAGTTGAAGTCGAGGACGATGTAGCCCTCGTTGGTCATGCCGGAGACCTTTGCGGCGCCGAACAGCCCGCGCAGGTCGGCACCGTCGCGACCGAACAACACGTAGCGCTGCACCGACCTGTCGTCCCAACGCTCTCTGCCGGTGCACGTGCTGCCGTCCTTGTGGGTGATGTGCGCTGTCTGATGAGACTTGCTGACGACGCGTTCGAGATTGACCGGCACGGCGAAGATCGTGTCAGGCGCCGAGGTCGAGGGGTATTCCGGCATCAGGCTGACCGGCGCGTCGAACGTCTGCTTCTTCTTGGCGCGATCGGTGTACGTGATCGCGATCCGATCGTAGCCCTTCATCGTGATCGACTTGTCGGTCGCGACGCACTCGCGGTCGCTCGAGCCCGCGGACGCGGTGCCGATCAACGAAGACGCCGTGAAGAGACTGGCGAGAAGTGCCACGTGCACGCCTGACATGCAGCAAGAACGTCCCAGGAGGGGTCCCTATTCACTGCCGCCCACCACCGTGTGCTCGTCGGACTCTGCGATCCATATGACGATCTGGCGGAGCTGAAATGGGCGACTGTTGCCCGAAATTCGCTGCCTTTTCGTTAGCCGCCGCTCAACGTGCGACTCCGGGGCAAGCCGATACGTCCGTACTCGTAGCAGCCACCATGCAGCCCCGGGCCGAATCCAGGAAATCTCTGAAGAGCGTGCCGCCACCGCATGCCCACCTCGTCAAGTTCAAGAGCGTGCCCCCACCGCATCCCCACCTCGTCCCATCGCGCCCCAACGAGGACGTGCCCACGACGAAGTTCGCCCGAGCGGAGGTCGACGTCGACGATACGGTGCCGGTCGAGCTGTACTCGCGACCGTACGAGCGTGTCGAGGTCGAGTCGACACGCTACGAGCGACTCGACCTTCAGCGCGACTCGAGGCCGTACGAGTTGCTCGAGATCGAGCAGGAGATCGAGTTCTCTACAAGCTTCGACCTCGCTGCGCCCGATGAGATCGCGGCCGAGGTGACAGATCACGTCGTCAGCGCCCCGGCGCTGAGCATCGCGACGCGTCTATTCTTTGCGCTGCTACTGCTGAGCGCGCTTGCGACCGGCTTCTGCCTGGCGTTGCTCGTGTCTTGATGCGCGAGGTCGGAAACCGCTTGGCTGCCGATGTCGGCCGGAGCGGCGCGGCGCCGATATCGGACTGCGGTCGCCGAGTAGGCCCACCGTCGTTCACGGTGCTCGCCGCTGCCGTTCGTGGCTCTTGGGATCAGTTCCTCGCGTAGTATCGAGCGATGCTGCTACGTCCGTGCTTGTCGTGCCGGCGCCACGTCGCGATCGCGGCGGTCTCGTGTCCGTTCTGCGGTGCCGCGCTACAACCGGCCGCGACGCGTCCTGCTCTTCCTGCAGGTCGGCTCTCTCGCGCGGCGATCTTCGCCGGCACACTGTCGACGGCGGCGTGCTCGGGATCCCCGGCGCCACAGCCCTCGCCACCCGTACGCTCGGCGGCTGACGCAGGGCCAAACGCGATCGTGGTGGGAGCGCCCATCGATGCGCAGCCGAACGACGCCGAAGTACCCGCGGATGCCGCCCCCGCCGACGCGCCCCCGAATCCCGCGCCACCCGCGGACGCGGCGGTCCAGGCGGTCGCGCCCGTCGGCGATGCGAAGCTACGCGGTCGGGTACTCGTGAGCGGCAAGCGTACTCCGCTGGGTGGCATCGTCGTGATCCTCCAGAGTGCTGTTCGCGAGGCGCGGACCACGACGACGGACCGTGCTGGGCGATACGTCTTCGACAAGGTGGTTGCAGACGAGTACGAGCTGAAGGTCGATCCAGACAGTAACGGCGGCTTCGGGATGGCCCAGGCGGTGATGGTGACGCTGAAGGCGCGCCAGGCGAAGACACAGGATGTCCTGGTCGTGCCCGTGGCAGTACCCGTGCGCACGCCCATCCCGATGCCGTATGGCGCACCGCCCGCACGCCGGCGCGTCGTCTGACGACCTGTCAGGTCACGACGGCAGCACTCCAGCCAGGCACGGGGTGCGGAGGCTACGGGGCGCAGCCGCGCTCGCGCAGGCGCAGGCTGGTGCCGATCCGCGTCACGAGGGCGCCGCCGTCGGGTGACACATCGGCGTCCTCCCCATCCGCCTCGTACGGCGTGCCCGTGTCGAACATCGCGCCGATCGCGCCGCGGGTCGCGCGCCACACGTTTGGAGTGATGTCCTTCTCCTGGAAGTACAGCTCCAGGCCGTCCGCAGACACGGATGGGAACCAGGCCTCGGGGCCGATCATCACGGGCGCGGTGAACGGCATGGTGAGCGATGCGCGCTTCGTCGCCATCAGCGGCGACCCGGACGCGCCGGAGTGGTAGTAGACCGTGAGCCCGTCGGGCGAGAGGTCGAGGCTCAGAGTGTTCGTCGCCGTCAGTCCGAGTGGGGTCGTTGGATTGCTCCATGGGGCGGTCGAAGTCGCCCGCCGCGCTTCAAACGCCCTCACCGCCCCCGCCGAGCTCTGCCGGGTGAACATGAACGTCAGGCCGTCGGCCGTGATCGCGGGCTCGCCCTCGCTGTCCGATGTGTTGAAGCCGAGCATCGGCTCGAGCAACCCGAAGGGCAGGTTGGCGGCCGGCCGCGTCGCGCGGTAGAGGTCCCAGTCGCCGCCCGGTCCTTCGCTCGTGACGTAGATCTCGAGAAGATCTGAGCTCAGCTGCGGCGCGCTGTTGTACAGGGCACCCCCGAGCGGTCCCAGGATGATCGGAGCGCCGAAGTCCGCCGCACGCGCGCATGCGTCGCTCACCACGGCGTCCGATGCACCGGCATCAGACTTCGAATCCGAGATCCCGAAGACCACGTCACACCCGGTCGTCCCGAGCATCATCGCGAGCAGCGGAAGGCGCACGGACCGCAGTGTACACCGCGGGCGCGTTCGACGGCGCGCGTGCGGATGCCGCGGTACGCGAGCGAGAATGATCTCGCATCTGCGGCGCGACGGACCCCGGCTCGCGCTCGGCGATCTGCGCCTCGATCGGGTCAAAACAGGATGTGGGTTCCGTTCGGAACCGACGGATCCTTCGATGGTGACGTCAGCGTCAACGTGGTGCCGTTGAGCTTCCAGGTAGCCTCGTAGCCGCGATCGCTGCAATCGGACGCGGGAGCCTGCGTCTCGCACTTGCTGGTGAACGATGGGGTGCACGCTGGATGGTCGGCGATGCTGCAGAACGTCGTGATCGTGTAGTTGGCCTCGGCATCACCGTCGCGCCCGCGCGTGTTGGTGTGCCACTGGACGTCGAGCGAGGCGGTGAGCACTTGATCCGTGGTCTCGGCGTGGACCGCCTCGAGCTCGATGTAGCTCGGCTCTCTGCACGCGTCGTTGCCGCTCGGCGCGACGAACCATCCAGCAGGCGTGCGGAGCGCGATCGCGCAACCGGCCCCCGCCCCCCCCGCGCGCCCCGGCCCCCCGCGCCCCGCCCCCCGGCGCCCCGGCCCCCGGCGCCGGGCCCGCCCGCGGCCGGCCCCCCGCCCCCCCCGGGGGGGGGCCCCCGGGGGCCCGCCCGCCCCGGGCCCCCCCCCCCCCCCCCCCCGCCCCGCCCCCCCCGCCGGGGCCGCCCCCCGGCCCCCGCGGCGGGCCCCCCGGGCCGGCCGCCCCCGCGGGGGGGGGGCCCCCGCGCCGGGCCGGGCCCCCCCGCCGGCCCGCCGGCGCCCCGGGGGCCCGGCGCCCCCCGCGGGGGGCGCGGGCCCCGCGCCCGCCGCGCGCCCCCCCCGCGGGGCCCCGGCCGCGGGGGGCCGCCCCCCGCCCCGGGGCCCCCCCCCGCCCCCCGCCGCCGCCCCCGGCCCCCCCCGCCCCCCCCCCGCCGCCCCCCCGCCCCCCCCCCCCCCCCGGGGGCGGCGCCCCCGCCGCCCCGGGGCGCCCCCCCCCGGGCGCGCCCGCCGCCGCGGGCCGGCCCCCGCCGCCCCCCCCCGCCCCCCCGGCCCCCCCCCGGGCCCCCCGCCGCCGCGCCCCGCCCGCCCGCGCCCCCCCCCCCGCCGCCGGGCCCCCCCCCGCGGCCCGGCGCCCCGGCGCCCCGCGGGGCCCCCCCCCCCCCCCCCCCCGGCCGCCCGCCCGGCCCCCCCGGCCCCCCCCCGCGGGGCGCGCCCCCGGGCCCCCCCCCGGGCGGCCCCGCCCCGGGCCGGCGGCCCGGGGCCCGCGCCGGGCCCCGGCCCGCGCCGCGGGGGCCCCGCGCGCGCCCGCCCCGGCCGCCCCCCCCCGGCGCCCCCGGCCCCGCGCCCGCGCCCCGCCCCCCCCCCCGCCCCCCGGGCCGCGGCCCGGGCCGCCGGGGCGGGGGCGCCCGGCCGCCCGCCCCGCCCCCCGCCCCCCCCCCGGCCCCGGCCCGCCCCCCCCCGCGCCCCGCGCCCCCGCCCCCCGCCGCCCCCCCCCCCCCCCCCCCCCCGCCGCCCCCCCCCCCCCCCCCCCGCCCCCCCGCCCCCCCGCGTCGGATCCTGTTGCTGGACGACGTAAACCACGCCGAGCTGGAGCAGCGGCGCTTGGAGGCTCTTCGCGTCCGCGAACAGCTGGTCGTCATCGACGATCTGGCAGGTGTCTGCGGGCTGTTTCGCACAGTAGGCGTCGAGCGTGGGAAACGGACCGGCGAGGGGCTTGCCGAGCGTGGGGCCGATCGGCTCGGGCGGCCTGGTCGGTGGTGTCGGTTTCGGAGTCGAAGGGGACGAACAGCCGACCAGCGCGAGCACCACAGCGAATCGCATCGCAAGCAGCCTACATGATCGCTGGCTACGCGCGGTTTGCTTGGCAGCCCACAGGCCGCGCCTGCTGTCTCACCTCCCGCGGAACTCGGCCGACGTCATGAACGCGCCGACGCCGCGTCCCGGGCGAGTCGAGCGAGCGATTTGAGACCGACATTGTCGCGCGCCATCGCAACGCGAGCGTTCGGACACACCTCGAGCGCGAGCGCGACAGCGGCGGCCAGCATCGGATTCGTAGGCTCGTCGGCGCGAACCGACGGAGCTATCGCCTCCTGGCTTGTTGCCGTCACGACCTCCATCGGGCGCGCGAGAAGCTTGCCGCCTGCGTCGACGACCGCGAGAAAGCAGCCGCCGCGTTCGACTCCGACGATCGCGCCGATCTTCTCGGGCTGATCGCGCAGAACGCGCAGGGTGGGAATGCTGTCAGGCGTCGGCCGGATCTTCCGGATCCAGTTGAGCGAGGCGGCGACCGCCACCAGCGAAATCACGAAGAGGTACCGGATCCACTTCAGTGCGAAGTCGCTGCTCTGGAAGAGCATTGCGGCGAGAAACACGATGAGCAACACCGCGGTGCCCAACAGGATCGCCCGTTTCCGGGAGACCGTCTGGGCCGCGAGCGCCTTCAGCGCCTCGTCTCGCATAGCTCCTGCTATCACCGACTGGCCACCCGGTAGGCTACCGCAGCCCTGACCGGGGTTGCTCGAGGGCGATCGGACATCCCAGCGGCCTGACCCGGATCGGGTCGACGGCCTGCAACCGCCGTGCGGCTGACGCCCAGATCACCGCTGTTACAGGCATGTGGGCGATGGTAGGGGGAGATCTGGCCGCGATTCCGTAGGATGTAGCGTGACCAAAGAGCTCGTGAGTCGCCAGGTCGAGACCGACCAGCGGGCCACGGAATCGGCAAACATGCCGGCGGGTGTGGAGCCGATGGTGGCGGCGTGCCGGGGTGACGTGGAGGCCTTCGCGGATCTGCTCCGCACGCTCCCCGGCCCACAGCGGGAGGCCGCGCTCGCTGCGGCGCATCAGCACTACGGTAACGGCTTCGTCGCACAGGCGATGCAGCTCGGCGAGACAGCGAAGGACGGCGGAGACGACACAATCAAGGTCGACACCGCGATCACGCTCACACCTGCGCAACGCGCTGCTGATCTGCTCTCCCGCCTCACGTCGGTCGACGCTCGGGTCGCGCGCTCCGAGCTCACGCGCCTCAAGAAGTTCCGCCCCAAGCTCGAGGGCGAGTTCAAGCAGTTTTGCATCGCGTACGGCTACGACGATTCGCAGAACTCGCGCGGGCTGTTCGTGCAGTACCTGGAGAACTCGAACCTCGGCGCCAAGAAGAAGGCGGTCACCGCCGATCAGCAGGCCAACGGCGCGATGCAGGTGCTGTTCACCGACATCAAGCCGGGCGAACGCCTGCCACCTACGGCGATCGGCCTGCGCGAGGCGCTCGATCCGCGCAACGAGCTCACCGATGACCAGCGCGAGAAGCTGAAGGGCATCGTCCTCGACGACGGTCGGACCGCGTTGCAGGCACGGCTCGAGGCGGAGCAGCTGTGGGCGACCAAGAAGATCAACCTGACCATCGATGTCAACGCGGCGTACGGCTCCGAGCGCCCGCACCTGGCGGCGTTCACGTCGGCCGCGCGCGACGCGGGGTACAGCCAGCAAGAGATCGACATGGTCACGGCCGGCGCGACACCCTCCCAGCTATGGCGACCGGTCGGGGGCGCGGAGGCGATGCCCGCAACACTGCCCGACTACCAGAAGCAGTATGGCAGCGGAGCGCAGCGTCAGTTCCTCCTCGATGCCTCGCGGCTCGAGGACGCACGAGCCGCGATCGCGCAGGGCATGACGCTCGCGCAGCTCGACGCCGCGCGAACGCAGCAGGCTACGACGCGAACTTCAAGAGCGCGATGACGAACGCGTCGGTGACCACGGTGGTCGAGGCGTACATCCCGATCGAGTTGCGCCCGGTGGTGGGCCCGATGCTCACGCGCCTGTGCGGAGCGGATCGCGCGCAGCGGAACGCGGCGTCGCAGGAGCTGCAGGCACTGATCGCCGACGCGAAGCGGCTGACCCCGGCGAACGCGAAGTCGCTGCGCAACGCGATCGATGGTCTGCAGGCGCAGTTCGGCATGGGGGCCGATCCGATGCTCGGCCTCCTGCGCGTGCAGCTCGACATGGCCGCGCAACCGGTCGGCGAACTCAAGATCGAGGACCTGACGCGAAAGCCGGTCGACATCCTGAACCCGACCGTGGATCCGCGCACCGCGAACCAGAAGCAGGGCGACGAGATGGTGGAGAAGGCGGAGCGGCAGATCGAGCAGATCCGCGAGCAGCTCCGCGCAAAGCAGGAGGCCGGCGCCCTCGACCGCCAGGAGGCTTCGCGACTCTACGAGATGATGGGCGTGCTCTACAGCGTGTACCTCCGCGACTCCGAGAAGGCAGAGCACTGCCAGATGATGGCCCGCATGTACCGGAGCGATCAGCGCGAGCGCGCCGAGGCGACCAAGCGGATGGACGCGAAGAACCCGCTCCAGGGCGAGGTGCTGGTGTCGCGGCAAGCACCCGACGAGCCCACCTCGGTGCGCGCGACGAGCGAGGACGAGCGCGAGCTCCGGGAGATCGACGAGCAGAACAAGGAGATGCTCGCGGAGGTCGAGGGCGAGATGTACCGCAAGTCGGCGGAGTTCCCCTCGGGCCAGCCGAGGTCGGTGCAGGGGTTCAGGTCCGAGCGCCCCGAGCTTCGCGAGTACACCGAGAGGTCGGAGACCGTCGAGGCCGCCAGCGGTGTGCTCTCCCTGATCAAGCTCGCGTTCGAGTGGTACGCGGCGGATCAGAACATCAAGAAGCTCGTCACGCGCCGCGAGCGCAAGGAGGAGCTCGAGGAGAGGATCAAGCGCGAGAACACGGTGAGGGTTCCGCCGAGCCCGGCGAAGCTTCGCGAGGCGATCGCATGGCTCGTCGCGCACCAGCACGCGAGGTTGGCTCAGAAGCTGCGGCTGGTGCTCGACGCCGCACTCGCGTTCTACGATTCGAAGTGACCCGCGAGGCCCCGGGGCGCGACAGCTACCGCCTCTTCCTCCTGCGAAGAAACGGCAGCTCGCGCCGCGGGTCCGCTGTGGTGGCCGTGATCTCGGCAATGCCGAGATCCGCATGTACCGGCCGGCCCCAGGTGTCCAGGACGTACGCGAGGAGCAGCTGGTCGTCGTAGTTCCACGTCCAGCCGGTGAGCGCGATCCGATCGTCGGTGATCGAGATCGAGAGGTCCGAGATCGCGCGCAGCGCGTCGACGATCCTCTGCACCTGCTCGTCGTCGGGGGCTCGAGCGAGCCGCACCGTCACCTCGACGAGAGCCCTGGGCGGATCGAGCCAGACGAACCCGAACGGCGACGAACGCAGGATCTTCTTGGCGCGCCTCCGATACACCCCCGTCCCGAACATGCCCGCACCGAACACACCGTACCCGACGAGCGCGAGGGGGAGCATCCCCGCGGCGAGCGGTGAGAGCATCCCGAGCCACACGAGGAACATCGGCCAGCGTCGGCGGCGGAACGGCGTGCGAACCGCATCGTCCCGCCGGGCTGCGCCGGGCTCGCGGTAGGGATCGTCGGCCACCAGCCCGAGAATAGAGTGGAGCGGCAGAGTTTGGGCGGAGCAACTGATCGTTTCCAAGATGAGCAAGCTGCGCCGGTGGCCGCCCAAGACTCTCCCAAGACTCAACCCGGTCAGGGGCTGGCAAGCACCCGCTGGCAGTTCCGCGGTTACTTGAGGGTGTCGACCATCGCAGGCAACTCGGTAAGAGGCTTCGCCGCGGCCGGTGCCGCGTCGAGTGCAGCGAAGCCGATGCCGCCGATCTTCGTCTCCATGTCGTACTCGCCGATCATGTGGTCGAGGATGATGAAGCCGATCTTCTTCAGCTCCTCGTCGTCCTCCTTGAAGCCGGGCAGGTAGACCTCGATGTCGAGCTTGCCCTCGCCGGGCGTGCCGACGAACTTCACCGTCTTCGGCTCGATCTTCTTGCCGCCCATCTCGATCGCGAAGCTCGCATCGCGCTGACGGAACGCGACGATCTTCCAGCCGGGTACGGTCGGACGAGCGGCATAGACCTCCTGGACCTGCGGGAACAGCTCCTTGATGCCATCGGCGCTGATCACGAGCATGAGCTCGTCCCCCTGCTTTCCGATCTCGGCGAACACACCCGGATACACCTTCTTCAGCTCGGCGCTGATGCTCTCCATCACGACGCGGAGATCCTGGTTCGCGTGCAGCTCGGTCGCGTGGTCGGTGAACCACTTCCAGAACGGCGCTGCACGATTCGCCGACGTCGTCGGTAGCGTGGTCGGGGGCGTGGACGTCGCCGGCGCCGGCGGTGGCGCCTTGTCCTCCTTCTTGCCGCCGCACGCAGAGAGGGCGAGGGCGAGGGCGAGGATCCAGGACGTCATGGTCGCGGACCCTAGCACGGCGTAGAAACGGCTCCGTCGAGATTCCCCCGGCGAGCACCACCACCAGCACAAGCGCGGGACCCCACTTCGCACCTCAGTCTACAGCGAGTGCGCCGTGCGCGGAGATGGTCAGGGCGCTAGCCGTAGCAGGTACTTGTCGAGCCATGCCGGAGCCACTTGCGGAGTCGCACCAGTCACCCCGGACACCCAGCAGCCCCCGCTCGTCGGACACAGGGTCTCGAACGCGTGATCGAAGCCGCGTAGCCCCAGGAACGTACCGGCGCTCGAGAACTCTGCAAGGTCCCCGGACGCCGTGAGCAAGTAGAGGCTGCCGTTGGCATCGACGTCGAGATCGATCATCGGCTGGCTCAGCTGACTGACGGCATCGAGGGTGATCGCGGTGCTCGTTCCAGTCGCCCCGACGCGGGACACCACGCCTGCTGCGACGACCAACGGCAGGTCTGCCACCAGCGTCATCGCCTCGACAGGGATCCCGTACGAGAACGTGGCGTCGATCGTGCCGTTCGCGAGCAGCCGGAGCACTCCTTGGGCCGTCGTCAGGTAGAGGCGATCCGACGAGTCGAGGGCGGTGAAGCCGGTGAACGCGCCCAGGGTCGAGAAGCTCGCGATACCCGCCGAGCCGTAGCTCGTGTCGACGGCGCCGCCGGGCGTGAACGCGCGCACGCTCGCTGCTCCGATGACCAGGATCCGACCGGCGGCCTGGATCTCGATGCGGCCGCGCGTCGGATAATAGTAGTGGTCGGCGTCAAGGCTGACCGCGCCTGCGCCTGCGGCAAAGGCAGGATCACGCGTGCCGGCATCGTCGAAGTGGATCAGCGCGTTCTGCTGGCCATCGAGAGCTCCGTAGCTCGCGATCGCATAGATCCCGAGACCCGAGCCGCCCGCGCGCAGCCGCGTCAGAAACCCGTTGCCGGGTAACAACGCGACCGCGCCCTGAGCGTGGCTCGTCATCGCCCCGCCCGGCGTGAACATGAAGAACGAGGTGCTCGGGGCCGTGTCCCACGCGATGACGGAGCCGCTGGGGCCAGGGGTGAGCCCGGCGGGGTATTCATCGAACGTGGTGATGTAAGCGCGAAGCATCGCGCCGTCGCCGGCGAACGTCGTGTCGAGATCGGTGGCAGCCGGCAGGGCCGTCGCAGACACGTCGAGCTGGGCAACGTTGGTCGCCGAGACGAGCTGCAGTTGCGCGTCGAACGTGCCGGCTACGGAAGACGTGAAGCACACCTCGATGGAGCAGATGTCGCGGCGGAGGCTCGGGCCGCAAGGCGATTCGGGGGACATCGTGGCGGCGACTGATAGCGAGGGCGAGCCGATGACAGTCGGTTGAGCCGAGGTTGGCTCGTCTCCGTCATTGGTCACCAACACGGTGTCCCGCCGGGCACACGGACGAGCCAGCTCCGGGTGTAGCGGTACGATGAGCGAGTTCTTGTAGGGCCTGGTGTCCAGCGCCAGCGTGACGTGCGCAGGCACCGACACGTAGCGGCCAGCGCACCCGAGCGCCGCGAACGGCATCGAACCTTCGGAGGCCTCGAGCGCGATCGAGATCGATCCCGACCCCGGTGGCACCTGGAGTTCGATCGGGGAGGTCGGAGGGTTCGCGATCACGCGCGAGTATTCGTTGACCCGGATCACCACGCCGGGCGGCAGCGTCCCCGTGAACGACAGCGACGTCACGCCGCCGGAGATCGAGATCTCGGCCGGATCGATCGCGATCAGCTGCACCGGGCCGGAGCTCGTCGTCGTCCATGTGCACGTCGGCGCATCCAAGCCAGCGTCGGTTGGGACGCTCCCCGAGCCACCACACCCCGCGAGCGAAACCAGCGCCGCGCACCACCCCGCCCAACCGAGTTCCACCATCCGGAAATCATACTACGCGCAGAACAGCCGCTGGCTCTCATCCGCGCCGCTTCGAGCTGCTGCTCGAGACCGATCGAGAATACAATCGAGGATCATGATCAGATGGCTCGTGCTGTCGATGGCACTCGCGGTGCCACTCATGACGGCGTGCGATGGTGGCGTGGATGGCCCGAACCTGAGCCCGGGTGCGGTGATCGCTTATCAGCAGCAGATGCGCGAGAGCTGGGGAGAGAGCAACGACGTCAGCGTGCGGAGCGTCTCGATCGATGGCGATCGAATCGCGATGATCGTCGTGTGGGGCACACGCACGTTCACCTGGAATCCTGCGCCGGTCGGCAGCGATGGGCCGGAGTCGGGCGGGGGCGTTAAGTCATCGCAGTTCCTGTTGGTCGCGAGTACGGACGGCGGCGCAACGTTCACGCAGCGTCCGCTTCGAGGCGACCCGTCGATCAGCGGCGACCTCGAAGCGATCCACCTCCACGCAGGTCGCTCGTTTGCGATCGTGGCGACCGCTACCGGTCAGCGCGTATACGAGATGGACCTCGCGACAGGACACGTCGGCGGGCTCGTTCCGGGCCAGAATTTCGGGCCGTTCGGCGGACGGCAGCTGGTCGCCGCTGGTCCACTGATCACTCTGCACAACGTCTACCAGGGTGGCGATCCGTACGACATCACGTACGCGTACGAGCAGTTCAACGTGCTCACGGGCCAGTTCACTTCGCAGATCACGCCGACGCGCAGCCCCGATGGCTGTGCGACCTTGCTCGCTAGCGTCGACGATGGGAAGACCTGGACTGGCTACAACGTGGTCTCGACCGCAGGTGGCGTCCTGAAGTGCCCAGATGAATGTCTGTTCACCGTCGATCTGACGCAGAACCCGGTCCCCACGCGAACCTGCGTTCCGCCGTCCGCGTGGCCCGCCACCGATGTCGTGTCTACCTCGTTGGTCGTACCGACCGAACGGGGACCGGTGACCGCGTACTCGCGCAACGATCAGGCATATGCGTCGTGGCTCGAAGCGGGCGTCCCCATCGTGGTCCCGCTCGGGCCGGGCGTCACCGTCGGAGGCGGCGACTACGTGCAACAACCGCTCACAGGCCGCGGCCGGTTGATCCCGATCGTCGGGTCGTCAGGGGATCAGGCGACCGCACGGCTGGTTCGGCTGCCACCGTCGGGTCCCGCCGAGGATGTCCCACTGCCGCGCAGTGCGTGCGTGAACGATAGCTGTGTGCAGCATCCGGTCTTCGTTGGCGTCGGTCGGAGCGGCGGCTATGTCGGCTACGGTGATCTCGTCGAAGCGCTACCGCTCGGCGGTGACCGGTGGCTCGGCATCTACGTCACCGACATCGGTACCGACCGTGAGGTCATCGGCTCCGTGATCGTGCGGAAGGTGACGGCGCCGCCCGTACCGATCGTCGACTGAAGGATGGAACGCGGCATCCCGCGCAGCTCCGGCCTCCTCGACTTCATTTCGTAGCCCTCATTGGGCCGAGCGGTGTCCGATGGTGCCGAACAACCAAGAAACCCATCGGTAGCGGATCGCCATTCGCTCGTGCCACGGCATCTCGCGGATCGGGCGGTGGGCCCACTGCGGAATCATGGACGCAACAGGCTCGTCGTGAGCTCCTCTCACTTGCTGCCCGCCCAGCTCCTCGAGGATCGCGCAGACGACGGGATGCGTGAACGCGTCCATGAAGCTGTACGCGATCACCGCGTTGCCCTCGAGCTCCAGGTTCTCGATCCCGCCGATCCCGCCGAGGCGCCTGCCTGCCTCCGCATAGACAGCCTTCAGGTCAGGAGGCTCGCTCGCATATCGAAACTTGGATCGGTAGAGACCCATGCCGAGAACCTATCACGTAGGTTCGAGCGGCTCGTCACCCGAAGCTGCTCATGAGAATCGCCAGGGGTGATCCTCCATCGCATCGATGCTGATCGACACGAGCTAGCAGCTCGTCGACCGTCGCTACTGATCGATCAATCTCGTACTGGTCACAGTCCGATTCGACGAGGGCGATCCAGCCCATGCTCCGCGTGAGCAGCGATGCCAGCCCCGTCTGAAACAACACCCACTCTCGGTCGTCGCTGGCGGCGGCCCTCGCCTGACGATGGCACTCGAGCGCGGTCCAAGACCGCACCGCGGGAAACAGGCTCTCGAGGTACGCGTCGGCCTCGCATGGCTCGTTGCGCACCTCGCCGATCGGCGCGTCATGATGGTGCCAGGCCCCATCGGTGAGCGGCCCCATCACCGGATGGATCCTCGTCCTCGGCTCGCCGATCGACACGGGCAGGGTCTTCACGAAGATCGTGAAGGTGTCGAACATGCCGGGCACGCCGAGAGTGTACCCAGACCCCGGCCACGCGCCCGTCGATCTCGAAGCTGTCGTCACTGAGGCAACCGTCCCAAGACTCAACCCCGGTCAGGGCTTGCGCAACAATCAACCTCGGTCGGGGGCTGGGTTACTTGCAGCGGGCCGCGAGTTTGCGGAAGTCGCGCGTGATCGCCTTCCGACAGGCCGTGAGATCGACCGTGGTGCCGAGCTTCGCGAGCCGCGCCTCGATCTCGGTCAGCACCTCGATGGTCAGGCGCGCCATGTCGCGGACGTACTGGAGGTTGTTGGCCCGCGCCGTGCGCGCCGTCGGCGCCAGCATCAGCCGGCACATCACTTTTCGCTTCGCCGGAACGTAGCGCACGTTCATGACGCGTGACGGTCGCGCACGCTTCTCGCCCGATGCGATCCAGAACAGGCCGAGATCCTTGACGCCGCGGACGCGGGCCGGCCCCAGGTGCTTGTCGAGGATCGTCCGTCCTGCACGCTTGAGCTTTTCATCGACGGGCCGGCCATCGAGTTCGAGCGAATCCCAGCCCTGGATGTTCAAGCGCATCGGAGCCTGGCTGAATGTTGGGGCTTGGGCACGTCGCCACGCTATCAGGTCGGCTTCATCGCGTCATGGCGGACTGGAAGCGGGCGGAAGCTCCACCTCGCCGGTGTCACTCGCGTACGACAGCGCGTCTCCCCAGGGTGTCGAGACGATCAGCGGTGGGTCGAGGGCTCGTACCCACGCGGTGGTGAAGAACGGATCGACGGCGGGAAACGTGTAGCTCGTCGCCACCGTGTGACACGTCCCGAAGCCCGCACCGACGAGCGCACTGGCTGCCGGACGATCGGTGGTCCAGGACGTCTCGATCGATCCATCCGGCAGGCGCGACGCCACGAGCAGCGGTCTCGGTCCGTGAAGGCGGATCGGGATCCGCGCCTCGGCGCCGCAGCCGCGGAGCACGATGTCGGTCGGCTCCGTGCCCTCGGGTGTCTGGATTCCCAGGCCGAACACGATCGCGCTGTGTGCCTCGATCTTCTGTCGCGCGACCACGCGGCCGTCCTGCTCGAGCACGAGCTCGTGAAGGCAGGTGTCGGGCGAGGGGGCACCATCCTCGCAGTAGTTCGTGTCGGTCGACTCCGTGCATTTCCCGAGCTCGGGGAACGCGCCAAACCGACACCGGTCGCCGAGCGATGCGTCGCGTGCGTCGACCTGGACGTACAGGCGGCTACTCACGATGTGCAGCGAGAGCGGCCGGAACAGATCCGAGGAGTCCAGCCCGAGGTCCGGCTCCGACGGTTCGGCCGTACAGGCCGATAGCACGACGAGGAATGCGGCGAGCCTCACGCGATGATCCTCGCAGCGTGCGCTCGGCCGCGATACCGACACCTGCTGATCGAGCTGACGCGCGCATGCCTCGGTCCAGGCGCTAGCCACAGCAGGGATCCGAGATAACGCGGTACGGTTTGGGCATCGCGCCATCGCGGAGGACGGAAAGGTATGGACAAGGCGTCAAAGAAGCGGCTGAAAGCGCAGGTGCGCGAACATCAGCGCGAGGCCGCGATGGCTGCGTTGCCTCTGCCGGTCACGGAGCTGGCCGCGATGTTCGACATGCTGGACGTCGAGCTCCCACTTCAGGGTTGCGATCACAGCCGGCGGATCACGAAGGCGTGGCTCACCGGTCGCGGTCACGATGTCGAAGCCGTGTTCGCGTGGCTGGACACGCAGGGCGGCTACTGCGACTGCGAGGTTCTCGCGAACGTCGAAGAGAAGGTCGACGAGGCAAAGAAGGCCTCGCAACGTACGCCGCACTGACCACGCATTCGATCGTGGCAGTGCCGCGGCGGCGTCAGCCGAAGGCTGACCTGGCGCAGTGAATGTTGGTGGAGGCGGCGGGAGTCGAACCCGCGTCCGAGAATGCTTCTACTCGTACGTCTACGCGTGTAGGTCCGCTATTTGAAGTCTCGTGCTCGTCGATTGCGGCCGACCTTCGAGCACAACAAGCCAGCTTTGTCTCGACCTCCATGCGCTGACGGGTCAGGAGGCCCAGTCTGATTGTGTCAGTACTTCGTAGCTACAGACGGAAGCTGCGAGCACTGTCGTTACCTGGTTTTATCAGGCAGCGAGGGCAACAGCGTTATCGTTCGCAGTTGCATGGTTTGCCCATTTTTACGTGGCCTTGGGCGCCACGACGCGCAATCCGAGCGTCTTCATCCTCGTCGAAACCGGTACGCCCCCATGTCAAAGAACGATCGCACTATGGGGTCCAGGGGCAGGTACGTCAAGGCGCAGTAGGATGCCGTCCATGAGCGGTTTTGCGCGATCCGAGCTGTGGCGCGTCGCCACACTCAACATCTGGAACCGCCAGGGGCCGTGGGCGGAGCGGCTACCGCTGATCCGCGACGCGCTGCTGGCGCTCGATGCCGACGTGATCGCTCTCCAGGAGGTGCTCGGGTTCACCGGCATGCCGAGCCAGGCGCACGAGATCGCCGCGGGCACGGGCTGGAACGTTCACCACGTACCCGCGTGGAACGTGGGCGGCGGGCTGACGTTTGGCAACGCGCTGCTCTCGCCGCACCCGATGACGGATCTGCAGTCGCTCGAGCTGCCATCGCCGCCGGAGCTCGATACGCGCACCGTGGCGTTCGCGCGGATCGAGCTGCCGCACGGGCCGATGCCGGTGTTCGCCACGCACCTGACGTTTCAGGCGCACCTCGGGCACGCGCGCTGCGAGCAGGTGCGGCGGCTGACCGAGCACGTCGATGCGCTCGCGCCGACGAGTGGGCCGCCGGCTGTGGTGCTCGGCGATCTGAACGCAGATCCGGACTCCGACGAGATGCGATTCCTGCGCGGGCTCACCGCGCTCGGCGGGACGAGCGTCTACTTCTCCGATTGCTGGGCGGTCACGCGGCCGGGCGAGCCGGGCTTCACGTACGACCGCCGCAATCCGTATGCGTTGCGATCGCGCGAGCACTCGCGGCGGATCGATTACTGCCTCGTGCGCGGCCCCGGACGACACCTGATCGGCGAGGCCGTCTCCTCGGCGCTGTTCGGCGACATGCCGGTCGGCGACGTCTGGCCCTCGGATCACTTCGGCGTGGTTGCGGACATCGTCGCGGCCAAGCGCCACCACGATCCGTTCTAACGGAGGCGCGCGGCGCAAACGCTGCGCCTTCGTGGGCCTCGTCAGGCGAGGTGCGACGCGGGATACTCGTGCCGTGGTTCGTTCGCTCCTGCTGTCTGCGGTGTGTGCTGCGCTCGCTGCCTGCTATTCGCCGGAGCCCCAACCGGGGTTGCCGTGCGGCGCGGGTGCGGTGTGTCCCGAGGGGCTCGTGTGCGCGCTCGAGACGAAGAGCTGCGAGCGCACACCCGGTGTGGTCGACAGCGGAGTGGACGCGACGGATGGCGCGGGCGGCGATGATGGGTCGATCGATGCACCTCCGATCGATGGCGCGATGGGGACGTGCACCGCCGGCTCGATGATGTTCACCGCGAACGGGACGTTCACGCTGCCCGCGGGCTGCAGTTCGCTGACGATCAAGGGCTATGGCGGCGGCGGCGCCGGCGGGGCGAGGAACATGGGGACCACCGGGGCGGCAGGCGGCGACGGCGGGTACGCGGTCAAGAGCCTGACCGGCCAGGCGGCAGGCACGCAGTACCTGATCCAGATCGGGAGCGGCGGGAAGTGTGGCTCCACCGCGACGACGTCCGGTGGGTTCGCCGGTGGTGGTGGCGGTGGTGCGTCGCAAGATGGCGGCGCGGGCGCGGGCGCGAGCGCGCCGCCCGGCGGCGTGGGTGGTGCGGGATCCGGCGGTACGCAGGGCGGCGGCGCGGGCGGCGCGGGTGGCTATGGCGGCGGCGGTGGCGGTGGCGGCGGCGACACCAAGCTGGGGAACGGCGGTGGCGGTGCGACGACGGTCCGGCCCATGTTGTCGATCACCAACCTCGTCGTCGCTGGCGGCGGTGGCGGGGCGGGCACCTCGGATCAGAACGGCGACATCGGCGGCGAAGGCGGCGATGCCTGCGGGGGCTACGACGGCACCGCCGGGTCCGCCTCGATTGCCGGCAGCCGCTCCGGCGGCGGCGGTGGCGGCGGCGCGTGTACCTGCCTGGGTGGGACGTGCGACGCGGCGCCCACCTCGGCGGGCTCGCAGGGAGGATCTGCCGGCATGAACGGCGGGTGCGGTGCGGCCCAGAACGGCGACGATGGGCGCGTGGTCATCTCGTATCCGTGATCCGTGAGGCCGGTTAGACCGGCTTGCCGTCCACCCGAGGGGCGATGAGGATCGGCACGCAGGCCAGCAAGAACAACACGAAGGCCGCTGTCCACGCCGATCCGGCGAGAAACACCGTTGGGCGGTAACTCGTCATGCCAGCCACGAGCGGCCCGAACACACGGGTCACGGCAGCGAGCGTGATCAATACGAACGCGCCGACCATCAGCGGCGAGGCTGCGAGCAGGCGCCCGGTGTGACCGAGCGCAACGCGGGCCATCATCCCGAGCGTGAGTGAGCCGATCGCGCCGACGGTGAGCGCGTGCATCGCGATCTGCGGAGGGATGACGCTCGTGAAGGCGGCCAACGCTCGCAGCACGAGCCCGATCGGGATCCAGAGGTAGCCGACGTGCAAGATCCAGAGAAGTGGCGTCCGCCAGGTGTGTCGGGTTCCCCATCGCCAGGTGCGAACGAGCGTGAGGCCACCTGCGCCGGCGGCCCACCCGGCCGTGATCGCGTGTGTTGGCATGAAGAGGTCGAGGGCGATCAGGAACGCCATCGCGCCGATGCTGAGCCGGTCCAGCCATTGCGAGGATGCGATCGAGTCCACACGGGTCGCGTTGCGCGTGAACATCGGGAACGTTCGCCCTGCCATCACGAGGATCACGAGGACGACGACCTCGAGCCCGAGCACGCAACCACGACGTCGCCAGCCGGGGAGCACGCCCAGGACGTCCAGGTGAACCAGCAGGTTGGCCACGAACATCGCAGCCAGAATCGCCAGCATCACCAGGTTGCGTGTGTTGCGTGTGGCGATCAACGGACGCGCGATCGCGATCAGCAGCACAGGCAAGAACGCGAGGTCGACGATCGCGATCAGCCATCCAGGCAAGACCTGCGGGCCGACCAGCACCACCCTGCCCAACGCCCAGAGCGCTGCGGAGCGAGGAGTGGCAGGCCGATCACGGTCTCGCGCTTCGTCCAGTTCCCCACGGCGGTGAGTAGGAATCCGGCGATCACTGCCGTCGCAAATCCGAAGATCATCTCGTGGGCGTGCCAGTAGATCGGATCGAGGTAACCGCTGACTTGCAGTTGGCCATCGAGCGTGAGCAACCAGATCGGGAGAATCAACGTCGCGAACACACCAGCGAGCAAGAAGAACGGGCGAAAGCCTTTCGCTGCGATCGGCCACGGGCTGCTCTCCGCAGAGGCGGCCGGGGCGCCGTAGATGGGCAGAACATGGTGGGGCAAGCCGGTCTCGCTTTTTGGACGCAGCCTGATGGAGTGCGCGGTCTGCTGCGATTGCAGGACTCGCGCCACCGGTGTCGTCGCGGCGCCGCGGCACGATCCGTTCTGGACGCAAGGTCTGCGCGAATGGCACGGTCGGCCGTCGTCCCGGTTGTTGCATGGACTCGCGAGGTGCGATCGATCCGCTCCGGCATCGGTCTGGTGGTGGCGATCTCCACGCTGGCCGCCCCTGGCTGCGTCCGGGTTCACCCTCATGAACGCGAGCACCTCGCCGCGCCGGCGATGCGCGCCCCGGTATGGCCGGTGGTGACCACGGGCGACGAGCACGCCTTCGCGGTGCGCGAGGGGACCGAGGGTGCCAGCGCGGAGGGGGGCGGAGGGTGCGGCTGCAACTGATCGCCGCGACGATCGTGTCGATGGTGATTGGATCTACCGCACGTGCGGAGCCGACCGATCCGGCCTCGGCGACGGCGAGCTTCCGCGTGTACGCCGATGACGACCACGTGACGGTGGTCTCGCCGGGTGCTCGGGTGAACGTGTGGCTCGGCACCCGAACGACCTTGGCGGTCGACACCACGGTCGATGCGGTGACAGGCGCGTCGGTCGACGTGATCAGCTCCGCGTCCCCGGCCACGGTCCACGAGCGGCGGCTCGAGCTCGGCACCACAGTGACCCGATTGCTCCCGATCGGCGCGGCGACCTCGGTCGCGCTCGGTGGGCGGGTGTCGCACGAGCACGACTACGACTCCGTCCGCGGGTTCGCGAGCGGCCGCGTGGAGCTCGCGGAGCGGAACACGACCCTCGTGCTCCGCTATGTCGCCGGCCACGACGTCGCCCACGCGGTCGGTGATCCGGCGTTCCGGCGAACTCGTGACAGCCACGAGGTGATCGCCACGTGGTCCCAGCTCGTCGATCCACGCATGGTCGTCGACCTGATCGTCGATGGGGCCTGGCTCGTGGGGTATCACGCGAGCCCGTACCGGCAGGTCCGGATCACCGTGCCAGCGTCGCCGCTGCCGATCCTCGTCGACGAAGTGACGCCGGCGCGGCGCGCGAACCTCGCGGTGGCCGGCCGGGTTCGCCGGGCGCTCGGTGAACACACGTTCGCGACGGCGACGTACCGGCTCCACGTCGACGACTGGTCGATGACGAGTCACACGGCGACGCTCGAGTTGTTTCGACAGGTGACGTCGGGCTGGCTCGTCGGGCTGCTCGGTCGTGGTTACTGGCAGGAAGAGGCCTCGTTCTATCGCGCGCGCTACGGCGACAATGGCGGCCGTGTGCCGGAGCTGCGGACGAGCGATCGGACGCTGGACCGATGCAGAGCGCGTATGTCTCGTCGACGGCAGACGTCGCGCTTCGTTCCGACTGGCACCTGGTGCTGGCGGTGGGCGTGGTGGGGTCGTGGTTCTCCGAGTTCCCCGCTCAGCGCGAGCGACGCGCGGTGATCACGACCGCGAGCCTGATCGCGCCCCTGTGAGAGCCTGGGTGGTCACTGGACACAACCCAGGCCATCGCGCGCAGCGAGCCATTCGAGGCTGGCGCCTTCGAGATCGAAGGTCGGCATCGCGTCCCGGGCGCTCGGCGAGAGGTCGCCGGAGGCGATGAGGACATCGAGGACATCTAGGCCGATGGGCTGGAGATGGACGGCGAGGCGGATGCGCTCCGGGCTCCCCGGCACCAGCCAGCTCCGGCTCTTGCTGTGATAGAAGCGCGGATCGGTGCGGTCGGCGGTGACCGACGGCGCGAGCAGATCGCTCTCGATGGTCGCGGCCAGCCAGGGGAGCTGGACCTCGGTTCCCGAGGCATCCCGGAACCGGCTGCCGAGCACCCATGCGCTGGCAGGAGCGCCGGCGTGGACCACCTCTCCGGCTTGGTAGGCGCCGGTGATCGGGGTTGCGACGCCACCCGTCTCGGCCACCATCTCGACCCAGAGCCTGCGCGCGTGGGTGGTTCCGCTCGGGAAGGCGTGCCCGGCCTGCGGATTGTCGAGCGTGATCGTGACCTCGACTCCGCCGGCTCCGGGGGCCACGCACAGCTTGGTCGAGATCGTGCCCTTCAGATCGCGGGCGATCCCCCGCCGCTGATCCTCCACGCCGGGCCACTGCGTCAACGCGACGTCCACCGCGGCCATCGCGTGATCGTGAACCCGTCGGGTTGGACCATGGAGCGCGGCGGGCGCGTCGCTGCCGATCATGTGGCAGCCCGCGCAGGACAGCCCGATCTCCGGGTGCGCGAACAGACTGGTGCTCCACTCGGCGAAGGTCTGCTCGATCGCGAGGCCGTTGGGCAGCACCACGTCGTGGCACGCGCCACACGCCTTCGATGACTCGAGCGCCACGCTGGTGAGCAGCGACGACCGGGTCGAGCCGTGTGCCGGCGTGGACACCGGGTGCTGCAAGCCACCTAGCATCGTTCCGTCGTCCGTCCACGCGAGGTCTCCGTTGTGGATCTCGCCCACGGCGTCGATCTGGTGGCAGGCGATGCAGGTCACGCCACGCAGCGCACGTGGGAGTTGTTCGAGATCGAGGCCGTCCGACGTCGCTCCGGTGGCCACCGCGACCGGCGCATGGCAGCGGACACAGAAGTCGCCGAGCGCACCGCTCGTGGTGCGTTGACCGAGTCGGTTCATCGCTAGGAACACGGGATCATCACTGGCATGAGCGTGCATGCTCCCCGCCCACGCCCGCGCGTGTTCGGGGTGGCAGCCGGCGCAGGATGCAGGGTCACGCAGCGCCTCGAGATCGATCGACTCGCGTCCACAACCGCCTAGCAGCGAGACAAGGAAGACCGTTCTGCTCGCGAGGTGCACGCCCAGCGGCATCGGCGCCGAATGGCTTCAGTAACCGTGCCCACGTACCGCGCCGTGCGCCGGGGCCAGAACCGTCGTGCACGAAGAACCTGCGCCATGTGCCGGCGGGCCCGCAGGTCGTGCGCGATCTGTGGTTCGAATGGCGTGAGGACAGCATCACCGCAGCGAGAGGGTGCGCTGCCGCCACTCGGCGCTCGCCCAGCGCGCGGCCGGGCCGAGGCCGCCGAGGTTCGCGGACTGTCGGTCCACGGCGAGCGTCCCGAGCGTGATCGCCTCGAAGCTCCTGCGCACCACGCCCGCGGTGCGCGACTCGCGGACCACCACGGCGCGCGTGCCATCGGGCGAGAACCCGGCGAGCTCCACGTAGCCGCGATCCGGACCGTCGGTGTTCGGCGGCAGCACATCGATCATCCAGCCACCGTCGTCGCCCCGACGGAACAGCCACAGCTCGAGCCAGCCGGGCAGGGGCTCGACGGCGATCACGGCCGTGCTGCGATCGGCGCTGGTGCGCAGCGAGGCCGGCCACACCTGACCATGCGTGCACTTCGGGGTCGAGGCGGTGCCTTGCTTGGGCACGAGGGTCACGCAGGTCTCGCCCGGCTCGCCATCCGCGAGCGCGAGGGAGAGAGCGAGCTTGGGCACGGGGAGCGCGGGGAGTGCGGCCCAGCGCGAGGCGGCCACGCCCACCGCGGCGGCGGCATAGCTCGGTGCATCGTCGTCGGCGAGGTCGGTCTTCTCCACGCGCGCGAGCATCGCGAACGCCTGCTCGGCCTGCTTCGCGGCGGCGGGAACATCGCCGCGGCGGGCGGTGGCCCACGCGAGCTGCGCTCCGATCTCCGCGCGCCGGATCCGCAGGCGGTTGGCGGTGACGGCACCGATGCCGGCCTGCGCCGGGGACACGCGCTCGAGCAACGCGAGGCGAGCCTCGTCCCGGGCGACGCGCGCGGTGGCACCGAGACCCTGCGGCTCGCAGCCGGGCTCGGTCAGCGCGAGCACCGCGGTCGCCGCATCGGCGGGGCCGGGGCCGAGGGCGAGGCCGCCGTGGAACGCCGCGCCGTCGTAGCAGATGTGCGCGCCATCGGGCTGCTCGATGCTCTGCAGCACGATGCCCCAGCTCCGCGCCACCTCGAGCTGCTCGGCCGCGGCGGTGTCGCCGGAGGTCGGGCTGGAGGTCGAGGCGCGGCGCGCGAGGCGCTCGGCGAAGCTGCCGATCGTGATGAGGAGCGGCGCATCGATCGCGCCTTTGGGGGCGACCTTCAGGTAGATCGCCGCGTACGCGATGCCGAGGGACTCCTGGCCCGGGGTGTCGCGCAGGAAGTCGACCACCGCGCGGACCGCCGGGGCGGAGGCCTCCTCGAGGGCGATCGCCTTGACGTTCTTCGCGAGCACCCAGCCCCCGCGCTCGTGGCGGTGATCCCAGACCTTGAGCCAGCCCTTCTTGTCGCCGCGAACCTCGAGCCAATCGCCCTTCCACAGCACGGCCTGCTGCGCCGAGGTGCGCTCGGCGGCGGCGCGCAGGGCGACATGATCTCCGACGACGACGGCGGCCGTGACGGCGAGTGGCAGCATCACTCCTCCGATCCGCCGGCCGCGGGAGCGGGCGGGGTGGTGGTGCTGCCGCCGAGCAGGCCACTCGCGAAGAAGCCGTTGGTGTTGGGCGGCGCGATGATCACGCTGATCTTGTCGGACAGCTTGTCGGCGAGCGCCTTCTGGATCAGCAGCGGGTTGTGCTTGAGCAGCGCCGCCTCGCGGGCCATCTGCTCGGTGGTCGCCTTGCCGGTGACATCGAGCCGGTAGGCATCGCTGTCGGCGAGCTTGCGGCGCGAGTCCGCCTCGCCACCGGCCTCGATCCGGCGCGCATCGGCCTCGCCCTCGGCCTGCTTGATCCGCACCACGCGCGCGGCCTCGGCCTCGAGGCGCTTCTGCTCGATCTCCTTCTCCTTGAGCGGGAGCACGTGCTGCATCGCCTCGGCCTGGGACTTGGCGGCGATGATCTGCTCGGCGCCGGTGGCGGCGGCGGCCTTCTCGCGGCGGACCTTGTCGGCCTCGCCCTCGAGCTCGGACTGCTTGATCTGCTTCTCCTTGAGCTCGAGCGTGTACCGCATCTTCTCGGCCGACAGCTCCTCCGAGAGCAGGGCCTCGAGGCCGTTCTTGTACTGCGTGGGGAGATCGATGCCGCCGATCGCCACGGCCTTGATCACCACGCCCTCACCGGCGAGGGCGGCGCGCAGCTCGTCCTCGAGGCCCTTCTGGATCGGGGCGCGGTGGGTAGCGAAGATCTCGCGGACGGTGTGCTGGGCGAACGCGCGGTGCAGCGCACCATCCACGGTCGGCTGCACCAGATCGTGCTCGAGCTCGTCGGGCCGCAACCGCGCCGCCTTCGACATCTTCTCCGGATCGAGTGCCCAGCGCACGGTGATGTCGATGCCGAGCGAGAGGCCCTCGACGGACTGGTACGCCCCGGCGCCGGTGGACTTGATCGCATCCGCCGGGCGGTAGACCTGATCGTGGAGCGGATAGGTCCGGAACTCGTGGATGCCGGGCAGCGCGAGCGCCCAGCCCTCGTCGAGGATCGTCATCCCGCCGGTCAGCCGGTTCACGCGTACGCCCGCGGTCCCCGCGGGGATCGAGCGGATCGGCCGCGCCACCACGAAGCCGACCGTGAGGCCAGTCAACGCGAGCACGGCGAGCACGCGTCGGCCCCGCGAGCTCGACACCATCTCGATCACCCCGAGCGTCGCGGCGAGCCCCGTCGCCTTCGCGAGCGTCCCGAGCTTGAACAAACCTCTCTTGATCGTCGTCCACATGATGCGGTCACCTCCACCCGTGCCGCCCGTGCATGGCACGCGCCACGCGACGCTCCGTCGAGACGCACGCCTCGTGTGTCGCTGCGGCTACAGCGCGCGTGTCAAAACCCGCGCACGATCCACGCGCGGGCACACGCGAGATTCAAAAGTGGATCGGGGCTCGAGCTCGGGTGGCGAGAGCCGATCGCGGGGTGTGGCGGCGCAGCCAAGGCGGCCCCGGTGTGGGGTACGCTCGTGGGGTGGATCGCTATGACCTGTGCGTGATCGGAGGTGGGCCGGCCGGCGTCGCGGGCGCGATCCGCGCGTCCGACCTCGGCAAGCGGGTCGTGCTGATCGAGGCCGGGCCGCTCGGCGGCGCCGGGATCTTCGAGGGCGCCCTGTCATCCAAGACCCTGTGGCACCTGAGTGGAGACTTCGCGCGCGCGCGCCGGGCCGATCGCGGATATGACGGCTCGGGCCTCGTGCCCTCGTGGACCGCCGTGCGGGCCGAGGTTCGCGCCGCGTGCGGCGAGGCGCAGGCGCTAATCGTCCAGCAGCTCGCGGCGCTCGCGGCGCCGGGCGCGGGGCGAGGCACGATCGAGCGCGTGGCGGGCCGCGCGGTGTTCGTGGGCCCCGAGACGATCGTGGTGGGCGAGCGGCGGATCACGGCCGACCGGTTCCTGCTGGCGGTGGGCTCGCGGCCGCGCGTGCCGCCGACGTTCGCCGTCGATGGCGTGCGCGTGATGACCTCGGATCAGATCGAGCACGTGCCCGAGCTGCCGCGTCGCCTCGCGATCATCGGCGCCGGCGTGGTGGGCTGCGAGTACGCCACCGTGTTCGCCCACTTCGGGCAGACCGCCGTGGAGCTGTTCGATCGCCAGGCGCGGATCCTGCCGTTCGAGGACGAGGACGTCTCGGCCGTGGTGGCGGCTCGGTTCGCGGCGATCGGCGTGCACGTGCACCGGAGCGCGAAGATCGATCGGGTCACCGTGATCGGCGACGAGGTCGAGATCACGTGGACCGACGAGGCCGGGGCCGCGCAGACCGCCCGCTACGATCGGGTGCTGGTGGCCACGGGCCGCGCGCCCGCCACCGCGGAGCTCGGGCTCGAGCACGCCGGCGTGACGATCGAGGCGAGCGGCGGCGTCACGGTGGATGGCACACGTACCCGCGCGTCGCACGTTTGGGCGGCGGGCGATGTCACCCCAGACCTCATGCTCGCCAACCTCGCGGAGCTCGAGGCACGGCACGCCGTCGAGGACATGTACGGGCTCGATCCGCTACCGATCGTCCACGAGGCGCAGGCCGCGATCTACTTCCTCAGCCCCGAGGTCGCCGCCGTGGGCCTCAACGAGCAGATGGCGCGCGCCAAGGGCATCCACTATCGCGCGGCGATCGTCTCGAACGCGCTCAACCGGCGAAACCTCGCGATGCGCTCGACGGCGGGCTTCGTGAAGCTGCTCGCGCGTCCTGATGGCCGGCTGCTCGGGCTCCGCGTGGTGGGCCCGCAGGCGGGGACGGCGATCCAGGGTGTGGCGCTGCTGATCGGGCAGGGCGGCACGCTCGATGCGGTGGAGCGCTGTGTGCACCCGCACCCCGCAGTGACCGAGGGCGTGCTCGAGGCCGCGCGGCTGTTGCTCGGGCGCTCGCTGTTCAAGCCCGAGGCGATGGGCGACCTGTGCAAGATCGTCGGCGGCTGAGCCCGATCGAGGGCCCGCGGAGCGCGCGCCCGAGACCGGAGCCGTGGCACGATCGCTCCGTGAAGTCCCTCGCCGCTGTGGTCCCGCTGGTCGCGCTCGCTGCCCTCGTCTCCGATGATCGCCCAGCGAATGCATGTGCCACCGCACCGCCAGCCGGGGCCGAGGTCCGCGTCGCGGACGAGGAGGCCGTCATCATCTGGGATGCGGTGACCAAGACCGAGACGTTCATCCGGCGCGCCCAGTTTCAGTCCACGGCGCGGTCGTTCGGGTTCCTGGTGCCCACGCCCACCAAGCCGGAGCTCGGCGAGGTGGATGCGAGCGTGTTCTCCCAGCTCGCAAACCTGATCCGCCCCGAGGTGGTGATCGACACCAGCGGCGTCAAGGTCACGCTCGAGAGCTGGGTGGGTAGCTGCGTGCTGCGGGAGAAGAGCATGTCCTCCGATGCCAGCCGCGCTCCCGCGGTGCGGGTGATCCAGTCGGCGCACGTGGCGGGTATGGAGGCCACCACGCTCGAGGCCGATGACCCGGCCGCACTCGCAGGCTGGCTCAGCGCGCATGGCTTCGCCGCCACCCCGGAGCTCACCGCGTGGCTCGAGCGCTATGTGACCCAGCACTGGAAGGTCACCGCGTTCGTGGTGGGGACGGAGCAGAAGGACGGCAAGCAGTTCGAGCTGGCGACCAAGGCGGTGAAGCTGACGTTCGGCGCCGATGCTCCGTTCTACCCGTACCGCGAGCCCGACGCGCCGAAGACCAGCACGCTCGATCTGCCGCCGCGCATGCTGCGCGTGTTCTTCGTCTCCGACAAGCGCTACACGGGCAAGCTCGGCGACGGCTCGTGGAACGCGGGCACCTTGTTCTCGGCTCCGATCACGCTCCCGACGGCCCTCGGCAGCGCGCCTGGCGCCAGCCGCACCACGGTGTTCATCGACGAGGGGCCACGCATCGCCAGGGACGACGTGGTGTTCGTGCCGCACTCCGATCAGACGGAGGTCAAGCAGACACCGACCGTGATCAAGCGGCCGCGCCGGATCCCGATCCCGTACGAGGGCATCGCGCTCGTGCTCGTGATCGGCGTGCTGGTGCTGCGTCGCCGTGGTCGCGCGAAGCGCTGAGCGCGTGGTTCACGGCGGCGGTGGAGGTGCGAGTACGCGCTGCACGAGCTTGCGCCTGCGCTCGAGCTCCTTCTTCACGTAGCCGCCGACCTTGCCGGCCCTGACGAACGGCTTCAGGACGGAGAACCGGCCGCGGAGCAAGGCGCCGAACGTCCAGCGCAGGACCTCGCCCACGGTGAACGCCTCGTACGGTGACAGCCGACGCTCGACGACGTCCACGAACCGCTGCGAGAGCACGGGGTTGCCCGAGCACTTCGAGAACACGAGCTGGGTGAACGGATTGTTGTAGCTGACCTCGCCGAGGTCGCGCGCGAAGTGGAACAGCTCGAGAGATTCGACGTCGCGCTGGCGCCAGTACCGCTCGAGGGGCTCGTCTCCGCCGAGGGCGATCGCGGCCGCCAGGGCGCGCGCATCGCGGAACGCATCCGTGATCCCGAGGCCGGGCGTGGGATCCTTGAACAGCCCAGCATCCCCGACCAGCGCCCAGCCCGGCCCGGCGGCGCGGCGAAAGAAGAAGCGAGCCTTGACGATGCCGAGCGCGCGCGACAGCGGTGGTGCCTCCACGAGCGACGCGAACCGAGGATGTGCGCGCATCGCGTTGGTGAGCTGGCCCTCCGGATCCTGCTTCCACGCGGCGACGTCGTCGGTGCTCGGAAACGTCATGCCGATGACCAGCTGATCGCGGTTGACCGGGAACACGAACCGCGCGTCGTCGTCGTCGTGGACGATGATCGCCGCGTTGTCATGGGTGGTGGCGTAGTCCGCCGGGCGTGGCCAGTACGCCCAGTAGGCGCAGCGCGGCCCATCGTAGCCGTAGTACTCCTCGGCACCCACGAGGCGCGCGACCGTGGAGAACCGACCATCCGCGCCGACCACCACGGTGCACCGGATCTCGGAGCGCACGCCTTCGTGCTCGACGATCACGCCGCACACGCGATCGTGCTCGCGGATCAGGTCGATCACGCGGCAGCGCGTGCGGATCTCGGCGCCCGCCTCGCGCGCACCCTCGAGGAGCAAGGCATCGAGCTCGGTGCGCCGCGGACAGCTCCCGCCGGAAGGGAACTCGAGCTGGATCACGTGAGGGCCCAGGCCGTTGACGAACGTGGTCACCGGCGGAGCGAGCTCGCGCACGCGATCGCCGAGCCCGAGCTCGTCGAGGATCCGCATCCCGAACGGCTGGATGAAGTGGGTGGACATCGGCTGATCGCTGGGCAGCGCTGCCGCATCCACGACGAGGACGCGCTTGCCGGCGCGCGCCAGGAATCGAGCGAGCGGCGCCCCCGCACACCGCGCGCCCACCACCACACAATCGTACGTTCCACCCACCACGCGGCCATCCTAGACGAGGACGACCGGGCGAACAGGGGGCTGACCCGGTTTCCGACGCGGCTAGTCGCGCCGGCGCGCGGCATCGCCGGACGAGATCGTGGCCAGCTCCGGGCGCCAGCGGAACTTGTGCGCGAGCGGATGGGGCTCGCCGAGCGCGAGGTCCGCGATCAGCGCACCGAGCACGGGCGCGAACTTGAACGCGTGCCCCGAGCCGCCGGTGGCGACCGCGAGGTTGTTCCGCGTGGGGTGGCGCGCGATCCAGAAGTGACCATCGAGCGTGTCGCCGTACACGCAGAGCCGGCGGTAGACGATCGGCGCGGTGGCGAGGGCGGGGAACGTGGTGCCGAGGAACGCGCGGAGATCGAGCTCCTGCTCGGGATCCACCACGCGATCTCGTTCGTGGGCCACCGGGATGCCGGTGCCGTGATTCGCGATCTTGACCAGCCCGTCGGCCGTCGCGGGGAACCCGTAGTAGCCGGTGCGCGCGATATCGGCGCCGAACACCGGGAACCGCTCGGCGGCGAACAGCTCCGGATCCTCGGGGCGCAGGTGGAACACCGGCTGGCCGATCGCGCGCACCGAGCTCGCGAGCTCGGGGAGGAGCTGCGCGGCCCAGGCCCCGGCGCACACGATCGTCAGCTCGGCGTGCAGCGCGTCGAGATCCTCCACCGCACGGGTCTCGATCACCACGCCCGCGGCCACGGCGTCTGCCGCGAGTTGCCTGACCACGGCACCGGCGGCGGCCCACCCTCCCTGGGGGTTCCAGTAGCCGTCGACGAGCGCGCCCGGCTGGTAGGCGGGGAACCGCCGTGAGATCGCGGCGGCATCGAGGCGCTCGAGAGCGTGCCCGCGCGAGGTGAGGAGCGTGTACGAGGCGTGCTCGAAGCTGTTGCGATCGTGCATCGGCTCGCGCGACAGGAACATCACGCCGCTCTCGTGGAACAGCGGCGCCGGCCACTGCGCATTCCACCGCCGCCATCCAGCGAGGGCCGCCTCGCCGAGCGCCGTGTAGTCGGCATCGTCACCGTAGTCGACCCGCACCACCTTGCTGATGTCCGTGGATTCGGCGAGCGGGTGCGGGATCGGGCCCGGATCGTGGACGGTCACCGCGTGGCCCCGCGCACGCAGCTCGAGCGCGGCGGTCAGGCCGAAGATGCCGCCACCGACGACCGAGATCATCACTTCTTGGTGATCCTCGCCACCGTGGCGCGCATCCGGCGCTGGCCCTCGACGGAGAACCAGGTGTCGAGCCAGGCGTCGGTGTCGGCCGCATCGAAGCGCGTGATCGCCTCGATCGCGGGGCGCAGCATCGCGCGCTTGATCTGCGCGAACGCCGTGCGATCCGAGGCGGCGAGGGCGGTGGCGCGTTCGAGCGCGCGGCTCTCGAACTGCTCGGGGGAGACCACCTCGTCCACGAGGCCAAGGGCGAGCGCCTCGGGCGGCTCCACGAGACGGCCCTCGAGCATGACGCGGACGTGACTCCCTCCGGGCACGCGCGCGCGCACCAGCTCGACGACCACGGAAGGGAGGCCGAGCCCGAGCTGCGCCTCGTTGAGGCCGATCTTCGGCGGCCCCTTCGGGCCCTGCGCGGTCAGGATCCGCTCGTCGCACATCAGCGCGAGCACGCAGCCGCCGGCGATCGCGTTGCCGTTGATCGCGGCGATCACGGGGATGGGGGCCTCGAGCACGCGGCGCATCGCCGTGGTGAACGTCGTGATCAACCCGCGCACACCGTCCCGGTCGAGGTCGATCAGCTGGGGCAGGGCGAGCCCGCCGGAGAACGTGGCGCCGTCCCCCGTGATGATCAGGGCCTGCGCACCCTCGGCGACCACCGTGTCGATGGTCCGGGTGATCGCCTCGAGCAGCGTGGTGTCGAAGGCGTTCGCCTTGCCCGCCGAGAGCGTCATCACGGTGACCGGATCGACCCGGCGGAGCTCGATGATCGCGTCGCCCATGCGACATCCTCCACGGTCGCACTGGCGGATTCAATCGCTCGAGGCGAGAGTACGCGTCATGCGCTCCCGCTTGCTGCTCGCGCTCCTCGCGCCTCTCACGCTGTCTTTGGCCACGTGCTGCCCACCGGCCCCCGCGCCGAAGGCGCCAGTCACGCCCGTGGTGGGCGCGGGCTCGGGGAGTGGTGGGGTGGTCACGCCGCCGCCCGTGACCGAGCTCTCGCTTGCCACGCTGGTGCCGGGCACGTCGGTCCACGGCTTCACGCCCGCGGCGATCTATCTCGACGGGAACGATCAGCCGATCGGCGCGCGGCTCGTTCACGACAAGACGAAGTTCATCTTCGACTACCTGCGGATCGAGAGCGCGCCCCAGGCGTTCATCTGGGTCAACTCGTTCCCCACCTCGAACAAGGGCGAGCCCCACACGCAGGAGCACCTGCTGCTCGGCAAGGGCAACCGCGGCCGCAAGATGGGTAGCTTCCAGGCGATGGCGCTCACCGAATCGAGCGCGTTCACGGATCAGTGGCGCACGGCCTATCACTTCCATACCGTCGCCGGCCGCGACACGTTCTGGCCGGTGTTCGCCGATCAGCTCGGCGCGATGCTCGACGCCGACTATACCGACGAGGAGATCCGTCGCGAGGTGCGCAACTTCGGCGTCGACAAGGGCGATGACGGCAAGCTGCGTCTCGAAGAGAAGGGCACCGTCTACAACGAGATGGTCCGCTATTACGAGCAGCCCGACACCACGTTGTGGCTCGCCGCCAAGCGCGCCGTGTTCGGCACGCGACACCCGCTCGCGTACGAGTCCGGCGGCTATCCCGACGACATCCGCACGATGACACCGGAGGACATCCGGAAGTTCCACGGCGACAACTACCACCTCGCGAACATGGGGATGATCGCCACGTTCCCCTCGGCGATGACCTTGACCGCCGTGCTCGACGGCGCGGACCAGGTGCTGACCTCCTCGAACCAGCGCGGAGGCAAGGTCACCACCGAGGCGGATCTCCCGCCGCCCGCGCCCGGCGGGACCGACGCACCGATCACCGTGGACTATCCCTACAGCGACAACACGCAGCCGAGCCCGATGATGCTGGTGTGGCCCGCGGTGCGCACCGATCTCGATCTCGCGGAGACCACGCTGCTCGGGCTGTTCCTCAGCTCGTTCGCGGGTGACGAGAGCACGCCTCTCTACAAGCGGCTGATCGACAGCAAGACCCGCGTGATGGATCTCGGCGCGAGCGGCGTCTCCGCGATGCAGAGCGACGATCACGGCCACCCGGTGTTCCTCTCGATCGAGGGTGTGCGCGCCGACAAGCTCGATCCGCAGACGCTCGCGAAGGTCCGCGCCGAGGTGATGTCCGAGCTCGGGCGGATCTCGAAGCTGCCCGATGGCGATCCGGAGCTCGCGGCGATCCGCACCCGGGTCGAGGCGCGTGCGATCGATCTCAAGCGCCAGCTCGCGAAGTTCCTCGATTCACCGCCCGGCTTCGGCATCCGCGGCACGAGCGCGGCGTGGATGAACCACATGGATCGCCTGGCGAAGGTCGGCGGCGTGCGCAAGTCGCTGACGCTGCGGCCCGAGCTCGCCACGATCGACAAGCTGCTCGCGGCGGGCGGCAACCCGTGGCGCACCCGGCTCGCGACCTGGCACCTGCTGGAGCAACCCTTCGTGGTGGCGGCCAAGCCGAGCACCAAGCTCCGCAAGGACGTCGATGCGGCGCGTGATGCGCGGATCGCCGCGGAGCTGGCGCGCCTCGGTGGGCAGTATCAGACCAAGGACAAGGCCGCGACGCTGGCGAAGTACCAGACCGACTACGACGCGCAGACCAAGATCCTCGAGGCCGCCTCTGCGGCCACCCCGCTGCCGCCGCTCGTGCCCTCGCCGCCGATGACGTTCGACGACGAGCTGCAGTACACGACGAACCCGGTCAACGGCGTTCCGGCGTTCACCGCGAACATCGCCTCGATGCAGAGTGCGCGGCTCGCCGTGTCGTTCCGGCTGCCGTGGATCCCCGACGGCGACGCGATGTACCTCGGCATCCTGCCCACGTTGATGAACGGGGTCGGGATCGCGGATGGCAAGGACGTGATCAAGAGCGAGGACATGCGCGAACGGATCCGCAAGGAGATCCTCGAGCTCTCGGTCCACTACAGCGAGGATCTGCAGACCCAGCGCACCGAGCTCGTGATCGCGGGCGCGGGTAACGACGTGGCCGAGACCAAGCAGGCGCTCGCCTGGATGCGCCGCGTGATGCTCGCCCCCGACTGGCGCGTGGACAACCTGCCGCGTCTGCGCGACGTGGTGGATCAAGCGCTGACGGCGATGCGCGCCGCGATGCAAGGCTCCGAGGAGGGCTGGGTCCGCGATCCGCACGATGCGTGGTGGCACCAGGACTCGGCGGTCCACCTGCGCATCAACTCGTTCCTCACCCAGGCGCACGATCTCCACCGCCTGCGCTGGCAGCTCCTCGATCCGATGGACGCCAAGGTCACCGCGGAGACCGTGGTCTTCCTCGGCAAGCTCGCGGAGGCACGCACGCTCCCACGCGCTCAGCTCGTGCTGCTCGCCGCGGCGCTCGGCGATCCCAAGGCCAAGGCACCCGCGCAGGGTGCGGCGTACCTGGCGGCCGCGGCCAAGCTGTCGGCGGCCGGCAAGCTGCTCGCCACCGCCGCCGGTAAGGATCTGACCGCGGTGCTCGCGGACCTCCCGGATGGCTCGCTGGCGGCGGACTGGACGTACCTGTGCAAGCAGATGGCCGCGGATCTCCAGGTCACCGCGCCGGCCGCGCTCGCGAAGCTGGCGGGTGTGCGCGCGGCGATCGTGCACCGTGGTCGCGCGCGGATCACGGCGGTCGGCTCGCCGGCCAGTCACGCCGCGCTCTCCGCGAACCTGTCCGCGCTGGTCGACGCGGTGCCCGATGTCGGAGAGCCCGCGGTGGGGCGGCTCGCCGGCAAGGAGTACCCGATCACCCAGCGCCTGAAGGACCACGACAAGGCGCCGGGCGCGGTCACCTACGTCGGCCTGTTCTCGCCGGCGACCTCGAGCGGCGTGTTCATCAACAACGCGCCGTCCACGAGCCTCGCGCAGACCTCCGAGGACGCGATCCTCGACTACCTCGCCTCGAACACGTACACCGGCCACGGTGCACACAGCCTGTTCATGAAGACGTGGGCCGCGGGCCTCGCGTACTCCAACGGCGTGCACCCGCTGGTCCGCGATGGCCAGCTCGAGTACTACGCCGAGCGCTGCCCGCTGCTGCCGCAGACGATGCGGTTCGTGGTGGAGCAGCTCAAGCAGGCCAAGCCCGATGCGAACATCGCTCGCTACGCGATCGCCGGCGCGTTCGATTCGCGGATCGCGGAGGGCTACGAGGAGCGCGCGTTCGCGATGGCCGATGATCTGGCCGATGGCCGCACGCCCGAGGTCGTCCGCGCGTTCCGCAAGGCCGTGCTCGCGCAGGTGGATCGCCCGGATCTCGCGCAGCAGCTGTTCAGCCGGCTCCCCACCGTCTACGGCAAGGTGATGCCCGGGTACGGCAAGCCCTCCACCGAGGCGCCGACCAACTTCGTGATCGGGCCGGCCAAGCAGCTCGATGCGTATCAGGACTACCTGCGCGCCGCCGTCGACAAGAAGGCGGTGCTCCACCGCCTGTACCCGCGCGACTTCTGGATCCCGGCGAAGCTGTAACGCATCCAGGAGCCGCCCCGCAGTCTGGTGTCGGCTCGAGGCCGCACGACCCCGCTGTGGGAGTTCAAAGCCAGGAAGCCAGGAAGCAAGGCAGCGGACTTTGGAACCTTCTCCGACCTGGGTTCCTTGCTTCCTGGGTTTGATCTGCCGCTGGCGGTGGGCGTTGCCCGATGTCGGGCGAGCCTCGGTTCCGGCGAGCAGCTCGCTAGGTTCGTTCGGCGAGCGCGACGTGGCTGTGATCGGTGCGCGGGATCGTGTTCGCGAGGTCCGGTGGTAGCAGCGCGTGCGCGGCCTCGGGCGTGCTCACATCGTCGGCGAGGGCGAAGCCGCGCTCCTCGAGGTACGCCGGCAGGGCGGCGGGATCCCAGCCCCACTTGAACGGCTCGCCGATCCGGGCGACCGCGGCCTGGACCAGGCGGGTGGCGAACGAGGTCTTCTGCCCGGGGACCTTCGCCTGATAGGTCATCGCGAGCTGCGAGCCCGCGCAGCTGTAGGCGGCGATCGCCGCGAGCGAGGCCTCGATCGCCGGCTCGGTGAGGTACATCGTGACCCCCTCCCAGATCGTCAGGGTCGGCGCCGCGGCCTCGTGGCCGGCCTCCGCGAGCTCGTCGGCGAGCTCGTCCATCGCGCGGGTCTCGAAGTCCCAGCTCACGTAGCGCGCGGGGGATTCGGCGCCGATCCGCTCGAGCGTCCCGCGCTTGTGGCCCTGGGTGGCCGGGTGATCGACCTCGTACACCACGGCGTCGGCCAGCTCGGGCATCCGCAGCGCCCGGCAATCGAAGCCGGCGCCGAGCAGCACCACCTGGTGGCCTCCGGCATCGACGAAGTTCCGGACCGCATCGTCGAGAAGCTTGGTGCGCACCTGCATGTACGCGATCCACGACTTGAATCCGGGCAGCTGGGCGAGCAGGGTGGGGCGGCGCTCGTCGAGCATCCGCTGCACCCGCGTGGAGGCGAACGCCACGCCGAACGGATCGTCGGCGATCCGGACGTCGTCGGGGAGCAGCATGCCCAGGCCTCGCGCGGCGGCGACCCACTGGGCGGTGCGGCTCGGTGTGTCGTCACGCATTGCGCGCGCTGATCTTGTGCGCCATCGCGATGGGGCGCTCGAGGATCCGGTAGTCCTGGTCCTCGATGGCGAGCCGGCCATCCTCCTCGTGGACGAACACCAGGTCGTACTCGATCTCGGCGTCGGTCAGCTTGTCGACGTGGGCGCGGTCCGTGTGGTCCTCCGCGTAGCCGACCATGCCGTTGAAGGTCACCACATAGCCGCCGATGCCGCCGCCGGGATCCGGGGCGGTCTGCTCGAGGATCGCCGAGCTGTCCATGTGGAGGGTGGCGCCGTTCATCTTCACGGACGTCACCTGCGCCTTGTACCCGTCTCCGGGAACGCCATCGGTCGCCAGCCACTTGATGCGGACCGGGCGGTCGGGGTTCAAGCGGAAGTTGACGAGGACATTGCTCATGACCTCAGGATATCTGCTAACTCAGCGGCATGCGCTACCTGCACACGATGATCCGCGTGCGCGACCTGCCCGCCGCCCTCCGGTTCTTCTGCGAGGGCCTCGGGTTGCGCGAAGTGCGCAGGCGGGATCACGAACAGGGCAGGTACACGCTCGTGTTCCTGGGCCAGGAGGGCGGCGCGGCCGATACGCCGCAGCTCGAGCTCACCCACAACTGGGATCACGAGGACGTGTACAGCGTGGGCCGGAACTTCGGGCACGTGGCCTACGAGGTCCCCGACATCTATGCGGCGTGCAAGCGCCTGATCGATGCGGGGTACGCGATCAGCCGTCCACCGCGCGATGGCCGGATGGCGTTCGTGCGATCGCCGGATGCGATCAGCGTGGAGCTGCTGCAGGCCGGCGCGGCACTCGCGCCCGCCGAACCGTGGGCCAGCATGACGAACGTGGGCGAGTGGTAGATGGCGAAGACCGGTGAAAAGATCCTCAAGGTCGTGGCGCAGAACCGCAAGGCCACGCACGACTTCCACGTCCACGAGCGCATGGAGGCGGGCATCGCGCTCCTCGGCTCCGAGGTGAAGAGCCTGCGTGACGCCAAGGTCACGATGGCCGATGGCTGGGTGGAGATCCGCAAGGGCCAGGCGTACCTGCACGGGATCCAGATCAACGAGTACGCGCAGGCCAACCGCTGGGGCCACGACGTCTCGCGCGCCCGCAAGCTGCTCATGCACCGTCACGAGCTCGAGAAGCTCGAGACCAAGACCCAGATCAAGGGCTTCACGCTGATCCCGCTCGCGCTCTACTTCAAGGGGAGCTTCGTCAAGGTCGAGCTCGGCCTCGTGACCCACAAGAAGCAGTACGACAAGCGCGCGACGAAGAAGGAAGCCGACGATAAGCGCGAGATGGATCGCGCGATGAAGCAGAAGAATCACACTTGAGTGCATAACGACGCTTGCATGACAGGCGGATTATGCGCATAACTATGCGTATGGTGCATGCGCGGGTCTCTCTGTTCGGCGCAGCCGGGTACACCGGCGTGGAGCTGGCCAAGCTCCTGGCGCTCCACCCGGGCGTGACCCTGGTGGCCGCGGCGAGTGACACGCACGCGGGCAAGCCCGTGGATGCGCTGACCGGTGGCACGCCCACCGGGCTCGCGTTCGTGACCACCGAGGCCGCACTCGCCACCCCGGCAGATGTGGCGCTGCTCGCGATCCCACCCGAGCCGGCCGTGGCGCTCGCCGCCAAGCTCCGCGATCGCGGGATCAAGGTCATCGATCTCTCGAACGCCCATCGCGCCTCGAAGGACGCGGTCTATGGCCTGACCTCGCTGTTCGGGCCGGAGATCGCGGCGGCCGGGCTGGTGGCCAACCCGGGCTGCTATGCGACGTGCGTGATCACCGCGGTGGCGCCGCTCGTGCGCCACCAGCTGATCGAGCGCGACGTGATCGTGGCCGCCGGCTCGGGCGTCACCGGCGCCGGCAAATCGGCCGAGGAGGCGATGAGCCTCGGCGAGCTCCACGACAACGTCCGCGCCTACAAGGTCCTGCGCCACCAGCACGTGCCCGAGATCGAGATGGCGCTCGGCGCCCTCGGCGAGCGGCCGCGGGTGATCCTGACCACGCACCTGTTGCCGATCGCGCGCGGCATCTTCGCCACGATCACCGTCAAGCTGCGCGCGCCGCTGAGCTCGAGCGAGCTGACGGCGCGGTTCACCGCGGACTATGCCGGCGATCCTTCGGTGACCATCGTGGCCACCCCCGAGGACGTCTCGCTGCGCAAGGTGGTGGGGACCAACCAGGTGATGGTCGGCGTGGCGGCGGCCGGGGACATCTGCGTGGTCACCGCGGCGATCGACAACCTGTTGAAGGGGGCGGCAGGGCAGGCCGTCGAGAACCTGAACGCCGTGCTCGGGCTCCCGCGCACGACGGGTCTTACGCACCTCGCGAGGCACGCATGAAGCTCCCGATCGGTTTCCGATTCTCCGGCGTGGCGTGCGGCATCAAGCCGATGCGCCCCGATCTCGCGCTGTTCGTGTCCGAGACGGATGCCGCGTGTGCGGGTGCGTTCACGATCAACCTCGCCAAGGCCGCCCCGGTGGTGGATGCCGAAGGCCGGCTGCCGGCGGAGCGCGTGCGCGCGATCGTGGTCAACAGCGGCAACGCGAACGCGCTCACCGGGCCCGCAGGGGCCGAGTCCGTGACCGCGATCATCGCCGCCGCGGCCGCCGCCCTCGGGGTCTCGCCCGCGCAGGTGGTGTCTGCCTCCACCGGCGTGATCGGCATGCCGATGCCGGCCGACAAGCTCGTCAAGGGGATGCCCGCCGCCGTGGCCCAGCTCTCCGCCGATCCGGAGAAGGCGGCGGAGGCGATCATGACCACCGACACGACCAAGAAGCTCGCATCGCGGACGATCGAGCTCGATGGCAAGCAGGTCACGCTCGCCGGCGTGTGCAAGGGCTCGGGGATGATCGCGCCGCAGCTGGCCACGGTGATCGCCGTGATCGTCACGGATTGCGCCATCGATGCCACGATCGCCGATGCGGCGCTCGATCACGCCACCCGCGAGACGTTCGAGCAGCTGACGATCGATGGCGACATGAGCACGAACGACAGCGTGTTCGTCCTCGCGAACGGCCGCGCCGGGAACGTGCCGATCACCCGCGTGGACTCCGCCGCGTACATCCTGTTCACCGAGACGCTCTCCGACCTGCTCGACGAGCTTGCCCGCGATATCGCCGCCGATGGCGAGGGCGCCACCAAGCGCCTCGAGGTCCACGTGGCGGGCGCGCCCACCCACGACATCGCGCGCGATCTGGCGAAGAGCATCTGCGTCTCGCCGCTGGTCAAGGCGGCGATCTTCGGCGCCGATCCCAACTGGGGGCGGATCCTCGCCACCGTGGGGGCGCGCGCAGGCGTGCTCCGGTTGCCGATCGATCCGCACCGGGCGCGGGTGACGATCCAGGGCGTCACGGTCTACGACCAGGCGCCTGTGCCATTCGATCGCGCCGGGATCAAGGCCAAGCTCCGCGATCCGGAGGTGGCGATCCTCGTGGAGTTGCGTGCCGGCGATCACCTCGCGAAGGCCTACGGCTGCGATCTCTCGTACGACTACGTCAAGCTCAACGCGGACTACACGTCGCTGATCGTCGAGAAGGCGGACGGCGGCGTGGCCAAGGACGACAAGCTCACCAACTACACCCCCTCGTTCAAGCGGTCCGTGCTCGTCGAGGCGCTCGGGTACATCTCGCGGTTCCGCGGCAAGCGCTGCGTGATCAAGATCGGCGGCGGTGCGATCGCCAAGGATGGCGCGCTCCGGGCGTTCTGTGACGATGTGATGCTGCTGCACTCGGTCGGGCTGTCGCCGATCGTGGTGCACGGCGGTGGCTCGGCGATCACCCGGGCGCTCGAGGCCCGCGGCGCCTCGTCGAAGTTCGTCGAGGGCCTGCGGGTGACGAGCGCCACCGACATCGAGACCGTGGAGTCCGTGCTCGATTCGATCAACGCGGATCTGGTGGCGCTGCTCAACCGGCGCGGCGCGCACGCGATCGGGCTCTCGGGCAGCGATGCCGCCCTGCTGCGCGCGAAGAAGCTCGTGCGCGGCGACGGCCAGGACCTCGGACACGTGGGCGAGCTCGTCGAGGTCAACAAGACGTTCCTCGAGTCCCTGCTCGCACAGCAGTACATCCCGGTGATCTCGCCGATCGGCCTCGGGGCCGATGGCGAGAGCTTCAACATGAACGGCGACATGGTGGCGGCCGGCATCGCCACGGCGCTCGGCGTGGAGCGCCTGATCTACCTCTCCGATGTCCCGGGCATCATCGAGGCGGGCGAGCTGATCACGGACCTGACGCCCACCACGCTGCGCAGCAAGCTCGCCGCCGGGATCGTGCAGGGAGGCATGGCGATCAAGGCCACGTCGATCCTCGATGCGCTCGCCGGTGGCGTGCAGGCCGTGCACCTGATCGATGGCCGCACGCCGCACAACGTGATCGCCGAGCTGTTCACCGATCGCGGTGTCGGCACCATCGTCCGGGCGGAAGCAGGATGACGGACTCGGGCGATACCCGCGCGCGCCGCGCTGCGATCGTGGAGGTGATCCGCACGCGGAACGTGGCCACGCAGGCGGAGCTGCGCGAGCTGCTGTCGGCGCGGGGCTTCGATGTCACGCAGGCCACGCTGTCTCGCGATCTCGCCAAGCTCCACGCCCGCCGCGCCTCGCTCCCCGATGGAGGTACGGCGTACGAGCTCGAGGGCTTCTCGGCGCGGAGCGGGACCGAGCCGGCCCAGCTCGCCGCGATGGCGGACCTCGTCGTCGGCGTGCGCGATGGCGCCGCGATGGTGGTGGTGCACACCCGGCCCGGCGTGGCCGCGGCGATCGCCACGCTCCTCGATCAGGCCCGCCTCGACAGCGTGATCGGGACGATCGCCGGTGATGACACGATCTTCGTGGTGCCCGAGCGCCGGGTCACGGCGAAGGCGCTCGCCAAGCGGCTCGAGCAGATGTTCCAGCGCGCCCGCGCGTGAGCATCGCGCGCGCCCACGCGTGCCTTCACTCGCGGTGGTACGGCTCGCCGCGCAGGATCTTGAAGCCGCGGTAGAGCTGTTCGAGGACGAGCAACCGCACGAGCCGGTGCGCGATCGTGAGCTGCCCGAACGCGATCAGCTTCTTCGCGCGCTTGCGGAGCGCATCGCTGTGGCCATCGGCGCCGCCGATCGCGAACACCACCGGCGCACCACCTCCGTGCTGCTGCTCGGCGCCCAGGATCTCGTTCGCGAACGCGAGGCTGGTCAAGGACTGGCCCTTCTCGTCGAACGCGTACAGGTGGGCGTTGGCGGGCAGCGCCGCCAGGAGCGCCGCCTCGTCCTTGGCCTCGGTGACCGCGAGCGTCACGAACGGCTTCAGGCGCTTCCGGTACTCCGCCTCGGCGTCGACGAAGTACGCCTCCTTGAGCCGCCCGACGACCGCGAGGGTCACCTTCACGAGACGGCGTCGTACGTTTCGTCGGCCGGGATCCGCGCGTCCGCGGGGACGTCGAGCGGGATCCGCGGTGCATCACTCCACAGGCCTTCGAGATCGTAGTGCTCGCGCGCCGAGTGGAGGAACACGTGGATCACGAAGTCGCCATAGTCGAGCAGCGCCCACTGGCCGGTGCGCGCGCCCTCGGAGCCGATCGATCGCAGGCCCTCGAGCTTGAGGCCCGCGCTGATGCCATCGGCGATCGCATCGACCTGCCGGTCGGAGCGGCCCGACAGCACCAGCTGGTAGTTGCAGAACGAGCACAGCTCGCGGACGTCGAGCAGGATCGGCTCGAGCGCCTTTCGATCGAGGCCCAGCTCGAGTGCACGCATCGCCCCCTCGAGCCCCTCGGTGGTCAGCGGTGGTCGCGTCGAGGTGTCCTCGGCGATGTGCCGCACCTTGGGGCGATTGGCGTGCGCCGGCCCACTCTGACCACTGTGGCCAACCTTCTTCCCTGCGCTCTTCTTCTTCTGGGTCATGCTTGGCTCGTGTCTCCTCGGGGCCTCTAGCTTCGAACCTGTCCGTTACCACGGACCACGAACTTGGTGGTGGTCAGACCCTCCGCTCCCATCGGCCCGTAGGCGTGGAGGCGGGTGGTCGAGATCCCGATCTCGGCGCCCAGCCCGAGCTCGCCACCGTCGGCGAACCGGGTGGAGGCGTTGACCATCACGGTCGACGAGTTGACGTCCCGGAGGAACCGCTCGGCGAGCGCCGGATCCGTGGTCAGGATCGACTCGGTGTGGTCGGACCCATAGGTCTCGATGTGCCGGATCGCCGCATCGATCCCATCGACCACGCGGATCGCGAGGATCGGCGCGAGGTACTCGGCGTGCCAGTCGTCCTCGGTCGCCGTGCCCATGGTGGGCCCACCGAGCGCGCGGGCGGCGGCATCGCCGCGCAGCTCCACCCGGCCGGCGAGGGTCTCGACGAGGCGGGGCACGAACGTCGGGGCGAGCGCGGCATCGACGAGCAGGGTCTCGACCGCGTTGCACGTGCCGGGGCGCTGGGTCTTCGCGTTGTCGACGATCGCGATCGCGTCGTCGAGCTTCGCGGCCGAGTGCGCGTAGATGTGGCAGACGCCCTTGTAGTGCTTGATCACCGGCACGCGCGCGTGCTCGGCGACGAACCGGATCAGGCCCTCGCCGCCGCGCGGGATACAGAGATCGATCAGATCGTCGAGCTTGACCAGCTCCGCGATCGCAGCGCGATCCGTGGTGGGCACCAGCTGCACGGCCGTCTCGGGCAGGCCCGCGGCGCGCAACCCGGCCTGCACGGCCTCGAGCAGCGCGTGGTTGCTCGCGATCGCCTCGCTGCCGCCGCGCAGGATGCACGCGTTCCCCGCCTTCAGGCACAGCACCGCGGCGTCGGCGGTGACGTTGGGGCGCGCCTCGTAGATCATCAGGATCACGCCGAGCGGGATCCGGACGCGCGAGACCTCGAGGCCGTTGGGGCGGGTCTCGGTGCGATCGACCCGGCCGACCACCTCCGGAGCCGCGGCGATCTCGGCGACGGCGCGCGCGAGGCTGCCGAGCCGCTTGGGATCGAGCATCAGCCGATCGATCATCGCGGGGGACAGACCCGCGGCCGTGGCCTTGGCGACGTCCTGGGCATTGGCGGCGAGGATGTCCTGCGCGTGTGCCTCGATCGCAGAGGCGATGCCCGCGATCGCTCGGCTCCGGATCTCCGGGGACGCCTTCGCCACCACTCGCGCGGCGGCGCGTGCAGCCTCGGCGACCTTGCGGATCGGCTCCGTCACAGAATCACGAGATCATCTCGGTGGATCGCTTCGTCGATGGACTTGTATCCCAGCGTGGCCTCGATGGCGGCTGATTGCAAGCCTGAGATCTTGCGGAGGTCCGCGGCCGGGTAGGCGACGAGTCCCCGAGCAATTTCAACACCTGCGGCGGTGACGACGCTCACCGTCTCGCCGAGCTCGAACTCCCCATGCACGATCTTGATGCCGGCGGGGAGCAGGCTCTTGCCGCCGTCGACGAGCGCGCGCACCGCGCCGTCATCGACCACGAGGCGGCCCTCGGGCTTCGCGCCGAACGCGATCCAGTGCTTGCGCGACGACAGCGTGCCAGCCCCGCCTTTGGTGGCCGCGACGAACAGCGTGCCGACATCGGCGCCCGCGAGCACGCGCACGATCACGTCGGGCTCGCGGCCGGGTGCCACGATCGCGGGCACGCCGGTGCGGGTGACGATCCGCGCCGAGCCGACCTTGCTCGCCATGCCGCCGGACCCGACGCCGGAGGTCGATCCTCCCGCGACCGGCGCCGCTTCGCGATCGATGTCACGGACGATCGGCATCCGCACGCCGGAGGCATCTCGCACGCCCTCCACGTCGGTCAGGATCACGAGCGCATCGGCGGAGACCAGGTTGCAGACCAGCGCGGCGAGCTGATCGTTGTCGCCGAACTTGATCTCCTCGCTCGCGACGGTGTCGTTCTCGTTGATGATCGGCACCACGCCGTGATCGAGGAGCGCGCGCAAGGTCAGGCGCGCCGACAGGAACCGGCGGCGATCACCGAGGTCGTCGTGGGTGACCAGGACCTGACCGATCGCGAGGCCGTGCACGGTGAACGCGTGCTCCCAGTGCTGCATGAGCAGGCTCTGCCCCACGGCGGCCGCGGCCTGGAGGCCGGGCAGCTCGTGTGGACGGCCGGGGAGCCCGAGGCGGCGGATGCCGAGGGCGATCGCACCCGAGCTCACCACGATGACCTCGATCCCACGTCGCCGGAGCTCCACCACCTGATCCGCGATCGCGGCGGGGCGCGCGGCCGGGCTGTCGGCGAGCAGCCGGCTGCCGATCTTCACGACCACGCGCTTGCACTGTGCGAGCTGCGCCCGCTCCGCCGGCTGCGTCATTTGGGCTTCGCGGCCTGGAACGCGCGCCACCGGCGATCGAAGTTGTCGATCACGGTGTCGAGGAACGGATTGGCCTCGGCGGAGAGCTGGACCTCGACGGCGGCGACGGTGCGGGACAGGAAGCCCGACTTCTGCTCGAGCGCGGTCTCGATCGAGTGCTCGAGGGTATCGACGGCCTCGGCATCGGTGACCTCGCTCTTCTTCGCGAGCAGCCGCCGCAGCGCACCGCCGGTGGCGAGATCCGCGAGCTCGAGCGGCGCCTTGAGCGTGGCCTTCGCCGCCGACAGCGCTCCACGCCGGAACGGTGCGAACGCCAGGGCCCCGGGCGTCTGCTCGATCGCGCGCTCGATCTCCTCGCGCAGCGCGAGGGCCGTCGGGGCATCGAGGGCGAGCCCGGTGTGCAGCCGCGCGCAGTAGTGATCGAACAGCGTCATCGTCACGAACGTCTTCGCCGCGGAGCGCGCGCGGTTGACGGTGGCCAGCGCGAGCATCACGCGCTTCGCGGCGCGCCCGGCGATCCGGTACGCGATGCCACCGATCGCGAGATCGGCGACGCGGGGCGGCGGGTTCTTGCCGTGGACGAGGTGGGTCACCGCATCGTCGTGGACATCCACGCCGTGCGCCGCCGCGATCCGCTTGTACCCACCGCCGACGACGGCGGCCTTCGCCCAGTCATCGAGGAATGGCACCGGGATGATGCCGGCCACGCTGCCCGCGATCGCGCGCGCGATGATCAGGCGACGCTGCGCGTTCAGGTAGTCGCGGCGCGCGACCAGCGCGGTGGTGGTCACTTCGTGCTCCCGGGCTTGGCGGGCGCGGGCGCGGGATCCGGCGCCGGAGCGGGTGCAGGCGTAGCGCCGTCGGGAGCCTTGCGCAGCGGTGGCGCGATCCCCTGCAGGAGATAGTCGCGGTCATCGACCTCGCGCAGGCGCTCGGGCGTGGCGACGACCTCGGTCTCGGCGGGCGCGGTGATCGCGACGGCAGTGCCGAGCCCGGTGACCTCGCTGGTCAGTGACACGCGCATGCGGAACCGGCGACCGTCACGCTGAAAGCCGATCGCGCCGGCGAGCTTGACCGCGAGCGGCGCGCCCTTCTCGACATCGAGCACGACCTCGCCGGTCAGCTCCTCGATCGTGCGCTGCTCTCGCCACTTCTTCTGCGTCACGGTCTCGCGAGGATTGGCGCGCGGTGCGGGCGACAGCTTGATCGCGATCTTCCGGCCGGTGCGCCCGGCGACCTGCGCGGGCCCCAGATCGGTCAGCTCCGCAGCCGGGGCGAGCAGGTCCCAGGTGGCGGCGATCGGCGCGAACAGGCCATCGCGGAGCGCGGCCGGCTCGTCGGCGGTCTCGGGCGCGCGCACGTGCCAGCGCTGATAGCGCGGCCGCAGGTACAGCTTGCCGCCGACGAACGTGATCTCGCGACCGTAGTCCGCGGTGTTGGTGTACTCGCCGTGGAACGCCGCCGCATCGCCGAGCTGGATCACCGTCGACTCGCCGAGATCGTCGGTGATCTTGCCGGCCTCCTCGACGGTGGTCTTCGACGCGAGCGTCAGTGTGTGCGCGGGGAGCGCGGCGACGATCGAGCGATACGGCCGCATCAGCGCGCGGGACAGCTCCGCGGGATCCTTCGCGGCGGCGTCGAGATCGATCGGCTTCTCGGCGACCTTGGTGTCGACCACGAGGTTGCCGAGCTCCTGATCGGCGACGCCCTCGGCGCGCCCGCACGCTCCAGACATGATCGCCAGCGCGAAGACCCCCCGGGGGAGGCTGGCGAGGGCGGCACGGATCATCGCTTGGTTCTTAGCTTTCTCGACGAGAGAGGTCAATCCCGCTACGGTGGAGGGAGGTGCTGCGCGACCTGGAACCCCTGGCAACCTCGTGGGGCGCCTACGCGTTCGCGGTGTTCCTGGGCCTCCTGTGGGGCAGCTTCGCCAACGTCTGCATCTATCGCTGGCCCCCGACCCCCGAGTTTCCCCGCGGCCGCAGCGTGGTCCTCCCCGGATCGCACTGCTTCGCGTGCAAGACCCCGATCCGCTGGTACGACAACACCCCGCTGCTCAGCTGGCTGTGGCTGCGCGGCAAGTGCCGGACCTGCAAGGCGCCATTCTCCGGGCGCTACCTGATCGTCGAAGGGCTGACGGGCCTGCTGTTCGGCCTCGCATGGTGGTTCACGATCTCCGTCGGCACCTACTTCGAGCCGTTCGATCACCGCCTGATCCGATTCGCGATCTACGCCGCGTTCTGCTTCGTCATGGTGGTGATCGCGTTCATCGACATCGATCACAAGCTGATCCTCGACAAGCTCACGCTCCCCTCGATCGCGATCTTCTACGCGCTGTCGTTCCTGCTCCCCGAGCACCACTGGTACGACGGCCTGATCGGCGCGGTCGTCGGCTACGGCCTGCCGTGGACGATCGGCGAGGTCTACTGGCTGCTCTCGAACCGCGACGGCCTCGGCCTCGGGGACAGCAAGCTGCTCGCGGTGATCGGGGCGCTGCTCGGGATCCGCGGCGTGGTCGCCTCGCTGTTCGGCGGCGCGCTGCTCGGCGCCGTGATCGGGATCATCGTCCTGTTGCGCGGTCAGCAGGCCAGCGGGCCCGCCTCGCGGCGGAGCGCGGTGTTCGCGGTGATCGCCGTGGCCTCGGTCGCTGTCGCATCGTATGGCGCGCTGACCAACCGGGTGGTGATCGGCGCGGTCGGCTCCGTGCTCGCGCTCGCCGTGCTGGTGATCGGGCGCCGGCTCGAGCCCGACGCCGAGGACGATGCCGCGGCCCGGGTCGAGGAGCCGGAGCTGCCGGAGCCCGAGGACCGCTCGGGCACCGAGCTCGCTGCCCGGGTGCTGGCGCTGGTCGCCGGCATCCTCGTGCTGTTCGCCGTGACCTTCCAGCTGCTCGGGGCCTGGCCGATCGCCCTGGGCGCCGGGCTGCTCGGGATCGGCCTCCTGCTCCTGGCCAAGCGCCTGGTCCCGGTCTCCGCCGAGCCGGAGGCCGAGGTCACCCAGAGCGCTCCAGAGGCCGAGCCAGCCCCGGTGGAGACGTCGCTGATGCGCACGGAGCTGCCGTTCGGCCCGTTCCTCGCGCTCGCCGCGCTGTTCTACCTGTTCGCCGAGCCGTGGATCCTCTTGAACTTCCACCTCCCCGGCGGGTGAGTGGGCGCTCCCCCGCTGCTATAGTCGGGCCGTGGCAAGCCAGGCCGCCGAGCAGATCATCGCCGGCGTCGTGCTGAGCGAACGTTTGGCCGTGACCATGTACGGGGCGATCCACCGCGCCCAGTTTTCGGGCCAGCGCAACCTGCGCGGCCTGGTGGTCGATCCCCGGATGCTGGCAGAGACCTCGTTCCGCCTCTCGTTGACCGAGGCAGGTGCGATCGCCACCGCCACCGCGCTCGCGCACGCCAGCATCGTCCCCACGGTCGCAGTCGAGGAGGGTGGCCCCGATGTGGTCGTCGTCACCCGGGGCGTGGGGCGCTACGTGACGGTCCAGGATCTGATCTCCGCGGCACGCGCGAACCGCGGCCAGGGCGGCAAGCTCGCGCTCCCCGTCGCCGCCGCGATCGCCAAGAGCGTGGTCGAGGCCCTCGCGGTCGCTCACAAGGCCAAGGTCGTCCACGGCGCGGTCCACCCGCGGAGCGTGCTGCTCGACGAGGATGGCGCGATCCGCCTCGGTGACTTCGTGGTCGGCCGGGCGCTGACCACGGCGGTCGCGCAGGGCGCGGATTCGTCGCTGTGGCGTGGTCTCTCGGGGTACCTGGCGCCGGAGCTCGTCGTCGGTGAGGATCCTTCTCCGGCCGCCGACGTCTACGCGTGCGGCGCGATGCTGTTCACGATGCTCACGGGCGAGGTCCCGCCCGGGTCGCTGCACTCCACGCCGGCGGTGGAGCGCCTGGTCAACCGCTGCCTCGATACCGATGTCTCGCGCAGGTACCGCAACGCGTCCGATCTGCTCGAGAACCTCCTCGAGGCCTTCGAGGACGATCGCTGGGACATCGCCGAGCGTGCCGAGGTGATCCGGGCCGCCGGCCTGTCGCGCGCGGACACCAACATCGACGAGGCCACCGAAGACCTCCTCGCGTCGCTCGGCAACAACGCCGTGCAGGTCACGCCCACGCGCCCGAGCATCGATCTCCGTGCCGAGGCCTCGGCGGCGCGGCAGAACCAGCAGCGCACCCCCACCACCGGCGCGGGCAAGCTCGATGCGTTGCTCGCAGATCTGGATGATTCGCGCGAGCTGACCACGGTCGAGGACCTGGCGTTCAAGCGCGATCCGATCTCCGAGCTGATCCAGATGGACCCGCGCAAGCGGGAGGCGATCATCCAGGTCAAGCCGCGCGTACCTTCGCTCGACGATCCGGACGATCTGGACGACCAGACCCCGCTGCCGGCACCCCGGCGCGACTCCGACTCCGAGGTGCGCGGGCTTCGCGCCAACACGCACGACGAGGTTCGGGCGATGGACGCGCTCGCCGGGCTCGACGAGCCGGTGCGGAGGATCTCCACCGCATCCGAGCAGGCCTCGGCGGCGGCCGACAAGCTCGAGGCGGCGGCCAAGCGCGCGGAGCAAGCGGCCGTGCGCGCGGACGAGCGGGCGGACGAGAGCGATCGGCAGGAGCAGAAGCGCAACCCCGCGCCGAAGGCGATCGCCGCGCCGCGCTCGAACCTGCCGGAGATGCCCGAGTTCGACGAGCAGCCCACGCCGCGGCTGAAGAGCCGTGCGCTCGGCATCATCTCGCTGATCGTCCTCCTCGGTGGCGGGATCGCGTTCTACAAGATCTATACGTCGCAGCAGGAGCAGCGCGCGAAGAACGAGGAAGAGCAGGCGCGCAAGCAGAAGGAGGCGGACGAGCAGACCCGCCTCGCGAGCAAGGCGCAGATGGATCGCGGCACGATCGCGGTGTCCGCGGAGCCGGCCGACGCGAGCATCTGGCTCAAGCTCGGCCGCACCAACTTCGACACGATGGTGCTGACCTCCGGGCAGATGCACCGGATCCGGATCGAGCTCCCCGGCTATCAGGCCGTCGACACCGAGGTGGTGGCCGCGAACTGGACCGGGAAGGGGCCGCAGCGCAAGGCCTCCGTCAACGTCACACTCAAGGCCGTGACCAAGGATCCGAAGACCGGCAAGCCGAGCGGCGAGCCGCTGCCGGCGCGCCCGCCGAACCTCGCGGTCGATCCGAAGGGCTTCGAGCCGGGGGAGGGCCCGATCCACATCGAGACCTCGCCGCCGGGTGCCGAGGTGTGGCTGCTGATCGGCTATCCGAACACCGGGGTGTCGTTCCCGACGATCGCGGGGCGCGCGTACGAGCTGCGTGCGCTGTCCGATGGCAAGCTGCCCGGGTTCGCGTCGATCACGGCGGACGAGTGGCGCGACGGCGGCAATCCCAACGAACCGATCGATCTCGCCAAGAAGAAGGCGACGATCGAGAAGCGGATCGAGCTGGCCGTGGACCCCGACTACAAAGATCCAAAGCAGAAGAAGGGGAAGTAAGTGGCTCCCGGTCGCACGCTCCACGTGCGGTGCACGACGTGGGACCAGGTCGAGAGCTTCCACACCCGCAAGCTGCGGCGCGGCAAGCTGCTGTCGATGAAGGTCCCGTTCGTGCCGGAGCTGGGCAGCTCGGTCACCCTCGGCCTCGAGCTGCCGAACGATCTCGTGATCGCGATCGATGGCGTGGTGCGCAAGGCCTCGCCGATCGAGGGTGACACCAAGACCTGGATCGAGGTCGAGCTGATCGGATTCACCGACGAGGTCGTCGCCCGGATCCGTGCGATGGCCGCGGGCGTGATCGCGGTCCCCGAGGCGCCGGCGGCTCCCCCCGAGCGGCCGAGCAAGGTCGCGATCGCGAGCGAGGAGCTCCCCATCGACGAGCGCCAGCTGTTCCAGCACCTCACCGGTGAGCTGCGCCGGATGCGCCAGGCGGCGGTTCACGAGGTCCTCGGCGTGGCACGTGATGCGGATGCCCCGGCGATCCGCATCGGCTGGATGAACCTCGTCCGCAAGCTCCATCCCGATCTGGTCGCGCGGCGCAAGGCACCCGCGATCACGCACCTCGCCGAGGAGCTCACGATCCTCGCGAACCGCGCCTACGATCGGCTGCGCGTGGCCCTGGTCGCGGAAGGGCGGGCGAACGTGGTGGGCTCCGCGGTCCGCACGCCGCCGGGCTGGCTGGTCGGCTTCGAAGATCTCGCGAGCGGCGAGAAGGTCACGCCACGCGGGGCGCGCGGCTCCAAGGTCGCCACGATTCCTCCGCCCGTCACCAACGGCGCGCCCGCCGTGGTCGGCGCACAAGGCTCCGGCGGGCAGGGCGGCGAGGCCTTCGAGAACCGCGCACGCGCGATGCTGGGCCAGGGCGACGCCGATACCGCACAGGAGGTGCTCGCGGCGGCGCTCGTCGTGTATCCACGATCCAAGCCGCTGCGCTCGCTCTACTACGTGGCCTCGGCGGTCGCCGCGCTCGGCAAGGGTGAGGTCATGCTCGCCACCTCACAGCTGGAGACCGCGCTCGCGCACTACGACGGTTGCGCCGAGGCGGCGCGGATCCTCGAGCACGTTCGCAAGCACGGCGAGAACGAGCGCGATGGTGTGCTCCAGGTGTTCCGATGAGCGTGTCGCGCGCGATCGGCATCGATCTCGGCACGTCGAACTCCGCCGTCGCGGTGATCGACAAGGATGGCGCACCGCGGATCCTGACCACGCCCGATGGCGGGACCACGTTGCCATCGCTCGTCTGGTACTCGCCCGATGGACCGATCGTCGGCGAGGCGGCGCGTGAGGGCCTCGATCACAGCCCCGAGTTGACGATCTTCGGCGCGAAGCGGCTGCTCGGCCGGCGCTTCGATCATCCGGAGATCCGCCGCCTGGCGCGGCTGCTCCCCTACGAGCTGGTCGAAGCCCCCAACGGTGACACCTGGATCTCCCTCTCGGCCGGGACCCAGATCGCTCCGGAGGAGGTCTGTGCCCGGATCCTCCTCGAGCTGCGCCGGATCGCCGAGGCGCACTACGGCGAGCCGGTGACGCGGGCCGTGATCACGATCCCGGCCTGGTACGACGCCGCGCAGCGCCAGGCCACCAAGGATGCCGCGCAGATCGCGGGGATCACCGTGATGCGGCTGCTCAGCGAGCCCACCGCCGCCGCGCTCGGTCACGGCGCGCACCGCGGCGACGATCGCAAGTACATGGTCTGCGACCTCGGTGGCGGGACGTTCGACGTGGCCGCGGTCGATGTCGAGGGTGGCGTGTTCGAGGTCCTCGCCACCACGGGCGATCAGTTCCTCGGCGGTGACGACGTCGACCGGCTCGTGGTCGAGCACCTGCTGCGCGACGTCAAGACCACGCGCGGGCTCGACATCACCGACGACGCCGTCGCGATCGAGCGCCTGCGGATGGCGGCGCAGAAGGCCAAGCACGAGCTCTCGGACCTCACCGGGACCACGCTCGAGGTCACCGAGCTCATGCAGCTCCCCTCGGGCAAGGCGATCGGGTACTCGCGGTCGCTGCGACGCGACGAGCTCGAGCTGTGGGCCGCGCTGCTGATCAAACGCATCGAGCCACCGATCACCGAGGCGCTCGCGCGCTGCGGGCGCACGCCTGCTGACGTGCAGGAGATCCTCCTCGTGGGCGGCATGACGCGGATGCCCGCGGTCCGCCGGGAGATCTCGCGCGTGTGCGGCAAGGACCCCAAGGTGATCGCGAACCCCGAGGAGGTGGTCGCGATCGGCGCCGCCCTCGAGGTCGCGCGTCTCGAAGGTGTGATCGACGGCATCCTCCTGATCGACGTCGCCGCCCGCGGCCTCCTGGTCTCGATGGGCCACAGCGACTGCGAGCTCGTGATCGCCCAGAGCGCGGTGATCCCCACGCGCGAGCATCGCGTGTTCGCGACGCGCCACGATGACCAGGTGCGGATCGAGTTCGATGTCTGGGAAGGCGAATCGCCCGAGAGCGCGAAGAACCGCCACCTCGGGCGGTACGCGGTGGTCGATCTCCCCGAGGCCCCGGCGGGGGACGTGCTGGTCCTCGTCGAGGTCACGCTCGACACCGACGGCACCGTGCGCCTGTCAGCGAGCGAGCTGGTCTCGGGCGAGCGGCTCCAGCTCGAGCAGGTGTTCCACGCGGGTCTCGCCCGCGCGGAGGTCGCCCGGCTCGCGCGGCAGGTCGCCGACGCGCTTGGGCCCGGCGGCGCCTCGTGATCCGCGCGGCCCTGTTCGCCGTCGTCGTGATGGCCTGCGGTCATCCGAGCCCGGCCGTGCCCGCCGCGCCCGCGCCGAAGTCGCTGCAGCTCAACCTGCCCGGCGAGCGCGTCGATCTTCCGCCCGCGCTGCCACCCGGCTACGTCACCGTCGTCGATTTCTGGAGCGAGTCGTGCGGCGCCTGCACGGTCGTCGGCGGCATGCTCGCGGTCCAGGTCGCGCACGCGGACGGCGTGCTGATCCGCAAGATCGATGTCGGCGACGGCTTCACCCCGGTGGCGAAGCAGTTCGAGATCGGTGCGTTGCCGCACTACAACGTCTATGACAAGGCGCGGCGGCTGCGCTACGTACTCGTCGGGAACGATTGCCTGAAGGCGCCCGAGATCGCGAAGCAGCTCGCGGCCGAGTAACGGGCGGCGTAGAGTCGCCGCGTGCGACACACCGTGATCCTCGGCGGCGGTAGCGGCACCCGGCTGTGGCCCGCGAGCCGCAAGGCGCTCCCCAAACACCTCCTCCCGATCGCACCCGGCGGCGGTACGTTGCTCGGTGCAGCGGTGCTTCGCGGTGCAGCGGTCACGCAGGCCCTGACGATCGTGACGGCGGCCTCGCAGCGCGCGGCCACGGCGCTGGTCGCCCCGGGCGCGCAGATCCTGAGCGAGCCGGTCGGGCGCAACACGGCCGCGGCGCTCGGCCTCGCCGCCGCCACGATCGAGCGCGAGGATCCCGAGGCGGTCCTGCTCGTGCTGCCGGCCGATCAGCACGTGGCGAACGAGACGCTCCTCGCGGAGGTGCTCGCGCGCGGCCTCGCCGCGGTCGAGCGCGATGATGTGATCGGGACCGTCGGGATCCCGCCCACGCATCCCGAGACCGGCTATGGCTACCTCGAGATCGCGCCGGAGCGCGCGAGCGGTGGCGTGACCCCGGTGGTGCGGTTCGTCGAGAAGCCCGACCGCGCCACGGCGGAGGGCTACGTCGCGAGCGGACGGTTCTTGTGGAACGCGGGCATCTTCATCGTCACGGCGCGGCGCCTGCTCGCCGAGCTCGAGGCACGCCTCCCCGTCACGGCCAGGGCGGTGCGCGAGATCGCGGCCGGCCGGGTCGCGGCCGAGGACGTGTATCCGACGCTGCAGGGGATCTCGATCGATCACGCCGTGATGGAGCACGCGGAGCGCGTGGTCACGATCCCCGCCACGGTCGGCTGGGACGATGTGGGCTCGTGGTCCGCGATCCCCGCGCTGCGCGGTGTGGATGACGCCGGCAACACGATCGCGGGCACCGTGGTCGCCGTCGAGAGCCGCGGAAATATCCTGATCAGCGATGACGACACGTTGATCGCCACGTGCGGGATCTCGGACCTCGTGGTGGTCAAGAGCGGCAACGCGATCCTGGTCATCCGGAAGGACCAGGCGCAGGACGTCCGCAAGGTCGTGGATGCCCTTTCCGCGCGAGGGCTCGCGAGGTACCTATAGCGCGTGAATCCGCGCGTCTTCCGGGAGTACGACATTCGCGGCGTCGCCGATCGGGACCTCGATGACGCCACGGTCCGCGCGATCGGCATCGCGATCGGCGCCAAGGCCGGAGGCACCGTGGTCGTCGGTCGCGACTGCCGCACCCACTCTCCGCGGCTGTTCGCGGCGCTCACCGACGGGCTGCGGGTGCACGCCGAGGTGGTGGACGTCGGCGTCGTCCCCACGCCGCTGGTGTACTTCGCGGAGCAGCACCTGAAGCCGGCGGCGGCCGTGATGATCACGGGGAGTCACAACCCCGCGGAGGACAACGGCTTCAAGATCATGCTCCACGGCGAGACCCTGCATGGCGAGGCGATCGCCCAGCTGCGCGACGAGGTGGCCGTGGTGCTCGCGAGCGATGCGCCGCACCCCATCAAGGCGATCCACTCGCGCGACATCATCGGCGCGTACCACGCGCACGCCACCAGCGTGCTGTCGTTCGGCAAGCGGCGGATCAAGGTCGTGGTCGATGCCGGCAATGGCGCCGGTGGCCCCACCGCGGTGGGCCTGTATCGCCGCCTCGGCGTGGAGGTGGTGCCGCTGTACTGCGATCTCGATGGCACGTTCCCCAACCACCACCCGGATCCCACGCAGCCGGAGAACGTGGCCGATCTGATCGCCATGGTGAAGAAGGAGGGCGCGGAGCTCGGCATCGCGCTCGATGGGGACGCGGATCGGATCGGGGCCGTGGATGCCACCGGCCGGATCCTGTGGGGCGATCAGCTGATGATCCTCCTCGGCAAGGCCGTGCTCGCGGAGGTCCCGCACGCCAAGTTCGTGGGCGAGGTGAAGTGCTCGCAGGCGATGTATGACGAGCTGATCCGCGCCGGCGGGCAGGCCGAGATGTGGAAGGTCGGTCACTCGCTGATCAAGGCGCGCATGAAGGAGACGGGCGCGCAGCTCGCCGGCGAGATGTCGGGCCACATGTTCTTCGCGCATCGCTGGCTGGGCTTTGACGACGGCATCTATGCCGGGGCGCGGCTGCTCGAGCTGCTGTCGCGCAGCCTGCACACCCTCGCCGAGCTCGCGGACGAGCTCCCGGTGATGATCAACACCCCCGAGCTCCGGATCGATTGCGCCGACGATCGGAAGTTCGCGGTGGTGGCTGAGGTCACGCGCCTGTTGCGCGAAGACCCGCGGGTGACGAGCGTGGTCGACATCGACGGCGTGCGCGCGAAGTTCGAGGGCGGCTGGGGCCTGTTGCGTGCGTCCAACACGCAGGCCGCGCTGGTGATGCGCTGCGAGGCGGTCACCGCCCCGCGGCTCGCGGAGATCAAGGCCGCGATCGAGGCGCACCTCGAGACCGCGAGGCGCGTATGACGGCGCATCTCGGCGTGGACCTCGGCGGGACCAACTTCCGGATCGCCACGTTCGCGAGCGATGGCACCACGCCGCTCGAGGTGCACAAGGAGGAGGTCGGCGAGCCGCGCGATCCCGAGACCATCGTGACCCGGCTCGCGGCGGCCGCCGAGCGGCTCGCGGGCCCCGGGGAGGCCACGCTGGGCGTGGGGATCGCAGCGATGCTGCGCGATCGTGAGGGCACGGTCGCGAACTCGCCGCACCTGCGCTGGCGCGATGTGCCGTTCGGGAAGCTGCTCGCGGCGCGGCTGGGCGGGCGGTTCGCGCTCGGCGTGTACAACGATGTCAACGCCGTGGTGTGGGGCGAGGCGGTCGGCGGTGCGGCGCGCGGATGTCGCGATGTGCTCGGGGTCTACGTCGGCACGGGCATCGGCGGCGGCGTGATCGCCGGCGGGCAGCTCGTCGAGGGCGTCAGCAACTGTGCCGGCGAGATCGGGCACGTCAAGATCCGGTGGGACGACGATGCCGCACCGTGTGCGTGCGGGCAGCGCGGCTGCATCGAGGCCTACGTTGGCGGCAGCTACGTGGCGAGGCGGATCGCGGACGAGCTCGGCGCGGGCGCGCGCTCCGCGGCGATCGAGCTCGCGGGTGGCGCGGGGCTCGTCACCCCCGGCCACGTCGATCAGGCGGCCGGGCAGGGCGACGAGTGGGCGCTCGCCCTGTGGAGCGAGCTCGCGCCGATGCTCGCCGTCGTGCTCGGCAATGCCCTCGCGGTGCTCAACTCCGAGCGGCTCGTCCTCGGCGGCGGCCTGCTCGGCCGGACCCCGGTGCTCTACGAGCTGGTCACGACCTCGCTGATGGTGGCTGCACCGGTGGCGATCCTCGAGCAGCTCACCGTGGCGCCTGCCGAGCTCGGGGACGACGCTGGCCTGGTCGGGGCGGCGGCCCTCGCGCGCAGCGGCACCTCGATCATCCGCGGATAGCGCCCGCCGAAACGAGAACAGGCCACGTTGCCGTGGCCTGTTCGAGCGATCGAGTCGAGATTACATCGTCAAGATTACATCTGGGCGGGGAACGTGGCCTTGGTGGCCTGGACCTTGATGCCGAGCGAGAGCGCGTCCTTGCCGTCGATCTTCACGTCCGGGGCGAGGAGGCTCTGGATCAGGCTGTTGCCCTTGATCTCCTCGACCGAGACCATGCAGTCCTTCGCGGTGCCGGTGATGTCGCCATCGAACAGGTCGAGGACGGTCTTGCCGGTGGAGCCGCTCATGCAGCCGCAGCCCGGGGGCACGGTCGGCATGTTGCAGTCACGCGTGATGATCGGCGCGATCTGCTTCTGGATCGCCGGGATGACCTTGGTGTTGAGGTCATCGGCGGTGAGCGCGCCCGCGAGGATCACGCTGTCGATCGCCGAGTCGGTGATGCCCGAGGCCTTGGCGCGCGCGCCGATCAGATCGAGCTGGATGGCATCGGTGCCGCCGAGCGCGATCTGCAGCGAGATATCGCCGGGGCCGCCGTTGAACGTGCCGTTGATGATCTTGCCGCCGACCGCCGCGGTGTCCGGGGACTTCGTGTCGATCCCGAAGGTGCCGGTGCCCTGGAGGTGGTGGGCGCAGCCGGCGCACACCGGGGGCTTGGCCATCGTGCAGGCTTCCTCGACCGGCGGGCCGGGGTTGCACGGAGCGGGCATCGGGTTCGAGCCGAGGAGGATCTTGAGGCCCGCCGCGGTGGTGTTGGTGAAGTCCTTGGTCTGGAAATCGACGAGCAGGATGATGCTGCCCTTGGCGACCGCCTCATCGATCGTGCTCTGGATGTCGAAGCCCATCGAGGCGAGCGTGCCGAGCACCATGCCGAGCTGGTTGTCGACGGTCTTGTCGAGCTTGCCGCTCGAGCTGCCGATATCGAGGCCGAACTCGCGCGCCTGGTTGTTGTTCGTCGGGACGAACGCGCGCTTGGACACGAACTGGTAGTGCATGCCTTCCGGGATGACGGTGCCACCATCGTCGCCGCCACAGGCAGCGAGGGTGAGCGGAAGAGCGGCGGCGGCGAGACAGAACAGCTGACGGATCGATGCCATGTGATTCCCCTGGGCTAGGTTCGGTAGGGAAGGTTCTAGCGCAGAACCAGGAGTGGGCACAACAAGCGCGCCTCGACGGTGTGATACTCCGCGCAACATGAGCCGGAAGCTGACGGTCGCCGTGGTTTTGGGTCTCGCCATCGCGGTCGTGCTGGGCGTGTGGTGGATGCGCAAGAGCGGTAACGCCGCACCTACATCGGGCTCGGCGCAGGTCGCCACGCCGGCCGCACACTCCGACGCACCGCGCCGCGGCCCGGCCGGCGCGCCCGGGGCTGGCGATCAGGCAGCCCAGATCCCCGCGATGATCGACGACGATCCGAAGGGCGCGCTGCGCCTCGAGGGCCAGGTGCTCGGTGAGGGGGACAAGCCCGCCGGGGGCGTGACCGTCGTGCTGTCGTCGAACCCGCCGCGCACCACGACCTCGGAGGAGGACGGTGGGTTCGCGTTCGACAACCTCGTGGCCCGCCCGTACACGCTGGTCGCGCGCGGCAGCGGCGGGATCGCAGGCCCGCTCACGGCCCGGCTGACGGCAACCAGCGAGCCCGTGGTGCTGCGCCTCCGCCCGGCGGCCAAGGTCACCGTGCGCGTCACCACATCCGATGGCAAGACCGTCGACGGCGCGACGGTGGAGCTCCGTGGGATCGACGAGCAGCAGGCGACCACCAAGGTAGGCGTGGCGACGTTCGCGACCGTGATCCCGGGCGGCTATCAGCTCGCCGGGTACGCGCCCGGGATGGCGCGCACGTTCCAGTGGATCCAGGTCGGCTCCGGCGACAACGATGCGCAGCTCACGCTGGTGCCGGGCGCGAAGGTCGCGGGGACCGTGGTCGACGACAAGGGTGCGGCCGTCGCGGGCGCTCGCGTGGTCTACAGCGGCGCGTCGGACTGGTCACAGCAGGCCGACGAGCGTCACGATGCGGTGGTCTCCGGTGCGGACGGCGCGTTCGTGTTCGAGGCCCTCCCGGCAGGTTCGTTCCGGTTCGTGGCCAGCCACGATGACCTCGCGCCCGGCACGTCGACGATCGTCACCCTCGATGGGAAGACCGAGCGCACGGGCGTGACGATCGTGATGGCCGCGGGCGCGGTGGTCCGCGGCCACGTGGTGGATGCGAACAAGCAACCCGTCCCGAGCGCGCGCGTGCGGATCGGCCTCGCGCTGCGGACGATGATCGTCGCGGCACCGCGTCAGGCCTTCACCGACGACAAGGGCGCGTTCGAGATCAAGGGCCTGCCGCGCCGCGAGCTCGTCGCGGTGGCGATCCACGAGACCGCGTCGTCGCAGAGCTTGCCGGTGGATGCCACGCGCGGCGACGTCGGCGACGTCACGCTGACGCTCGACGTGACCGGCACGATCGCCGGCATCGTCGTCGATCCGAAGGGCCAGCCCGTCGAGGGCGTGCAGGTCTCCGCGGGCCCGAACTTCCGCGACCCGGGCAAGGTCCCCGACATGGTGAACTGGCGCCTCCGCGGGTTCCCGCAGGAGCTGACCGACGCGGGCGGCCACTTCACGCTCACCGGGCTCGCGCCGGGTAGCTACCTCGTGAACGCGATGCCGGCCCACGCCGCGAGCCGCGGACGGCGCACGTTCGGCGAGGGCACGGCCGCGCAGACCGGCACCAAGGATCTCAAGCTCGTGCTCGAGCCCGAGGGTGCGGTGAAGGGCAAGGTCGCGTTCGCCGACGGCACGGCGCCGGGCGCCTACACGGTCTCGGTCGGCATGCAGCAGCAGACGTTCGCGAAGGACGAGTTCGCGCTCGATGCGCTGACACCGGTCAAGAAGATCGAGCTGCAAGTGCGCGGCCCGAGCTTTCAGACCCGCGTGCTCGAGGTGACGATCGATCCGGGCAAGACGACGGATGTCGGGACGATCACGATCGCGCGCGGACGCGGCATCTCGGGCGTGGTGCTCGCGGATGGCAAGCCGGTGCCAGGTGCCACGGTCTACGCCGGGCGGATGATCTTCGGGACGGGCTCGTCGAACAGCGCCCAGGGCATGGGGCCGATGGGCCGCGGCACCAAGGAGACCACCACCGGCGACGACGGCGCGTTCGCGATGTCGGGCTTCAACGATGGTGACATCACGATCGTCGCCGAGCAGCCGAGCCTCGGGCGCTCGAAGGCGCTGCGTCTACCGACGGAGATGCCGGGCCAGACCGAGCTGACGCTCGAGCTGCAGGCGTTCGGCGCGCTCTCGGGGGTGCTGCGGCAGGGCGGCAAGCCTGCCGAGGGCGTGTTCGTGAGCGCGCAATCCACCACCACGCCGGGCGCGCTCTACAACGTGGCCTCGGGCCCCGACGGCACGTACCGGTTCGACAAGCTGGCCCCCGACGTCTACAAGGTCTCGGCGACGCTCGGCATGCCGATGATGGGCATGCGGTTCTACTCCAAGCAGATCGCCGTGCCGTCGGGCAAGGAGGTCACGATCGATCTCGCCGTCGAGCCCGGTGCGGTGACGCTCAACGTGGCGCCCAAGCCCAAGGCCGGCGAGCTCGTGGTCGCGAGCGTGTGGCTGACCACGGGCGTGATCGCGGTGAAGACCGCGAGCGAGCTGTCGCTGCGCATGGCCGCGGCGGGCCCGGGCGCCTCGCAGTGGGTGATCTTGCGCAGCGGGGAGCCCGCGGCCTTCAAGGAGGTGGTGCCCGGGCAGTACAGCGCGTGCGTGGTGCCGTTCCCGTCGGAGGTCCGCGGCATGGCCGCGATGGGCTACAGCGAGCGCCACGGCGACAAGCTGCCCGCGTACTGCAAGGTCGTCACGGTCAACGCCTCGCCGACCACGCAGACCACCGAGGTGCTGGTCGAGATCCCGGCGATGATCCCCGATCCGCCCCCGAGTGGCGGCGGCAGCGGCGGCGGCGGTAGCGGTAGCGGTTCGGCGACGCCGTAGCTACGGGGTCACGCCGTCGAACCGGACCTTCGCGCCGGCGTTGACGCCGTGCGAGCGCGTGTACCCGCCGTTGACCTCGAGCACGTACATGCTCGGCGCGCCGACCTTGCGCAGGGTCTCCGTGCGCGGCTCGGCCTGCTCGACGATCCCGGCGATCGTCAGATCCTTGGTGATGAAGATCATGTCGAGCGGGATCAGCGTGTTCCGCATGTAGAACGCGTGATCGTGCTCGTAGCCCATGAAGAACAGCATCCCGTCGTCGGGTGGGAGGTGCTCGCGGAACATCAGGCCCTTCTCGATCTTGGGCCAGGTGTTGACCACCTCGACGGTCACGGCGACGTCACCGCGCGGCGTGGACAGGTAGACCTTCGGGGCCTTGGTCACCAGGCTGGGATCAGGATTCTCTGGCTTCGGGGGCGGCATCGTCGATCCATCCTCGCGCTTGGCCCCGTTGTTGGAGCACGCGGCGATCACCAGCAAGGTCCAGCAGCAACGCACGTCAGGGCTATAACACGCGCGGCGCGGTCCGGCGCCTCCTCTCCCAACCGGCGTAACTCGCGTAAGATGAGGCGATGCCGTTCGCGGTGCTCACGCGCTACCTCGACTCGACCTCCGCCTATGTCGACGTGTTCGCCGCGCTCGGCCTCGAGGCCGTGGCGATGCCCGTCACCCGCACGGCGCCGCCCCGCGATCCGCAGGCACTGGTCCGCGCTCTCGAGCATGGGGGCCACGCCGCCGTGATGGTCGCGAGCGCCCGCGCGGCGGCCGCGCTCGCCCGGGCCCGCGAGGACGGGGTTCGCCAGCTTCCGGAGGTGTGGGCCGTGGGGCCGGCCACCCGGCGAGCCCTCGCCGCCGCCGGGATCAGCTCGCAGCACCCGAGCAGCGCGCACGATGGCGCGAGCCTGGCGCAGGCGATGCTCGCAGCCCGCGATCTGGCGGGCCGTCGCGTGCTGGTGCCGCGCGCCGAGGATGGCCGCGAGGAGGCGATCGCGGTGTTGCGCGCCGCGGGGGTGGAGATCGTCGACATCGTTGCGTATCGCACCGTCGCCACGCCGCCCGACGATCCTTCGCTCGTGCGCGGCAGGGAGCTGCTCGTCACGGGGCAGGCGGCGGTGTGCGTGGTGTTCGCGCCGTCCCAGGTCGCCGCGCTGATCAACGTCCTCGGGCCGATCGCCTTGCTGCCGACGACGTTCGCGGCGATCGGCGACACCACGGCCGCCGTCCTCCGGGAGGCCGGGGTCCAGACCGTCACGATCGCGACCTCCCCGACCCCGGAGGGGTTGGCCAAGGCGGTCGCCGCGGTGTATCCAGGACGCACATGAACTTCCCCGAGTACCGGCCGCGCCGGATGCGTCGCACCGAGGGGCTTCGCCGCATGGTCCGAGAGACCCGGCTCAGCGTCGACGACTTCGTCTATCCGCTGTTCGTCGTCCCCGGCTCCGGGGTCGAGAAGCCGATCAAGTCGCTGCCCGGCCAGTTCAACTTCTCCGTCGACAAGGCCACCGAGGCCGCGGCTCGCACTGCCGACCTCGGCATCCCCGCCGTCATCCTGTTCGGGATCCCCGAGCACAAGGACGCCGTGGGCTCCGAGGCCTGGAAGGACCAGGGCGTGGTCCAGAAGGCGATCCGCGCGATCAAGAAGGCCCGGCCCGAGCTCGTGGTGATGGTGGACTCGTGCTTCTGCGAGTACACCGACCACGGCCACTGCGGCGTGCTGCACGAGGGCGAGCTCGACAACGACGCCACGCTCGAGAACCTCGCGCGGACGGTGGTCAGCTACGCCAAGGCGGGCTGCGATGTCGTGGCGCCGTCGGGGATGCTCGATGGCTTCGTCGGCGCGTGTCGCGAGAGCCTCGACGAGCAGCACTTCGACCAGGTGGCGATCATGGCGTACTCCGTGAAGTACGCCTCCGCCTACTACGGCCCGTTCCGTGAGGCCGTGGAGTCCGCTCCCACCTCGGGCGATCGCAAGGGTCACCAGATGGACTACGCGAACGTCGCCGAGGCCGTGCGCGAGGCCTCGATGGACGTCGCCGAGGGCGCCGACATCATCATGGTCAAGCCCGCGCTCGCGTACCTCGACGTGATCCGCGCCGTCTCCGACGACATCAACATGCCGATCGCCGCGTACGCGGTGAGCGGTGAGTACGCCATGATCGAGGCGGCGGCGGCCAACGGCTGGATCGATCGCGATCGCGTGGTGATGGAGACGCTCACCGGCATTCGCCGGGCCGGCGCCGACATCATCATCAGCTATCACGCTCCGCACGCGGCCAAGCTCCTCGCGAAGGTCTAGGGCGCGGTGGCGCTCCAGTACAAGTTCGTCGAGCTCTCGATCGTCACCGACGAGAGCCTCGAGGAATGCGTCAACGAGTGGGTGCCGCTGGGCTACACGCTCGAGGGCATCCGGTTCGTGATGACGGAGCACTCGAAGCGCCCGGCGATGGCGTTCGTCTCGTTCACGCGGGAGACCGCGCCGGAGACCGCCGATGGCACGCCTCCACGAAAACCGCCGCCGCTCAAGGTCGAGTGATACCGTGGGGGGCGTGGTGCGATGCTCGGCTCTCGTTGCGCTGCTCCTCTCGAGCGCGGGGTGTCACGCCCTGCTCGGGATCGATGACTTCCAGACTGGAGATGCGGGATCGGGCATCGATACCAGCACGGGAGACGCCAGCCTCGTGGATGCGCAGCTCTGCTTCGGCTCACTGGTGCCGATCTGTCTGACCGCGCCGCCGGTCGGGACGGTGATCCTCGCTGGCGCGTTCGACACCGACAGTGATCCGCGTTGCGAGGTCCGGACCCAGCCTGCTGGGCCCTCCCTGTGCGTGGTCGCGGCGGGCACCTTGAGCATCGAGAGCACCGTCGTCACGGGGAGCCGCGCGCTGGTCTTGATCGCCGGCGGGCCGATCTCCGTCAACGCGGCGCTCGACGTGTCGTCACGGCGCGTCGGTGTGCTCGGCGCCGCGGCCAGCTCGATCGCGTGCTCGGCGGGGCTCGCGGGCGCGAATGCCAACGAGGCAGGCGGTGGTGCCGGCGGCAGCTTCGGCACCCGTGGCGGCGACGGCGGGCCCGGGAACTCGTCGGGCACGGGTGGTGCCGGCGGAGTCGCTGCGGCGCCGATCAGCGTCACCTCGATTCGCAGTGGTTGTGCCGGCGGCGCGGGGGGATCCGGCCTCGGCGCCAGCAGTGGTGCAGCAGGCAGCCCTGGCGGGGCGGTGGCGCTCTACGCTGGAAGCACGATCGCGATCACGAGCACGGGCGCGGTGTTCGCGTCGGGGGCTGGCGGTGGTGCGGGAACGCTGGCCGGAAGTCGCGGTGGTGGTGGTGGTGGCGGAGCCGGCGGGCTGATCGTCCTCGACGCACCGAGCATCCAGCTGGTCGGGACGATCGCCGCGAACGGCGGGGCGGGCGGGGGTGGCGGAGAGGGCGGCGCGGGCAATCCCGGCGCGGACGGGACCACCGCGCTGTACGATCAGGCGGCGATCGGCGGCATTGGACAGGGGATGGACAAGGGCGGTGTCGGGGGAAACGGCGCCGCGGCCGCGATCGCCGCGCAGGCGGGGCTGAAGCCGGTGCAGGGCAGCGGCGCCGGCGGTGGCGGTGGTGGCGGCGCCGGCGTGGTGTGGGTGAAGGGCGCGCTGACCGGGACGCGGATCTCGCCGGCGCCACAGCTGCACTGAACGCCGCGCCGATCGCCGCTCACTCCCCGGCGTGGTGCGGCTCGGCGGCGAGCGGCACCGAGAGCGTCAAGAACACGGTGCGCGGCGGCGCGTACGAGCTGCCCACGAACCCGTTCGCGATCCGGTACGCGTAGCGCGCATCGAACACATTGAGCACGTCGATGCCGACCTTGATCGGATAGCCGTGAGGCACGAACCCGTAGGTGGTCGAGACATCGACCTTCACGTGGCCGGGGACGTGGTCGGTGTTCGAGGGGCCGGTGCGCAGCCCCGAGCCATAGGTGGCGAGCGAGGTCAGCGTGAACCGGCCATCGCGCACCGTGCCTCCGGCGTTGGCGGTGAGCGTCTGTGCGTGATCGAGCGTCTGCCACTCGGTGCTCGCGACGTCCGCGGGATCGAACAGGTAGGTCGCCGACGCGATGCCCTTGCCCTGCGCCTTGCCATACGCACCGTTCGCGAACAGGGATAGCCACGGGCCGACGCGCGCCTCGACGGTCCCCTCGATGCCGAACGCCCGGCCCCGGCGGAAGTTGTAGCTCGAGACCAGGCTCGTCGAGCCGATCGACGTGTTGTCGAGCTGGTTCCACGCATACCGCCCCCACGCGGTCAGGCCGCCGCGGAGGTGCGACGACAGCTTGCTGATCACGCCGAGCTCGGAGAACACATCGGTCTCGGGCTTGAGGTCATAGGCGATCGGCTGATCGGCGGGGACCACGCCGAGTGCGCGCGCCGCGTTCGCCGCATCGAGCGGAGCGGGCGGCTGCCACAGCACGCCGGTGAACGCGTGCACCACGGTGTCCTTCGAGAACGCATACGAGACGCCCGTCCGCGGCGACACGCCGAACGAGTCATCGGTAGCGCCGTCGGCGAGCATGACGTGCATCTGATCGAAGCGGATCCCGAGATCGAGCACGAGCTTGCCGTGCGTCCAGCGATCCTGGACGTACGCGCCCGAGGACACGGCCTTGGTGCGATCGGTGCCGCGCGCGGTCAGGCCCTGATCGATCCCGCCGTTCGCATCGTCGCGGACATAGGCGGTGTAGTCGGTCGTGCCATATAGCCCGTCGAGCGAGACGCCGGCCTTCATCAGGTGGCGACCGCGCAGGATCGAGTACCCCGCGATCCCTCCGAGGTGATGCGCGGTGCGATCGACGTCGCTCGTCGTGGCACCCGGATCGGCGGTGTCATCGAGAGCGTGGCGCGCATCCCCGAACAGCCGGCCGCGCGAGAGCTTGTAGAGCGGCGCGACCTGGAGCGTGCCGGTGTTCTCGTAGGTATGAGTGAACGAGCCCGCGACGAACAGCTCGTCCTCGGTCTCGGTGGCGTTCGTGGACAGCGGGATGTGCACCGGCGCATCGTTGCCGAACTGATCCGGCGGTCGCGACACGTTCGGATCGAATACGGGGATCGACGGATCGAGAGGAATCTGGAACCGGTTGTGCGCGAACGTGGCGAACAGCTCGTACCGGTTGACCTCGCACGGCGCGTAGTCGAACCGGGTGAACACGCGCCCACTCGTGCCCGTGTCGTGGAACACGACATCCCGCGAGGGTGGATCGAGCGCGCGCTGCGAGTACGTCACGCTGCCGCCCGCGAACACGCCGATCGGCCCGAGCTTGGTGGTGTATGCGACGCCCGGCTCGACGGTCTGGAACGAGCCATAGCGCACCGACGCCGAGCCCTCGGCCTGCGCCCCGGCACGTCGGGTCTGGAGGTTGACCACCGCGCCGAGCCGCCGGCCGTACTCGGCGGGCATGCCGCCGGTGATCAGCTCGAGGCCCTCGATCAGGCGCACCGGGATCGAGGCCGCGAACAGGCTGCCGACGGAATCGGGGACCGGGATCCCATCGATCTGGTACTGGATGCTCGAGTGCGTGCCGCGCGCGTACACGCTCCCGAGCGCGTCCGCGACGAACCCGGGCTGCGTGGCGATCACCTCGGTGACGGGCCGATCGTCCGCGCCTGGGAGCTCGTCGAGCTGGCGGCGATCGACGGTGGACACGCTGCCCGTCGCGGTGCTCGGCTCGGGCACCGCCCAGTCCTCGCTGATCGCGATGACCTCGGACTCGTTGACCAGCGTCAGCTCGAGAGACTTGACCTCCGAGGAGCCGACCTGGACGTGCTGGTGGTCCGAGACCAGTCCGGGGGCGCTCGCCTCGACGGTGTAGTCGCCGAACGCGACTCCAGGGAACGTGAACGCGCCGTCGGCGCCGGTCGTGGTCTGCGCGACGGTCTTGCCGGAGGCGTCGTGGAGGACCACGGTCGCACCGGGCAGGGGATGCATCAGGGCGTCATCGACGACGCCCTGGATGACGGCGTCGACCGACGCCGCGGCGGGGGTCAGCGTGACCCAGGTGAGAGCGAACACGAGGAGCGCGAGTGCGCACCCGCGACGGAGCGTGAGCATGGGAGACCTCGAACTTGCCGGAGACGATCGGACTAGGTGAACGAAACCCAGTGATCCGGCGGCGAGGTCTTCGGAGCGAACAGATAGACGGAGGCGCGGACGACGGTGACCAGCGGCCGCAGCGCGGCGATCGGCGTGTGGAGGATCGACGTCGCGGCGAGGGTGGCGCGCGGCGCGGTGGCGGCGTGATGGAGCGCCGCGGCGATCTCGCAGTGGTCATCTTCGCGGGCGTCGCCATGGGCGCCGACCAGCCGATCGGCATCGTTGCCGTGCGCGTCGATCTCGGCGGCCTCGACCAGCTCGCCGTGCGTGGCGCAGCGAACGTGCTGGACGGCGGAGGCGTGGGCCAGCGCACCGAGGTGCGCGAGCACGAGCAGCGCGATGGCGGCGGCACTCGAGCCGCGGCGGCGCTGGACGGAACCACGCATCAACCGCACCCTGCCACAGATGCGATCGAGTTGCAGCTGCACGGACAGCCTTCAGCCATTGGCCGCCCGGAATGCCTTGAGCACCGCGCGCGCCCGCCCGCGGATCTCGTCCTTCAGCTCGATCATCCAGGGCGCCGTGGCGAACGGCGCGAGCAGCGGACAGTGCTCCACCCACAGCACGTCGAGCAGGCCATGGCGTGACCCCAGGCGCAGCCCCTGGTGGGTGGCATGCTCCTGCTCCATCAACGCAGAGACCTCGACCATGCGCTGGAACGAGGCGAGCTGGGTGCGGTGCGGCTGATCGGCGGCGCTGAGCTCGTGGAGGTGGGCGAGCCACGGCTCCTCTTCGAACGCGCCGGTGTTGAACCACTTCACGTACACGCCGACGAGATCGAACCCTCCGCCACGGAATCGCGGCGGCAGCCGTGCCACGGCGGCGAGCACGCGGGTCAGGTCCTTCTTCCAGATCGCCAGCCGCGCGTCGATCACGGCGCCGAGCTGCATGATCGGTGGATCGGGATCGTGGACCAGGAGCGTGAGCCGCTGCTCCGCGCTTGCCCAATCGCCACGCAGGGCCTCGATCCGAGCGAGGTCCATTTGGAGGCCCTGCCCACGGCTGGCATCGAGCCCGATCGCCATGTCGAAGTGGCGGAGCCCTTCGCCCACCGCATCGACCTCCACGAGCAGCCGCCCGGCGGTCTCGTGGGCCTGCGCGGACATCGGGACGCGTGCGAGCGCGTACCCGAGATCGGTGGCGCCACCGATCAGATCGCCGCGGTTGAACTTGAGGTTCGAGGCGGCGAGGAAGCTCTCGCCGTAGCCACTGGCGAGGCCGCGCTGCACCGCGAGCTCGGCGCGCGCGAGATGCTCCGGGGTGCCCTTGCGGATCCACGCCTGGACGCTCGCGTACGCCAGCGCCGAGATGATCGGGCCCGAGGTCGGGGCGATCAGCGCGGCCTTCTCCAGCAGCTCGGTCGCATTCTCGGCGTGCTCGCTCCAGAACCGGCGCAGCTCCCCGCGGGCCCGCAGGTAGTAGTCCACCGCCTCCTGATCGATCGCGCTGGTCTGGGCACCCGCGCGCGTCGAGAGCGCATGCGCGATGCCATGACCCAGCTGCTCGCTGACCGAGAGGATCTCGTTCTCGGTGCAGTCCACGCGATGCGCCCAGATCTGGAACCCGTCGGCGATGCTGATCAGCCGTGCGGACACGCGCAGGCCCGCGGGCGTTCGTCGCACGGAGCCAGAGACCACGTGATCGACGGCGAGCTCGGCTCCGATCGCGCGTGGATCCTGCTCGGCGCGCGCGCGCAGTACGCCACCCGGGCGGACCTTGAGCGACGGTGTGGTCGACAGCGTATCCACCAGATCCTCGACGAGCCCATCCGCGAGGTAGGTGTCTGCCGGCAGGCACACGAACGGCAACACGGCGATCGCGGTGTCGGTGCCGGCCGAGGTCAGGGTGGAGCGGCCGGTGGGGGAGGGCGAGAGCGAGGGCGAGCTGGAAGGAGCGAGCGTGGTCCGCGCGGTGCGCGTGTGCTCGGTGGGCGTGTACTCGCACGCGGCGATCGCGTCGTGCACTTGCTCCGCGGTGGAAGGGCGCAGCGTGCGATCGAGCGCGAGGCACTGGTGCACGATCGCGACGAACGCGGCGGGGACGGAGGCGGGCTCGAGGTCGCGCATCGGCTGGGTGACCTGGGCGACGGCGATCGAGATCGCGTTGTCGCCACCCCACGGCCGCTTTCCGCAGGCGAGCTCGAACAGCATCACGCCGAGCGAGAACAGATCCGCGCGCGCATCGACGTCGCCGCCCGCGAGCTGCTCCGGCGCCATGTACCGCGGGGTGCCGATCACCACGCCGACCTGCGTGACCGACGGATCCTCGCCGGAGCGGGCGATCCCGAAGTCGGTGATCACGGCGCGGTCGGTGCCGGCCTCGATCAACACGTTGTCGGGCTTGAGATCGCGGTGGATCACGCCCGCCCGATGCGCGGCAGCGAGGCCTGCCGAGATCTGCATCGCGAGGCTCTGGATCCGGGTCCAGGGCAGCGGGCTACCAAGGTCGCGCGTCAGCGGCGCGCCATCGACGAGCTCCATCGTGAGGAACTTGTCCCCGTTGTGCTCGCCGATATCGAACATGCGGGCGACGTTGCGGTGCTGGATCCGGCGGGTCAGGCGGACCTCGCGACGGAACCGCTCGATCGCCTCGTCGGAGAGATTGCCGCGCAGCACCTTCAGCGCGACGCGCTCGCCGAGCTCGGTGTCCTTGACCTCGTAGACCCGCCCCATGCCACCGCCGCCGAGCCAGCGCACGATCTGATAGCGGTACCCGATGATCTCCGCGAACTCCCCCTGACCGCCCGTGAGCGTGGGCAGCGAGCTGGCGAGCGTGTCGTCGGATCCGTCGACGGCCATCGGCCGTCACATGGTAGCAGGTCGGCTAGCCCTCGCGAGCGTACAGCTTGCTGGCGCCGCGGTTCGAGATCCAGCGCGGGTCGTCGTCGGTGACGCGCCCGGCGTCGATGTCTGCCCGGATCTCCTTCTCTCGCACCGCGAGCTCCTTGACCCTTGCCATGAAGCGGTCTGCGCACTTCTTGTAGAGCGTGGGGCGCGGCTTCTCTGCCATCAGATCGGCGTAGTCCACCGGCGGGCCGAACACGGTGACGATCGCCTTGCTGCGGCGCGCCTCGGAGGTGAACGTGACGCGGATATCGTCGACGATGTTGTTGCCGAGCCCGTTGATGAACGCCGGGACCACCATCGGCCGGGCGAGCAGCGCGACCTTGCCCACGCCGGGCTGGGCCGGCAGGAGCTCGTACGGATCGGCACCCTTGCCCCGGGTACCTTCCGGGTGCATCCCGAGGACGCTGCCGGGGCGCTTGAGGATCTCGACCATGCGATCGAGGGCCTCGTCGTTGAGCTGGCGCCGCTCCTTGTCACGGAAGATCGGCGGGTACATCGCGCCGCCCGCGATCGCCGCGTTGATCGCGATCCCGAACGGCGAGTCGTAGAAGAAGTTCGAGCGCACCGGGAACTGGAGCGATCTCGCCCACGCGACCGGGCCCATGTAGCAGGCCAGGAGCATGCAGTAGGAGTCGAAGAAGCTCCGGTGGTTCGCCACCAGCATGACGCCGCTCTCGGGCCGGAGCGCCATCAGATCTTCGAGACCCTCGACCATGATCCGCTTGGCGATCGCGGCGCGGACCCAGACGTAGGAGAACCCCCGGAGGAACCGGGTCTGCATCCACTTGCCTCGGGGATCCTCGTTCGCCAGCTCACCGAACTTCAGGGCGAGCTTCTCGATCCGCGTGAGAGGGGCGTCCGGGGCCATTCGCGACCAGATATCACACACGATCGGTCCACGGCCCCCACGCCCCCGGCCGGCGCGACGAATTGCCACGGCTGCTGGGGGAAACCACCGGATCCCCATCCACTGTTTGGCGCCCCCATCGATTGACCCATTGGGCCCACCGTCCTAATTTTCGCCGGCTTACCCGACTCGGGTCGGCGCAGGGCAACACCTCGATGTCACTCGAATTCTCCCCGGACGCCCAGAAGAAGATCGCGGCCTTGTGCGAACGGTATCTGGTCTCCGGGACCAAGAAGCCGGTCGTCATGGCAGCGCTGCACCTCGCGCAAAAAGAGTTCGGCCACCTCTCGGAGGACGCGCTCCGCCTGGTCGCGACGACGCTCGACCTCCCGTACGCCCACGTCTACGGCGTGGCGACGTTCTATACGATGTACCGGCTCGAACCGTCGGGAAAGACGACGATCCGGATGTGCACGAACATCTCGTGCATGATGCGTGGCGGCTACGAGGTGCTCGCCGCGTTCGAGCAGAAGCTCGGGGTCAAAAAGGGCGGCACCACCTCGAACAAGCAGCTGACGCTCGTCGAGGAGGAGTGCATCGCCGCGTGCGCCAACGCGCCGTGCGCCGTGGTCGGCACCAAGTACTTCCTCGACATCACGCCCGAGCAGGTCGGGAAGATCGTCGCGGATCTCGAAGCGCACCCGTCGCCCGAGTCGGAGGTCGTGTAATGCCGACCGAGATCGGAACCAAGCTCGTCTCCGCCCGGTTCGGGAACCAGGACGCGCAGACCCTCGCCGGCTACGAGAAGACCGGCGGGTACGGCACGCTGCGCAAGGCGCTGGCGATGCGCCCCGACGACATCATCAACGAGGTCAAGGCCTCGAACCTGCGCGGCCGCGGCGGTGCAGGGTTCTCCACCGGCACCAAGTGGGGCTTCGTCCCCAAGGATGCCAAGCAGGTCCACCTCGTCTGCAACGCCGACGAGAGCGAGCCCGGCACCTGCAAGGATCGCGAGCTGATCTACTGGGATCCGCACCTCCTCATCGAGGGCATGATCATCTCGGCGCACGCGCTCAAGGCCGTGCACAACTACATCTACATCCGCGGCGAGATGATGCGCGAGTACGCGGTCCTGCAGAAGGCCGTGGACGAGGCGTACGCCCGCGGCTACCTCGGCAAGAACATCCTCGGCACCGGCCTCGAGGTCCAGCTCACCGTTCACCGCGGCGCCGGCGCGTACATCTGCGGCGAGGAGACGGCGCTCCTCAACTCGCTCGAGGGCCAGCGCGGTCAGCCGCGCCTCAAGCCGCCGTTCCCGGCGGTCAAGGGCCTGTTCGGCAACCCCACGATCGTCAACAACGTCGAGACCCTGATGAACGTGCCGTTCATCATCGACAAGGGCGGCGCCTGGTTCAACGGCCTCGGCATGGGCCGCTCGGGCGGCACCCGCATGGTGTGCGTCTCGGGCCACGTCAACAAGCCGGGCGTGTTCGAGCTGCCGATGGGCATCACGTTCAACCAGATCATCAACGATGTCTGCGGTGGCGTGTGGAAGGGGAACAAGGTCAAGGCCGTGATCCCCGGTGGCGTGTCGATGCCGCCGCTCGATGCCGACGAGCTCGATGTGCCGTGCGAGTTCGATGCGCTGCAGACCGACGAGCGGATCAAGCCCGTCATGGTCCGCCCCGGTCAGCAGTTCGATCTCGGCGGCGGCCGCGCACTCCGCACGATGGCCGGCTCCGGCGGCATCGTGGTCATGGACCACACCAGCGACATCCCGAAGTACGTGTGGCGGATCATGAAGTTCTTCGCCCACGAGTCCTGCGGTCAGTGCACGCCGTGCCGCGAGGGCACCGGCTGGCTCGAGAAGGTCAGCCGTCGCGTCGGTGACGGCAACGGCAAGCCCGATGATCTCGAGCTGCTGGCGAGCATCGCGCACGGCATCGCGGGCAACACGATCTGCGCGCTCGGCGATGCGGCTGCGTGGCCGATGCTCGGGTTTCTGACCAAGTTCCGCCCGGACTTCGAGGCGGCGATCGCGAAGGCCACCAAGAAGGGCAAGGCAGCATGATGCGCCTCCTGATCATCATCACCAGCGTGGTGCTGGCGTGGGGGGCGATCGATGCGATCGCGCCGTCCCTCGCCGTCGCCGACGCGATCCCAGCGCAGGCCGAGGGCGGGCGTCAGCGGATCAACATCGTCAAGCGCTCGCCGCACTCCGATCGCATCGAGTCCAAGGACAAGGGCATGGCGCTCCTGTTCTGGGCGTTCGCGGCGGCCTCCGTCGGTGGCGCGCTGTTCGTGATCACCCGCCGCAACCTGATCGCAGCCGTGATGGGCATGGTCGGCAGCTTCCTCGGCATCGCCGCGATCTACATGATGCTCTACGCGCACTTCCTGAGCGTGGTGCAGATGCTGGTCTACGCCGGCGCGATCATGGTGCTGTTCGTGTTCGTCGTCATGATCCTGAACCGGCCCGAGGACGAGCCGGTCGCGCCCACCGGGCGGGCAGGGCAGGCGATCGGCGGCATCGCCATCGTCTACCTGGTCGGTCGCCTGATCATGCTGCTGTGGAAGGTCCAGCCGCCCGATCCGGCCAAGGCGCTCGCGGCCCCGGGCCTCACGCCTGAGGGCCACGACTGGGGCTCCGTGAAGGCGGTCGGCACCGACCTGTTCAATGGTGGCCTGTTCCCGTTCGAGGCGATCTCGATCCTCCTGCTCGTCGCCGTGGTCGGTGCGATCGCGATCGCGCGGCCGCTCCACGAGGGCCAGGACAACGAGGGCAACACCCCCGATGGAGAGGGTCACTAGTCATGGCCGACATCCTGTTCAACGTCGGCTACGGGCACTTCCTGGTGCTCGCTGCCGTCCTGTTCCTGATCGGCGTCGCCGGCGTGCTCGTCCGCCGCAACGCGCTGATCATCCTGATGAGCGTGGAGCTGATGCTCAACGCCGCGAACATGACCCTGCTCACGTTCTCGCGCATGTGGGGTGACCTCTCCGGTCACACGTTCGCGCTGATCGTGATCGCCGTGGCCGCGGCGGAGGCCTCGGTCGGCCTCGCGATCGTGGTCGCGGTGTTCCGCGGCCGGCGCAACGTCGACGTCGATCGACTCACCACGCTGAGGCACTGAGGAACCAGCCATGGACTATTCGCAGTTCAAGTTCCTCGGGCTCCCGGTCCTCGCGTGGATCCCGCTGTTGCCGCTCCTCGGCGCCGCGATCAACCTCACGCTCGGCCGGCGGTTCTCCAAGTCGACTGTCCACACGATCGCGATCGCCGCGATCGCGGGCGCGTGCGGCCTCTCGATGTGGCTCGTGTTCGGCGAGCTGTGGCGGCTGTTCAAGGCCGGCGCAGGCGGCACCGGGATCGAGCAGACCGTCTACACCTGGATCGAGGTCGGGCAGCTCAAGATCGAGATGTCGTTCCATCTCGATACGCTGTCCGCCGTGATGATCATGATCATCACGTTCGTCGGAACGCTGATCCACATCTACTCGACGGGCTACATGGCCAAGGACCCGCGCTACGCGGCGTTCTTCGGCTACCTGAACCTGTTCACCGGCGCGATGCTGATCCTGGTGCTCGGCTCGAGCCTGCCGGTGATGTTCATCGGCTGGGAGGGCGTCGGCCTGTGCTCGTACCTGTTGATCGGGTTCTGGTACGAGCGCGAGGACTACGCCACCGCGGGCCGCAAGGCGTTCGTGGTCAACCGGATCGGCGACTTCTGCTTCCTGCTCGGGATGTTCCTCCTGTTCTGGGCGACCAAGACGCTCGATTTCGGCCAGCTGAAGAGTGCGTCGGTCGGCTCGGCGTACGTCCAGCCGTTCTGGGGCGGCGAGCGGCTCGCCGCTGCGGCCGGCATCTTCTTGTTCATCGGTGCGTGCGGTAAGAGCGCGCAGCTGCCGCTGTTCGTCTGGCTGCCGGACGCGATGGCAGGCCCGACGCCGGTCTCCGCGCTGATCCACGCCGCGACCATGGTCACGGCCGGCGTCTACATGGTGTGCCGGCTGTCGTTCCTGTACTCGGCATCGACGACGGCGCTGATCGTCGTGGCCACGGTGGGCCTGCTCACCGCGCTCGCCGCGGCGTTCATGGCGTTCGCGCAGACCGATCTGAAGAAGGTCCTCGCGTACTCCACGGTCAGTCAGCTCGGGTTCATGTTCGTCGCCGCGGGCACGGGCAACTGGACCGCCGCGATCTTCCACCTCGGGACCCACGCGTTCTTCAAGGCGTGTCTGTTCCTCGGTGCCGGCTCGGTCATGCACGGCATGGAGCACGGCGGCTCGACCACGCCCGGCGACATCATGAAGATGGGCGGCCTGCGCAAGCACATGCCGATCACGCACGCCACGTTCGCCGTGTCGTGCCTCGCGATCGCGGGCATCGCACCGTTCGCCGGCTTCTTCTCGAAGGACGAGATCCTCGGCGGTGCCTGGAGCATCGTCGGCCACGCGGCGCCTCCGGGCTGGCCGAGCTGGTACGGGTACGTGCTGTGGGGCGGGCTCTTGATCGCCGCGCTCGGCACCGCGTTCTACATGTGGCGGCTGTACTTCCTCGTGTTCCACGGTCAGGAGCGCAGCGAAGAGGCCAAGCACGCCCACGAGTCGCCGATGTCGATGACGATGCCGCTCGTGGTCCTCGCGTTCCTCGCGACGGTCGCCGGCTTCATCGGCCTGCCGCACCTCAGCGACACGCACCTCCCCTCGTTCACGCACGCGCTGGCGAGCTGGCTCGAGCCGAGCGTGGTCTCCACCTGGTACAACCCGGGCGCCGACGGCACGCTCGCGATCCAGCAGATCCACGGTCACGTCAGCGATGGCACGACCTTCCTCCTCATGGGCGTCGCGTTCGGCATCGGCCTCCTGGGCATCGTGCTCGCGTGGATGATGTATGGCGCGAGCGGCAAGGGCCCGTCGAAGACGGTCGAGGACCTCGTCGATGGTCCGCTGCAGGGCGTCTACCAGGCGAGCAAGGCCAAGCTGTGGTTCGACGAGATCTACGACGCCACGATCGTCAAGCCGTTCCGCATCGTCGCGCGCGGGCTGTACGAGATCGTCGATCGCTTCATCATCGATACGATCGCGGTCAATGGCTCGGCGATGGTTGTCGGGGTGCTCGGCCGCGTGTCGCGGTGGTTCCAGAATGGCCAGGTTCAGCGCTACCTCGCCGGCGTGGTCGTCGGTGCGGCCTGCGTGTTCTTCGTCAGCGATTGCCACTCCAAGCCCACGTTCACCTACGAGATCGTCGGTGATCGGCTCCACCTCGTGGCCAAGCCGGGCGCCGGCCTGATCGGCGCCACCAGCAAGCTGCGCTGGGACATCGATGGCGATGGCACGGCGGACGTCGATCCGAATACCGGCGCGGTGTACTCCACGCCGGATCTGTTCGTCCTGTACGGCGATACCCGCACGCAGGTCACGCTCTTCATCGACGACGCGGTCACGCGCAAGACCATCACGGTCACGCGCACGATCGAGGCGGCAGCGGCACCCGAGCCGGCTGAGCCCACGGCGATGAAGGAGGAGAAGTAGTCATGCCGGGCTCGTTCGTCCTCCCGCTGCTGATCGGTCTGCCGGTGCTCGGCGCGATCTTCGTGATGTGCACCCCGAAGACCGAGACCACGCTCCACCGGGGCATCGGCCTCACGGTCAGCGCGATCACGTTCCTCGTCTCGCTGCTCTGCCTGCGGTTCTTCAACCCGAAGGCGGATGGCTTCCAGCTCGTGTTCGATGTCGAGTGGATCCCCGGCCTCGGCGCGCACTTCAAGACCGGCATCGACGGCATCAGCATCTTCCTGGTCCTCCTCACCACGTTCCTGATGCCGCTCACGCTGCTCGGGACCGCGAAGTCGATCGAGAAGCACGTCCGCGAGTTCATCGCCTGCATGCTGATCCTCGAGGCCGGCATGCTCGGCGCGTTCGTCGCGCTCGACGTGTTCCTGTTCTACGTGTTCTGGGAGGTGATGCTGATCCCGATGTACCTGCTGATCGGGATCTGGGGCGGTCAGCGCCGGCTCTACGCGTCGATCAAGTTCGTGATCTACACGATGGTCGGCTCGCTGCTGATGCTGGTCGCGATCTTCTACGTCTACGTCCAGTACGCGAACGTCACCGGCGTCTACACCACGGATCTCGAGAAGCTGATGGAGGTGTCGCTGCCGTATGGCGCGCAGACCTGGTGCTTCGCGGCGTTCGCGATCGCGTTCGCGATCAAGGTCCCGCTGTTCCCGCTGCACACCTGGTTGCCCGACGCGCACGTCGAGGCACCCACCGCGGGCTCGGTGATCCTCGCCGGCGTGCTGCTCAAGTTCGGGATCTACGGGTTCCTCCGCTATGCGATGCCGCTGTTCCCGCACGGCGCCGCCGTGTGGGCGCCGACCATCGCGGTGCTCGCGGTGATCGGCATCATCTATGGAGCGTTCGTCGCGTTCGCGCAGGACGACATCAAGAAGCTGGTCGCGTACTCGTCGGTCAGCCACCTCGGGTTCTGCGCCCTCGGCATCTTCGCGCTGACCGCGTACGGGATCTCGGGATCGATCTACGCGATGCTGTCGCACGGCCTGACCACGAGCGGCCTGTTCCTCGGGATCGGCGTGCTCTACGAGCGGCGCCACACGCGCCGGCTCGCCGAGTACGGTGGCGTTTGGAAGGTGATGCCCGTGTTCGCGGGGCTCTACCTGATCATCGTCATGGGCTCCGCGGGCCTCCCGGCACTGTCGGGCTTCGTCGGCGAGTTCCTGACGATCTTCGGCACGTTCAACGCGGGTGACTCGTTCCCCACGGCGGCACCGCACTTCCTGCCGGCGCCGCGCCTGCTCGGAGCGCTCGCCGCGACCGGCGTGATCTTCGGCGCGATCTACCTCCTGTACATGTTCCAGAAGGTGTTCTTCGGGAAGGTGGACAAGGAGAAGAACGGCAGCCTCAAGGATCTCTCGGGTCGCGAGCTCGGGGTGTTCATCCCGCTCGTGATCGGCATCTTCCTGATGGGCCTGTTCCCCCGGCCGATGCTCCAGGTGATGGAGCCGAGCGTGCAGAAGTTCATGCGCGATTTCGGGCGGCGCGTCGGTGAGCCCGACGGTCCGGCGCACGTCTACGGTTCGCTGCCGGCCGCACCGGCTTCCGCTGCGGGTGGCGCCGCGAAGGCCGCCACCGGCAAGCCCACCGCCCCGGCGGGAGGTCACTGATGAGCTTCAACCCCGCAGATCTCGGGTACCTCGTTCCCTACCTCATCCTCGCCGTCACCGGCATGCTGCTGGTGCTCGCCGAGGCGTTCTACAAGGGTAAGGACCGGTCGGCCCTGGTCACCCTCACCGTCGCCGGAGCGATCGCCGCGGGCGTCGCCTCGGTGGTGCTCTACCGCCAGGTCGGCGATCAGCGCGTCGCCGTGCTCGGCGAGATGCTGCTCGCCGACAAGACCTCCTACGTGCTGTCCGCGCTGTTCTGCGTGCTGACCGCGTTCACCGCCCTGATGTCGCCGGCTCACCAGAAGGAGCACGACTGGCAGATGGGCGAGTACTACGGCGTCATGCTGCTCTCGGCGTCGGGCATGGTGATGCTCGCGCACGCGGCGAACCTCGTGACGATCTTCCTCGGCATCGAGACGATGTCGATCGGCGTCTACGTGATGTGCGCGATGCGTCGCCGGTCGCGCCGCGGCAACGAAGCCGCGATGAAGTACTTCCTGATCGGCGCGTTCGCGACCGGCTTCCTGATGTACGGCATGGCGCTGCTCTACGGCGCCGCCGGCACGTCGAGCCTGGTCGGCATGCAGACCGCGCTCGCGCAGACCACCAACCCCGGCCTCGTGATCGCCGGCTCGTTCCTCCTGGTCGTCGCCTTCGGCTTCAAGATCGCCGCGGTGCCGTTCCACATGTGGGCTCCCGATGCCTACGAGGGCGCGCCCACCCCGGTCACCGCGTTCATGGCGGCGGCGGTCAAGGCGGCGGCGGTCGCCGCGATGATCCGCGTGTTCGGCATCGCCCTCGGTGGCGAGATCATGCCGTTCGGATCGCTCGGCTGGGCGAGCCCGATGGTGGTGATCGCGGCGGTCACGATCACGATCGGCAACATCTCCGCGGTCCGTCAGAACAACATCAAGCGGATGCTCGCGTACTCGTCGATCTCCCACGGCGGCGTGCTGATGGTCGGCGTGTGCGCGCTCGGCCTCGGGTCGATGGCGGCCAATGGCGCCATCGTCTACTACCTGATCGCGTACAGCTTCACCACGATGGGCGCGTTCGCCATCGTCTCGTTCGTGGGCAGCAAGGGCCGCGAGCGCCTGCTCGTGGATGACTGGGCCGGCCTCGGCAGCCAGCACCCCGCGATCGCGCTCGCGATGACCGTGCTCCTGCTCTCGTTCGGTGGCGTTCCGCCGACGGGTGGCTTCTTCGCCAAGTTCTACATCTTCAAGTCGGCGATGGAGGTCTACGACGGCCAGCTGATCTGGCTGGTCCTCGTCGGCGTCGTCAACTCGGCGATCAGCATCTACTACTACCTGCGGATCGTCACCGCGATGTACTTCAAGGACGCCAACCAGCCGTTCGCCCCCACCCGGTCGGGTGGCCTGTTGTTCGTCATCGCGTTCTGCCCGCTGCTGATCCTCGAGCTCGGCCTGATGCCGGGCTGGTGGCTCAAGCTCGTCGGCTGATGCGAGGCGAGAAGTGACCGCGCTGCGCGAGCTCGCGAAGGCGGCAGGGCTCGACGTCGAGTACGAGAACTGGCGCGGCGCGCCCACGGCAGCCAGTGACGAGGCCGTGTTCGCGATGCTGCGCGCGCTCGCGCCCGATCTCGGGATCGAGCTCGAGCGGCCCGAGGATGCGGCGGGCGCGATCGCCGTTCTCGAGCACAAGCGCTGGCGGCAGATCGTGCCACCGGTGGTGATCGGGTGGAGCGGTGGGCTCGTGGTGCCGTTCTCCGCGCCCGCCGAGCAGGACGGGCCGTGGGAGGTGGAGGTCACGACAGAGAGCGGGCGAACCGTGCGCGCGCACGGGATGCTGTTCGATCTGCACGCGGACTCGCACGCGTGGCCGGGCGGTGTGGTGCACTGCGTTCGCCGCGCCAGGATCTCTCTCGATGGTGAGACCGGCTATCACAGCCTGCGCTGGAAGGCCGTGGGAGGGCAGGGCGAGGCGTTTGCGATCTCCGCGCCCGAGCGCGCATGGGGCGGGCCCGGCACGGGTGCGCGTCGCTGGGGCGTGTTCGCGCCGGTCTACGGGCTGGCCTCGGCGGAGTCAGGTCAGGCGGGAGACCTCGGCACGCTGGGCCAGCTGTTCGAGGCGGTCGAGCGGCGCGGTGGCCGCTACGTCGCCACGCTGCCGATCCTCGCGCAGTTCCTCGACGAGCCGTGCGTGTTCAGCCCGTACTCGCCGGCGAGCCGGCTGTACTGGAACGAGATGTACCTCGACCTCGCGCCGCTCGCCGCGCAGGTCGGGCTGCCGGCGCCGAGCGCGCCGCCGATCGTCCCCGGCACCCTCATCGATCACAAGGCGCAGTATCACTGGCGGCGTCAGGCGCTCGATCCGATCGCTCAACGCCTCGCGGCGATGCCCGCGGTGTCCGCGGAGCTCGAGACCTGGGCGCACGCCACGGGCGCGTACGACTACGCGGCATTCCGCGCGATCGGTGAGGTGCAGCGCACGGGCTGGTCGCAGTGGGACGCGCGGTGGCGCGACGGCGCACCGCCGATCGAGACACGCGCACAGGCGCTCGCGTTCGGTGCCGACGAGGCGCGGCTCACCACGCACGTGGTCGCGCAGTGGGCGATGCAGCGGCAGCTCGAGGTGCTCGGCAGCCACAGCGTCGGCCTCTACCTCGATCTCCCCGTCGGCGTGAACTGCGATGCCTACGAGGTGTGGCGCCATCGCCATCTGTTCTTGACCGAGCTCGCCGCAGGAGCGCCGCCGGATGCGCTGTTCCTCGGCGGGCAGGACTGGGGCCTGCCACCGCTGTCGCCGATCGCCCTGCGCCGCGATCGCTATCGCTACTTCATCCGCTGCGTGCAGCACCACATGAAGGTCGCCGGCATGCTGCGGATCGATCACGTGATGGGGCTCTACCGGCTCTACTGCGTGCCGCAGGGCCGGCCGGCCACCGATGGTGTGTATCTCCGGTACCCGGCCGACGAGCTGATGGCGATCCTCACGCTCGAATCACAGCGCGCCCGGTGCGCGCTGGTCGGCGAGGACCTCGGCACTGTCCCGCCGCAGATCCGGCCGGCGATGGCGCGCCACGGAATGTTCCGCCTCCACGTCGGGCAGTGGTCGCTGCCGATCAAGGTCGGCGAGCGTCCGACGCCCTCACCTGCGGAGGCGGTCGCGAGCCTCAACACGCACGACACCGCGACGTTCGCGGGCTGGTGGCGCGGTGCGGACATCGACGATCGTCGCGACCTGGGCCTCATCACCGCGGCGCAGGAAGCCGCGGAGCGCGTCGAGCGCGAGACCTCGCGCGCGGCTCTCACCGCCTTCACCCACAAGTCCGAGCTCGGCGCGGGCCTTCCTGACGCAGCGCGCGCGATGGTGGCCGCCACGATCGATCTCGCCAACGGTCCGGCGGAGGTCGTGCTGGTCGCCCTCGATGATCTCGCGCTCGATCCGGCTCCGCACAACGTCCCCGGCACCACCACGCAGCGCCCGAACTGGCAGCGGCGCGTGGAGGGCTGGGCCGACGCGCTCGATCCGGATCGCGCGTCGCCCGCCGCGGCCGCGACGATCGCCGCCGTGTCGACAGCTCGCCCACCGCGCTGATCGCGCTACGGCATGAGGGCGGAGATGCCGACGCCGCTCACCGAGATCAGCAAGAGGAACCCGTGCGAGGCCGCGTTCACGATGGCGGTGCGCGGCCCTGTCGTCGACGGCGTGAACACGACGCTCACCGTGCAGCCCGAGCCAGGGATCCCGCCTGCACAGGTCCCCACCGAGACCTGATAGTCCGCCGGATCTGCGCCGGCCACGGTCAACGTCGGTGCGGGCATCGTGGTTCCACAGGAATTCGAGAGCGTGACGTCCTGTGCGGGAGCTTGGGTGCCAACGATCACCGAACCGTACGCCAACATCCCCGGGCTCGTCTGGAGCGGTCCAGCCGCGAGGCCCGATCCGGTCAGGTAGAGAGTCGCTGCGTCCGGAGCGGCGTTGACCTCGAGTGCTGTCGTGAAGCCCCCGGCGCTCGTGGGATGGAAGCCGACATCGATCGTGCAGGTCGCCGCACCGGCGAGCGTGCCGGTGCACGTCGTGGACGGTTCGACCTCGAACATGTTCGCGCCGGTGCCGTGGAACGACATCGTCACCGCGCTCGTCGCGGCTGTGCCTGTGTTGGTCAGCGTGAAGCGCTGTACGGTAGCGGGGCAGCCCAGCGAATGCCCCATGAAGTCGTAGGGCGACGGGGTGATCCGGAGAGAGCTCGGTGCGTCGACGGTGAGCGCGTCGGACGCGTCATCCCTGGTCGCATCGCCGCTCACCGGTGTGCCGTCCCCGCAACCCGCCCATGCCGCCAGCACGGCGGAACTGATCGCACGACGCATCATCCGAGGTTAACAGGCTCCAGGGTGTCGGCGTTGTTCATACCTCAGCACGCGCGGCCTACGGTCACGGTGCGCAGGGCACGAGCAGGTCGCCCTCGACGCACCACGTGGGCGCGGGCGCGAGGGCGATCGGGCGATACGTCACGGTGGCGCCGGAGCGTTCGAGCCGTCCCCTCGCGGCGACATCTGCGGCGAGGACCGAGCTCTCGCACACGGTGTCCCCGCACGTCGCGTACTCTGGAGGAAACACCGAGGCCGGAGCCCCTCGATAGGCGAGCCTGGCGCCCGTGCTCGGATCGACGATCACGGTGCCGCCCCGCAGGCCGGAGAACGCGAGGAGCTGCGGGCTCGCGGCCGCGAGCTCCCACGCGCAGGGCTGAGGCCTGCCCAGCCCGCAGGTCGCGTGACCGAGCGCGGTGACCTTCCGCGTCGCCCCGGCGTCGTCGACGACGCACAACGACGTATCGGGGCCAGTTCCCACCTGGAGTGCCACGCCACGCGGCGCCGGCGCTGCCGCGATCAGCGGCCCGGTGCAGCCGCGCACCGCGACCTGGCTGCCGTCGGGACGCTGCAGCGTGATCCCGCTGGCGGAGGGCATCACGAGATAGCGGCCGGCGAGCTGCGGGACGATGCTCCGCCCCTCGTCGGCCGAGTCGTCGGGAGGGTCAGCGCGCACGACGGTCGCCGCACCGCGCGGCCACGCGAGGTAGGCACCACTCGGGGCGATCACGGCGACCCACGCCGGCGAGCTCTCGACCCTGATCGTTCCGACAGGAAACGTCGCGGAGGCCAGGGCGGCGCCGTGGAACGCGTACGTCACGTCGTCGCCGGTGCGGACATGCGTGATGGTGACCTGCTCGTCGGCGAGGTCGACGCAGCCGGGCTCGAGGACGTACGCCTCGAGCGTTCCCGCGGCCGCGAGGCGCGCGGTGATCCGCCCGCCGCGAACGATCGATCCGCCGTCGCGGCGCTGCACGACCCCGACCTCGCCAAAGCAGTCCCCGGCGCGCTCTCCGATCAGCGCGTGCGCGTGGGCGACCTTCCCGGCGACCAACGCCGCGCGGACCTTGGCGGTCAGCTCGACGAGCTCGTCCACGGCGGCCACTGCGGGCGGTTGCGCGGGGGCCAGCGCGGGCGGTTGCGCGGGCGGACGCAGCGGCACACGCGGTGTCTCCGCTGGAGAGCGACACGCCACCACGAACGCCGCCGCTAGCCAGATCCGTCGAGTCACCGCTGGGATGCTAGCAGCGGTGCCGGCCGTCGCCAGGCTCGGGTTGATTCGAGGGCGCCCTACGGCGTACAGGTCCCGCTGAGATCCGCGTTCGCGGTGCCGCCGGGGGTGGCAGAGAGGTTCAGGTGCGCGGCGCGTGGCCCCACGGCGCCGGGCTCGAACGTGACGAACAGCGTGCAGCCGGCACCGGAGGCGAGCGGAGCGCCGCAGTTGTTGGCCATCACGAGGAAGTCGCCGACGTGGGTGCCGGACTTCGCCGTGGTGATCGCGCCGGTGGTCGCCGCGCCGAGGTTGGTCACCGTGAACTGAAACCCGAGGCTGCTGCTGCCGATCTGCACGTCGCCGAAGTCATGCACGGCCGGGGAGATCGAGAGCCCGGTCGCCGCGAGGCCCGTGCCGACGAGGCTGGCGATCGCGGTCCCTCCGGGCGTCCCGGAGACCCGCACGCTCGCGGCCCGGGCGCCCGTGGACGAGGGTGTGAAGGCAATGCTGACCGTGCACGTGCTGTTCGCCGGGAGGACGGCGCCGTTGCACGTGGTCGTGCCGATCGCGAAGTCCCCCGCGTTCGCGCCCGTGACTGTGACTCCCAGCGCGCCCGTTGCGACGGCCGCGGGGTTCGAGACGGTGAACGTGGTGGCGCTCGTGGTGGTGAGGTTGATCGCGCCGAAGTCGTGCACCGACGGCGAGAGCAGGATCCCCGACGAGGTCGCGCCCGTCCCGGTCAGCTCTGCGGCAGCCGACGCGGCGCCATCGGTGAGCTCGAGGGTCGCGCTCATCGAACCGGTCGTCGACGGGGAGAACCGAGCCATCGCCGAGCACGTGGCACCCGGCGCGAGCACGCCGGAGCAGGTCACCGCCGCGAGCTCGAACACCGTCGGATTCGCGCCGCCGAGGGACAGCGTCACCGGCGCGGACGCACCGTCACCCGCGTTGGTGAATGCGATCGACATGATGACGCTGGAGGTGCCGAAGACCGAGCCGAAATCGAGGGTCTGGGGCGACACGGTGAACCGCGGCGAGCCGGCGCCCGCCTCGCCGCCCGGGCCGGCCTCGTCGGGCGCCTGTGCGGAGGGTTCTCCGCATGCGGCGACGCCGATCGCCAAGGCCAGGAGGAGACGGCTCACGAGACCACGGTACCACCGGAAACGCCGTAGGATGGTCGGTCTTCAAGCGCGTGCTCGGGCGCTGAACCATCCCAGGCCCGCGCAAAGAAGCGGCGCCCGGGCCCGGAACTGGGTATACCCGGGTGGTGCGCACCCCCGTGACCGTCGCCGCCGTGCTCGTTGCCGCGATCGCCCTGACCGGCACGAAGGTCACCGCCGAGGATCGTCAGCCGCTGGTCGTCGAGGTCGGAAAGACCGTGTCGACCAAGGTCGGGTTCGCGATGGGGCACCTGTGCGACGACGAGACGATCGTCCGCGCCGAGATGCAGAACGGCACCACCGACGACAACCTGTTCGTCGTGACCGGGCTCAAGCCGGGGACCACGCTGTGCCGGGCGGGCGTGGTCGAGGATCGGCCGACGGTGCTGTTCGAGATCACGGTGACCGCGAAGAAGCGCGCGCGTTAGCCGCCGACGCCGACCAGCGCGCCGTGCACGACGCCACCGGGGTTGCCGGTGACCGTCACGGTGGCGGTCTTGCTCCCGGTGGTGCTCGGGTTGAACTTCACGCTCACGGTGCAGGTGCCACCAGCCGCGACCGAGGCGCCTGCGCAGGTGCCTGCGGTGATCGTGAACTCGCCGGCGTCCGCGCCTTCGATCACCACGGCGAGCAGGCCCGATGCGGTGGGGCTCGTGTTGGTGACGATGAAGTCGCCGGTGGAGGACATGCCTCCGCTCGGGACCTGGCCGAAATCGAACGCTTGGGGCGACAACGTCAGGTCCGGAGCACCCATCCCGGTCAGCGCCACGGTGACGGTGCCGCCCGGGGCGGCCGCGATGTCGAGGCTCGCGCCTTTGATCCCCGACGAGGCCGGCGTGAACGTGAGGTTCACGATGCACGCCTCGCCCGCCGCGAGCGCCACGCTCGCGCAGGTGGTGCTGGCGACGTGGAACATCGCGGCGTCGGTGCCCGACAGGCCGACGGTGACCGGGCCGGTCGTCTCTCCGCCGGTGTTGGTGACGGTCACCATCGAGCCCTGGCTCGTCGTGGCGACGCCGATCGTCCCGAAATCGACGACCGCCGACGCGCTCTGCAACTTGGGGGGCGCCGCCGCGGCGAACACCTGGCTGAAGTGCGTGTTGGAGGCGGTGATCACGCCGGTCTCGACCGTGCCGCCCACGTCGTCGAACCCGGAAGCACTGGCCTTCGACCACAACACCGTGGGGTGCTCGACCTGGTCGACGAGCGCGATCCGGACCGCGACCGGGACCGCGAACGTCAGGCCGTCGGGGCCGAGCTGGTAGACCGGCGAGGCGGCCGTGTAGCCCTCGGGCGCGGTCATCTTCGTCGACGTGATCGAGATCGGGACGCGCGCCGGCAAGGCACCTGCGGGGATCACGAGATCGAGGCCCGGCAGCGACACCATGCCGCCGCTGGCGCCGATCGTCTCGGTCACCGTCTTGCCGGTCCCGATCAGCCCGCCGGGGGCGTCATCGCCGCAGCCAGCGAGCGCCAGCGCAACGACCACCTGGAGCACCACCGCAGATCTGGACATGTCCAGACCGTACCAAACCTACGACCTGCGGCCTTCACATGTTGTTGGTGCCGCTCAGCGCGGCCGAGACCGCGCCGCCCGGCGAGGCCGACACGCCGAGCGAGGCCGTCTCGCCGCCGAAGCTGGAGCTCACCGGCGTGAACGCCACCGTGACCGCGCAGCTCCCGCCCGCGAGGATCGGGCCCATGCAGTCCGTGCCGACGATCGTGAACTCGCCGGGGGACGCACCGGCCAGGGTGACCACCGGCGTGCCGCTCGCGACCCCGCCGGTGTTGAGCACGGTGAACACGAAGTTGCTCGAGCTACCGCCCATCGTCACCGGGCCGAAGTCGTGCAGCGAGGGGGTGATCGCGAGCTGCGCGGGGAGGACGCCGGTGCCACCGAGCGCCGCGATGACCGTGCCGCCGGGGCTCGCGCTCGCGCTGATCGATGCGGCCTTCGTGCCGGTCGTGAGCGGCGCGAACCGCACCGCGATCACGCAGGTCCCGCCACCCGCGAGCGGGGTCGCCGCGCACGTGTTCGCGACCACCTCGAACTGCGTCGAGTCAGCGCCCCCGAGCAGGGTGGCGATCGCACCCGACGTCACCTGGCCGAGGTTGGTCACCGTGAACATCGTCGACGCGCTCGCCATGCCGGTCTGGATCGTCCCGAAGTCGTTCAGGGTCGGCGAGATCACGAGCGTGGCCGGGGTCAGGCCGGTCCCCGACAGCGCGACGTTGACGAAGCCGCCCGGCGTCCCGGCGACGATCAGCAGGGCGGACTTCGCGCCGGCCGTCGTCGGCGCGAACGCGAGGGTGATCACGCAGCTCGCGCCCGCGGCGAGCGGGCCAGTGCAGCTGTGGCCGCTGATCTGAAACTGCGCCGGATCGGTGCCGCCGATCCCCACGCTCGGGGTTCCGGAGGCGACGCCGCCGGTGTTCGTGATGGTCACGTTGGCGGTGCCGCTGGAGCCGCCAACCACCACGGCGCCGAAGCTCTGGCTCGTGGGCGAGGCGACGAGCGCGGCGGGGGAAACGCCGGTGCCGGACAGCGACACCGTGGTCGTGCCGCCTGGAGCCGCGGACACGGTCAGGGTCGCCGCCTTGGGGCCGGTCGTGGTCGGCGACAGCCTGACCGTCACCGTGCAGGTCGCGCCCGCGGCGAGCGTCGCGCACGTGGTGCCGGTGATCGCGAGCTCCGCAGCGGCGGCGCCGGTCAGGGCCGCGGAGATCACGCCGGAGCTGACGCCGCCGTTGTTCGTGATCGTGATGACGACGGGGCTGCTGGTGTCACCGAGCGCGACCGTCCCGAACGCCTGCGATGCAGGTGTTGCTGCAAGGGTTGCAGGCGGAAGGCCGGTCCCCGACAGCGCGGAGCCCGCCGTCCCCGCAGAGCTGTTCGCCGACAGCGCTGCGGTCCGAACGCCTCCCGCCGTCGGCGCGAACGCCACGGTCGCGGCGCAGCTGCCCCCGCCGGCCAGCGTGGCCGGGCAGGCGCTGGCGTCGAGGATGAAGTCGGAGGCGTTGGCCCCCACGACTGCGATCGCGACCGAGGTCGCGGGGGCGCCGCCCGTGTTGGTGATCGTGAACATCACCGGGGATCCGGATCCGCCGACGACGAGGTTGCCGAAGTCGTGCGGCGTGGGAGAGATCGCGAGCGACGCGGCGGCCTGCCCGGTGCCGGTCAGGAGCGCGCTCGCCGTGCTCGCGCCAGTCACGCCGATCGTTGCCATCATGGCGCCGGCGGCCGCCGGTGCGAACTGGATCGAGATCGTGCAGGTCGCCCCTGGCGCCAGCATGGTCGCCGCGCAGGTATCCGCGGTGATCGTGAACGCGCCGGCATCCACGCCACCCAGCGACGTCGCCAGCGCTGCCGTAAAAACGCCGCTGGGGTTGGTGACGGTGAACGTGACCGGCGCGCTGGTGCTGCCCACGACCACCGCGCCGAAGTCGCGGGCGGGTGGGGAGATGATGAGGGTCGCGGGTGCGAGGCCGGTCCCGGCGAGCGAGGCGGTCACGGTGTGACCTGGTGAACCCATGGCCGACAGGGTCGCGGTGTGGGCGCCGGCGATCAGGGGATGGAACTGGACGACCACGGTGCAGGTCGCACCCGGAGCCAGGATCGTCGTCGCGCAGGCGTCGCTGACGAGCTCGAACTGCGTGGGGGCCACGCCGCCGAGCGCGGTCGTCAGGACGCCGGTCGCGACCGGTCCGGCGTTGGTGACGGTGAACGTCTGCGGGGTGCTGGTCATCCCGACCAGCCACGACGCGAAGTCGACGATGGTCGGAGTGATCACGATCCCTTCGACCGTGATGCTGATCCCGGTGAGCGTCGCGAGCGCGGGGCCGCCCGCACCACCGCCGATCGACAGCGTCGCCGTGCAGGCACCCGTGGACAGTGGCGAGAACCGGACGTCGACGGTGCAGGTCGCACCAGCGGCGAGCGTCCCGCACGTGCTGGCGGTGATCGCGAACTGACCCGCGTCGGCGCCCGTGAGCGTCGCCACGGGCATGCCGGCCAGGCTCCCGGTGTTGGTGATGGTGAGTGTGATCGGCATGCTGGTCGTGCCGACCCCGACCGAGCCGAAGTTGGCCGACGTCGGGGACACGGAGAACGTCGCCGGCGCGGCGCCGGTTCCGGACAGCGCGGCGTTGACCGTGCCGCCCGGAAGGCCCGAGATCACGACGGAGCCCGTACGTGCGCCGGCCGCGGTCGGGGCGAACGCGACGGCGACGGTGCAGGTCGAGCCCACGGCGAGCGCGGTCCCGGAGCAGGTGTTCGCGCTGGTCTGGAAGTCTCCGGCGTTGGTGCCGGCGAGCCCGACGATGAGGGCGCCACTCGCGCTGGTGCCCGCGTTGGTCACGGTGATCGTGGTCGTTGCGGAGGTCGAGCCGATCGCGACCTGGGCGAAGTCATGGAGAGAGGGGCTGATCGTCAGGGTGTCGGGGATCACGCCGGTGCCGACCAGCGCGACGCTGACCTGACCGCCGGGCGTGGCGCTGAACGCGAGGTTCGCGCTCTTGACGCCCGCGCTCGTCGGAGCGAACGCGACGACCGCCGTGCACGTCGCGCCGGCGGCCAGCGCCGCGCCCGCGCACGTCGAGCTGACGAGCTGGAACATCGTCGGATCGGTGCCGCCGAGGGCGAGCGCGAGCGGGCCTGTGTCGGTGCCGCCCGTGTTGGCCACGATCACGGTCGAGGTCTGGCTGGTGCCGCCGGCGGGGACACTCCCGAAGTCGATCACCGCAGAAGTCACCTGGAGCTGCGCCGGGCCGGCCGCGGCGAGCACCTGGCTGAAGTGCGTGTTCGACGCGGTGATCACGCCGGTCTCGACCGTGCCGCCGACGTTGTCGAACCCGGCGGCGCCGAGCTTGGACCAGAACACCGTCGGGTGATCGACCTGGCCAACGAGCGAGATCCGGATCTGCACGGGAACCAGGAACGTCAGGCCCTCGGGCCCGAGCTGGTAGACCGGCGAGGCCGGCGTGTAGCCGTCGGGCGCCTCGAGCTTCGTCGACGTCAACGAGATCGGGACGCTCGCGGGCAGCGCGCCCGCAGGGATCACCAGGTCGACACCCGGTAACGACACCATGCCGCCGGCGGAACCGACGGGCTCGGTGACCGTCTCCCCCGTCCCGACGACGCCGGGATCCGTGTCGTCGCCACAGGCTCCTGCGAGCACCAGGACGACCGCGACCAGAGCCCACCTACCAGATCGCACCATCGATCCCACCATCGCTCTCACCATCTGGCCACCCTACCAAACCTGCCCCCGGCGAGCCCAGAGGCCGCGGAGGTCTCACGTCTCAGGCGTGCTTCGGACCCTTCTCGGACCGCTTGCGCTCGTTGTGATCGAGGATCATCTTGCGCAGCCGGATCGACGCGGGCGTGACTTCCACGAGCTCGTCGTCGTTGATGAACTCGAGCGCGAACTCGAGCGTCAGCTGGCGCGGCGGCGCGAGGATCAGCTTCTCGTCCGCGGCCGTGGTGCGGATGTTGTTCAGCGCCTTGACCTTGTTCGGGTTGACGACCAGGTCGTTGTCCCGCTGGTGGATGCCGACGATCATGCCGCTGTAGTTCGAGATGCTCGCGCCGATGAACATCTGCCCACGCTCCTGCAGCGAGAACAGGCCGTACGCGTTCGACACGCCGGTGTCCGACGAGATCAGCACGCCGTTCTGGCGGGTGCGGATGTCGGGGCCCTGCGGGCCGTAGTCGGCGAACTGCGTGTACAGCACGCCGGTGCCGCGGGTGTCGGTCATGAACTGGCTGCGATAGCCGATCAGGCCGCGGGCGGGGATCTTGTACTCGAGGCGCGTGCGGCCAACGGCGGACGGACGCATCTCCGTCATCTGCCCGAGGCGGCGGTTGAGCTCGGCGACCACCGGCCCGACGTAGTTCTCGTCGAGATCGATCACGGCGTGCTCGTACGGCTCGAGCGTCTTGCCGGTCTCCGGATCGGTGGTGAGGATCACCTGCGGCTGCGAGACACAGACCTCGTAGCCCTCGCGCCGCATCGTCTCGATCAGCACCGTGAGGTGCAGCTCGCCGCGGCCGGAGACGCGGAACACGCCGGCATCGGCGGTGTCCTCGACGCGGAGCGCGACGTTGCTCTTCAGCTCGCGCTGGAGCCGCTCGGCGAGGTTGCGCGAGGTGACGTACTTGCCTTCCTTGCCCGCGAACGGACCGTCGTTGACGCGGAAGTTCATCGTGATCGTCGGCGCGTCGATCTTCAGGAGCGGGAGGATCGTCGGGTTCTGGATCGAGGTGATCGTCTCGCCGACGTTGAGGTTCGCCATCCCGGTGAATGCGACGATGTCGCCCGCGAGCGCCTCGGCGAGCTCGAACCGCTTGAGGCCCTGGAAGCCCAGCACCTTCTGGACGCGGAACTCTTCCTTGCTGCCATCGCGGTGCGCGAGGAGCACGCGATCGCCGACCTTGCTGCGGCCGGCGCGCATGCGGCCGATCGCCATGTAGCCGAGGTAGTCGTCGTAATCGAGCGTGGCGACCTGCATGAGCAGGGGCGCCTCGAGGTCACCACCGGCGGGCGGGACCTTCTCGATGATGAGGTCGAGGATCGGGCCGAGGTCCTTCCGCTCGTCCCCGAGCTCGCGGATCGCGAAGCCCTGGCGACCGCTGGCGTAGATCACGGGGAAGTCGAGCTGCTTGTCGTTCGCGCCGAGCGAATCGAACAGCGCGAACACCTGGTCCATCACCTCGTGCGGATCGACGCCCGGGCGATCGATCTTGTTGACGACGACGATCGGGTTCAACCCCATCTCGAACGCCTTCTGCGTCACGAACCGCGTCTGCGGCATCGCGCCCTCGTAGGCATCGACGAGCAGGAGCACGGAATCGACCATGCCGAGCACGCGCTCGACCTCGCCGCCGAAGTCGGCGTGTCCTGGCGTATCGACGATGTTGATGCGCACGCCCTTCCAGGTGACGGCCGTGCACTTGGAGAGGATCGTGATGCCGCGCTCTCGCTCGAGATCGTTCGAGTCCATCGCGCGTTCGGCGACGACCTCGCCGGTGCGGAACGTGCCCTGCTTGAGGAGCCCATCGACCAGGGTGGTCTTGCCGTGGTCGACGTGGGCAATGATGGCGACGTTGCGAATGCTGGGCGCGGGGGCGGACATCTAGAGCGCCTTCGGTGAAGGGGACAGCCGGTGACACGCGGCGAGCCCGCGGACCTCGGGAGGAGCCTCGGGCGCGGCAAGCAGCGCGGCGAGCAGCAGATCGTCGGTCCCGGTGATCACCCGGTCGCCGATCGCGATGCCGCCCGTGGGCAGCTTGTGAACCGAGCCGATCACGGCGTTGGCGCCGGAGATCAGGTCAGCTTTGTCCCCGACGATCGTCGTGCGAAACATCGCGACGCCCTCGGGGGAGTAGAGGCCGGTCTCGGCGGGCCGATCGATCGGGTAGATCCGCGCGATCATCTCGTCGTTCCGCTTGAGCGTGATGCCGTTGGTGGCCTCGCTGCCGCTCCACCGCACATCGCCCAGCTGCGCGACCAGCGGCTGCGTGCCAACGAGGAGCTCGATGCCATCGATCGTGGCGCGGCATGGGTGACCGGGGACCACGCGCGCGAGGACCTTGCCCTTGGCATCGCGAAGCTCGATCCCCGGCGCGGTCTCGGCCGGCGCGGAGCCCGCGGCCGACTGGCTCTGACAGCCGGCCGCGGCCGCAGCGACTGCGGCGACGAGGGCGAGCATCAGAGGACGGGGGGACACGGCGGCGGTTCATAACAGGATGCGGGAGCGCCGGCAATGCCCTGTGATCTTCGCGATCGCCGTGGGCGTGTGCTACGTGCGAGGGGATGGCGCCGGTGCGGCTGGCAATCGTCCTGTGCGTTGCCGCGGCGTGCGGCAAGAGCAGCGAATCTGCGCACCAAGCGCCTCAGAAGGACGATGCAGCCGTCGCCAAGGCCGTCCCGGCCCGGATCGACCTGCCGGCGCAACCCCTGGGACTCCCGAGCGTGGAGGACTACCAGTGGCGCAAGCGTGCGGGCCAAACCGCGTTCAAGACCGCCCGGAAGGCGGAGAGCCGAGGGGACTGGGCCGCCGTCGAGGCCGCATGTACCGAGGCGCTGCGCGCGGATCCCGGGCACCTCGACGCGGCCTGGCTGCTCGCCGCGGCGCTCGGCGAACAGGGCAAGGTCGCCGAGCTCGAACGGCCGCTCTCACTCGCGGTCGCCGGTGATTTCGGGAAGTGGGGCGCCGCCGCGCTCGAACTCCCGCAACTGCGTGCGTTCCTCGCGACGCCGATCGGGCTGGGATGGAAGCGTCGTGCGGAGGAGGATCGCGCGCGCTATCTCGAGGCGCTCTCCCGCGCCACGATCGTCGCGGGCGACGGCGAGCTCTACGCGTTCGATCCGAAGCTCGCGCGCTGGCACCGGCTGACCCGCACCGGTGGCGCGGTGGTCGGGGCGCTGGCTCCCGCGGGTGAGCGCGTCATCGCCTATGTCACGCGGCAGGGCCCCAAGGGCAAGCGCGAGCTCGCGATCGGCACGATCGATCTGGGCAAGGGCCGCACCGCGCGGACGCTGCCGCTCGGCACGCTCGGGCCGATCACCGTCGCGTACAGCGCGAAGGCGCCGTCCGGGTTCTACGTCGGGTCCGGCGCGCCGCGTCCATCGTGGCGCCTCGTCGGGAATCCGAAGCTCGAGCCGCTGCCGCCGAAGACCACCCGCCCGCCGGGGCGCCGGCTCGAGGTGCAGGGACGGAGCGCGCGCCTGCACGCGCTTCCGGTCCCCACGGTGATCGCGGACTGGGACGAGCAGGGGCTCGCGAGCGCGATGCGGATCGGATCGTCGAACAAGGTGGTCACGGTGCCGAGCCCGGGCCTCATCGATGGCAACACGGTCACCTGGTCTCCGGATCACAGCCACCTCGCGTTCATCGCCCAGCTGCAGCCCGAGGCGACGTGCACCCCGGGCACCGCGCGCGCGGCGGCGTACACGGCGGACGCCGCGACCGGCGTGGTGCAGCCGCTGCTGATCCCGACGATCCAGCCCGCGAAGATCGACACGGGCCTGAGCGTGGAGTGGATGACTGATCGCACGCTGGTGGTCGCGAGCGGTGATGGCGTCACGATCGCCGGCCTCGATGGTGGGGAGCGCACGCTCTTGCCGGGCGCCACCGAGCTCCTGACCCCACGTCCGCGCCCCCGCTGCACCCCAGCTCCGGACGACGATCCCGCCGACGACCCCGAGCCGCCCGAGGCGGCCCAGATCGGCACGGACGGGGTTGACGGTGGTGGAAGCGGTTCGACAATGGTCGGACCACCGTGACTCCCGTCAGGGTTTCACCATCCACTAGCTGGTAAGCCTCGGTAATCGCTCGGGACTGCACCGTGGCATACGGGGTGCTCATCTCCCGGTTCGTGAAGCATCCCCGAGAGCTGCTGGCCGCCGGATTCGGTGGCGCCGTTGGTACTGGAGTCGATGTCGCTGCGCTCGTCCTCATGGTCGGGCACGGCGTCTCGGTCCCGGTGGCGACGTTCCTGGCCGCCCTCGCGGGAGCCGCGACGAACTTCGTGTTGAACAAGTACGTCGCCTTCCGCGATCACTCGCCCATCAACCTCCGTCAGCTCGCGCGCTTCGGCTTCGTTGCCGTGGCGGCCGCGCTGCTGATGGCGGGGGCGATGAAGATCGTCGCGGTCAAACTCGGGGTCCCGGTGGTGCTCGCGAAGCTCGCCTGTGCGGCGGTCGTGTTCGCCATCTGGACCTATCCCGCGCAGCGACGCCTGGTGTTCGCGCGCACGGCTACTGCCTGATCTCAATCGTCGAGGAGCAAGTCATGTCCAATCTCGTCCCGTTCGTCGACCTCAGCGTGATCGTCCCCGCGTACAACGAGGAGCACCGGCTCCTGCCGACGCTCGAGCGCCTCCATGCGTTCCTCTCGGCACAGCCGCTGCGCTACGAGATCCTCGTCGTCGACGACGGCTCGAAGGACCGGACCTGCGAGGTCGTGGAGACCGCGATCCAGACGATCCCCAACCTGGCGCTCGTGCGGCAATCGCCGAACCGGGGCAAGGGAGCGGCGGTGCGCCGGGGCATGCTCGCGGCGCGCGGCCAGATCCGCGTGATGTGCGATGCCGACTGCTCGATGCCGCCGGAGCAGCTGCCGCGGCTGCTCGCGCCGATCATCGCGTGCAAGGCCGAGATCGCGATCGGCTCGCGCTACGCCGAAGGTGCGAAGACGGACGTCAAGCAGCCGCGGTATCGCGTGCTGTGGAGCCGCCTGGCCAACAAGGTGATCCAGCGCTCGCTGGTGCCGGGCGTCCGCGACACCCAGTGCGGCTTCAAGGCGTTCACTGCCGAGTCGGCGCGGAACCTGTTCTCGAGCGCCACCATCGATGGCTGGGCGTTCGACCTCGAGATCCTGGCGCTCGCCCGCCGCCGCGGCTTCGCGATCGAGGAGGTCGGCGTCGAGTGGAAGGACGACAACCGCTCGCGGGTGAATCCTCTCAAGGACATGTGGAAGGTCATCCGCGAGGCCCTGATCATCCGCCGGAACATCAAGCAGGGCGTCTACAACAAGAAGCTCCCGACCGCCGCCTGATCCGTGTTATTCGATGGCGGCTCGTTCGACGGAGAGGTCGAGGTGATCGCCGGCGGCAACTCGCAAGGGGAGTCGCGGGAGGAAAGTCCGAGCTTCACAGGGCAGGGTGCTGGTTAACGGCCAGTCGAGGCAACTCGCAGGACAGTGCAACAGAAAGCAAACCGCCAGCAGGGCGAACGTCGTTCCTGCTGGTAAGGGTGAAAGGGTGCGGTAAGAGCGCACCGCTCCGCTGGTGACAGAGGAGGCATGGCAAACCCCACCCGAAGCAAGACCAGACAGGGGTCGTGCGGCCCGCACGATGACTCCGGGTTGGTCGCTGGAGCCCACCAGCAATGGTGGGCCTAGATGAATGATCGCCACGACACAGAACTCGGCTTACCGACCTCTCCGCCGAGCGAGCCTTTTCTTCGTTCAGACCTCGTCTCAGTTCATCGCCAGCAGGCGCGCGACGTCGCGTGCCAGCGCGGCGGCCGCGTACGGCTTCTCGATCAGGGCAGCGCCCCTGGCGATCAGCGCCTGCGCCGCGACATCGTCTGCGTAGCCGGTGGCGATCAAGACCGGCACGTCGCCGAGCGCGCGTAACCGCTCGAAGCACTCCGGGCCGCCCATCACGGGCATGCCCATGTCGAGGATCACGAGACCTATCACCTGCGCGTTGGCTGCGAACACGGCAAGCGCCTCCTCGCCGTTCGTGGCCTCCAGCACCGTGAGGCCGCGGCGCTCGAGGATCCGGCGGGTGCCGTTGCGGACCAGTGGCTCGTCGTCGACCACGAGGACGGTGGCGCGCGAGGTCCGCGGCTCGATCGGAGGAGGTGCGGGCACGGCGGGGAGGGCGGTGGTCCGAGGCAGGTGGATCGTGAACGTGGATCCCGCGCCGACCGATGAGTCCACGGTGACCGCGCCGCCGTGCGCGGTGACCACGCCCCACACCATCGACAAGCCGAGACCGGTGCCCTTGCCGGGCGCCTTGGTGGTGAAGAACGGCTCGAACACGCGCATCCGGGTGGTCTCGGTCATGCCGCAGCCGGTGTCCGTCACGACGAGTCGGACGTACGAGCCGGAAGCGAGGCCACGCGCGGTCGCCTCTTGCTCGGCGAGCTCGACGGCGGCGGAGGTCAGGGTCAGCGTCCCGATCCCGTTCATCGCATCGGCGGCGTTCAGCGCGAGGTTCATGATCAGCTGGGACAGCTGGTGCGGATCGGCCTCGATGCGCATGCCGCCGGCGCCGAGCGTGGTGACGATCTCGAGGGACTTGGGGAGCGTTCGCGACAGCAGCGGCAAGACCTCGCGGAGGGTGACATCGAGCTCGAGCACGGCCAGCCGATACTGGCCGCGCCGAGAGAACGCGAGGAGGCCACGCGTGAGCTCGGCGCCGCGCTCCGATTGCGCGACGATGTGCTCGAGATCGGTCCTCGCCGACGTGGTCTGCGGATCCGCCAGCTGGAGCTCGGCGAGGTTGCGGATCGAGGCGAGCACGTTGTTCATGTCGTGCGCGAGGCCCGCGGCGAGCGTGCCCGCGACCTCGAGGCGCTGTGCGTGCATCAGCTGCTCGGAGAGCGCGGCGCGATCGCGCTCGGAGCGGCGGAGCTCGGCGAGCTGCTGCTCGGCGCGCACGAGCGAGCCGAGCAGCAGCCGATGGAACAAGAACCCGACCAGCTGCGCACCACCGACCGCGAGGATCGACATCGCCGCGGCGTCACCTGGATCGCGCAGCACCATCGGGATCCAGGCCACGTCGATCGTCAAGTAGGCGGCGATCACCCAGGTGGAGCGCAGGCTGATCGCTGCGGCGACGATCTCGACGCTCAGCACCACGGTGAGCAGGGACCCCCGTACGAAGTACTCGGACAGCAGGGTACCCATCGTCGGTATGGCCCAGATCAGGGCGAGTGCGATGTGTCCCCACCGTGGCGCCAACTTGCGTTGCGCGAGCGTCCACGCCAGCCACGCCGTGAGCGGGATCGCGATCGCGTTCCAGGCCACCACTGCCCCGGCGAGCGGAACTCCCGAAGGGCCACTGACGATGACGGCGAGGACCAGGCCGAACACCACATAAGGCGCGAGCACGCGCGCACGGTCGAGCGCGATCGGCGCCAACAGGTGGTCGTGGTCGTGGTTGGCGGCCGGAGGCACAGGGTCGATCGGGCGAATCGACCACCCAGCCGCGGTGGAGAGGGGGCCGCGGCGCGCGCCGGTGGGGGCGTGTGGGGCCGGTGGGGCCGATGGGGCCAGCGAACCCGTGATACCGTGATCCCGGGGTCATGGATCGGCGCTCTCCTGTCCACGAGATCGTGAACGCGTTGTGGAATGCCCTCCACGCGCTGGGCGCATCTGCCGAGACCGCCGACATCGAGCGCTGGGGCTTCTCCGTCCATGCCGCGCTGTCCGCTGCCGGGCGCGAGTTCCACAACCACGACCACGTGGTGGACCTGCTCACCGATGGTGATCCGCTCGAGGTGATCGCAGCGCTCTACCACGACGCGGTCTACATCCAGGTCGATCAGGGGCCGCCGCGCTCGATGCGCGAGGAGCTCGCACCGCTCCTGGCGCAGACCACAGAGGGCTGGCGCATCTTGCCGGCCGCCGCCGCGGGCGTCTCCGGGGAGGTGCTCTCCGTGTTCGGTCGCCAGGTCGGCGACATCGTCACGCCGACCACCGGGCTCAACGAGTTCGCCTCGGCGCTGGTCGCTTCGGTGCAGCTCCAGGATGTGCTGTACCGCGAGCAGCGGATCGCGATCGCCGCCTGCATCGAGCAGACGATCCCGTTTCGCGAGGATCCCGTGACCGAGCTCCACAAGCGCCTGCGCTTGCTCGGGCTGGCGGGCGACGCGCTCGAGGAGACCGTGCGGCGCGCCGTGCGCGTCGGCAATCGCGATGTCGAGAACTTCTCCGACAACGATCCGGCGCGGTTCCTCGACAACACGTGGAAGCTCCTGCCCGAGAGCAACCCGGCCCTGCACTCGCCGATGGTCTACACGGTGCGTGACTATCGGATCGCGCTCCAGAAGATGGAGAGCTTCCTCGCGTGGCTGCCGGCCGAGCGCGTGTTCCACACCTGGGGCAGCGAGCCGAGCCCGCAGATCCATGCGCGGCGCGTCGCCCGGACCACGGGCAACCTCGAGCTCGCCGTCCGCTACCTGCGCGCGAAGCTGTACTCGATCGGCCTCGTCGAGGCGATCGCGGAGATCACCGGCGGTGACGTGCCGCTCGACTACTTCATGGGCGGAGTGAAGAGCGGAAGTGCCGAGCGTCCGTCGATGAAGCGGATCGAGCAGTTCCTGCCGACGCTGTCGCACGCGCGCGATCTCGATCCGCCGCTGCACCGGCTGCTCGCCGAGGGCCGCGCCTCGGAATCGAGCTTCGATACCGGCCCGTCGCCACTCGGCGCGTTCCTCCACGCCGTGGTCGGCGAGAGCGAAGTGATGAAGCAGGTCGAGTCCGCGAAGAAGTGGTGGGCGGGCGGCTCGGACGCCACCGCGTTCCTGCAGGCCCAACCGCCCAAGCCCGTCGCGGCGATCGCACGCGCGGCCGGGAACATCATCGAGACCCGCCGCGATCGCCTGTTCGCGCTCGCCGAGCGGCTGGAGCGCTGATGGTGAGAAGGATGTCGAGGAGGCTGGCGATGGCGGGCGCGGCGCTCGTGTCGCTGGTGTTCGCGGGCTGCGGCACCGACGACGTCGATCTCACCGGCGCCTACGAGATCACGAGCAACGTCGCGTCCTCACCGTGCGGCGCCGATCAGCCGGTCGCCAATGGCCCGGCGTTCCTGGTGTTCCGCAAGGAGAAGTTCTTGAGCGCGGAGTACTTCGTGTTCGACCGGTGCGCCGATGCGGCGGGTACCGACTGCTCGAACACCGGGAGCCTGTTCTCCGGGCTGTTCGAGCCGATCGACGGCGGATGGCAGGGCGTGGCCACCTCGAGCTCTCACTCGGGGACGCGCTGCCTCCTCGGTTACAGCGACGAGACCGCGAAGCTCGCGGGGAGCGCCCTCGTGGTCGAGCACTCCGAGTACGTGTTCGATGGGGACCTCGCCGAAGCAGAGTGCACCACCGACGAGGCCGACCGCCGCGGGACGACGATGGACTGCGACGAGCACGAGCGGATCGAAGCGACGCGGCGCTGAGCAGCCGCCACCACCGCAACGGGATACCCGGGAAGGTCGCGCTACGCGGAGGGCTTGGGCTCTTCGGCCGGCGTCGCAGGCTCGAGCAGCTCCTTGCGGTACACGAGGCGAGCGCAGCGCGGGCAGGTCTCGATCGATTCCATGCGCGCGAGGATGTTGTTGAGCTGCGGGGGCAACGCCATGTGGCAGCCCTGGCACACACCCTTGATCACGGGCGCGACCGCGTAGCCCTTCTTCGACAGCAGCGTGTCGTAGATCTTGAGCCACTGCTTGTCGACCTGCGCGCGTGCGGCATCGCGGGTGGCGGTGGCCTCGGCGAGCTGAGCCTTGAGGCCATCGAGCTGATCCTTCTGACCGGCCTCTGCGTTCTCGAGCTCGGTGCGGACGCCGCCGACATCCTTGTCGCGGGTCTCGAGCTGACCGGTCGATTCGGCGGACGCCGCCGAGACCTTCTTGAGCTCGGCCTCGCGGTCGCTGATCGACTTGCGCTTGTTCTCGACCTCGCGGGATGCGGCGCCGAACTCCTTGCTGTTCTTGGACGCCTGGAGCTTGTTCTGCGCGGCCTTCAGCGCCTCGCGCTCGCGATCGAGCTGGTCCTGCTGGCCCTTCCGCCAGGCGTCGGTCTCGGCGAGCTTTGCGCGCTCGGCATCGAGCATGGTCTGGAGCTTGGCGAGGTCGCGGCGGAGCGGGTCGAGCTTCGCCGGGAGCTGGTTCACCGCAGTCTCGAGCTCGCGAACTTTGACGTCGGAGGTCTGGAGCTGGAGGAGGAAAACGAGCTGTTCGCGCAAGGGTAGATACCTTTCGTTCCGTTTTGCTTTTCAGTGTGGGCCCACCTGGATTTGAACCAGGGACCCACCGGTTATGAGCCGGCCGCTCTAACCGTCTGAGCTATGGGCCCGCGCCGACGGTGCCATCTGATGTGGAACACCGCACGGACAGCGACGCGCACACTACCAGGTTGCCAGGAAACGACAACAGTCCCCGGCAACTTGCCCGTCGCACCCGCGGCGCCGAGGGCTATACTCGTAAGCACGATGAGCGCTGGCAATGTTGCACGGGTGGGTCTGCTCCTGGCTGCGGTGCTCGCCGCGGCGGGCTCGGCGACCTCTGGCTCGAACGACAACAAGACTGCGATGGGGCAGAACGGAGGGGCGCAGGCCCAGACGCCGCCCCCGCCGCAGCAGATGGAGGGCGCGCGCGCACTCGGACTGTGGCGGTCCACGTTCGGCGGCGTGAAGATCGAGGCCGACAACAGCAAGGGTGGTCTCAACACCGGCGCGGTTCAGGGCGTCTGGGTCTATCAGCGCTCCGGCCAGGAAGTGATCGGCTACTTCTCCGGGAACCTGCGCGGCAACGTGCTCGACTTCCGCTGGCAAGAGCCCAACAACCCGCCACTCACCGGCGCCGGCTACCTCGTGTTCGATCCCCAGGGCCGGCAGTACTCCGGCCGATGGTGGAGTGATCGCCGGGATCGGATCGGCGACTGGAACGGCTGGCGCCAGGCGCCGACGCAGGGCGGCGATCAGTACAACCCGCAGCAGCCGCAGCCTTACGGCGGTCAGGCGTACGGAAGCAATCCGTATGGCGGCGCCGCGTACGGCTATCAGCAGCCTCCGCCGCAGCAGCGTCCGCAGCCATACTATCCGCAGCAGCGTCCGCCGCAGCCGTACCAGCCGCAGCAGCCGCAGCAGCCGCAGCCGTACTATCCGCAGCAGCAGCGTCCGCAGCCGCGCCCGTACTACCCGCAGCAGCCGCCGCAGCAGCCACAGCCGCAGCCGTACTACCCGCAGCAGCCGCAACAGCCACCGCAGTCGTACTGATCGGTCGCGCGGGGCTCAGCGCGGGCGCGGCTGGAGCGCGCCGAGATCGATCTCGGCATCGAACACGTGCGCAGCGGGGCCGTACATCCGCACGTTCGCCAGCTCCGGCATCACGCGGATCTGCAGCGCACCACCGGGCAGGTTGACCTTGACCGGCACGCCTTCATCGCAGCGGCCCGTGAGGATCGCGGCGACCACCGTGGCGCACGCACCGGTGCCGCACGCGAGCGTCAGGCCCGCGCCGCGCTCCCACACCACGAGATCGATCTCGGTGCGGCTCCGCACGAATGCGAACTCGGCGTTGGTGCGCTGTGGAAAGTACGGGTGGCGCTCGACGGCCGGGCCGACGGTCTCGGCCAGGTGGCGCGCTTCCTCGCGCGAGCTCACGAACGTGATCGCGTGCGGGTTGCCCATCGAGACGCAGGTGATCGTGCGGATCGGCTGGCCGGGGATCTCGATCGCCTGATCGATGCAGCGCTCGCCGAGCGGGCCGACCATCGGGATCTCGCTGCGGAGCAGGCGCGGCGCACCCATCGAAACCGTGACGTTGTCGCCCGCGAGCTCGCACACCAGGCGACCGGCGCCGTGTCGATCGCCATCTCGGGCTTCGCGATGCCGCCGTGATCGTGGAGCCACTTGACGACGCAGCGCAGCCCGTTGCCGCACATCTCGGCCTCGCTGCCATCGCTGTTGAGGACGCGCATGCGTGCGTCGTCGCCCGTCGTGGATGGGAGGATGGCGAGGACGCCGTCGCCGCCCACGCCGAACTGCCGATCGCACAGCGCGATCACCGCGGCGGGATCCTGGGCCTTCGCAGCGGCCTCCGGAAGCGCGGTGCGCAGATCGACGACGAGGAAGTCGTTTCCGAGACCGTGATACTTGGCGAACCGCATGGCCGAACCCTACCGCGGGTCCGGCGACGCGTCATCCGAGACTACGGAGTCGAGGGAGTCGCGCTGCCGGCCGCCGGCGTCGCCGCAGGCTTGCTCTCGGCGGGCTTCGCCGGTGCGGGCGTGGCGGGCTTGGCGGGCTTGGGGCGCGGCGGGCTTGGTCGCTGCGGGCTCGGCGGGCTTGGTCGCGGCGCTTCCCGTGGCGGGAGGCGGGAGCGGCGTCTCGACCGGTGCGGCGGCGCTGCCCGCGGCCGGCTTCTCGACGGGGGTGGGCTCGCCCATGCTGGCGGGCTTCTCGGCGGTACCCGAGCCTGCCGAGCCTGCCGCGGCAGAACCCGCAGAGCCGGTGGACGCAGAGCCGGTGGCCGCAGAGCCGGTGGCCGCAGACCCATTCGATCCGAGATCGATCGGGGTCAGCATCGAGCCCGAGCCCGAGCCAGCACCTTCCTTGAGTGCCTTGGCCTTCGCGGCTTCCTTCTCGGCGGCGAGCTTGGACTGGTTCTCACCGAACTTCTCGAGAGAGTCGGCCGAGTTGTGGCTCGAGAGGAACGCGAGGATCATCGAGGTCGCCATGAAGATCGTCGCCGCGCCCGCGGTGAGCTTGCGCAGGAACGTGGAGGCACCCGAGCCACCGAACACCGTGGCGGCGTTACCGCCACCGAACGCGCCACCCATGCCACCGCCCTTGCCGCTCTGCAGGAGCACCGTGAGCATCAGGAACAGGCACACGATCACGTGCAGGACAGTGAGCAGGGTCGACATGAAGGGACCTAGCTTCTAGCCCAATGCACGCATAGGCGCAAGGCTTAGGACGGCCGCGCAGCCTTGACGATCGCAATGAAATCAGCGGCTTCGAGAGATGCGCCACCGACGAGCGCCCCGTCGATGTCGTTCTCGCTCATGAGGGCCTCGGCATTGCTCGCCTTGACCGACCCGCCGTACTGGATCCGGATCGCATCGGCCGCTGCGGCACCCAGCCGCTCGCCGAGCCGCTTCCTGATGTGCGCGTGGACCTCCTGCGCCTGGCCAGGGGTCGCCGTGCGACCGGTGCCGATCGCCCACACCGGCTCGTAGGCGATCACCAGCTTCGCGGCGAGCTTGGCCGCGTCGTGGTCGGCCACGCCCGCGAGTCCACCGGCGAGCTGCGCATCGACGACGCTGAGCGTGTTGCCGCCATCGCGCTCCGCGAGCGATTCGCCGACGCACACGATCGCGCCGAGCCCGGCGGCGAGCACGGCCTTGGCCTTCTTGCCCACGCCCTCGTTGGTGTCGCCGAAGAACTGACGACGCTCGCTGTGACCGACGATCACCCAGGTCACGCCGGCATCGGCGAGCAGCGGCGCGGACAGCTCACCCGTCCATGCGCCGCTCGCCTCCCAGTGGCAGTTCTGTGCGCAGGTCGCGATCGGGCTGCCCTCGAGGCGCTTGGCCACCGAGTGGAGGGCCGTGGCCACGGGGGCCACACCGACCGCCACGCCCTTCACGGCGCCGAGCTGGTTCTTCAGCTCGGTGACCAGCGCCAGCGCGTCGGCGATGGTCTTGTTCAGCTTCCAGTTGCCAACGACGAACGGGGTGCGCATCGCCTGCGTTCGTATCACGTCGTCCAGCTGAGCCGGTACTCACACTGGCGATCACCCTGATGCACGCAGGCGGTGTGGGTGGCGCCCACGTCATTGGCCCCCGTGAGCTCCAGGATCCGCTCGAGCTCCGAGGCGACGATCGCGCAGACATCCTGTGAGCCCGAGAAGCCGCCGAGCACCACGTCGGAGTGCCCCGGCTGCACCGAGATCTCGACGGAGCCCCAGGCGTGGTAGCGATCCCAGAACGTCGGCAGTGCGGCGAGCACCGTCTCGGCGGACAGCGAGCTGGGATCTGCCCCGAACAGCCTCGCGAACGTCGCCGACATCGTGCCGCGTCCGACCTTGCGCGGCACCAGCTGGCCATCGAGCAGCTCGCGCGCACGATCGAGCACGGTGATCAGATCGGACAGCTCCACCCACGATAGCGGCGCCAGCGTGGACGACAGCGCGTTCGCCATCACCGGGGATTCGTTGACCAGCTTCGCGATCCCGGACTCGCCGAGGTGGTGCTGCAGGAGCTTGGACAGCACGCGCAGGTGCGCTGCGCGGACCTGGCCCGTGACGAGCCGCGGCTGACCCCTGCACGGGCTCGGGCATCACGATCACCGGCGCACCGATGCCGGCGGTGGGCGCGAACAGCATCTCCGCCGCCTGCACGGCCTGCTCGGTGATCGTCGGCTGCGGCGCGTGCTCGGCGGGCGGACGCTCGAGGGCCCGCCCGAGCGCGATCGCGAACGTCGAGGCCGAGGCCCACCGCTTCTTCGGCGTGGGCGCCAGCGCCTTCAACAGCACCGCATCGACCGCGTCCGAGAGGGTCGGGCGGAGCGTCGACGGCGGCGTGAGCGGATCCGACATCTGCCGCTGGACGACCTGGGGGGCGGGCCCCGAGCCGAACGGCGGCCGGCCGGTCAGCATGCAATAGACCGTCGCCGCCAGCCCGTAGACGTCCGTGGTCGGAGCATCGGCGTGGTCGAGGAACGATTCGGGGGCGGCGAAGCCCGGCGTGCCGGCGGCATCCCGCGCGTCGCCGGCCTTGACCGCCACACCGACGTCGACGAGCACGGCGCGATCGCGCTCGCGATCGAGGAGGATGTTCGCCGGCTTGACGTCGCGGTGGATCAGGCCGAGTGCGTGCATCGCATCGAGCGCATCGCCGATCTCGAGCGCGATCTGCGCGACGGCCGCCGTGGGGAACCACTCCTTGCGCTCGAGCGTGGCGCGGACCACCTCGGACAGGGGCTGACCCTCGACCAGCTCCATCACGAAGTACACGTCCTGCGCGTGCTCCCCGAGCGCATAGACCTGGACCAGGTTCGGGTGGTGCAGCGATGCGAGGATGCCGGCCTCGGCGCGGAACCGCTGCACGAGGTCACGATCACTCGCGAGGTCCGAGCGGAGGACCTTGATCGCCACCGAGCGGTTGAGCCCGAGATCCTCGCCGCGATAGACCACGCCCATCGCGCCACGCGACAGCTCGTGCACGACGCGGTACGTCCCGCCGACGATCGTACCGACCGAGAGGCCACCGGTATCCGACCCCGACTCGGTCTCCACGACACGCTCGTCGGAGGCGACGATCCGCACGTCACCGGGCGGGGCGGCGCGCAGGGCGCCGTAGCAGCGGGATAGCGCGGCCTCGCCGGATCGCTCGCCGTGCGCGATCTCGCTGGCGACCGCGCGCAGGGTCACGTGGATCTCCGTGGTGTCGTCGACCTTGATCGGCTCGAGCTGGAGCTTGGAGATCACCTTGCGGACCACCAGCGCCGCCTGATCGTCGTTGGCGCCGACCAGCAGCACCGCGATCTCGTCTCCGCCGAGGCGGCCGATCGGATCGTTGCCGCGCACCGTGGCGCGGATCCGTGCGGTGACCTGCGCGAGCACCTCGTCGCCGACCTTGTGGCTGTACTCGAGGTTGATCTTGCGCGTGCCGATCACGTCGAACACCGCGAGGGTGAGCTTCTCGTTGCGGCGGCCGGCGGCGGCGACCTCGTGGGCCACGGTCTGCTCGAACGCACCGCGGGTCATCGCACCGGTCAACGGATCGTGGAGGCTCGACGCCATCAGGCGCTCGCCCTCCGCGACGATCCGGCGGTGGCTCGACAGCCACGATAGCTCGCGCGTGAGCCGCGCGGCGATCGCCTTCAGATCGGTGCGCTCGGCGGCCGAGAACCGACGGCCGGAGTCCGCCACGATCGCCACCAGCCCGGCGATCTCGGTCGGGCCCGAGCGCAGCGCATCGGCGATCACCGAGCGCGGCTTGGGGCCGCTCGTGATCACCGTGCCGGCGGCGGCGGCGGCGATCCGCGCGGCGGCGGCGACCTGGGTGCGATAGGCCTCGTCGGGGTGCGCGCGGGCGGAGGTCGGAAGCATCTGGGCGCCATCGCGCCACCACACGATGCAATCGTTGGCGGTGAAGCCCTCGGCGACCGCCGAGAGCGTCTCGGTGGCGCTGCCCGTGAGATCGACGAGCGAGGTCGCGATCAGCCCGCGTGCGCGCGCGAGGTCGAAGTCCGGCGACGTGGGATCGGTGTGCGCGACCGCGTCGATCGCGTCGACGGACGCCGGGGTCAGCATCACGCCCGACGCTCCGGCCTGCGCGGCGGCACCGGCGACCCGGGCCGCGTTCCCGCCATCGCCGACGATCCAGCGGGGCGGTCCATCGGCGGGGGCGGGGCCGAGCTCGCCGGCCACCATCGGTGCGACCAGGATCGCGGCGCAGTTCGCCCCGGGGTCTGGATCGGCGGCCGTGATCGAGACCAGCGTGACTCCCGCACGATCCGCGAGCGGCGTGAGCTCGGCGATCAAGCGACCCGAGGGGTCGAACACCGCCAGGCGCTTCGCAGCCATCGCGTCATCTTACCGTGAGCCCTTCGCCGAACGTGAGCCGGCGGGCTCAGAGTTTCACCGAACGGTCACAACGCGATGTTGAAGGGGAAGCTCACCGTGGCACCGCTGCGCGACACCGAGAACGTCGCCTTCTTGAACGCGCGCGTCACGCAGGCGCTCATCGCCGGATCCACATCGGGGACCGAGACCTCGCCGACCTGACCGCTCGGCAGCACCTTGAACCGGACCTTGAAGGTTCCCGAGAACTCGGCATCGGTCGCGCAGCGCGTGACCTTGCTGCGCACCGTCTGGACGCCTTTCACGAGCTCCTCGCGTGGCGGTGAGTCGGGCGCGCTCGCCTCGCTCGGGCCAGGACGCTTGAACCTGGCGCAGCAGGCCGGCTCGTAGTTCTCGAGCACACAGGAGACCTCGTCGCAGGTTTGCGCGAACGGGTCGCGCGCACCTCTGCTGGGAGGCGCGCCCGCGGGATCTTCGCCGGCGGCGGTGCCGACATCGCCGCCGTGAAACGCGATCGGATAGACCACGCGCGCGTTGCCGCCGTCGCGGGTCTTGCCGAACCGCACCGCCTTCAGCACCGAGGCCACACAAGCTCCGAGGATGGCGTCGTCGCCCGTCGACGAAGCCTGGGTCACACCGCCGCGACGATTGATCTCGAGCGTCACGCGCAGCATCGCGTTGCCCTTCACCTGGCGCTGCTCGAAGCAGGTCTGCAGTCGCGGCGTGGTGGTGCGCACCGCGGTCACGAGTGCATCCTTGTCGAGCTGACCCTCGAGCCCGGGCGTGCCGAATAGGGGGCCGGAGGTCGCCGGCGCACCGTCGGGGAGCTCGGGATCGATCGCCTCGGCCGCGGCGCGATCCACGGGGGCGGCGACCTCCTCCGGTACGGGGGGCGGGATCGGATCGACGACCGCCGCCGGTGCCGGTGCGGGCGACACGCCACGGGATGATTCGCCCGGGGCGTCGCGGTCGCCGGGATCGCCGAGGTCGGTCGATCGTTCGGCAGCGGCCGCGAGGCGGCGGTCCTTGATCACGAGGTAGACGCCCACGCCAACGGCGGCCGAGACGGCGAGGGCGCCGATCACGACCAGCGCTGCAGATCCGCGCTCACTCCCCATGCCAGGAGTGTCGCACGCCGCGGCGGCTCAGCGCTTGACGCAAGCGCGGCCGGAGAGCGTGCCGGTCGTGGCGACCGAGGCGCAGCGGTGGGTGCTCGGGCAGCCACCGTCGTCGATGCAGACCGAGGCGCAGACCTTCGCCGCGGTCGACGTTCCGGGCTTGACGCACAGGTTGCCTTCGCCGCCGCACGTCGTCGCGGAGGTGCACGACGCACCGAGCTTGTCGGCGCGCGCGTAGGGGTGCGCGTGGGGATCGTTATCGATGCCGTTGACGCCCATGAACGCGGTGGTGTTCGGGGCGGTGTTCATCGTGCGCAGGACGTCGTCCCAGGTCACGGGCTTGATGTTCTTGGTCGCATCGTTGCCGATCAGCGGGAACAGGATCTGCTCCATCGACTCGGCGCCCTGCGAGGTCCACGTGTAGGAGGTGGACGTCACGATGTCCATGTCCTTGAGCTCGCCGTTGGGCCCGCGCTTCTTCGGGTTGGCGCGGAAGCCATCGGTGAACCGCGCGTAGGTCTGGCAGCCCTCGATCAGGAAGATCTGATAGCCGTCCTTGAGCGCGAGCGTCGGGTACTCGGTGGGAGCGATCGTCCCGAGTGCGTTCGAGCGGAAATCGGCGGTGAGCAGCCGGCCGGAGACGCCGGCGTGGCCGTTGAACAGGATGACCTCCTTGGTGGCGAGCATCGAGACCAGCGCGGCGCGGAGCTTCGCGCCATCGGTGGTCGGGCTGGCGACCATGCCGGGGTGGACGAGCTGGACCGAGATGTCCACCGGCTTGCCGTTGTACGTGCCCTTGCGCGTGAGCGGGCCGGAGTCGAGCTTCAACGTCGCGAACGTCGTCACGCCGGCGGGCAGCGTGAAGCCGATGCCGACCAGCTCGTCGAACAGCTGCTCGGCGTTCGCGAGATCCGCACGGCCCGCGTTGTAGTCCCAGCCGAACTGCGCGCCGACCTCGAGCTTGCCATCGGCGTAGAGCCGGCCGTAGTCGAGGTACGCGTTGGCCGAGCGCGGCGCCTTGGTGACCGTCATCGGCAGGCTCTCGACCGTGGCGGGGGCGACCTTGCTCGGATCCCAGCCGTGGACGTCGTAGCGGGTCTGCCAGCCACCTGCGACCAGCTCGTCGTTGGTCAGCTTGCCGAGCTTGAGGTCGATCTGCTTGCCGCCCCCGGCCGCGGTGCCCGGGAGAACATTGAGGAAGCTGTTCTGCCCCGCGATCGTCGCCTCGAAGTTGAACTTGAACGTCAGCGCATCGACCGCGGTGACCGACAGCGACTTGACCGACGAGTTCCGCGCCATCGCGTGGTAGCCGCCGTAGGCCTTGTTCGCGTCCTCGGGCTCCTTGTCGGCGACATAGAGGTTCAGGAACCAGCCGATCTGGAGGAGCTTCGCGGAGATGATCTCCTTGGCCTTGTCGAGCCGCTGCGCATCGGTCAGCGCGCGGTCGGTCTCCGCGAGGGTGACGGTCGCGTCGGCCTTCGCCAGGTACTCGAGCGCGGCGGGCGAGCGGAAGCTGTCCTCCTTGCCCTCGTCGACCACCGTGTAGTCGTCGGAGTCGGCCGGGTCATCGAAGCTGCCGCAGGCAGCGGAGACCAGGGAGCCGGTGAGGAGGGTGGCGGCGAGGAAGCGGGTGCGCATGGTTCGCGCGCGTCAGGACTCAAGATCCGTACCCGCCGCGCCCTCAATGACGTTGCGTGGTTGGGCCACGAGATCGGCGGCCACCCCGGTAGCCTGGCCAATCGAGATTGGTCCGACCGTGTGCGTAGCCGGCTACGCAGGCGGCGCGATCCTACGCAGCTGATTGGCTCATCGGAGATCCACCTGGTGCCGATCCCCATCCAGATTTCAGCCGGTTGCGCGGATTCTCCGATGGCACGAGGAGTGCTGTTCATTTCCATCGTCCATGACCGATCGTGAAGCCAAGTCCCGCGCCGTGAAGATCCTCGCGAAGTCGATCTACCGTGACCTGGAGGCGCAGGGGTTTGACGAGAAGCAGATCGTCTCCCTCGCGACCGAGCTGATCAGCGAGGTCACGACCAAGATGCGCGGTTCGAGCGAGAAGCTCCCGCAGCAAGTCGCGTAGCTCCAAGCGCTCGCGCTGTTCGCTCCGGACGCAGTCTCCACGCTGCGTCCGTTTGCCGTTTCGGGCGCGCGATCAGGCCGGGCGATCGATTGTGCCGTCGGGCTGGCGCGCGAACCGCCCCGCATCTCGTGGATGGACGGGCTCGGTGCTCGGCCACGACCAGCCGCCGAACTGGGTGGTCTGGTAGTCGTGGATGGCCTGGTTGATCTCGGCCTTCGTGTTCATCACGAACGGACCGCGCTGCACCACGGGCTCGCCGATCGGCTGCCCCTGGAGCATCAGCAGCTCGACCTCGCGCGGACCGGTGGCGAGCTGCACCGCGACCTCGGGGCGCACCACGGTGACGTGCTGCGCGGGGATCGGACGGCTCGCGATCGAGAGCCCGTCGCCGGTCACGCCGTACAGCCAGCGGTTCACGCCCGCGGACGCAGGTGGCAGGAGCCACGTGGTGTTCGGCGCGAGCTTGATCGTCCAGATCGCGACGTCGCTCCCGGCCTTCGCGGCGTACGAGCTCGGCGGTGGCGCGGCGGCGCGCTTGCCGTCGAGGGTGCCGGCGACCACGGTGACGGTGACCTTACCGTCGGCGGCGGTGACGCGCGGGATCACGTGATCCCACAGCATCGAGAAGTGCGGCTGCGCGAACTTGCTGGCGGCCGGCAGGTTCAGCCAGATCTGAAACAGCTCCACGGGGTTCGGCGCGTCGCGCGCGAGCAGCGGGAACATCTCCGCGTGCTGGATCCCCGCGCCGGCGGTCAACCACTGCACATCGCCGCGTCCGTAGCGCGCGGCCGCGCCGAGCGAGTCCGAGTGATCGAGGAGGCCACGCCGCACCACGGTCACGGTCTCGAAGCCGCGGTGCGGATGCTGCGGGAACCCGGGGACGCTTCGCCCGTGATACATGCGCCAGCCCTCACGGCCGGCGAAGTCCATCCCGAGCTCGCGGCCCTCGAGTGACGCGGCGGGGCCGAGCACGTCGTTGCCGAGCGGATACGAGTCGTCGTGGTGGACGCAGAACAGGAACGGATCCGGCGTGGGCCATGGCTGTGGGGAGGGCGGGAGCGGCGTGATCCCGAGGATCGCCGAACCGGCTTCGCCGCCGCCGGGCGAGCAGGCGAGGAGGCTCGCTCCCGCACCGATCCACTTGAGCGCGTCACGTCGAGACAGGACCGTCACTGGGTCACCAGGATACGACGGTCTGTCCCTGGCAGCACCCGGTGAATCGATCTAGGGTGCGCGGCATATGGCGAAGGTACGCATCGGCATCAACGGTTTCGGTCGGATCGGTCGCGGTTTCGTGCGCTGCCTGGCGGCGCAGTCGAACCTGTTCGATCTCGTGCTCATCAATGACCTGACGGACGTCGGGACGCTCGGGCACCTGCTCAAGCACGACTCGGTGCACGGCAAGTATCCGGGCACGGTCGAGGTCAAGGATGGTGGCCTGGTCATCAACGGTGACCACGTCAAGATCAGCGCCCAGAAGGATCCGGCGCAGATCGGCTGGAAGGATGCCGGCGTCGACATCGTGATCGAGTGCACCGGCAAGTTCGTCGACAAGGAGGGCTGCTCCAAGCACCTCGCGGGCGGCGCCAAGAAGGTGCTGATCTCCGCGCCCGCCAAGGGCCCGGACGTCACGCTGTGCTGCGGCATCAACCTCGAGGCCTACAAGCCGGCCGAGCACCACATCATCTCGAACGCGTCGTGCACCACGAACTGCCTCGCGCCGGTCGTGAAGGTGCTCCACGAGACGTTCGGCATCGAATCGGGGATCATGACCACGATCCACAGCTACACCAACGACCAGCAGATCCTCGATCTGCCGCACAAGGACCTGCGCCGTGCGCGCGCGGCCGCGCTGTCGATGATCCCCACCACGACCGGCGCCGCCAAGGCCCTCAAGGAGGTCCTGCCGGCGATGGCCGGCCGCCTCGACGGCATGGCGATCCGCGTTCCCACGCCGAACGTCTCCCTCGTCGACCTCACGGCGCGTCTCGAGAAGAAGGCGTCGATCGAGGAGGTCAACAACGCGTTCCGCGCGGCCGCCGCCGGTCCGCTCAAGGGCATCCTCGCGGTCTCCGACGAGCCGCTGGTGTCGTGCGACTTCAACGGCGATCTCCACTCGTCCACGGTCGACGCGGCGCTCACCACCCAGAGCGGTGACCTGATCAAGGTCCTCAGCTGGTACGACAACGAGATGGGCTATTCGCAGCGCCTGCTCGATCTCGCGAAGTTCGTCTCGGAGAAGCTGTAGTCATGGCGTTGCCGGGCGGCATCAAGCACGTCGAGGAGCTGCCCGTCGAGGGCAAGCGCGTGTTCGTGCGCGTGGACTTCAACGTCCCGCTGGACAAGAAGACCAAGCAGATCACCGATGACGCCCGGATCACGGCGACGTTGCCCACGATCCAGCACCTCATCGATCGCGGCGCGCGGATCGTGCTCGGCAGCCACCTCGGCCGCCCCGAGGGCCAGGCCAAGCCGGAATTCTCTCTCGAGCCCGTGGCCGCACGCCTCGCCGAGCTGCTCAAGGTCGATGTCGCGCTCGCCGACGAGCCGGTGGGCGATGGCGCGCGCAAGGTCGTCAGCGATCTGCGCGATGGCCAGATCGCGATGCTCGAGAACCTCCGCTTCGATCCGGGCGAGGAGGCCAACGACGAGACCTTCGCCCGCACGCTCGCCTCGTACTGCGACATCTACGTCAACGACGCGTTCGGCACGGCGCACCGCGCACACGCCTCGACCTCGGGCATGGTGAAGTTCGTGGGCGAGAAGGGCGCGGGCTACGTGATGGCCAAGGAGATCGATTTCCTCAGCCGGCTGCTCGGCGAGGTCGATCGCCCGTACGTCGCCGTGCTCGGCGGCGCCAAGGTCTCGGACAAGATCGAGGTCCTCGATGCGCTGCTCGAGCGCGTCAACGGCGTGGTGATCGGCGGCGCGATGGCCAACACGTTCCTCGAGGCCCAGGGCAAGAACCTCGGCAAGAGCAAGGTGGAGCGAGACAAGCTCGCCAACGCGCGCAACTTCCTCCGCAAGGCGAGCGAGAAGAAGGTCACCGTCCACCTGCCCACCGACGTGATCGTGGCCACCAGCCTCGACGACGGCGAGGGCTCCAAGCCCGTGTCGGTGGATGCGATTCCCGCCGAGTCGATGGCGCTCGACATCGGGCCCGCGACCGCCGAGGCGTTCAAGAAGGTGATCTCGCTCGCGCGCACCGTGTTCTGGAACGGCCCGATGGGCGTGTTCGAGAAGCCGAAGTTCGCCGCCGGTACGCTCGCCGTCGCGCGTGCGCTCGCGGACAACAAGCTCGCGCTGACCGTGGTCGGTGGTGGTGACTCAGCCGCCGCGATCGCGCAGGCCGGCCTCGCGGACAAGGTCTCGCACGTGTCCACCGGCGGCGGCGCCTCGCTCGAGTTCGTGCAGGGCCTCGACCTGCCGGGCATCGCGGCGCTGCGCCCGTAGCCTCGCTAGCCTCGAGTCGCGGTACTTCACGAGAACGCGTACCCGCTCGGCTCGCCGTGGGCTGCGTCACGGATGGGCGTCGGGCGCAGCGCCTGCCGAAGAACCACCGACGCCTGCGCGAGCGAGGGCAAGGTACGTGCGGGGCGTGAAGCCGCCGTCGTAGTTCACAGTCGCCGCCCCGACCCCATCCGCTCCGCGGTCGCCCACGGCGAGCACGTCGCGGTGGCGTCGCGCGTGGCGCACCTAGGCTCGACACGCGACCACGCCTTCCCCCACAGCGCGCGTGGGTACTGGAACGAGCGCGAAGGTGTACAGCGGTTGGCTCAGTGCGCGTCGTTGATCCCGAAGAAGCCGCGGATCTTGCCGAGCAGGTCCTGCTTCGCGGTCTGCATGCGGTTGCGGTGCTGGTCGTCGCGCTCGTCGCGCACGGCGGTCAGCGCGTTCTTGCGCTGGACGAGGATCTCGGCGATCTGGTCCGCGATCTGTGGGGTGTCGCGGAGGACGAGCTGGAACGCCGCCTTGGTGACGCGATAGGTGACGAGGTCGGTGGCGGCGACCACGGTGGCCGTGCGCGCCTCGCCGGTCATCAGGGACATCTCGCCGAAGAACTGCCCGGCGTGGAGCAGGGCGACCTGGCGCTCCTCGCGACCCTTCCCGATCCGCACCGCGGCGTCGCCATGGACGAGCATGTACAGGCCGTCGTCGTTGTCGCCTTCTCGGCACACTGCCTCGCCGCGCGCGAACGGCATCGGGATCAGGTGGGCGGCGAGGTTCTCGCGCAGCTCGGGAGACAGGCCGCGGAACAGGTCGACCGCGGACAGGGCGGCGAGCCGCTCGGCGAGATCCTCGCTCTGCTTGCGCGCATCGCGCTCCGTGGTCTCGTGGGTGAGGAACACGCTGCTCGCGGGGATCGACAGCGGGATCCCGGCGCGGCGCAGCGCGAACCAGATCCGGATCCGCACCGCGCTGTCGGTGCCGTCGTCGACGTTCAGGTCGGTGAGCCAGTAGCGGACCTCGTAGACCGCGAAGCTGTCGCGGACACCGTAGAACACCACGTTCGCGGCGGGCTCGGTCGCCATGTTCGGGACGGGCTCGACGAGGGCGGCGGTGACCGCGGTGATGACCTCGGTCGGCGGGGTGCGAAAATCGACGAAGAACTCGAGCCGGCGGCGGAGCTGCGTGGGCTCGCCGATCCGCTGGCCGAGGATCGTGACCTGGCTCTTCACCAGGCTGCCGTTCGGGATGATCACGGTCTCCCAGTTGCGCGTCTCGATCGCGGTGTAGCGCCAGCGGATCTCGGTGACCTTGCCCGTCGGCTGGCCGGCGCCGAGCGTGATCCAGTCGCCGACCTTGACGCTCTTGTCGAGCTGGAGCGAGAGCCCGCCCATCACGTTGCCGAGCGTGTCCTGCAGCGAGAAGCCGATCACGGCGGTGAGGACGGCCGAGGTGGTGATCAGGCCCGCGATCGAGAACCCGGCCTTCTTGCCCACGACGATGAACACCACGAGCACGCCCACCGCCGTGACCAGATCGATCATGATCCGTGGCAGCACGAAGCCCACGCGAGGGAGCAGCACGCGGAACGCCGCCGTGGTCCCGAGGTTCACGATCAGGAGCAGCTCGAACGCGAGGGTGCTGATCTCGGCGGTGTGCGGGTCGTAGTCCCCGGCGGCCTGCGCCGCAGCCACGAGGACCGAGATCAGGTGCCCGATCAGGAGCGTGGTCGCGGCGCGCATGTGGTAGCGCTCCACGCCCTTGGCGCGCGACACGAGGACGCGCACCACGAGGAACGCGAGCACGATGAACGGCGTGCGCGCGTCCCATCCCTGTTCGGCCAGCGCGGCCCAGAAGCCCACGACCAGACTCTAACGCGGTTCGCGGAGCGTCACTTCTTGCCGAACCACTTCTGCTCGGCCTCGCGCGTGGCGGCAAAGCCGGCCTTGGTCGAGAGGAAGGTCTCCACCAGGGCGGCGACGCCGAGATCGTGCGGCTTGCAGCGGGCGCGCCCGGTCAGGGTGCCCAGGGGAAGCGCGGCCTTGGCGCCGTCGGGCTTCCAGCGCAGCGCACCGTCCTCGGCCTCGGTGACCGTGTACGCCGCGGCGCCGTAGGCCTTCTGCGTCCCGGCGATCTTGATCGCGTAGGTGCTCGGGGCCGTGACCACCGCGGTGATCGCCTGCGGATCGAGCCCGTCCGCCGCATCGGTCGCGAGCGCGGCGTGTGCCTGATCGCGCGGCTTCTTCGCGATCACGGTGGCGCCTTGCTTGACCGTCCAGGCATCGAGATCCGCGGAGCCGGCGAGCGTGTACGTCACCTTGCCGTCGGTCGAATCGAAGCCGAGCTTGATCTGCAGCGCGGGCGCGGCGATCACGAGCGCCTTGAACCACGTCGCGCCCTCCTCGGTGTCCACGCCCACGACCTTGCCCAGCGGCACGGCCGGCTTGCCTGGCTGGGTCAGCGACACCAGGCCCGCAGCGTCGACCTCGATCGTCCACGGCAGCGGCGCCACCTGGTAGTTGCGGCCCTTGCGATCCACACCGGTCCACACGAACTTCTGACCGTCGATCACGACCTCGGTGGCGGTCGACCCGCCGACGCGGCCGCACGGCCCGGTGATGTCGCCCGTGGCCGCCAGGGCGAGCAGCGGCTCACCGGCGGGCGTGGTCCACGTCAGCACCGGCGCCTTGATCGGCGCTGCCGAGCCCGATCCGGCCGACGCGGATCCGGATCCCGATCCCGAGCCGGATCCTGACCCCGACGCGACCGCCGAGCCGGAGCCCTGCGGCTCGACCTTCGGTGCGTCCTTGGACTTCTTCGATCCACACGCGCTCGCGAATACGAACAAGCAGACGCAGGCCGCGCGGAGGTGACTCACCCGCGCATCATAGATGCGCCAGCGAGCTCCTCCAAACGGTCGTCGCGCGGATTGCGCGTGCCGAGCGCTCAGTTCTCGACGAACGCCTTGAGGCGCTTGGAGCGCGAGGGGTGGCGCAGCTTGCGCAGCGCCTTCGCCTCGATCTGCCGGATGCGCTCGCGCGTCACCTCGAAGTCCTGGCCCACCTCCTCGAGGGTGTGGTCCGACTTCTCGCCGATGCCGAACCGCATGCGGAGGACCTTCTCCTCGCGCGGCGTGAGCGTGGCGAGGACCTTGCGGGTCTGATCGGCCAGGTTCACGGAGATCACGCTCTCGCTCGGAGAGATGATGCTCTTGTCCTCGATGAAGTCACCGAGGTGGCTGTCCTCCTCCTCGCCGATCGGCGTCTCGAGCGAGATCGGCTCCTTCGCGATCTTCAGGACCTTGCGGACCTTGTCGAGCGGGAGCTCCATGCGCTCTGCGATCTCTTCCGGGGTGGGCTCGCGACCGAGCTCCTGGACGAGGTAGCGCGTGGTGCGCACGAGCTTGTTGATGGTCTCGATCATGTGGACCGGGATGCGGATGGTCCGCGCCTGGTCCGCGATCGCGCGGGTGATCGCCTGCCGGATCCACCACGTGGCGTACGTCGAGAACTTGTACCCGCGCTTGTACTCGAACTTGTCGACGGCCTTCATGAGGCCGATGTTCCCTTCCTGGATCAGGTCGAGGAACTGCAGACCGCGGTTCGTGTACTTCTTCGCGATCGAGACGACGAGGCGGAGGTTGGCCTCGACCAGCTCGCTCTTCGCGCGATCGGCCATCCGCTCGCCCTCGTGGAGGTCGCGGAACGTGGAGCGCAGCTCGGGCGCGGTGCCACGGGCCTCCTCCTCGATGATGGCGACCTTGCGCATCGCCTGCTTGATCTGCTCCTCCATCTCCTCGTAGTCGGCGACCGTCATCATGGTCTTCTTGCCGACCGCGCGCGCCCGCGCCGGGTTCGCGCGCATCTCGCGGAGCGTCTTCCGGATCTCGTTCGCCGGCGTTCCCGCCTTGCGCTCGCACTCGCGGACCTCGAGCTCGGCCTTGTCGAGCTTGATGATGATGTTCTTCAGCTGCGCGACGATCCGATCGACCGTGGGCTTGTTGAGGCGGAGGTCCGAGAGCTCCTCGAACATCTGCGCGCGGTTGTCCCGCATCGCCTCCTTGGTCTTCTTCTTCTTGCCCTCGGACGAGCCGGGCTCGTCGAGCTTCTCCTCGAGCTTCTCGGTGTCCCGCTGGAGCTTCTTGACCTTGTCGATGATCTTGCAGACGCGGTCGACGTAGAACTGCTCGTTGAACTCGGCCTCGTCCTCGTCGATGTCCTTGACGACATCCTTGACGCGGACCTTGCCGTGGCGCAGCCGCTCGCCGATCGCGATCAGCTCCTCGACGGCGACCGTCGAGTTGAGCACGGCCTGGAGCATCTTCCGCTCGCCGTCCTCGATGCGCTTCGCGATCTCGACCTCGCCCTCACGGGTGAGCAGCGAGACCGAGCCCATCTTGCGCAGGTACATGCGGACGGGATCGCTGGTCCGCGAGTACGCGTACTCCTCGTCCTCGTCGACCTCTTCCTTCTCGTCCTTCTCCGCGCCGAGGCCGATGCCCTCCTTGGGCGGCTGGTCGACGAGATCGGGGCGCCGGTTACCCGTGCCGTCGACGACCTCGATGCCGTGCTCGCCGAGCGCCGACAGCCAGCCATCGATCTGATCGGTGGAGACCACGTCCTCGGGCATGTGGTCGTTGACCTCGTCGTACGTGACGAAGCCCTTGGACTTGCCGAGCTCGATGAGCTTGTCGCGCATCGAGTTGCCGTCGCGCGCGCCTTCCTTCGGAGCGCGGCCACCCTTGCCCTTGCGGGTCTCGGCCTCGAGAGCCGCGGCATCCGCCTCGCTGGTCGCGCTCGGGCGCTTCACCGGCGGGAGTGCGATGTCGTCCTCGTCGGCGTCGTCGAACGCTGCCATCGGGACCGCATCGTCGTCATCGAGATCGAGCTCGGGGCGTGCGCCCTTCTGGCCCGGGCCGGGGGCCTTCGCGCCCTTGCCCGGCTTGGGAGCCTTCGGGATCGGGACGAAGTCATCGTCCTCGTCGTCGTCGCTGAAGTCGCCGTCCTCGTCGCGCGTGCGTCCGGGCTTGCTCGCCTTCAGCGGCTGCTTCAAGGGCTTCGCCTTGTCGTCCTTTTTGGCGACACCGTTGACGTCGGACTTCTTGACGTCTTTCGGGTCCTTCGCGTCCGTCTTTGCGACCTTGCCTTCCGGCTTCTTCGCGACGGTGCCTTCCGGCTTCTTCGCGACCGCCTTCGGGGCCACCTTGGTCTTCGCTGCTGGGGTACGCGCCATGACTAGTCGACCTGCTTTCCTTGAGTCTCGGAAGCCAATAATTCTTTGAGGCGCGCGACCTCTTCGTGGTCGCCCTTGCGCTCGGCCTGCGCGAGCTGCGCCAGGAGGCGCGCGCGATCGCGATCGCCGCTGCGGCCCGCATCGCGCAGGCTGTTCTGGAGCTCGTTGTGGCCCACGGTGGCGGCTTGATGCGTCAGGTTGCTGGTCATCTTGATCAGCTCGGCGCGAGGGTCTTTCGTCTCGGCGTACTTGCCGGAGAGGACTTGTTCGGCCGAGGACTTGGGCAACGTCACGGGGGCTAGCTCATGGAGGGACTTACCCTCCCGAGCCGCGGAATACATGTCGCGAAGGCGCTTGTCCGTCAAGAGCCAAAAAGCCTTGTCTGCTTCGACGGTTGCGATCAGGGAGGGGTGATCTGCCAGGAGGGTGATGACCTCCAGCTCCTCGATCGAGACCTTCACGTCCGAGACGGGTGCCGGGCCGCCCTCGGCGCGTGCGCGGTCGTCAGGAGAATTCGGGGGAGAATTCGGGTGTCCCTGGCCACGCGGCCCTCCCTGACCCCCGCCCTGGGAGGCGCGCCCGACGGCATTGCGCACCACCGCCGTATCGACTCCGAGCGCGGTCGCCAAGGTGTGGAGGAGTAGATCACGCTGGACCTGGTTCGCAACTTTCCCGAGGAGCCGGCCGGCGTCGTCGAGGGCCCGCGCCCGTGCGTCGGAGTTGCCCCGGGCCTTGCCCCAGACCTCGTTGGCGAAGTACTCGATCCCGCCCTGCGCCCGGTCCACCGCCTCGCGCAACATCAGCGCGCCACCGCCGGCGACCATGCTGTCCGGATCCACCCCATCCGCGAGCGGGCCGGCGCCGCCGGACTTGCCGTGGCCCGGGCGCCTGGCGACCTGGACCTCGACCTCGGCCTCGACGCACATCTGCAGCGCGTGCATCGTGGCCTTGTAGCCGGCGCGATCCCCGTCATAGAGCAGCACCACGCGCTCGGTCAGGCGCTTGAGCGCGGTGACCTGCTCGATCGTGAGCGCGGTCCCGAGTGGCGCCACCACCTCGGTGAACCCGGCCTGGTGCAGCGTGATCACGTCGAAGTTGCCCTCGACCAGCACCACGCGCTTCTGCGCCTGCATCGCCTCGCGCGCCTGGGCGAGCCCGAACAGCAGCTTGGACTTCTTGTAGACCGCGCTCTCGGGGCTGTTGATGTACTTCGGCGGCTCGCTGCCATCCGGCGACGGCTGCGGCACTCCGACCAGCCGTGACGAGAACCCGACGACCTCGCCACCGGGCACCATCACGGGACACACCAGGCGATCACGGTTGCGGTCGTAGTAGCCGCTGCTCGGGCGCGGCGAGATCAGGCCCACGCGGACCGCGAGCTCGAGATCGACGCGCTTGGCCTTCAGGTGATCGGCGAGCAGCCCCCACTCCTGGGGCGCATAGCCGAGCTGGAACTTGTCCGCGGTCTCCGTGGTGACGCCGCGCTTCGCGAGATATGCCCGGCCGGGCTCGCCACGCTTGTCGGCGAGCAGCTCGCGATAGAACGCGGTCGCCATCCGGTTGATGTCGAGCATCGCGACCCGCTCGCCGCGCGCCTTGCGGAGCTCGGGCGCCTCCTCGATCCGCGGCACCTCGATCCCGAACCGGTTCGCGAGCTGCTCCGCGGCCTCGACGAAGCTCTTGCCCTCGAGCTCCATGATGAACGTGAACACGTCGCCGTGCTTCTGGCACCCGAAGCAGTGGAAGAAGCCCTTGTCGGGGGAGACGTTGAACGAGGGGGTCTTCTCGCCGTGGAACGGGCACAGCCCCTTCCAGTTGCGCCCGGCCTTGCGCAGCTGCACGTGCTGCCCGATCACCTGGATGATGTCGGCCGCATCGCGGATCTGCGTGATCACGTCGTCAGGAATCATCTCGATCGAGCCCTATCCCCCAGGGCGAGCACAAACCGGGACCATGACCGATCCGGTCGGCAAACGCGAGCGCGACCAATCGCCTTAGTGTTCCGATGTAGGTGCGGTCGTGATTGGTGGCTTCGTGCGGCTTCCGTCGACGAGGACGTAGACCACCAGCACCAGCGTGAGCGCGATCCACAGGCCGAGAATGGTCTGGATCGCCTTGGTGGTTCCGGCGGCGACCTTGGGACCGTGATCTTCATGACCGAGGTCGTGCCGGTGCTTCTTGCGCGGCGTCCCGGCGGTCTCGCTGTCGGCGCTCATCGGGCGGAACGTGCCGTAACGGGCCCGCGTCGTCAACGATTGAGGAGGCTTCCCAGAGCGACTAGCGGCTGGCGTCGCGCATCAGGCGCGCGAACGCGGCGCCCGCGGCGGCGGCGATCGACTCGGCAGTGCCGGAGGGTGTGTCGGTCTCGGTCACCATCGCGATCACGCACATCACCTGACCGGCGATCGAGATCGGCACGACGGCGAGCTCACCCTCCGCCCCCAGCGAGGCCATCAGCAGCTGATCGAGGGGCCCGAGGTCACCGAGCGCCGCCCGGACCGTGGTGTTCCTGTGCGAGGCACGCGGGACCAGGCCGGGTTGATCGAGAGGCACCGAGATCTCGGCCTCCGGCGCGCCCGATCGACAGAACCCCCGCCAGCTCGTGGCGATCCCGCCGCGGACCACGAGCAGGCTCGCCGCGCGACACGGCGGCATGAACCGGAACAGCGCGTCGATGATCAGCGCGGCGACCTTGTCGCGATCGACGCCGCGACGGATCGCGCGTGTGGCCTCACCCAGGGTCTTGCCCTCGGACGCGCTGGTGCCGCCGCCCGGTGTCAGCGCGACACGGCGGATCGCGATCCGCCCGAGCGCGGCCTTGGTGGGGATTGGCCCCGAGCCGGGCGGCTCCGCGACGGGGATCGGGACGGCGGGAGGCTCCTCCGGGCCATCGGCGATCGTGCGGACATAGCGGCGGCGCTCCCGGCCCGAGGAGTTGTCCTCCTCGACCGGCGTCGGCACCGCGAGCTCGTCCCCCGCGTCCGAGGGCGGCAGATCGTCGAGGTTCGCGAGCGCGCCCGCAGGGTGGTCCTCCGCCTGGGTCGTGGCGCGCTCGATCGTGGGCTCGAGCAGGACATCGTCATCGTCGAGCTGTTCGACAGCTTCCTCTGGGGCTTCCTCGGCGGGCGGCTCCGCGCCGGTGTAGCCGAGGTCGATGTCGATCGCGAGATCCTCGATCGGATCCCGGCTGAGGTGCGGATGGGTCAGCGCCCGCTCGGCCGTGGACTCGAGCGGGATCTCCGGGTCCGATTCCGGGTCCTCGATCTCGATGCTGTGGAACGACTGGCGGCTCGGCCCAGGCGAGCGCATGAACCGCGAGGTGCGCGGGATACCGTAGACCTTCTCGAGCTGATAGCGGATGCGGAGCTCGGCGGCGACCGCGGGGATCAGCAGATCAGGCTCGACGCACAGCTCGTCGGCGACGATCGCGAGCGCCTTGGGCGACAGCGGGCCGCTCGCGGCGATCACGATCTTGCGCTCGGGACCGACGCGCACGAGCGGCACCACCGACAGCTTCTGCGCGACGTCGGCGGACAGCAGGAGCTGGAGCTCCTTGTCGACCTTCTCGAAGTGGCGGGCGAGCGCCGCGGGCAGGCTGTGCTGCTGCCCGAGGGCGCTCGACAGCTGATCGAGATCGAGAAATCCGAGCTCGATCAGGTTGGTGCCGACGCGGGCACCCCAGAGGACCTGGGCGCGAAGCGCCTGGTCGAGTTGCTCCACCGTGAGGAGCCCCGCCGCCACCAGAAGCTCCCCGAGCCGGGCCATTGTCCAACGCCCACTGTATCAAACTACGCGACCGTCACCTCGTTCGAGAGGTACACGTCCTGGATCGCCTGGAGCAGCTCTACGCCCTCCTTGAACGGGCGCTGGAACGCCTTGCGACCCGCGATCAGGCCCATGCCGCCGGCGCGCTTGTTGATGACGGCCGTCATCACCGCGTCGCGGAGGTCGTTCTCACCCGAGGCCCCGCCGGAGTTGATGAGGCCGACGCGGCCCATGTAGCAGTTCGCCACCTGGTAGCGCGTGAGGTCGATCGGGTTGTCGGAGGTCAGCTCCGAGTAGACCTTCTTGTGGGTCTTGCCGAGGCCCTTGAGCGCCGGGTCGGTGTACCCGCCGTTATTCTCGGGCAGCTTCTGCTTGATGATGTCGGCCTGGATCGTGACGCCGAGGTGGTTGGCCTGGCCGGTGAGATCGGCGGACAGCGACATGTCGCCGGCGGCGGTCTTGAACGCGCCGTTGCGCACGTAGCACCACAGGACGGTGAACATGCCGAGCTCGTGGGCCTGCGCGAACGCCTCGCTGACCTCGTGGAGCTGGCGGCGGGATTCGGGGGCGCCCCAGTACACCGTGGCGCCGATCCCCTGCGCGCCCATGTTCCAGCAGGTCTTGACGTTGCCGAACATCGTCTGGTCGTGCGTGTTCGGGTAGCTCAGCAGCTCGTTGTGGTTGATCTTCACGATGTACGGGATCTTGTGCGCGTACTTCCGCGCGGTGATCCCGAGGACGCCGTAGGTCGAGGCGACGGCCGAGCAGCCCCCCTCGATCGCGAGCTTGATGATGGTCTCCGGATCGAAGAACGCCGGGTTCGGTGCGAACGAGGCACCGGCCGAGTGCTCGATGCCCTGGTCGACCGGGAGGATCGAGACGAAGCCCGAGTTCGCGAGCCGACCGTGGCCGAACATCGACTGCATCGCGCCCAGGACGCGCGGGGTCCGGTCGGATCCGCGGGCGTAGATGTCGTCGATGTAGCTCGGGGAGGGCAGGGTGAGCTGGGCCTTAGCGATGGTCTTGCACTGGTGGTCGAGCAGCGTCGCGTGCTCGCCGAGGATGTCGCGGATCTTCCTGAGCTCCATGCGGGGCGTTGTACCAGCGATCACAATGGCAGTCCGCACCCGGGTGGAAATGGTTGATCGCCGGCGGGAGGGCCGTTACAAAGCACCATCTTTCGCCGGGAGACCGTCCATGCGCTTTGCTTCCCTAGCCTCCGCCCTCGCCCTCGCCCTGACCTCCGCCGCCTGTGGCGATGATGGGGGCTCGACCCCGCCCGTCGACGCGAAGGTCGCGGACATCGGCTTCAACAAGCCGACCGCGCCGCTCAAGGCCGCGTTCGAGATGTCGAAGAACAACTGGGTGGAGCTCGGCGCCGCCAACCTCAGCTGCCTCGGCATGGCCAACACCGACATGCCGACCACGGTGGACGTCAACCTGACCACCCGCGTCGACGACTTCCAGAGCGGCAATGCGCGCCCGGCGACCTCGGTGACCGCGTACGCGAACCAGGACACCGCAACGCCGTTCAACGCGGCGGTGGTCTCGGACACCAACGCGATGGTGACGGTCAGGATCCCGATGGGCACCAAGCGGTTCGGCTTCAAGATGACCGAGGCCAACTCGCTCGACACGCTGCTCCTCAACCAGACCGTCGATCCGTCGACGATGGCGCAGACGCTGTCGCACATCCAGATCGTGTCGACCGCCACCGCGCAGACGCTGCCCGCGCTGATCGGCGTGTCGCGCACCCCGGGCACCGGCATCCTCGCCGGCGCGGTCCGCGACTGCGGCGACCCCACCCGCACCGGGCACACCGGGCCGATGGAGATGGCGAACTTCATCGCCACGGTGTCGAGCACCGAGGCCACGCTGACCAGCACCCCGGACTCGGTGGCGCACCTCTCCGGCGTGGACACCTACTACTTCTCGGCCTCGGTCGGCCTCCCGGTCCGCCACTCGCAGCAGGACTTCTCGTCGAAGGACGGCCTGTTCATGGCGATCGAGATGGCGCCGACCCCGACCGCCTACGTCCAGGTCTGGGGCTACAAGAACGAAGCAGATCTCGCCGCGGACAAGCTGAGCCTCGTGGCGCAGCTGAAGACCGCCGTGATCGCCGACGTCGTGATCACGGGCTCGTACGAGCCGCTCCGCTCCAACTGACCCGACATCGGGTACCGTTGCGCAAGTGACGGCTCCTCCCGCACGTCCTCGGACCCCGACCGACGGCCGCGATGCGCTGATCGCGTGGGCCGTGGTCGCCGCGCTGGTGGCGGCCCTGGTCCGGATCAACATCACGCTGCCCGCGATCGGCCACCTCGGCTCCGCGCTGGTGGCGGTGCTCTTCCTCTATGTCCCCGTGTTCTATGCGTGGCGGCGCACCGAGGACCTCTACGACTACGGGTTCCACGCCGCGCCGGTGAAGCAGGGCCTGCTCACCGCGGCAGGAGCGTTCGGCGTGATCTTCCCGGTGTTCGCGCTCGGCTACTTCGCGTTCTACGAGATCGCGTGCAACTCCGAGCTGCTCGCGCACCTGGTCCCGCACAACATGTGCTCGCGCTACGGCGGCCTCGCCGGGCTTCACGCGCCGGCGATGACCCAGAAGCTCCTCGAGTTCTGCGCGGTGCAGCTCGTGGTCGTCGCGCTCCCCGAGGAGCTGTTCTTCCGCGGCTTCCTGCTCGGTCTGCTCGAGCGCCACTTCCCGCCCAAGCGCAGGATCCTCGGCGGGGGCGTCGGCCTCGCGCTCGTGATCTCCGCGGCGATGTTCGCGCTGATCCACCTCCCCAAGGATGGCGATCCACGTGCGCTGGCGACGTTCTTTCCCGGCCTCCTGTTCGGCTGGATGCGCTCCGCCACCGGCTCGATCATGGCCTCGACGTTGACCCACGCGGGCTCGAACATCCTGATCCGGTTCCTCGATCTGATGGTGCTGCGGTGACGGTCGCCGCTCTGTTCGACATGGACAACACGCTGCTGCGCGTCGACACCGGCATGTCGTGGACCAAGTTCCTGTACCGGCGCGGCGAGCTGCCGAAGAAGATGGTCGCGAAGGCCGTGTACTGGAGCGCGCTGTACAAGCTCGCCGTCCTCGACATGGAGGCCGTGTTCACGAAGCTGTGCCTCGACCTCGCCGGCGACTCCGAGCACGAGATGATCGCCAAGTGCGACGTCTGGTATCGCGACCACATCGCCGCCGAGGTCGCCCCGGCGGCCAAGGTCGCCGTCGACTATCACCGGCAAGCGGGGCACACGGTCGTGCTCGCCACCGGGTCCACCTGCTATGCGGCACGGCCGGTGGCGCGCGGGATCGGGATCGATCACGTGCTGTCGAGCGAGCTCGAGGTCGCCGGCGGCGCGTTCACCGGCCGCCCGAGTGCGCTGTGCTTCGGCCAGCACAAGGTCACCCTCGCCGAGCAGTGGGCCGCGCGGAACGGCATCGATCTCGCGGCGAGCTACTTCTACTCCGACAGCTACAACGATCTGCCGATGCTCGAGCGGGTCGGGACCGCGATCGCGGTCAACCCGGACAGCCGGCTGCGCCGCCACGCCCGCTCGCGCGGCTGGGCCGTGCAGCAGTGGGCGTAGCCCCGTGCGGGTCGATCGATCGAGCGATCGAGCGATCGATGCACGGTAGCTGCTCGTCGGCCCGACGAGGTTCGTGTGCCTGATCAGAGATCAAACCCAGGAAGCAGGGAAGCAAGGCAGCGGACTTTGGTTGAAAGGTCTCTGACCTTGGTTCCTAGCTTCCTGGGTGATCTCTCTGGCTCGGGTCTGGCTCGGGTCTGGCTCGGGTCTGGCTCGGGTCTGGCTCGGGGTGGGCGAGCCCTGGGCGTAGCCGCCTACGGGCCGAGCAGGCGCGGGGCGTAGCCGATCGCGTCGGCGGGCACGTCGAGCACGGCGAGGATCGCCGCGGGTGTGCTCGCGCCGAGGACGTCGTCGACCCGTGGATAGCCCGGGTCGGTGCCGGGGCGGTTGTCCCAGCGGGTGGGCGGCTCCATGCCACGGAGGATCGTCACGCTGAACCAGCCGGTGTTCGCGTTGTACAGGAGGTCATAGACCGGCCCCGCCAGCTCGGCCGCGTAGTCGATGACGAGGTCGCCAGGGCGGCCGGTGACCAGGGCGCCGACCGCGTTCGCGCGGACCGCGATCCGCGCGTTCATGCCGACGCCGATCACCTGTTCGGGAGTGGCGCCTGCGATCACGCACGCCGTGCGCGTCGCGCTCGTGGCTTGCTCGGGCATGGTGATCTGAGCCTACCCCCAGAACCGTCGCTGTCCATGGTGGCAGCCCCCGTCGTTCGGCGAGGGCGCGGTCGCGCGGCCGCCTTGGCTCTCGGGATCGTTCGCACGAAATATCGGTTGATCCCGATGTCGGATCCGTTGTGTATGCTGCGCTCGAGATGACGAGCTCGCCGGTTGTTCACGGCCTCGCGGTGATCCCCGCCGTGCGCCGCCTGATCGAGCTCGCGCTCGACGAAGATCTCGGGCGCGGTGATGTCACGTCGCAGGTCACGCTCGGCACGGACGGTCCGCAGGTCACGGCGGACATGAACGCCCGCGAGCCGATCGTGGCGTTCGGTGTCGATGTCGCGGCCGCGGTGTTCGGCATGGTCGATGCGCGGATCGAGCTCGAGATCCACGCACCGGATGGGACCCGGGTCGACAAGGGCGCCCTGCTGCTGACCGCGCGCGGTCCCGCGCACAGCGTGCTCGCGGCGGAGCGCACCGCGCTCAACTTCGCGCAGCGGCTGTCGGGCGTGGCCACGCTCGCGAAGCGCTACGCGGAGGCCGTGGTCGGCACCAAGGCGCGCGTGGTGGATACCCGGAAGACCACCCCAGGGTTTCGCGTGCTCGAGAAGGCCGCCGTCCTCGCTGGCGGGTGCGGGAACCACCGCTTCGATCTCGGCTCGGGGATCCTGATCAAGGACAACCACATCGCCGCGTGTGGCTCGGTCCGCGCCGCGGTCGAGGCCGCGAAGGCGCGCGCGCCGCATCCCCTGCGGATCGAGGTCGAGGTCACGAACCTCGGCGAGCTCGACGAGGCGCTCGCCGCTGGCGCCGAGATCGTGCTGCTCGACAACATGACGCCCTCGCAGGTCGAGGTCGCCGCGGCGCGCGCTCATGGGCGCGGGATCCTGGTCGAGGTCTCGGGCGGCATCACGCTCGCCACGATCGCGGACTATGCCCGCGCCGGCGCGGACCTGATCTCGGTCGGCGCGTTGACCCACTCGGCGCCCTCTGTGGACATCGGCCTGGACGTGCGGACGTGACCGCGCCGTACCTGATCCCGCCGCTCGCGCGCTGGCTCGGCTGTCAGCGCATCGATCTCGCGGAGTGCGCCTCCACCAATGACGAGGCGGGTCGGCTCGCGCGGGCGGGAGCGCGGCACGGCACCATCGTGGTCGCCAACGCGCAGACCGCCGGGCGCGGTCGCGATGGCCGGACGTGGCAGTCGCCCCCGGGCATGGGCCTGTACCTCTCGGCGATCCTCCGGCCGCCGCTGCCGCTCAGCGACGTACCGCCGATGACCCTCGCGATCGGGATCGGCCTGTGCGATGCGGCACGGGCGACCGGCGCCGCCGTGACGCTCAAGTGGCCCAACGATCTGCTCGTCGACGGCAAGAAGCTCGCGGGCGTCCTCGTCGAATCGCAGAGCCAGGGCGGCAAGCTCGAGGCCGTGGTGATCGGGATCGGCGTCAACATCACCGGCCGGCTCCCTGCGGAGGTCGCCGCCTCGGCGGTCACGCTCGAAGATGCGGCGGACTCGGAGATCGATCGCGAGGCGTTCATCGCCGCGGTCCTCGCGCAGGTCGAGCACTGGGTCGATCGCTACGTCGCGATGGGGCTCGAGGAGATCATCCCCGCCTGGCAGGATCGGATGGCGCTCGGCCTCCGCGCCCGGGCCACGATCGATGGCACGCTACTCACCGGCATCGTGTCCGGGCTCGACGACGACGGCGCGCTGCTCCTGCTCGGGGACGACGGCGCCCTCCACCGCGTGCGCTCCGGGGATGTCGCGATCGTGGAAGTGATCGGGCCCACGGTGGCAGCGGAGCCCCAGCGCGCGTCGTGCTAGATCCAGGGTCATGAGCAACCGCGCCATCTACGCGATCATGGCGCTCGTGGCCCTCGGAGCGCTGGCCGGGCTGTACTTCCTGGTCCAGGGCGACCCCGAGCCCGACGGTGGCAAGGCGGGCAGCGGTCGGACGGGCTCGGCCACGGCGACGGGCGGCGGGTTCACAGGGCCCGGGCACGGCCCCGCAGGCTCGACGAGCTCGCCGACCTTGCCGGCCGGCGATGGGAGCGATCTCCCCGAGAAGGTGAGGGAGTACGCCGCGAACGGCGCGATCATCCGCGATCACCGCACCGGCACGCACGCGCCGATCGATGTCAATCCGAACATCCATCCGCCGAACGCGCGCAAGATCTCCCCGAACCTCACCAAGGACGTCGCCGACCAGGTCCGCGCCGTGATGCACGAGTGTGTGGTCTCGATGCCCGACGGCGTGCGCGGCGAGAAGCCGCGCCTCGAGGGCTCGATCAACATCGCGATCAAAGACAAGCAGGTCTCGGTGGTGAAGACCTCGATCAACCTCCGCGACGTCAACGGCGACGGCGCCGAGACCACCCGGCAGTGCATCGAGCAGAAGGCCATGGCGATCACGCACCCTGCCGGCGACGAGCAGGATCTCCCGAGCTACGACATCACCCTGTCGTTCGCGTTGATCTAGCCCACGGGCTGAGGCCACGGGGCTGGGATTTGCCCGTCAGGCACTACTACCTGGGACGCCGGCGCGTGGCGCGTGCGGCACCCTGAGATCACCTGTCACCGTCCCGCCGCGCAGCCCGGGTCCGGAGCGTAGTAGTTCTTAGACCACTCGCGTAAGGCAACTTCCGTTGATGCACCCCCCCCGGATATGTATAGTCGCGCGCCCCATGAGCCGGCGCCCCGACGCATTCCAGTCGCTTCGCACGAGCGCTGCGATCATCGCCATGCTGGCGATCTCGCTCGGGTCGTTCGGATGTAGCGAGCTCGACGGTCGCAACCGCACGCGCAAGGGCAACCGGCTGTTCCGCGAGACCTTGTTCATCGACGCCGTCGCCGAGTACGAGAAGGCGCTCACCGAGGTCGATGATCCGATCATCCACTACAACCTCGGCCTCGCGTACTCCAAGGTCTTCAAGCCCGGCCTCGACAAGGCGGTCCGGCTCGGCGTCAAGGGCACGTTCGCCTGCGACGTGATCCCGAAGGTGACCTACGCCTCGGCCTCGGTCTGCATCAAGGATGGGGATCGCCGGTTCGACGACTGCGACGCCAAGAACATCTGCGCCTCGAGCTACGAGTGCAAGCAGTCCGAGCTGTGCGTGCTGGAGCCCCAGCAGCTCGCCGAGCACGCCGCGAACAACTTCCTGGTGTGGCTCAAGTCCAACGCCAAGGATGACGACACCCGCAAGCAGATGACGCAGGTGTGGATCGACTCGGGCCAGTTCGCGCTCGCGATCGACTACTGGGCCGGCCTCCTCAAGGAGAAGCCGAACGATCCGGAGATCATGGGCAACCTCGCCGGCATCAACCTCAAGGCCGGGGACTGGCGGAAGTCGATCGAGTGGTACGTCAAGGTCGCCGATGTGGCCACCGACCCTTCGAACAAGGTCGGCGCCTACCAGTTCATCGGCAACGTCGCCTGGTCCAAGCTCAACTCGAAGTCGCTGACCGCGGCCGAGACCGTCGAGCTCGCGGACCGCGGGATCGGGGCCCTCCAGAAGGCCGCCGAGCTGTCGCCCAAGAACCCGAAACTCTACGGACTTCAGGCGTCGATCTACAACTTCCGCGCCCTCGCGCACGGCGCCTCCTGGGCGTCGGCCATCGATCGCGCAAGTGCCCAAGATCTCCAGCGCCTCTCGCGCGTTCTAGCCGAAGAGGCGAAGAAAGCCGCGGGCGGGGGTGCGTCTCCTCCTCCAACCCCAACCCCGTCCCCCTCTGCTACCGGGGGCCCGGCCGAGAAGGCCGGCGGCTGAGTCGCCCGAAGGAGCAGCCGAGCATGTCGAACGACGACGAGATTGACGACAAGACCACCCCGTTTCTCCGGGACGAGTCGCCCACGGGTGGCGCAACCGCGACCGATCCGTACCGGTCGCTCGGGACCCCCAAGGCGCGCCCACAGGGCGCGTCGATGTTCGGCAACTTCGCCGACGCGAAGCACAAGAAGGCGCCGAAGTGGGCAGCTCCGCTGTTCACCGGGGCGCTGATCTTCCACGCCGTCCTGTTCCTCACGATGTGGGTGAAGTCGATCTGGGAGATCGAGATGCTGGAGCGGCCCAAGACGCAGGTCGACCTCGCGGTCGCGCCGCCTCCGCCGCCTCCTCCTCCGCCGCCGCCCGGTGGCGCGCGCCCGCAGAACGTCCAGATCACGCCGAAGAAGATCAAGGTCAAGGACATCGTCCAGCCGGTCAAGATCGAGAAGCAAGAGGTCGCCAAGGTCGAGGACTCGGGCGATCCGAACGGCGTCGAGGGTGGCGAGGTCGGCGGTGTCGCCGGTGGTGTGGTCGGCGGTGACATCAATGGTGTCGCCGGAGCCCCGCCGCCTCCGCCTCCTCCTCCTCCGCCGCCGGCTCCGCCGCAGAACGTGCCGCCGACCCTGCTCGAGGGCAGCCGGATCGCGGGCGAGAAGCAGATCGTTCCGGACGACAACACCAAGACCGAGATCCAGCGCTCCGGCAAGGACAAGCTGATCGGCTCGTTCAAGCTGTGCCTGAACCTCGGCGGTGAGGTCACCAGCGTGACGATGCTCAAGAGCACCGGCTTCGGTGCGTACGATTCGAAGATCCAGCAGAAGATGCGTGGGGAGTGGAAGTACCGCCCCTACGCCGTCAACGGTAAGGCGGTGCCCGTGTGCACGGCCGTCACTTTCATTTACTCGCAGAAGTAACGGAAACCTCAGCTAGGAACGTGCCATGGGAATCGATCTCGTAGAGCTATGGGAAGGCATGAGCATCATCGTGAAGGTCATCACCGTGATGATGATCGGCATGAGCGTGTTCATGTTCTACGTGATCACGGAGCGCCTGCTGACGTTCCGCTCGGCCAGTGACCAGAGCATCCGGTACGTCCAGCAGCTCGGCGAGTTCCTCCGCCAGCACAAGGTCAACGAGGCGCTCAACGCCGCGCGCGGGATGTCGAAGAGCCCGGTCGCGAAGGTCATGGAGTCGGGCCTCCAGGCGCTGCTCCAGGGCCGCGAGGCGCTCAAGACCGAAGGGCCAGATGACGTCGGCGACTTCGACCTGGTCGACTCCGTCAACCGCGCCCTCGAGCGCGTCAAGGAGCGTGAGACCTCGAACCTCCGCAAGGGCCTCGCGTACCTCGGCACCGTGGCCTCGGCGACGCCGTTCATCGGCCTCCTCGGCACCGTCATCGGCATCCTCGGGACGTTCCAGCTGCTCAAGGGCGGCACGGTGACGATCAACGAGATCGGCCCGAAGATCTCCGAAGCCCTGGTGTCCACCGCTCTCGGTCTCGGCGTCGCGATCATCGCGGCCATGTCGTTCAACTTCTTCACGTCCCGCGTCGAGCAGTACGTGATCGACATGAACGACGTGTCGAGCGAGTTCATCGATTACGTGCTGCGTGAGGGCCGGGGCTAGTCGTGTCCCTCGCTGCCGCCTCGAGCGGGAAGCAGTCGAAGCACAAGCGGCGCTGGCGCATCTCGGGCAAGAAGCACCACGTCGACGCTGTTCGCAACGACATCAACGTGACGCCGCTGGTCGACGTCATGCTCGTGCTGCTCATCATCTTCATGCTGATGACGCTGATCATGGGCCGCGGCCACGACGTGCAGCTGCCGAACGCGAAGAACTATTCGTCCGAGAAGGACAAGATGCAGCCGGTCGTCACGATCGATCGTGACGGCAACCTGTTCGTCGAGAAGAACAAGCTCGGTCCGGTGACCGAGGCGACCCTCAAGGAGATGGCGCAGCAGGTCAACGCGGCCTGGGCGGCACCGAAGAACCCCGAGGGCGTCGGCCGCATCTACCTGAAGGCCGACAACGACGTCGAGTACTCGAAGGTCTATCCCGTGCTCGTCTATCTCAACAAGCAGATGGGCGTCGGCTCCGTCGACCTCGCGATCGCGAAGGAGGACAAGTAGCCATGGGGATGTCAACCGGCGGCGGTGGCAAGGGCGGTGTCCAGAGCGACATCAACGTCACGCCGCTCATCGATGTGTTGCTCGTGCTCCTCATCATCTTCATCGTCGTGATGCCGATCATGATGAAGATGGAGACCCTCCAGGTCCCCCGCAAGATCGACAACGAGCAGGAGATGCCCGACCCGAACGCCAGCCAGCTGACGGTCAAGGCCAAGGTCGGCGGCGACTTCGAGTTCGATGACGGCAACAACAGCCCGATCACGGTGCCGTCCGCAGACCTCCTGCGCACCCTGCGCCCCAAGCTCGAAGCGATGGCGACCGGCAACGAGAAGGTCGTGTTCGTCGACTTCGAGCCCGCCGTCCCGTGGAAAGAGGTCGTGGGCACCATGGACACGATCCGCAGCCTGGCTGCCGACGTGAACCATGACGAGATCAAGGTCGCGCTCAAGGTCAAAGAAGACCAGCCCGGTCCCTGAGTCGCGGCTCGGCGGCTCGGCGGCGGTGACGGGTGTTGGTGGTCACGTCGTGGTTCGGTGGCGCCTGTCTGCGCCGCCCGTGCTGCGCACGTTCGGTTGCACTCGCTGCGACTGCGACGGCTGCGACGTGCGCGATTGCGATGCCTGCGCATCACGAAGTGTCGCAGTCGACCCGCGTGTCACGCCCCTGCGACACGCGATGCTGACTGCTCCTCGCCGAGATCGGCGCTGCTGTCACGTCGCGTGATCACGTCGTCGTTCCGACGAGAGATCAGGCGGTGATACACAACGTGGAACTGCTTGACAACTTTGACGCCCGATTAGTACAAGCGGGCGAAAATCGCGCTGGTTAGCTGCACCAGCGGCTTCGAATGGGAGCAAAGAGACTATGAACAGGGTGCTGAACACGGTGTGTGCGCTGGCTGCGACGACCCTCGTCGTCGCGGGCTGCACCGATTACGAGAGTGCGACCAACCTCAATCCAGCGGGTCCCCCGATGGTGCAGCAGGTTCGCATGAAGGAAACCTACACCACGCCGGGCTCCACCGATCTGAGCACGCGCCGCGTGTTCGGCTTCGGAACGCACCCCGATGCCGCGGATGTCGAGCAGCACGCGGTGACCTCCGCGTCGGTCAGCGGGAACTCGTTCCGCGTGATCATGGACGAGCTCCTCGTCGGCAATAACCTCGAAGAGATCCGTTGCCGCTCCACGGTGGACACGGACGCGTATTCGCGCGTGCCGCTCACGGCGACGCCGGACGACATCGCGAAGTGCGCCACCGCGCAGGACGTCCTGCCGAGCACCTGCAAGGGCGCGAACGCCACCTGCCTCTGCGAGCTCGACGGCGGCTGCAGCGTCGGCACCGAGACCATCGTCAAGGGCGCCCCGGTCGGCGTCGATGACAAGAACCAGGACGGCGCCGCGGACGACACCCACCTGATCGCCGGCTCGGTCGGCATCAAGTGCGGAACGATCAACGTCCCGATCGATGGCGACCTCAGCTACTGGAACCCGTCGGGCAACCAGCAGCCGCCCGCGATGGGTGGCTTCGAGGCGCTCGGCCCGGCCATCGTCCTGATCCCTCAGGCCGGCCTGCCGACGAACCTCCCGTGCCAGCTGACGTTCGGCACCGACGTGGTCGACAAGCAGGGCGAGCGCGTGTGCGCCACCGCCGGTGGCGACATCAACGCCGCCTGCACTGCGGGTGATACCAGCGCCGTCTCCTTCAAGACCGAGCCGCTCACGTTCACCTCGGTGTCGTTCGCGAACAACCAGACCGGTGTCAGCCGCACTGACCCGGCCACGTTCGTCGCGAACACCGCGCTCGATCCCACGGCGATCGCCGGGATCACCGTCACCCAGGGTGGCGTGGCGTTCAACGGCTTCACCGTGGCTCTCGGCACGATGAACAAGGTCCTCACGATCACGTGGACGGGCGCAGGCCTCGCGGCCAACACCGTCTACGCCGTCACCATCACCACGCAGGTGAAGGACACGTTCATGCAGCCGGTGCCGGCCGCGATCGTCACCACCTTCACCACGGGCGCCTGAGAGGATCACCATGTCGACCAAGAACCTCATCATCGCTGCCACCCTCCGGAGCTCGCTGTTCGGCGCGATCGTCGCCGCCGGCCTGCTCTCCACCAGCTCGGCGTACGCGCAGTCCAACACCACGGGCGCCGTGCAGGGCTCCGTCTCCGATTCGAAGACCGGCGAGAAGCTGCCGGGCGTCACCGTGATCGCGACGTCGCCGTCGCTCGCGCAGGCGCAGACCGCGATCACGGACGAGAACGGTCAGTACAAGATCACCGACCTCCCGCCCGGTGACTACCTGATCACGTTCTACTACGCGGACATCACGCTCGAGCGTGGTGGCGTGAACGTCGGCATCGGCAAGTCCACGCCGGTGTTCCAGAAGCTCAACCAGGCGCAGGCCGGCGGCGAGGTCGTGAAGATCACCGACGCCGACCGCGCCGACGATCGACCCGACGTCGACGACGCAGGGCATCACGATCGACAAGAACTACATCAAGAACATCCCGGTTCCGGGCCGCACGTTCGAGTCGGTGCTCGGCGCAGCTGCCGGTTCGCAGGGCGATGGTCTCGGCGTCTCGTTCTCGGGCTCGTCGTCGCTCGAGAACCAGTACTACGTCGATGGCGTCAACACGACGGGCCTCACGTTCGGCACCGTCGGTTCGCCGGTCATCAACGACTTCATCGAAGAGGTCGAGGTCATCACCGGCGGGTACAACGCCGAGTTCGGCCGCGCCACCGGTGGCGTCGTCAACGTCGTGACCAAGTCCGGCTCCAACGAGTTCAAGGGCTCGGTGTTCGCGTACTTCCAGCCCGGCGTCCTCACGGCCTCGGCCGAGAGCACCCCGAGCAACGCGTCGTCGATCGATGCGTCTGCCGACCTCGCGTACTCCGGTGACTTCGGCTTCGAGCTCGGCGGTCCGATCATCAAGGACAAGCTGTGGTTCTACGTCGGGTTCGCGCCGCAGTTCTCGAAGGTCGACATCACGCGCACCACCAAGAGCCAGACCGACTGCCGCATCCTCGAGGCGAGCGGCAACCTGTCGACCTGCAAGGCGGCACTCCCCGGCCAGGGCGGCTTCGCCGATGGCGTCGCGGACGTCGATCCGAAGACCGGCTTCTACATCACCGACAAGCTCGACGAGGAGGTCCGTAGCCGCACCCAGCGCGGCTTCAACGTCCTCGCGAAGCTCAACTACTCGGCCAACCCCGAGAACCAGGGCCAGCTGACGCTGCAGGCGCTCCCGGGCTCCGCGGAGTCCCCCGGCATCTACGGCCCGGCCGCCAGCGGCTTCAAGGCCTCGCAGCTGACCACGGACCTCGCGGCCAAGTGGACCTCGAAGTTCAACGACAACAAGACCGAGGTCGAGGCCGTGATCGGCTGGCACCGCGATCACCTCACCGACGATCCGTACGACGTGTCCCTCAAGGACAAGCCGCTGCAGGTCCTCTACGACGGTAGCCTCGGCATCTGGGGCCCCGGCTTCGGCGCCGAGACCGCGAAGACCAACGATGGCTGCTTCGACGGTGCCCCGGGCTCGCGCGACAACTATCCGTTCCTCGCGAGCAACTGCCCGATGGACACCACCCCGTACGTCATCGGCGGCCCGGGCTCGATCACCAACGACACCGAGCAGCGCCGCTCCGGCAAGATCAGCATCACCCAGCGCGTCAAGGCGGCGGGTAGCCACGAGATCAAGGCCGGTATGGACGTCGAGGACCTCACCTCCGACAAGACCCGGCTCTACTCGGGCGGCGGCTACATCCAGAACTACGTCGGCTCGGACCTCGTCCGCGTCAACCGCTGGGTCCAGCTCCTCGGCAAGGTGGGCTCGCCCGCGGTCATGAACAACAGCGACCCGCGGTTCGATAACCGCTGCAGCACCGCCGACACCAGCGGTGGTGGCACGGCGATGGGCAACATCCAGTACGTCTGCGACTACACCACCGGCAAGCTCGGTGACCCGGGCACCTCGGTGGTCGGCAACACCTTCAACTGGTCGGCCTACCTCCGCGACTCCTGGCAGATCCAGCCGAACCTGACCCTCAACGCCGGCGTTCGGTACGAGGAGCAGCGGATGCGGTACGCCGACTTCCTCCGCAACACGACCGACCCGCTGACCAGCGAGAAGCTCGGCAAGAACGCGATGACGATGACCGGCATGGTCGCGCCGCGCGTCGGCATCCTCTACGACTGGACGAAGGAAGGCCGCTCGAAGATCTATACCCACTGGGGCCGGTTCTACGAGTCGATCCCGATGGACATCAACGACCGCTCGTTCGGCGGCGAGGTCAACTTCCGCCAGGACTTCCAGCCCACGCAGTGTGGCGCCCCGGACCCCCGCATCGGTGGCTCGAACGGCACCGCACGTGACGGCGAGGGCTGCCTCGCGAACCAGAGCCTGGTCGGCGGCAACGAGAGCCTGATCGGCGCGAGCGGCGTGCTCGTCGCCCCCGGCATCAAGCCGCAGTATCTCGACGAGGTGATCGCCGGCTTCGAGTACGAGATCCTCGACGATCTGAAGATCGGCGTCTCGTACCAGAACCGCCGCATGGGTCGCGTCATCGAGGACGTCTCCACCGACGGCGCGCAGACCTACATCATCGCGAACCCCGGTGAGTGGTCGGCCGACGAGGAGTCGAAGCTGATGAGCCGCATCAACCGTACGGACGATCCGGACGAGAAGACGCGGTTGACGCACCAGCTCAACCTCTACAAGGGCATCCGCATCTTCGATAAGCCGCGCCGCGACTACAACGCGCTGCAGTTCACGATGACCCGCCGGTTCTCCAAGAAGCTCTACGTGCAGGGCTCGTACACGTTCTCGAAGACCGAGGGTAACTACCCGGGTCTCGTGTCGTACGACAACGGCCAGGTCGATCCGAACATCTCGTCGCAGTACGACCTCATCGAGCTCCTCGCGAACCGCGTCGGCCCGCTGCCGCAGGATCGCCCGCACTACATCAAGCTCGACGGCTACTACACGTTCGATCTCAAGAAGGCCGGTCAGATCACGGTCGGCACCCGCCTCCGCGCGCTGTCGGGCGTCCCGATCAACGCCCTCGGCGGTCACTACCTGTACGGCTCGAACGAGTCGTTCCTCCTGCCGCGTGGCCAGATCGGCCGTACGGACTTCGAGCACAGCCTGGACCTCCGCCTGATCTACGCGCGGAGCCTCGGCAAGAACATGCAGCTCGAGTTCTTCGTCGACCTCCACAACATCTACAACCGCCAGGGTACGGCGGGCGTCGACGACAACTACGCGCCGCAGTTCAAGCTCTCGGCCCCGAACTCCACGTCGGGCACCGAGCAGAACGCCAACCCGGTGTCGGGCGGCACGTACGAGGATCTGATCTGGGTCAAGACGATCGATAGCCGCGGCAACGAGACCGCGGTGCCGATCGGCAAGAACCCGAACTACCGCAACACCACGGGCCGCTACGCGCCGCTGAACGCGAACTTCGGCATGCGCCTCAACTTCTGAGTCGCGCGAGCTCGTGATTCGCAACGCCGGCCGGGCAACCGCGCCGGCGGTTTTGTTTTCGGGCGGGCGCGCGGGATATGCTGGCAGCCCAATGATCGAATGGCTGACCATCGCGACCCTCGAGGACCGGCTCAAGGACTATCCGCCGATCGGCCTCGGGCTCCGGGGGTTCTTTCACGGCCGGATCGCCGCCAGCCTGCCGGTGCTGTTCGAGCACGAGCCGGAGACCGCGGCGATGGAGCAGGGCGGGGACGTGATGGTGTGGACGGGTCTGGTCGGCGACCCCGGTAGCGGCCTCCCGTTCAGCATCACGGCGCAGCGGCGTGGCGAGGTCACCGGGTTCGAGATCTCGTTCCCCGTATGCGTGCGCGGCGGACGGATCGACCTGGCGTTGCTCGCGGCCGTGGGCACGATCTCGCCCGCGTTCAAGGGCCTCCGGACCTCGCACATCGAGCACCTGCCGTTCGTCGGCGAGGGGTTCGGGGTGTTCAAGGTCGGCAGCAGCGACACGGTGTTCCGGTCATCACTCAAGGAGGAGGCGGACGCCGTGGCGCGGGTTCTCGACGATCCCGGGCGGTTCGAGGTCAAGCGCTGCGCACCGGCGCCGACCCAGTGGGTGGTCGCAGGACCGCGGTCGGGAACGATCGTGTCGCGGCTCGAGGTCGCGGCCACGCGCGAAGAGGCAGCCGACATGGCGCTCGCGGGCTCGGTGGAGTTCGGATACGAGTTCGAGGTCCACGAGGGGCAGCTCCCTCCGGACTGAACCTGCGCGGCTCAGCGCATACGTTCGATGCGCACGGGAGTCAGCTTGTACTCCGGGCAATCGGCGAGGCGATCGAGGATCGGACTGATCAGCCGGTTCGTGCCCGTCTCGGGGAAGTGGAAGCTGAGAAAGGCCTGACCGCGCGCGGTCCCCTCCGACAGCTGGGCGATCGCGGTCGCCTCTCCGAACGGGCTGACCACGCGCACCCGATCTCCATCCGCGAGCCCGGCGGAGCGAGCGTCGTCGGGGTGCAGCTCGATCACGTCCGCCGGGGTCAGCTCCACGTTGGACGTTCGGCGGGTCATGGTCCCGCAGTTGTAGTGGTCCAGGACCCGCCCGGTGGTGAGCCGAAGGGGAAACCCCGCGCTGTGGTCAAGAACGGGCGACGGGGCGTAGTCGACGCATGCGAACGTCGCCTTGCCGACGGTGAACCGTTCGGTATGGAGGATCTGGGTCCCCGGATGCTCGAGCGTAGGCACCGGCCACTGCAGTCCGTCGTGATCGAGCCGGTCGTAGGTCACGCCCGCGAACTGCGGCGCGACCTGCGCGATCTCATCCATGATCTCGCGCGGGTGCGCGAACTGCTGTGGGATCCCGGTCGCCGCCATCAGCTCGCACAGGATCTGCCAATCGGGGCGAGCCTGCCCGGGTGACTCGATCGCCTTGCGCACGCGCTGGATCCGTCGCTCGCCATTGGTGAACGTGCCGTCCTTCTCGAGGAAGCTCGCGCCGGGGAGCACCACGTGCGCGCGCTTCGCGGTCTCGGACAGGAACAGCTCCTGGACCACCAGGAGCTCGAGCGCGTCGAGCGCCGCCTCGGTGTGCACCGACGGATCGGTCTGGATCACGTCCTCCCCGAGGATGTACATCGCCTTCACCTCACCCGAGAGTGCAGCCTCGTACATGCGCGGGATCGTCATCCCGCGATCGTCGGGGAGCGGGACGCCCCACACCCGCGCGAACCGCTCCTGCACCGCAGCGTCGGTGCGAACGCCGTAGCCCGTCACCAGGTCGGGCTGACAGCCCATGTCGGCGGCGCCCTGGACGTTGTTCTGCCCGCGCAGCGGGTTCACGCCGACGCCGTCACGGCCGAGCGCACCGGCGAGCATCGCCAGGTTGCACAGCAGCATCACGCCCTCGCTCCCCTGGTAGTGCTCGGTCATTCCGAGCCCGTGGGTCTGCAGCGGGCGCTTGGCGGTGCCGTACAGTGCGGCGGCGCGACGAACGAGCTCCGCGGGGACGGAGGTGGTCGCCGCGGTGTCCTCGGGAGCGAAGCCCCGGAGGAACTCGGTGTAGGCGACGAAACCCTCCGTGCGGCGATCGATGAACGCCTGATCGATCGCGCCTGCGTCGATCATCGCGCGCGCGAGCGAGTTGAGGAGAACGACGTTGGTGCCGATCCGCAGCTGGAGGTGGACGTCGGCGAGCTCGGCGAGCTCGGTGCGCCTCGGATCGATCACGATCAGCGTGGCGCCGCGCAGCGCAGCCTGCTTGATCCGCGCGCCGATCACGGGGTGCGCCGCCGTGCTGTTGCTCCCGGCGACCAGCAACAGATCGGCGCGCTCGATGTCTGCGAGCGAGTTGGTCGCGGCGCCGGTGCCAAACACGTGCCGCATACCGGCCGCGGTCGGGCCATGGCACACCCGCGCGCAGCAATCGACGTTGTTGGTGCCCAGGCCCGCCCGCATCCACTTCTGCACGAGGTAGTTCTCCTCGTTCGTGCACCGGCTCGACGACAGCGCGGCGACGTGCCCGCGCAGCCGGGTGAAGGTCGTCGCCACCAGCGCGATCGCCTCGTCCCAGGTCGCGGGCTCGAGCACGCCATCGCGCCGGATCAACGGAGTGGTCAGCCGATCGGGATGCCGCGCGAACCCATGCGCGTATCGCCCCTTCACGCACAGGTGTCCGTGGTTCACCGGGCTGGTCGCGTTGCCATCGATCCGCTGGACGCGATCGGCGGCGACGTGGACCTCGAGCGAGCAGCCGACGCCGCAGTAGCTGCACGTGGTGCGGACCACATGCGCCGTCGGTGTGGCGCGCTGGCGATCGACGTCGGTGATCGCGCCCGTCGGACACAGCGACACGCAGGCGCCGCACCCGACGCAGGCCGTGGTCGCGAACGCGCCCTCGCCCCAGGTCAGCATCGTCGAGCGGCCGCGACCCTCGAACGCGTACACGAACTGCCCCTGGATCTCCTCGCAGCCCTTCACGCACACCCGGCACTTGATGCAGGCGCCGAGGTCGAGCCGGAGGTACGGGTGGCTGGTGTCGTGGCGTGGCTCGGCCCTCGCCGGATCACGGGGATAGCGCGCCCCATCACAGCCCCATCCTCGAAGCGTGTCGGCGAGCGCGCCGGTCGTGCTCTCCGCCAGCATCAGCTCGCCGAGATCTCTGCGGTACGCGCGGATCCGCGGCGTGTCGGTCACGACCTGCTGGCCATCGCGCGCGGGCGTGGTGCACGCGGCGACCATCCGGCCGTTGACCTCCACGATGCAGGCGCGGCAGTGCCCACCGCGCGACACGCGCTCGTCGCCGCACAGCGCAGGTACGTCGGCGCCGGCCGCGCGGCACGCCGCGAGGACGGTCGTCGTCGCGGTCACGGGCCGACCGTCGACCTTCACGGGACCTCCGCGAACAGCTCGTCGGCGAAGTGGGCCAGGAGGTCGCGTAGCGGCCGCGGCACACCGCTGCCGAACCCGCACAGGCTGCCGAGCTCGAGGGTGTCCATCAACCGCTCGAGCGCCGCGCGGTCGGGGGCCCGTGCGAGCTGCGAGGTCCCGACCCGGCACGGCGTGCAGTTGCCGCAGGACTCCGCAGCCGCGAACTCGAACAGGTGCTCGGCCAACGTCCGTGCCGACACCGTGTCGTCCATCACCACGATGCCGCCGTGGCCCATCCCGGGCATGGCCGAGAACGTCAACGGGGTGTCGAACGCGTGCGCGGGCACGACGGTCCCCATCGGTCCACCCACCAGCGCAAGCTTGAGGGTGCGACCCGCGCGGGCGCCGCCGCCGGCGCCCTCGATCAACGTGCGGAGCGTGGTCCCGAACGCGGCCTCCACCACCCCCGGGGTTGCCACCGCTCCAGACAGGCTGAACGCCTTGGTCTCGGGAGGGCGCCGGTTGCTCAGCACCCATGGGATGATCGACAGGGTCTCCACGTTCTGGACCACGGTCGGCTTGCCGTCGAGGCCGCACTCGGCCGGGTACGGCGGCTTGGGGCTCGGCTCGGCACGCAGCCCCGCGATCGCATGGAGCAGCGCGGTCTCCTCGCCGCACACATAGCTGCCCGCGCCGACATGGATCGAGACCTCGAACCCGGCGATCAGGTGCGGGCGCGCCACCTCGATCGCCTGCTCCATGACCGCGACGGCGTCTGGATACTCGCCGCGGATGTAGACGATGCCGTGGGTCGCGCCGATCGCAGCCGCACAGGCGTTCATGCCGGCGAGGATCGCGAGCGGATCGCGCTCGAGGAGGAGGCGATCCACGTACGACCCCGGATCTCCCTCGTCTCCGTTGGCGACGACGTAGCGGACGCTCGACGGCGTTGCCGCCGCCGCTCGCCACTTTGCGGCGGTCGGGAACGCTGCGCCACCGCGGCCGCGCAGGCCGCTCGATTCGACGATCGAGAGGATCTGATCGTGCGGCGGCAACGCGAACAGGGCGCTGACGCCGGGCGGCGAGCCGAGCACGCCCCGCAGAACGATCGGTTCGGGGACCAGGCTGGTCACCGGGATCGGCGCGCCACGGCCCGTGGAGTCACACGGCGCCTCGTAGCAGCGGCCGAGGCAACGCACCTCCGCGCCCCCGGGGTGCCCCCAGCCACGCGCGAAGCTGCACGCCGTCCCCGTGCAGGTGCGCACCACGCCGCGCTCGAGGAGCCCGTAGAAGCTGCGCACGCCATGCACACTCGCGAGGGGCAGGCCGGTGCGGCGCGCGACCTCCTCGGAGGACTGGCCCTCCGCGAGCGCTTCGATCGCGTTGATGTCACCGTGCGAGCGTCGTGCGGCCCAGTGTTTGAGGTGTGTCATGTCGGCTCCGCCCCGCCGAGTATGCACGAACGTGTGCAGTCACCACCATGCGGGCGTTTCCCCCGTCGAGCTCGGCTCAGGCGAGCCCGATGATCCGGCCCTGGTCGTCGAGATCGATCGTCATCGCCGCCGGACTCGCGGGGAGCCCCGGCATCGTCATGATCTCGCCGCACACCATCACGACGAACTCCGCCCCCGCCGCGAGTCGGACATCGCGAATGTTGACGACGTGGTTGCTGGGGGCACCGCGCAGCAGCGCATCCGTCGAGAACGAGTACTGTGTCTTGGCCACGCATACCGGGTAGTGGCCGTAGCCCTGCTCCTCGAGCTGCTTGATCCGGCTCCGGACCCGGGTGTCGGCGGTGATCTCGGACGCGCCATAGATCTTGGTCGCGATCGCCTTCATCTTTTGCCACAGGGGCGTGGCGTCCTCGTAGACGAAGCGGAGCTCCGAGCCGCCGGGCCGGGCGAGCTCGACGACCGTCCGCGCGAGCTCCTCGGCGCCCGCGCCGCCACGGGCGAACTGCTCGGTGACGACAACGGGGGCGCCGTGGTGCGCCATCCGCCGCGCCAGCTGCTCGAGCTCGGCGGGCGTGTCGTGGGCGAACCGGTTGATCGCGATCACGCACGGCAGGCCGTAGTGGTCGCGGATGTTGGCCAGGTGGCGATCGAGGTTCGCGCAGCCCTGCTCGAGCGCCGCGAGGTCCTCGCGCTCGAGCGCCTTGACGTCGACGCCGCCGTGGTACTTGAGCGCGCGCACGGTGGCCACGAGCACCGCACACGCGGGGCGCAGCCCAGCCTTGCGGCACTTGATGTTCACGAACTTCTCCGCGCCGAGGTCCGCGCCGAACCCGGCCTCGGTCACCACATAGTCACCGAGCTTGTGAGCGGCGCGCGTGGCGATCACGGAGTTGCAGCCGTGCGCGATGTTGCCGAATGGTCCGCCATGGAGGAGTGCGGGCGTGTGCTCCAACGTCTGCACCAGGTTTGGGGCCAGCGCATCGCGCAGCAGCACGGCCATCGCGCCGTGGGCGCCGAGCTCGCGGGCATGCACCGGCCGGCGAGCTCGGGTCTCCCCGATGATGATGTTCCCGAGCCGGCGCTTGAGGTCGGCCAGCGAGTCGGCGAGGCACAAGATCGCCATCACCTCGGAGGCCGCGACGATCTCGAAGCCGTCCTCGCGCGGGAAGCTGTTCGCCGCGCCGCCGAGGCCGACCATGGTCTCGCGCAGCGCGCGGTCGTTGAGGTCGATCACCCGGCGCCAGGTGATCCGCCGCGAGTCGAGCTGTAGCTGGTTTCCGTGATGGAGGTGGTTGTCGATCATCGCCGCGAGCAGGTTGTGGGCCAGGAGATCGCGTGGAAGTCGCCCGTGAAGTGGAGGTTGATGTCCTCCATCGGCACGACCTGCGCGTGGCCGCCACCGGCAGCGCCACCCTTCATCCCGAACACCGGGCCGAGCGAGGGCTGGCGCAGCGCGATCACGGAGCGCCTGCCGATCCGTGCGAGCCCATCGCCGAGGCCGATCGTCATCGTGGTCTTGCCTTCCCCGGCGGGGGTCGGGCTGATCGCCGTCACGAGGATCAGCCGCGCGTCGGGGCGGTCCGGCAGCGACGCGAGGTAGTCGAGCGAGAGCTTCGCCTTGTAGTGACCGTAGGGCGTCAGCGCCATCGCGGGCACGCCGAGCCGGTCGCGCGCCAGGTCCAGGATCGGGGTCGGCGAGGCCGCCTGGGCGATCTCGAGATCGGACTTCATTCCTCTGTTCTACAGCGTCGCGCTCGCCCGCGGCAGGACCGCGGACTGTCAGTTCGGCGTGCTATGCATCCTCGGTGGAGCGCACGCCGTTCAACGCCGAGCAGCGCGCCGCGGTGGATCACGGCGATGGGCCGCTCATGGTCCTCGCCGGTGCAGGGACGGGCAAGACGCGTGTGCTGGTGCACCGGATCGCCCGGCTGGTGCAGCAGGGCGCCGAGCCGTGGAGCATCCTCGCGGTCACGTTCACCAACAAGGCCGCCGGCGAGATGCGGCATCGGCTGCGCGAGCTCCTGGGCGAGGCCGCCGATGCGATGTGGATCGGCACGTTCCACTCCACCTGCGCGCGGCTGCTGCGCCGGTATGCCATGCACGTCGGCCTGACCAAGAGCTTCGTGATCTTCGATGACTCGGATCAGCTGAAGCTCGTGGAGCGGCTGCTCAAGGAGACCGGCTTCGACGAGCAGGTGTCACCGCGGACGGTGCTGTCGCGGTTCGATCGCGCGAAGAACCGGGGCGTGGATCCACGCACGGTGCTGACCGGCGCGTTCGATGACGTGATCGAGCGCGTCTATCCGATGTACCAGCAGCAGCTCGCGAAGGAGAATGCGGTCGATTTCAACGACCTGCTGCTCAAGGTGCTCGAGCTGTTCAAGATCGAGGAGCCCGCGCGCCACCTCGCGGTCCGGTTCCGACATGTGCTCGTGGACGAGTTCCAGGACACCAACAAGGTCCAGTACGACCTGGTGTGGCGGTTCGCCGAGGCCACGCGGAACCTGACCGTGGTGGGTGATGACGATCAATCGATCTATGCCTGGCGCGGTGCCGAGCCGCGGAACCTGCTCGACTTCGATCGGGACTTCCCCGATGCCAAGGTGATCAAGCTCGAGCAGAACTATCGCTCCACGCAGACCATCCTCGACGCCGCGAACGGGATCATCCGGAAGAACCGCGATCGCCACGAGAAGTCCCTGTGGACGGAGCAGGGCGGCGGCGAGCCGATCGAGGTCTACCAGGCGGGGGACGAGCGCGGCGAGGCGTACTTCATCGCGCAATCGATCCGCCAGGCGCTCGACGAGGGCCCTCGCTCGCCGAGCGAGATCGCGATCCTCTACCGCACCAATGCGCAGTCGCGCGTGCTCGAGGAGCACCTGCGGGCGGCGCGGGTCCCGGCGAAGGTCGTCGGTGCGCAGTCGTTCTACGAGCGCAAGGAGATCAAGGACGTCATCGCGTACCTCCGCCTCCTCGGCAACCCGGCGGCGGACTCGGCGTTCGAGCGCGTGGTGAACGTGCCGGCGCGCGGGATCGGCGAGACCACGGTGGAGCGGCTGCGCGCGGCGTCGCGCGCGAGCGGCGGCGGCCTCCTCGATGCGGCGCGGCTCGCGGCGCGGGGTGAGGTCTCGGGCCTGGGCGCGGCACCGCGGAAGAAGCTGCACATGTTCGTCGAGCTGGTCGACGGCCTCGTCGATGTGATCGCGCAAGGCGCCAGCGTGGCCGAGACGATCATCCAGGTCGTCGACCGTAGCGGCCTCCGCGCGAAGCTCGAGGCGGATGGCAGCACCGAGTCCCGCGATCGGCTCGACAACCTCGCCGAGCTCGTGACCACGGCCTCGGACTTCGACGACGAGAGCCCGCAGCCGCAGACCATCGAGGAGTTCCTCGAGCGCGTTGCGCTCTCGAGCGCGGGCGATCAGACGGCGAGCGAGCAGGTCGTCCTCATGACGATCCACATCGCCAAGGGCCTCGAGTGGCCGCTGGTGTTCATCTCCGGCATGGAGGACGGCCTGTTCCCCTCCCTGCGCGAACGTGAGGATCAGAACGAGGATGCTGCCCTCGAGGAGGAGCGCCGGCTCGCGTACGTGGCGATCACCCGCGCGCGCGAGCGCCTCGTGCTCACGCATGCGCGCACGCGCCGCGTGTGGGGCGAGATCCGGATGCAGGGTCCCTCGCGGTTCCTCGCCGATCTTCCGTCGGGCTGCCTCGCCGCGCCGGCGCGCTCGCGCGGCCAGGTGACCCCGCCGGCCCCCCGGATCGTCGATGGCAACTGGCAGGGCAGGCCGCGGCGCGCGCCCCGCCCCGCGCGGGACGAGCTCGATCAGAGCGCCGAGTACGACAGCGACGAGCCCGTGTATCGCGTCGGCGACGGGGACTATCAGCCGGCCACCGGCTTCACCATCGGGGCCACGGTGGTCCACGGCACGCTCGGCGCGGGTCGGGTGGTCTCGGTGACCGGCACCGGCAAGGATCAGAAGGTCGTCGTCGATTTCGGCGTGATCGGCCAGAAGACGGTGTTCGCGCGCTACCTGCAGGGCGGCGACAGCGGCTTCAACTGACGACCTACTCGGGCATCCGCTCGGGCACGAGCGCGATCCCGATCTCGGCGCGGTTGCGCCACACGGCGAGCGTGATCGCCTGACCGGCGGGCGTGGCGGCGACCAGCCACGGCAGGGAGCGATGATCGACGGGGTGATCGCCCCAGCGCAGGATCACGTCCCCGGCGCGGAGCGCGGAGCGGATCGCGGGTGAGGCGGGCACGACCTCGGTGATGTACGCCCCTCCAGCGGTCGGCACGCCGAGCTGCTGGGCGAGCTCCGGGGTGACCGGCTTGACCTTCGCGCCGAGCCAGCTCCGCGCGACCTGGCCGTGATCGCGGAGGGCGTCGACGACCTCTTTCAGGCGGTTGATCGGCAGCACGAACGACAGCTCGCCCGGGCGATCTCCGGTGGCGACGGCGATGCCGATCACCTGGCCCGCGGTGTCGAGCACGGGGCCGCCAGAGTTGCCGCGGTGGATGCGCGCGTCGGTCTGCAGGAACATGCGGAACGTCCGGAACCCCATGCCCCGGTTCTGGAGCAGGGAGCCGGCCGCATCGCGGCCCGTGGAGGACACCAGGCCCGCCGCGGCGGTGACCTCCTCGCCGAACGGGTTGCCGAGCACGACGAGCCACTCGCCGATCTTGAGATCGTTCGAGTCTCCGAGGGGCAAGGGCTGGAGGCGCGGGCGATCCACGGAGAGCAGCGCCACGTCGAGATCGACATCGCGCCCGATGACCTTCGCGGGTACCTCGGTGGTGTCGTCGAGCACGACGCGCAGCTCGGGCGCGGCCATCGCGATCTTGTACGTGGTGACCACGTAGACGCCCTTGGCCTCGATCAGGAAGCCGGTGCCGAGCGCCACGTCGGCGGTGGTCTCGGGCGCTCCCGGGAACATCGCGGCCGGGCCCGACTTGACGGGCGAGGCGGCGCGGATCGCGACCACGCCGTGGCGCGCGGAGGCAACGAGATCGACGAACGATCCCTGGGCGCCGCCGTACATCCGGCTGGGCTCGGTGGGTGGCGGGGCCTCGTGCAGCGCGCTGCCGACACCGACACCCTGGGCCGGTTGCGCCTCGCGCTCGCGGCAGCCCCCGAGTCCCCCGAGTGCAACGATCCCGAAGGTGGAGACCCCGAGGGCCAAGGTCAGCCGGCGCACGACTACTTGGCTCCGTGGGCCTTCTGCGCGTCGACGTAGGCGACACGGAGATCGTAGATCAGGCTCTGCAGCAGCTTGGTCTCGGCCTCTTCGAGGTTGCCCTTCGTCTTCTGCTCCAGCATCGCGAGCACGTCGACGAGGTGATGGGCCGTCTCGAGATCGATCGGCTGCGTCTGACCATCCGGTGCGGCGAGCTTGCCGAGCGCGATCAGCGCCGTGGAGGCGAGCGAAAGCACGTGGGTCGAGAAATCCACCTGCGCGAGGGCCACCGGTTGCTCCGCCATGTCGCGAAGATACTACCCATGTCGGTGCGCCCACCTGCGGAGCGCGCGGAATACGCACCGAGGGTTCGTGGTTGGGTTTGAGTGGAGACGGGCATCTCGCCATTCTTTGTGACACCCTCAGGGGGGTCCATGGACACCCTGACCGATCCCGTTCCGCTCCCGGCCAAGCCGGCCGGACCTCCCACGACCGACTCGGCCGCCGCACGAGGGGTCGATGTCGAGCTGTTGACCGAGGAGGTCAAGCAGTCGAGCGCCTTCCTCGACGACGTGTTCGCCCAGGTCGGCAAGGTGGTCGTCGGCCAGCGCGACATGGTCGAACGGATCATGATCGGCCTCCTGACCGGTGGTCACTGCCTGATCGAGGGCGTGCCCGGCCTGGCGAAGACGCTGACGGTCAAGACGCTGTCGCAGACGATCAACGCCACGTTCCAGCGGATCCAGTTCACGCCGGACCTCCTGCCCGCCGACATCACCGGCACCATCATCTACAACATGCACACCGGGCAGTTCACGCAGAAGCGTGGCCCGCTGTTCGCGAACCTGGTGCTGGCCGACGAGATCAACCGCGCGCCCGCCAAGGTCCAGTCCGCGCTGCTCGAGGCGATGCAGGAGCGGCAGGTGACGATCGGCGACACCACGCACCGGCTGCCCGATCCGTTCCTCGTGCTGGCGACCCAGAACCCGATCGAGCAGGAGGGCACGTTCCCGCTGCCCGAGGCGCAGCTCGATCGGTTCATGCTGCTGATCAAGGTCACGTACCCCACGGCGGCGGAGGAGCGCTCGATGCTCGACCTCCTCACCACGCTGGATGTGCCCAGCGCGACCGAGGTCGCCACGATCGAGAAGGTCAAGGCGGCGCGCCGCGTGGTCTCGCAGATCTACATCGACGATCGCGTCCGCGACTACATCGTGCACATCGTGCAGGCCACCCGCCGCCCGCGGGACTACGGCCTCGCCGAGCTCGCGCCGTTGATCGAGTACGGCGGCTCGCCGCGCGCCACGCTGTCCCTCGCCGTCGCCGCCCGGGCGCACGCGTTCATCCATCACCGGGCGTACGTCACCCCGGATGACATCAAGGCGATCTCTCTCGATGTGATGCGGCACCGCGTCTCCGTGACCTACGAGGCCGAGGCGGAGGAGGTCAGCTCGGAGGACGTGATCCGTCGCGTCTTCGAGTACCTCCCCGTGCCCTAGCGATGGCGCTGACCACCGCGGAGCTGTTCAAACGGGCGAAGAAGATCGAGATCGCTTCGCGCCGGCTCGTCGACGAGACGCTCTCCGGCCAGTACCACTCGGTGTTCAAGGGGCGCGGGCTGATCTTCTCCGATGTCCGTCCGTACTACCCGGGCGACGACGTCCGCGCGATCGACTGGAACATCACCGCGCGGATGAACGCCCCACACGTCAAGCAGTTCGTCGAGGAGCGCGACCGCACCGTCAATCTGATGGTCGACATGAGCGCCTCGGAGTACTTCGGCTCGCAGGGCGTGGAGAAGCGGGAGCTCGCGGCGGAGCTCGCCGCCGTGGTCGCGTTCTCCGCGATCAAGAACAACGATCGCGTCGGGCTCTACCTCGTGACGGATCGGGTCGAGAAGTTCGTCCCGCCGAAGAAGGGCCGCCGCCACGTGCTGCGGCTGATCGGCGAGATCCTGACGTTCCAGCCCCAGTCGCGTGGCACCGATCTCGCGAAGGGGCTCGACTTCTTCAGCAAGGTCGCGCGGCGCCGCTCGGTGCTGTTCTTGGTCTCGGACTTCCTCGCGGAGGGCTGGGAGCAGGCGATGAAGATCGCCCGGCAGCGCCACGAACTCGTGCCGGTGGTGATCTCCGATCCGATGGAGCGCACGCTGCCGCGCGTGGGCTTGCTCGTGCTCGAGGATCTGGAGACCGGCCAGGTCGTCGAGGTCGACACCTCGGCCCGCGTGGCCCGCGAGTTCCACCGGCGCGCCGCCGCGGCGACGATGGTGCGCGAGCAATCGCTCCGCCGGCTCAACCTCGACGTGGTCAACATCGTGACCAACCAGTCGTACGTCGATGCGCTGATCGCGTTCTTCAAGGCGCGCGCGAAGCGGATGGCCCACGGATGAGGCGCGCAGCTCGCACGCTCGTGGTGGTGGCCGCGATGCTCGCGCCGATGGTGGCGCTCGGCCAAGGCGCGGGCAGCGACGCGGTCGGCAGCGACGCGGCAGGCTCGGCATCGGGGTCGGGCTCAGCATCGGGCTCGGCATCGGGGTCGGCATCGGCATCGGCATCGGGGTCGGCATCGGGCTCGGGGTCGGCATCGGGGCGGGCGGGTCGGCTCGGGTCGATCGGGCATCGGGCTCGGGCTCGGGTACCGGGCCGCGGATCATCCAGCTGCCCGCCGACGTCAACGCGCCCGAGGTCGATGCCACGGCGAGCCCGACCGCGGTCCGGCTCGGCGGGCGGTTCACGCTGTTCGTGCAGGCGGTGATCGATCCCGGGGTCGAGGCCAACCTTCGCGAGCCGTTCGAGCTCGGGCCCTCGTTCGAGGTCAAGAAGAAGGACTCCTCCGACACCGCGCGCGCGGACGGCAAGAAGATCCGCGAGTGGCAGGTCGACGTGATCGCGTGGGACATCGGGGACCTCGTGATCCCCGGGGTGGTCGTCACCTACACGATCAACGGCAAGGTCGGTCAGGTGCAGACCAACGCGGTGCGCCTGCGCGTCGATGGGGTGCTCGGCGACGTGGTCGACGATCCCAAGACCCTGCGCGCCGCGCACCCACCGACCGAGCTGACCTCGCGCGACTGGTTCTGGGCGTGGGTCGGCCTCGGCGTGATGATCTTCCTGCTGTCAGTGGCCGCCTGGTACATCCAGCTCACGTATCGGCGGAAGCGGCGCACGGTGAGGTTGACCGGCGGGCTCTCCGCCCTGCCGCGACGGCGGATCGACATGACGGGAGAGAAGGCGCTCGCCGCACTCGCCGCGATCAAGACCTCCGGCGTGCTCGAGCGTGACGAGGATCGAAGGCGAGGCTACGCCGAGATGGTGGACGTGATCCGGGACTACCTCGGCGCGCGCTATCAGGTGGCGAGCCGCGACCTGACCTCCACCGAGCTCGTCCGCGGCCTGCGCCGGGTCGCCCCCGACGACGAGCTCGCGCTGATCGAGACCTGGCTCGAGCGCTGTGACCGCGTGAAGTACGGCGGGCAGCGGGTGACCTCCGCCCAGGGGCTCGGTGTACTCGATGACGCCCGCGCTCTGATCGTCAGCACCACGCAGCAGCGCGCGACCGCGCATCAGGAGGCCGCGTGAGCCGGCGATCGTGGACCATCCTCGGGATCGCAGTGGGTGCGGCGCTCGCGCTGGTCGCGGCCGTGTACATCTTCTACAAGCAGGAGGGGCGCAAGCAGCGCACGGCGCGGGCGCTCCAGGCCGCGATCCCATGGCTCCTGGTCGGCACGTTCGGGGGCGCGATCGCCTACGGGATGTCGCGGTACCTCGACAGCGAGCGCGATCACGAGAAGATCGAGTGGCGAAACTGGAACGCGATCTATCTGCTCGTCGCCGCGGGCCTGGTCGGGCTGATCTCGTTCCACCTCCATCGACGGCGGTCCGCGGCGCTCGGGTTCTCGCAGACCGCGCTCGTGCGCTCGCGCGGCACGCTCGCGTGGTTCTCGGATCTGCCGGGGGTGTTCCGCGTCCTCGCGGTGGCGGCCCTCGCGGTGGCCCTGATGCGGCCCGAGACGTTCCGCACGATCAAGCACGAGGAAGACTCGGTCGACATCATGATCGTGTTCGACATGTCGAAGTCGATGGAGGAGAGCGACATGCCGCGCGATCGCATGGACGCCGCGCAGCGGGTGGTCCGGCGCTTCCTCCGCCGCACGAAGCACGATCGCGTGGGCCTGGTGATCTTCGGCCAGCAGGCGATGCTGCAGTGTCCACTCACGCAGGACGAGAAGCTCCTCGAGCAGATCGTCACCGACCTGACCATCGGTGATGTGCCCGAGCTCGGGACCGCGATCGGCGATGGCCTCGCTCTGGCGCTCGCCCAGCTCCGCCGCTCGGACGGCGTGTGCGACGGCACGCCAGGGGCGATCAACACGTGCGAGAAGGGCTTCACGTGCTCGGCGGAGGGCTACTGCGAGGGCAAGAAGAACAAGGTCGTGATCCTGCTCTCCGATGGTGACTCGAACTGGGTCACGCGCTTCGATCCCGACGAGGCCGCTCGGACCGCCGCGAAGATGAACGTCAAGGTCTACACCATCCTGGTCGGCCGCGAGGAGAACGACTTCTTCGGCGGGATGAGCGTGAACCCCGCGACCCTGCGCAGCATCGCCAGCCTGACCGGCGGTGAGTTCTTTCGTGCCACGGACTACGAGACCTTCGACAAGGGCTTCCAGACGGTCCGGAACAAGCTCGACAAGATCAAGCGCGTCACGATCGAGCGGATTCCTGACAAGCAGCTGTTCTTCCCGCTCGCGATCCTCGCGGCGATCCTGTTCGGCCTCGATCTCCTGCTGTCCCACTCGTGGTTCCGGAGGCTCCCGTGAACACCGTGTGGAACTATCTGGTCTCGATCGAGTTCGAGACCCAGTGGCTGTTCTGGATCGCGATCCTCGTGGCCCCGGTCGCGGTTGCGCTGCTGCATCTCTACGATCGCTGGCGGCGCACCGTGATGACCCGACGGCTCGGCGATCTCGCGGTGGTCTCGCGCCTGATGTCGACCTCCTCGCCCAAGCGGAGGCTGATCAAGGACAGCCTCGCTGCGGGCGGTCTGGTGCTGCTGCTCGTGGCGGCGGCGCGGCCGCAGATCGAGGGGCGGCGCAAGGTGGAGGTCCGTGGGCTCGATGTCGTGGTCGCGGTGGATGTCTCGAAGTCGATGCTGGTCGACGACATCGGTCCGACGGCGCGGATGACCACCCGGAAGCTGCCGACGACGCGGCTCGAGCGCGCTCGCGAGATGGCGACCCTGGTGATCGACAAGCTCCCGGGTGATCGGATCGGTCCGGTGGTGTTCGCGGGCGCGGCCTCGCACTTTCCGCTCACCGAGGATCACGAGGTCGCGATCCGATTCTTGAACGATCTCGGGCCGGCCGATCTGCCGCAGGGCTCCAACCTCGGCGAGGTGCTGCGGGTCTCGCGGTGCCTCCTGCGCCCCGATCTCTACGACGATCTCGGCTGCTCCCGGATCGGCCGTCGTGGGCACGGTGGCGATCCGCTGCACGGCGAGAGCCTCGATCCGAAGGGCAAGCCTGGCGAGCCCACCGATGATGTGCTGGTCGAGAAGGTCGAGCGCGGCAAGGCGATCATGATCCTGTCGGACGGTGGCGATCCGGACGAGGAGACGTTGCGCGAGGTGACCAACGCGCGCGAGCTCGGGATCGCGGTGGTGTTCGTCGGGTTCGGCACCGAGCAGGGCGGGCTCGTCTACGACATCGATCCGTTCAGCGGCAAGCGCACCACCAATCCGAAGCGTGGGCCCGATGGCGGGACGGTGACCTCGAAGCGCGAAGACGCCGGGATGGCGGCGCTCGCCGAGGCGAGTGGCGATCCGAAGCGCTACCTGGTGGCCTCGGAGCGCGGTGAGCTCGATCCCCAGCCGATCGTCGACATGTTGAAGGCGGTCAATCGCGGCCTCGCCGAGAAGAAGATCAAGGAGATGCGGGACGTGTTCGAGCCGTTCCTGTTCGCGGGGCTCATGCTCCTCGTGATCGAGGTGGCGATCGGCACGCGGCGGCGCCAGAAGTATCCGGAGGCAGCGTGAAGACGCCGTGTCATGCTCTCCGCGTGCGCAAGGCGCTCGCGCTCGTTCTCCTGGTCGCTCTCGGTGGTTGGGAGCCGTTCCGCTCGTCGAATCCCGACGTCCAGGAAGGGAACAAGGCGTACGCCGAGGGTCGCTACGACGACGCGCTCGCGGCCTACGATCGCGCGGCGGGTGCCGGCGTGGATCCCGAGGGCCTCGCCTTCGATCGCGGGACCGCCGAGCTCAAGAAGGCCGAGCAGCTGAAGGATCCGGCGGAGCGGCAGAAGGCCAGCGAGCGCGCGATCGAGAACTTCAAGCAGGCCGCGCGCTCGAAGGATCCTCAGCTCAAGAGCTCCGCGAACTACAACCGCGGCAACGCGCTGATGGGGCAGGACAAGCTCGACGACGCGATCGAGGCCTACAAGCAGGCGCTCCGCGAGAACCCGACCAACGAGGACGCGCGGCTCAACCTCGAGCTCGCGCTGCGCCGTCGCCAGAAGCAGGAGCAGAAGCGCCAGCAGCAGCAGGGCCAGCAAGGTCAGCAGGGCCAGCAGGGCCAGCAAGGGCAGCAGGGCCAGCAAGGGCAGCAGGGCCAGCAAGGCCAGCAGGGCCAGCAGGGGCAGCAGGGCCAGCAGGGCCAGCAGGGCCAGCAAGGGCAGCAGGGCCAGCAGGGCCAGCAGGGGCAGCAAGGGCAGCAGGGGCAGCAGGGCTCGAACGGGCAGGGCCAGGGCTCCAACCAGCAAGGCTCCAACGGGCAAGGTTCGAATCAGCAGGGCTCGAACGGGCAGGGCTCGAATCAGCAGGGCTCGAACGGGCAAGGGCAGGGCTCGCAGCGGCAGAACGGATCCAACGGCGCGAACGGGTCCAACGGGCTCGAACGGCTCGAACGGGAACGGGTCGAACGGGTCCAACGGCTCGAACGGGTCCAATGGCTCGAACGGGGCCAACGGTGCGGGGCAGCAGGGCAAGCCCAGCCAGCAGGGTGGCAACCAGCAGAACCAGCGCGACAATCCCCAGGCGAAGTCGCGGACCGAGAAGAAGCTCGACGATCTCGAGGATCAATCGCGGCGCCTGCAGAAGGATGACGCGAAGCGCCGAGCGACCGGTCGCTCGAGCGATCCGCAGCGCGACTGGTAGCGCGATCGAACATAGACTATGGGGATGCCGCCGCGGGTCCTCGTCGTCGACCGGAGCGCGAGCGTGCGCGACACGGTCGCCGAGCTCCTCGGGGAGGCAGCGTCAGAGGTCGTGTGGACCGCGCGCGAGGGGGCGGGTGCGCAGCTGCGGGCGGGGATCACCGCGAGCGCGCCGTTCGATGTGGTCCTGCTCGAGGCCGATCCTCCACCAACGCCGGCGTCGATCCGCGAGCTGGTCACCCTGGGGGGCGGCGTTCGCGTGGTGCTCGCAGCGACGGGCCCCGATGGTGCGGCCACCGCGGTGCGGTGCGGTGCCGCCGATGTGGTGGCCAAGCCGTTCAATGCCGCCGAGCTCGTGTTCCGGCTGGGGCGTGCGGCCGCGGCGACCGAGCGCGCCGACAAGCGCCGCCCGCGGAAGAGCGATGTCCTGATCGGCACCGGACCGTGGATCAAGCAGCTCTACGATCGGATCGCGATGGTCGCGGCGACGGACGTGACGGTGGCGATCTTCGGGGAGAGCGGGACGGGCAAGGAGCTGGTCGCGCGCACGATCCACAACTCGTCGCCGCGCCACGATGCGCCGTTCGTCGTGGTCAACTGCGCCGCGATTCCGGAGCCACTGCTCGAGGACGAGCTGTTCGGTCACGTGCGGGGGGCGTTCACGGATGCCTCACGTGATCGTGAAGGCCTGCTCGCCGCGGCGCACACCGGTACGCTGTTCCTCGACGAGATCGGCGAGATGCCGCTGCCGCTGCAGGCAAAGATCCTGCGCGTGCTCCAGAGCCAGGAGTTCCGGAGGATCGGCGACGACCAGGACCGCCAGGTCGATGTCCGGATCGTCACCGCGACCAACCGCGATCTCGATGCGCTCGTCGCCGCCGGGAACTTCCGCCAGGATCTCTACTACCGGATCAACGTGTTCCCGCTGCACCTGCCACCGCTGCGGGAGCGCCCCGAGGACATCACGCTCCTCGTCAATCACTTCGTGCAGAAGTACCGCGCGCGGCTCGGCAAGCCGATCGATGCGATCTCTCCCGCCGCGCTCGCGCGGTTCGCCGGCTACGACTTCCCGGGCAATGTTCGCGAGCTCGAGAACAAGGTCCACCAGGCGATGGTGATGTGCGCCACCACGGTGATCGAGGACTCCGACGTGGCCCTCCCCAAGTCACGGGCGAGCACGGCGCGGCCCGACGTGGATCGCCCGTTTCGCGAGGTCAAGCAGGAGATGATCGACGGCTTCGAGAAGCGCTACCTGACCGAGCTGCTGCGCGTGCACCACGGCAACCTCGCGCAGGCGGCGCGTGCGGCCGGCATGGACCGCAAGAACCTGTGGGCCCTCGTCGAGCGCCACGGCCTCGACCGCGCGCAGTTCAAGAAGCCGTAGCGCAACTCCGCCGCGTCAGCGCAGCTTCGCCGAGAGCGCCGAGAGCAGATCGTGGTCCGCCGCGATCTTCTTCACGACGAGCGGCGACACCGTCCCACCATCGAGCAGCTTCGCGAGCGAACGCTCGAGCGGCACCATGCCGACATCGCGGCCCGTGTTGATCGCCGTCGGCAAGGTGTGGAGATCACCCTTGCGGATGATGTTGGCCACGGCGTTGGTCACGGGCACCACCTCGGCCGCCGGGGCCCGGCCGCCATCCTTGCGCGGCAGGAGGTACTGCGTGATCACGGTGCGCAGACAGCTCGCCAGCTGCCAGCGGATCTGGCGCTGCGCGGTCTCGGGGAAGGCGTCGATCATGCGATCGATCGCGCCCGCGGCGCTCGGAGCGTGGAGCGTGGCGAGCACGAGGTGACCGGTCTCGGCGGCGGTGAGGGCTGCGGCGATGGTGTCGCGATCGCGGAGCTCGCCGAGCATGATCACGTCGGGGGCCTCGCGGAGCGCCGCCTTGAGACCGGTGGCGAACGTCGGGATGTGCACGCCGAGCTCGCGCTGATGGATCAGGCAGCGGCGGGCGGCGAACCGGTACTCGATCGGATCCTCGAGGGTGATCACGTGGGCCGCACGGCGCTGGTCGAGCAGATCGATCAGCGCGGCGAGCGTGGTCGACTTGCCGGACCCGGTCGGGCCGCACACCAGCACGAGGCCATCGCGGTGATCGATCGCCGCACCGATCTCGGGCGGGAGCGCGAGCTCGGTGAGCGAAGGCACGCGATCGCGGATCAGCCGGGCCACCACGCCGAAGCCACCGAGGTGATCGAACGCGTTGACACGGATCCGCGTGCCGCCGATCTCCGCGCCATGATCGCTGTTGCTCCCGAGCGCAGTCACGCACGCAGCGAGGTCTCCATCGTCGAGCACCAGCTCGGTGGTCTCGAGGTACCCACCGATCCTGAGCCGGACCGGCTGACCGCTCGACACGATCACGTCGGAGGCGCCGCGATCGAGCGCGATCGCCACGGCCGGTGCGAGCAGGGCGACGAGCCGCGCCGCACCCTCGCCGCTCTGCTGCACGACGGGCGACGGCGGCACCGACTCCAGGGGCGCGGGCCTGGGCTTGGCCCACCAGGTGGCCGCCTTGCCCTCACCGCCGGTCCCCGACGCTGCCGGCGCGGCCCGCGCGGGGCCAGGTGGGGCGGCAGCGGCCGCGGTCGCGGGCGCCTTCTTGGCCTGGCGGACCACGATGCGGAGCCCGGAGGCCGCCTTCTCCACGGTGACCGAGTAGGTCGCACCGTCGGGATCGGTGAACGGGATGCTCGACGGCCAATCCGAGCTCGGGCGCCCGGCGGTCAGGGGCCCCGCGAAGTCGGCGAGCAGCTGGGCCTCGATCGGCGGCATCGCCATCGCCTCGACCTGGCCACGCCGCCGCAGGCTCGGCACCTTGCCGGCCTCGAGGATGATCGCCTCGGCGTCGCGCAGCGTCATCACCCGGAGCAGGGACTGGATCGCGGACATGGTTCCTGGAAGGAGCAACCGGCGCGCCAGCCCAAGCCCGCGAAACCTCGGATCCGGCGTGCGGGCGGTTCGCCTCGATGGCACACGTCGCCTGCGGAAGCGTCAGCCTGGCGCGGTCAGCCGGTGGCGCGTGCCTCGCGGGCGCCGACGACCTCGCCGAACCGGATCGCGCCGTGCGAGTAGATCGGGCGGAGGCCGGGCGCGAGCGGGTGCGGGACCAGCTCCGACGAGGCGAAGTGCTGCGGGAGCTCCGGCCGATCGGGCACTTTGTCCGCGACCGTCTTCTCGAGCACCATCGACGTGTACTGGTCGAGGCTGCCCTCCCGGGTGTTCGCGTTGAGGATGACCTCGACGCCTTGATCGCGTGCGTGGCGGGCGAGGCCGCGGATCTCGCTCAGGCCGGGCGCATAGGCATCGACGCAGATCCCGTTCTCGCTGATCGTCCATGCACCGCGATCGGTGACCACGACAGGCGAGTGGTTCCCGGCGGTGTGGCCCGGCGTGCGCAGCATCGCGAAGCCGCCGCCGAGCAGGTAGTCGCCATCGAGCTCGATGATCCGATCGACGGGGATCCCCGCGAGCGCCTCGGGGATGTACCAGTAGGCCTGCAGCGGGTGCAGGTTGGCGAGCGTCTCCAGCTCGCCGCGCTGGACGAGCAGGCGTGCGTTCGGCAGGAACACGCGGCCGTTGGTGCCGGGCGCGAGCAGACCGCGGAGATCCTGGACGTGCAGGTGATCGAACGTCACGTAGTCCACCGCTTCGGGCGCCACACCCCAGGAGGCCAGTGCCGCCGGGATCGAGCTGTGGATCGTCGACAGGAGCTTGCGCACGACCGTGCCGTACTTCTCCTGCATGCGTGCGAAGAACGGCGCCGCAGCCGAGCGCTCGCTGTCGGTAGGGTTGACCAGGATCGTGACGGTGCGCGAGCCCACGGCCACCTGAACGAGCTGCATGCGATTGCGCATGAACACGTACGGCGCCGGTGAGCTCGCCACGCCCTGAAGCCCGAACGCGGTCGGGTAGGGGAAGGTCGCGATGTCGACGGTGCGGACGCAGCGCGCGGGACCCGCCGCGAGGATCCGCTCGCGGATCTTCCGACCGCCCTTCCGCACCGCCTCCAGGCGAGCACCGGCACCGCGGACCGTCCACGCGGCATCGAGCTCGGTCAACCGGATCAGCTCGGAGGGACGCTCGGTCGCGATCATCGCGGGCAGCGTACCCGATCCTATGCGTCGGGGAGCATCGCGCGCCCCGTCAGGCTCGCGATCGTGACGACGAGCTCCCGCGGCTCGATCGGCTTCGCGATGTGGACCTGATAGCCCGCGAGCAGCGCACGGGTTCGATCCTCGGAGCGCGCGAAGGCGGTGAGCGCGACGGCCGGGGTCTTGCCGCCTTCGGAGGCCGTGCGGGCGCGCACCGCGCGCATGAACTGATAGCCGTCACGATCCGGCATCCCGATGTCGCTGACGATGACGTCGGGGCGGAGGGTCCTCATGAGGCGCAGCCCCTCGTCGGCGGACTCGGCCGTCACGACCTCGGCACTGACCTCGCGCAGGATCATCTCGACCAGGCGCCGCGCATCCGCATCGTCGTCGACGACGAGCACGGTGAGACCCTCGAGATCGATGTCGGTCTGCTGGACGATTGGCATCCGCACCGTCGTGTGAGAGTGGTGCGCTTGGTCCTCGCGGAGTGCTCGGATCGGGAGCTCGATCACGAACGTCGCGCCGGTGTTCGCCCCTTCGCTGTGGGCCCGAACGGAGCCGCCGTGTAACTCGACGAGCTGCCGGACGATCGCGAGCCCGAGTCCAAGCCCTCCATACCGGCGGGTCGTCGAAGCGTCCGCCTGGCGAAACCGTTCGAACAGGTGCGGGAGGAACTCGGCGGTGATCCCGACGCCGGAATCCGTCACGGTGATCTCGGCGCGCGAGTTGACCATCTGCATGACGACGTCGATCCGGCCGCCGTTCGGCGTGAACTTGATCGCGTTCGAGAGCAGGTTCCACACCACCTGGCGGAGCCGCTGCGGGTCGCCGGACACGGGGCCGGCGAGCGGATCGAGTGTCTTCTTCAGCCGGAGGCCCTTGGCTTCGATCGACGGGGCCGCCGCTTCGAGGGCTGCCTCGACGACCGAGGCGAGGTCGAGCGGCTGGACGTCGAGACGGAGCTTCCCCGACGCGATCTGGTTCATGTCGAGCAGGTCGTCGATCATCTGTGCCTGCGACCTGGCGTTCCGCGCGATCGTGTCGAGGCCGCGCCTGAGCTCCGGATCGTCTTTGGCCTTCAGCAGCAGCAGCTCCGCCCACCCGAGCACCGCGTTGAGCGGGGTGCGGAGCTCGTGCGAGAGCGTCGCGAGGAACTCGTCCTTCATCAGGCTCACGCGCTCGATCTCGGAGCGCGCGGCTCGCTCCGCGTCGGCGGCGCGCCTGCTCTCTTCGTAGAGGCGCGCGTTGTCGATCGCGATCGCGGACTGCGCAGCGATCCCCTGGATGATGCGCTCGCTGCGCTCGGTGAACATGTCGGGCAGCGCGTGGCCGAACAGCAGGCCCCCGATCACCTCGCCGGAGCGAGACGTGACGGGCACCGCGAGGTAGCTCGCGACCGGCAGGTGTCCTGCGGGCATGCCGTGGTGAGGCGCCAGCTGCCCGTAGCGGGGATCGGTGCGTACATCGCCGATCCGGATCACCCCTCGTTCGTGGAACGTGGGCGCGAACAGCGGCGTCATCCGCGGGTTGCCGAGGTGTGCGAACGCCTCGCGTGGAGCACCGGAGAGTGTGTAGAGCTTGAACAGCTCTCCGGCCGGCGTGGTCACGGCGTAGAAGAACGCCCCGAACTCGGCGCCGCTGAGCTGCGTCCCGGCATCGGTGACCGCCTGGACGAGGGCCTGGAGATCGAGGGTCGAGGCGAGGAGCGCTCCGGTCCTCCCGAGCAGCTCGAGCACCTTGGTCTCCTCCTCGAGGGCCTCCTTCGTCTCGTGGAGCTCCTGGAGCGCGCGATCCGGTGCGCTGACCACGGCGGACGGCAGCTCCGTCGGCTGCGGGATGCTGCCGGTGGTCTCCGTCGGTATCGGCATCGCCGGAGACTCTAGCTAGACACCGGCGCACATGCGTGGCGCGCCCAGTGAGATGCGCGAGAGATTGACGTAGCGTGGGAATCCGTACCGTGTGGTAACGTCCGCGGCACATGGCGGTCGACGACCTGCGCTCTGGCACCTGGGTCACGTACATCGGAGGGCGTGCGTCTTCCGCACGGCTGCGCCGCTGTCGCGTCGAGGTGGTCAGCGGGGCAGATGCCGGCCTGGTCCGGGACATCGAGGCCTCCGTGATCCGGGTCGGCGCTCGCCGGGGCAATGACGTCCAGCTCTCCGACTCCAAGGTCTCCGGCCTTCACTGCGAGATCCGGCTCGACGACCGTGGGTATCGCCTGCGGGACCTCGATTCGACCAATGGCACGTACGTCTCCGGCCTCCGGATCAACGACGTCTACATCCAGCCCGGCGCCCAGATCGCGCTCGGCGGCACACGCCTGAAGTTCGATCCGCTGGGCGATTCGGTCGAGATCGAGCTCTCCGATACCGACCGCTTCGGCTCGATGATCGGCCGCTCGGTGAAGATGCGCGAGATGTTCGCGCGGCTCGAGAAGCTCGCGAAGAGCGACACCACCGTCCTCGTCACCGGCGAGACCGGCGTCGGCAAGGAGCTGGTCGCCGAGGCGCTTCACGATCACTCGCCGCGCGAGAAGGGGCCGTTCGTCGTCCTCGATTGCGGATCGATCCCGCCCAACCTGATCGAGAGCGAGCTGTTCGGTCACGAGCGCGGCGCGTTCACCGGCGCCACCAACTCCTATGCCGGCGCCTTCGAGCGCGCGCACGGCGGCACCGTGTTCCTCGACGAGATCGGGGAGCTGCCGCTCGCGATGCAGCCCAAGCTGTTGCGGGTGCTCGAGCGCAAGGAGGTCCGCCGCGTCGGTGGGACCAAGACCCTCGAGGTCGATCTGCGCGTCGTCGCCGCCACCAACCGCGACCTCGGCGTCGAGGTCAACCGTGGGCGGTTCCGCGAGGATCTGTACTACCGGCTCGCCGTCGCGCGCGTGCACGTGCCGCCGCTGCGCGAGCGCAAGGATGACCTGCCGCTCCTGATCGAGCACATCCTCGCCACCACGCCGGGTGGCGAGCTGGCGTCGATCGCGCAGGAGACGATCGACCTGATGATGAAGCACGACTGGCCGGGCAACGTGCGCGAGCTGCGCAACGTGATCGAGCGCGCCGTGCTGCTCGCCGAGACCCCCGACACCGAGGATTCGCTGCGCCGCGTGTCCGCAGCATCCTCGCCGAAGGCCGGTGAAGCCTCGGGGATCACGGTCACGCCGTCACAGACCGCGACCTCTGCCGAGGCGTCGATGACGGTCCCGGTCGATGTCACGCAGCCGTTCAAGAACGCGAAGCAGGCCGTGATCAGCGAGTTCGAGAAGCGGTACATCTCGCGCCTCCTCGCCCAGCACGACGGCAACATCTCAGCCGCGGCACGCGCCGCGGGGATCGATCGGATGTCGATCCACAAGATGCTGCACCGCCTCGGGCTCGCGAATCCCGGCCGCGACTAGCGACCTACGCGCGGGACGCTTCGAGCCACTGGCGTCGCGCGGCGACGTTGACGATCTTCGCGAGCTCGTCGAGATCCGAGAGCACGAGCTTGCTCTGGAGCGACGCGATCACGCGGGTCCGGGCCTCGCTCATCGTGCCGGGCCACGCTCCGATCACGTCGCGATCGGCCGAGCGCAGGGTCTGGGCGAGCTCCTTGGCCCACGCCGCGCCGATCGAGGCCGCGAGGGGCTGGAGGGACGGGGCGGTCAGGACGCAACTCCAGCGCGGCAGGGGCTGCTCGGGGTCATGCGCACGTGCCGGCTGGGCGCGATGCGCGCGCAGCGCTCGGTGGGCACGCAGCGCTCGGTGCGCGGGGTGCGCTCGCTCGATGGGGCGGTCATGTGGAGCTCTGGACCCTGCCTGCGGACCACGGAGGATCCGGGGGAGCCCAAGCTTCGATCGAGGCCACCATAGCACTCCAAGATCGCGGGCCTGCGCACAATCGCAAGGCCCACGCATGTGGGGCGCGCAGCACCGCGAGGGCGCTACCAGGGGCGATCGCCGCCAGCTCGGGACGGCCGGGTTGGCATCATCCGTGAACTCACTCAGGACATGCCGACCACCATGGAGCTGACCCCGCGGACCCACGAGACCGATCAGGATCTCCGCCCTCGCGCGCGGACGCTGTCGTGGATGGCGTCGCTCTCGGTTGCGGCGGGGGATCCCTACGCCGCCGAGGCCTACCTCCTCGAGCTGTTGACCTGGTGTGCGTTCGGCGAGATCGACGAGGACCTCGGCTGAGGACGTCGCCAGGTGATAAGTAAGACGTTCAACTTGCGACCACGCCATGTGTCGCATCCGCTTCAGTAGGCATGACGGCCGCTCACTCGGTGCTTGACCCGGTGTCCGCGGGGCGCGACGTTCCTGCCCGATGAGGGCACTCCGGTTGCGATCCGCGCTTGTTCTGTGGGCGACGCTCGGTCTCGCGTGTGGTCCAGGCCCACGCGACAACGGGCCCAACTGCACGAGCATCTGTACGTCGTTCGGCTTCCAGCAGTGCCACGAGGACGGGACGTTCGATCCGCCCGAGGTCTGCGGCCCCGACGAGGTGTGCGACCCCGCGCACGGCTGCGTGGTCTGCGTCCCGGACGATCTGTACTGCGCCGGTCCCACGGCGAACGACGTGTATCGCTGCAACAAGGATGGCACCGGCGGCACCCAGGTCGAATCGTGCCCGGCCGACAACGTGTGCTCCGGCGGGCAGTGCAAGACCCCGTGCGACGCCGCCGAGGATCATCCCTCGAACGTCGGCTGCGACTTCTGGGCGGCCGATCTCGACAACGAATCGTCGACCACGTTCGGCATCTCGAACGACGCCGCTGCGCAGCAGTTCGCCGTGGTGGCCGCGAACAACAACGACTATCCGATCATGGTCACGGTGACCAAGAACGCCGCGAACGTCGGTCAGCCGATCAACGAGCAGGCGATCCTCCAGGTCACCGTCCCGCCCCGCGCGGCGCAGCGGATGGATCTGCCGCAGCGCGAGGTCGATGGCTCGATGGCCCAGAACGGGACGTACGCGAAGAACAGCGGCTCCGGCACGTTCGTGTCGCCGCACGCCTATCACGTGAAGAGCACCGGCCCGATGGTGCTCTATCAGTTCAACCCGATCATCCAGCAGTACTCGAACGATGCCTCGACGCTGATCCCGCGGCAGGCGCTCGGCATGGACTACATCGTCGTCGGGTTCGAGACCGCCAACCCGTGCGCGATCACGGGCCTCCCGCTGCCCGACAACAGCATCCCGGATCATGGCGCCGTCACGATCATCCCGATCGAGGACGACACCCACGTCACCGTCACCACCTCGCACGGCATCAAGGCCTCGGGTGGCCCGAGCGGGCTGCCGATCGCGCTGACGCCGAAGGGCGGCACGCTGAACCTGACGCTGTCGCGCTACATGGTCGCGAACCTCGAGAGCGAGATGACCACGGGCTCGATCGGCGAGTGCACCACGGCCGTCAACGCCGGCGCCGATGGCGACTTCACCGGCACGTACATCAAGAGCGACAAGCCGGTCGTCGTCTTCACGTCGAACGAGCGCGGCATCGGGTTTGGCGGCGCCGACGTGGTCTACCCGCCGGGCTGGGATACCTCCCAGGGCGGCGACGACATCTGCTGCACCGATCACCTCGAGGAGCAGCTGTTCCCCGTGACCGCGCTGGGCAGGGAGTTCGCGGTGGCGCGTAGCCCGATCCGCTCGACGCACGCCACCTGGAAGGAGCCCGACATCATCCGCGTCGTCGGCACCACGGATGGGACGACGATCACCACCAACCTCCCGGCGCCGTGGAACTCGTTCACGCTCAACGCCCGTCAGGACAAGACGTTCGCCGCGACCACGGGCTTCACGCTCTCCGCGAGCGCCGCGGTGCAGGTCAGCTCGTACCTCGTCCCGCAGCACTTCGTGAAGTACGGCTTCACGGGCGATCCGAGCCAGATCATGATCCCGGCCGCCGAGCAGCACCGCAAGGACTACGTGTTCCTCGTCCCCGCGACGTTCCAGTCCAACTACGGCGTGTTCGCCAAGCCCGTCGATGCGCACCTGATGGTCGATGGTGTGGCGCTCGATGGCGTTGAGTTCTCGTCGTGCGTGAAGGCGCCGATCGGCACCGTGATGGGCGTGGACTTCGAGCAGGTCACGTGCCTCCTCGCCGATGGCAAGCACCAGGTCACCGGTGACAAGCCGTTCGGCCTGTCGGTCTACGGCTACTACAACGTGGGCTCGTACGCGTTCGTCGGCGGCAGTGACGTGAAGATCATCAATCCGATCCTGTAGTCTCGGCGCACATGTCCGAGGTGCCCGAGGCGATCCGCGCGGCCTATGACCCAGAGCGATTTCGCGCCGACGGCCACCGGCTGATCGACGCACTCGCGGATCAGCTGGCCGCCTGGCATGCCCGCGAGGGGCTCGCGGTGCCGTGGCGTCCTCCGGCCGAGGCGCGCGCGGCCTGGGCGGCCGAGGGGCTGGAGCACGGCGAGCTGGTCGCGGATCTGATGAAGGTGGCGCGTGCCTCGACGGCACTCGCCCATCCCCGCGTGATGGCGCACCAGGTGCCGCCGCCACTGCCGGGTGCGGCGCTCGCCGAGCTGGTCGCCGCGATGCTCAACAACGGGATGGCGGTGGCCGAGATGGGGCCCGCGGCGGTGCCGATCGAGCTCGCCGTGATCGATTGGATGTGTGGGGCGCTCGGTCTGCCCGCCGGCGCGGGCGGCGTGCTGACCTCGGGCGGATCGCTCGGGAACCTGACCGCGCTCCTCGCGATGCGTCAGGCCCATGCGGGGTTCGACGTGTGGAAGGAAGGTGCGCATGCGGGCCCGCCGCTCGCGGTGATCGTGTCCTCCGACGCGCACTACTCGATCGCGAGGACCCTGCGGATCATGGGCTGGGGCGATGGCGGCGCGATCTCGGCGCAGGTCGACGCCGAGCATCGGCTGACCGCGGCGGCGGTGGAGCGCGCCCTCGATGCTGCAACGGGGAGCGGCCGGCGCGTGATCGGCATCGTGGCCTCCGCCGGATCGACCGCGACAGGTGCGTTCGATCCCCTGAGCGAGCTCGCCGATCTCGCCCAGGCCCGGCAGCTGTGGCTGCACGTCGACGCCGCACATGGCGGGGGTGTGGCGCTGTCGGCCACCCATCGTCACCTCCTCGCCGGGATCGAGCGCGCGGACTCGGTGGTGTGGGACGCGCACAAGCTGCTGATGATGCCGGCGCTGGTCACCGCGGTGCTGTTCAAGCGCGGCGGGCATGCGTTCGAGGCGTTCGCGCAGCAGGCCTCGTACCTGTTCGCCGCGACCACGCCCGCGGAGACCTGGTGGGACCTCGGCCAGAAGACGCTCGAGTGCACGAAGCGCGCGATGGCGGTGGAGCTGTGGACCGCGCTGCGCGTGCACGGCGCGGGGTGGTTCGGGCAGGTCATCGATCGACAGATCGCGCTGGCGCACGGTCTCGCCGCACGGCTACGCGTTGCCGGGTTCGAGGTCCCGCTCGCCCCGACCTCGAACATCGTGTGCTACCGGCACGTGCCCGCAGGCGTCACGGGGCCCGCGCTCGATGCGCACAATCGCGCGCTCCGCACCCAGGTGCTCGAGGACGGACGGTTCTACATCGTGGGCACGCAGCTCCCGGGTGGCTTCCACCTGCGCTCGACGATCATGAACCCGCTGATCGAGGAGCGCGATCTCGATGATCTGGTCGCGCACCTGGTCGAGCTCGGGGCGCGATGCCGATCGTGACGATCCTGCGGCCCGAGGACGCCGCGCCGCTGGTCGCCGAGGTTCACGTGGGATCGACCTTGTTCGAGGCGGGGGCGAAGGTCACCGCGGGGATCGACACCGCGTGCGTCGGCAAGGGGACGTGCGGGCTGTGCCGCGTGAAGATCGTCGCCGGCGCCGAGCACCTGAACCCGTTCACCGACGAGGAGCGCAAGCACCTCGGCAACGTGTATCACCTCACCAAGGTCCGCCTCGCGTGTCGCTCGAAGCTCACGGGTGATGTGACGATCCAGATCGTCCGCAAGAGGAAGTAGCGCTCGCGGGGGCACCGGACGGTCACCGGCCCCCATGCGGGTCGCGACCAAGGGTACGATCGTGTCGGTACGCGCGCGGGCCTTCTCCGCGTGCAGGGAAGGAGATCTGGATGAACCTGTTCGCCAAGACCGTGTTTGCCGTCGCGACGCTCGCGCTGCCCGCCGTTGCGCTCGCTGATGACCCGCCCGCCGGCTCGGCGGTGGATCCGAACGCTGGCATGCCGATGCCGCCGCCGGATGGCGGCGATGGGCAGAACCCCGCGGTGGCGCCGATGCCTCCGAACGAACCCGCCCCCGCCACCAAGTCCGGCAAGGGCGCGTCGACGATCGGTGGTGATCTCGCGTTCGTGCTGCCGCTCGGGGACTATGCCGACGGCACGAACTTCGCGCTCGGCGCGTTCGGGCGGTTCGAGTTCGGCGTCAGCAACGAGCTCGACGTCACGGTCCGCGTCGGCTACCTCTGGCACAAGACCGACACCGATGGGCTGAGCCTCGGGATGATCCCGATCCTCGTCGGTGGTTCGTTCAAGATCGGTGGCGGCGGCTTCGTGTATGGCGAGGCCGGCTTCAACAACGTCCGCGTCTCGTTCGACTCCGGTGGCCTCTCGGGGAGCGACTCGGAGACCTACCTGAGCCTGGGCGCCGGTGGCGGATACGCGGCCGGGAAGGTCAAGGCGCGTGTGGGCCTGTGGATGCCCGGGCGTCCGAAGGACTCGAACGACGGCCACACCACCCTCTATGGCGTGCTCGCGTCGGTCGGCTTCGACTTCGCGTCGCTGTAGCGGCTACGGCTTGGCCGTGACGCAGATGTTCGGGCCGGCCTCGGTGACCTCGCAGGTCGTGTCCCACTCGATCGGCGGCTTGGACTTGTCCCCGTCGTTGACGAGGTGCAGCTTGACCCGCCCGACGGGGAGCCTGAAGTTCGGCCCCGAGGCCTGACCGATGTTCTTGCCGTTCAGGTAGACGTTGCCCCAGCCGCCGGTCACCCGGATCTGGACGGTGGCGAACTTCTGCGCGGCTTTCAGCGTCTTGTCGACCTCGAAGGTCTTGCCGGCCTCGAGGGTGACCTTGAACGTGAGGGTCTCGAACCCGGCCTTCGTCAGGGTCAGGGTCGCGTCCTTGACCGCCGACAGATCGGTGCGGGTCAGCGGCGTGACTCCGAGCCCACGGCCGGCGAGCGTGACCTGGGTCCCCGCCGGATCGGTCACCACGTGGAGCGTGGCGGGCGCCGCGGCGAACGTCTGCCGATCGACGATCGTCTTGCCGGCGAGGACCTCGAGCTCGTAGTCGATCGGCAAGAAGCCAGGAAGCTCGAGGTGGATCTTCGCCTTGCCGGCCGGGACGTTGTTGATCTGCACCGGCGTCGGGTTCCCCAGCGCGACGCCATGGATCGTCCCCGTGGCACCCGGCGGCGTGGTCACGATCTCGACGGTGCCCGTGGTCGCGGGCGCGATCACCGCCGCGTCCTTCGGCGCGTTGTCGATGATCGGCCGATCGTCGGGCGTCGACTTCCGGGTCAGTGCGTAGATCCCGGCCCCGCCGGCTCCGGCGACCACCAGCCCGAGCACGATCCAGCGGGTGGCTCCCTTCGGTGCAGCGGCGGCGCCGTCGGGCCGGTCAGGCGGGTTTGCCTTGGTGGTGCCAGGCTTCTTGGCCCCGGCGGTGTCGGGGCGCGGCGCCACGGCGTCCTCGGGGATCTCGAGATCCTTCGGGACCGAGCCCGTCGGCGGACCACCGACCTCGGTGTGCCGATCGCGATCCATCGACTGCTCGAACAGCCGGTGGGCCTCGGTATCGCCGGGCATCGCCTCCACCTGCTCGGAGTTGCGACGGGCGCGCGGCGCGGCGACCTTGGTGTTGTCGACCTCGAGCGTGGACAGGCCATCGGCGCCGAGCTTGCGGAACAGGCCCGTCGAGGTCGGCGGATCGCCGCTGTTGGTCTCGGTCGGCGCCGGCTTGCCATCGGTGATCGCGGTGCGGCGCGCCGCCGTGGGGTTGTCCACGAGCTGCTTGCGGATCACGTCGTCGAGCGCGCCGCGGCCGCTCTGGCGCTTCGCGGGGATCACGGTCGCGAGCGCCTCGGCGACATCGAGCGCGGTCGCCATGATCGACGACTCGTACGACAGCTCGATCAGGCTTCGCAGCACCGTGGCCGGGCGGCTCGGGCGATCGATCGGCTTGCGCGCGAGGGCCTGTGCGAGCACGTCGTCGAGCCGCGAGGGCAGGCCGGCCCGCAGGGAGGCCATCCGCGGGATCGGCATCTCGTGGATGTTCTTCGCGATGTCCTCGGCCTCCTCGCCGGGGAACAGCTTCTGGCCGGTGAACAGCTCGAAGATCACGCTCGCTGCGCTGAACAGGTCGCTCCGGGTATCGAGGGTGTCACCGCGCGCCTGCTCGGGTGACATGTACCGCCACTTGCCCATCACCTTGCGTGGCCCCGGCCCACCGCCGCGGTGGGGCTGGGCCGCGACCGCGATCCCGAAATCGGCGATCTTCACCTCGCCGGCGCGCGAGATCAGGATGTTCGAGGGCGAGACATCGCGGTGGACGACGTTGTGCCCGTGCGCGAAGTCGAGCGCACGGATGATCTCGATCGCGATGTGGAACGCCGCGGGCAGGGGCACGGGGCGCCCCTCGTCCTTGAACTTGCGGAGCATCGCCGCCAGGTCGAGCCCGTCGACGTACTCCATCGCGATGAACAGCGATTCGCCGATCCGACCGAAGTCGAACACCTGGACGATGTTCGCGTGCGACAGCCGAACCGCGACCTTGGCCTCCGCGATGAACCGGGCGGCGAACTCGGGATCGCTCGCCAGCTCCGGCAAGATCCGCTTGATCGCGATCGTCTTCTCGAACCCGTGAGCACCGTAGGCCTTGGCCAGGAACACCTCGGCCATGCCGCCGACCGCGATACGGTCCAGCACGTCGTACCGCTCGAGGGATTTCTGGACCGTGTCTTCCATGGCTAGGCGAGCGCGTGTCCCGTGCCACACTTCCCACCCAGGACCGTGACGGGCATGGGACGCGCCCGCAAGGTGCCCTATAGTAAGGGAATGTCGCCCGTCATGGCGGCCCTCCGGGCGCTCGTCTGCGCGCTGATCGTCTCCTTCTGGGGGGCGGTCCCAGCGCTCGCGGAGCGGCGCCCGGTCGCCGTCGTGAACCTGGATCTCGCCGACGAGTCCAAGGCGCGCCCGCTGGTCGATCAGCTCGGCTACGAGCTCAACGTCCATCCCGAGCTCCGCTCCCTCGACGACTCCTCGGATTCGGCCGCGCTCAAGGCGACCGGATCGACGATCCCGATCGCAACGGCCTCGACGCCGCGATCGACAGCAAGGCCCGCGCGGAGGGCCAGCTCGTCGAGTTCAACTACGACCTGGCGGCCAACTACGCCAGCGTGGGGCAGCGCGCCCTGTTCACCGTGACCCCGGCGGCGGCGACCAAGCTGTTCGCGGATCTCGCGCTGCTCGAGGGGCAGGCGCTGCTCGAGGGCGCGGGGCAGCTCGGTGCGAGTCGCGCCGACGAGGCCCGGGCCGCGTTCGCCTTGTGCGCCCGGCTCGATCCCGACCGCACGCTCGATGCGGCCCGCTACCTCCCGAAAGTCGTCCAGGAGTACGCCAAGGCCCGGGCGGCCGCCGCGGCGCCGGGCTCGATCACCGTCAAGGGCACGGGGCGGGTGTGGATCGATGGCGTGGAGGTCGGCCAGGCGCCTGGGGGGTTCTCGGTGCCCGCGGGGCGCCACGTGGTGTGGCTGACCGGCGCCGAGCGCAACGTCGGCGGCGCGGCGACCGCGGTGGTCGCAGGCAAGCCCTCGGAGGTCACGATCAGCGAGGGCACCGTCGAGAAGCGCACCAAGGTCCAGCGCGCGCGGATCGCGCTCGCGCGTGCGGCCGATGCCACGGCGAAGTCCGCGGCGATGGGAAACCTCGCGAAGCTCGTCGGAGCGTCGGATGCGGTGCTGCTACAGGTGGCGGGTGACAAGGTGATCGTCCAGACCTGGCGTGCCGGGAACGTCGATCGATCGCCCGGGTTCTCGGCGCTCCGCGAGCGCGGCAAGGAGAAGCCGCTCGAGCTGCTCGCTCCCCTGGCGCCGCCGAAGAAGATCGAGAAGCCGATCGAAGGCCCGGTCGTCGGCCCGAAGCCCGTCGTCGTGAAGCGGTGGTACCAGCGCCGGTCCGTGCAGCTCGGGATCGCGGCCGGTGTCGTCGGCGCGATCGTCGGCGGATACTTCCTCGCGCAGGCCGGCGCGGACTTCTTCACGCCACTCTCGGATCTCGGGTTCGACACCAGCGAGATGGTGCGCAAGTGAGGACCCTCGCCGTCGCCGTCGCCCTGGTCGCGGCGCTCGTGCTGGCCGCTTGCGATCCGCCTTCGCCGCTGGTCCGGCTGCGGCTGGCGGATGGGCCGGTGGGGCAGTGCCCGTCCACCAGCTGCGCCGACGTGCCGATGCTGTGCGCGACCTGGATCAGCATCCGCGTCGTCGATCCGGCCGATCCCACGGCGCCGTATCTCTCGCAGTGTCAGCTCGTCCCGCAGGATCGCAAGAAGGACATGTGCTCGGTCGCGAGCGTGGAGCTCGATACGCCGCAGCTGCCCCTGCGCGATCTCGAGGTCCAGGTCGCGCTGTTCCCCGAATCGATGATCGGCACCGATGCGAACGGCGATCCGATCTGCCCCTCGGATACCCGGTACGACGCGTCCAGCGGGTTCCCGGTCGCCTCCGCGGAGAGCCCCGCCGTCGGTGGCCGCACGTACTACCACCCCGGCGACGACAAGATCCTCGTGACGCTCGGCTGCACGAACCTGATGGCGATCAACGAGGCGAGCTGCGGCGGGGTGGGCGCGATCCCGATCACCGCCGCGGTCAACGACTTCGACAGCGGCGTGACGTTCACCGGGGCGATGACGGTGTCGGTCGGCGAACCCGTCGTCGCAGATCCGTTCTACGTGCTGAGCCCGCAGCAGCTGCATGTCCTCGATCCGGTGCCGGCGCTGCGGTGGGCGGGCAGCGTGGATGCGCCCTTCACGAGCTACGCCTGCCTCGCCGTTCTCGACGACGCTCCCCAGAGCACCACCTCGGTCGTGTGCCGGCGCGCGACCGTCAATGACCTCACGCTCGACTGGCCGTCCCGCGTGGACGAGCCCGATCCCACCCGCCGGGTCGGCTCCGGGGTGCGCCTGTCGAAGGCCGCGCTCGATCAGATGCTCGCCGCGCTGTCGCTGACCTCGTTCCCGGTGCACGGCCTGACGATCGGCATCGTGCTCGATCCCAGCGGAAACTCCGTGGCCAACCAGGTGGTGACCCCGAGCGCTGGGACGGTGCAGTACTTCGCGGGCGACCGCGCCACCGTCGGCGGCACCAAGACCACGTCGAGTGGCGTGTGGGTCTCCACGGATGCACCGTTTGGCACCACGTTCTCCACGTTCGGCGGCACGCCACCGACGACCGTCCAGCGGATCGGCGGGTTGATCGACGGCAAGGTCACGATCGTCGTCCTCCAGTTCGGCGGCGGCACCGGCGGCTGACGCCCCACGGGCCCGCTCGGCCGAGATGAGGTAGGGTGCGGCCGTGGCGCGCGACCCCGTGACGAAGACCTGGTACCGGATCGCGGTGGCGAAGCCAGAGCACCCCGCGGTCCTGATCGCCGCGCAGGGCGAACACCCCGGTGTGGCGATCGCCGCGGCCGAGGCTCACGTCGGCGGCGGCGCCCGCGCGCTCGCCGTCGAGGTCGCGCCGCAGAACGAGGTGCCGCTCGGCGAGAGCGTGGGTAAGCACCAGGTGGTCGAGCTCGGCGCCTCCGAGGAGATCGCGGGCTTCGCGTGGCCGGCCGGTGTGATCCCGCAGCTCGGGCATACGCGGTCGCTCGCCGAGGCGCGCGTGGGCTTCGCTCATCACGCGGATCCCCAGCGGTTGATCGTCGAGGCGCAGTGCGAGGGTGCAGGGCTCGTCGACGTGTTCCTCGGGATGATCGAGCGCCTGCCTACCGCTGACAACCTCGAGGTCCGCGTGCTCGATCACTTCGAGGACCGCGGTCAGACCGATGTCTGGCTGACCTCACGGGTCAACGCGCGGAAGATCCTCGCGTTCCTCGACGAGCACGATCACGAGCTGATCGCGAACGGTCACGTGCAGCTCTCGATCTACGTGCGCAAGCACAAGGCCACGCTCCGGCTCACCGAGCACAAGACGGTGGTGTGGATCGCCGACGATCGCGAGCTCGAGGGCGAGGTCGCACGGTGGTTCGGCGAGCTCGAGGTCCCGCGCGTGGACAAGCTCGCGCGGCTGACCAGCGTGCCTCACTTTCACGTGCGCGGCGCGAAGACCCGCGATCGCAAGAAGCTCGGCGAGCAGCTGTTCCGTCAGCGCTTGCGGCGCGTCGATACGCTGCGCGTCGCCGACACCGCCGGGTGATCGCGCCACCAGAACCGATACGGCCGCGCCGCCCACGGACCCGCATAGTCGACGCCGATCCGCGGCCCACTGGCGAGCTCCGGCACGAGCTCGGTGGAGGCGACGAACAGCGCGCCGCGGGCGAGGTCCCGGCGATCGTGCGCGCGATCGAGGAGCAGGGCCGTGGTCACCTTGCCGGGGCCGCGCCCGATCGCAGGATCCGCGGGGAGCCCGGCGTGAGGTGCGATCGCTCGGATCAGCACCGCCTGCCCATCGCCGTCCTCGCCGGTCACGATGTTGAACATCTGGTGGACGCCGTAGCAGAGGTAGACGTACGAGATGCCGCCCGGTCCGAACATCACGCTCGTGCGTGCCGTGGGGCCGAAGCGCGCGTGACTCGCGAGATCGTCGGGGCCGAGATACGCCTCGGTCTCGACGATGATCCCGGCGCGCCGGCGGTGGACGAGGGCGCAGCCGATCAGCTCGCGCGCCACGGTCAGGGCATCGCGGGCGAACCACGCGGCCGGTAGGCGGTTCGCCCGGAGGGAGGCCGTCGCCGTCATGCCGGCGCTGGCGGAGACCCGAGCAGGTGCGGGCGATCGAGGCGACCCAGGACCGCCTCGACGCGACCGTCGATCGCCAGGGCATCGAGCAGCTCCGCGGTGCGCGCGCGATAGTCTTCGGGCGAGAGCTGACCCTGGAGCAGCCGGAACCGAAGGAACAACAGGGCCGTCTGCGCGACATCCGCCAGGCAGTACTGCTGGATCGATGCGAGCTGGCCCTCGCGATACAGGCCCTCGACCTGCGAGCCATCGACGCCGACCTTGCCGGGCAGGCCGATCAGCCGCGCGATCGCATCGAGGCTGCCGGAGCGGGTCGCGCCGTGATCGGCCAGCCAGTCGCAGAGATCGAGGTGGCCCTGCTCGCTGTAGCGATAGCGGATGCTGCTCTCGCGGTAGTACCAGGCGAGCGAGACGCCGTGGCACAGCGCCCGGAGCGCGATCACCGGCAGGTCGAAGCTCCGCCCGTTATAGGTGACGAGCACCGGGCGGGCCCGGCCGACAAACCGCGAGAAGTCCTCGAGCAGGCCACGCTCCCGCTCGTCCGGGCTGCCGCTCCCCCCCGCCGGGTCGCCGACCACGCCCAGGCGCTTGAGGCCGTAACCATGATCCAGCCACAGACATCCAATCACCACGATGCGGTGTGCCCAGGTCGGCGGAAACGGCGAATCTCCCCTCCCGGGGGCTCCTGACGTGCCTGCAACGCCGATCGGACGCTCCCAGCGCTCGGTATCGGGGATCGTCTCGATATCGAGGACCAGGTACTCGGCGCTCGGCGTCCGTGCCACGGCGGGGACGCTAGGCCGCGGGTGTGACATCGCATACGCGATCCGGTCGGGCCGGCGAGTCGTAGTGAGGGGAAACGCTCGCCAGCGGGCCGGGGGTTGGCAATAATGCGAGAGATGCTGGTTGTTCGCCGCGCCGCGGCGCTGTTCGCCACCGTGGCTGTGATCGCGGCGCCCGCGCTCGCCCAAGCCGAAGACAAGCGCTGCGTCCACGTCGACTTCAAGCCCGCGCCTCGGCCCGATCTCGCGCCGGGTCGAAACCCCGGTAACCAGATGGTCGCGTGGATCGAGGATGCCGGCGGGGCGTTCGTCGACACGATCTACATCACCGCCCAGACCGGCACCTACGGCCTCGGCAACCGTCCCGGTCGTGTCGACTTCAACTCGGGACCGTTCTGGCCGTACGGCCGACGCACCACCACGTTCCCGGTGTGGGCTCACAAGAAGACGCTGTTCGGGTCCTCGGACCTGCTCGAGTTTCCCGAGATCGCGTTCCAGAACGGCGACGACAACAACCTCAGCCACCCGTTCAACCAGAGCTCGCGGGACACGCACTTCTGCCGTCCGATGATGGCGACCGAGCCGGCGTGGGATGCGCTGTCGTGCGCGTCGCCGAACGGCGTGTTCACCGACAAGGGCGCGGTGACCGCGAACGTCAGCCTCTATCCGCCGCGCCAGGACGCCAAGCGGGTGCCGTCCTCGGACTCGGACTCCGTCGACATGTACCCGGTCCTGAACCCGTTCGATTCGATCTCGCAGGCGACGCCGAAGAACGGCGAGCTCGCACAGTTCAGCTGGCCGATCCCACCGAACCTCCCGACCGGCAACTACACGCTGTGGGTCGAGGTCTCGCGCGAGTTCGATCACAACACGGCGTACAGCGCCGCCGCGCGCCCCGGCCCCGACAACATCCCGTGGAAGGAGTACGGCGACGCCTACCGCGGTCAGCCCTCGGTGCTCTACAAGGTCGCGTTCTCGGTCGGTGCAACGTCGAGCACGGGCACCACGAGCGACTACGTCGGCTATGGCGATCCAGATGGCCTCGACGGCGCCATCCGCGCGCCCGACGGCACGATCACCACCGACATCACCGGCTCGGGGGCCCAGCGCCTGGGCCTCGTCACCGACGGTGGGGACACCTTCCGCCTCCGCGTGGTCGCGAGCCCGCAGACCGCCTCCGTCACCCCCGATGCGGTCACGAGCCTCGAGGCGCAGACCGAGACCAGCCGCGCGGCGACCATCAAGTTCCTGTCCCCGCTCGAGGACGAGGGCCACGGTAAGGTGAAGGGCTACGAGGTGCGCTTCATCGCAGGGGCGACCCCGATCACCGACGCCACGTTCGAGCAGGGCATCGATCCGCACCTGTTCATCGAGATCGGGGATCCGGGCACGATGCACACGTTCGCGCTCGAGCGCCTGCTGCCCGACACCGAGTACACGGTCGGCATCCGCGCGTACGACGACTGCCGCAACACCGGGCCGATCCGGAGCCTGACGTTCCGCACCCCCGAGCGCACCGTGGGCGAGGTCGATGCGTGCTTCATCGCGACGGCGGCCTACGGCTCGGTGCTCGCCAACGATGTCGACATGCTCCGCCACTTCCGCGATGCGGTGCTGAAGCGCACGGTGCTCGGCGAGCTCGCGATCGAGACCTACTACACGTTCGGGCCACCGGTCGCAGGTGTGATCGGCGAGTCCGAGCTCCTGCGGTGGACGGCACGGACGATCCTCGGTCCGCTGGTGACCTGGGCGCGCGCGCTCCACTTCTGAACCAACCCAGAGATCCACGCCGATGCGCCTCCGCCTGCTCCTGCCCGCCGTGCTGTGCCTCGCGGGGGCTCCACGAGCCGTCCAGGCCGGCGAGTGTCGCGTCCTCGATGTCGACTATCTGCCGGCGCAGGGAGCCAACCCCGATCTGACGCTGCGGATGCCGCTGTCGGTGGTGGCGTGGCTCGAGACGCCGAGCGGCCAGTTCGTCGACACGATCTACATCACGCAGCAGGTCGGGACCTACGGCCTGGGCAATCGCCCGGGGCGGTTCGACTTCAACAGCGGTCCAGACTGGCCGTACGGGCGGCGGATCACCACGTTCCCGGTGTGGGCGCATCGCCACGGGATGCAGTGGGATCAGGTGATCTTCCAGGACACCAACGACGACGGCCTCAGTCACGCCAGCTCGATCAGCTCGCGCGAGAAGCACTACTTCCGCCCGATGCTGCGCAGCGAGCCCAGCTGGGATGCCACGACGCACGCGTCCGTGTTCGGTCCGTATACCGACAAGGGCAAGTTCGGCAGCGCGAAGAGCCTGTATCCGCCGCGCCAGGACGTGATGAAGTCCAACGAGGACTCGCCCTCGGTCACGATGTACGACGCGCTCAATCCGTTTGATTCGGTCTCGCAGGCCTCACCCGCGAGCGGCGCTCTGGCGACGTTCAGCTGGCCCGCACCGATGGACCTCGCGGCCGGTGACTACGTGCTGTGGATGGAGGTCTCGCGCGAGTTCGACCACAACGCCGTCTACAACCCGACCGACTACCCGGCGCCGGTCGTGGCCTACGGCGACTACGGCGTGCCGTATCGCGGGCAGCCGTCGGTGGTCTACAAGGTGCCGTTCTCGATCGGCATCACCACGAGCACCGCGACCACGCACGACTACGTCGGCTACGGCGATCCGGACGGGCTCGACGGTGAGCTCCGCGCGCCCGATACGACGATCACGACCGACGTCCCGGGCTCGGGCGCGCAGCGCCTCGCGCTGGTCTCCAATGGTGACTATCGGATCAAGGTCACCGCAGGCCCGGACCCGGACAGCCTCGCGCCGAGCGGCACCGGTGAGATCTCGAGCGCCACCACCAGCAGCTCCGCCGTGATCTCGTTCGTCGCGCCGGGCGACGACGAGCGCATGGGGACGGTCAAAGGCTACGAGGTCCGCTACCTGATCGGCGAGGAGGTCACCGAGGCGAACTTCGATCGCGCCGTCGAGGTGCGCCCCACGTTCACGATGGCGCCCGGCGGCGCTCTCCAGACGATGACGTTCGAGAAGCTCCTGCCCGAGACCACGTACTCGATCGGCATCCGCGCCTACGACAACTGCTCGAACACGAGCCCCCTGGGCATCGTCGATGTCGCGACGATCGCGCGCCCGGTGGGCGAGGTCGATGCGTGCTTCATCGCGACGGCGGCCTACGGCTCGGTGCTCGCGAACGACGTCGAGATGCTGCGCCGGTTCCGCGACCTCGCGCTCAAGCACAGCGTGCTGGGCGAGCTCGCGGTGGAGACCTACTACACGTTCGGCCCGTCGCTGGCGGGCGTGATCGGCGAGTCCGAGCTGCTGCGCTGGACCGCGCGCGAGGTGCTCGGGCCGATCGTCACGCGCGTCCGCGGCTGGACGTTCTAGGCGCGCTACTCGGCGGGGACGGCGACGCGCCCGCTGAGCTTCACGGCGATCGAGTCCGTGGTGCCCGCGCACGTCCGGCGCAGGGAGACCGCGCCATCGAGCTCGATCGCGAAGCCGGCCTTGTCGGTGCCGTTGCCGCACACGCCCGTGGCGCCGCCGGTGCCGGTGGGCGGACGCGTGGTGTCGATCGAGAACGTGCAGCCCGCGGAGCCACCCTGGAGATCGATGATGCGGATGTCCGCCATCGAGGTGGTGAGGCCGAGCGTGCGCCCGCCCATCACCAGGAGATCGGGGCGCGGGACGCACAGGGTGATGAACCCGGTGCCGTCGGTCTGGGTGCCTTCGATCGAGACCGCCACCACGCCCGTGGGCGCCGCGGGATCCGGGCAATCGTTGCCGGCGCGCGAGGTCATGTTGCCGTAGGTCAGGGTGACGTCGACGCTGCTCGCGACGAGACCGACCTTCGGCGCATCGCCCGGACCGCACGCATCATCGCTGCAGCCAGCGCCGTGCACCAGCACGAACGCGAGGCTAGTAGTCGAGAGGAACGGTGAGCGCCACATGAGCGATGATCGCATTGCCGAACCGGTTGTCCTGCGCGACATACGACAGGATGCCCTCGAACCGGGCACCTGACCAGCGGCCACCGGCGCCGAACGCCTCGCCGAGGACGCCGAGCTTGGCCTCGAACGTGTGGGTCGTGAAGGCATCGAGCTTCACGTCGTCGGAGAGGTACGGGAGCACCGCGGGGTCGGTCGTCGAGTAGCGATCGCGATAGAAGAACGCGGCGTCCTGCTTGTAGAACCGGTAGCGGAACGTCGCGTCGGCCGAGTACCCCACCTGCTGGACGATCCGGATCTCGGGGGTGTGGGCGAACACGTCCCAGTTGTCCCGGTAGTACCGATACGCGCCGATCAACGTGGTCTGGGTCTGGGGGATGAAGTAGCGGACGGAGGCCGCGATCGCGGTGCGACGCCGGATCGTGGGGTGGCGCTCGGCGGCGATCCCGTCATCGGCGAGCGCCATCCGGTACGGGTTCGACTGGTAGCCCTTCGCGTTCGCGAAGTCGTAGGTCGCGCCGACGATCAGGTTCGGCGAGAGGATCTGGCTCGCCGAGGCGTAGACCGAGTACACGCTGAGCAGGCAGTCGGTGGCGGCGACCCCGGGCGAGCACTGGAGCATCGGGACCGAGGGGCCCTGGGCGGCAGCGGCGCTGATCTTGTCCTTCGACACGCCGGCGCCGAGGCCGAGCGTGGTGTTCTTCTGCGCGAGGTCCATCTCGCCGCGCACGCCGAAGTAGATCGAGCGGTAGTCCGATTCCGTCGAGTACTTCGCTTCGCCGCCGAGGCGGAGGTTCTCGATCTCGTGGGTGTAGCCGACGCCGCCCTCGTAGCGCTTCTCGGTGAACGGCACCGCGTTGTCGGCGCCGGAGGACGACGATGCCGAGGTGATCGCATCGACCAGGAAGTGCGCGGTGAGGATGCCGCGGGTGCCGACGTCGAACATGCCGTCGAGCATCGGCTGCATCACGCGCGTCGCGCGTTCCTTGTAATAGACGCCGCGCACCGACAGCGAGCCATCCGCGGCGGCCGGCGTGGCGCTGACGAGGATCGCCGCCAGCGGGGCGACCCGGAGGATCAGTTGCAGCCGCATCCGCCGCCCGGTTGTCCCGTGCCGCCGTCTGCCCCCTCGCGCGAGCCACGCTCGTGCTGGCCGAACCGTGCCTCGCCGGCATCGCGATCATTGGTCATCGCGCGCTTCGCGAGGTTGCCGCGCTGGTTGGCCTTGACCACGACACAGCCTTGACCCGAGATCGTCAACAACACGACGACGAGCGTGGTGAGGTACCGCACGGAAGCCCGGACCATATCACGCGGTGCCGCGTGCCACACCGCGCGGATCCGTTGTACACACGCCCCATGAAGCGCTTGTCGTTCTTGCTCTGTGCGCTGGTCGCATGTGGCGGCACCCCCGAGAAGTCGACCACGCCCACCGGGGGCGGCGCGGGTGGCGGTCCCGGAAAGCCCGCTGCGGCGGGCGATGTCAGCTTCGACGTCCCCGGGATCGAGATCAAGGGCCTCGTGTTCGAGCCCGAGGCGCTCGGTCGCCCGGGCATGCCGCTCGTCGAGGCCAAGAAGAAGGTCACGATCGAGAAGCAGCGCACCGTGTTCACCGGGACCAAGGACCCGGTCCAGAAGGAGGCGCAGGCCGCGATCCTCGCGACCCTCCTCTATCAGAAGTCCAAGGACGACAAGGCCAACGAGAAGGCGCTGTGGACCGAGGCGCGCCAGGCGCTGCGCGACGCCGCGCAGATCTCGGGTGACAAGGTCGACGAGATCACGCTCCGCCTGCTCGGCAGCTACGAGCTGCTCCTCGAGGACTATGTCGCGTCGGAGAAGGCGTGGTCGACCCTCGTCAACAAGGCGCCGAAGGACAAGGACGTCCAGTACAACCGCGCCTGGTGGGCGTTCTCGCTGCTCAAGCAGTTCAAGAACTCCGACGCACTCGCGGTGATCAAGGACGAGAACCTGTCCGAGAAGCAGCCCGAGCTCGCCTACGTGACCGCGTGGGCGAAGTGGCGCAACAGCGATGATGCCGGCGCATGGACCGCGATCGTCACCGCGGCCAAGGGCTGGGGGAACAACGCGGGGCGCGAGGCGCTCGATCGCGATGTCTACCTGTTCGCCGGCCGCTCGAACGTCTCGCTCGCCGAGACCATCCCGGCGATGTTCGCGGTGTTCGGCAGCAAGCAGAAGGCGCAGCAGTACGAGGTGCTCGCGAAGCTCGGCCTGCAGTCGTACGGCTTCGCAGGCCGCTGGGCCGACGGCGTCGCGGCGCTCGACAAGGCGATCGATCTCGCGGGTTCCACGGTCCCGGTCAACGATCTGCCGGTGCTGCGCTACTCGCAGGCGGACTTCAATGTTCGCCTCGATCAGCCCGAGGTCTCGGCGAAGTACGGCGCGCAGGCGATCGCGGCGCTGCCCGGCTGCGGCACCAAGTGTACCGAGAAGGAGAAGCAGGACCTGATCGCCGGCCTCCAGGGCATGGGCCTCCTGTTCCACGTCCTCTACGCCACGGCGAACGACGTCCGCTACTACCAGCCCGCGCACGATCTGTACGCCGCGACCGTCGCGCTCCTCATGGACGACGCGAAGCGCGCCGAGGCCCAGAAGAACATGGCCACCCTCGAGGCCACGCTCAAGAACACCAAGGTCGGCACCGGCACGCACGATAAGGGCGCGATCGCCGCGCTCCTCAACCGCCACAACCAGGAGGTCCAGGCCTGCTACGAGGCCGCGCTCGCCGCGAACCCCAAGCTCGGCGGCAACCTCACCCTCACGCTCGAAGCCGACCAGACCGGTAGCGTGAAGGGCGTCTCCACCGAGCCCAAGGCCGGGCTCGCGGATCTGTCGGCCGTCGCCGGCTGCGTCGCCGAGCACGCGAAGACCTGGAAGCTGACCAAGCGCGGCATGGCCGGCTCGACGCGGATCAAGCTCGGGTACGCGCTGTCCCCCCGCAAGTAACCGCCACGTCCCGGCTTGGCGGTTCAGCGAGCGGCGGGCTTGCGACGACGCCGGCGAAGCGACGTGCCCGTGAGGCGCGCCGCGCGCTCGAGGTCCGCCATCATGCGGTGCGCCGAGCCGACGCGCGCCGGCTGATCGGGATCGGCGTAGAGGCCGGTCGGCGTGGAGCTGGTGGCGATGAACCGGCGAAGGGCGTGGAAGCAGCCGCTCGAATCGCCCTGCGCGTGGAGCGCGGCGGCGAGGTTCCAGTGGTGCAGCGGCCATTCGGGCTCGACGGCGAGTGCACGCTCGAGCGCGGCGATCGCATCGGCGGTGCGCGGCGGGCGCGCGGCCAGACACAGCGTGGCCGTGGCAGCGGCGACGTCGGGGTTCGCCGGATCGCAGAGCTCCAGCATGGCCTGGGCCTTGGCGTGGTCCCCGTTGACCAGTGACTCGGCGGTCTGCTCGATCGCGCGGGCGATCAAGGCAGGCGCTGGCTTGGTGCGCTCGCCGACGTGAGCGTCCCCGAGATCGAGCAGGTCGCGGCCCAGGTAGTACGCGGACGTCAGCCCCGTGGCGCGATCGAGGGGACGTGCGGTGAGGCGTGCGGCGGTGGTGACCACGGTGCGAGCGTGATCGAGCTCGGTGCTCGCGACGCGATAGCCATCGGCGACCAGGTTCGCGATCAGCGGCGCGGCGTCGCTCGCGTCGGTGGCATCGTCCTCGTGCAGGCAGTCATCGATCCGGCCCGAGGGGCCGATCAACACGGCCCACCGGCGCCAGCGACGCTCGCCGGCGATCTTCTTGCTCGCGACGACGACCAGGCGCGCCGACGCATCGATCAGCACGGCGACGTGAGTGGGCCGCGCCGCACGGCGCCGCTCGGTGGCTGGGCGCACGGTGGGGACGATGCGCTGCGCGATCACGGCAGCGAACCGCTCGCGCGCGTCACTGGCGACATCCATGCGGACGGCGAGCTCGGCGCCGAGGCGCTGCGCGGCCACGGGCTCGGCCTCGCTCATGACGTCGAGCATCTGCGCGATGTCGTCATCGCCGAGCGTCGCGACCATGAGATCGGCAGCACTCGCGACATCGGCATCGGTCGCGAGCTGAGAGGCGAGGGCGATCGCCGAGCGACGCTGGATCTCGCGCGGATCGGAGAACACGGCCGCGGCCTTCTCGCCGAGCTCGGCGAGGAGGCCCAGCGCGGAGACCTTGACCTCGTCATCGTGGATCGCCGGATCGGTGGTGACAGCGCGGAGCTCGGTGATCACGCGACCGCGCGTGACCAGATCGTCGGCGAGCGCCGCGAGGGCGGCACGCGCGGCCTCGCGCCGCCGACGATCAGGACTCCGCAGCTCGCGACCGAGCAGCGGGACCGCGGTGATCCCGAGGCGCTGGACGGTCCGCTCGATGTGCAGCGAGCCACGCTGCGGGCTCGTCGAGAACCAGTCAGCCAACCTGCGGAGGTCGGCGAACACACCATCGGCAGCCATGAGTGGCCATACGTTATGTGTATGGTCACGTAACAGTCAATGAAATTTCCTGGGGTTACGGGTATTCAGAGATCGCACCTGCACGTGTGTTCGGGTAGGGGATTTCGCTTTACGTTTTGAGCAGGGTTCGCAATCCTCGGCGGCGCATGGCGAAGAACGAGTCGACGGCGGTCAACGATCTGATCAACCTGGTCTCGACCGCCACGCCGCGAAAGCTCGCCCCGGACGAAGACCTGATGTTCTCCGAGCCGGCGAAGCGCAGCACCAAGGCGGTCGGCGCTCCGCGGATGACCGGCACGCTGAGCGGCGCCGGAGAGGTCGAGCCGCTGCCGCGTGGACGCGGTGCTGCAGGGACCCAGCAGAACTCGGTCACGCCGCCGGTGCGGGTGACCACCGCGCCGCCCTCGCGTCAGTCCACGATCCCGCCGATCGCGCCACCAATCCCGCCGATGCCGAGCCGCTCCGCGGCGAGCAGCCCGGCGCTGACTCCGCCGCTCCGCACGACGAGCTCGCCGGCGATCACGCCGCCCGAGCGCAGCCGTCCGTCCTTGCCGCCGCCGACCCGCTCGAGCGCGCCCGCGCATGTGGCCCCGGCGATGGGGATCCCCGTGGTCGCGCCGGTCGATCTCACCGATCAATCGTGGTTCGAGGAGAGCCGCAGGGTCGATCGCGTGACCGGTCCGCGCCCGCACGCGCACGTGGAGGAGCTGTTCGGCACTGCCGAGGTTCCGCGCGGGATGACCACGGCGCAGTGGCTCGGCAAGCTCGCGCTCCCGATGGGCGCGATGATCGTCGTCGGCGTGTTCGTCGGAGGCTATCTCGCGTTCGACGGACAGGGCGGCCACAAGCGCAGCCCGCAGGTCGCTGCACCCGTTGCTGCACCGGCCGCCGCGCCGCTCGCGGTGACCGAGCCCGCGAAGGCGGAGCCGCTCCCCGCGACCCCGAGCACCGAGCCGAGCACCGCACCCGTCGCAGCGGCCGAGCCTGCACCGGCTCAGGTCGCGGTCACGGCACCTGCCACCGAGCCCGCGATCGCTGCGGCTGCAGCGCCAACCGTTCCCACGGGTCGCCCGGTGTTCGTCGAGGTTCGTCTCGATTCCAATCCCGCAGGCGCGACCGTGATGCTCGTCGATCGCGGCAAGACCACGTTCCTCGGCACCACGCCGATCAGCACGGCGGTCGATGGCGCGCGTCAGTACGACCTCGTGTTCACGTACAAGGATCGTCCGACGCACCTCGAGCACCTCGATCCTCGGACCACCAGCAAACTGTCGGTGAAGCTCGAGCGCTCCACCAAGCCGGCCACCGAGGTCGCGGCGCCCGTGGCCCCGAAGGCCGCACCCGCCAAGGCTGTGCCCGCGAAGCTCGAGACTACCGAGCCACCGGCGGCCGAGGTCGCGAAGCCGAAGGCCGAGAAGGCCGTGGTCGCCCCGAAGGCCGAGAAGGCCGAGAAGGCCGTGGTCGCGCCGGTCCCCGCGAAGGCCCCTGCCGGCGGCGAAGGTGTGCTCATGATCTCGAGCAAGCCGCCTTGCGAGATCTTCATCGACGGCAAGGCCACCGGCCTGATGACACCGCAGCGCTCGCTGCCGCTGCCGGCCGGCGCGCACAAGGTCACGCTGGTCAACACGGCCGAGAAGATCAAGAAGACACTGTCGATCCAGATCACCGCGGATCAGCCGACCAAGGTGATCCAGGACCTGATGAACAAGTGACGAACCCGTAGCGGCCGCTACGGGAGGACGCGGCAGACCCGGGACGCCGTGGGCTTGCAGACGCCGGTCACGGAATCGCACGCCACCGCGGCGCCATCGAGATCCGGGCACGGGATGGTGGCGCTGCAGGGCTGCGTGCACACGTTGAAGCCCTCGACGGCGAACGTGTGGCAGTCATTGGACATGCAGTCGTGCTCGGACGCGCAGTTGTCGTAGAGCACGCCCGTACACACAGCACCCTTGCCGACGTCGGTCTCGTCACCCGCACAACCGACCACGAGCACCACCGCAAGGAGGATCCGCATCCTGCGATCCTATAGGATCGCAGGATGCGTTGCCTCGCGATCGCGCTCCTCCTGTCGACGGCGGCTTGTGAGACCGGTGGGGGAAGTACGCTCCCCGATGCCAACCTCAGCCTGCCGATGTGCACCGGCGTGGTCTACGACTCGTGCCTGTCCAACGCCGGCTGCATGTCGATGAACTGCAAGCTCTACGATCAGGACGCGATCCAGGTCTGCACCCAGGCCTGTGACGCGAACAACCCGTGCCCGATGCAGAACGGGCAGGCGGCGACCTGCAACAACCGGGGGCTGTGCAAGCCACCCGCGGCCAACGCCTGTCATCCGTGAGCGCGGGCGTTGCACCGCGGAACCCGCGGGCGTAGGTTCGCGAACAGGAGGCTACGTGGCGCATATCGATGTCTTCAAGGGCTGGGCAGAGTCGATCCGTCAGGACATCGACGGCTACAAGGCGCTGCTCGAGTCTCCCAAGGCCGACGACCACTCGCGCAAGCTCGCGGGTGCGGCGCTCCTGTACATGGTCAGCCGCATGGACCTGATCCCGGACTGGAACGAGGGCATCGGCGTGATCGACGACGTCATGGTGCTCCGCGTCTGCGCCCAGCTCACGCAGGGCCACGAGCGCGGCACCTTGCCCACCAACGCCGACGTCGCGCTCGATCGGATGGCCAACGAAGGCGACAAGATCAAGGAGTTCCTCGGCGGCGCGATCTACGACAAGCTCAAGTCGTACTGCGCCAAGCTCGGCGACACCACGGTGCGCGGCCGGACCCCGGTGCAGCTGATGGGTGACGAGAGCCTCCGCAAGGCGCTGTACGTCGAGCTCGAGGACGAGCTCAAGAAGTCCGTCCCGATCGTCGTCAACGATCCCGTGGATGCCGAGCTGCGCCTCAAGGCGTACCTGACCCACAAGCTCCAGTGATGCGGGCGCTCGCGATCCTGTGCGCGCTGACTCCGGCGCTCGCGCACGCCGACGATTCGTTCGAGGCCAAGGCCACCGGCGCGCGCAAGCTCGCTCACGTCGATGACGTGGTGTGGGCCCTGACCGCGACGTGCGACAAGGGTGACGACGTGCTGCAGCGGCAGTGTCGCGCGCTGCGCGATCGCACCGCCACGCAGCTCGCCGGCACCACGCTGCTTCTCGATGCGGACAACTTCGCGCTCGACGTGGGCGCCTGGGATCCGGGCCGCAAGTCCGTGGCCGTGACGCTCAGCTCGTGCATCCGGTGCGAGGGCGTGGCCAGCGAGGGCAAGACCTGGTTCGTCACCGGCGGCGCACCCAAGCTCGACGGCGGCAAGCTCCGCGGCGCGGCCCTGTACGACACCGCTCGCCAGTTCGCCACGCCCGAGACCGCCGCGGCCTGGATCAAGGCGATCGGCCATCACAAGGTCGAGCTGGTCGTGAAGGTGCCCGCGAAGCCGCGGTGGAACCTGTCCGGCAAGGATGGCATCCAGCTCGAGGTGCTCGCGTATCGCGTGCTCACCCCGTGCAACGGCACCGTGGTGCTCGCGAATCCGCCGTCGCAGAACGCTGCGCCCGACAAGGCCGCCTGCGCCGCCGGAGGTGCCGCGGTCGTCGCGCTCACCTCCGAGCTGATCGAGGAGACGATGCAGGCGCCGCTGTCCGTGATCCGGACCTGCGCGAAGAGGGAGAAGGCGGCCGGCCACGGCAAGCTCGATCTCACGATCGCCGATGACGGCACGATCGCGGCGTACGAGCAGACCGGCGACTTCGTGGGCTCGCGCGTCGGGACCTGCATCGACGCGGCGATGAAGGGCGTGACGTTCCCGCGCTCGGCGAAGCCGAAGACCAAGATCGGCTATCCGATCACCCTGCCGTGAAGTGGTGACGACCTCCGACCTCCTCGATGCGCTCTGGCGTGACTACGTCGCCTCGACGCCGCAGGCGGCCCGCATCCATCACCTGCTGTCGGCGCGCGGCGAGCGGATCGCGAACGATCACGTCGCCCTCCGCACCTACGGGGTCGCCGGCCTCGGGATCGCCGAGCTGGCGCGGCCGTTCGAGGCCCTCGGCTGGGAGCCGAAGGCGCCGTACCGGTTCGAGGACAAGCACCTGGTGGCGCGCTACTGGCAGCACCCCACGCCCGGGCTGCCCAAGGTGTTCATCAGCGAGCTCGTGCTCGCGGAGCTGTCGGCCGCGGCGCAGCAGGTGATCGCAGGGCTCGTCGAGCAGTTGCCCGCGGGGTTCGGCGCTCGCGCCGATCTGCCGTGGGCGGGGCGGCCGTGGCGCGTCACGCACGCGCAGTACACGCAGCTGCTCGCCGAGAGCGAGTACGCGGCCTGGGTGGCGGCGTTCGGGTTCCGCGTCAATCACTTCACGGTCGACGTCAACGCCCTGTCCACGTTCCCCGATCTCGCCACGCTCGATGCCTTCCTCGTCGAGCAGGGGTTCACGCTCAACGATGCGGGCGGGACGATCAAGGGAACGCGCGCGGACTGTCTCGAGCAATCGTCGACGCGCGCGGACTCGGTGGAGGTCGCCTTCACGGATCGGACGTGCTCGATCCCGTCCTGCTACTACGAGTTCGCGAAGCGCTATCCGCTGCCGTCGGGCGAGCTGTTCCACGGGTTCGTCCCCGCTTCGGCCGACAAGATCTTCGAGTCGACCGACGTCAAGCCTCGGTAGTCAGCCCGAGGCGCCGAAGTACTCGTTGAGCTCGAGCAGGACGTCGATGTCGACGCCCACGAACTGCACGCCCATGCCGCCCTCGGGCCCAGCGGCGGCCCAGCGCACCACGGCCGAGAGGGTGAAGGTCTGATCGGTGGTCGGCAGAGTCAGCTCGAGGGTCAGGGTGGAGCCCACCGGCTGCAGCAGCGCGGAGCTGATGAACGCGCCTCCCACGCCAATGTCGCGGGTCTGGGCGGCGATCCAACCCGTGTGGTCCGCCGCCCGGAACCGGACCGACAGCACGCGACCGGGGCGCGCCTTGGTTCGGAAGTGATGTCGCCGCTCGTGCCGGTGCCCGTCCATGTCCCGGATCCAGCATAGGCCAGGTGACGCGATCCTCGCTAAACTCCTTCATAAAACCGCGTGTCGTTTCCCTTTACCGCACCCTGGGACGGGGGTAGCTTCCGCGCCGGTTGTGAAGGTCCATCTCATTGGCATTGGCGGCACCGGGATGGGTGCGGTCGCGGGGTTGCTCGCGGGAGCGGGGCACGAGGTTCGTGGCTCCGACGCGGCCGTGTATCCCCCGATGTCCGAGCAGCTCGCGGCGCTCGGCGTGCCGGTGATGATGCCGTATGCGAGCGAGAACCTCGCGTGGCGGCCTGACCTGGTGGTGGTCGGCAACGTTCACGGCAAGGATCACGTCGAGGTCGTCGCGGCCCAGGATCACGGGATCAAGCTGACGTCGTTCCCGGCGGTGCTGGGCGAGCGGCTGATCGAGGGCAAGCACGCGATCGTCGTGTGCGGCACCCACGGCAAGACCACGACGACTTCGGTGATCGCGCACATCCTCGCAGAGGCCGGCAAGGATCCATCGCTGTTCGTGGGTGGCGTACCGGTCGCGCTCGGCCAGGGCTACAAGCTCGGCAAGGGTGACGACTTCGTCATCGAGGGCGACGAGTACGACACCGCGTTCTTCGACAAGGGCCCCAAGTTCCTCCACTACCGGCCCCGGACGGTGATCCTCACCAGCGTCGAGCTCGATCACGTGGACATCTTCCCGTCGTTCGATGCGGTCAAGGACGTGTTCAAGAAGCTCGTCGCGCTGATCCCGAGCGATGGGCTGCTCGTGGTCTGCGCCGATGCGCCCGAGGCCGTGGCGCTCGCCAAGGCCGCCGGCTGCAAGGTCGAGCAGTACGCGGTGACCGGCGAGGGCGAGGATGCGGCGCCCCCCGAGGGCACCACGTGGTGGGCCACCAACGTCGAGGTCGGCAAGAGCGGCCGGACCTCGTTCGACGTCCACCACAAGAACGGCAATGGTTCGGAGAAGCTCGAGCGGTTCGAGACCCTGCTCGTCGGCCGTCACAACGTCGAGAACTGCGTCGCCGCGATCGCGGTGTGCTTCTCGCGAGGCCTCGCGGTCAAGGACATCCAGCGCGGGCTCGCGAGCTTCGCGGGCGTCAAGCGCCGGCTCGAGCTGCGCGGGATCGCGGGCGGCGTCACGGTGCTCGACGACTACGCGCACCACCCCACGGCCGTGCGCGAGACGTTGAAGTCGCTGCGCAAGCGGTTCCCCAAGCGCCGGATCATCGCGGTCTACGAGCCACGCTCCGCCACCAGCCGCCGCAAGACGTTCCAGGCGGAGTTCGCCGATGCGTTCGCCTATGCGGACGAGGTGATCGTCGGCAAGCTGTTCGATCCGTCGAAGATCCCGGCGGCGGATCGGTTCGACCCGGAGCGGATGGCGCTCGATCTGCACCAGCGCGGCACCAAGGCGGCGTACATCCCCGAGGTCGACACGATGGTGAAGCAGCTCGCACAGAGCGCGGCACCCGGCGATGTGGTGTGCGTGCTGTCCTCGGGCAGCTTCGATGGGCTCCACGACAAGCTGCTCGATGCGATCGGGGATGCGATGCGCCCGGCGCACCTCGCGGACATGGCTCCGGTTCGCGAGCTCCTCGAGCAGGTTGGCCTCGAGAAGGACCTGGCGCGCGACGAGCACGTCGGCAGCTTCTTCGTGCTCCGCAACGAGACCGGCGTGGTGGGTGCGGTGGCTCTCGAGGTTCACGGCGACGACGCGATCCTGCGATCCCTCTCGGTCGGCTCCGAGCACCGCGGCGCGGGCTACGGGTGGATGCTCGCCGACATGGCGGTCAGCCAGGCGCGCTGGCGGGGTGTGCGTCGGATCTACCTGCTGACCGAGAGCGCCAGCGACTTCTTCGCGGCAAAGTTTGGCTTTCGGGTGGTCGATCGCTCGACCCTGTCCAAGCAGGTCGCAGCCAGCGAGACGTTCAGCCGCCTGACCGGCTCGCAGCTCGTCGCGATGCGCCTCGACCTCTAAGACCCTGCGGGCCGCCATCCTGTTGTTCCGGGCGGCGCCGACGAACGGTGCTATTCATGGGGGCAGATCCGATGAAGCGCACCCTCGCGATCGCACTCCTCCTGTGGTCCACGCTGCCGGTGGCCGCACAGCCCGCGCCATCTGAAGGCGAGAAGAAGCGGCGGCCGCTCCCCGTCGAGCAGCCCGTGAACCCGTACGGCGGCGCGCCCGACGATCCCTACGCCGATCCACCGGCCCAACCTCCCGTCGCGCCACCCGCGGTGACGCCGCCCGCGAAGACGCCGCCGCCCGGCAAGAAGCTGCCGCCGCCCGCGAAGGCACCGCCCGGCAAGAAGCTGCCGCCGGGCAAGGGCGGGAAGCTCACGCCGCCTGCCGTTCCACCAGGTGCTCCCGACAACCCGTACACCGATCCCGTGATCGCCCCGGCGGGGACCGGCGCGCCCACGCCGGGTGGCTCGGTACCACCCGCAGGCAAGGATCCCGTCGCGCCGAAGAAGGCGCCGCCGCCGGAGATCATCCCCACCGCGATCCCCGCGCGCGTCACGCTCTCTGACCTCACGGCGGTGCAGGGCCTGCTCGCGGTGCAGCGGATCGATGGCTGGCTGATGTTCGATCGCGACGGGGAGAATCCGATCTCCGCGCGTCTGGTCGCCCCCGAAGGCCATCCGTCGCGGCCGTGGTTCTACCTGATCCCGTCCAAGGGCGAGGCGATCGCGCTCGTGCACTCGGCCGAGGCGCGGAACTTCGATCACCTCCCTGGCAAGAAGCTGACCTACCAGGGCTATCGCGATCTGGCGCCGCAGCTGAAGGTCCTCCTGAAGGGCATGAGGACCGTCGCCGTCGAGTACTCGCCGAAGGCGGCGGTCCCGAGCGTGTCTCGCGTGGATGCCGGGACGCTCGAGCTGATCCGCGGCGCCGGCGTCACCGTGCGCTCGTCCGATACGCTGGTGCAGTACACCAAGGCGATCTGGGGCGACCCGGGGCGCACCGCGCACTACGTCGCCGTCCATCACCTCGTCGAGCTCCGCAAGGACGCGCTCGCGTTCATCGCGAAGCAGCTCGCCGCGGGGACCCCGGTCACCGAGTACGACGTGCAGCAGCGGCTCGCGCGCGGGATGACGATGCGCGGCCTGGTCAGCACTCCTGCGGTGGTGGCCGCCGGTGCGAACACCGCCGATCCGTTCTACGTGCCCACGGCCGCCCGCACGGCGGAGATCAAGCGCGGTGATCTGATCGTGCTCTCGCTCGCGCTCAAGATCGACAAGCCCGATGGCGTGTGGGCGGCGCAGACCTGGATGGCGATCGCCGATGCCACGGTCCCCGAGTTCGCGCAGCGCGCGTTCGAGACCGTCGGCCTGGCGCGCGATCAGGCGATCGCGCTGATCGCCGATCGCAGCCGCAAGCACCGGCCGGTCACGGGCGCCGAGGTCGACGACACCACCCGCGCGTTCTTCAAGAAGGCCAAGGTCGTCGAGCGCGTGATGCATCGCACCGGCCATTCGATGGACAACGATCTGCTCGGTGGCGGCGCCGATCTCGACAACTTCGAGGTCAAGGACACCCGGATCCTGACGCCGGGCACCGGCTTCACCGTGGGGCCCGGGCTCTACTTCTCGGGGCAGTTCGGCGTGCGCACCGAGGTCTCGGTGTACCTCGCACCCAGCGGGCCCGAGATCACGACGCCGGCGCAGGACGCGATCGAAGCCCTGCTCAAGCCGTGAACCACCCGCAGGTCTCCGCGCTGATCCTCGCGGGCGGGCGCGCGACCCGCCTCGGCGGCGTGGACAAGAGCGCGCTCGTGATCGAAGGCGAGACGATCTTCGCGCGTCAGGTCCGCGTGCTGGGGCCTCGGGTCGCGGAGATCATCGTGTCGACGTCTGCGGAGGTCGCGGGCTATCGCACCGTCACCGACCGCGTCGCTGGCGCGGGGCCGATCGCGGGGATCGCCGCCGGCCTCGCCGTCGCGACCACGCCGTGGCTCCTCGTGGTCGCGGGCGACATGCCGTACCTGACCGGCGCGTTGATCGACCGCATGCTCGGGGCGAGCACGACCGCCGCAGATGCGGTCGGGATCCGGATCGACGGGCTCCCGGAGCCGCTGTGCTGCGTCCTGCGGGTGGCCGCGGCGCAGCCGGTGATCGAGCGCCGGCTCGATAGCGGGCGGCTCAAGGCCTCTGGCGTGCTCACGGACGAAGGCCTGGCCGTGACGTGGCTCGACGAGGTGGCGCGAGGCGACCTCACCAATATCAACACACCGGACGACCTCGGCTGATTGTCTACGACCTTCGGCGGGTTACGCCCGGGGTCGCCGACGTTCGATCGGGGTTTCCAGATCGATTCCGATCCTGTATCTACGTGGTCCCGTGGTGATGCACATCGGTGACCTCCCCGTCGAAACGCCCGTGCTGCTCGCACCGATGGCGGCCGTCACAGATCTGCCGTTCCGGACGATCTGCGAGGAGTTCGGCGTCGGCCTGACGATCACCGAGTTCCTGTCGGCGCACGCTCTGTCGGCTGGCGATCCGAAGACCACGGGCAAGCTGACCGCGTCGCTCGATGGCCGTCGGTTCGGCGTCCAGATCTTCGGCCGCGAGCCGGAGATGATGGACAAGGCCGCGAAGATGGCGGTCTCGATCGGCGCGTCGCTGGTCGACATCAACATGGGCTGCCCGGCCAAGCGCGTGGTCGCGGGCGAGTGCGGCTCGGCGCTGATGCGCGAGCCCGAGATCGCGCAGGAGCTGGTGCGCGCCGTCGTCGCCGCCGTCCCGGCGAACATCCCGGTGACGGTCAAGCACCGCGCCGGCTGGGATCAGGCCCACCGCAACGCGCCCGAGTTCGCCTGCGCGATGGTCGAGGCGGGCGCGAAGATGATCACCGTCCACGGTCGCACGCGGACCCAGGGGTTCTCGGGCAAGAGCGATCCGGACATCATCAAGCTCGTGCGCGATGCCCTCCCGTCGCACATCCCGCTGATCGGCAACGGCGACATCGTCGATGTCGAAGGCTACCTGCGCCTCCGCGAGCACACCGGCTGCGATGCCGTGATGATCGGCCGCGGCGCGATGGGGAATCCGTGGCTGTTCGCGCGCCTGCGCGAGGTCACCGCCGGTCGCCCCGATCCGGGCCCGCCCGGGCTCGAGGAGCGCCTCGCGGTGTTCCGCCGGCACGTCGATCTGATCGAGCGGCTCAAGAAGGGCCCGCGCACCCTCCACGAGGTGCGGAAGGCGTGCGCCTGGTACGCGCGCGGCCTCTACGGCTGCAACGCGCTTCGGCTGCGCGTCTGGGAGGCGCCGGACCTGGCGACCTCGCGCGCCCTCGTCGAGGATTACTTCACGCAGCTGATCGAGCGGCAGTCCCGCCTCGGCCTCGCGCCGGAGATGGGTGCGGGTCGCGACGAGATCGATGGCGGCTTCCAGGGCGAGAGCTCCGGAGAGGCCGCCTAGCCCGATGCTCCGCGGCAACCTGAAGGCGAACGACTTCCTGATCGCGCACTCGGCCTCGATGCGCGCCGTGGTCGCGCAGGTCGAGAGCTACGCCGATGGCGATGCGCCGGTGCTGATCTGCGGCGAGCACGGCACCGGGCGCGAGCTCGTGGCGCGCGTGCTTCACCAGCGTGGCCCGCGGACCGGGGGCCGGTTCGTCGCGGTCCGTCCCTCGTTCGAGGATGTGCCGGGCAAGGCGAGCACCGACGATGCCTGCGAGCGTGCGCGCCGCGCCCTGCGCTCCGCCTCGGGCGGCACGCTGCTGGTCAAGGACGTCAGCGATCTCTCGGCCCCTTCGCAGCGCACGCTCAAGCGTGCGATCCGCGATCGCAAGGTCGTGCGCGACGGTGTCGAGGCGTTCGACGTCCATGTCGTCGCCACGGGGGATCTCGATGTCGATCGCGCGGTGGACGCGGAGATCGTGTCGCGCGAGTTCTACGAGCTGTTCAAGCCCCGCCAGATCGAGGTGCCGCCGCTGCGCGATCGGCTCGACGATCTCCCGGCGCTGTTCGAGCGCTGGATCAAGCACTACGCCGCCGAGATCGGACGCACCAAGCCCTCGGTCTCGACCCGCGCGATCCAGCGGCTCACCGACTATCCGTGGCCGGGCAACGTGGCCGAGCTCAAGGCGATCGCGCGTCGGCTCGTGGTGCGCGTCACGCGCGCGAAGATCGAGGCGGGCGACGTCGACGAGATCCTCCCCGTGGTCGCCGCGCGCGTGCCGCTCGAGGACCTCGCGTTCGAGGAGATGGTCAAGGCCAAGCTCGCCGGGCCTGCTCGCGCGGATCGACGGCTATCCCGTCCACGATCTGTACGAGAAGGTCGTGGCGCGCGTCGAGCGCCCGCTGTTCGATCTCGTGCTCGCGCACACCGGCGGCAACCAGCTGAAGGCCGCCGAGATCCTCGGTCTCAATCGCAACACGCTCCGGAAGAAGCTCGCGGACCTCGGCATCGCGCAGCGGAAGCGCCGCGCCGGCCGCGAAGATCGCGCGCTCGACGGCGACGACTAGGGCGCGCGGCGGGCGCGCGAGGCCACGGCCACCACGCCCGCACCGGCGACGAGCGCGGCGGTCGCGACGATCGACGCGGTGCCGCGGCCGTGGTCGTAGAGCCAGCCGAGCAGCAGGCTGCCGAGCCACCAGGCCACGCCCCACACGAGGTAGTAGAGCCCGTACGCGCGGCCGCGCTCGCCACGCGGGACGATCGTGGCGATCATCGCCTTGCCGATCGACTCCGTCGCGGAGCGCGCGAGCGACCACATCGCGATGCCCGCGATCGCGAGGGCCGGCGTGGTCGCATCGGACGACAGCACGAGGGGCGCGTAGGCCGCGCCGATCACCACGAACAGCGCCACCACCCCGCCTCCCGTGCCGCCCTTGGCGCGGCGGCGATCGAACAGGGTCCCGGCGGCGATCGCGGCGATGCCGTCGAACCCCATCGCGGCGGCGTACGCGACCGGGAGCCACTTCGTCGAGAGCACGTCGGCCTTCTGAAGGTGGTAGGCGAGCAGCGGCCAGTCCGCGAGGCCGATCGCGATCAGCGCCACGCCCACGAGATACAGGCGATAGCGCGGGCCGAGCACCCCGCGCTCGTCGGCGCCCACGGTCTCGAGCGAGCGCGGATCCGGATACAGGCGGCGGGCACGCAGCAGGATCGCGATCGTGATCGCGGCCGGGATCCCGAGGATCACGAACGCCCAGGCGAAGCCATCGAGCGTCTCACCGCGCCAGGCCAGCACGCCGGCGACCACGAGCGGGCCGAGCAGGCCGCCGACCTGATCCATCGCCTCGCTGATCGCGAACGCCTTGCCGGCGCCGACATCGGCCGCCGCGAACGAGGTGAGCGTGGACTTGGCGGGCGAGCGGATCGCCTTGCCGAGCCGCTCGAGGCCGACCAGCGCCGCGACCATCGGCCAGCTGCCGGCGAGCGCGAGCAGCGGGACGGCGATCAGGTTGGTGCTGTAGCCGATGATCGTCAGCGTCCAGTAGCGCTGGGTCCGATCGGCGAGGGCGCCGGAGATGTACCGCAGGCCATAGCCGATCGCCTCGCCCGTGCCGGCCACGGCGCCCACCGCTGTGGCGCTCGCACCGAGGAGCGCGAGGTACGGGCCGATCGCACCGCGCATGCCCTCGTAGCAGAGGTCCGCGAACAGGCTGACCCAGCCGAGGAGGATCACGAACCGGCGTGCGCGGCCCGGCGAGTTGGGCTCAGCGGTCACGCAGCCTCGGATCGAGCCAGAGCTGCGCGAGATCGACGAGGAGGTTCGCGATCGCGATCCCGATCGCTCCGACCAGCACGGTGCCGAGGATCAGCGGGAGATCGCCATCGAGGATCGATTGCAGCACTTCGCGCCCGAGCCCCGGCCACGCGAAGATCGTCTCGACGACGACGGCACCGCCGAGCAGGACTCCGAGGTCGAGGCCGATCAGGGTGAGCAGCGGGCCGAGCGCATTGCGCAGCGCATGGCGGAGGATCACGGTGCGCTCCGGCAGCCCCTTCGCCCGCGCCGTGCGCACGTAGTCCTCGGCGAGCGCCTCGCCGAGCTCGGAGCGCACCACCAGGGCGTACGATGCGATGCCGACGGAGGCGAGGGTTGCGGCGGGGAGCACGAGGTGATGCAGCCGATCGAGGCCGGGCTCACCGTATCCGCTGATCGGGAACCAGCCAAACCGATACGCCAGCACATAGAGTAGGAGCGTTCCGAGCACGAACTGGGGCGCGCTCTGGGCGAGTAACGTCACCGCGGTGGCGGCGCGATCGGGCCACCGGTGCCGCCGGATCGCCGCGAGGATGCCGAGCGGCACGCCCAGCAAGAGCTGCAGGAAGATCGCGGCCAGGGTGAGCTGGAGCGTGGGCCCGATCCGATCCGCGAGCAGGCGGGAGATCGGGCGGTGGGTGCGGTAGCTCTCGCCGAGGTCGCCCTGCACCACGTGGCCGACCCAGCAGCCGTACTGCGCCGCGAGGCCGCGATCGAGGCAGTAGTGCGCGCGCACGCGCTCGATCGCCTCCGCATCCGCGTGCGGGCCGAGCAGCGCCTTCGCGGGATCGGCGGGGAGCGCCGCGGTCAGGAGGAACGTCGCGGTGATCACGAACCAGATCACGACGATGGTCCAGCCGAGGCGGCGCGCGACGAGGCGGATCATCGCGGCACCCGCTCCCCGTGGTCATCGAGATCGAGCCAGGTGTTCGCGTAGTCACGGAGCCAGATCGGATGGAGCTCGAAGCCCCGCACGTACGGCTGGGTGATCTCGTTGGCGATCGGGTGGTACGCGTAGATCCACGGTGCGTCCTCGTAGAGGATCCGCTCGGCTCGCTGGTACATCCCGGCGCGGGTCTTGGGATCGAGCTCGCCGCGCGCGGCATCGAGCAGCGTGTCGAGCTCGGGGTTTCGGTACCGCGTGTCGTTGGTCGCGTTGTCGCCGGTGCTCGCACGCGAGTGAAACCGGACGTCGAGAAAGTTGGTGGGATCGGGGAAGTCGCCGATCCAGCTGGTGAGCGAGAACGCGGGGCCATCCTCGCGCCCGAGCACCGTCGCCAGCGTGGCGAACGACACGAGCTGGATGTGCACCCGCACGCCGACCTCGGCCAGATCACCTTGCAGCGAGACCGCGAGCTTCTCGCCCACCTCGTCGTTCTGGGTCACGTAGTCGAGGTCGAAGCCGTCGGCGTGGCCGGCCTCGGCCAGCAGGGCCCGTGCCTTCGCGGGATCGTGCGGGTAGGGCAGGAGGGTCTCGTCGCGGCCGAACATCCCCGGTGGCAGCATGCCGTGCGATGGCACCGCCGCGTTGTTGAGGAGCTTCTCGAGGTGGCCCTTGTCGAGCGCATAGTTGAGCGCCTGGCGGACGCGCCGATCATCGAACGGTGGGCGCGTCACGTTCATCCGCGAGGCGAACACCTGCATCAAGGTCGCCTGGTGGAGGTACGGCGCCCACGCCGGCTGCGCGAGGATCCACACGTAGTCCGCGGAGGCGAGGCGCGCCGCGGTGTCGAGCTCCCCGCGCTCGAACATCAGGAACTGCGTGTCGGTGGGGACGTTCTCGTAGATCTCGAGCGCGTCGAGGTAGGGGCGCGCCGGATCCCAGTAGTGCGGATTGCGCCGCAGCACGACCTTCGTGCCCTCGTCCCAGCTGTCGAGCATGAACGGTCCCGAGGCGAGCGGCGTGCGGCGGAGCTGGGCGCCGACCGCCGCGACATGGTCAGCGCGCTGCGGGGTGGCGAACGGCATCGTGAGCACGGCGAGGAACGCCGGCGAGGGGCGGGTGACCTGGATCCGCAGCTCGCGATCGGTGACCGCCACGATCCCCGCGCAGTCCGTGGCCTTGCCCGCGAGGACGTCGCTTGCGCCCACCACGTCGACGAGCAGCTGGCCGAACGGCGAGTCCGGGGACGTCAGGGCGCGCTCGAGGGCGAACTTGAAGTCGCCGGCGACGATCGGCCGTCCATCATGATAGGCGAGGCGGTCGCGCAGGAGGAACCGGTACGTGGTGCCGCCCGGATCGAGCTCCCAGCGCTCCGCGAGATCGGGGACCAGGCCCACGCCGTGGGGCTCGTAGGTCACGAGCGTCGCGAACAGCGGATGCGCGACGTAGGTCGAGCCCTCGTCGTACGCGATCGCGGGATCGAGCGTGCGCACGTCGAGGTGCATCGCGATGCGGAGCGTGCCGCCGCGCCGTGGCGACGTGGCACCTGCCGCACGCCAGCGTGGATCGCGATCCGGTGGACCGCACGCCACGACACCGACCGCGATCGCGATGACGACGGCGACGATGCCCGTGCGCGCGATCACCGCCGCCCCTTGGGATCGAGGACCTGCCGCAGCCCCTCTCCGAACAGGTTGAACGCCACGACGGCGAGGAAGATCGCCAGGCCCGGCACGATCACGAGGTGCGGGGACGTGCGGTAGTAACTCCGGCCCTCGAACAGCATCCGGCCCCAGGTCGCGGCGGGCGGCGGTGGCCCGAGCCCGAGGAACGACAGCGCCGCCTCGGCGAGGAGGTTCTGCGCGAACCCCAGCACGGCGACCACGGCGACCAGGCCGGCCACGTTGGGGAGGATGTGCCGCACGATGATGCGCAGCGGGGGCGCGCCGAGGGCGCGGGCCGCGAGCACGTGCTCGGACCGTGCGATCGCCATCGCCTTGCCGCGGATCACGCGGGCCATCGTGGTCCAGCTCACCGCGGCCAACGTCACGATCACCGGCGCGGACGACGAGGCGAGGCGGGTCTCGCGCAGCAACGCGGCGAGCAGGATCGCGATCAACAGGAACGGAAACGACAGCACCAGATCGACGACCCGCATCAGCGCGCCATCGACCCAGCCCCCGGCGGCCCCCGCGGCGAGCCCGATCGCGAGGCCGATCACGAGCGCGAGGAGGGTCGCCAGGGTGGCGATCAAGAGCGAGGTGCGCGCACCGGAGACCACGCGCGCGGCGACGTCGCGGCCGAGCTGATCGGTGCCGAGTGGCGCATCGCTCGAAGGCGGCAGCGGTGCGCCCATCGCCGACAGACCGTGATCGATGTCGCGCGCGACGGGATCGCCGACCACCGACGGGCCGATCACCGCGAGCCCCACGAGCAGCACGACCAGGATCGCTCCGACCATGGCGCTGCGATGCGCCACGAAGCGTCGTCCCCAGCTCACGGCGCGAGCATATCGCGTCGCCTCGGCGCGCGGGCGCGGGCGCCCACGCGTGACCGGAGCGCGCAAGAACAACTCCTGCTCGCCGCGCCCAGCGGTCTGTGTTCGAGCTGCGCGCACGGGGCGAGGGCGGCATCCCAGGTGCACCTCGATCGGTGCATCCCGCGCCTTCGCCTGCGCCGGCCACCCGGGGTTACCCAACCCTGTTCCCCGCTACCAAGCGGGAGGAGGAAGTGCGGGCGAGGCAGGGTGACCTTCGCAGAGCTCGATCGGCAGGGCGAGCGAGACGGCCGATCGCCTGCGCCAATGGGTGGGCCGGGCAGGTTGACAGCCCGTCGCCAGGTCGGATATCGCATGCCCAACCACAGGAGAATGCCGTGAATCTGAGTGCTTGGAACAGGGTCGCCGTGATCGCGGCGTTCGCGGCAATCGCCGGGTTTGGGGCTGGCTGCGACAAGCTCGGAGGCGGCAAGGGCAAGGGAAGTGGCTCCGGCTCCGGATCGTCCGGCTCGTCCGGATCGTCGGGCGTGGCGCCGGTTGCCGACACGGGTCCGATCAAGATCGGCCACTACGCGTCGCTGACGGGCTCCGAGGCGACGTTCGGTGTGTCGACCGACCACGGTGTGATCCTCGCGATGGAGGAGCGCAACGCGGCGGGCGGCGTCAAGGGCCGCAAGATCGAGCTGAAGACGCTCGACGACGCGTCGAAGTCGAGCGAGGCGGGCAACGTGGTGCAGCGCCTGATCAGCGAGGACAAGGTCGTCGCGCTGATCGGCGAGGTCGCCTCGGGTAGCTCGCTGGCCGGCGGCAAGGTCGCCCAGCAGCAGGGCGTGCCGATGATCTCGCCCTCGTCGACCAACAAGAAGGTCACCGAGGGCCGGGACATGGTGTCCCGCGTCTGCTTCCTCGACGAGTTCCAGGGCTACGTCGTGGCGAAGTTCGCGAAGGATCAGAAGTTCGACAAGGTCGCCGTGCTGTTCGATCAGGCGGCGCCGTACTCCAAGGGCCTCGCCGAGACGTTCAAGACCGAGTTCGAGGCGCTGAAGGGGACGATCACCACGTCGCAGGCGTACACGGCTGGCGATCCGGACGTCTCGGCGCAGCTCCAGTCGATCAAGACCTCGGGGGCCCAGGCCGTGTTCCTCCCCGGCTACTACACCGACGTCGGCAACATCGTCAACCAGGCGCGCAAGCTCGGGATCACGGCGCCGTTCCTCGGTGGTGATGGCTGGGATTCGAGCAAGCTCGCCGAGATCGGCGGCGCCGCGATCGAGGGCAGCTACTACTCGAACCACTACTCGTTCGACGAGGCGCGCCCCGAGGTGAAGGACTTCGTGTCCAAGTTCGAGAAGCGCTGGAAGGAGACGCCGGATGGCCTCGCGGCCCTCGGCTACGACGCGGCGCGCGTGCTGTTCGATGCGATGGACAAGGCGCCCTCGCTCGGCGGCAAGGACCTCGCGACGACGATCGCGGCGACCAAGGACTTCCCGGGCGTCACCGGCAAGATCACGCTCGACGCCAACCGCGATGCGCAGAAGCAGGCAGTCGTCGTGCAGATGAAGGGCGGCAAGCCGCGCTACGTCGCCACGGTGGTGCCGAAGGGCTGGCCGGAGCCGGCTGCGGCGACGCCAGCGGGCTCGGGCTCGGGCTCGGCGGCGGGTTCGGCTGCGGCTGCGGGCTCGGGCTCCGCCACGAAGTGACGTGACCAAGCTCCTCCAGACCCTCGTCAACAGCATCGCGCTGGGCAGCCTGTATGCGCTCACCGCGCTCGGCTACACGCTGGTCTATGGCGTGCTGCGGTTCATCAACTTCGCGCACTCCGACGTGTTCACCGTCGGGGCGTGGATCTCGTTCGTCATCGCGTCGGCGTTCGGCTGGGCGGTGACCGAGTCCCCGCTGTTCGCGATGCCGCTGATCCTCCTGCTCGCGATGGCGACCTGCGCCCTGCTCGGGGTGACGATCGAGATCCTCGCGTATCGGCCGCTGCGCCGCGCGCCCCGCCTCAACGTGCTGATCACGGCGATCGGCGTGTCGCTGTTCCTCCAGAACGTGGGCCAGCTCAAGTTCGTGTTCGGCACCCAGCCGCAGCACATGCCGGCGCTGATCCACGACACCTCGATCGTCGAGATCGCCGGGGTCCATATCCGCGTCGTCGACGTCACGGTGGTCGTGCTCACGGGCCTGCTCCTGTTCGGGCTCGAGTTCCTGGTCTACCGGACGCGTCTCGGGCGCGCGATGCGTGCAGTCTCGTTCGACGAGCGCGTGGCGTCGCTGATGGGCATCAACGTCAACCGCATCGTCTCGATCACGTTCGGCATCGGCTCGGCCCTCGCTGCGGCGGGCGGCCTGTTGTTCGCGCTCAAGTACGAGAGCATCAAGCAGTCCGCGGATGCCACCTGGGTGCTGCTCGGGCTCAAGGCGTTCGTCGCCGCGGTGGTCGGCGGCATCGGTAACGTGCGCGGCGCGGTGGCCGGCGCCCTGTTGATCGCGTTCGTCGAGATGTTCGGCGCGGCGTACTTCTCGCCCCACATGCGCGACCTCTACGTGTTCGTGATCCTGATCGTCGTCCTGCTGTTCAAGCCCAGCGGCCTGTTCGGCAAGGCCGTGGTGGAGAAGGTGTGACGAGCAAGGCCGCCGATCCCACGCGCCCGCTCGCCGCCCGCGTGGCCGGCTTCAAGCCGAACCCGCTGATCGCGGGGCTGCGCTCGATCTGGCCGGTCGTGGTGGGCCTGCTGTTCGCGCTCGCGCTGCAGGCGGTGCTCGCGCCGATGCTCGGGCCGTTCTACGCCAAGCTCCTGCTCGACATCGGCATCGCGATCGTCCTCGCGGCCTCGCTCAACATCGTCAACGGCTTCGCCGGTCAGTTCTCGATCGGCCACGCCGGCTTCATGATGGTGGGCGGCTATGCCTCGGCGCTGATCACCTACTACGGCTCGATCAAGCTCGGCTGGATCGAGCCCAACGCGTATGGCGTGGAGGTCCACGGCGGCTTCCTCGGTAGCGGCGACATGATGTTCCTGTTCGCGTGCGTGTTCGGCGGCGTGGTCGCGGCGCTCGCGGGCCTGGTGGTCGGCTTGCCCTCGCTGCGCCTGCGCGGGGACTACCTCGCGATCGTCACGCTCGGGTTCGGCGAGATCGTGCGCGTGCTCGTGCAGCAGAGCAGCGATGTCCTCGATCCGGCCGCAGCGGCCGAGGCGTCGATGTTCACCGCCGCGAAGCACCTCGGCGGCCCGCTCGGCTTCACCGGCACGCCCACCTATGTCTCTCCCACGCCGTGGGCCGAGGATGCGTCCGGCGTCCAGACCGGGCACGCCGGCATCTTCTTCGCGTTCACGTTCGTGGCGATCGTGTTGATCGTCGCGTACCGCCTCAAGTCGTCGAGCCATGGCCGCGCGCTGCTCGCGGTGCGCGAGAACGAGATCGCCGCGGAGGCGATGGGCGTCAACACCTCGCGGGCCAAGGTGGTGGCGTTCGTGACCGCGGCGTTCTTCGCCGGCGTGGGCGGCGCGCTGTTCGCGCACGAGGTCGGCACCACGCTCAACCCGAAGGAGCTCGGGTTCCAGAAGTCGATCGATCTCGTGATCATGGTCGTGCTCGGTGGCATGGGCTCGATCTCCGGCGTGGTGCTCGCGGCGACGATCCTGACCATCCTCCCGGAGCTATTCCGCGAGTTCGCGGAGTACCGGATGCCGGTCTATGCGCTCGCGCTGATCATCGTGATGATCGTGCGGCCGCAGGGGCTGTTCGGGATCAAGGAGATCTGGGAGCCCGGCGTGCTGCGCGGGATGTGGCGCAACAACCGCGTCACGATCGTGGTGATCGTCCTCGCGGTGGTGCTCGCGCTGGTGACCGGCCAGCGGCTGCTGCTCCTCGCGCCGCTCGTATCCGTGATGGTCAGCGTACGCCGCGAGGTGTGGCGCAAGCTCACCGGGATGTTCGGCGGAGGCGCCCGTGACTGACGCGCGGCCCGCACTCGCGGCGAAGGGGCTGTCGCTCGCGTTCGGCGGGCTCAAGGCCGTGGATGGGTTCTCGATCTCGGTGCCGGCGCGCGGGCTGTGCGGCCTGATCGGCCCCAACGGCGCCGGCAAGACCACGGTGTTCAACCTGCTGACCGGCGTGTACCAGCCCGACGCGGGCGAGATCATGCTCGGCGGGCTGCGGCTCAACGGCCAGAAGCCCTCGGCGATCGCGCGCGCGGGCCTCGCGCGCACGTTCCAGAACATTCGCCTGTTCGGCGAGCTCTCCGTGCTCGACAACATCCGCACCGCGGCCGGCGTGCGCGCGAAGAGCGGGCTGTGGCGGAGCCTCCTGCGCACGCCGCTGTACCTGGCCGAGGAGGCGGCGATCGTCGAGCGCTCGATGGACCTGCTCGCGGTCCTCGGGATCGCCCATCGCGCGCACGAGCAATCGAAGAGCCTGCCGTACGGCGATCAGCGCCGGCTCGAGATCGCGCGCGCCCTCGCCACCGAGCCCAAGGTCCTGCTGCTCGACGAGCCGGTGGCCGGCATGAACACGATCGAGAAGCACGAGATGCGCGGCCTGATCGAATCCCTGCGCGAGCGGTTCGAGGTGGGCATCCTCCTGATCGAGCACGACATGGGGCTCGTGATGGACATCTGCGAGGAGATCACCGTGCTCGATCACGGCGTCACCATCGCGTCGGGCAAGCCAGAGAGCATCCAGCAGGATCCCAAGGTGATCGAGGCCTACCTCGGCGTCCCCGAAGAAGATGCCGCCGCGGAGGTCGCGAGCTGATGGCGCTGCTCGAGGTCACGGGGCTCGATGTGTTCTACGGCGGCATCCACGCGCTGAAGGACGTCACGTTCTCGGTGGAGGAGGGGCAGGTCGTGACGCTGATCGGCGCGAACGGCGCTGGCAAGACCACCACGCTGCGCGCGATCTCGGGCCTGGTGAAGCCGTCCAAGGGCACCGTGAAGTTCAACGGCCGGACGATCACGAACCTGCCCGCCCACGAGATCGTCGCACTCGGCCTCGCCCACGCACCCGAAGGCCGCGGCATCTTCGCGAACCTCACCGTCGACGAGAACCTCCAGATGGGCGCGTACCTGCGCAAGGATCCCGCGGGCATCGCCAGGATCGCGAGCGCGCGCTCGAGCTGTTCCCGCGGGTCCGCGAGCGGCTGGCGCAGAACGCGGGGACCCTGTCGGGGGGCGAGCAGCAGATGCTCGCGATCGCGCGCGCGCTGGTGGCCAAGCCGAAGCTCCTGCTCCTCGACGAGCCGTCCCTGGGGCTCGCTCCGCAGATCGTCGCCCTGATCTTCAAGATCGTGAAGGCGATCGCCGCCGAGGGCACGACGATCCTGCTGGTCGAGCAGAACGCTCACCAGGCGCTCCGCGTGGCCCAGACCGCGCACGTGCTCGAGGTCGGCTCGCTGGTGACCTCGGGCCCGGCCGCAGAGCTCGCGCAGGACGATACGATCCGTAAGGCGTACCTCGGCGTCCACTGACCCCTCGCGCAACACTCCGTTCACGGGCGTAGCCTTGTCGCGGGTGGATCGCTCGGCCAGGATGCGCCGGATGAAGACCTTCGTCCTGTTCGCCTCGTTGCTCGTCGCCGCCTGCGGCTCCAAGTCCTCCAGCACGACCACCACGCCGACCGGCGGTGGCACCGGGGGCGTTGGTGCCGGCTCAGGTGCCGGCTCGGCCGAGGCGGTCAAGCCCCCGCTGCCCGACGTGCCGTTCGACAGCCTGGATCACGAGCAGCGGATCCAGTTCATGAAGGAGAAGGTGATGCCGACCATGGAGCCGCTGTTCAAGGCTCACGACGCGAAGAAGTTCGCCGAGTTCGGCTGCAAGACGTGTCACGGCGAGGGCGTCGAGCAGGACAAGTACGACATGCCCAACGACAAGCTCCCCAAGCTGTTCGGGCCGAGCATGCCGAAGTTCAAGAAGGAGGACGTCGAGTGGATGGGCAAGGAGATCAAGCCCACGATGGCGAAGCTCCTGAAGCAGCCCGAGTACACGCCCGAGAATCCGAAGGGCTTCGGCTGCCTCGAGTGCCACGGCGCCGAGAAGTAGGCACGCTTCGTACGGTGCCACTGCGCGTCGTGGTCGCGCGTGCATCGTGCTCGTGCGCTCCCGCGCGGCTGTTGGAACCACGATCGCGGCAGAGACGGTGCGTCGAGCGATGTAGGTGGTGTGAGTCCTGGCGTGGGCGTTGCAGTCCTCGAGGACATGAACGAGCACCTACCGAACCGCAAGCATGACAAGTCCGATGATCTGGAGATCGGCCACAAGCACCCGCAGAGCCTGCCGCCAAAGCAGCCCGAGCTCGAGGACGACGAGCCTGCGATCGAGATCGACGAGGAGAACCGGATCACGCAGCGCACCCCGGCGCAGCGGGCCCGTGACGAGGAGCCGGTGAAGAGCTGAGCCCCACGCGCCCGCGCGGCGCGATACGATGAGGCATGCAGCTCGCCGACGCGTACCGGATCCTCGGCCTCGTTCCGGGAGCTGCGGAGCCCGACGTTCGCGCGGCGCACGATCACCACCAGCTGCAGTGGCACGGTGATCGGCACGCGCAGAACCCGCAGGCGTCGCAGTATGCGTACGCGCGTCGCGCCGAGCTCGCGGTGGCGCTCGATCTGATCCACCGCGCGGGCTTCCCCGATCCACAGGGCACGCCGCGGATGGCGTCGTACGGCGCGGCGCCTCCGCCGCCCGCCGCGTACCCGCCGCCCGCGTATCCGCCGCCCGTGTATCCGCCACCGGCGTATCCGCCCCAGGCGGCGTACCCGCCGCAAGCGGCGTACCCGCCGCCGCCCGTCGCACCACCGTATGGCGCTCCACAGGGCGTCGAGGTGCCGTGGCAGCCGCATCACGGCCCCTTGCCGTTACCGACGGCACCGCCCCCGCAGGCGCTCGATGCCCAGCGCGCACACAAGCGGAGCCAGGCGATGACGCAGATGCTCGTCGGCGGCGGCTTGATCCTGCTCGGCGTGGTGATCACCGCGGTGACCCACGATGCGGCCGTGCGCAGCGGGGGCGGCACCTATGTCGTGGCCTACGGGCCGATCGTGTTCGGCGTGATCCGGTTCTTCCAGGGTCTGTTCGGCGTGATGTCGGCCTAAGAGGCAGTCGCGGCGTCGACCAGCGTCGGCGCGAGCACGCGGATCGCCTCCTGCGGATCGATCGCGACGAGGAAGCCCCGCGCGCCGCCGTTGATGTAGATCGTCGACAGCGCGGCGATGGTGCGCTCCATGTAGACCGGCATCGCGCGCCGCAGCCCGAACGGGGACGTGCCGCCGACCTGGTAGCCGGAGTGCCGATCCGCGACCTCCGGCGTGCACGGCGCCACGGTCTTGACCCCGATCGTCCGGGCGAGGTTCTTGGTCGAGACCTCGCGGTCCCCGTGCATCAGGATGCACAGCGGCCGGCGCTGGTCGTCCTCGAAGATCAGGGTCTTGATCACCAGGTGCTCGTCGACGCCCAGGGCCTCGGCGGAGGCCGCGGTGCCGCCCTTGGGCTCCCAGGGATAGAGGTGGGGCTCGAACGCCACGGAGGCGGCACGGAGGGCCCGGATCGCCATCGTCACCGGATGCTTGGGCACCGGAGGATCATAGGGCTATAACCCCCGGGTCGTCATGAAGGCTCACGAGCTGTCTGCGCACGTCCATCACGAGGACGCCGACGACGACGAGCACAACCGCGGCGGCGAGCGGCGGACCCGCTGGGTGATCCTGCTCGCCACGGTGATGATGGTCGGCGAGCTGATCGTCGGCAACATGACCGACTCGATGGCCCTGACCGCCGACGGCTGGCACATGGGCACGCACGTCGGCGCGCTCGGCCTCACGGTCGTCGCGTACTGGTACGCCCGCACGCGCGCCGGTAACGATGCGTTCAGCTTCGGCACCGGCAAGGTCTATGCGCTCGCGGGATACACGAGCGGCATCCTCTTGGTGTGCGTGGCGCTGTGGATGGGCGTCGAGAGCATCGATCACCTGATCCACCGCGAAAAGGTCATCTACGAGGAGGCGCTGATCGTCGCGATCATCGGCCTCGTGGTCAACGCGGTGTCGGCGCTGCTGCTCAGCAAGAATCACCACTACGGGCACAGTCATGGTCACGACCACGGCCATGGCCATGGTCACGCGCACGACGACCACGATGATCACCATCACGGCAACGGCCACGATCACGCCGCGCACGCCGGTCACGATCACGCCCCGGCGAAGCCGCAGGCCGGCACGCTCGACTTCAACATGCGCGCCGCGTACATCCACATCCTCGCGGATGCGCTGACGTCGGTGATGGCGATCGTCGCGCTCTCGCTCGGCAAGTGGGCGGGCCTGTGGTTCCTCGATCCGCTGACCGGCCTTGTCGGCGGCATCGTGATCGTGTGGTGGGCGATCTCGCTGTGCCGGCAGGCGAGCGGGCAGCTGCTCGACGTGGTGTCGTCGCCCAAGCACGAGTCGAAGGTCCGCCAGACCCTCGAGGCGATCGACGACGTGAGGGTCGCGGACCTACATGTGTGGGAGCTGGGGCCAGGCCGACGGAGCTGCATCGTCTCGGTCGTCACCTCGACGCCGCGTGATGTCGCGTTCTATCGGGAGTCCGTGCTGGCGGCGCTCCCCCTCGCTCATCTAACGATCGAGATTCACCGATGTGTGCTGGCGCATGGCGATGTAGGGAACGAAGCGCAGGTTGCGCATCGTCACGAGCACTGAGCACGATCAGTTGCAGTGCGGCCTCTTGGTTGCCGCAACAACCCCCATCGCTGCTGGCCCCGCGCTTGCTCCTCGAGCGCGTACCTTGAACCGCACACTCGTTGTGGCGATGTTCCTGGTGGCCTGCTCGGGGGAGCAGGGCACCGAACCCGTCTCTGATCTCACGCAGGCGACCACCGTCTGCGGCAGTGGCCCCACCGTGAAGGGCATCGACGTCTCGTACTACCAGGGGACGATCGACTGGACCAAGGCCAAGGCCGATGGCGTGGAGTACGCGTTCATCCGCGTCTCCGATGGCCTCGCGACCGTCGACACCAAGTTCGACACCAACTGGGCCCAGACCCGCGCGAAGGGGATCCTCCACGGCGCCTACCAGTTCTTCCGCCCGGCGCAGGATCCGATCGCGCAGGCCGATCTGCTGCTGTCGAAGATCGGCACGCCGGCTCCCGATGATCTGCCACCCGTGATCGACGTCGAGGCCGACGGCGGCCTGACGCCCGCGCAGGTCTCGGCGAAGGTCCGGATCTGGATCGATCACGTCACCGCGGCGATCGGCAAGCGCCCGATCGTCTACACCGGCTTCTACTTCTGGCGCGATCAGGTGGGTGGCGACGAGTCCGCCTCGCCGCTGTGGCACGCGCAGTACTCCACCGCCGCCTGCCCGAACATCGCGCCGACCTGGCAGGACTGGGCGTTCTGGCAGTACACGTCCTCGGGCGCCGTCAACGGCATCGCGGGCAACGTCGACATGAACCGGTTCAACGGCACGCGCGCCGAGCTCGAGGCGATGCTGATGGGTGGTGGCGGCAGCTCCACCACCACGTGCGACAAGCTCCCCGCCGATGGCGGCACGATCGACGATGGCGATGCGTGCTTCACCGCGGGCGGCCCGGCCGGCTCGATGCGCCACGTGGCGACGGCAGGCGAGGCCGGCGATCTGGTGTGGACGCACACGACCGACAAGGCGACCGAGGCGAACTTCGGCGAGTGGGCGCTCGATCTGACCCTTGCCGGTCGCTACAAGGTCGAGGTCTACACCGCCGCGGCGTTCGCGCAGTCCAAGCAGGCCCGCTACACCGTGCACGCCGCAGGCGCCGATCACGACTTCATCATCGACCAGAGCGCCGCCGATGGCTGGCAGCCGCTCGGCGAGGTCGACTTCGCCGCCGGCCCCGATCAGTCGATCCACCTCGCCGACAACACGGGCGAGCTGCTCTCCGACAACGTCCAGCTCGTGTTCGATGCCGTGCGGATCACGCGGATCGCGAACGTCCCCGGTGAAGGCTCGGGCAGCGACGACATGACGCCCGGCAGCGACGGTGGCTGCAACGCCGGTGGCGCGAGCGGGCTCGGTGGCCTCGTGCTCGTGCTCGGTGCGCTCGTGACTCGCCGCCGCCGCCGATAAGAAGCGCGAGCGTTGACCTCGCCCGTGGCGCTACACTGGCGACCAGGCCGGTGGATCGCGTGACACGCTTCCTGACCATTCCAGGCGTGGTCCACCACCGGGCCCTGGGAAGTCGCCGGTTGGTCGACTACTTCAAGCGGTTGTACCGGCGGGCTCTTGCGGGTGACGGCGAGTCCCAGTGGGAGGTCGGTGTGAACTTCTTCGACGAGGGGCGGGCGTTCCCGATGGACGCTCCCACCGCCGTGGCGTGGTTTCGGCGCGCAGTGGCGAGCGGCTACGTGCCGGCGATGAACAACCTCGCGTTTGCGTTGCTGAAGGGACTCGGCGTCAAGCGAAGCCGCAAGGCGGCGGTGCAGCTCTACGAGGAGGCGATCGCGCTGGGCGACGTCGCGGCGCTGTGCAACCTGGGGCGGTGCTACCTGAGGGGCGTGGGTGTGCGTCGCAACGTTCGAACCGCGGTGGCGTACCTCCGTCGCGCGGCGAGCCGCGGCTACTACTTCGCTGCGGTCGAGCTCGCCGACGCCTACGAGCTGGGTGAGGGCGTGCCTGTGGATCAAGCGAAGTCCACAGCCTGGCTCCGAACCGCCGCGGCCCTGGCAGATGGCGCGGACGATGCGACCGCCACCCAGCGACTCGCGCTGGCCTATGAATCCGGCCGCGGAGTGAAGCGATCGCCACGCATGGCATTTCGCCATATGAAGCAGGCCGCCCACATCGGAGACGCTGCAGCCTGGCACCACCTCGGTTGGTACTATCACCACGGCATCGGAACGCCGCAGAGCGATCGGAGTGCGATCGCCTGGTACAAGCGGGCCGCGCGGCTCGGTGATGCGGTGTCCGCATTCAATATCGGGGTGCTGTACTGGGAGGGCGAAGCGAAGTCTCTCGCGCGGTTCTGGTTCAAGAGAGCAGGTGCACTCGGCCACGAGCGCTCCGTGGAGTTCTTGCGGACGCGTCGAGAAGAGCTTCTCTAGACGTGAAGGTGTCGTCGTCCGAGGCTGAGTTGTGCCGCTGGTGGTACCGCTCGACGAGCTAGGTACGCGAGCGACAAGCAGGCTGTGCGGGGTGCGCGGGACGTCGGACGTGATCGACACCTCGGTCGTGCTCTGCGCACGGGTTCACCGGCCACGTGTCGTGACGTCAGATCCCAGCGGCCTGCACCGGTTGGATCCAACGCTCGTGCTGATCGTCGTCTGACCCCTGGATCTCGGTGTTGATGATCATGAGTACACACTCGTGATGTCATACCCGCCTGATACAGATCGGTAATGGACGCCGCGTCTTCTTCGTCTCCACTCCCATCCCTGAACCCGCAGCAGGTCGTCGCGCTGGGCGAGCAGATCGCCGAGCACGCGGCGCACCTCGATGCGGCCACCCACCGTCTGCTCGCGGATCTCCGCGCCTTCGACAGCGCCGGGGGCTGGTCCACGCAGGGCGCGCGCACCTGTGCAGAGTGGCTGTCGTGGCGGCTCGGCTGGTCGGGCAATCGCGCGCGCGAGCACGTCCGCGTGGCGCAGCGCCTGGGCGAGCTCCCGCTGATCGATCTCGCGCTACGTCGCGGCGAGCTCTCGTACTGCAAGGTCCGGGCGCTGACCCGCGTCGCGACGCCCGAGAACGAGGCCCTCCTCGTCGAGACCGCGCGGTACTCCACGGGCACGCAGCTCGAGCTGATCTGCCGGCAGTACGGCATGGTCCAGCGCGGGCAGGCGCAGCCGCCCAGCCCCGAGGCGGACGCAGATCGCCGCCGGATCTCGAAGCGCGAGCTCGACGACGGCATGGTCGGGATCCACCTGACCCTTCACCCCGAGGAGGCCGCCATGGTCTGGGAGGCGCTGACCACGGTCGCGCGCGAGCGGGAGGGCCGGTTCTGCCGGATCGATGCCGCGCTCCAGATCGCCCAGGGGGTGCTGCGCGGTGATCGCCCGGAGCGCTCGCCCACGGAGGTGGTGATCACCGTCGCCGCCGAGGTCCTGGATGGCTCGCGCTCGAGTGCTGTCCCGGTCGCGGCGATCATGAGCGACGGCACCTGTGTTTCCTCGGAAACAGCGCGTCGGCTCGCGTGCGATGCGGGCATCGTCGAGGTCCATGAGGATGTGCACGGCACGCCACTCTCCGTGGGCCGCAAGACCCGCTCGATCCCGCCGGCGATCCAGCGCGCACTCGCGAGGCGCGATCCGACATGCCGGTTCCCCGGGTGCTGCAATCGCGTGTTCGTGGAGGGCCATCACATCGAGCACTGGGCCCACGGTGGGGAGACCTCGCTCCGAAATCTCGTCCGGCTGTGTGACCTGCATCATCGCCACGTCCACGAGTACGGCTATCGCGTGACGCTCGATGCGCAGCAGCGACCGCGGTTCTTCGATCCGAAGGGCGTTCCGATTCCGGAGGTGCCACCACCGTGCAGCACGGCGGGGCTCGGCGCCGATGCGATCCGGAGACTGAACCAGCCGCTGGAGATCACGCCTGCGACCAACGCACCGCTGTGGGATGGGCGGCCGGTGAACTACGACTGGGTGATCGACGACCTGGTGCGAGCGGATCGCCGGAGCTGACGTTTCCGAGGAAACAAACCCGTTCGGTCGGGACGTTCGATGCAGTCGGTCGGGGCGGCGGACGCCTACAGCTCCGGGTTGTTCGACAGCCGAGCCGAACAGGAGACCAGCGCCTGGATACTGCGCTCGCCGCGGTAGAGGCCGTCGATCCGGACGCTGAGCCGCCTGCCGTTCGAGACCAGGAGCGGCGGCGTCTTGGTCGCGTGAAGGGCATCGTCGAGGCGGTGCGCGGCCTCGCGATCGCGGGCGTCGAGCACGTAGCGACAGCCGTCGCCGTCGTCACACGTAGCGAGAGCGAGGTCGGGTGGTGGGGCCGGGAGCTCGCGCGGCCAGGCGATCTCGGATGACCTGATGCCTGCGGCGCTGGGCCCGGGCGAGAACACCACGAGGTCGAAGTCGTGTGGGACGAACGGCCGCCCCGCTGGCGGGCGACTCGCCAGCAAGCGCTGGTACGCCCGCGCGAACGGCTTCGGCGGTGGATCCGTCTCGAACGTCGGGATCGAGAACCCGAGTGTCGGGGGCAGGTCGCGCGGTGCTCGCGGGAGGACACCGGGATTCGCTGCGGTCGCGAGGAGGTCATCCTCGTGGGCGCCGTACACGGTCGCGCTGATCCAGCGGTGACCGTCGCGAACCGTGATCGTCGTCATCTGGCCGCCAGAGGTCCCGGGGTGGACGAACACGTCGGTGTAGCGGGGGACCGCGACGAGGTCCGCCGCGACGTCGTGGACGAGACCCGGCACGGCTGCCGGCGGGAGCGATCCCTCGAGGGATTCGAGCTCGACGTGGTCGGTGCTGGTCGGCAGCGCGCGCGTGAACAGGACGCGCCCGTCGGCCCAGATCGCGATCGTGGGCTGCGGCGGCTGGGTGCCGTGCAGGTGGATCTCCCCCAGCACGAGGACCGGTGCATCGGGCTCCACAACAGTGGAGAGCCGGACTTCATTGTCTTCCCCGCCGCTGCATCCCGCCAGGATGGCGTTCTTCGTCGGGCGTGGCACGAGCTCGTCGGTGCGGGCTGGAGGCTTGTTCGCGCCGGAGCACGCACCAACGACAACGAGCAATCCGGGAAGACGAGTCAGTCCCCTGTTCGCTCGCCGACGCACGAGCTCGCCCCATGCCCGGGAAGAGGGGGCAGACCCCTGTTAGTCAGACCGGCCGCTCGGGCGCGTGGACGAGCGCTTCTTGCGACCCTTGCCGACCGCCGTGGGCTGCACGGCGGCGTTGAGCGTGGGCGCGCCGACCATCAGGTGACCGGCGTCGTTGTCGAGATCCTCGCCGCGGATGTTGTTCTTGCCCTGCGCCGCCACGGTGTGGGCGGTGCGGCTGACCTCGGCCACCAGCTCGCGCGAGTTGCCGGGCCACGGGCGTAGGAGGCAGGCCTCGATCAGCGTGGAGTGGATCTGGAGCGCGGGCTCGGCGCCGCGGACGGCGTCGTGGACGAGGAACGCCATCTCGTCGGGGCGCTCGCGGAGCGGGGGCAGGTGGAGCCGGCGCGCGGCGAGGCGCAGCACCATCTCCGGCGGAATGCCGAGGTGCTCGAGGGCCATCACCGCCGTGGTCACCACGCGGAGGTTGGGGCGGCTGTCGAGGAGCTTGACCAGGGTGGCGAGGTTCGCCGGGCCGAGCTTGCCCACCTGCTCGAGGATCAGGGTCTCGATCGTCGGGCCGACCACGCGCTCGAGCGGCACGGCCTGGATCGTCGGGTTGAACACGGCCTCGGGGCGACCGCGCATCCGCGCATAGCCGCGCGCCATCCGGCCCTTGCCGCTGCCGGGCTCGCCGAGGATCAGGAGGTTCGTGCCCTGGTTCGCGGCGTCCTCGGTATCGCGCCACAGCTGCGAGGTGCTGGCGCCGACGATCGCATCGTGCTGGCTCGAGATCACCGAGCCCTCGAACCGCGTCACGTCCTCGAGCAGCACGCAGACCGTGCGACCGGTGCGGACGACAGACGGCGCGGTCACCGTGACCTCGCGGTCGATCAGGGCATGGCCGCCAGCGTATGTGCCGTTACGACTTCCGAGGTCGGTGACCACGAACCGCTTGTCGCGCCACGACACACGCGCATGCTGGCGGCTGATCCGGTCATCGGTCGTGGTCTCGAGCAGCTCGCGCCCGATCACGAGGCCCGCCTCCGGAATCCTGAACGCCTGGACCACTGGGATCGCGCCACTCCAGACGACCACGACCCCGGGCACCGGGGTGTGAGGTGGGGGCGCCCCGTCGGCCATGCCCCAGTATACCGCCCCTGGGTACCCCTGCGGTACAACCGGCCGATTCCGACCACGGTCATCAGCTTTGACATCGGCCAGACCCTGGTCGAGCTGGATCTTGACTTCCTGGCCCTCCGGCTGCGCCAGCGAGGGGTGGAGGTCGCACCTGGTGCGCTCGCTGCTGCCTCCCCGGGCGCCTGGGCACACTACGACACGCTGGTGGATGCCGGGATTGGCCACCCCTGGCGGGAGCTGATGGCGGCCCTGCTCACGGGAGCAGGGATCGCGCAGGTCGAACCGCTGGTGGACTGGCTGTGGGAGCAGCAACCCACGGTAAATTTGTTCCGCCGGCGGATCGCCCCGATGGTCGAGCTCGCGCAGGACCTCCGGGCGAACGGGGCGACCTTGATCGTGGTCTCGAACTCGGAGGGACGCCTCGCGGAGCTGCTCACCGAGATCGGGCTCGCGGAGCTGTTCGCGGTGATCGTCGATTCGGGTCGGCTCGGGATCGAGAAGCCCGATCGCCGGATCTTCGAGCACGCGCTGGCGACCTGCGGCGTCACCTCGCACGAGACGCCGGTGCATGTCGGAGACTCGTGGTCGGCGGACATCGTGGGCGCGCTCGATGTCGGCTGGCGCGCGATCTGGTACGGGCGGCGCGTGGCTCCGGTGGATGACCCGCGCGTCGGCGTGGCGCCGGATGCGGCCGCGGCGCGGGCTACGTTCGAGCGCTGGGGCCTGTTGTAGCGAGCACGGCGAGCGCGATCGCGGGGATCGGGGCGCCGAGCGCCACGCCGGCCACCGCCCAGCGCGCGAACAACCGGAAGTTCGCGAACATCTCGATGGTGGGCTGCTTCGGCAGCGGGATCGGGAGACCGCGCGAGAGCAGGAACACGCCGCCCAGCGCGGCGGCGATCGAGCACAGCAGGATCACGGTGACCGCGGGCATGCGCGCGCGCGCCGCGGCCACGCTGTCGATCAGCGGCGCGGGCACGCTGCGGCCGGGCCCGGCCATCGCCCCGGTCAGCGACAGCAGCACGAGCAGGAGCAGGCCAGGGACGACGAGCGCGAGCCCGCCGACGAGGACCGCGATCATGGCGACCGCGCACGGGATCACGGCGCGCACGAGCCCGGCGAGCCCGGCGCCGAACGCGGCGAGCTGCGAGGCGGGGGTACCGCGGACGATCGAGCGCACCGCCGGGGCCACGCCACCGACGAGGACGAGCAGCGGCACGAGGCCGAGGCCGACGAGCAGCCACGCGGTGCGGACCACGCCCTTGGCGCCCGCGAGATCCGCGGGGATCGGCAGCTTCATCGCGAGCCACAGCAGCGGCGCGAACGCGACGAGCGACAGCAGCGTGACCACGACGGCGTACCGGAGGTACGTGCGGGCGAGCAGCGACGTCAGCGACACGCGCCGAGCCTACCGCTTGTTCCAGCGCTCGAGCCGCCCGCGCACGCCGCCGAGGTCGACCGGCAGCGAGCGGCCGAGCTCGAGCCCGAGGGCGAGCGCGGCGGGCGTGGTCTTCCGGTGGGCGGGCGTGATCCACACGATCCGTCCCCGCGGCGCGAGCGCCTTCACGAGGTTCGGCAGCGCCTCCACGAGCAGCGCACCGGCATCGACGTGGACGCGGCTCCCGAGCGGCGGGTTGGTCACGATCAGATCGACGGGACCTGGTGCGTGCGTGCGCGCATCGGCGATCGCGAGCTCGGCGGTGACGCCGGCGGCGGCGAGGTTCGTGCGCGCGGCCGCGAGGGCCTCGGGATCGATGTCGGTGCCGAGGAGCGAGCGCACCGCGCCACGCCGGGCGCGCTCCACGAGCTCCACGCCCGAGCCGCAGAACGGATCCCACACGCGATCACCGCCGTGCGCATCGGCCGCCCACACCAGCGCCGCGGCCACGCTCCCCGTCGATGCGGCGGGGACCTCGGCCACGCGATAGGCGAACCGCGGATCGTCGATCCGGCGCGGCACGAGCGACAGCGTGCGCGCATCGGGATCCGCCATCACGTCCCAGGTGGTCGCCGTGGGATCGTTGATCAGATCGGGCGCGATCGCGGTGACCTCCTGGGCCACGCGCCAGACCAGCGCGCGCTGGTGCCCGTGCACCATGCCGAGGCGCCAGCGGATCGCGCCGCGGGTCCAGCCGCGCAGCAGCGCGAGCACGCCCGCGCTGGTGAGCGTGCGCACGCACGCCTTCGCCACCTCGTCAGCGCGGCCCGGTGCATCGGCAGCGCGATCCGTCAACCCCTCGAGTGGCACCACGATCGCGGCGGTGGCCCACAGGCGCGAGCGGTGCAGCGTGGCCCACGGCGTGGTCAACGTCACCTCCACCCAGTCGGGCTGGTGGGTCTTCTTGACGAAGCTTCCGCCCTGATCGAGCGCGACCAGCTCGGTGAACAGCAGCTCGCCGAGCGCCGGCCGGCAGCCGAGCCGCACCGTGAGCGGATGGGGCGGGGCCTGATCGAGCGCGATCGTCGAGTCCTCGCCGCGCTTCGCGGTGCGATCGGCCATGAGGAGCGCGCGATCGCGCCGGCGCGACAGCTCCTTGTCATCCGTGGTGTCGAGCGCCGCGAGCCGGGACAGTGCGGCCTCGCCGCCGATCTTGCCGAGCGCCTCGGCGAGGGCGCGCCGCTCGTCGGGCGTGACGTCCGCGGCGTCCCAGCGCTCGATCAGGCCGGCGCGCGCGGCCTCGAGCTCGTCACGACGCTCGCCCTCGCGGCGCTCACCTTCGCGCAGGTCGATGGTCACGTCGGCGCCGGCTTCGGCTTCACGACGCTCGCCTTCGCGTCGATCGCCCGCGCGGAGCTCGACCTTGCCGCCGGTCGCGGCGAGCTTGCCGAGGGCGACGATCGCGGCGCGGCGCGCGCGCACGCGAGGATCGTGCAGGAGCACGAGGAGCTGGGCCTGCGCCGGCCCATCGCCCGCGCGCGCGATCAGACCGAGCGCCTGGACCAGCCGGGCCGCCGCGCCATCGTCGGGCAGCGGAGCCGCGAGGCGCGCCGTGATCGCATCGCGGCCGGGAGCGCCGAGGCCGGCGAGCGCGGGTAGGGCGCGGGTCACCGCGATCTCGGCGCCGGTGACGATCAGCTCCGCGAGTGCCGGTGCATCGGTGCGCGCGGGCGTGAAGCCCGGGCGCGCGAGCTCGGCGGCGAGATCGAACGTGGTCGCGCGTGCCATCAGGTCCCCACTTTCTGGACCCACACCATCGGGTTCAGGATCTGGCAGCGGTGCTTGTCGCCGGGACACCGAGCGGTGAGGGCCGAGTCGGTGGGGGGAGCACGGTCGGCTCCTCAGCCTGCAGCGCTGCCGCGTCGAGCTGATCGATCGACAGCTTGTCCCGGGCGCGGCCCGCCACGGGGCGCCTCCCTTGCCGCACACGAGCAGGGCCGAGCCACGCTAGCGGCGGCTCTTCTTGCGCGCGAGCTTCTCGGCCTTGCGCTTGTCGCGTGCCTTCTGCTTGTCGCGTGCGTTCGGCTGACCGACGACGCCCTTGCTGCCGGGCGGCGTGTAGCCCTTCGGCATCCCAGGCAGGTTGCCGGTGGGCAGGCCGGGCATCGCGGGCATGCCGGGCATGCCGGGCATCCCGCCCATGCCGCCCTCGCCACCGCCGGCGGCCATCAGCGCGTTGATGTCCATGTTCGCCAGCTTCTTCATCTGCGAGAACTGCTTGAAGCCGGGGATCTTGCCCATCAGGCCCGTGGACGCGCCGAGCTGCACCATCATCTGGCGCATCTGGGCGAACTTCTGGAGCAGTTCTTTGACTTCCTGCTCGGTGCGGCCCGAGCCCTTCGAGACGCGCTTGACGCGGCCCGGGTCGAAGTCCGCGCGGCGGCGCTTGGCGCTCTTGCCGGCGGTCGACATGAAGTCTTCCCACGTGGTCGCGACGAAGACCTGCGGGTTGTAGCGCTCCTCGGAGGTCATCGACGAGATCATCGCCTCGATCTTCGTGAGCTCGCGGTCGTCGAGGTTGACGCCCTCGGGGAGCCCGCCGCCGAAGAACGGCAGCTTCTCGATCAGATCCTTGAGCGATCCCATCTTCTGGATCAGCCGGATCTGCTCGAGGAAGTCCTGCATGTCGAACTTGCCCTTGAGCATGCGGAGGGCGTCCTCTTCCGCCTTCTCCGCATCGACGACTTGCTCGAAATCTTTGACCAGGCCGACGATGTCGCCCATCCCGAGGATGCGCGAGGCGAGGCCTTCGGGACGGAACTCCTCGAGCTTGTCGAGGGACTCGCCCATGCCGAGGAACTTGATCGGCTTGCCCGTGAACTCCTTGACGGAGAGCGCGGCGCCACCACGGGCGTCGCCATCGAGCTTCGTCATGATGACGCCGTCGATGTCGAGGCGCTGGTTGAACGTCTTGGCGACGTTGACCGCGTCCTGACCCGTCATCGAGTCGATCACGAGGAACACGTTGGCGGGGGTGACCGCCTTCTGGATGTCCTCGAGCTCCTGCATCAGGGGCTCGTCGATCGCGAGGCGACCGGCGGTGTCGTAGATCACGACGTCGCAGCCGGCGAGGGCGGCCTGCTGCGTGCCTTCGCGGCAGATCGTGACCGGGTCCTTGCCCTCCATCGACCACACCGGCATGTCGAGCTGGCGGCCGAGGGTCTTCAGCTGCTCGACGGCGGCCGGGCGGTAGATATCCGCGGCGACCAGCATCGGCTTCTTCTTGTGGGTCTTCTCGAGCCAGCGGGCGAGCTTGCCGACCGACGTGGTCTTACCCGAGCCCTGGAGGCCGACGAACATGATCCCCGTCGGACCCTTCTTCGCCCAGTGGAGCTCGGTGTCGACCGGGCCCATCATCTTGGTCAGCTCGTCCTGACAGATGGCGATGAACGCCTGCTCGGGCGTGATCGTCTTGGTCCCGTACTCCTTGCTCTTCGCGCGGAGCTCGACCTGCTTGCCGCGTGCGGCCTCGCGCACCCTCTCGAGGAAGCGCTTGACGACGCTGAACTCGACGTCGCCCTCCAGCAAGGAGAGGCGGACGTCGCGGAGCGCGTCCTCGATGACGTCGTCCGATAGCTCGGCGACGCCGGTCAGCCGCTGCCGAGCGGCCTTGAATCCCTTGGCGAGGGTCTCCAGCACGTGGCTCCTATAGCACGATCGGGGCAGTCCAATCGCGGATCTACGTGATGTCTGGGCCTGCCCGGCGGGCAGTGGCCCGGACCTGCGGGTCGGGATCCTCGGCGAGGCGGCGCAGCACCCCCGGGTCACCACCCACCGAGCGGCGGACCCAGGCGGCGCGCGCGATCTCGGTCCGGATGGCCGGCTCGGGATCGCGCGACAGGTGATCGATGATCAGCGCGTCGCCGACCAGCTTGAACGTCCACTCGAGGGCGTGGGCCACGGCGAGCCGGCGCACGGGATGGGCCGAGAGCGCCCAGGTCGAGGCGATGTGGGTGGCCGCGAGGGGGCGCATCTCCGAGAGTGCGAGCGCGAGGCCTCGCCCGAGGGCGGCCGCCGCGTCGAGCTCGTCGATGTGCTCGGGATCGATCGGCAGATCGGTCACCAGCTCGGCATCGTCGACGGCGTCCACCTCCCGGACCGGCGGGGCTCCTGCGGCCTCGGCCGAGGCGGGCGCGATCGCGCCGGTGGTCAACGCGAGCGCCGCGAGGCGGGACAGCAGACGACGGAGGGAGACCTTGGACATGGCGACCGGGGGGCAAGGTGGGGACGACATGGGCACCCGTCAAGTCGGCTACCGGCGGCACCTCGGGGCGTATTCCCGTGGATCCATGCCAGGAGCCCGAGTAGGTTTGCGGCGATGCGGTGGAGCCTCGTCGTCGCCGTGCTCGTCGTCACTTGCGCCCGGGCCCACGCCGGCACGGCGATCCGCTGTGACGATCTGTCCACGGCGGACCTCACCGTCGATGGCCTCCTCGACGATTGGCCCAAGGCGGTCCTCACCCGCGCCGGATCCTCCTCGGATGGGCAGGTCGAGCTCCGCTGCTCGTGGGATGGCACGGCGTTCGCGCTCGCCCTCGACATCAAGGACGATCGGCTGATCCGCGTCCGCAGCGGCAAGGCCCACGAAGACCACGTCACGGTCACGCTCGCGGCCGGTGGCAAGCCGATCGTGATCGACGCGTTCCCGGGCAACCCGATGGCCAAGGTCCGGATCGTGAAGCCCGCGAAGGTCACGGCGGCCGACTCGCTCCAGCCCAAGGGGTTCTCGCTCGAGCTGCGGATCCCGGCCGGCGCGATCCCAGGGTTCTCCGGCTCCACCCCCTCGCTCGATCTCGGCGTCGTGTTCCACGACTCCGATCAGGCCACCGGTGGCGATGACGCCGAGGTCGCGCTGCCGCTCACGATCGAGCTCGGGGATCGCAAGGATCTCCTCGACGACTTCCTCCGCTCGGTGCGCCTGAGGCGCAGCGACGTCAAGCTCGATCAGCTCGCGAACCTCGATCCGGATCGTAAGGGCAACGAGCGGATCGTCGCGGGCGGCACGGTGATCGGGGTCCTCACCGATCAGTACGCGTTCGTCTCGCTGCCGGCCGCGACTGCCGCGGACGTCAAGAAGGTCGAGCTGCTGGCGCTCGGCAAGAACGGCGTGAAGGTCGTGAGCGCCGTGGTCCGCCAGGGCGGCAACGGCGGCAGCCGCGATCTCCTGATGCTGTGGACGGTGTGGAGCGGGCAGCTCCAGCCGATGGGGCAGATCGAGATCAAGAAGACCGCGGGCCCCAACGTCCTCGAGGCGGGCTACTCGCTGGCCAAGGGCAAGCTCGGCCCCGAGCTGCGCGTCGAGCCGCGACCCGCCGTGGGCTGGACCGCCGAGACCTGGAACGAAGAGCCCGCGACCGACGCCGATCCGATCGTGCTGCCGTGGGATCCCGCCAAGGGCGGCATCGCGTACACGATGAAGGGCAAGGAGCTCGAGCGGCGCGAGCTGCCCGCGCCGAAGAAGAGGAAAGGCACGTGAAGCACCACGCAGCGTCGCTCGTGCTGATCGCCTCGTTCGCGATCGGTGCCACCGCGTGCGGCGACAATCTCGCGGCCGAGGTCTGCGGCGGCCCGGGCGTGCACGTCTGCAAGGGCGCGCTGCGCGACCCCGAGGGCCGCGCGATGATCCCGCGGGGCGTGAACCTCGCGGGCGCGCACAAGTCCGCGCCGTACACCGATGACTTCACGCAGGCGGACTACGCGCAGCTCCACGCGTGGGGCTTTCGCGCCGTGCGGTTCTTGATCGTGTGGGCTGCCGTCGAGCCGGTGGAGGGCCGCTACGACGAGGCCTACCTCGATTGGGTGGGTACGCGGCTCGCGTGGGCGCGCGAGGCCGGCCTCGACGTCATCCTCGACATGCACCAGGACGTCTATGGCGAGGGCTTCGGCTTCGACGGCGCGCCGCGCTGGACCTGCGATGCGAGCTACTACGCGGCGTTCGTCCCGCGCGATCCGTGGCCGCTCAACTACACCGATGCGAACGTCCTCGCGTGCATCGATCGCTTCATGACTGACGCCACGCTCCAGCAGCAGTTCGCCGCGATGTGGGGGCACGTCGCCGCGCGGTTCGCCTCCGAGCCCGCGATCATCGGCTTCGATCCGCTCAACGAGCCGCACTGGGGCACGTACCCGGTGGCGCAGTTCGAGCAGGATCGCCTGATGCCGCTCTACGATCAGGTGATCGCCGCGGTGCGTGCGGCGGCGCCGTGGGTGGTGTTCGCGGAGCCCTCGTCGTCGCGGAACCTCGGGTTCTCCACCAAGCTGCGTCCGTTCGAGCAGGCCGACGTGGTCTATGCGCCGCACCTCTACGATCCGAACGCGGAGCTGATGGGCACGTTCGATGCCACGCATCGCACCGCGCTGCTGGCGACCGCGGATGATCTACGGGCCGATGCGGAGCGGCTCGGCGTGCCGGTGTGGATCGGCGAGTACGGCGGCATCGCGAACGCGCCCACGATCGGCGCGTACATGGACGCCGCCTATGACGGTGCCGCCGCAACGCTCGGCGGCTCGATGTACTGGGCGATGGATCGCGGCGGCGGCTACAGCATCTACGATGCCCAGGGCGTGCCGGTGCCCGCGCTGCTCGATGCGATCGTGCGCCCGGCGCCGGTGCGGATCGCGGGTGATCCGATCGCGTGGACGTACGACGAGACCACGCGCGTGCTGACCGTGACCTGGCGACCCGACCCCACGATGACCGCGCCCACGGTGATCGCCACGCCGGCCCGCGTGTATCCCACCGGTGTCGACGTCGCTTGCACCTGCGCGGTCGAGCAGGGCGATGGCGAGGTCCATCTCGGTGGGTTCGCGGGCCCCGAGCAGACAGCGATCATCTCACCGCACTGAACACCCCGAGCGTCAGGTCGAGGACGCCGCGTGCCCGTCGTCGTAGGGCAGATCGTCGTAGTCCTCGCGATACAGCGCGCCGAGCTTCCGGTTCACGAACACGTCGATCAGCTCCGGATCGTACATCTTGCCGGCGGTCTTCTTGAGGATCGCCTCGCACTCCTCGAGCGCGAGCGCCTTCTTGTACGGACGATCGGTGGACATCGCATCGTAGGCATCTGCGATCGCGACGATCCGCGCCGAGAGCGGGATGTCGTGCGCGATCATCTTGTCCGGATAGCCGGAGCCGTCCCACCGCTCGTGGTGGTTACGCACCGCCGGCATGATCGGATGCAGCATCTCGATCTTCGACGCGATGTCGAAGCCCTTCACCGGGTGCTCGCGCATGTGGATCCACTCGGTGTCGTCGAGAGGACCGGGCTTGAGCAGCACGGCGTCCTTGATCCCGATCTTGCCGATGTCGTGGAGGAACGCGCCGAACTCGAGCGTCTCGAGGCCCTCGGTGGGATAGCCCGCCTCCTTGGCGAGGACCAGCGAGTACGCTGCGACGCGGCCGCAGTGGCCCTTGGTGTACGGATCCTTGGCCTCGATCGCCTCGGCGAGCCCGAACAGCGCCTGGCGGTTCGCGCTCTTCAGCTTCTCGTAGCTCTCCTCGAGCTCCTTGGTCCGCTCCTTCACGACCACGTCGAGCAAGGTCTCGCGGCGCTGCAGCTTGGATTGATCGAGGGACAGCTTGCGGACCAGCTCGCGCTGCTCGTCCACGAGCGTCAGCATCTTCACGCCCTCGCCGACCAGGGCGACGAGGCGGCTGCGCTCGCTGGGCTTGGCGACGAGGCGGATGATGATGCCCGCGTGTGGCGGCCGGTAGTCGAGCTCGACGGCCTCGTCGGGCGCGGACACCAGGGCGATCCGGAGTGCCTCCGGGGAGCTGAGGATCGAGCTCTCGAGCAGCGCCACGCCGTCGAAGTTGTTCGAGAGGTGGTACGCGACCACCACGTGCGCCGGGTTCTGCCGGAGCTTGTTGAGCGCCTCCACCGTCGAGCGCGCGGTCTCGACCTGCAGGCCGAGACCGCCGATGAGCTCCGCGAGCTCGCCGAGCGCCTCGACCTGAGGGTGCGCCACCAAGGCACGGAACCGCCGCGTCACGCCCGCACTATATCCCCGGGGACCCTCACCGCAATCGCCAGATTCACCTCCTCGCACGGACAGTTGGCGGCTGTCACCGGGCTTTGCGTTGGGCAGCTCACGAACGTTCGGGTAGAGTGCCCGCCCTTGCAGGAAGAAGTGACGGGGAACCTCGCCGGGCTCAAGGCGAGTGAGGTCAAGGCGCTGGAGCGCCTGTACCGCCGGCGTGTCGCGCCGTCAGAGATCGTCTCGCCGGAGCTCGTCAATCAGCTCGCGGTCCAGAGCGCCGAGCTCCATCGCCAGATCGGCGTGCTGATCGATCGGCGCGGCGCGATCGAGCACGTGTTCGTGGGCGATGCGTCCAAGCTGTTCCTCCCTGATGTCGGCCGCATGCGCGGCGGCAAGGGCCGGTTCCGCGGCTTGCGGCTGGTGCACACGCACCTGCGTGGCGAGGCGCTGACCCGGGACGACCTCACCGATCTCGCGCTGCTCCGCCTCGATGCGGTCGCCGCGATCACCGTCGATGCGGCGGGCCGTCCGGGCAAGCTGTACGTCGGGCACCTCGTCGCGGACGGCACCTCGGAGCGCCCGTGGAAGGAGCTGCCGGGCGAGCCGGCCACCGCATCGCAGCTCGACTTCACCGAGCTGATCTCGCGGCTCGAGGGCGAGTTCGGTCGCGCGCGGCGCGTGCTCGCCACCGATGAGGGCAAGGATCGCGTGCTCCTCGTTCACGTCCAGATCGGCCGCGCGAAGGACAGCGAGGCGCGCGTCGCCGAGCTTGGCGAGCTGTGCCGCACCGCAGGCGTGAAGGTCCTCGACGTGCTCCTGCAGCGGCGTCCCGAGGCCGATCCGAAGTTCCTGGTCGGGCGTGGCAAGCTCGACGAGATCCTCCTGCGCGCGATGCAGCTCGGCGCCGAGTGCGTGATCTTCGATCCCGATCTCTCCCCCGGCCAGGCGCGCGCGATCAGCGATGCCACCGAGCTGAAGGTCCTCGATCGCACGATGCTGATCCTCGACATCTTCGCGCAGCACGCCACCAGCCGCGACGGCAAGCTGCAGGTCGAGCTCGCGCAGCTGCGGTACGCGCTGCCGCGGCTGATCGAGAAGAACACGATGATGTCGCGGCTCACCGCCGGCCCGGGTGGCAAGGCCGGCCTCGGCGGGCGCGGTCCCGGCGAGACCAAGCTCGAGATCAATCGCCGTCGGGCTCGCGAGCGGGTTCACCTGCTCGAGAAGAAGCTCGAGGACCTCGCCGGGGATCGACGCCTGCGCCGCCATCGCCGCACGCATCGCGATGTCCCGATCATCGCGATCTGCGGGTACACGAACGCGGGCAAGTCCACGCTGCTCAACGCCCTCACCGAGGGTGATGCGCTCGCCGCCGACAAGCTGTTCGCCACGCTCGATCCGATCAGCCGTCGCCTCCGGTTCCCGCAGGAGCGCGAGGTGGTGATCACGGACACCGTGGGCTTCATCCGCGATCTGCCCGAAGAGCTGACGCGTGCGTTCCGCGCCACCCTCGAGGAGATGGAGGACGCGGATCTCCTCGTCCAGGTGGTGGACGCGAGCGATCCGGATCGCGATCAGCAGATCCGCGCAGTCGAGGGCATCCTCGGAGACCTCGGGCTCTCGGAGAAGCGGCGCATCCTGGTGTGGAACAAGGCCGACCGCCTCGAGGCGCCCGACGCGGACCACCTCGCGAGTCACGGCGGCGGCTTCGTGGTCTCGGCGCTCGATCGCGCGACGTTCGGCCCGCTGCTCCTCGCGATGGAGCGTGCGCTGTGGCAGCAGGGCAAGGACGCTCCGGTCGCACGCACCGTTCACGCCTGAGCTGAGCGGCGCGGGCGGTCCGCGCGTCCGCTGGAACGGAATTGTTGCTTGCATCCAGGATCGGCCTTGGGGGATGGTCCCTCGCATGTGGACCGCTCTTGTCCTCGCAGGCGCCGCGAGTGCGGCGAACATCGGCACCAACGTCCACCTCCCGCCGAGCGACACGCTCGATGTCGCCGTGGAGCTCGGCGGCGCGTGGATCCGGATCGATCTCAACTGGGACCTGGCCGAGCCGGCGCAGGGCCAGTGGAACTGGGCACCGTTCGATGCCGTGATCGACGGAGCGAAGGCGCGGGGGCTCAAGGTCTACGCCACGCTCGCGTACACCCCAGCGTGGGCGTCCAGCGGCAACCGCCGCAATGATGGCGCCAACAACGACGTGCCCGCGGGGAACACCTACCGCACGTTCGTCGAGGCCGCGGTCGCCCGCTACAAGACCAAGGTCGACGTGTTCGGCACCTGGAACGAGCCGAACCTCGCGGACTTCTTCGAGGGTACCCGCGACGAGTGGATCGATGTCGTCTATCGCCCGGGCGTCCTGGGGATCCGCGCGCAGTGCCCGAGCTGCGTGGTCGCTGGACCCGAGGTCGCGACGATCGGCAACGCGTACGCGGGCTACATCCAGGCGGCGCTCGCGGCGGAGGTCCCGAACGTCCTCGCGGGGCACATCTACGCCTCGTTCCCCGAGGATGACAGCGCCGCGGGCGTCACCAAGGACAGCTTCTACAACAAGCTCGACGCGCACCGCGTCCAGCTGCCGTTCTACGAGGGGCCGCTGTCGATCCGCGAGGCTGCGATCGCCGCGGGGCACCCAGAGCTGCCGATCTGGATCACCGAGACCGGCCGGCAAGCGGATCTCGCCGACGCAGGCCAGCTCGAAGCCCAGCGCAAGCAGGCCGAGCGCCTGATGGATGCGATGGCCTCGCGCCCGTGGTGGGGCGGGACGATCTTCTACGAGCTCTCCGAGGAGCATCCAGACGGGATGTGGCCGGACATCCGTTGGGGCATGGTGCTGCGGACCTCCGCCCCCGACGGGACGCCGCTCGATGACTTCGCGCGCAAGCCGGTGTTCACGTACGTCCAGCAGCGGCTCGCGGCGAGCCCGCCTGCCGGTGTGGACGCCGGCGTCGATGCTGGCTCCGGCGGCGGGAACCCTGCCGGGCCGGATGGTGGTGTCGATCCCGATGCTGCGAATCCAGCAGCTGGCTGTGGGTGCGCGACCGGCGCGCCCTCGCGCGGTGGCGTGCTGATCGCGCTCGGGGTGGTGCTCGCGCTACGACGACGACGTCACAGCTGATCGGGGCGGATCCGGCGGTAGCTGTCCTCGCCGGATCGGCACAGCTCGACGAGGGTCGCGAGGCGTGGGAGCTCGGTGGCGATCCAGTACTCGGCGCTGATCACCTTGCCCGCGTAGAGCTGCGCGTCCTCCGCCGTGGCGGCGCGCGCCGTGCGAGCCGCCGCGGCGATCGCGAGGTGCTGCCATGCGATCACCAGGATCCCGAACAGCTCGAGGTAGTCCGTGGAGTGGAGCAGCATGCCGGCGACGTCACCGGCGAGCCCCCGACCGGCGAGCACGGCCGTCAGAGCCTCCACGCTGCTCAGCGCGGCGAGCACCGGCGCGATCAGGCGATCCTCGATCCCCGCGGTGCGCGCGAGCTCCGCGGACGCCGTGATCTCCTCGCGGAGCGCCACGAGGCCGGCGCCACCGTCGGCCATCGCCTTGCGACCGAGCAGGTCGAGCCCCTGGATCCCCGTGGTGCCCTCGTGGAGGCTGTTGAGCTTCTGATCGCGCATCAGGGCCTCCACCACGTACTCGCTGGTGTAGCCGTAGCCGCCGTGGACCTGGAGCGCGAGCGCGTTGGCCTCGAAGCCGCGCTCGGCGGGGAACGACTTCGCCACCGGCGTGAGCAGATCGAGGAGCCGCTGGGCGCGCATGCGAGCAGCCGGGTCGAGAGCGTGCTCGGCCAGATCCGCGTAGATCGCCGTGCGGCCGATCAAGCACAGGCCGCCATCGACGATCGCCTTCTGCCGCAGCAGCATCCGCCGCACGTCGGCGTGCTCGATGATCGGCACCGGTGGGGCCGAAGGGTCCTTGGCCTCGGCGGGGCGGCCCTGGGTTCGATCGTGCGCGTAGGCGAGGGCCTCGTGATAGGCGACCGACGCCGTGGCCACGCCGTTCATCCCGACCATGATCCGCGCCTCGTTCATCATCTGGAACATCGCCGCGAGGCCGCGGTGCGGTGCGCCGACCAGCCAGCCGTGACAGTCCCCGTGATCGCCGAACGCGAGTGCGAGGCTCGGGAGCCCGCGCCAGCCGATCTTGTGGATCATCCCGGCGACGGCGACGTCGTTGTCGACCAGGCCGCCGTCGACGACGCGCCGCTTCGGCACGCAGAACAGCGAGACACCCTTGGTGCCGGGAGGGGCGCCGTCGATCCGCGCCAGGACCATGTGCACGATGTTCTCGGTCAGGTCGTGATCGCCGCCGGAGATGAAGATCTTCGCGCCGGCGATCCGGTAGCTCCCGTCGGCCATCGGGGTCGCGCGGGTGGTGACGTCGGCGAGGCTCGAGCCGGCTTGCGGCTCGGTCAGCGCCATCGTGCCGAGCCAGCGCCCCTCGTAGATCGGTGCCATGTACGTGGCGCGCAGCTCGGGCGTGGCGAACGTCTCGAGCAGGTGCGCGGCACCGGCGGCGAGGCCGACATAGGCGTAGGCCGAGAGGTTGCCCGCCATCAGGTACGCCGTGGCGAACGTGTGGACGATCCGCGGCAGGTGCTGGCCTCCGACCTCGGGCGGGCGCGCCGCGACCACGAGCCCGAGCGCCGCCAGCTCGGGGAACAGCGCCTTCAGGCGTGGATGAACCAGGATGCCGCCGTCGACGAGGCGGGGTGGGGCCTCGTCCATCGCCTTGTACGTGGGCCACAGCGTGGTCCGGGCGAACCGCCGCGCGGCATCGATCACCATGTCGAACGAGCCACGGTCGTGGTCCGCGAACACGGGGAGCTCAGCGAGCTGATCGGCGTGCAGCACGTCGTACAGCACGAGCTCGAGGTCGCGCTCGCGGAACAGCGGGTTGGGGGTGGTCATCGGCGCACGAAGCCTATCCCGATCCCCGCGAGGACGATCGCTCCGCCGATCGCGGCGTGCACCGGCGGCTGCTCGCCGAACGCGGCCCAGGTGATGAGCGAGCTGCCGATCGGCTCGCCGAGCACCGCCAGCGCGACGAGGTGCGTCGGCGTGGTCCGCACCGCCGCGTTGAGCAGGCTGTGGCCCACGAACGAGGCGACGAGGGCCGCGCCGATACATGCGAGGTAGCTGTGCGAGGGCAGGGCGCCCAGGTTCGCGCCGAGGGCGATGGCGGTGATCCCGAGGCCCAGCGCGGCGATCGCGTTGACCACGCCGAGGTACGGCAGGAGCGGCAACGAGGTGCGCAGGCGGCGCCCGACCACGAGGTACCCCGCCGCGCTCGCCGCGCCGATCAGGGCGAGGCCATCTCCCGCGAGGGCGGTGCCGCCTGCCTGCCAGTCACCGCCCGCGAGCACCGCACAGCCCCCTGCGGCGATCGCGATCCCGCCCAGCTCGCGGCCGCGCACGCGATCGCCGAGCAGCGTGCCGAACGCCGCGGCGAACATCGGGTTCGTGCAGACCAGCGCGACCGACGCCGCGGTCGAGGTGAACGAGAGCGACGCGATCCACGAGCCGAAGTGGATCCCGAGCAGCACGCCCGAGAGCACGATCATCTTGCGATCGGCGCGCGGCACACGCCGCAGGCTACCGAGCTCTCGCCACCCGGCCGCGCACAGGAGCAGCGCCGCGAACCCCACGCGCAGCGCGGCGATCGCGATCGGCGGAGCCGGCGCGGCCCAGCGCGCGAACGGCGCCCCCGTCGAGATCGCGAGGATCGCGGCCACGAGCAGGAGGCTGCGCGACCGCGCTACCACGTCAGCCAGCGCTCGATCGTCGACGACGCATGCGAGCTGACCTCGCTCGGGAGAGGATCATCGGGGCCGACGTGTCCGATGTGGTCCGCGAGGTGAGCCACGCCGAACGGCTCGATCACCACGTCCGGCGGGGGCGCGGGGCCGTTCGAGCTCTCCGAATAGATCGCGGCGCGGATCCGCAGCGTGCGCCCTGTCTCGTTGACCACGATCGTCCGCATGCCGCTCGACGACAGCTCGGTATCCTTGCCGTTGACCTCGATCGTCGTCGAGAGCACGAGCATCGAGCGCGCCGCGTGGGGCGAGCCGTCCCCGGTGACCCGGATCACCTGGCAGCTGAACGAGATCGTCAGCACGGCGAGCACCGCGAACACGGCGGCCATGACCCCGCCGCCCACCACCACCCAGAACAGGCGCCCGCCGCGGACGAGGTACGCGATCGTGCCGAACAGCGCCACGCCGGTCAGCCCGAGGGCGAAGAGGTCCGCGTCGACGGGCAGGAGCACTCAGCTCACTCAGCTCTCTTTGGGCTGGCCCTGATCGTCGAGCACCGTGAGCGCGATCGCCATCGCCTTCTTCGCGCGGGCCACCATCGCCTCGTCGGTCTTGATCTTCTGATACGCGCGGAGCACCTGCTCCTGGTAGCTCGCGTTCTCGGTCTCGAGCCCCTCGATCTCCTTCCGGAGATCCGCGATCCGCTGATCGCGCTCGGCGACCGCGGTGGCGTGGGACCGCAGCTCGGCGTTGCGATCCGCGAGGGTCTGCACGGCGCTGGCGAGCTCGGTCTCGGTGCGCTTGTGCGCATCGCGCGACGACGACAGGCCCTTCCTGATCTCGTCACGCTCCGCGGTGACCTCCGCGTGCGCCTTCGCCAGCTCGCCCTCGCGTGCGGCAAGTGCGGCCTTGTGCTCGGCGTCCTTCGCCGCCATCGCGCGGGTGTGTTCGGCGTCGGCGACGGCCTTGGCCTTGACCGTCTCGCCATGGGCGACGGCGAGGGCGCGCTCCGAGGAGGCCTTCAGCTCGGCGAGGGCCTGCGCGTGGGTGGCCTCGGCGGCCTCGCGCTCGGTCTGCGCCTTGACGGCCGCTTCGTCGCGGTCGGCCTGCGCCTTGGTGACGGCCTCCTGCATCGCGTGCTTGGCTTCGGCCAGCGCAGCGCGAAGCTCGGCGTTCTCGCGATCGGCAGCCTCCTTGTGGCTGGTCAACGCATCGCGGTGCTGAGCCACCGCCGCATCGCTCACGGCGCGATGCTCGGCGGCCGCCTTCTCTGCCTCTGCGATCGCGCGCGCCTTGTCCTCGGCGACCTTCGCGAGGGCGGCGCTGAGCTCCTGAGCGTGCTGCGCCGATGTCGCCTCGGCGGCCCGACGCTGCTCGTCCACGAGCTGCTGCTTCGCCGTCTCGTGCTGCTGCTTCGCTGCCTCGTGCTGAGCGATCAGCTGCTCGACCTCGCGCTTGGCGACATCGAGCTTGGTGCCGTGCGTGGCGCTCTGCCGCTCGAGCTCGGCCTTGAGCTCGGCGAGCTGCGCCTGCTGAGAGGCGGCGTCCTGTTCGCGAGCCGCCTCGTGCTCGGCATCGCGCTGCGCGAGTGCGGCGGTGTGCGCGGCGGCAGCCTGCGCGAGGGCCTGCTCGTGGGCGGCCACGGTGCGGGCGTGATCCGCCTGCGCGGCGGCGAGGGCCTCGCGGAGCTCGCCGATCGAACGCTCGTGCTCCGCCGCCGCGATCGCAACGGCGCCTCCGGCCTCACTCTCGATCCTCGCGAGCTCGGCGGCGTGCTTTTCGTTCAGGGTGGTGAGTGCAGTGGTGTGGCTCGCGGTGTGGCTCGCGAGGGCGGCCGCATGCTCGGTGGCCTGCTCGGCGAGGGCGGCCGCATGCTCGGTGGCCTGCCCGGCGAGGGCGGCCTCGGCGTCCTGATGCGCGCGCTTCAGCACCGCATCCCGCGCGGCCTCGACGCTCGCGAGCGCGGTGGCGTGCTCGTCGGCGAGCCGCTTGAGATCGGCGGCCTGGCGCTCCTCGAGCTGGCTGACCGCCTGATCGGCCTCGGTGGCGATCTCGTGGCGTGCGGCCTCGGCCGCGGCGATCACGGCCTGCGCGTGGGCCTCCTCGGCGGCAGCGACGGCGGCCTGGTGCGCCTCGTGGGCGGCAGCGAGCGCCTGCTCGTGTGTGGTGCGGGCGGTGGCGAGCTCCTGGGCCGCGGCGTCCTTGCTCGACGCGAGCGCGCGCTCGTTCGCGAGCCGGGCTGCCTCGACGGCAGCCTGGTGTGCCGCCTCGAGCTCGAACTTCTGCTTCGCGAGGGCACCGGCGTGCTCGGCCGCGGCGGTCACCTTCGCGGCGGCGGTCGCGGCCTGCAGGGCCTCGAGCTCCGCGCGCAGCGGGGCCACGGTGGTCTCGAGCGCGGTGGCCGCCTCGCCGCGCACGGAGGCGAGCTCGCCCTGATGCCGGGCGATCATCTGCTCGCGCTCGACGCGCAGCGCACGCTCGGCCTCGGAGGCGCTCGAGGCCCGCATCGCACGCTCGTTCGCCAGGTCGCGCTCGAGCTGCGCTCGTGCGGTCTCGGCTTCGGTCGCGAGCTGGGTCTTCGCGACCAGCTCCTGCTGCGTGGTCGCGAGCTGGGCGGCGAGCCCTCGCTCGCGCGCCTCGATGGCTGCGGCCTTGCTGCCCTCGGCCGAGGTCCGCTGCTCGAGGTCGGCGACCTTGGACTCGACGGCGGCACGCGCCTGCTGCGCCTGGCGCAGCTTCTCGCCGAGATCGGCGAGCTCGCGATCACGCGCGGCGAGATCCTCCTTGGCGCGGGTCAGATCCTTGCCGGCGTTGAGCAGGTTCTCGCGGAGCTTCAGGAACTCGCCCTCGCGGCTGGTCGGGCGCGAGGCGCTCTCGGCCGACGTGCGGGTCCGATCGAGCTCGACCTTCATCTGCGCGATCTGGCGCTCGAGCTCGCCGATCTGGCGGAGCGCGCGCCGGTCGTAGACGCCGGACTGCTCGCGATCGGCGTCCTGGGCGAGCTGGTCGAGGCCGAGGTCCGGAATGTTCAGCAGGCCCGAGGTGCCGCGTGCCCCCGTGCCGGGCGCGGGACTCGCCGGAGCATGCGTGTGCTCGATCGGAGGCGCCTCGACGTTGGTCGGAGCGTCGATGAACTTTGCGCGGGTGTGGACAGGCTCGGGCTCGGGCTCGGGCTCGGGCTCGGGCTCGGGGGCCGGGTAGGTCAGAGCCGGGTCGGGCTCGGGGTCGACCTCGGACGCCGCCGCGTCGACGGCCACCTCTTCGACCGCGTACTCGACGGCGGTACCTGCATCGACAGCGCCCACATCGACGGCGCCCACTTCGATGGCACCTTGCTCGTCGATGGAGGCCTCCACGGCCACCTCGTCCTCGACGACCTGGAGATCGTCGGGATCGAGCGCGATCGCGGGCGAGGACTCGAGGCTGGTCGGGATGCGGATCTCTCCGCCGCCCTTCTGGAGCACCGGCTCGGCATGATCATCCGCGAGCAGCCCGTGAGCGCCGGACGGCGGGCGGATCGATTCCTGGCTGAACGTGTCGAAGCTGCCGCTGTTGTCGCTCAGGCCCCCGTCGAGGATCATGCCGGGGACGGCCTCCTCGTCGCGGACCTCGGCCGGTACGGCGGCGGCAGGCGCGAGCCCTCGGGTCGCCGCGAACTCGGCGAACGGCGGCGGCTGGGTCGTCGAGCCGATCCGCTGGGGGATGCCCTCGACCACGGACACCTCGTCCTCTTCGCGACGCTCGGGCTCGGAGGGCGCTGCGACCGCGGCGGGCTCGTGCGCGAGCGCGGGGCCGGGCTCGGCACCGAAGTCATCGCCGAGCATGTCGCCGAACGCGGCGTCGATGTCGGCGTCCACGCCTGCATCGACGCGCTGGCTCGCATTGCCGTGCGCGTGCGGATCCTCACCGAAATCGGCGATCTCCTCGAGCCCGACCTCCTCCTCGAGGACCATGTCGCCGTCGGCGAGGGGGATGTCATCGATCTCGACGGGGATGTCGAGGTCGTCCTCGATCGGCGGTCCGAGCGTGATCAGGCCGTCGATCTTCTTCACCAGGTCTTCGACGGCGTACTGCCGCTTGTCCAGGTACTCGTCGGCGTGGGTCTTGAGCCCCTTGTGCTTGGCGAAGCTGTCGGGCGGCACCGACGCGGTCACCAGCATGATCGGGACCTTCCCGAGCGCGCCCTTGCGGGACTTCTGGAACACCTTGAACCCGGACTTCTCGGGCTCCTCGACCCCCACGATCAGGAGCGCCGGCAGGTCCGCGCTCGCGAGCGCGAGGGCCTGGTCCGGATTGGCTTCGACGACGACGCTGATGCCGTAGCGTCCGAGCTGCCCGGCGAGGGTCTCGTGGAACGCAGGATCAGCGTCGATCAGCAGGATGCGTCGGTTCATGCCCCGAGGGGATGATACCCGACCTAGCGGATCTGTTGTTGCGAGCGCGCGATCAAGTCCGACGTGACCACGAGCTCGAGCAGCTCCTTGATCGACATCCGCTCGGAGGTGAACACGTAGCCGACGTGGTTGTCGTCGATGTAGCTGACCGCGGGCTGCCCGTTGGCGTCGTGGACGCGCAGCGTGAGGCCGCCGATCTGAACCTCACGGCCGCTCGACAGCTCGTCGCCCCGCATGTCGGCGATCAGCACGGTGGTCAGGGACACCCGGTTGACGCCGACGTTGACGAGGTAGCGGAGCAGGGCGGCATCGTGGCCGGCGACCGCGGTCGCCCGGGCGCCGATCAGCTCGATCCCCGGCTCGGTGAACTGAGGTGGATCGACCGGGGCGAAGTGCTGCTTGAGCCAGGTCCCCGTGCTGGCCCCCTGGACCTCGAGAGGCAGGGAGCGGGTCTGCTGGCGCACCACCTCGTTGGCCATCGTCGCCTGGGTGCTCGCGGGTTGCCGGAACCCGACGCCGACGAACACCAGGAGCGCCGCGGCGGCGGCCGCGAGGGCCGACCCCGGCAGGAGCCACCGGCCAAGCCGGGAGCGCGCTGCCTGACGCGCCGTGCCCGAGATCCGCTGATCCTCGTCGTCGAGGGCGCGGGTGATCTTCGCCTTCACGAGATCGGGGGCGGGCGGGGGCACGAGGGCCGTCCGCAACATCTGGAGCTCGGAGCGTTCGCCTTCGAGGTGCTGCTTGCACTCGCCGCACTCGCCGAGGTGAAGCTCGAGCTCGCGCCGCTCCTCCGCGGCGAGCTCGTCGTCGAGGTAGGCCATCGCCAAGGTCTCGATGCTCTGACACAGACTCATCTAGGTTCCCTCCCGCGCGGTCTTCTTCTGGGCGCGGTACGTTTCGAGATCGATTGTCTTGTTCGACCCGTCGTCGGGCTTGGTCTCGGGCTTGGTCTCACGGACGTAGCCCTGGGTCATCGCGAACTCGCGCAGGGCGGCAGCGAGGAGCTTGCGCCCACGGAACAGCCGGCTCATCACCGTGCCCACGGGCGTCGCCATGATCTCGGCGATCTCCTTGTACGAGAGCCCCTGCACGTCGCACAGCACCACGGCCGTGCGGAAGTCATCGGGGAGCGCATCGAGCGCGCGCTGGACATCATCCGAGACGCTGCGGTCGAGCAACGTGCGCTCGGGCGATTGCCGCTCGGTCGACTCCGCATGGACCAGCACGCCATCGGTGGCGTCCTGCTCCGCGGTCGCGGCGTCGAGCACCTCGCGGCTGCGCTTCTTGCGCTGGTACTCGTTGATGAACGTGTTGGTGACGATGCGGAGCAGCCACGCCTTGCAGTTGGAGTCCTGCTCGAACGAGTCCCAGAACCGGTAGGCCCGCAGGAGCGAGTCCTGGACCAGGTCCTCGGCGTCCCGGGGGTTGCGGGTCAGCCGGTAGGCTGCGCCATAGAGCGCGTCGGTGTGCACGAGCGCCTGGCGCTCGAACTCCGCGCGCTTCTCGCGAGCTGGCTGCATGTGTGGGTATCTACCTGTCCCGACAGCCTACTTGTTCCCTGGAAAATGGGTCTGACCCGTTTTTCCAAGTACCTGGAATCTCAGCCGCGGAACGCGGTGTGGGCCACGCCCAGCGCCTCGGCGACCGCCGGGTGGGGCACGGTGCCCTTGTACGTGTTGAGGCCGCTGACGATGTGCGGGGTGTCCGAGATCGCCTTCTCGAGGCCGAGGTCGGCGAGCTTGACCACGTACTTGATGGTCGCGTTGGTCAGCGCGTACGTCGACGTGCGGGGCACGGCGCCCGGCATGTTGGCCACCATGTAGTGGATGACGTCGTGGACCACGTAGGTCGGGTTGTCGTGATAGGTCGGGCGGGCGGTCTCGACGCAGCCGCCCTGATCGATCGACACGTCGACGATCACCGAGCCCGGCTCCATCTGCTTCAGCATCGCCTCGGTGACCAGGCGCGGCGCGCGGGCACCGGGCAGGAGCACCGCACCGACCACGAGATCGCTCTCGAGCACGGCGCGCTCGATGCTGATCGGATCGGAGAACTGGGTCGACACGCGGCCCGCGTAGATGTCATCGAGGTACGCGAGCGTCTTCAGATTGACGTCGAGCACCGTGACGTTGGCGCCGAGGCCGACGGCCATCTTGACCGCGTTCGAGCCGACGACGCCGGCACCGATCACGGTGACGCGGCCGCGCTTGACGCCCGGCACGCCGCCGAGGAGGACACCCTTGCCGCCGCGCTCGCGCTCGAGATAGGTGGCACCGGCCTGCACGCTCATGCGACCCGCGACCGCCGACATCGGCGTGAGCAGCGGGAGGTCACCGGGCGAGGGCTCGATGGTCTCGTACGCCACACCGTTGACGCCGCGGTTCAGGAGCTCCTTGCCGAGCTCGTGCGCCGCCGCGAGGTGGAGGTACGTGAACAGCAGCAGGTCCTTCCGCATCAGCGCGAACTCGGGCGCGATCGGCTCCTTGACCTTGACGACCATGTCGGCCGCCCAGATCTCCTGGGGAGTGGCGACGATCTTGGCGCCCGCCTTGACGAACGCCTCGTCGGTGATCGAGGAGCCGAGGCCGGCGCCCTGCTCGACGAGGACGGTGTGCCCGCGGGCGGTCAGGATCGCCACGCCCGAGGGGGTCATGCCGACGCGGAATTCTTGGGTCTTGATCTCTTTGGGGACGCCGATGCGCATGTGGATGGCGCGCAGTATCCGCTCGTGCTCGCTGAAATTCCATCCAGCGGCGCCCGAGATCGCGTGACGCGTCGCGCCGTCAGCTCACTCCGAGGCCGCGGCCTCTTCGTCCTTGCCGTGGCACTTCTTGTACTTCTTGCCGGAGCCGCACGGGCACGGATCGTTCCGGCCCACCTTGGGCTTCTCGCGCCGCACCGTCTCGCCCTTGGGCTCGGCACCGTCGGCGCGGGCCTGGCCGGCCTGCGAGGGCCGCCCACCGCGGGGGCGGCGCTGCGCCTGGTCGGCACCCTCTGCGGCCTCGTCCTCGGACTTGCCCTCGACACCGCGCTCGGCCATCTCGCGCTCCTTCTCCTTCACGGCGGGGACCACGTCCTCCTCCCGCTGGATGTGGACGCGGAACAGCTTGGTGACGGTGTGCTCCTGGATGCGGCCCATCATCTCCGCGAACATGTCGAAGCCGATCCGCTTGTACTCCTTCTTCGGATCCTTCTGACCGTAGCCCTGGAGGCCGATGCCCTCGCGCAGGGCATCCATGGTCTTCAGGTGCTCGATCCACTGCTGATCGATCTCCTCGAGCCAGAACGTGCGCTGGAAGTACAGCAGCCACGGCCGCCCGAGCTCCTTCTCGCGCTTGGCGAGCTGCTCCTCGATCTTCGGCCAGACCTGCGTCGCGACCTCGTCCGGCGTGCCCGGATCGATGTCGAACTGCATGTTGAACTGCTCCTGGAGCGCGTCCTCCAGGCCGTCCCAGTCCCACTCGTCATCGGCCTTGTCGGCTGATAGCACCGTCTCGATCACGCCCGACATCCGGCCGTCCGCGAGATCGTAGAGCCGCTCGCGCTGCTGGATCTGCGACGCGACGACGGCCTCGACCGCGTAGTCGACCAGCGCCTTGGCGTCGCCGTCGTACCGCTTCTCGAGATCGAGCAGCGCGCCGAACTGGCGCCAGATCTCGAACCGCAGCACGCGCCAGCCCGGGCGCGGATCGGTGACCGGCGCGCCCGCGGCGACCGCCGCATCACGCTCCGTGACCTTGTCCTTGACGACCTTGATCAGCTCCTCGAGCTTCGGCTTGATCTCCGGGGTCAGCAGCTCGACGGTCCAGTCACCGCTCGAGGTCACCGGCTCGGGGACCACGCCCTGCGCCTGCTCCTCCTCGGTGGGCTCCCGGTGATACCGACCGTCGAGGACCTGGCGGCGCAGCGCATAGATCGTCTTGCGCTGCTGGTTCATCACGTCGTCGTACTCGAGGACGTTCTTGCGCTGATCGAAGTTGCGACCCTCGACCTTCTTCTGCGCGCCCTCGATCGAGCGGGTCACCATCGGCGACTCGATCGGCACGTCCTCTTCGAGGCCCAGGCGCTCCATGAGGCCGGTCATCCGGTCGAGGCCGAAGATCCGCAACAGGTCGTCCTGCAGCGACAGGTAGAACCGCGAGCTGCCCGGATCACCCTGACGACCGGAGCGACCACGCAGCTGGTTGTCGATGCGGCGTGACTCGTGGCGCTCGGTGCCGACGATCTTGAGCCCACCCGCGGCGAGCACGACCTCGCGCTCCGCCTCGCACTCCGCCTTGAACTTCTCGACCAGCTCGGCGAGGCGCTTGTCCTCGTCGAAGCTCGGCACGGTCGAGCCACGATACGGCTCGGTGCCCTCGGCGCCGCCCTCGGCGGCCTCGGACTGCTCGACGGTGGGCGCGAGCTGCGCCTTCTCCTCGGCGAGCGCGTCTTTCGCCATCGCGTCCGGGTTGCCGCCGAGCACGATGTCGGTGCCACGACCGGCCATGTTGGTGGCGATCGTGATCGCGCCCTTGCGGCCGGCCTGCGCGACGATCGAGGCCTCGCGCTGGTGCTGCTTGGCGTTGAGCACGTTGAACGGCAGGCCCTTGGCCTTGAGCAGATTCGCCACGACCTCGGACTTCTCGACCGAGACCGTGCCGACCAGCACCGGCTGGCCGCGCTGGTAGCAGTCCTCGACGTCGGTGACGACCGCGCGGAACTTGCCGGCCTCGTTCTTGTAGACGAGGTCCGCGTGATCCTTGCGGACCATCGGGCGGTTCGTGGGGATCACCACGACCTCGAGCTTGTAGATCTGGTGGAGCTCCTGCGCCTCGGTGTCGGCGGTGCCGGTCATGCCCGACAGCTTCTTGTAGAGGCGGAAGTAGTTCTGGAACGTGACGGTGGCGAGGGTCTGGTTCTCCTCCTCGATCGTCACGCCCTCCTTGGCCTCGATCGCCTGGTGCAGGCCATCGCTCCAGCGCCGGCCCGGCATCGCGCGGCCGGTGTCCTCGCTGATGATCACGACCTTGCCCTGATCGATGAGGTAGTTGACGTTGCGCTTGTACAGCGTGTGCGCGCGGAGCGCCTGGTTGACGTGGTGGACGAGCAGGATGTTGTGCGCGTCGTACAGGTTGTCGACGGCGAGCAGGCTCTGCATCTTCTCGACGCCATCGTCGGTGAGCATGGCGGAGTGCGCCTTCTCGTCGACGGTGTAGTCGACCTCGCGCTTGAGGCGCGGGATCATGCGATCGATCTTCACGTACAGCTCGCCGGACTCCTCGGCGGAGCCGGAGATGATGAGCGGCGTGCGGGCCTCGTCGATCAAGATCGAATCGACCTCGTCGACGACCGCGTAGTTGAGGCCGCGCTGGACCATGCGGTCCGGCGAGGTCTTCATGTTGTCGCGCAGGTAGTCGAAGCCGAACTCGTTGTTCTGGCCGTAGGTGATGTCGCAGTTGTAGTTCTTCTGCCGCTCGTGATCCTCGAGGCCGTGGACGATCACGCCCGTGGTCAGGCCGAGGAACGAGTGGATGCGGCTCATCCATTCGGCATCGCGCTTGGCGAGGTAGTCGTTGACGGTGACGACGTGGACACCCTTGCCGGTGAGCGCGTTCAGGTACGTGGGCAGCGTGGCGACGAGGGTCTTGCCCTCGCCGGTGCGCATCTCGGCGATCTTGCCGTCGTTGAGCACCATGCCGCCGATCATCTGGACGTCGTAGTGCCGCATGCCGAGCTTGCGGACGCCGGCCTCGCGGACCAGCGCATATGCCTCGGGCATGATGCTGATCAGCGCGGCACCGTTATCGAGCCGCTGTTTCAGCTCGCCGGTCATCGCCTTGAGCTCGGCGTCCGACTTCGCCTTCATCTTCGGCTCGAAGCTCGCGATGCGGTCCACATACGGCTGCAACCGCTTGAGCTCGCGCTGGTTCTTGCTGCCGAAGATCTTCTGTAGAAAGCCCATGCCGTCGGGGTCTTAGCACAGGTCCTCCGGCGAGACCCCCTGTCAGATCGGGCGGAAACTGCGCAGGAAGCTCCACCCGTGGTGCCGGAGGTCAAAGCTCGTCTTGCAGGTCGCCACCCGGCGGTGGTCCTCGTCGAGGATCTCGGCCGGCAGGTACGTGAAGGTCCGGAGCGGGTGCAGCCACCGGATGTCCTTCTGCCCCACCAGCTCGTAGCCGCGGCCGTCGTCCCCCACGAACTGCAGCTCGTAGCGGATGATCCGCTGGCCCAGCGGCCGGATGGTGATGATCCCCTCCGCCTCCACCGCGTCAGCGCGCGGTGGCGCGGTGACCGTCCCGCGGAGCACCGCCTTGCCGCTCTTCAGGTGCTCGCGGGTGGACTCGGCCTCGGCGGTGACCACGAAGTTGAACGGGTGCTGGACGCCCGGCGCCGCATCCCACTCGATCGTCCCGGCCATGGTCTCGGCGAACTGAAATCCCATCGCCCGAATCTACGCCCGAAACGTAGAACGGGCCGCCCTTTCGAGCGGCCCGCCTCACGCACCCAGGTCTCGTCGATCAGTTCGCCGAGAACACGCCGACGAAGCTGCCGTCGTCGCCGAGGTACGACATCTGCGGCGCGCCCACCGGCGTGGGGCGGCAGCTGTTGTACTCGAAGCTGGCGCAGGTGCAGCCCGTCGAGCCGGCCATGCAGGTACCGCCCTGGCCGTTCACGCAGTTGATGCCGGTGTAGACGGTGGTGCAGTCCGCGGCCCGGCCGAGGCAGTCACCTTCGTGCTGGAGCGAGCTGCAGACCGGGGTCACGTCACACGCGCTGATCGTGCCACAGCCACCGTTCCAGCACCCGTTGGCGATCAGAGCGACCTGGCCATCGGGGCACGCGGGCATGATCTGGTTGCAGGTCACCGCACCAGCGCAGCTGCCGTTCGGGAGCGGCGGCTCGCAGGTGCCGCGGGTCTCGTCGCAGTAGCCCCAGCCCTGGCTCTGCGCCTGGGCGTCCGTGGTGCAGGTGCAGCTCGACGTGCACTGGCCGCTCGCGGCGTCGCAGTACTCGCCGGCGTTGCAGTCCGCCGAGGTCGCGCAGCCATCCGGCACGCACGACGAGCGGGCGACGTCACAGTGGAAGCCGTCCGGGCACTGGCCGTCCTTGCCGCAGAACCCGGCCTCTTCGCACACGCCGTTGGCGCAGTAGCAGCCAGCGGCGCAGTCGGTGTCGGTCTCGCAGGTGTAGTTCGGGTCATCCGGGCAGCGCGGCCCAGCCCACTCGCAGTTGTCGCCCGAGCAGACGTAGTAGCCATCGTTGGCGCAGTAGGTCCAGCGGTCACCACCGCCGCCGCCGCCTCCATCGTGGCCGCCGAAGTACAGCTCGCAGCCTCCCAGGGTGAGGGCCGAAAAGACCGTCGCGAGGGCCAGGGCGATACGGGGGGAGAACAGTTGCTTCATGGGTCGGAGTTCCTTTGAGGAGCGTGCGGTACTGGCAGCTGAAAGCATTGGTCGTGCCATCGAGGCAACGGGATCGAACTAGCGGACAATGCTCGAACGTCTGAACACGTGAGGTCGATCTGTTGGGAAGCGGCGTCGAAACCCGGACAAAAATGCCCGGAAAATCGCCACTCCAGGGCCTCTGACCGGGTCTGGCCAGATCTGGCTGCCTGATTGTCGCAACGGCTGAGACCTGGCGCACATGGGGCCGCTCCCGGCAGGTGTGGCCTGGTGTTCACAGCCCCTGTATCGCGGCGCCACGGCATGACCCGGCAATTCCCCGGGGAAACCGCCGGGATCGCGTCCGCCATCACACGGTCTCGTCGACCGCATGGATGGTGTCGCGCAGCCCGTACTGCGGGCGAAACCCGAGCTCCGCGGTCGCGCGTCTCCCATCGACCATGCAGACGTAGCGGATGAAATCGAGCTCCGCCACCGGAAAGCTCGACAGCCCGAGCCGGAACGCGAGGGACAGGAGTGGGCGCGCCATCGGGTGGGGGATCGCCCGCGGAGTGCGGCCGAGCTCGTGGAGGACCGCCGAGAGCGGCACCTCGCCCGGCCCCACGATGTTGTAGATCCCGCGCCGCCCGGGTTCGAGCGCCGCGACCACGGACTCGGCGATGTCCTGGTAGTGGATGAGCTGCACCATCGGATCGAACCCGAGCAGGATCGGCGGCCGCTCGATCCGCAGGTAGTTCGAGGGCGCGTTGTGGACGGGGCCCACGATGTGGACCGGCCGTAGGATCACGGTCTCGACCTCGCGCGCGCGCCACAGGAACGTCGAGACCAGGTGATCGATCTCGACCAGGTCGCGCATCTGCGGGAACCGCTGAGCGGCGAGGAGCGGGGCGTCCTCGGTCAGGAACTGCGGGTTGTCCGGCCGTGGGCCATAGACGTTCGCGCTCGACAGCAGCACGACCTTGGGCACGTGATAGGCCTGGCAATACTCGAGCAGCTTGGTCGTGCCGGTGATGTTCCACGAGTACAGCTCGGCGGGCCGCGCGCGCGGGTCGTGCATCACGCCCAGGTGGATCAGCGCGTCGACGTCCCCGGCCCGGAAGATGTCGCGCGCCTTCTTGCTGCGCAGATCGACCTGGTGGTGCTCGATGTCCTTCGGGCGCCCGGGCATCGGCCGGCGATCGAGGCCCACGATCTGCCAGTTCAGATCGTGGTGCAGCCGGCGCGCGACGATCCGGCCGAGCCGGCCCGAGATGCCGGTGATCACGACCTTGCGGGTCGGCGTCGCGCCACGGGGGGCGCGAGGTGGATCACCAGAAGACGTGTTCTCGCTCACGGAGCCCCACGCATGGATCATCGACTGGATCCGGTGCTTGACGGTCTTGACCTTGTCGTCGAGGACCTCGTCATCGTCATCGGGATCGCCCTGGAACATCATCGGTTCGCCGAAGTACACCCGGTACTTCACCGGCAGCGGCACCAGGGGCACGAAGGGTGGATAGGGGACGATCGGGAACGAGGGCACGCGCAGGAGCTTGGCCAGCGCCGGCAGGTTCATCGCCGGCGCCTGCTCCTCGGCGCCGATCACGGCGATCGGGATGATCGGCGCCTGCATCTCCAGCGCGAGCCGCATGAAGCCCTTGCCGAACTCCGCGAGCTGATAGCGCTTCGAGAAGTCTTTCGAGATCCCGCGCGCGCCCTCGGGGAACACCAGCACGCACTCCTCGGAGGCGAGCAGGCGGCGGCAGTTCTCCGGCGTGCCCGTGATCTGCCCCCAGCGCGCGAACAGGTACGACGCGAACGGCACCGTGGGCACGAAGTACTCGACCATCGAACGCACCAGCCGCGGCTGCGGGGGCTCGAGGAACGTCGCCGCACCGATCACCACCCCGTCGAACGGCAGCTGGCCCGAGTGATTCGCGACGAACAGCACGCGCCCGGTGGCCGGGATGTTCTCGATCCCGAACGCCTTCGCACGGAAGTAGTGGCGGTAGAGCCAGCGGGCGACCCGCGCGGCGCCCTTGAACGAATCGCGCGACAGCCCGAACGGGTCGTACCCGAACTCGTTGCCGCGGACCACGAGGGCCTGCGTGCGGCCATCGAGATCGTCGTCGGGCGCGCTGCCTTTGGGGCGCAGTGCGCGAAGACGGTCGAAGAGCCCCACGCGCGGAGTCTCGCACTAAGGCCTCCGGCGTTGTACCGTCGTCGCTGATGATCGAGAGCTTCGTCGACCTCACCTATCGCGGCCTATCGCTCGGACGCCGCGTGAAGCTGACCCAGGTTCGGCCGAGCACCGGGTATCTCGAGACGCCGGCGCCGATGCCGGTCGGGACGTCGATCCTGATCGCGACCGATGAGGGTGTCCTGGTCGAGGCCACCGGTCACCTCGATCCACGAGCAGGTCGGTGGATCGGACAAGCCCCCCGGGATGACCGTGGCGCCCAAGCTCGCCGGCGAGGCCACCGAGTCGTGGTGGCGGGCACGCGTCGCGTATCCCGAGGAGGTCAAGACCGCCGCTCCCGCAGTGGCCCGGACGTCGTCCCAGGTCACCGTGCGCCCACGCACGCACACGATCCCCGAGCCGATCCCGCAGGGTGTGAGCGTGGCCGAGCCCGAGCCCACCACCGACGTGATCCCGGTGATCCCCGAGTCGAAGGCGACGATGGTGATGCCGGCGATCGATCAGGAGTTGCTCGAGTCGCTGACGCGCAAGAGCGGCGAGATCGAGCAGCTCGTTCGCACCACCGGCGAGCACGAGGTCGTCGATGACGGCCGGTCGACCACCGTGATGGATGCCGTCGATCCATCCGCGCTCGGCCTCGATTTCGGAGGCAGCGGTGCGTTCCCCGCGGTCGATGACGACAGCAGCAGCGGCGGCGACGACAAGAAGCCCGCGGGCGGACCGGGCAAGAAGAAGCGCAAGCGCAGGTGAGCGCCGTCATCCCGCCCCGGATCGAGCGAGGGCAGACGCTCGGCATCTGCGCGCCGGCCGGCCCGGTCAACGCGGTCCGGCTGCAGCGCGGCCTCGCACGGCTGGGCGATGTGTTCCGGATCGAGCTCGCGCCCACCTTGCGCGAGCCACGCGCGGCCGACGTGCCGAGCTATCTCGCCGCGTCAGACGATCAGCGCGCGGCCGAGCTCACCCAGATGATCGTGGACCCGGACATCCGCGCGATCATCCTCGCGCGCGGCGGCTACGGGCTGATGCGGATCCTCGATCGCGTCGATCCCGCGCTGCTCCGCGCCGATCCGAAGCCGATCGTCGGGTTCTCCGATGCGACGGCGCTGCTGTCGTGGGCGCACGTCGCGGCCGGGGTGCGCGGCATCCACGGCCCGATGATCGTCCAGCTCGAGGATCTCCCCGAGGGGCAGATCGCGCACCTGATCGGCCTCTTGACCAACCCGCGCGCGGTGGGCCTGCGGCCGTGGACGCTCGCGGCTCACGGCACGGGCACGCACATCGGCCCGTTGTTCACCGCGAACCTGACGATGGCGTCGATGCTCGTGGGCACGCCGTGGGCGCTGCCCCTCGACGGCGCCTTGCTCGGGCTCGAGGAGGTGGGCGAGCGGCCGTACGAGATCGATCGCTACCTGACGCAGCTCCGGCTGACCGGCACGCTCGCGAAGGCCAAGGGCGTGATCCTTGGCGAGCTCACGCGCTGCGAAGATCCGAGCCCGCCGAGTGGTGGCCGCGATCCGGCGCGCGCCGCACATGACGTGGTGCTCGAGCGGCTGCGCGGGATCCCGCTCGCGGTGGGGGCGCCGTTCGGGCACGGCATGCTGAATGAAGCTGTGCCGTTCGGCGCGCGGACGATCCTCGATCTCGAGCGCGCGACCGTCGAGATCACCGAGCCCGCGGTCGCCTGACCGCCGCGCTCACGCATCCATCCTTCCCGCTGCGGGGACGCGCCTGCAGCACCTGCAGGGGAGGGCCTGCAGGCCTAATGGAAGACCGGCTCGTCGTCCGCGCTGGTCTCGATCGTGCCGAACCGCTCTTCGTAGCGCTCGAGGTTCTTCTGCAGCGCCGCCAGCAGCCGCTTGGTGTGGCGCGGTGAAGAGATCACGCGGGTGCGAACCTTCGCGCGGCCGTTGCTCGGCTGGATGAAGGCGAAGTCCAGGACGAACTCGTTCTCCGTGTGATTGAGCAGCACGAGGTTCGAGTAGACCCCCTGGGCGATGTCGTCATCGATCTGGACCTGGAGCTTTGGGGAGGCTGGCTCGTCCGACATCCTCGCAAGGTACCCCGCAATTACCCGGATCCGACTGCGTTGAATCGCGATCACCTGCGAAGCAACCTCAGGGGGTGGCCACCAGACTGGCCACACATGAGAACCAGGGGTGACAGGACCAGTTGCCAGCCCGACACCTCGCGGCGGGAATCGGTCAGTTCGAACCCCGTAACCGCTGGTTTCCTTGTCGACGAGATCCCGAATCACGCTCGCTCGAAGCTGGCACCGATTCTGCTCATAGAAATAAGCAACCGAAGACGGTCTCCAGGGTTCCAAGGAATAGGAACCAAGGCTGCCTGGTTCGGATGACAACCAAACGTTCTACACGCGCGACGCAGGGTCAAAGTTTCGACTCGGTGGATGACCGGTGGTTCCCTCCCCCCTCATCCCGCTGGTCTCCCCCACCACCTGAGGCAACTAGTAGCCCTGCGATCTGCGCCCCGGCCCTCCTTGGCCCCCCCTCGGAGGGCCTTTTTTTTTTCGGTGTGTGCGGTTCGTGCTACCTGGCGTCGACCATGCGCGCACTTGGCCTCGATGTCGGGAGCAAGACGATCGGCGTCGCCCTGACCGACGAGGTCGGGATCGCCGCGCATCCGCTCACCGTGCTCGCACGTGTCGGCAATTCTGGCGACAGCGCGGCAGTTCTGGCGCTCTGCGTGGAGCACAGGGTCACCGATGTCGTTGTCGGAATTCCATACGAGCTGTCGGGTCGCATCGGCCTCCGCGCGAAGCGGGTTGGAGACCTGGTGGTCGCCGTCCGGGCCGTGCTCCCGGAGGAGATCCGCATCCACGAGCAGGACGAGCGATTCACCACGGCGGAGGCCAACCGGGTCCTTCTCGAGGCCGATGTGTCGCGCCAGAAGCGCAAGGACGTGATCGACCAGCAGGCCGCGGCGCTGATCCTCCAGGGTTGGCTCGACCTGCAGCGTCGCTCGTCGTAACGTCCCACCTTCGATGTCGAAGCGATCGTTCCGCACCGCGCTGGTCGTCGTGGTGGGATCGTTGATCCTGGTCTCCGCGATCGCCGGGTACTTCATCCACCGGGCGCTGTCCTACCCGGGCGAGGTCCACGCGGGCACCGGGCGAGACGTCGAGATCGAGATCAAGACCGGCATGTCGTTCCCCTCGGTCGCGTCGATGCTCAGCGACAAGGGCGTGATCGAGAAGCCGACCTGGTTCCGCCTGTACGCGATGTGGGAAGGCGACACGACCAACGTGAAGACCGGGAAGTACCTGATCAAGGACAACCTCACGCCGCGCGAGGTCCTGGCGATCCTGGTCGCCGGCGTGAAAGAAGTCACGGTCAAGGTCACGCTGCCCGAGGGCAAGTCGATGCTCGAGTACTTCGAGATCCTCGATGGGGCGCGCGTCGCCTCGGGGAAAGAGCTCGAGGCGATCGCGCGCGACAAGGCGTTCCTGGGCAAGCACGCGATCAGCGGCGACTCCGTCGATGGCTATCTGTTCCCCGACACCTATCAGTTTCGCGTCGGCGAGAAGCCCATGGTCGTGATGGAGCGCCTCGTCCAGCGCCACCAGGAGGTGTGGAACGCGCTCGTCGCCAAGCACCCCAAGGATGCCGCCAAGCTCAAGGACAAGCTGGGCTGGACCGATCGCGACATCCTCACGATGGCCTCGATCGTCGAGAAGGAGGCCGTCGATCCGGCCGAGCGTCCGCGGATCGCGCAGGTGTTCATCAACCGCCTGACGTCCTCGAGCTTCAAGCCGCACAAGCTGCAGACCGATCCGACGATCCGCTACGGCTGCATGGTGCCGGTGCAGAAGTCGGGCGCCTGCATCGCGTGGAACGAGCCGTGCCTCAAGGCCACGCCACCCAAGCCGATGGGTTGCGATCGGCTGCACCGCGCGCAGCTCGACGACGCCGACAACCCGTACAACACCTACGCCCACGAGGGCCTGCCGCCCGGACCGATCTCGAACCCCGGCAAGGCCTCGATCGAGGCGACGCTGTCTCCGGACGGGAGCGACTACTTCTTCTTCGTGGCGACCTCGAAGAACTCGCGCAACCACGCGTTCGCGAAGACCGCCGAGGAGCACGAGCGCAACGTGAAGAAGTACGTGTCGAGCGACGAGTGACGCTCGAGCCGTCCGCTCAGAAGCGTGGGCGCAGGGCCGCGCACAGCGCGTCGGCGGCCGGGAACACGAGCCGGCAGCGCTCGATCGTCGCGCGGGCGCGGACCAGGTAGATCGTCGCCGCGTCGAGCGCGACGTAGTAGTAGCGCAGCGCGGTGGCGTCGCCCTCGAACGTGTAGTGCCGCACCGTACGGACGGCACCGTCGAAGCTGCCCGCATCGATCCGGGTCCCGCCGCCGGACTGGAGCTGCTCGGGCGAGGGGATCTGGTCGCCGACCAGCGGGCCGTAGAAGTGGATGGTGTCGTGCGCGGAGCCCTCGTACGCCAGGTGGAACGCCCCATGCTCGGCGCGGGGGTCACCACCGGCGCGCAGCGAGAAGCTCGCGGGCCAGGGCAGCTCGATCTGGTCCGTGAGGATCCGCCACAACGGCGGCTGCGAGGCGACGCTGATCGCCTCGAGGACCTCGTGGTGATCGCGCATCCCCGTGCCGAGGACGAGCTGGGTGGTCCCACGCTGCGCGCTCGAGTACGTGACGATCGAGTTCTCGGAGATCGCGCGGCGCTCGAGCGCGCTGGTGGGCGGCGCTCCGGGACGGATCAGGACGTTGCGGACGGCGTCCTGTTCGCGCGCGGCGGCGAGATCGTACGGGCCGAACACCAGCGTGCCATCGGCGAGGTGCGCGGCAGCGATCGGGAGCCGCGGCCGGGTCTCGATCCCGTGCCCCGCGACCACGAGCGAGAACGTGCGCGGTCCGAGCACGACGCCAGAGCGCGTGCGCTTGAAGACGTCCAGAAGCCCCATGCTCCCATCGTGCCCATGGTTTGGATCGCCGAACAACTTCGCGGCGAACCGTGGGCTAGCCCACGGGCGGGAGGCGGCGTGATCAGCCGCCGGAGATCGGATTCGGCATCGCGACGACCGTGATGTCGTTCTCGATCGACACGGACAGCTGCGAGCCAGCCGTGGCACCCGTCGGGCTCACCCGGTTGGTGCGGACGATGCGGATCTGGTTCTCCTGCGCCTGGTCCTTCTTGGACTTGAGCGCGCCCGCGGCCATCGAGTAGTTCCCCGAGTCGGGGATCGACACCCGGTCGAGGTTCTCGGTGTCGATCGACGCCGAGTCCGCGGCGTGATCGCCGGACCACTTGACGTCGAGCGGCAAGGTCGCGTCCACGGTCTCGCCCGCGATCGGATCGCTGAACGTGTGGACGTTCGGGCCGTCGACGCGGACGTCATGGACGTTGTCCGCGCCGCTGTCGACGTCGAGGATGTAGACCTCGTCGTAGCCCGCGGCGGTCCCACGCCAGCGACCATTGTTCTGCTGGGTATAGGCGAGGACGACCGAGCCGCTCGCGCTGGTCATCGTGACCGTGCCGCTGGTGACATCCTGGCCGTTGAGCTGGAGCCGGACCGAGAACTCGGTGTCGAACTCGCTCGCGTTGCGAGCGTTGGTGAGCCGCGACTGCGCGCTCACCGTTCCGTCGACGCTGAGCGTACTGGTGCCGGTGCCGCCGTTATCGCCGGCCCCCGGATCGAGATCGCTACCACCGCAGGCCATGAGGCCGAGAGTCAGAGTCGAGGCGAGCAAGGTGAACTTCATATGATGAGAAACCCCCGTACCATCATTTTCTCGACGGAGACGCGTTCGTCAATTCACCAAATTCTGCACAGCGCGCTCGCGCACCGTTCGTACACCCGTGTGGTACGGTCGAGGGCATGAGTCTTGTGGGACAGATCGCAGAGCTCCAGAACTATGCGACGTACAAGGAGCTGTCGTGGGAGGGCAGCTTCGAGGACTACCTGAAGCTGGTGGCCAAGACACCGCAGATCACGCGGAACGCGTATCAGCGGCTGTACGACATGGTGCTCTCTCATGGTGTCGAGGAGTACATCGACAACAAGAAGAAGCTCGTCCGCTACAAGTTCTTCCGCGACGAGCATCACGGCGGCAAGGACGCCGTGTTCGGCCTCGACGTGCCGCTGATGCGCCTCATGAACGTGCTGAAGAGCGCGGCGCATGGGTACGGCACCGAGCGCCGCATCATCTTGCTCCACGGCCCGGTCGGCTCGGCGAAGTCCACGATCGCTCGCCAGCTGAAGAAGGGGATGGAGGAGTACTCGAAGACCACCGAGGGCGCCCTGTTCACGTACTACTGGACGCTCCCCGGTGCGCTCAGCGAGCACGCCGGCGGCAGCGAGACGTTCCCCTCGCCGATGCACGACGAGCCGCTCCGCCTGATCCCGCGCGAGTGGCGCCAGGCGACGATCGACAAGCTCAAGCTCGGCAATGACGATCACAAGGTGAAGGCCGACGGCGACGTCAATCCGGCCTGCCGCCTGATCTTCAAGGAGCTGATGAAGCACTACGCGGGCAACTTCGAGAAGGTGATGGGCCACGTGCGCGTGAAGCGCCTGGTCCTCTCGGAGCAGGACCGCATCGGCATCGGCACGTTCCAGCCGAAGGACGAGAAGAACCAGGACTCGACCGAGCTCACCGGCGACATCAACTACCGGAAGATCGCCGAGTTCGGCTCGGACTCGGATCCGCGCGCGTTCAACTTCGACGGCGAGTTCAACATCGCCAACCGCGGCATCATCGAGTTCGTCGAGATCCTGAAGCTCGACGTCGCGTTCCTCTACGACCTGCTCGGCGCCACCCAGGAGCGCAAGATCAAGCCGAAGAAGTTCGCGCAGACCGACATCGACGAGGTGATCCTCGGCCACACCAACGAGGCCGAGTACAAGAAGCTCCTCAACAACGAGTTCATGGAGGCGCTCCGCGATCGCACGATCAAGATCGACATCCCGTACATCACCAAGGTGTCCGAGGAGGTGAAGATCTACGCGAAGGACTTCACCAGCGAGCGCGTCGGCAAGCACGTCGCCCCGCACACGCTGTACGTGGCGGCCCTGTGGGCGGTGCTCACGCGGCTCGAGGATCCGAAGAAGCACTCCCTCTCGCTGCTCCAGAAGGCGAAGCTGTACGACGGCAAGACGCTGCCGGGCTTCACCCAGGACAACATCAAGGAGCTCCGCAAGGAGGCGCAGCGCGAGGGCCTCGACGGGATCTCGCCGCGCTACATCCAGGACAAGATCGCGAACGCGCTGGTCAGCGACAAGGCCGAGGGCGCGATCAACCCGTTCATGGTGCTGAACGAGCTCGAGAGCGGGCTGCGGAACCACTCGCTGATCAGCTCCGACGAGCAGCGCAAGCGGTTCGGCGAGATGCTGTCGGTCGTCAAGCAGGAGTACGAGGACATCGTCAAGAACGAGGTCCAGCGCGCGATCAGCGCCGACGAAGACATGATCGCGAAGCTGTGCGCCAACTACATCGACAACATCAAGGCGTACACCCAGAAGGAGAAGGTCAAGAACCCGTACACCGGCCAGGACGAGGAGCCGGACGAGCGGCTGATGCGGTCGATCGAGGAGAAGATCGACATCCCCGAGAGCCGCAAGGACGACTTCCGCCGCGAGATCATGAACTACATCGGCGCGCTCGCGATCGAGGGCCGGCAGTTCGACTACAAGACCAACGAGCGGCTCCACAAGGCCCTCGAGGCGAAGCTGTTCGAGGACCAGAAGGACTCGATCAAGCTGACGTCCCTGGTCTCGAGCGTGGTCGATCGCGACACGCAGGCGAAGATCGATGTGGTCAAGCAGCGGCTGATCAAGAACTTCGGCTACGACGAGGTGTCGCCACCGACGTCCTCAACTTCGTGGCATCGATCTTCGCGCGCGGAGACGTCAAGAGCTGATGAGCGACCCTCTCGGAAAGGGCCCCGTGCGGTCGAGCTCACCCACCTGGCGGAGCTGCTGCCGGCTTGGGGGAGCCGGAGACCGAGGATCGGCGGCGTTGTCGCGCGCTGGCTGTTGACCTGGCGCAACGCACGAAGCGCCAGGGCGGACGCCTGTGCTTCGTCAACGAACGCGGCGAGATCGCCGACGTGGTGATCTGAGGAATCTCGGGGGATGAGATGAGCCAGAAGATCGATCTCGACCACGGCCGGTTCCGGCAGATCATCCGCGGGAAGATCAAGCAGAACCTCCGCAAGTACATCTCGCAGGGCGAGATGATCGCGAAGAAGGGAAAGGACAAGGTCTCGATCCCGGTCCCCTCCGTCGACATCCCGCACTTCAAGCACGGCGACAAGCAGCAGGGCGGCGTGGGCCAGGGGCAGGGCGACGTCGGCGACTCGCTCGGACAGGACGGCGAGGAGCCGCCGGGGCGGGGCAGGCCGGCGATCGCCCGGGCGATCACCTGGCCGAGCTCGAGGTCTCGCTGCAAGAGCTGGCCGAGATCATGGGCGAGGAGCTCGAGCTGCCGCGGATCCAGCCCAAGGGCACCGAGAAGATCGTCGCCTGGAAGGACAAGTACACCGGCATCCGCACCACCGGGCCGGAGTCGCTGCGCCACTTCCGCCGCACCTTCAAGCAGGCGCTGCGGCGGCAGATCGCGATGGGCAGCTACGATCCCAAGAACCCGATCATCGTCCCGATCAAGGACGACAAGCGGTATCGCTCCTGGAAGAAGGAGCCGTTGCCCCAGTCGAACGCCGTCATCATCTACATGATGGACGTCTCCGGCTCGATGGGCGACGAGCAGAAGGAGATCGTCCGCATCGAGAGCTTCTGGATCGATACCTGGCTGCGCTCCCAGTACAACGGCATCGAGAGCCGCTTCATCATCCACGACGCGATGGCCAAGGAGGTCGATCGCGACACGTTCTTCCACACCCGCGAGTCGGGCGGCACGATGATCAGCTCGGCGTACAAGCTGTGCGCGAAGATGATCGAGGAGGAGTACCCCTCGACGCTGTGGAACATCTACCCGTTCCACTTCTCCGACGGCGACAACTGGTCGGTCGACGACACGCACACCTGCGTCGAGCTGCTCAAGAAGGAGATCCTGCCGGCGTGCAACCTGTTCTCGTACGGCCAGGTCGAATCGCCGTACGGCTCGGGGCAGTTCATCAAGGACCTGACCGAGCACTTCGACGAGGACGAGCGCGTGGTGACCTCGGAGATCAAGGGCAAGGACGCGATCATGGACTCGATCAAAGAGTTCCTCGGGAAGGGTCGCTAGCCGATGTCGATCAAGCGATTCCCGGCGTATCTGCGCGACATGCAGGAGGAGGTCGAGGGCTACGCGAAGAACTTCGGCCTCGATTTCTTTCCGATCCTGTACGAGGTCCTCGACTACAAGACGATGAACGAGGTGGCCGCGTACGGCGGGTTCCCGACGCGCTACCCGCACTGGCGGTTCGGCATGGACTACGAGCAGCTCTCGAAGAGCTACGAGTGGGGCCTGTCGAAGATCTACGAGATGGTGATCAACACCAACCCGGCGTACGCCTACCTGCTCGAGGGCAACTCGCTCGTCGACCAGAAGCTCGTGATGGCGCACGTCTGCGCCCACGTCGACTTCTTCAAGAACAACTACTACTTCTCGAAGACCAACCGGAAGATGATCGACGGGATGGCGAACCACGCCGCGCAGGTGCGGCGGCACATGGAGCGCCACGGCCAGGATGTGGTCGAGGACTTCATCGACGTCTGCCTCTCGCTCGAGAACCTGATCGATCCGATGTCCGCGTACATCCAGCGCTCGCGCGAGGCCAAGGGCGACGACGACGACCCCGAGGACGACGTGCCGCGGCTGCGCGCCAAGCAGTACATGGACAAGTTCATCAACCCGCCCGAGTACCTCGAGGCGCAGAAGAAGAAGAAGGACGACGAGGCCAAGAAGGCGAAGCGCCGGTTCCCGGAGCACCCGCAGCGCGACGTGCTCGCGTTCCTGATCGAGCATGCACCTCTCGATCACTGGCAGCGGGACGTGCTCGAGATCGTCCGCGACGAGGCGTACTACTTCGCGCCGCAGGCCATGACCAAGATCATGAACGAGGGCTGGGCCACCTACTGGCACTCGCGGATCCTGACCGAGAAGGCGCTGACCGCCGCCGAGATCGTCGACTACGCGGACGCCAACGCGGGCGTCCTCGCCACCTCGCCGGGCCGGCTCAACCCGTACAAGCTCGGCGTCGAGCTGTTCCGCTCGATCGAGGAGCGCTGGAACAAGGGGCAGTACGGCAAGGAGTGGGACGAGTGTGACTCGATGGAGCAGAAGCGGAACTGGGACCGGCGCACCGGGACGGGCCGCAGCCGGATCTTCGAGGTCCGCAAGCTCTACAACGACATCACGTTCATCGACGAGTTCTTCACGCTCGAGTTCTGCATCGAGCAGAAGTTCTATGCGTTCGGCTTCTCGGAGCGCAGCGGCAACTGGGAGATCATGAGCCGCGAGTTCAAGAAGGTGAAAGACCAGATGCTGAAGATGCTGACCAACCGCGGTCAGCCGGTGATCGTCGTCGAGGACGGCAACTTCGAGAACAAGAGCGAGCTCCTCCTGCGCCACATCCACGAGGGCGTCGATCTCGACCTGGGCCAGGCCAAGGACACGCTGCGGGCGCTGGCCAAGGTGTGGACCCGCCCGGTCAACATCCTCACCAAGGTCGAGGGCAAGGGCAAGCTGCTCCGCTGCGAGGACGGCAACCTCACCGAGAGGAGCGCGGAGTACTGGCCTATGCGGCTTTGGGCGTGGGGGCAATCCGACCCCGGGCGGAAGCGCGAGCGCAACGAGGACAGCTACCTCGTCGACACCGAGACCGGTGTGATGGCGGTGGCCGATGGCATGGGCGGGCACCAGGGTGGTGCCACCGCGAGCCGGATGGCCGTGGAGCACCTCGGCCGCGAGCTCGCCCAGGCGCGAGGCAACTTCGAGAAGGCGCTCGCCACGCAGATCCAGGGCAGCATGCGGGTCACCGAGGAGATGGAGGCCGTCGAGCCGATGGACTCGGGCGCGGCGCCGACCATCCCGAAGTTCTTCCCGGTCGCCCCCACACCGACGGTGGGCTTCGAGCCCACGCTGCGCGCCAACGAGATGCACACGTTCTCCCCCGCGCTCGAGCTGATGCGCGGAGTGGTCCGGCGCGCGAGCACCGAGATCTTCGAGGCGGCCTGGATCAAGCCCGAGCTGCGCGGGATGGGAACCACGCTGACCGCGGTGCTCGTCCACCAGGGGCGCGCGCACCTCGTGCACGCGGGTGACTCGCGCTGCTACATGTTCCGCGACGGCCAGCTGCGGCAGCTGAGCGACGATCACTCGTGGATCGCCGAGCAGCTCCGCTCGGGTTCGATCAGCGAGGCCGAGGCCAAGAGCAGCAAGTTCCGCCACGTGATCACGAAGTCGATCGGCTTCGAGCGCGACATCGAGGCCGACACCAAGAGCGTGCCGGTGTCGGCCGGCGACTGCTTCGTGCTGTGCAGCGATGGCATGAGCAACTATGTCGAGCACGGCGAGCTCGAGCGGATCGTGGCGATGACCTGGTACCGCAAGCTGCCGGCGACCTTGATCGAGCTCGCGAATAGCCGCGGTGGAGATGACAACATCACCGTCGTCGTCGGCCTGGTCGCCAACGCGCCGCCCTGAACCTGCGCGAGGTTCGCGCAGCCCTTGCGGCCCCGTGGCAGTTCCTGCGTTGCGGCACCCGCGTCACGACAGCGCAGGTGACGCACGCACGCACCGGATCGCGGGAGCGTTGCTAGCGTACGCACCATGGAGTGGATGTACCTCGCGTGCGGGCTCGCAGCGCTCACCGGTTGCCCCGGGAACGGCAGCTCGGTGGCCGACGCGACGGTGGACGCCGACGATCCGATCTGCGGGCCCGAGGCGCTGTTCACGGGGGAGTACGTCGACTGGGACTCGAAGGACACCGACTTCTGCGGTGTGTTCGGGGCGAAGTTCACGATGCGCAGCGACGCGACCCACACGGCCTCGACCGCACCGAACGGCCGGTTCCGGCTGTGCCTCCCGCATGCGGCCCAGACGCTGGTGGAGATCCCACCACCGATGCCGGCGAGCGGCTGCCCGCACATCACCGGCACCTACCCGACGCGTGGGCTGGCGGTCGCCGACGGCGCCGTGATCGCTGCGGGGGCGGAGCACAGCCTTCGCGCGATGACCCAGACGCGGTTCGCGTCGGCGTTCGCAGAGATCGGCGAGGCGAGCGATCCCGCCAAGGCGCAGCTGTTCGTGCACGTCCACGGCACGCCACGAGCGGTCACGATCTCGAGTGCGAGCCACGGCCCGATGCGCGCGTTCGATGGTGCCGGGTGGAGCGCCGGGGACACCGGCATCGACGTCTGGGTGCCGAACCTCGTGGTCGGAGCGGGCACCGTTCGCGTCGATCTCGCCGGCGGTGGGATCGGGACCGGTCCGGTGCCGCTCGAGGCGGGCACGTTCACCTACGTCACGGTGGTCCCGCGATAGGTCGCCCTCGCGGTCGAGATCGTGCGCGAGGGGATATCGACCGGGCCGCGCGTTCAGGCGGCATTCGTCGAGATGAAGATGCCCGGGGGATCGACGGTCTGGAGACGATGCGTCATGTGCTGGCTCGCGCACCGAGGTGCTCGCACTGAGTGGTCAGTACTCGAACCCGGAGCCGCCGATGAACTCGCGCAGGATCGACGTGGGAGGGACGTGGTCGGGGTAGATCGCGACGAACCGATCGACGAGCTGGCGCAGCCGGTGCGCGGTGGTGTGCGCCGGGTCCCGGCTCGGCACTTCGAGCAAGTAGCGCTCGGCGAACACCTTGATCACCGACGGCTCGTAGACGAGCGAGCTGTCGAACACCGTGTCTGCGTTCGGGAGGTAGGGGTAGATGTGCAGGCTCTCGCCGCGCCGGACGCTCGGCCACCGCGCGATGTTCTCGGCCGCGCTGATGTTGCGCGTATGGCGATCTCGCACGATCCGGCGGAGCAGGCGAAGATCATACGGTGACACGCGGGACAGCCGGTCGATCGGGAGCCCCGTCGCAGGATGGATGAACACGCGATACTGCTGTCCCGGAGGCACGGCATCGCCGACGAGCGCGGGGTTGAGGCCGTGGATTCCTTCGAGAAGGAGCACGCCATCCCCATCGAGGTGTAGCTCGGGGCCGGTGCCTGGGAGGCTCTTGCCGAGCTTGAAGTCGAAGCGGGGCGGGCGAACACGCTCCCCGCGGAGCAGGAGCCGGAGATCGGCCTGGAGCTGGACGAGGTCGAGCGCCTCGAGGCACTCGAAGTCGTACTCGCCGCTCGTGTCACGCGGCGTCCGCTCTCGATCGACGTAGTAGTCGTCGAGCGAGACGGCGTACGGCCGCAGCCCCACCACCTCGAGCTGCGTGATCAGCCGCTTGATCAGCGTGGTCTTGCCCGATGACGACGGGCCCGCGATCGCGATCACCCGGAGCCGATCGGCGCGAGCCACGATCGCATCGGCGAGCCGGCCGAGTCGCTTCTCGTGGAAGCCCTCGGCCACGCGGATGATCTCGGCGACCTTGCCCGAGACGCAGGAGCGGTTGAACTCGCCGACGCTGGTCACGCCGAGCGCGCGGTGCCAAGGTCGCTGCTCCGCGACCATCTCGCCGCCCCAGCGTGGGACCCGTGCTTCGACCTCGAGCTCCCCCTCCGCATCGGCGGGGCGCTGCTGAGCGATTGCGGCGCCTGGACCGAACTGGAGCACGAGGCCATCGCCCTCGATGACACCGATCGTCACCCCCTCGAGCACGCCGGTATCGAGAACGGCAGGCTCCGTGCGGAGGGCGTAGACCCACCCGCAGCTGACCAGTGTGACCATCTCGTCACGCCACGACTCGAGCATCGCCGCGGCATCGGTCCAGCTGCGCGTGGTCAGCTCAGCGCGCGCCTCTTCGACGGTCCATGTCTCCTCGCGAAACAGCACGCGCGCCGCGATCAGGCGATCGATCTCGAACTGGAGCCGCGCCGCGATCTCGGCGGGCACGTTGTCGGCGAGGTCGGCCTCGATCCGCTGGGAGGTGTCGAGCCCGGGGCCGAGCCGCACCATGGCTCCGGGGAGGATGTGGTTCGCGGCCTCGAGCAACAGGAGCCCGGCACTGCGGCGGAACACCTCGCGGCCGTCCGAGGTCGCCAGGGTCAGCGGCGAGATCCACGCATCGGAGACCACGCGGGTGGCGAGCGAGACCGGGCGCGAGTCGAGCACGCACGCGACGACTCGATGTCCGTCGATCTCGGGCGGCAGCAGCGTGGCGACCGGTGTGCCCGTCGGGATCGAGCGCGTCACGCCCTGGCACGCGACACTGACCTCGGTCCGGCGGGGCAACAGCCGATCGCCGAGCAACAGGCCGTAGTTGTCGGTCATCGCGACCAGGTTGTCGGCCACGCTGCCGAGCAGGGCCTCGAGCAGCCGGAGCGCGGTCTGTGGCCGCGACAGCGAGAGCTGGAGGTAGCGTGCACGCGACAGCCGCGCGACCCGCAGCGGGCGTACGGCGACCACGGTGGCCGCGCGGCGCGTGAACGCGAGGAGTGCGAGCTCACCGAAGTGATTGCCAGGCCCCAGCGCGTTCAGCGCGAGGCCGCGGCGCTCGATCCGAGCCGTCCCTTCGAGCACGAAGTACATGTCGTCGCCGGCGTCCTGCTCGCGGACCACGGTCGTTCCCGGTGCGAACACCATCTGGTCGAGGTGGTCGTAGACGATCCGGAGATCCTCCTCGACCAGGTGCTCCAGCGCCACGTTGGTGCCGAGCGTGACCAGATCGGGCTCGATGATCGGCGAGGACACGACCGCGTTCGTACACGAAAACCGCGACCAGGCGCTACGATGGCCCATGGCCGACGTGACCTTTCGGGACTTCGCCGCCGCCGTCATGGGCAACGATACGGAGCGTGCGGCGAGCGTCCTCACGCAGCTGCTCGGGCTCGCCGCGGGCGTGGCGACAGATGCCACCACGCACTTCCGCGCGCAGATGACCTCCGCGGGCCCCGCGTTCATGGGCAAGGCGATGGGCCTGCGGACGGCGGTGACCACCGGCACCGATGCCGAGATCGGTGGGTTGCTGGTCGAGTGCTTCGGGCTGCCCGCTGCGGCGGTGTCAGGCGCGGTCGCGACCTTGCGGCAGACGTACCCAGCCGGGGCGTGATCTCGTACGCTACGACCCGTGATGCGAACGGCCCTGTGGGCATTGGTGGCGCTGCTCGGCTGTGATCGCGGGCACCCGCGCGAAGGCACGCCCACACCCTCCACACCGCTGCCGCCGGCGACCGCCACGGCTCCCGCCACGGCGTGTTCGATCACGCCGATCCCGTTGCGCTACCCGGCACCCAAGCGCCTGGTAGCGATCGGCGATCTCCATGGCGATCTCGCCGCCACCCGCGCGGCCCTGCGCACCGCCGGCGCGATCGATGACAAGGACACGTGGATCGGCGGCGAGCTCGTGGTCGTCCAGACCGGCGACGTGCTCGATCGCGGAGATGACGAGCAGGCGATCTTCGATCTGCTGTTCTCTCTCGAGGCCCAGGCCAAGGCGGCCGGCGGCGCGGTGCTGCTCCTGATCGGCAACCACGAGCTGATGAACGCCGCCGGGGACTTCCGCTATGTCACGCGCGGTGGGGCTCACGATTTCGGTGATCGCCGCGTGGCGGCCCTCGCACCAGGCGGTGTCTACGCGAAGAAGATCGCGATGCACAACGTGATCGCGATCGTCGGTGACACCGTGTTCGCCCATGGCGGTGTGATCGGCGAGTTCGCGACCCAGGTGGACGAGGTCAACCGCGGCGCGCGGTGCTGGCTCGACGGTCAGGCCGGCGGACCCGATGCACAGCCACCGGTGGTGGCCTCCGAGGACAGCCCGGTGTGGACCCGCGCGGCCGGCATGCCGACGGGGGACTGCGCCGCACTCGCCGCGTCGCTGAAGACGCTGGGCGTCAAGCGGATGGTGGTGGGGCACACCGTGCAGGAGAGCGGCATCAACGCGATCTGCGACGACACGGTGTGGCGGATCGACGTCGGGCTCGCCAAGCTCTACGGTGGCCCGATCGAGGTGCTCGAGCTCACCTCGGATGCCGCGCCCAAGGTGCTGCGCGGCATGCGGATCTGAGGATCTCGCCGTCTCTCAGTTGGCGTTGAGCTTGAACTCGACGCGGCGGTTCTTGGTCCGCGCCGCGTTGAGCTTGCCGCCCTTGAGCTTGGCGATCGGGGTCAGCGGCACATCCGCGCCGTAGCCCTTCGCCGTCAGGCGCCCGGCGTCCACGCCCTTGCCGACGAGGTACGTCTTCACGGCCTCCGAGCGCGCCTGCGAGAGCGCGACGTTGTCGGCGAACGCACCGCCCTTGCCGGGCGGAACGTCGTCGGTGTGGCCCTGGATCTCGACCTTGAGGTCGGGGAACTCGGCGAACGCCTTGGCGGCCGAATCGAGGATGCGCAGGGACTGCGGCAGGATGTCCGCCGAGCCGCTCTTGAAGTTCACGCCCTTCACCGAGCCCGAGAACTTCTTGAGCGCCGCCGGGATCTGGTCAGGGCAGCCGTCCTCGTCCTGGTAGCTGTTCTTGGTCTCGGGCTGATCGGGGCACTTGTCGTCGGCGTCGACGATGTCGTCGCCGTCCTTGTCGACCGGGCCCATCTCGACCTCGGGCTCCGGCTCGGGCGCCGGCTTGACCTCGGCCACCGGCTTGGAGCCGGCCTTCATCGCCTCGGGACGCTCCTTGACGCGCAGGCTCTCCGGGCACACCGGCGCCACGTCGTCTCCGCGCTCCTGCACCACGCCGCCGATCTTCGCCGCGCCCTGCGCGCCGACGACCGTCAGCCGATCCTCGGGGACACCCTTCGCGATCAGACGCGCCTTGACCGCATCGGCGAGCTTCTGCGCATCCGCCACGGACGGCTGCGACATCGCGAGCAGCCACTTGGTGACCTCGTTGTGCACGGTCATCAGCATCGCGATCTGATCGACGATCGCGACGCCCTGTGCCGACAGGCCCGCGCCCTTCAGCGTGGGCATGCGCTCGATGATCAGGCGATCGCCATCGACCTTCGCGATGATGGTGCCACCGGAGTCCGGGCAGCCGTCGTCGTCCTTGATGCCGTTGATGGTCTCGGGCTCGGCCGGGCAGACGTCCTTCTTGTCGGGGACGCCGTCCTTGTCGTTGTCGAGCTCGGGGCAGCCATCGGTGTCCTCGAAGCCATCCTTGTCCTCGGGGCAGAGCGGGCACTTGTCGGTCGCGTCCGGGATGCCGTCCGCGTCGTTGTCGGCCTCGGGGCAGCCATCGCCGTCCTCGAAGGCGTCCATGTCCTCCTCCTCGGTCGGGCACAGATCGACGGCGTCCATGATCCCGTCGCCATCGGAGTCACGCTTGTTGGCGGGGCAACCGTCGTTCGGGTACGGGGGCTTGCCGTCCTCGGCATCGACCGGGCACTTGTCCTTGAGGTCCTCGATCTTGTCGCCGTCGTTGTCGAGCTCGGGGCAGCCGTCGTCGTCGTCGAAGCCGTCGAGATCCTCGGCGACGTCGGGGCACTTGTCGGTGGCGTCGGGGCGACGATCACCATCGTTGTCGTCGTCGGGGCAGCCGTCGTCGTCCTGGTAGCCGTCCTTGTCCTCGGGGATGAGCGGACACTTGTCGCGGCCGTTCTGGATGCCGTCACCGTCACTGTCGCGCACGTCGGGCGCATAGCCCACCGAGAGGAAGAACCGCGACTTCGGCGAGCCGACGCCTTTGACGAGACCCGCACCGCCGCCGAGCACCACGGCGACCGAGCTGGTGGCGTAGAGGCGGAGGCCGCCTTCGGCTTCGAGCGGGCTGGCGTCGAGAGAGAAGTCCGGGATGCCGGTGCGGCCGTAGCTCTCGCCGATGATCGAGAACCGGTCGGTGATGCGAACCGCGGCGGCCACGCCCCACGTCAGCTGCGGACCGATCGTGCTGTCGTAGATCGTGCGCGGCTTGCGGAGCAGCGCCCCGCCGTTCGCGCCGAACGACAGCTTGCCGACGTCCTTCTGGACCGAGATCCGGGCGTGCAGCGTGGGGAGGTTGTCGCCGATGAACTGCGAGTCATCGCTGCCGAACGACGAGGGCAGGGTGAGCCCGCCGATGCCGGCGAGCTTCAGCGTGCCCGACCGATACAGGCGGTACTTGCCCTCGAGGAGGATGTCACCGAGGCCGGTGACCTTGAGCCCGTTCGGCGAGGCATTGCCCGTGGCGGGCATCAGGCCCTGACCCTCGAGCCGGAAGATGATCGGCAGGTTCACGCCGACCTGCAGCTTCTCGTTCACCCCGTAGGCGGCGGTGATCTGCATCGCGGTCAACGACTTCACGACCTGCGTGCGCTCGGACCCGACGACGTCGGGCATGGCCGGGTCGTAGTTGTAGATGGTGAACGGCCGGGTCAGGTACGTCAGCAGGGCGTCGACCGCGAGCTGCTTCGGAGCGGCGACATCGGCGTCGCTGACCGTGAAGAAGGTCTTCGGGCCGATCGCGTACTCGAACGTCTGGACGTCGATCGCGGTGTCGAACGGCGGTGGATCGGCGGGTGCTGAGCTGGAGCTGGCGAGGATCGCGAGCCCGAGGACAGCGCCCATCCCCCATGGATTGCGCATTGCCTGACATTGTACGCCGGTTGCCGGCGGTACCGAAACCCCCTGGGGTAGCGGTTGGATAGCGATCTACTTCGGTAAGGTCATGTCGAAGGTCCAGACCACGACCGACGACACGGGCTTGTTGTCGGTGTCGATCGCCGGGTCGAACACCAGCTCCTTGGCGCGGACCAGGGCGAGCTCGTCGAGGCCGTGTCCCAGCTTCGAGACCAAGGTCGTCGAGCGGACCTTGCCGGTCTCGTCGACCACCAGCCGCACGAGGATCTTGCCCTCGATCCCGAGCTGGCGTGCCTCGGGCGGATAGTCCTTGCCGGCCTTCCAGTAGCCAAAGTCGCCCTTGGGCATCGCGCGCTTCTTGATCGTGGCGACGGAGGTCGGCACGGGGGGCGCCGTCTCGGCCCCGGAGCCCGAGCCGGCGCCGGTGCCGCCCCCTTTGCCCCCGCGGCCAACCCGCTCCGAGGTCCGCTTGCCGATCGCGACGCCGACGCCCGTGGCCGACGGGGCGACGTTGTCCATGACCACGACCTGCTCACCGCCGGTGGGCTGGTCCGTGGTCGGAGGTGGCAGGTTCGCGGTCGGCGGTGGATCGACGGTGCGGGTCTGCGGGCGGACCGCGACCTTCCGGACCTCTCGGACCTCTCGGACCTTCGGCACCACCGGATCCGGCTGCTTGAGCGCCGGCGCCGGTGGGGGAGGCGGCTGCAGCACCGGCTGCGCCTCGATGTCGACCAGCTCGACGTGCGGAGCCGGTGGGACCTTCCTGGGCGGGTTGTAGACCACCCACGCATCGCCCGCGACGATCAGGATCAGGTGGATCGCGATCGTGCCTGCAGCGGCGAGCACGAACGGCGAATCCAGACGCACCCGAAGGAGCGTAGCAGATACCTCTAGTCGAGCTTGCGATACATGGTCCGTCGATCGATGCCGAGGACCCGGGCCGCGCGCGACACGTTGCCGCCGCACGCCTCGAGGACCTTCCGGATGTAGCCACGCTCCACCTGATCGAGTGACAGATGTCGCGCAGCGGCAGCGGCGAGCAGGTCCGTGCTCGGGGGCTCCTTGACCTGATCGCGCACATCCTCGAGGACGAGCACCTCGTGCTCGCCGAGCGCGACGGCCCGCTCGATGACGTTCGCGAGCTCGCGGACGTTACCGGGCCAGTCCCGGCGGGCGAGCCAGCGCACCGCCTCCTCGGTGATGCCGCTCGGTGTGGGCGCACCTCGCGTCGCGCGCGCCAGCAGCACCTGCGCCAGCTCGGGCACATCCTCGGGACGATCCCGGAGCGGGGGAACCTCGATGCGGACCACGTCGAGGCGATAGAACAGATCCGCCCGGAACTTGCCGGCGGCGACCGCCTCGTCGATCGCCGCGTTGGTGGCCGCGATCAGGCGAACGTCGAGCTCGATCTCCGTCGCGGCTCCGACGGGACGGGCCCGCGAGGCCTCGAGCACCCGCAGGAGCTTGGGCTGCACCTCGAGCGGCATCTCGCCGATCTCGTCGAGGAACAGCGTGCCACCGGCGGCCTCGACGAACAGCCCGTCGCGGGACTCGTGGGCATCGGTGAAGGCACCGCGCCGCACGCCGAACAGCTCCGCCTCGACCAGGGCCGCGGGGAGTGCGGCGCAGTTGACCTCGACCAGCGGGCCGCGGCCCCGTGGACTGTGTGCGTGGATCCAGCGCGCGAGCGCACCCTTGCCCGCACCGCTCTCGCCCGTGATCAGCACCGTCACCTCCGAGCGTGCGGCGCGCTCGGCGAGCGCGAGCACGCGCTGCATCGCGGGGCTGCGGGCGACCAGGTCACTCGTGTCCTCGTCTCGCAGCCGACGCCGCAGCCGGACGATCTCGCGGCGCATCGTGCGCTCGCGGAGCGCGCGTTCGATCGCGATCAGGAGCACGTCGGTCTTGAACGGCTTCGTGATGAAGTCGGTGGCGCCGGCGCGCACCGCGGCGACCGCGAGCTCGATGCTGCCGAACGCGGTGATCATGAGCACGAGCTGGTTCGGCTTGGCGGCGAGCACCTGCGCGAGGAGCTCGGGGCCGCGGATCCCGGGCATCTCGACATCGGTGATCACGATGTCGAAGTCCTCGGCGAGGATCCGCGCGATCGCGACCTTCGGGTCGGTCTCGCCGACCACGGAGTGGTGGGGGCCGAGCACCTCGCACAGCAGCTCGACCACTGCACGGTCGTCGTCGACGATCAGGATCCGGCCGGTCACGTGCGCCTCTGGCGACGCGGGAAGCTCGCGCGGAACTCGGCACCCTCGCCGGCGACCGAGGTCACCTCGATCGACCCTCCGTGCTCGTCGGTGATCGCCCGCACCACCGCGAGGCCGAGGCCGGTCCCACCCGCGTGGGCGCGCGTGGTGAAGAACGGCTCGAACAGCCGCGGCTGGACGTCCGCGGGGATCCCCGTGCCGGTGTCCTTGACGGTCAGCTGCACGTGGTCCCCGGTGGTCGTGACGCGGCATGTGATCGTACCGCCGGTACGGGTCGCCGCGAGGGCGTTGTTGACGAGGTTCAGCACCACCTGCTGGAGCTGGTCGCTGTCGGCCTCGATCCGATGATCCCCGTCGTCGTGCTCCACCTGCAGCACGATGCCGCGGCGCCGCGCCTCGCCGGCGAGCAGCTCGATCACGTGGCGCACCGGCTCCACGAGGTTGCAGGTCGTGATCGTCGCGGCCTTGCGGCGGCCGAACGACAGGAGCTGCTCCACGATCCTCGCGATGCGCTCGCTCTGCGCCAGCAGGATCGTGCCCTGGCGGCGGACCTCGGGATCCCCGTGGTCGGCGAGGGTCGACGCACGGCCGATCAACACCTGGAGCGGCGACCCGATCTCGTGCGCGAGCCCGGCCGACAGCTGACCGATCGTGATCATCTTGTCCGCGCCCTGCAGGCCGCGCTCGAGCCTCAGGCGCGCCTCGGTCTCGGCATCGGCGCGCCCGCGGGCCGCAGCGATCGCCGCGACCATCGCGTTGAACTCGTCGATCACGTCTCCGATCTCGTCGTGCCGGCGGACCTGCACCGGGGCGCGGAAGTTGTCGCGGCGAACGTCGCGGATGCCGCCCAGCATCGACGCCACGGGGCGCGAGACGTAGAGCGTGCCGAGCACGAGACCGGCGACCATCGTCACCGCGACGAACGCGACCACGACGGCGATCAAGCGCCAGCGGGTGCGTCCGAGGTCGGCCTCGAGATCCGAGGTCGGGCGCACGAGCGCCATCGCCCCGAGCAGCGCGCCGTTGTCGTCGGTGATCGGCGCGGCGAACACGAAGCGCGATCGAGCGTCGTCGAGCTCCACGAGCTCACGCCGCTGGGTCTGCGCGCGCGCCACCAGCTGCTCCACCTGCCCGTCGTTGGCGGCGCCGGCCGAGTGCGCGATCGGTCCGCCATCGACCCCGTGCACGTGGATGTCTACGGTGGGCTCCAGCTGCTCGAGCGTGGCGAGGGTCTCGTCGACGTCGCCGTTCTGACGATCGCGGAGGGCGTTGCCGATCGAGGTCTCGAGCGCTCGGCCGATGATCCGGATCTCTCGCTCGGTGGCTGTCCGCAGGTCCGCCCGCTCGCCGCGATACGCCAGGACGGCGTAGGTGCCGAACAGCACCACACCGATCAACGTGAGGGCGACGGTGAAGCGGAGTCGGATGGACATTCGGGAGGGCTGCCTCAGGTGAGGCAAGAATGCGAAGGGGCCGGGTGGCTGCCTCGCGAAGCGCCGCGTAGTTAGCCGTGGCACGCCGCATGGAACAGGAGGCGCTCGTGCCTCCATTCCACTTTCGTGCCGTCCTCCTGGCGCTGGCCGCCGGCTGCTCGTCCACCGCTGCCTCGCCCCCACCCGACCACGCACCAGCGATCGCCAGCCCCCAGCCCGATGGCACGGTGCGCCTCGAGCCCGGCTCGCGCAGCTACGTCACCAGCACGCGGGTCGTCCTCGGCGCCGAGACCCCCGTGGTCCGGGCGCCGGCTCGCCTGGCGTTTCGCGACGGCGCGGTCGCCCAGATCAACATGCCGGTCGCCGGCCGGGTGACCGCGGTCCACGTCAAGACCGGGGACAAGGTCGCGGTCGGGACGCCGCTCTTGACCGTGTCTTCCCCCGAGGCGGCGGCGACTCGCGCGTCACTCGCGGGCGCACGCGCGGAGCACGACGTGGCCGTGGGCGAGCTGGCGCGGCAGGACCGGATGGCGACCGGAGGCGTGGGGGTGGAGAGCGAGCGAGCGGCCGTCGCGGCGCGGGTGCGCCAGACCGAGGTCGAGCTCGCTCGGGCGCAATCCACGGCGGCGATCCTGGGAGGGGGAGGCGGTTCGACGGTGGTGCTGACCTCGCCGATCGATGGCATCGTGATCTCGCGACGCGCCACGGTGGGGAGCGTCGCCCAGCCAGGCGGGGAGCCGCTCCTCGAGCTCGGCAACCCGAGCTCGCTGTGGGTGATCGCGGATGTGTTCGAGCGCGATCTCGGTGAGGTCCACGAAGGAGCGGCGGTCGCGGTGGAGCTGTCCACCCGCACCACGCCCGTCCCGGGCAAGGTCGTCTCGGTCGGTCAGGCGCTGACGGGCAGCCTCCGCACGGCGCCCGTGTACATCACGCTCGATGCCGACGAGCCAGGCGTCCGCGCGGGGATGTTCGCGCGCGCGGTGATCTCGCTGCCCGCGGCGCACAGCATCGTGCTGCCGTCGGAGGCCGTCCTGATCAAGGACGGCAAGACCACGATCGCGTACGTCAAGAAGGGCGAGGGCCAGTACATCGCGCGGCCGATCGAGGTCGGGCCGTCGATCGGCGGCAAGGTGCAGGTGCTGTCGGGTCTGGTAGCGGGCGACGAGGTGGTCACCAAGGGTGCGCTGCTGCTCGACGGCGCCGCCGAGCAGCTGCTCTGACCCGCGTTGCTCCCGAGGACAACCGATGTTGAAGAAGTTGATCGATGTGTGCGTGTCGCGCCGGTTCGCCGTGCTCGCCTTCACGGCCGGCCTCGCGATCTACGGCTATCACGCCTATACCGAGACGCCGATCGAGGCGTTTCCCGACGTCACCAACTACCAGATCAACGTGATCACGAAGGCCCCGGGGCTCGCGCCGGAGGAGGTGGAGAAGCAGATCACGTTGCCGCTCGAGCGCGAGCTCAACGGCACGCCGGGGATGATCTCGATGCGCTCCGAGAGCCTGTTCGGACTGTCGCTGATCTACCAGACGTTCGATGACGACGTGGACGCCTTCAAGGCGCGCACGATGGTCACCGAGCGCCTCACCACAGCCGAGCTGCCCGAGGGCATCACTGCGGAGCTGGCGCCGGAGGCGACGCCGCTCGGCGAGATCTTCCAGTACCGCCTATCGAGCGATCGGCACACGCTGCAGCAGCTGCGCGCCGAGCAGGACTGGACGATCCAGACCCAGTTCCGCCAGGTCCCGGGCGTGGGCGACGTCGTGGGGTTCGGTGGCTTCATCCCCGAGATCCACGTCGAGGTCGATTCGGCGCGCCTGCGGGCCTACGGGCTGACCCTCGCCGAGGTGCGCGATGCGCTCGCGAAGTCCAATCGCAACGTCGGCGGCGGGTTCCTCTCGCACGGTGACCAGGAGATGGTGGTGCGCGGCGTTGGCTACCTGAAGGCCCCGCGCGACCTCCAGGATGTGGTGCTCGCGAGCCGCGAGGGCACGGCGATCACCGTCGGGGATGTGGCGCGGCTCGTGCTCTCCGGTGTGCCCCGGCGCGGCGATGCCGGCATGGATAACATCCCCGAGATCATCGAGGGCTTCGTGCTGCTCCGGCGCGGCGAGAACCCGACCCAGGTGCTCGACGGGATCCACGCCAAGGTCGACGAGCTCAACTCCAAGATCCTGCCCGCCGGGATGAAGATCGAGCCGTTCTACGATCGCTCGAACCTCGTCGAACACACGCTCGGTACCGTGCACCACAACCTGCTGTTCGGTGCCCTCCTGATCCTCGGGGTGGTGTGGCTGTTCCTGCGCACGCTACGGGGCTCGGTGATCGTCGTGACCGTGATCCCGCTCGCGCTCCTCTGCGCGTTCATCGGGCTCCGGGCGATCCACCTGCCGGCGAACCTCATCAGCATGGGCGCGATCGATTTCGGCATCCTCGTCGACGGTGCCGTGATCCTCGTGGAGAACGTGATCCACATGGCGCGAGAGCGCCACCCGAAGACGCGACGGGAGCTGCTCGGCCTGGTCGCTCGGGCGGCCTTCGATGTGTCGCGCCCCACGTTCTATTCGATGGCGATCATCATCGCGGCGTTGATCCCGGTGTTCACGCTCCAGCGCGTGGAGGGCCGGATCTTCCGGCCGCTGTCGTTGACCTATACGTTCGCGCTGCTCGGTGCGCTGGTGATGGCGCTGACCCTGGTGCCAGCGCTGTGCGCGATCCTGCTGCGGCCCAGGGATGCGATGACCAAGGATCCGCCGTCGATCGAGCTCGCGCGGCGCGGCTATCGCCGGGTGCTCCGCGTGCTGCAGGGGCAACGCTTGATCTCGATCGGGATCGCGGCGGTCCTCGTGATCGCCGGCGGGCTGGCGGGGCGGGGGCTCGGCAGCGAGTTCCTGCCCGAGCTCGACGAGGGCGATCTGGTGATCTTCGTCGAGATGCCACCGAGCATCTCGCAGGATCGCAGCCGCGACATCCTGCTCGATGTTCGGCGGAGGTTGCTCCAGTTTCCGGAGGTGATCGCCACGCTCTCGGAGCACGGCCGTCCCGAGGATGGCACCGACGACGAGGGGATCAACATGAGCGAGACGTTCGTGCACTTGAAGCCCGTCGAGGCGTGGCGGCAAGGGATGACGAAGGAGGGGCTGGTGGAGGCGATGCGCTCCCAGCTCGAACAGATCCCAGGCGTGCAGTTCAACTTCTCGCAACCGATCAAGGACAACGTCGAGGAGGCGGTGTCGGGCGTGCGCGGACAGGTGGTGCTGAAGATCTTCGGCACGGATCTCGAGGCGATGCGGGCCACGCTCGATCGTGCGAAGACGGCGCTGTCGAGCGTGCCGGGGATCGTCGATCTCGATCTGTACCGTGACTCGATGGTGCCGCAGCTCCAGCTCGGGCTCGATCGTCAGGCCCTCGCGCGCGCGGGCGTCTCGATCGAGGATGCGCAGGAGCTGGTAGAGACCGCGCTCGCCGGCAAGGTGGTGACGAGCATGTGGGACAACGACCGCATGGTGCCGGTGCGCGTGGCGCTGCCGGCGGCGGAGCGCGCGGATCCCGAGCTGGTGGGATCGATCGCGGTCCCCACCGCAGATGGCGGGCGGCTCCCGTTGCGCGAGCTGGCGCACATCGAGCTCGCACAGGGGCGCGCCTCGATCAATCACGAGGCCAACTCGCGTGTGCTGGCGCTCAAGTTCAACGTGGCGGGGCGCGATCTCGGCTCGGTGATCGTCGATGCGCAGCGCGCCGTCGCTCGCGACGTCAAGCCACCCGACGGGCACTACTTCGTGTGGGGCGGCGAGTTCGAGAACCAGCAGCGCGCGATGAAGCGCCTGGAGGTCGTGGTGCCGATCGCGCTCGTGATCGTCCTCGTCCTGCTCTACAGCGCGCTCGGTTCCGGGCGCAGCGCGCTGGCCGTGCTCGCGACCGCGCCCTTCGCGTTGACCGGCGGCGTGTTCGGGCTCCGGCTCGCCGGCATCCCGCTGTCCGTCAGTGCCGCGGTCGGCTTCATCGCGCTGCTCGGCCAGGTCTCGCTCGCAGGTCTGCTCGTGGTCTCCGCGATCGAGGCGCGCCGTCGCGAGGGCGGGAGCCTGGCGGAGGCCGTCCTCGAAGGCCCGGTGTCGCGGTTCCGTGCGCTGCTCATGGCCGCCGTCCTGGCGATCCTCGGCCTCCTGCCGATGGCGCTCTCGCACGCCGTCGGCAGCGAGACGCAGCGGCCGTTCGCGGTCGTGATCATCGGGGGGATGGTGACGACCTTGCTCGTGGCACTCACCGTCTTGCCCGTGCTCTACCGGATGACCACGCGGCGCGTGCTCGGCACGCCTGCGGAGGATGACGAGCCATGAGGTGGTCTTCCGTCCTCGCCGTGCTGATCGCACCGGCGCTCCTGCTCTCCAGCTCCGCTCGTGCGTACGCCGAGGGCGCACCGGCCGAGGTCACCGTCGATCAGGCGATCGCGCTGTATCGCGCCTCGTCGTCACGGCTGGCCGCGGGCCGCGCCGCGATCGGCGTCGCGGAGACCGACCTGGTGGGCGCGCGGATCTATCCAAACCCCACGCTCTCGGTGAGCTCGTCGTCGACGGTGACCGGCACCCCGACGAGCGGCGAGACCCAGACCCTGGTCACGCTCGAGGTCCCGCTGCTCCTCGGGCATCAGCGCGGCCGGCGTGAGCGGGCCGCAGAGGCGGGCATCGCCGCGGTGCGCGCCGGCCTGGAGGCCGATCAGGCAGGTGCCGAGGCCGAGATCCGGGCGCTGTTCGCCGCCCTGCAAGCGGCACAGCAGAAGGTCACGACCCTGGTCGCGGCCGTCGACGACGTCCGGGTCGTGCGCGGGATCGTCGCTGGCCGGACGACTGCCGGCGCGGCGAGCCCCTACGAGCTCGAGCGCATCGATCTCACGGTGGCGACGATGACCGCACAGCTCGGTGATGCACGGGCCGATCAGGCGCTCGCCGCCCACGCGCTCGCCAAGGCCGTCGGCGTTCCGGGCTGGGAGCCACGCGCGCAGGGACAGCTCGCCGACCCTGCGACCCCTCCCGCGCTCGGGAGGGACGCGATCGATGCTCGACATCCGGCGCTGGCCGCGGTCCGCGCCGAGCGCGCGGCGGCCCACGCCGACGAGGATCGCGCACGCGGCGACGGTCTCCCGGTCCCGAGCCTGAGCGTGCAGTCGTACGCGACCTCCACCCCGTGGGGCGCCGCGGTCACCGGCGGCATCTCGATCCCGTTACCGCTGTTCGACCGCAACCAGGGCGCCGTCGCGCGAGCCCGCGCCGAGGCCACCCGGGCAGGCCTCGAGCTGGCGGCGCGCGAGCACGAGCTGACCGCCGATCTCGTACGGGCCGGCGCCGAGCTCCGAGCTCGTCGCGAGGTCCTGTCCGCATTCGACGACGGTGCGCTGGCGCGGCTCGACCATCTGCGCGCCATGGCCGAGACCGCCTATCGCAGCGGTCAGGGCGGCATCGTCGAGCTGCTCGATGCCGTCGAGGCGATCACCGAAGCGCGCCTCCGTCACGTGGAGCTGCTCCACGCGGTGGTCGACGCCGGGCTCGCGGTGCGAGCGGCGTCGACCGGGGACTAGGTCACTTCGCGGTGACCTGGCCGCACGCCGGGCCGAACGTGGCCGAGCCCTCGACGTCGAAGGCGCCGCCGTTGCCGCCGCTCTTCACGCTGTACGAGACGACGGCGTGGACGGTGCCAGCGGTGGCGCAGCCCTGCGCATCGAGCGTGATCGCGTCGTAGTCCACCGCGGTGTCCCACGTGACGTTGACGCCCGCGCTGGCGCTGCCGGCCGCGACGTCGGTGACGCCGTGGCTGTGGATGCTGCCGTCGATGCTGGTGGCGGTGATCGTGATCGCGCCGTCGATCGCCCACTTGACGGTCGCGCCGGCCGAGCTGACGTCGTACGTCAGGTCGAAGCTGGTGGTGTCGCCCGTCTTGGAGACGCTGCCGTTGATCTTCCACGACGAGCCCGCGGCGTCATCGCCGAAGTTCGTGAACGTGCAGCCCGTCGGGGTGCAGTCCGCGGTGCCGGTGACGGCCTGCGAGAGATCGTGCTTCGGGAAGCTCTCGGGCAGGAGGCCCACCAGGCGACCCGCGCCGGTTGCCGGCGTGACGAGCGACTGGCCCGCGGAGGTCAGCCCCTGGACCGCGGCGGCGGCATTGGCGCCGTTGCCGGCGGCCATCGCCGCGTTGATCTTGCCGACGTTCTCGACCGAGGCCTTCGCGCTGGCCGTGTTGACCGTGCCCTTGTCGTGGGAATCCCCACCACATGCGGCTGCAGCTACGACAAGCGAAGCAAGTGCGATCTTCTTCATCAAACGCTCCCCCAGAATGAGTTGAGAACCCGTTGCGAAACCAGCTGAGAAACCAGCATAGCGGGACAACACGAGGCGACCCCCGTTCCCATCGGGTAACGGACGGGTAAACAGCGGCAAAGGGTCAGGGCCGCTCGTTCTCGAGCGCGATCGCTGTCACGCCGGCCTGCTGGACCAGGTCGATGGCCCGCATGACGTTGCCGTACGGCCCGACCCGGCTGCCGGCGATGATCGCCTTGGGCTTCGACGTCGTGGCCGCGATCTGCTTGATCCGGGCCACCGCGAGTTTGTCGTCCACGAACTTGTCGCCGTTGACGTAGAGATCACCCTTGTCGGTGACCGAGACGCGCAGCGTGCTCTGGACCTCTCCGCCGGTCGCGGCCTTCGGCTTGTCGATCTCGACCCCACGGGCGACGATCAGCTTCGCGGTCACGATGAACACCACGAGGATGACCAGCACCACGTCGACGAACGGCGTCACGTTGATGCTGGTGATGCCCTCGTCGTCGCCGTCCTGATAGAGGCTCCCGCCCGCCATCAGTCGCCCTTCGGCTTCGCGGTCTCGGCGGCGGGCTTTGGCGATAGATCGCCGTGCTCCTCGCCGTGGATCAAGGACAGCACGGTGTGCGCGCACTCATCCGCACCACCCATCACGATCTTCAGCTTCCTCGTGAAGTAGTTGAAGGCGATGACGGCGGGGATCGCGACGAGCAGGCCGATCGCCGTGGCGACCAGGGCCTCCGCGATCGCGCGGAGCGTCTGCGCCTCGGCCTCGGAGCTCTTGACGGTCAGGTTCTGGAACGCGCTGATCACGCCGAGCACCGTGCCGAACAGGCCGATGAACGGCACGTTGTTGCCGAGCGTGCCGAGGATCATCAGGTTCTTGTCAGCCCCGCGGCGCCACCGCGCACGCTCGCCATGCATCGCCTCGGCGACCGCCTCGGGACCGCGCCCGCGCTCGGACAGCCCGCGCAGCGAGACCTGGATGGCGATCGACGGATCACCCTTGTACTTGGTCTGCAGCCGCTCGAGCTCGTCGCGATCGAAGGCGCCGCGGAGCTCGCGGGTGAACACGTCGGTGTTGGTGTCCCGGCCGCGGAACCACAGCCCGCGATCGATCATCACGCCCACCGAGATCACCGACAGCGCGATCAGCAGCCACAGCACCCAGTTCGCGCCGAGCTGGGCGAAATCGACAAATGCGCCGGCGAGATCCATCGCGGGAAGTGTTACGCGGCTTCGGGGGTGTCGTCGACTCGCTGGGGCACGGTCTTCATCACTTCCCGCATGACGGCCGTCGCATAAGCGCCGCCAGGCAACGTGAACCCGACCTCGAAGGTCTCACCTTCGGCCGTGGTCTCTCCCGGCGTCACGCGCGCGTTTGCCACCTCGATCGTCGCGTCTCGTCGGGTCCCCTCGGCGAGGGCGCGGACCTTCCCGAAGGCGGTCGGCTCGAGCCCGGCAGCGGCGAGGACGGCGGCCTCGCGCTCCGCCGCCGCCGAGCCGTCGGTGGGGCGCCGCATCTTGTCGCCGAACATCGGGCCGGTGAGGGCGAGCTCGCCTGCCACGAGGCGCGCCTCATCGGTGACCGGATCCTCGCAGACGAACATGCCGCCGGCGCGCTTGTGCAGCACGTCGCCCGCGAGCACGCGCCGGTACAGCCCATCGTGGATGCGCGCGGTGAGCCACGTGTTGAACAGCTCGGACTGCAGCGCAGAGACGAACAGCCGATCGAGCTTGCGGTCCTTGCCGAACCGCCGTGCCCCCGACACCAGCTCGCGGCCCTTGTGCGCATTGTCACCATCGCGCCCGAACCGCTGCTCGCCGTACCAGTTCGGTGCCCCCGGTGGCTCGGCGAGCCGCGCGAGGATCGCCTCGGCGCGCGCCGCCGCTCCCGCACCGGCACCTCGCACGCGGAGGACGAAGTGATTCGCGCGGACGTGCCCGGTCTTGAGCTTGTTGCCGTGCCGCGCGGCCTCGAGGATCGTGATCCCCGGGGCTGTGATCGCGAGCACGGCCTCCGGGGTCAACGGTGGCGGCAAGCTGATCCACTGTCGTGTCACCGCGTGTCGATCCTTCATCCCGGCCACGCCGACATCGCGCTCGTTGACCCCCAGGGCGCGCGCGATCTGGGTCACCGCGTGCCGGGTGGTCATGTCTCGCTTCTCGATCCGCACGAACACGTGGTCCCCGGTCCCGGAGGGCAGGTAGGCCGGCTGCTCGTCGACCAGGAAGTCCTCGTCGAGTGTGCGCAGCACCCCACCGGTGCCGGGTAGGTCCGCCGTGAGGTAGGGCAGCTCGTGAACGTCGGCCATCGGTCCCGGTGTTACCATCTCGGCATGTCCACGCATCGCGCCGTGTGCGCTCTCGCGGTGATGCTGATCGGTTGTGCGGGACGGTATGGCGGCAAGCCGGTGTCCAAGGCGAAGGCCCCGAGCGGTGGGCTCGAGGCGGCCGCGCTGCCGTACCAGGTCGTCGATGCGCGGACCGGCCGCCAGATCGAGACGCCCGCGTTCTGGACCCAGCTCGGCAAGGAGCGCGCGATCTGTATCGGCGAGGATCACTCGAACCCGCACCAGCACTGGGCGCAGCTCGAGATCGTGAAGCAGCTCGCCCAGCGCAAGCCGGCCACCGAGCGCCTCGCGCTCGGGCTCGAGATGGTCCAGCGCCCGTTCCAGGGCGTGCTCGATGACTTCTCGGCGAAGCGGATCGACGCCGCCGCGCTGCGCTCGCGCACGGGCTGGGAGGACCGCTGGGGCTATGACTACGGCTTCTATGGCGCCACGTTCGATGCCGCGGTCGCCGCCGGTGGGCAGCTCCTCGCGCTCAACGCGGCACGCGAGCTGACCAAGAAGGTCTCGCACAAGGGGCTCGATGCCCTGACACCCACGGAGCGCGCCCAGATCCCCGAGCTCGATCTGACCAACGCTGTGCACCGCGCGTGGTTCGATGCGCTGATGGAGGGCATGGGGGGCACCTCGGCGCACTCGCGCAAGCCCGAGACCGAGGCCGAGCCCGACAACCCGCACGAGGCGGCGCCGCCGATGCCCTCGGCCGATCAGATCTATGCGGTCCAGGTGATCTGGGACGAATCGATGGCCGATGGGGCGTACCGCTGGCTCACCGCGAACCCGACCGGCCTCGTGATCATCCTCGCCGGCAACGGCCACTGCCACGACTCGGCGATCGTCGGGCGGATCAAGCGCCGCGGCGTCGCCGCCGTGGTCTCGATCCACCCGGTGCTCGACACCGATGCGTCCGAGGTGCTCGCGCAGCCGATCAATGACTTCGCGTTCGTCCTGCAGACCACGCCCGAGATGAAGGCGAAGATGGCCGCGGACGACGCGGCGACGCCTTAGCCGCGGGGCAGGGCGCTGCCCGCGCGCGGGCCGTTCTCGTCGTTGACCATGCGGATGTAGAGCTTGGCGCTCTTGTTCTCGGGATCGACCTTGAGGACGTGCTCCCACTCGGCGATCGCGTCGGCCTTGCGACCGAGCGAGAACAGCGTGACGCCGAGGTGGATGCGCGCGGGGATGAAGTCGGGACGCAGGCGCTTGGCGTGCTCGAACTCCGCGACGGCGGCGTGATAGACGCCCTGATCGCGGTAGACGTTGCCGAGCTGGACCCGGAGGTCCGCGAACTCGGGGCACAGGTCGAGCGCCTTGACGTACTCGCGCACCGATTCGTCGAACATCGCGAGGCCGGAGTAGGCGCGCCCGAGGTCGGCGTGCATGTTCGCGAGCTTGCCGCGCGCGAACCGGTCGAGCGCGTTGGGCTGGCCGACCGAGGCCGAGACGGCCTTGGTGTAGACCTCGCGGGCGCGATCGTACTTGCCGCGATCGTTGTAGGTGACCGACAGGTTGAGCGCGGCCTCGGTGTAGCGCGGGTTCAGGCGGAGCGCGTTCTCGAACGCCTCCTCGGCATCCTGGAACCGGCCCTGTGCGTGATAGATCACGCCGAGCATGTTGTAGAGATCGGGGAAGCCCGGGCGCGCCGAGGCGGCCTCGGCCAGGAACGGCTCGGCCTGCTCGTACTCGCTCGCGTTGTAGTGCTCGCGGCCGAGCGCGATCAGCTGCTCCACCCGGTCAGCGCTCATCACCAGCTACGATACTACGTTTGCCGACGCTACTGCTTGGCGACGGGGCGGAGGCCACCCAGCGCGGACCTGGCGTCCCCGGCTCGCGAGCCCTTGGGGAACTTCTCGACCAGCTCCTGCCACACGCCGCGCGCACGGTCATTCATCGCGACCGCGATGTAGGCACGGCCGAGCAGCCACAGGGCCTCCTCGTCGTACCCCACGCCCCGATAGCGCTCGAGGAGGCGGCGGAGGCGGATCACGGTGCCCATCGGCTTGCCGCGGTCCCAGTAGTAGCGGGCGACGTACCACTCGTGATCGGCGAGGCGCTTGCCGACCTTGACGAGCATCTCCTTGGCCTTCGCGCGGTACGGCGAGTCCGGGTACTTGTCGAGGAACGTCTTCAGCTCGTTCGCCGCGTCCTCGGTGGAGGACTGGTCCTTCTCGTAGGACGGCGGGAACAGCCAGAAGTCACCGGACAGCTGCTTGGCGTAGCCCTCGCCGATCCGGAAGGTGGCGTAGCCGTTCGCGACCATCTCGTGGGTCGGGTGGAACTTGATGAACAGGCGATAGCTGTCGATGGCCTCGAGGTACTGCTCGGCGCCGAACTCGGCATCCGCGAGCCGCAGCTCGGCGAGCACGGCGTACTTCGAGTACGGAAACCGGCTCTTGATGAAGCCGAAGTACTTGGAGGCGGCGACCCAGTCCTTGCCGTCCAGCTCCTTCAGGCCCTTGTCGTAGTTCTTCTGCGCAGAGACCGAGTACTCGACCGCTCCGCCCCCACTCTTGCCACCGCACGCGCTCGCGCCCAGGGCGACCGTCGCGGCGACGGCGAGGATGCAGGCATGGAGGAAGTTCTTCGAGATCATTGCCAAATTCTTTGCCGAGGGCCCGGGTGGGATCCTTAACATCGGTTGGACCCTGGCGCCAGCCACTAGGTTGCCCGTACCACGTGCGATAACCGCGACATGCGTACCGTGTTCGGCCTCGTCCCTGGCCTGGGTGTCCTCGTGCTCGTCGGCTCGTGCTCCGGCGGGGGGCATCAGATCTCGATCGGCCCGGTGCCCGCACCGCGTACCACCGGCACGCTCGCCGGCCCGCTCTGCGAGTACGACCACTGCACCTGCGCCGACGCCGAGCACGACCCGGGCGTCCCCGACAACGGCCGCAAGCGCTTCGAGTTCCGCCTCAGCTCGGCGCAGCAGCTGTGGGTCTCGCTGCCGGGCGACACGGTCCTCTACAAGACGGTCGAGAAGCCGGAGGTCTGCTTCTACGTCGACCTCGGCGCCGGGCAGCACCGGCTCTCGCTGCGTGCCTCGAACAAGGATGGCGTGTCGGCGCAGCTCGCCGTCCACGAGATCGGCACCAAGACCAAGAGCGCCTACGACACGTTCGCGTTCGAGTGCGGCAACCCGGGCGTGTGCTCGTTCGAGGAGCTCGATGCGCTCAAGGCCCGCTACGCCACCGTCAAGCGCGGCCTCCACGACCCGTGCGGCTCGACCCGGATCAAGGACATCGGCTGGGACCACGGCAAGGCCCCGGACGGCACGCACCCGAGCGAGCTGGTGGTTCAGGCGACCCTCGATGTCTACAAGTTCGCCCCGTGGAAGCCGCACGGCGACGGTGGCTGCGGCGAGGGCGGTGGGCGCAAGGATCCGGACGCCGGCGGCGGCTCGGGCGAGCCAGCACCCGAGGCGAGTGGTACTGATCCGGCCCCGTGACGCCGTTTCTGTACCCAGATGACTACGACGTGATCGTCGTCGGTGCGGGCCACGCAGGTTGCGAGGCCTCGCTCGCGGCGGCGCGGCTCGGTGCGCGCGTGCTGGTGTTGACCGGCAGCCTCGAGATGGTCGCGCAGATGTCGTGCAACCCGGCGATCGGTGGCGTGGCGAAGGGCCACCTGGTCAAGGAGATCGACGCGCTCGGGGGCGAGATGGCGAGCGTGATCGACGCCACCGGGATCCAGTTCCGCCGGCTCAACGCCTCGAAGGGCCCGGCCGTGCGCTCGACCCGTGCGCAGGCCGACAAGCGCCGCTACCGCGACGAGATGCGGGGCCGGCTCGAGGTGCAAGCCAACCTCGCGCTCCGCCAGGGTGAGGTCGCGGAGCTCGGGATCATCGAGGAGGGGGCGCGCCATCGCGTGATGGGCGTGACCACCACGATGGGCGTGCGGTATCGCGGGCGCGCGGTGATCCTCACCACCGGCACGTTCCTGCGCGGGGCGATCTTCGTCGGCGAGGCGCGCGCGCAGGGTGGCCGCGCCGGCGAGGCGCCGTCGATCGGGCTCTCTCACTCGCTCGGCGCGCTGGGGTTTCCGCTCGCGCGCCTGAAGACGGGCACGCCGTGCCGGATCGATCGCAAGACCCTCGACGTGGCCGCGCTCGAGCTGCAGCATGGCGATGATCCTCCGCCGATGTTCCGGTGGAACCGCTCACCGCAGCGCCCACCGCTGCCGCAGCTGCCGTGCTGGATCACGTACACCAACGAGCGCACGCACGCGGTGATCCGCGAGGGCCTGCCGCGCTCGCCGCTGTACCGCAAGGACATCGAGGGCACCGGGCCCCGGTACTGCCCCAGCATCGAGGACAAGATCGTCCGGTTCGCGGACAAGGACCGTCATCAGATCTATCTCGAGCCCGAGGGCATCGATTCGGCCGAGGTCTACCCGAACGGCATCTCCACCTCGCTGCCGTACGATGTGCAGCTCGCGTTCCTCCGCACGATCCCCGGCCTCGAGCGCGCCGAGATGACGCGCGCCGGGTACGCCGTGGAGTACGACTTCATCGACCCGCGCGAGGTGCTCCCCACGCTCGAGACCCGGCGGTGCGCGGGCCTCTATCACGCGGGACAGATCAACGGCACGAGTGGCTACGAGGAGGCCGCCGTCCAGGGCCTGCTCGCCGGGATCAACGCGGCGCTCGCCCTCGGCTTCGGGCCCGGCGATCGAGAGCCGCTGATCCTGCGTCGCGACCAGGCCTATGGCGGCGTGCTGATCGACGATCTGACCACGCAGGGCACCAAGGAGCCGTACCGGATGATGACCTCGCGCGCGGAGTTCCGGCTCATCCTGCGCGAGGACAACACCGTCGATCGCCTGCTGCCGATCGGCCGCCGGCTCGGGCTCGTCGATGACGCGCGGTGGCGCGCCTACGAGGAATGGCAGATCGAGCTCGCCGCGGCGCACGACCGCGCCCAGCGCGCCTCGGTGCTCGGGAGCGAGGCCGTCAACGCGCTGCTCGCCACGTTCGGCTCGGCTCCGGTCGTCAACCGGCGGGCCACCCTCGCCGAGCTGCTGCGGCGGCCGGAGCTCGATTGGGCCGCGGTCGAGCAGATCGCCGCGGTCGGCGGCCTGACGGCGAGCGATGCGAGCCCGCAGGCGCTCGAGCGCCTCGAGGTGGAGCTGACCTATGCCGGGTACCTGCGGCGCCAGGAGGCCGAGGCGTCGCGGATGGTGCGCGCCGAGAACGTGCGGGTCCCCGAGGACATGGAGTTCCGCGGGATCCCGGGGCTGTCGAACGAGGTCATCGAGAAGCTCGAGACGATCAAGCCGCGATCGGTGGGGCAGGCGTCGAGGATCAGCGGGGTCACCCCGGCGGCCATCGCCATCTTGTTGACCCACATCGGGCTAGTCGAGCGCCGCAGGGCTGCGGTAGCTTCACGCCCGACATGAAGCTTCGTTCGCTCGCGATCACGGTGGGTTCGGTCACGGTTCTCGGGGTTGGCATCGCACCGGCGCAGGCGGGTGGGCTCTACCTCCCGGGATCGGGAGCGGTGTCGACGTCGCGTGCAGGCGCCGCGGTCGCCTCGGCCGATGACGGCGAGGCGCTCTCGATCAACCCGGCCGGGCTCGCCAAGGCCAAGGGCACCACGATCACGCTCTCGATGGCGATCATCGCGTACGCGATGGAGTTCTCGCGCCGCGGCACCTACGACCCGATCGACGCCGAGGCGCTGCCGTACGAGGGCCAGGCCTACCCGACCGTCCGCAACGATCCGAGCCTCCCGCTCGGCATCGGCAAGTTCCAGCCGGTGCCGGTGTTCGCGGTGGTCTCCGACCTCGGCGGCAAGGTCAAGGGCCTGCACCTCGCGGCCGGGCTGTTCGCGCCCAACGCCTATCCGTTCCGCGACATGTGCACCGTCGGGTCGGGCGGCTGCCGGAAGTACGGCTTCAACGGCGACTTCAACGAGGCGCCGTCGCCCGTGCGCTACGACATCGTCAAGCAGGATGCCGCGGTGATCCTGCCGTCGATCGCGGCGAGCTACCGGATCATGGACAAGCTCGATGTCGGCGCGCGGTTCTCCGCCGGCTTCGCCACGCTCAAGTCGACCGTCACGATCTGGGGAAACCCTGCCAACACCGTCGAGTACGTCAAGGAGGACGCGCTGTTCTCCGTCGACGCGAAGGACAACTTCGTGCCGGGCTTCGGCCTCGGCGCCACGTTCCGGCCCACGCCGAACATCGAGGTGGCGGCGGCGTACAACTCCGAGCTGAGCCTCCTCGCCAAGGGCGATGCCACCAGCGAGACCGGCCCGAACGTCGGCCTCAACGGCACGCCGGTGACGATCGGCCCGAGCGACGACGTCCGCTGCGCGGCAGGCGGGACGCTCGAGAAGCAGAAGGTCTGCATCGAGCTCTCGCTGCCGATGACCGCCACGATCGGTGGCCGCTACAAGTTCCTCGCCGCCGATGGCACGCCGCGCGGCGACATCGAGCTCGATCTCGGCTGGGAGAACTGGAGCGCCACCCGCGCCACCGACTACCGGATCGTCGCCGATGCGCAGATCTACGTCGGCGGCAACCCGACGTTGGGCCTCAAGGACAACGTGGTCAGCCACGGCTTCAAGGACACGTACAACGCGCGCCTCGGCGGCAGCTACGACATCCCGATGAACGACAACACGCTCACCGTGCGCGGTGGCGTGGGCTACGACACGGCCGCGGCGAAGACGGGCTGGCTGCGCGCCGACATCGATGGCGCGGCGCGGACCACGGTCACCGTCGGCGCCGGCTGGAAGGCCAAGCGCTGGAAGGTCGACATCGGTGGTGGCGCGATCCTCGAGGGTTCGCCGTCGAACGCCGGCACCTGCAACCCCGTCGAGAAGGATGCGGCCAAGCTCGGGTGCAACGCGGATGGCGTCGAGCACGCGGTCGGCTCCGACGAGCGGCAGGGCCCCGATCCGATCAACCCGATCGTGGTCCCCGAGAAGCAGATCGAGTCCCCGGTCAACAAGGGCAGCTTCTCGAGCCACTACGTCATGTTCATGCTCGGGTTCTCGACCTGGTTCTGAGCGGGTCCGGGCGGATCTGTTGTAGGTTCCGCCGCATGAAGCTTGGTGGGCTGATCGCAGGTGGCATCCTCGTCTCGCAGGCAGCCCACGCGGGTGGCCTGTTCCTCCCGGGCTCGGGGGCGACCTCGACCTCGCGCGCCGGCGCGGCGATCACCTCGGCCGATGATGGCGAGGCCCTCTCGGTCAACCCGGCGGGGCTGGCGAAGACCACGGGCTGGACGATCACGATCTCCACCGCGTTCATCCGCTACTTCATGGAGTTCACGCGGCGCGGGACCTATGACGACGCGTCGGACATCACCAGCGCCTACGAGGGGCAGCCGTACGGCACCGTCGAGAACGACCCGAAGCCGCCGCTCGGCATCGGCAAGTTCCAGCCGATCCCGGTGGTCGCGGTGGTCTCGGATCTCGGCGGCAAGATCTGCAACCTGCGCGTGGCGGCCGGGCTCTATGCGCCGAGCGGCTATCCGTTCCGCGACATGAGCCAGGGCTACAAGTTCCCGAGCGCGGCCGACCCCGGCGATCCGGCGATCGCGCCGCCGCCGACCCGCTACGACATCCTCCAGCAGGAGTCCAAGCTGCTGCTCCCCACGGTCGCGGCGAGCTACCGGATCCTGCCCACGCTCGACGTCGGTGCGCGGTTCACCGCCGGCAACCTCGAGTCCAAGAGCGTGGTCGCGGTGTGGGGCACGCCGGTCAACGTCACCGAGAGCGTGCGGCAGGACAGCCTGTTCACCGCCGAGGTCAAGGACAGCTTCATCCCCGCGTTCGGCATCGGCGTGAACTTCCGCCCCACGCCGAACATCGAGGTTGGCGCGGTCTACAACTCGCCGTTCGTGATCCGCGCCAAGGGCACGGCGCAGAGCGTGAAGGGCCCCGGCGTCTCGACCAACACGTCGCTCGGGCCGGTGCCCGATGACATGGTGTCGTGCGCCACCGGTGGCACGTTCGAGAAGCAGAAGGCGTGCATCTCTCTCGAGCTGCCGCAGAACGCCACGATCGGCGCGCGTTACAAGTTCCTCGGCGCGAACGACACGCTGAAGGGCGACGTCGAGCTCAACGTCAACTGGGAGAACTGGGGCAGCTCGTGCGCCCACAACAAGAGCGATGGCTCGCTCGTGGATCCCGAGTGCACGAGCCCCACCCAGTACAAGATCGTGATCGATTCGGGGCTGTACATGAACGACGTCAACGGCAACCCGGACACGTTCTCGCAGCCGCTCGAGAAGAACTTCCTCAACTACGGGCTCAAGGACACGTTCTCGTTCCGCCTCGGCGGCAGCTATCACCTGCCGATCGGCCAGGGGCTGGCGCCCAACGAGGTGATCCTGCGCGCCGGGATCGCGTACGACACGCGCGCGGCGAAGACCGGCTGGCTGCGCACCAACCTCGATGGCGCGGCGCGGACGACGCTGGCGGTGGGTGGCGCGTACAAGGCCAAGCGGTTCCAGGTCAACGCCGGGTTCGGCGCGATCCTCGAGGGCTCGAACACCAACCCGGGTGCATCCTCGGACGGCACCGACTGCAACCCCACAGGGGCGCAGGGCGGGCCGGTGGGCTGCGGGGGGACGATGAAGGATCGGCCGATCGATCAGCGTCAGGGGCCCGATCCCACCAACCCGCTGCTCCAGCCGGCGTTCCAGACCGAGAACCCGTACAACCAGGGCACGATCAAGAGCCACTACATCCTGTTCATGCTCGGCTTCTCGACGTGGTTCTGAGGCAGTTGCCGCGAAACGTGTCATAGCTGCGCGATGGCGTATCGCTGCGGTAACTGTGGCGGGTACTTCAGCCAGACCGAGGTCACCCACCGAAAGCCACCCCGGCACCCGTGGGCGCTGACGGTGAGCGGCCAGAAGGTCCTCACCGAGCTCGAGCAGATGGGCGGCGAGAGCTCGCAGTGCCCCGGCTGCGGGCAGCGGACGCTCGTGATCCGCTGAGCCGGCCGGATCTCGACGCCACGCCGAAACGTGGCATAACCAGGTCATGAGCAAGGCGCTGGTCCGGCGTGGGAGTGGCAACGGTAGCGGGGTGGTCCCCGCGATCTGCAGCGCCGTGATCCCGGGCGTCGGTCAGCTGGTGAACGGCGAGACCGACAAGGCGATCGGCGTGTTCGCCGTCGCGGTGATCGCGGGCTCGAGCTTCCTCGGTGCGCTCCCGATCCTCGGCTCGGCCGCGGCGCTGATCTACGGCGCGACCTGGCTGTACGGCGTGGCCGATGGCTACGTTCAGGGTCGCAAGAAGTAGCCCCGGTCACGCACCGCGGGGCCGGCTGCCACGTCTTGCCACCTCGAGATCGCGTACCGTCGAGCGATGCGCACGGTCGCCTTGCTCGCCCTCCTGATCCCCGCCGCCGTGTTCGCCGAGCCTGATCCGGGCGCTCCACAGCCGCCCGCGGATCCCGTCGAGCCGGCACCGGCGCTCGAGCCATCGCCCGTGCAGGCTCCGACGCCGCCGCCCGTGGCCGCCGCGCCGTACGCGACCGGCGTCGATCCGTACGGGCGTCCGCTGGCGCTCGCGCGGCCGACCGGCGCGGCGCTGCGCAAGGGCTTCACGTTCGAGGCGAACCTCGGGCTCGGCTGGATCCACTACTCGTCGGACGCGGGGTCCGATACGTCCGACATCGGCCTCGCGGGTGCGGACCTCGGCGCGGGTGCGTTCGTCAGCCCGCGGCTCGCGATCACCGGCCGGATCGCCGGCGTGTCCCTGACCGAGAAGGGCGTACGGCTGACCAGCGGCGTGCTGGTGGTCGCCGCGCAGGTCTGGATCGACGATCACTTCTGGCTCGGCGGCGGCGCCGGTGTCGGCGTGCTCGCGCTCTCGGGAGACATCCCGAAGAACGACAGCGTGACCGGCCTCGGCCTCGACTTCCGCGCGGGCTACACGTTCACCACGGGAAACGAGAACACGATCAACCTCTCGCTCGAGCTGACACCGACGTTCCTGGAGGACCAGGGCTCGAAGGCGAAGTACACGAGCATCGGGATCCTGTTCGGCTACCAGCACCTCTGAGGCGCCGCGGTCACCGCCGCATCATCGACATCATCATCACGAGGTTCATCGTCTCCTGCTGTTTGTTCGGCGCGGTCGACGCGGCCCGGGCGACGTCCTTCACGGACTCCTGCAAGGTCGTCAGCTGCGCCTTGAGGTTCTCGTCGTGGCGCGCGGTGTAGCGAACGATCTGACCTCCGGTGGCGGTCACGAGATGTTCGGCGGCGATCGTGGTCAGCGGTGCGAGCAGGGACATCGAGAGCTCCTTGGTTGGATGGCGAGTGATCCAGGTGCAGCGGCGATGCCAGCTGTCGCCTGTCGAGGGCGGGTGACACCTCGTCGACCACGGGTGACGGACGGCAGCGCCGAACTCCGCGGAACCTCGCGGTGCGCCCACGCGAGAGCACGATGGCGACGCTGCGGAGGGGGCGACCACTGTCGTGGCCAGGCGACGGGACCTGCCTTCCCCGGTTTCCGTCAGGGCTGACCGTTTCTTCGAAAATGCGCTAAGGTCAGCGGGATGTCCGACGCCTTCGACCAATTCCAGGGGACCGCGAGCTACATCGCCAGCGAGGATCTCAAGCACGCGGTGAACGTCGCCGTGGCGCTCGCGCGGCCGCTGCTCGTGCGCGGTGAGCCGGGCACCGGCAAGACGCTGCTCGCGGAGAACCTCGCGCTCTCCCTCGGGCTGCCCCTGATCCGCTGGCACGTGAAGTCGACCACCAAGGCCAAGGACGGCCTCTACGTCTACGACACGGTGGCGCGCCTCCACGACAGCCGGTTCGGGGATGCCTCGAACGTCCGCGACATCGCGAAGTACATCAAGCTCGGGCCCCTGGGCGAGGCGCTCGCCGCGCCGTCGCGCGTGGTGCTGCTGATCGACGAGATCGACAAGGCCGACCTCGAGTTCCCGAACGATCTGCTCCACGAGCTCGATGCGATGAAGTTCCGGATCGACGAGACCGGCAAGGAGATCGCCGCCGCGGAGCGCCCGGTCGTGGTGATCACGTCGAACAACGAGAAGGAGCTGCCGGACGCGTTCCTGCGGCGCTGCGTGTTCCACTACATCCAGTTCCCGAACCGCGAGCTGATGGCCGAGATCGTCCGGGTCCACCACCCCGACATCACCGACAAGGTGCTCGACAACGCGCTCGAGGTGTTCTTCGGCCTGCGCGCCACGCCGAAGCTGCGCAAGAAGCCTTCGACGTCCGAGCTAGTCGATTGGATCCTCGCGCTCAAGAAGGCCAACGTCGATCTGTCGCGCGTCTCGGGAGGGATCCCGTTTCTCGGCACGCTGCTCAAGACCGAGCAGGACGTGGAGCTGCTCGGCAAGCGAGCGAAGGCCTGACGCTTGCTGATCGATTTCCTGTTCGAGCTGCGCGCGAGGAAAGTCCCGGTGTCCACGCACGAGTGGATGGCGCTGATGGAGGCGATGGCGCTCGGGCTCCACGAGAGCTCGCTCGATGGCTTCTACCGGCTCTGCCGCACGCTGTGCGTGAAGGACATCGCGCTCTACGACGCCTATGACGAGGCGTTCCTCGCCTACTTCAAGGACATCTATCCGCAGGCGCTCGCGCTGACCGAGCAGCTGCTGGAGTGGCTGAACGATCCGAAGGCGTTCGATGCGCTCACCGCCGAGCAGCGGAAGGCGCTCGAGGGTCTCGATCTCGAGAAGCTCCGCGAGCTGTTCGCACAGCGGATGAAGGAGCAGAAGGAGCGGCACGACGGCGGCAACCGCTGGGTGGGCACGGGCGGCACCTCGCCATTCGGCACCGGTGGCAAGAACCCGAACGCGATGCGCGTCGGTGGGGGCGGCGGTCGCAGCGCGATGGCCGTGGCCGACGAGCGCCGGTTCCGCGAGTACCGTCGCGATGTGGTGCTCGACGTCCGCCAGATCGACGTGGCGCTGCGCGGCCTCCGCAAGCTCGGGCGCGAAGGTGCGATCGAGGAGCTCGATCTCGACGAGACGATCGACAAGACCTGCAAGAACGCGGGTGAGATCGACATCGTGTTCCGGCCACCGCGCCGCAACCGCGTCAAGGTCCTGCTGATGATGGACGTCGGCGGCTCGATGGATCCCCACTCCGAGCTGATGTCGCGGATGTTCACCGCGGCCTCGCGCTCGGGCCGGTTCGCGAAGTTCCGCAGCTACTACTTCCACAACTGCGTCTACAGCACCGTCTACGAGGACGCCGAGTTCCGAAAGCCGGTCCAGGTCGCGGACCTGATCGCCGGTAGCGACCGCGACGAGAAGCTCGTGATGGTCGGCGATGCCCTGATGCATCCGGCCGAGCTCCTCGATCCAGGTGGCTCGATGTACCTCTACGCGCAGAGCCGCGCGTCGGGCCACGAGTGGTTGCGGCGGCTCGCGGCGCACTTCCGCAGCGCTGCGTGGCTCAACCCCGAGCCCGACCGGTTCTGGTCGGGCACCACGATCGAGGTGATCGCGAGCGTGTTCGGGATGTGGCCGCTGACGCTCGACGGCCTCGCCGCCGCCGTGCGCTACCTCGTGCGCGGTGGTGAGCGGCCACACGTCGGCGACCCGAGCAAGTGGCTCAAGGTCGCCGGCGTCGCGCGTGCTGCGCTTTGGCGGGGCGGACCCCCCGGGGGCCACCCCCCGCGCCCCCGCCCGGGGGGGGGGGGCCCGGGGCCCCCGGGGGTCTTCCCCCCCCCCCCCCCCCCCCCCCCGGGGGGGGGGGGGGGGGGGGGGGGGCGGGGGGGCGCCCCCCCCCCCCGGGGGGGCCGCCCCCGGGGGGGGGGCCCCGGGGGGGGGGGGGGGGGGGGGGGGGGGGGGGGGGGGCGGGGGGGGGGGGGGGGGGGGGCGGGGGGGGGGCCGGGGGGGGGCCCGGGCGAGTGGTGATAACCTCGTCGCTCGATTTCAACCGAGGACGAGCCCATGTTCCGCACGTGCGTCGCGCCGACTGTTCTGCTCCTGACCATCCTCGCTGCCTGTGGTGGCGGCACCAAGAAGGGCTCGACCACGACGGCCGGACCGCTGAGCTGCGCCGATCCCCGGGCGACTGGCGACGCCGAGCGGTTCGCGATCGTCACCAAGAACGAGTGGTGCGTGGCGACGCCACACGAGGGCACCGTCGTGAAGGCGCGCATCACGTTCGGCACGGGCGGCCAGATCGGCTTCCACACCACCCAGGTCGACACGGGCGGCACCGAGAAGGAGGTCAGCAACATCAAGACCTGCTGGAAGCTCGAGGGCACCAAGATCTCGGCCCAGGAGGGCGACAGCTTCATTCCGGTCCCGGTCGAGCCCGTCACGGGCGCGGACGGTCGTATCGAGCTCGATGCGGGTAGCGCGGTCGCCCACTACCACGCTTGCCCGTGAGTGCTGCGCGCTAACTCGGTCGCGCCGCCCTACGGGAGCTTCTTCACGAAGTCAGGCTCGGGCTCTTTCGGTCCGTCCTTGAGCGTCTGACCGCCCGACGGCGCCGCCGCGGAGCCGGCCGAGCCGGTGCCCGTGGGCGGCTTCGCGGCCGAACCGGTGCCCGCAGGCGCCGATCCGGAGCCCGTTCCGGTGGGCGGCTTCGTCGCGGAGCCCGTGCCCGTACCGGTGGGCGTGCTCGCCGAGCCCGAGGTGGTCCCCGCGGAGCCCGTGGTGGTGCCAGCCGAGCCGGTGGTGGTGCCGGCCGAGCCGGTGGTGGTGCCCGCGGAGCCCGTGGTGGTTCCGGCGGAGCCCGTGGTGGTGCCGGCCGAGCCGTTGGACCCGGTCTTCACGGTGGTGTTGTTGTTCGTCGTGTTGGTGTTCTGCACCACCGGCTGAACCGAGAGCTTCTCGTCGAGCTTGGTGATCATGGCCGTCGCGTCCTCGGTGTACTTGGTCGCGTCGATCACGCGCTCGACGGGCTTCCAGCCACTCTTGCGGATCAGGACACGCACGCTCTTGCGTGCGGCCTGGACCTTGGACAGCTCGACATCGAACGGGGTGGAGTGACCGGTGGCGGCGCTGTCGATGAAGATCAGCGCGCCCGGGGGATCGCTCGCGACCGAGATGATGCGCGGCTTGGCCACCAGCTTGGCCTGGGCCGGGGCGCCACCCTTGACCTCGACCTCGAGGAGCGCGAAGCCGGGCGCCTGGACGCGCGCCTTGTAGGCCTTACCCTTCTCGAGCTTGGCCTTGAGCGGGGCGGGGCCGGTCTGATCGGTGCCGAGCACCTCGACCGTCGCCTTGTCGGCACCGGCCGCGGAGATCAGCGTCTCGATCATCTCGGCGGCTGGCGCTGCGCTGCCCGCGCTGCCATTCGAGCCGGTCATCGCGACCGCGCTGCCCGCGCTGCCGTTCGAGCCGGTCATCGCGGTGGCGCTGCCCGCCGAACCTGCGGAGCCGTTCGATCCGCTCGGGTTCGTCATCGTTTCAGCGCTGCCGGCGCTGCCGGCGCTGCCACCCGAGCCATTGGTGACGGCGAGTGCCGAGCCTGCGGATCCGGAACCACCGGTGTCCGTCGTGGGCTTCGCGGTGGTGGTCTCCTCGGCCTTGGGCCGGATCACGAAGAACCACACGGCCGCGCCGCCGGCGGCGACCAGGAGGAGCAGGAGCAGCAGGAGCGGCGCGTTCGACTTCGGCTTGGCCTCGGGGAGCTTGGGCTCCGCGGCGACCGCCCGCATGCCGGTGGGCTTGGTGACCGCGTCCTTGGCGACCGGGCGCGACGAGGCCGACGCCGATGCCGACACGTTCGCCGGCGGGTTCGACGGGGTGGACGCGCGATTGGCGAGCTTCGGTGGCTCCATCCCGAGGATGGTCTTCAGGCTGTCCGGGCTCGACGCGGACGCGAGCGCGGGCGAAGGATCGTTCCGCGGCGATGGCGTGGTGTCGAGCAGCCGCGGCTGGTTGCGCGCCTCCGGAGGGCTCGGCAGGCCAGGGGCCGAGTCGCGATCGACGACGGCGTGGCGGGGCGACGCCTCGGGCTCGGCGCGCGGAGGATCCGCGAGGGTCGAATCCGCGCGGGGCCGCCGGTCGGCGAGCTCGTCGCGGAGCGTGGTGGTCGAGGTGGCATCGGCGGTCTGGGCGATCAGCTCGTCGAGCGCGCGGACCTTGGTGGCCTCCTCGAACGCCTCCTCGGGGAACTCGTCGGCATCGGAGTGGAACGGCATCGGCCGCGGGAGCGGCGTGCCTTGATCCCCGAACGAGTCGGGGCGCTTCCGCTTGGGGCCGCCCGAGCCGCTGCTCTCGTTGCCGAGCAGCGCTTCCTGGACCGGCGCCGGTGCGACGCGGGTCGGGGTGTCCGTGAACATCGGCGGCTTGGTGGTCTCCGTCGGCGGGCGCTGCGGAGCCTGCTTGGCCTTCTCCGACAGGATCCGCTCGAGGACGCCCTGGCTCCCTTCGGCGAGGCGATCGAACCGCACGCCCATGCCGGGGGCGATCGCGGGACGGCTCGGATCGTTCTCTCGCGTCCACACCACCGTGCCTTCGCCCGCGATCAGCGGCGAGGCATCGCGCAGCTGGAACTCGAACCGCATCTGGGTCCCGACCGCCAGCGGCTCCTTGGTCCGGATGAAGATGCCGCCCTGGCTCACGTCCACGGCATAGCGCTCGATGAACTGCTCGAGCGTCTCGCTCTTGAACTTGATCTTGAGCGTGACCGGCGTGCGCTTTCCCTGTCGCGTATTTGGATCGGCCAAAGCGGTTCTCCCGATCGGTGTGCTCCTGACTCATCGCCAGGCGCAAGACACCGATTTGCCTAGATTCTATGGTGGGGGCGTGCGCAATGCAACGCGCGCCTGGGATTGTGCGCGGCGGGGGGACTTCCAGGGTTCGTGGCTGGGAGCGTATGGTCGCGCCAGATGTCTCTTACGATCCGCCCGATTCGCCGCGTTCTGGTCGCCAACCGGGGCGAGATCGCTGTACGCGTCATGCGCACTTGCAAGGAGCGCGGGCTCGGCACGGTGGCGGTCTACAGCGACGTCGATCGGCTCGCCCCTCACGTCCTCATGGCCGATGCCGCGGTGGGGCTCGGGCCCGCTGCGGCCTCCGAGAGCTACCTGGTGATCCAGAAGATCCTGGATGCATGTGCGCAGAGCGGCGCGGACGCCGTCCACCCGGGCTATGGGTTTCTGTCGGAGAACGAGGACTTCGCCGACGCTTGTACCGCCGCTGGCATCACGTTCATCGGCCCGTCGTCCGAGGCGATGCGCAAGATGGGGAGCAAGACCGAGGCGCGCAAGACGGTCACGGCCGCAGGAACGCCCGTGGTGCCCGGCGACAACGGGCCGGGTGGCGAGGGCTTTCCGAACGCCGAGCTGGCGCTGATCGCCGCGAAGACGATCGGCTTCCCCGTGCTGATCAAGGCGGCCGCCGGTGGTGGCGGCAAGGGCATGCGTCTGGTCGCATCGGAGGCCGAGCTCGCTCCGGCGTTCGCGGGCGCGGTGCGCGAGGCGACCTCGTCGTTCGGCGACGGCACGGTCTATCTCGAGAAGGCGATCCTCCAGCCGCGTCACATCGAGATCCAGGTGTTCGGCGATCAGCACGGCAACCTGGTCCACCTCGGTGAGCGCGACTGTTCGATCCAGCGCCGTCACCAGAAGGTGATCGAGGAGGCGCCCTCGCCGGTGGTGTCCGCCGAGCTCCGCGCGCGGATGGGGGCGGCGGCGGTGGCGGCCGCGAAGGCGGTCGACTACGTCGGCGCCGGGACCTGCGAGTTCTTGCTGTCCGCCGACGGCAGCTTCTACTTCCTCGAGATGAACACGCGGCTCCAGGTCGAGCACCCGGTGACCGAGATGATCTACGGCGTCGATCTGGTCGCCTGGCAGCTCGATGTCGCCGAGGGGCGCACGTTGCCGATGACGCAGGCCGAGCTCGATGCGCGCCGGCGCGGCCACGCGGTCGAGTGCCGGATCTATGCCGAGGATCCCGTGAAGTTCCTGCCGTCACCGGGGCGGATCACGCACCTGCGGGTGCCCGATGGCCCGTACATCCGCAACGACAGTGGCTGCTACGAGGGCGCCGAGATCCCCGTGCACTACGATCCGATGATCTCGAAGCTCGTGGTGTGGGGCGAGGATCGCAAGACCGCGGTCGCCCGCATGCGCCGCGCGCTCGACGAGTACGCCGTCCGCGGCATCGAGACCAACCTCGCGTTCCACCGCCGGTGCCTGCGCCACGAGGCGTTCATCGCGGGCGACTACGACACCGGCTTCATCGGCCGCAACGCGCAGCAGCTGGCCCCGCGCGCCGAGCCGGCAGAGCTGATCGCGGCGATCATCGCGGTGGCGCTCGATCAGAGCCAGGGCGTCCACGCGCAGGCCCGTCCCGCGGCGGCGACCAATGGCGCCGCACTCGCACTCGCGCCTGCGTCGAGCGAGATCTCCGGCTGGCGCAGGCAGCTCCGGTAGCCATGACGATGCGCGATAGCTTCGCGACCTGTCCGCGTTGCGACGGCGGCCTCGACGAGAAGGGCACGCGCCTCGTGTGCACCCAGTGCGAGGGCGTGCTGGTGCCCGAGCTCGATGTAATGAAGCTGGTCGCCGAGGTCCGCACCCTGAACGTGGGCGAGGCCGTGGAGCCGGTGCCGCTCGATCTCGAGACCACCGAGACCACCGAGCAAGCGCTGCGCTGTCCGCGCTGCCTGACCACGATGGCCAAGCGCGTGCTGTACGGCCTGACCGTGGATCGGTGCGAGGCGCATGGCATCTGGTTCGATGGCAAGGAGCTCCAGGCCGCGCTCGATCACGCCGGCATCGCGCGCTTGAAGACCGCGCGCACGCTCAGCACGGAGCGCAAGGTGGTCATCACGCTGACCACCGCGGCGTTCATCGCGCTCAACGTGATCAGGTTCATCTACTTCTGATCGCCGTGGTGGCATGATCGCCACGTGCGCTGGTGCCTCATTTCGATCGTGCTCGCCGCGTGCGGTGGGGATCCCGTGTTCGGCGAGGACACCGGCTCGACCTGCCCGCCGACCGATCCGCCGACCTACGCGAGCTTCGGCCAGGGCTTCATGCAGACGTACTGCCTCGACTGCCATTCGCAGCTGCAGACGGGCGACGCTCGGCAGGGCGCCCCGGTGACGATCGACTTCGACACGCGGAGCCTCGTGCGCGAGAACACGAGCCGGATCGATCAGCAGGCGGCGTTCGGCCCCACGGCGCGCAATCGGCTGATGCCGCTCGACGGCCATCTGCCGGTGCCGAGTGACGACGAGCGCGTGCGGCTCGGCGAGTACATCGCCTGCGAGATCGGCCGGTAGGGCTCGCGATCCGTCAGCGGGGATCTACGACCATACTCCGCTGGACAGATTGATCAACGGTGAATCTTCGGCAGTGATCACCATCAGCTAGACGCGCTGGCTAGTGCATTGCGTGTTCGGAACGGAGTCGGTAGAACCCACGGATCCATGGCGCAGCACCAGACCAAGTTCGTGTTCGTCACCGGCGGTGTTGTCTCCTCTCTCGGGAAGGGGATGGTCTCGGCGTCGATCGGAGCGCTCATGGAGAACCGCGGCCTCAAGGTCGCGAACATGAAGCTCGATCCGTACATCAACGTGGATCCGGGCACGATGAACCCCACGCAGCACGGCGAGGTGTTCGTCACCGACGACGGCGCGGAGACCGACCTCGATCTCGGTCACTACGAGCGGTTCGTCTCGACCAAGATGTCCCGGCTCAACAACATCACCACGGGCCAGATCTACTCGACGGTGATCGGCAAGGAGCGCCGCGGCGAGTACCTCGGCTCCACGGTGCAGGTGATTCCGCACATCACGGACGAGATCAAGCAGCGCATCCTGCGTTGCGCCGAGGGCCTCGATGTCCTCGTGGTCGAGGTCGGCGGCACCGTCGGTGACATCGAGTCGCTGCCGTTCCTCGAGGCGGTGCGCCAGCTGCGCGTCGAGGTCGGCACGCAGAACTCGGTCAGCGTCCACCTGACCCTGGTGCCGCACATCCGGGCGGCCGGTGAGTTCAAGACCAAGCCCACGCAGCACTCGGTGCAGAAGCTGCGCGAGATCGGCATCCAGTGCGACGTGCTGGTGGTCCGCTGCGAGCAGAAGCTCGACGACGCGACGATCAAGAAGATGGCGATGTTCTGCTCGGTCGCGGCCGATGCGGTGTTCCAGTCGGTGGACGTCGATACGGTGTATCGGCTGCCGGTGATGCTGAGCGAGCAGGGCCTCGATTCGAAGCTCGCCGCGCTGCTCAACATCTGGTCGCGGGCATCGCGGCTGTCGGCCTGGGAAGAGGTGGTCCGGCGCGTCACCGAGCCCAAGCGCAAGGTCACGATCGGCTTCGTCGGCAAGTACGTGTCGCTGGTCGAGGCCTACAAGAGCCTCAACGAGGCGCTGCTCCACGGCGGCATCGCGAACGACTGTCGGGTCGAGATCCAGCACATCGACAGCGAAGAGCTCGAGAAGGTCGGCGTCGCCGGCCTCGCGCAGTACGACGGCATCCTCGTCGCGCCCGGGTTCGGCGCGCGTGGCACCGAGGGCAAGATCGCGGCGGTGCGCTATGCACGCGAGCAGAAAGTCCCGTACTTCGGGATCTGCTTCGGCATGCAGATGGCGTGCATCGAGTTCGCGCGCCACGTCTGCGGGCTCGAGAAGGCGAACTCCACCGAGATCGATCCGGCCACCCCGCACCCGGTGGTGGACCTGATGCCCGATCAGCGCGGCGTCACGGACAAGGGCGCCACCATGCGGCTCGGCGCGTACCCGTGCACCCTCAAGGCCGGCACGCGATCGGCCGAGGCGTACGGCGCCACGGAGATCAGCGAGCGGCACCGCCACCGCTGGGAGATCAACAACAACTACCGCGATGCGCTCGAGCGGCACGGCATGGTGCTGTCCGGCCTGTCGCCCGACGGCCGCCTGGTCGAGATGATCGAGCTGCCGCAGCACCCGTACTTCGTGGCCTGCCAGTTCCACCCCGAGTTCAAGTCGCGTCCGAGCGCGCCGCACCCGCTGTTCTCGCGGTTCATCAAGGCCGCGCTCGAGCGCAAGCGCTAGCCGCGCGGGTCACTTCCGCGGGAGGTGCTTGCGCCAGTCCGGCTTCTCGACGTCGTCGGTCGCGACCAGGAACAAGGTCTCGCCCTTGGTGTTGGTCATGGTGACGCGGTCGCCGTCCTTGCCGAGCACGAAGTTGCCGGCGTCGAGGCTCGCGCTGCAGTTGGTGGTATCGGTGGTGACCTTCTCGGGCGTGAGATCCTTGAACGTCGTGAAGTCGGTGCGAGAGGCGAGGTTGGCCGCCACCGAGAAGCCCTTGCCCGTCCACGTCAGCTTCGTGGTCGCGGCGGATGTGCAGGCGGTGTAGACGCCGGCCTTGCGCAGCAGGGCCTGGCTCCCGATGGTCACCCGATCCCCATCGAAGGTGAGGTAGATCCGGGCCCAGACCGCGTCCGGGATGGCCTTGGTCAGCATCGGGCCGATGGCCTGCTCCGGGGCGGTCTTGGTCTTGCCACCGGCGAGCTCGAAGCTGCCGGCCAGGCCGGGCTTGGGTGCAGCGACCGCCGCACGGGCAAACAGCGTGAGGGAGATCAGGAGGAGGGCGGAGGTGAGGCGGGTCATCCCTCTCTAGATCGCTGCAACGTTGGGCTAAAGCAAGAGCCGGACCAATCGGCCTTTACAGTGCTCTGGTTTGTGCGTACGCTTCCTTCAAGCCTTATACCAGGGCGCGTCGTGAACCGTCGGCTGAGCTAACCAGTCGGAATCGCAAAGGAGTCCTCCATGGGTATGGAGATGCGCCAGGAACTGAAGCTGTCGCAGCAGCTGGTGATGACACCGCAGCTGCAACAGGCGATCCGACTCCTCCAGCTATCCCGGATGGAGCTGGCCGAGCTCGTGCACGACGAGATGCTCGAGAACCCCATCCTCGACGACGAGATGGATCTCGACAACGAGCGGACCCGCGAGCGGGACGAGATGGGCGGGGACGAGCAGGCCCTCCACCAGCTCGAGGGTGCCGGATCCACGGAGACCCCGATCGATGGCTCGGTCGTCGACGGCGTGGCCCAGACCGAGATCAAGGGCGATGCGGCGGCGGTCAACGAGATCGACTGGGAGAACTACCTCGACAACTACTCGATGGGCCCGCCGATGCCCGCGTTCCGCGGCGATGGCGAGGAGATGCCCTCCCTCGAGCAGACGCTGACCAAGCCGGCGAGCCTGCACGATCACCTCGCGTGGCAGCTGAAGATGACCAACCTGCCGCAGGAGCAGCTCGAGGTCGGGCTCGAGATCCTCGGCAACATCGACGCGGACGGCTACTTCAAGGAGCCCTCGATCGAGGAGCTCGCCGGTGACATGGGCGTCGATCCCGTGATCTGCGAGCTGGTGCTCGAGAAGATCCAGAGCTTCGATCCCACGGGCGTCGGGGCGCGCTCGCTCGCCGAGTGCATGCTGATCCAGTGCATCGCGGCAGGTCAGGACGATGACCTGTGCGTGAAGATGATCAAGAGCCACCTCGGCAACCTGGAGAAGAAGAACTACCAGGCGATCGCGCGTGACCTGAAGCAGCCGCTCGACGAGATCTACGAGGCGGCCAAGGTCATCATGGACTTCGACCCGCGCCCGGGTCGCCAGTACAACACCGACGATCCGCACTACGTCACGCCGGACGTCTACATCCACAAGGTCGGCGACAAGTACTTCGTCGTCCCGAACGACGATGGTCTGCCGAAGCTGAAGATCAGCGGCTTCTACAAGAACGCGATGGGCAACTCGGCCGCGTCCAAGGACTACGTCCAGGACAAGCTGCGCTCGGCGCAGTGGCTGATCCGCTCGATCCAGCAGCGCCAGCGCACGATCATCAAGGTCGCCGAGTCGATCCTGAAGTTCCAGCGCGAGTTCTTCGACAAGGGCATCGCCCACCTGAAGCCGCTGATCCTCCGCGACATCGCCGAGGACATCGGCATGCACGAGTCGACCGTGTCGCGCGTGACGACGAGCAAGTACGTCCACACGCCGCAGGGGATCTACGAGCTCAAGTTCTTCTTCAACAGCGGCATCTCGCGCACCAACGGCGAGGACCTCGCGTCACAGGCCGTGAAGTCGAAGATCAAGGAGCTCGTGACCGCCGAGGATCCGAAGCGTCCGCACTCGGATCAGAAGATCGTCGAGCTGCTCAAGAAGGGCGGCATCGACATCGCCCGCCGCACCGTCGCGAAGTATCGCGAGCAGCTGGGCATCCTCAGCTCGAGCAAGCGCAAGCAAGTGTTCTGAGCGCTCGCGACGAGCTGCAGTGATCCGGCTCGTCAGGGAGGCGTGATCGGCGCGCTGCACAGCCGCAACGGGATGTGCTTCTCGACCTTCGAGATCGCAGCGTCGAACATCGCGATCCCGGCGGAGAACTCGAGCAGCCGACCGGCCGGGGTCCGGGTGAGCGGCGAACCGGGGCCCGTCATGTCGGTGGGGCCGCAGTAGGGGCAGGACGCGGGCGGGAACTGCGGCGTGGTCGCGATCGCGCTGGTCACCTTGCCCGTCGCGACATCGACGATGGCGACGCCGTTGCCGCCACGGCCGGCGATCGCCCAGCGGTCTCCGTCGAGAGCGTACGGATCGCTGAACTCGACATTGACGGCATTGATGGCATCGACGGTGCCGAGCAGCTTGCCGTCCTTCGAGAACAGCCACGCCTTGGCCTTGAGGTCGTTGCAGACAGAAGCGGTGACGTAGACCGAGTTGCCGAGGAACCGCGCCGTCCCGGGGCAGCTGTACTCGCCGTCCCCGACGGTGACCTTCGCGACCTGCTTGCCCGTGGCCAGATCGAAGATCACCACCGGCTTCTTGGGGCCCTCGGTCAACGGGACCGTGGCGATTGCGCGGGTGCCATCCGCGGAGACATCGACGTGGTAGCCCTCACGGGGCTCGTCCACGAGGTTCGGCAGGGGCTTCAGCGCCAGCCGGCGGCAGGCCTTCGGAGGCGCGCACACCTGCACGAGCTTGCTGGTGTCGGTGACGGTGAACCGCGCCGGTGGTGGGGCCGGTGGGGCGGGCGGGCTCGTCAGATCGGCGTGCGCGCCGGTCGCGAGGTCGATGCTCACGCACCGGGTCTCGTCCTTGCGTCCTCCACCCACCACGAGGCGCCGGAGGCAGACCACGGCACGATGATCGTCGGCGGTGAAGGTCTCGACCGCGCCACCGAAATCCGGAGGGATGCAGTCCTTGGTGATCGGAGCGGCGGGGGCGGCCGGGGGGGCCAAGGGGGGAATGGCATCGCTCGGGTGGGATGTGGGCGTGGGTGCGGGGATAGGCAGCGGCGGCTGCGTCTGCTTGGTCTCACCGCCGCAGCCGGCCACCATCACGAACGCGATCCACCTGCGCATCCCAAATTCGTATCACGCGGGTGTACACTGCGCGCGAGCCGCAGAATTTCCCGTCGACGATCGGATGATCGACGGTCGAGATCAGGCGTAGGATCGATCCCGAACCACTCAGGGAGACCACTCGATGCAATTCGCGGTGACGTTCCGTCACATGGAACCGACCGATGCCTTGAAGTCCTACGCAAAAGAGCGAATGGAGCGCGTTCGCAAGTACCTGCCGGATCCCATCTCCTGTCACGTCGTCCTCAGTACCGAACGTCACAATCACCGCATCGACGTCACGTTCCAGCTGCACAACGGTCTCGCGGTCGCGGGGCACGAGACCACCGAGAACATGTACTCGTCGATCGACCTCTGCATCGCGAAGATCGAGCGCCAGGTCCGCAAGTACAAGGGCAAGCTGGAGGGCATGAAGGCCCGCCCGCACCACGTGCAGGCGCTCCCCTGGTCGCACTCGATCGTCTCGGAGGCCTTCAACGGGGTCGGAGGCGAGGGCAACGGGCACTCCGTCCCGACCTCCGCCCACGATGCGAACTCCCCGACCCCGGACTTCCAGGTCATGAAGACCGAGAAGTTCCACGCCCAGCCGATGTCGGTGGCCGACGCCATCGTCCAGATGAATCTTCTACACGAGGCGTTCCTCGTGTTCCGCCACGACAATGGCCAGGTGGCCGTGGTCTACAAGCGCGAGGACGGCGGGTACGGGTTGATCGAGACGGGCGCCACAGCGACCGCCTGACCGCCCGAAACTCGTACGAAAGATGGTAGCTTGAGCCGCGTCCACCGATGAAGATCGTCGACCTCATCAAGCGCGACATGGTCGTTCCCGCGCTGCAGGCGACCGACAAGCGCGGCATCCTCGAAGAGCTCGCCGCGTACATGGCGGGCAAGCAGCCGCGCATCGATCGCGCGACCTTGGCCCGCGTGCTGATCGAGCGCGAGCAGCTCGCCTCCACCGCGATCGGTGAGGGCGTGGCGATCCCGCACGGCAAGCTCGGCACGGTCAACGAGATCGTGGCGTGCCTCGGTCGTGGCTGGGACGGCATCGAGTTCGATTCGATGGACGGGCAGCCGACGTATCTGTTCTTTGTCCTGGTGGCCCCGGAGTCTTCGACCGGTGCTCACCTGAAAGCGCTCGCGCGGATCAGCCGCGTGTTCAAGGACCCGGAGTTTCGGCGCAGGCTGCTCGCCGCACCCGACGCCGAGGCGATGTACACCGTCGTAGCGGAAGAGGACGCCAAGTACTGAATGTCGACGGTGGATAGCTCCAGGGCTGTGCTCACCGTGGGTGAGCTGCTCGAGCGAGGGGAGCTCGAGGTGACGGCGATCGCCGGGCAGACGGGGCTGGCGCGGGCGATCAACGTGCCGCGGATCCAGAAGCCCGGGCTCGCGCTGACGGGCTGGCCGGAGCAGCTCCATCCGCACCGGGTGCTCGTCCTCGGCGGCACGGAGATCGACTACCTCGCGGATCAGCCGCCGGCGCGCACCATCGGCATCGAGACGCTGATGAACAGCGAGCCGGCGTGCGTGGTGGTCTGTCGTGGCAACACGCCGCCGCCCGAGCTGCGCACCGCCTGCGAGGTGGCCGGCGTGCCGCTCCTGATCTCGACCCTGGTCACCGCGGACTTCATCGCCGCGGTCACCGCGTGGATGGGCGATCGCCTCGCCGCCTCGACGGAGCTCCACGGCGTGCTGATGGACGTCAACGGCATCGGGGTGCTGCTGCTCGGCAAGAGCGGCATCGGCAAGAGCGAGACCGCGCTCGATCTGGTCGTGCGCGGGCATCGGCTGGTCGCCGACGACGTCATCAAGATCCGCGCGAAGGCGGGCACGCTGGTCGGGCGTGGCGCCGGGATCCTCGGGCACCACATGGAGATCCGCGGCCTCGGGATCATCAACATCGAGGACCTCTACGGCGTGGCCGCCGTGCGTGCGGCGAAGAAGATCGAGCTGGTGGTCGAGCTCCACGAGTGGGCGGACCTGCAGGGCGGCGAGGAGTACGATCGCCTGGGGTTCGACGACAAGCACGAGCACATCCTCGACGTGAACGTGCCGAAGATCCGGATCCCGGTCCGGCCGGGGCGCAACCTGGCCACGCTGATCGAGGTCGCGGCGCGCAACCAGCTGTTGAAGCTCCAGGGCACGCACTCCGCGCGCGCCTTCCGCGATCAGCTCCACGCCGCGATGGAGGCCGAGGCCGCCGCCACCACGATGGATGCGGTGGAATAGCCGATGCAGATCGTGATCGTCACGGGGCTGTCGGGCGCGGGGAAGAGCACCGCGCTGCGCGCGCTCGAGGACATCGAGTTCTACTGCGTCGACAACCTCCCGGTGCCGCTGCTCCCGCAGCTCGTGGAGCACCTGGCGCACGAGGGCGATCGCGACAAGCTCGCCCTCGCGATCGATTCACGCCAGCGGCGCAACCTCGCGGCGTGGCAGACCGCGCTCGCGAAGCTCCGCGGCGCGGGCCACCGCCTCGAGGTGATGTTCCTCGACGCGAGTGACGAGGTGCTGCTGCGGCGGTTCAGCGAGACCCGCCGTCGCCATCCGCTCTCCGGCGACGACCTGCTCGATGGCGTGCGCCGAGACCGCGAGCTGATGACCGAGCTCCGTCAGGGCTCCGCCGTCGTCGATACCTCGAACCTCAACATGCACCAGCTCAAAGCGATCATCCAGGATCGCTACGGCGGCACCGGCAAGCTCGCCGTGACGCTGGTGTCGTTCGGGTTCAAGCACGGCCTCCCGCTCGAGTTCAACCTGGTGTTCGACGTGCGGTTCCTCGCGAACCCGTACTTCGAGCCCACGCTGACCCACCTGGATGGTCGCGATCCGGAGGTCGCCAGGTTCGTCCTCGGCGCCGACGGGCTCGAGCTCACGCGGCAGGTCGAGGGTCTGCTGCGGTTCACGCTTCCTCACTTCCAGAAGGAGGGGAAGCTCTACGTCACGATCTGCGTCGGCTGTACGGGTGGTCGACATCGTTCGGTGGCGATCGTGGAGGAGCTGCGCCGGCGGCTCGGTGGGGAATGGGACATCCTGGTCAGGCATCGTGATGTCGAGAGGGGTTCGTGATGGGAGCGCAGGGAGACGATCGCGCGGAGAAGACGTTGCTCATCCAGAACGAGCTGGGGTTGCACGCACGTGCGGCCACCAAGCTGGTGCAGACAGCGTCGAAGTTCCCGTGCGAGGTCACGGTGACCAAGGACGGTCACGAGGTCAACGGCAAGAGCATCATGGGCGTCCTCATGCTCGTCGCGAGCAAGGGCACCACGGTCACGGTGAAGGCGAAAGGGGAGAAGTCCGCCGAGGCGGTCGCGGCGATCTGTGCGTTGATCGACGACAAGTTCGGCGAGGGCAAGTGATCCGGAGGAGTGTCCGATGACGGGCGATCGGCCGGAGCTGCGGCGGCAGGGCCTGGGCGTCTCGGCGGGCATCGCGTTCGGGCGCGCCTACCTGATCGGTCGCGACACGCTGAAGGCACCGCGCCACCACATCGAGGCCGACGACGTCGATACCGAGATCGCGCGCCTGTACAAGGCGATCTCCGCCTCCGACAAGCAGCTCGCGAAGATCAAGGAGAAGCTCGCGAGCGAGAACGAGAGCGACTACCACATCATCACCGCCCACCAGATGATGCTCCACGACGAGCACCTGGTCGGCGCCGCGGTCGGGTACATCCGCGAGGAGCTGATCAACGCCGAGTGGGGCCTCCGCAAGGCCGTCGACGACATCGCCGGCGTGTTCGATCAGATCGAGGATGCGTACCTCCGCGAGCGCAAGACCGACGTCGAGTTCGTGTTCGAGCGCGCGCTCCGCAACCTCCTCGGCCGTGACACCGGGCCGCTGTCACCGCCGCCCGATGCGATCGTGGTCGCGTACGACCTGTCGCCGGCCGACACGGCGCAGCTGCACAAGGCCGCGGTGTCGGGCCTGGTCACCGACGCCGGCGGCAAGACCTCGCACACCGCCATCATCGCGCGCGCTCACGAGATCCCCGCCGTCGTCGGGCTCGAGAACATCACCGAGATGATCGAGACCGATGACCTCGTGCTGATCGATGGCGCGGCGGGCATCGTGATCGTCAACCCCACGGCCACCACGGTCGCCGAGTTCCGCGAGGAGCAGCGGCGCCAGGTCGCGGCGAACTCGGTGCTGCACTCGATGCGCGACCTGCCGGGGCGCACGCGAGACGACGTCGACATTCGCCTGTACTGCAACATCGATGGCCCGGACGAGCTCGACGACGCGCTCGACTACGGCGCGATGGGCGTGGGCCTGTTCCGCACCGAGTACCTGTTCATGGGGCAGGACAAGCTCCCCGACGAGGAGCTGCACTACACGACCGCGGTCAAGTGCCTCGATCGGCTCGGCGGGCTGCCCGCCACGATCCGCACGTTCGACCTCGGCGCCGACAAGCTCGCCGGGTTCCTCGAGGACGCACGGCTCGAAGAGGCGAACCCGGCGCTCGGGCTGCGCTCGATCCGCCTGTGCCTGTCGGAGATCGGGCGTGACCTGTTCAAGGCCCAGCTCCGCGGCCTGCTCCGTGCCTCGGCGCACGGCCCCTTGAAGATCATGTTCCCGATGATCTCCGGGGTCTCGGAGCTGCGCGCCGCGAAGGCCGTGGTCGCGGAGGTCAAGGCCGAGCTCACCGCCGAGAGCATCGCGTTCGACGAGCACGTCAAGCTCGGCATCATGATCGAGATGCCGTCCGCGGCGCTGACCGCGGATCTGCTCGCGAAGGAATCGGACTTCTTCTCGATCGGCACCAACGATCTGATCCAGTACACGATGGCCGTGGATCGCGTGAACGAGTACGTCTCGTACCTCTACGAGCCCCTGCATCCCTCGCTCCTGCGCCTGATCGAGACGGTGGCGAAGGCGGCCAAGGCGGAGGGGATCCCGGTCACGGTGTGCGGCGAGATGGCGGGCGAGCCGATGATCGCGCCGATCCTGATCGGCCTCGGGATCCGCGAGTTCTCGATGAGCGCGGTCTCGGTGCCCGAGGTCAAGGCCACGATCCGCGCGATGACGGTGAGCGAGGCCGAGCTCCTGATCAGCCGCGTGCGCTCGCTGGCGACGGCCGCGGAGGTCCGCGCGATGGTCTCCGAGTACGTGTTCAGCCTCGCGGGGCAGCGGAAGGGCCGCGCATGATCCGTGGCCTGGTCGCGGCGGCCCTGGTGCTCGCCGCGACCGCCCCGGCCCGCGCCGGTGATCCGCGGCGCGAGTACCGCACGATCGAGAGCGATCACTTCGTCGTCCACTACTACGCGCCGCTCGATGACGTGGCCCGCCGGATCGCCGTGGTGGCCGAGCGCGCCCATCGCACGCTGGTGCCGGCGCTCGACCACGTGCCCACGGAGAAGACGATCATCGTGGTCGTCGACGACACCGACGGCGCGAACGGGTTCGCGGGGGTGCTGCCCCGCAACGCGATCACCCTGTACGCCACCGGGCCGTCGAGCTTCACCGAGCTCGACGATCACGACGACTGGCTCTACGGCCTGACCGCCCACGAGTACACGCACATCCTCCACCTCGACACGATGTCGGGGCTGCCGAACATCTACAACCGGATCTTCGGCAAGACCTGGGCGCCGAACCAGATCATGCCGCGCTGGGTGATCGAGGGCGTGGCGGTCTACGAGGAGTCCAAGCGCTCGGCGGGCGGCCGCAATCGCGGCACGCGGTTCGATCAGTTCATCCGGATCGCGCGCCACGAGAACCGCGATCTCCGGATCGACGAGGTCAGCGGCGCGCCGCGCCAGTACCCGCGCGGCAACGCGGCCTACGTCTACGGCTCGCACTTCCTGCGCTACGTGTTCGATCGGTTCGGCGACGACACGCTCCGCAAGATGGGCCACACCTCCGGTGGCTTCGCGCCGCCGTTCGCGCTCAACCGCCAGATCGCCAAGGTCGTGGGGCAGCCCTTCACCGAGCTGTTCGATGACTGGAAGGGCTACCTGCGCGATCGGTACGGGATGCAGGAGATGGGCGCCGAGCGGCGCGGGGTGGTGACGGGGCGGCGGCTGACCACCAGCGCCGAGGGCAACCTGTGGGCGCAGTACACGGCCGATGGTCGCGAGCTGGTGTGGCTCCAGTACGATGGCTACTCGAACCCGGTGGTCCGGGCGATGCCAGTGGGCGGCGACGTCACGCAGGCTCGCGACCTCGTGCAGATCGATGCGATGGGCCCGTTCACCCTCGAGACCGATGGCTCGATCGTCTACGAGCAGGGCCGGCAGTATCGCCGCGAGTACTCGTGGCAGGACGTGTTCCGGTGGGACGCGCGCACCCATCAGGTCACGCGGCTGACCACGGGGCAGCGCGCGCGCGATCCGGCGGTCTCGAAGGACGGGCGGCGCGTGGCGTTCTCGATGAACCAGCACGCCGAGAGCGTGTTGGCCGTGATCGATGCGGTGCCCAACGCCACGCCCGTGATCGCGTGGAAGGGCGAGCGCTTCGATCAGGCCTATCAACCGTCGTGGTCGCCCGATGGCACGCGGATCGCGTTCTCGGCGTGGCGCAAGGATGGCTATCGCGACATCTTGGTGGTCGAGCTGGCGACGGGGAAGGTCGAGGAGATCACGCGCGATCGCGCGGTGGACATGGCCCCGTCGTGGTCCGCCGACGGCCGCTGGATCTACTTCGACAGCGATCGCACGAGCATCGCGAACGTCTATGCGTTCGACACCCGCGACAAGACCACCTGGCAGGTGACGAACGTGCTCGGTGGGGCGTTCCAGCCCAAGGCCTCGCCGGATGGGAAGCGCCTGGTCTACTTCTCCGCGGTCGCCAAGGGCGGCTTCGATCTGTTCGAGCTCGCGATCGATCCGAGCACGTGGCTGCCGGCGCACGAGATGGTGGATGACCGGCCACCCCCGGTGCAGGTCCGCGATGACGAGGCCAAGGTCTCGGCACCGCGCGCGTATCGCCCGATCGAGACCCTCGCGCCCCAGACCTGGACGGGCACCTTGCAGATGGGCGATGCGCCAAGCGCCACGCTGCAGACCGGCGGCTCGGACGCGATCGGCCTCCACTACTACAACCTCTCGCTGGGCACCACGCTCGACGACGGCCACACCAACATCGGTGCCTCGTACGGCTACACCGGCCTGCGGTTCCCGGTGCGGTTCGCGATGGCGCGCACCGTGTTCGATCGCGGCGGGTATCGGATCGATGGCATCAACAAGACGTTCCGCGAGGAGGACTGGAGCGCGACCCTGTCGTCGAGCATCCCGTTCGAGTCGCGCCCGGGCACCAGCTGGACCTTGTCGTTCGACTACGACGTCGACTGGTACCGGCAGGTCGCGCCGCCGATGTTCGTGCTCGATCCGAACCAGCGCGTGCCCGGCATCCCGAACACGGACTACGTCCAGTCCGGCGTGGGCACGCGCATGGCGTTCTCGACGATCAAGAACGTGACCTATGGCATCGGTGCGCAGAGCGGGTTCGACGCCGCCGTGGCCCTCCGCCTCGATCACCCGGCGCTCGGCGCGACCTATCGCAACGTCACCGTCAGCTACTCGACGAGCCTCGCGCGCCGGCTGTGGGGCGCCACGCCGGTGATCGCGGCGCGGCTCGCCGGCTCGCTGCGCGCGGGCGATCTGGTCCGCACGGGCTCGTTCGGCCTCGGTGGCATCCCGCCGCAAGACGTGGCGATGTCGATCGTCAACAGCACACGCACCGGCGTCACCGGGTACCTGCGCGGCTATCCGAGCCGCACCATCGTCGGCAACCAGTACCACCTGCTCAACCTCGAGTACCGCCAGGAGCTGTTCCGCATCGAGCACGGGCTCGCCACGCTGCCCGTGTACTTTCGCCGCGTGCACATGGCACTGCTGTCCGACACGGGCGTGGCGTTCGACGTGCGGTTCGATCCGGCGCGCAACCTCCGCACCTCGGTCGGCGCCGCGCTGCGCGTGGATGCGTTCTTCGGCTACTTCGTCCCGGGCACGTTCGAGCTCGGCTACGCGAAGGGCGTGAACTCGGGCGGCGTGGGCGAGAGCTGGTTCCTGCTGACGGGCAGCCTGTGACCGACGACCCGCGAACACCGGTGGCCGGCGAGGTGGCGATCGAGATCGCGCGCCAGCTCGCCGATCCGGTGCGCGGGCTGCGCGATCGCCTCGCGCTCGTCGTCGATCACCTCGAGCGCCACGTGGCGCACTCCACGGGCCCGACCCCGTATCCGTGGCGCTCGCTCCAGACCCTGCGCCAGGATCTCGCCGCGGCCTACCTCGAGGCCACGACGCTCGCGCGCCGCCTCGACGAGCTCGATCGCGCCCTCGACGACGATCCGCCGGGCTGGTTCGATCTCCCCGCGGCCGTGGAGCTCGGCCTGCGCCTCGCGGGGCACCACCTCGGTGCGGGCATCGAGCTGCTGATCGATCTCGCCGCCACGCCGCCGGTGCGCGGCACGCCCGGCACGCTCGCGCTGCTCGTGGCGCACCTCGTGGCGATCAGCGCGCACAGCGCACGCGCACTCGCGGGCAGCACGCTGTCGATCCGCGTCACCGCCGAGGACGGCTGGGCGCTCGTCCTGATCGCCGACAACGGCACCGGCAGCGCGGACGCGACGGCGCACGGCGACACGGCGCGCGCGGTGCTGCTGCCGTGGGGCGCGACGATCGATGCGGCCTCCGAGGCGGGGCAGGGCACGTCGTTCGAGCTGCGGCTGATCACCGGCGTTCCTACGCCGGGCTAGGTCAGCGCCCCGCGGTGTGCCCGGACCACGACTCGTAGTCCGCGATCCGCTTCGCCAGGATCTGCACGTCCTCGCCGGCCTTGGCGCGGCCATCGGCGGCCACCACGAGCAGGCCCATCGCGGCCTGGAGCAGGCGCCCGCCGGTCAGCGGGAGGTTCGCGCCGCGCAGCGCGTACTCGCGGACCTCGGAGATCTTGAACGCGACCTGGCCGACCTGCAGGTAGTCCCCGCGGAGGAACACCACGTCGGCGCCGACGAGCAGCGCGTTCTCGATCTCGCGCATCGCCGACGCCTCGCCCTTGCCCTCGGCCTGCGCGCGCATCCGGCGCTTCGCATCCTCGTAGACCTCGGGGCGCGTGATCGGTGCATCGCGCGTGTACGGCGCGAGCTGCTCGGAGATGCCCTTCGCGGCCTCGGGCCCATCGGCCACGTGGAGCGCCACCTCGAGATCGCCCAGGGCGAGCAGGAGATCGCGGCTGCGCGAGCGGCGGCGCGCCTCGCTGAAGCGTTCGTGCGCGAGGTACGCGAGGCCGGCGCACGCGAACACGCCACCGGGGACGATCGAGAGCGCGGCCGCGGCGACGCCCGCGGTGGCCACGCCGGACCACACGAGCGGGCCGGTGGGCGAGCGACCGATCAGCTCCACGCGATCGAGCAGACGCGCATCGAGGCGGATGATCGGATTGCCCGGAGGCGCGATCACGAGCCACGCGCCGTCCACGCCGATGCCACTGCGGGGCAGGAGGCGCTGGCGATCGATCGCGGTGGTGGGGAGAGCGGATTCCATGATCACCCGAGGTCGACGACTCCAACCTCGGCGAGGCGCGAGAAGGCGAGCAGCGCCTCGGCCTCGCGCACGCTCGCGGACTTGATCAGAGATAGCAGGTCCCAGCGGCCGTCGACGCGCTCCGCGAGCTCGATCTCCGCGTCGGTCAGCTGGAGCTCGGGTGGCGCGAACGTGACGTCCATCAGCCTGCGCGGCACGCGGTGGCGCGACAGCAGCTGCTTGGCGACCTCGGCCACACGGGCGCGCTCGATCTGCGAGAACGTCTTGCGCACCTCGGAGTCGCTCGGATCCTGGTGCAGGGCCTGGGTGGCCATCGCGAGGGCCCCAGCGCGATCGCCCGCGCGCAGCCGTCCGCGTGCACCGGCGGCGAGCTCGACCGCCGAGTTGGTGCGCTCGCGGTGACGCCGATCCACGGTCAGGCGCTCGGACTCGACCATCTTGACGAGGGCATCGTAGGTGCCGAACCGCTCGCCGGCGAAGGCGGCGGCGATGTCGGCGGCGGTGTGGCGATCGCCGGCGAGGGCCCAGATCCGCTGGTGATCGAGCACCGAGCCATCCTCCCCGGCGGGCGGGGTGGCGCTCGGCGGGACATAGAACGTGACGTCGTCCGCGCCGAGGATCCCCATGATCTCGTTCATCCGGGCGGAGCGGCGCCGGGCGACGGTGAGGCAGATGTCGATCGCGAGCTGGGCCACGACGCCGGTCGCGGGTGGTTGCACCTTGGGAATAACGTCGAAGGTCCCATCGGTCCACGTCACGATGTCCGTCACCGCTTCGCGGATCTTGTTCGCCAGGATGTCCACCAGGTCGATCTCCGTGATCAGGCCCGACATCAGCAGCACCTTGCCGAGGGGCACCCCGGTCTCGGCGCGGGTCTCGAGCGCATCGGCGAGCGCACGCTCGGCCACCAGGCCGCTGCGGACCAGGATCACCCCGAGCTGTTCGTCGCGGCGGTTCGAGCTGGCCCACACGATCTGGCCGTGCTCGACGACGAGGCTGCGCGCGAGGCCCCGCCGATCGAACGTGATCGGGCCCGAGAGCTTGCGCCGGGCGACCCATTCGAGGACGTCTTCGGCGGGCATGGTGCTGAGCGCGCCGCGCACCGACATGCCTTTGAGCATAGCGGAGAATCGGCTAAGGTGTGGGTGATGGCCGAGACGTCGCCGCCTGCCAAGGGCATCGTCATTCACCCGCAGCTGATCCTGGTCGGCGCCGGGATCGCCGTGCTCGGCCTGATCATGGCCGGCGCGTTCTTCTGGATGGTGCCGAACGCCGCCGCGCGCGAGACCAAGGCCGCCTGTCGGGGGCTGCGCGCGGATCAGCCGCTGAACGCCGCTCTGTGTGGCGGTGCCGCGTCTTGCAACCTGCCGGTTCGTGCGCCGGACTTCACCGCCGTCGATCATCAGGGCAAGCCGGTCAAGCTGTCGGACTTCCGCGGCAAGGTCGTGCTCCTGAACTTCTGGGCGTCGTGGTGCGGGGTCTGCAAGACCGAGAAGCCCGCCCTGCGTGCGATGGCCGACGAGATGGCGAGCGATGACTTCGTGGTCCTCGCGCTCGCCTCGGATCACACCTGGAGCGAGGTCCTGGTCGCGCTCGTCGAGGGGCTCGCGCCCACGTTCCGCCTGCCCGAGGGCGCGCTCGATCTCGCGGCGGCGCTCAAGGCCTACAGCCAGGCGCTCCCCAGCGGCATCCCGTTCAAGGTCCTCCTCGATCCACCCGCCGGCGACGGCAACATCGGCCAGATCACCGCGTCGTGGGGCATCAAGGCGGTGCCCGAGAGCGCGCTGATCGACCGCGACGGCACGATCCGCGCGTACTTCGTCAACAAGCGGGACTGGGAGTCCCCGGTGGCGAAAACCTGCCTGCGCTCCGTCCTCGACGAGTGAGCCCGGGGTAGGCTGCCTGCATGGCACGGGTGCTGGTGATCGACGACGAACCGGATGTGGTTCGCCTGATCGTCAAGGTGCTGTCGGGCCGCGGCCACGTGGTCCAGGTCGCCCGTGATGGAGCGAGTGCGCTGGCGCGGGTCAAGCACGAGCCGCCCGACGTGATCCTGCTCGATTCCGATCTGCCGAAGATCGATGGCGCCGAGGTGTGCCGCCGGATCAAGGGCGACAAGGGCACGGAGGCGATCCCGGTCGTGATGATGACGTCCTCGTACATCGATATCTACGACGTCGGCGCCGACGGTGGTCCCGAGGCCTTCGTGGTGCGCCCGTTCGTGCGCGAGGTGCTCGCGAACGTCGTCGAGCGCGTCCTGTTCCGCCGCTAGCCGGTCGCGCCATGCCGATCGATCGCGTCCCGTTCACGATCCTCACCGGCTGGCTCGGCGCCGGCAAGACCACCGCGCTGAACCGGATGCTCGCGGCGCAGCACGGCAAGAAGATCGCGGTCCTGATCAACGAGCTCGGCCGGATCTCGATCGACACCCAGCTGATCATCGGCCGCGGCGGCGACGTGCTCGAGCTCGCAGGCGGCTGCGTGTGCTGCAAGGTCGACATCAAGAACGACCTGTGGGACGGGATCGGCGACATCATCGCCCGCAGCGCGCCGGATCACGTGGTGCTCGAGACCACCGGCATCGCCGAGCCGGCCGCGATCCTCGAGGGCCTGGTCCGGGTGCCGGAGAAGGTGCGTGACCGCGTGATGCCCGCCGGCGTGGTCTGCGTGGTCGATGCCGAGGCCGGAGGTGCCGCGCTGACCACCCGCGAGGAGGCGCGCGAGCAGGTGATGTCCGCCGATCGCGTGCTGCTCGCGAAGCTCGACGTCGCCAGCATCGATGCCGTGCGCGCCACCCACGCGCTGCTCGACCAGCTCGCGCCCCACGCCGAGCGGGCGAGCTTCCCCACCGACGATGCCGGGGCGCGCGCGATGACCTCGTGGATCGTCGAGCCGCGCAAGCTCCGCGCGTGGTCACAGCCGTCGCGCCACGCCGAGCACGATCACGCGCACGCACCGCACGCCCACGCCAACCAGATCGTCGCGGTGACGTTCACCGACGATGCACCGCTGCTCGGTGATCGCGTGCTCGCCGCGCTCGATGCGCTCGGGGACCGGCTGCTCCGCGCCAAGGGCTTCCTGAACGTGGCGGGCGACGATCGCCGCGGCTTCGTGGAGCGGGCGGGGATCCGCACCGAGCTCCGGTATCTGGAGCCGTGGGGGGAGGGGCCGCGCAAGACCGAGCTGGTGCTGATCGGGGACGGGCTCGACGAGGCGGCGATCCACCGCGCCCTGTGGGCCTGCCGGTCCGGCCTGTTCGGCTGATCTGGCGGCATCCGGCTGCATCCAGATCGCCCGGCCGGACGAACAACTCTGGTACCTAAGCACCTGGAGGAAGTCTGATGCGCCATGTCCTGACGATCGGTTTCGCAGTCGCGCTCGCTGCATGCGGTGGCAAGAGCAAGGGTTCGGAGCAGCCCACCGGCCCTGACAAGCCCCTGTTCGAGCGCCTCGGAGGCCAGCCCGCGATCAACGCCGTGGTCCACGAGTTCGTGGCGACGACCGGCGCGGATCCGCGGATCAACATGTTCTTCACGAACGTCGACATCCCGAAGCTCGAGAAGGCGATGGACGATCACATCTGCTCGATCACGGGTGGAGGCTGCACGTACGCGGGCAAGTCGATGCTCGACGCGCACACCAACATGAAGGTCCTGCAGAAGGACTTCGACGCCTTCATGGACGACCTCGAGAAGACCCTGACCAAGCTGAACGTCCCCGCCCGCGAGAAGGGCGAGGTGCTCGGCGCATTCCGCGGGATGGCGGCCGACGTCGTCGGTCACTGACCGGCGCGTTCACAACCAGACGGCGGCGCGGACCTGGGTCAGCGCCGCCTCGCCCGCGATCAGGCCCGCGTCGTCCGCGTCGTGGATCGCGAGGCCGATCAGGTCACCACCGGCGGGCGCCGCACCGAACGCAGCGTCGACGGCGATCCAGGCGCGCCCCGTCCACGACACCGCCCAGCGATGGCGGAACAGGTGATCTCCGTCGATCCGGAGGCCGGTGACGACGCGCGTGGGGATCCCTGCGCGCGTGGCGACCGCGGCGTAGGCGAGGGCGAACGTGGTGCAATCGCCGGCGGTGGCGTTGGCCGCATCGCGAGGCGTGGGCGCTCCTGCGCGGAGATCGGGGGAGATCCGCGCGCGCACGGCAGCGACGAGGTCCGTGATGTCGCGGCTCCGATCGGTGCCCGCGGGGCCCGGCGGGAGATCGCCGGGCAGGGAGGCGCCGAGGTCGAGCTCGAGGCTCGCATCGGCGATGTGCGCGGTCTGCGCGGGCACCGCGGGGAGGGCGAGGTCCCCGATCAGCGCGAGCCGGTGGCCGCGGATCCGCGTGCCGGTGAGCGGCACCGAGGTCGCGGCGATCAGATCGACGAGCGGGAACGGCTGCGTGGCCTGAGCCTGGGTGGCGCGCATCGCGATCACGCCCTCGCCATCGACCACGCGGACCGGCGATCCATCGGTCCCGAGATCGATGGTGGCCTCGACGATCGGCCCGGCATCGAGCGCGAGCCGGGCGATCAGCCGGGCGGGAGCCGCCTGGGTGATGTGTCCCGAGCCCGCCACGAACCCGCGTGCCGGGAGGAACACGGCGCCGGTGAACTGGCCGTCCCGGCGCAGCACGAGAGGCACCAGCTCGGCGGGCAGCGCCGCGGCCGGGAGCGTCCGGCGGGTCCCGTCGAGCGTGACGTGCCAGCCACCGGCGTCGCGGCGAGCCTCGCCATGGCGCTCTCCGATCCCGAGCTCGGTCCAGCGGACGAACGAGGGGACGAGCTGCGCCGACGCGTGGATCTCGATCGTCGTGGTCAGCGCCACGGGCGCGTTGCCGCGCAGGAACTGGAGCGCCTCGGTGCGGCGGAGGATCACGCCAGTGTGCGACCAGGTCTCGGCCTCGACCGCCGTCCCGACCTGCGCACCACCGAGCCAGATCGTGTACCGCCGCTGCTGATCGGCGGGCTGGACGTCGGGCGCATCACCCGCCGGGTGAACGGGGGGTGGCGTGCACGCCGCGAGGATCAAGAGGACTGCACGGCGCACGGAAAATGATCGTAGCCAGCGTCAGACCACCAGCGCAAACTCGCTGCCCGAATGTCTCCGTCTGTGCCCTGGATCCTGATCGGCTGCGGCTACACCGGATCGCGCCTGGCGCGCGTCCTGGTGGGGCAGGGCGTCGATCTGACGATCACCCGGCGCCGCGCCGCCGATGCCGAGGCCATGGCCGTGCAGATCGGGGCCCGTGGCGTGGCGGTGGACCTCGGGGACCCGGCGACGCTCACCGGCATCATCCCGCCCGGCGCGATCGTGGTGTGCCTGGCGCCGCCGGGGCCCGCACCGGGTGCCGAGCTGCGCGGGTTGATCGCCGCGGCCGAACACGCACGCCGGATCGTCTACGTCGGCTCGACGGGCGTGTATGCGGCGGGCGGAGGCGCGTGGGTGGACGAGCAGTGGCCGATCGCGCCGATCACGCCGTCAGGCGCGGCGCGGGTCGCCGCCGAGGCCGCACTCGCGGAGGCCAAGGTCTCGCATGTCGTGCTGCGGGTCGCGGGGATCCACGGCCCGGGTCGCGGGCTCGTCGATCGGCTGCGCGCGGGCACCTACCGGATCGTCGGCGATGGTAGCTCCCACGTCAGCAGGATCCACGTCGTCGATCTGGTCGAGGCGATCGTGCGCGCCGGCCACTCCACGATCACCGGTGCGGTGAACCTCGCCGATGATGATCCCGCACCGATCGGCCTCGTCGCCGATACGCTCGCCGCGCAGCTCGGCGTGCCCATGCCGCCGCGGGTCCCGGTGGACAGCGTGCCGCCCGAGGTCGCCGGCATGCTGACGGCGGATCGCCGGATCGCGAACCGCCGCATGAAGGAGGAGCTCGGCGTGGTGCTGCGCTATCCGAGCTGGCGCGACGCTGTCGATCCCGACGCGGCGTAGTCCGACGGGGTGCAGCCCACCTGATCAGAGATCAAACCCAGGAAGCAGGGAAGCAAGGCAGCGGACTTGGAAAAAAAATCCTCCGACCTTGGTTCCTGGCTTCCTGGCTTTGATCTCCGCTGGCTACGGGTGGGCCGCCGACAGGAAGCTAGCGCGCGCGCCGGCGGCGCAGCATCACCGCGCCGGCGAGCGCCGACAGCGCGAGCGCTCCACCCGGCGATCCGGTGCCGGTCTCGCAGCAGCCGCTGCCGTTCTTGACCGCGGGCGTCGGCAGATCCACCACCTCCAGATCCGCGAGCGCACCACAGGTGCCGGGGCCGGTGGCGCCGAACTGCTGTTGCAGCGAGGGCCACAGCGGCGCGCACATGTCCTGGCTCGTGGTGCCGGCGGCGCACTCGGCAGGTCCTGCAAGCTCGACGAACCGGAACAGCTTCTGCCACGCGAGCGGGTTACTCGCGCGCCCCACGGCCATGTAGTCGGGCTGCCAGTTCGCCCCGCAGCCGACGAGCGTGCCGTCCGGCTTCTGCGCGAGGCAGCCGAGCAGCGGCGGCCGCGCGTCCTGCGCGTTCGGCTTGACCATCCCGAGCCGCGCGAACGCACCATCGGCCGCGGCCGATTCGAAGGTGCCGCCGTTGATCGTGGCGATCAGCGCGGTGCCGTTCGAGCGCACGATGATGTCGCGCACCGGATCGGTGGTGGCGGCGACCTCGGTGAACGTGGTGCCGCCATCGTGCGAGCGATACACGCGATCGCCCGCGGGAGGGTTGGCGCCCAGCGAGGTCAGGTAGAGGTGATCCGGATCCGCGGGATCGACGGCGGTGACGTGGACGATCGGCGTGGAGCCGAACAGGACGTTCGTGGGGAGAGGAAGCTCGGTCCAGATGCCGCCGCCGTTGGTCGAGCGCTCGAGGTGCGCCTGCGCGGTGCCGGCGACCTGATAGCCGGTGACGTAGACGCGCTGCGGATCGGACTTCGCGACCTTGATGCTCTTCCACCACACGACCGGCGAGCTGAGGCCCTGCGAGGTGAACGTCACGCCGTTGTCCGTGGAGCGAAACACGTCGTTGGGCTTGGCGCTCTCGGCGGTGGCCACCCAGACGTCGCCGGTCGGGCTGATGTCGAGCGCGTCGATCCAGATGTCGGCGATCCGGCCCGGATCTCCGGGCGGCTTCTCCGAGGTCGCGGTGGTCCACGTGCAGCCGTTGTCGCGGCTGACGCGCAGGCCGGTGAACGTCGTGGCGAAGATCGCGCCATCCGTCGCGATCGCGTACTTCGGATCGAACTCGCCGCCGTAGCCGATCGCCTTCTCGCAGATCCAGCGGAAGGTGCAGCCGTCGTCGTGACTGACCAGGAGGCCAAAGGTCGTGCGCACGTAGAGCGAGTGATCGTCGCCCGGCCGCAGGAAGATGCCGTTGGTCAGCGGCGCGCGCCCGTTCGCCATCGCCGCGGCGGGCGCCCAGAGGGCGAGGCAGGCGGCAAACACCAGGGCGCGGCGCACGCTCAGACTATAGTCCCAAAGGTCGCCGTCACCGGAGCATGATCGCTCGCGTCCTGGCCCTTCCGGGCGTTGCGGTCGATCGTGCACGCCGTGCACCGCGCGGTCATCGATGCGCTGGTCAGGATGTGGTCGATCCGCAGGCCCTGGTTCTTGAAGAACGAGACCCCGCGGTAGTCCCACCACGACCACACGCCGCCCGCGGGCGTCAGCACGCGGAACACGTCGTCGAGCCCCCACGCGCGGACCTCCGCGAGCGCGGCGCGCTCGGGCTGGCTGCAGTGGATCTGATCCTTCCAGGTGGCCGGCGCCCACACGTCCTGATCGTCGGCGGTGACGTTCATGTCGCCGCACACGACCAGTGCCCGATCGGGAGCGCTGGTGCGCGTGAGGAACGCTCGCAGCCGGCCGAACCACGCGAGCTTGTACGGATAGCGATCGGAGTCGAGGGCCTGGCCGTTCGGCACGTACAGGTTGACCACCCGTACACCGTGCGTGGTCGCGGCGATCACCCGCGCCTCGTCGTCGGGCACGTCATCGCCAAAGCCGCGCGTCACGTCCTCGAGCGGCTGCGTCGACAGGATCGCGACGCCGTTGTAGCTGGCCTGCCCGAACATCGCGACCTGGTACCCGGCCTTGGTCACCGCCTCGAGGGGGAACTTCGCGTCCTCGGTCTTGGTCTCCTGCAGGCACACCACGTCGGGGCGCTCTGCTTCGAGCCAGGCGATCAGGCGAGCCGTCCGCGCGCGGATCGAGTTGATGTTCCAGGTGACGAGCTTCATCTCCCGAGAACCTACATCACCGTACCGGGCGAGAAGCGTGCCAGGGCGCAACTCGCGTAGGCGGCTCTTGTCTCACGGGAATGAGGGGTGTGGGGCAGGGGTTAGACCAACAACGGCCGTCGCGCGTGGAGAACATCATGAAGGCACCGAATGACCTGTCCATCTGGAGCATCATCGAGCGCCTGCAGCGCCGGCTCGAACGTCAGGGCATGAGCGCCGCCGCGGCCGATAAAGCCGTCGCGATCGCTGTGCGCCAGCTCGCCACCGCGCGTTAGCCGTTCGCTAGTCTTTGGGGAGATCGGCGAGCGCGATCTTCGGGTCGAGATACTTCGCGAGCTTGCTCTGGATGTAGTCCTTCGCGCGACCGCGCAGGAGGAACCCAGGGTCTTCGCCCTTGAACACCGCGTGGCTGCTGCCGAGCGAGAGCTCGCCTTCGATCTTCACGAGCAGGTACTTGCCCGAGAACCGAGCGCGCTTCTCATCGACCCAGGTCACCTTGATGCCGTGCTTGTTCATCAAGTACTGACCAAGGACATCGAGCCGTGCGCGAGCCTCCTGATCGGAGAGGACGTACTGAAAGTCGATCTCCATCGCTAGCTCCGATCGTGTACCACGGAACGCGTCACTTGGAATCGCCCTCGGACGGTTCGCCACGGGCGGCGCGATCGAGGGCCTGGCGCTGGGGATCCGTCAGCTGCTGCTCGCAGGCCTCGAACGCCACGCGATCATTCGCGGCGACCAGGCAGGTCCGGACCGCGCCGCTCCACTTCGAGTCGGTACAGACGTGGCCGATCGAGTCGCGCATCGCCGGCAGCTGAGCCTCCACGGCCCGCCGCATCGCGTCGTCGACGGTCTTGTGCTCCAGGTCGTCCTTGGCGAGCACCATGAACTTCGCTCCGACCGCACCGCAGGGCGGCCCGTCGGAGGCGCCACGGCTGCACCCCGCGAGGGCCAGGGCGAACAGCAGGGCACGAACCATCTCGTGGTTTTCGACTCGCACTGCGCGCGTGTCAAGGCCGGTATAGTCGCGACGTGACGTCCCCGCGATCACTTCCGCTGGTCGCGCTGGCCCTTGCTGTCGCGGTGCTGGTGGTGCAGGCGCGCGTGATCGCGGGCGGCAAGACCTGGGACGATCTCCGCTACCACACCGAGATCGCCCCGCCGCGCCTCGCCGCCGCGGAGCAGATCCACAGCGGCACGCTCCCGGCCTGGTGGGATGGCTCGGGCCTCGGCGTGCCGCTCGTCGCCGAGCCGCAGCACGGTGCGATGTATCCCCCGCTGTGGCTCGCACAGACGCCGCGCGCGCTCGATCTGATGATCCTCCTCCACCTCGCCTGGGCCGCCCTCGGCGTGGCGGTGTGGGCTCGGCGCGAGCAGGTCGCGAGCAAGCAAGCCGCGAGCGATCCGGCCGCGCTCGTCGTCGGGATGCTGGTGCTCACCACCGGGATCCTCGGCAGCGCCGGGCTGCGCGGCGCGTTGCCCGCACTCGCACATCTCCCGTGGCTCGCGGTCGCGGCGCTGGCGTTGCGCGAGGGCGCCGATCGCCGCGCTCGTGCGCGCGCCGCGATCGCGATCGCGGGCTTGCTCGGGCTCGTGGGGCTGGTCGGCGAGCTCGCGGTGCTGGTGGATGCGCTCGCGTTCGTCGTCGTACTCGCCGGGCGGCGAGCGCGCATGGGCTGGATCGCCGCGGCCATCGGTGGCGGCCTCGCGATCGCGGCAGCACAGTGGATCCCCGCGGCGCTCGCCCTCGTCGCTGGTGACCACGCCGGAGCCATCCAGGCGGGACTGCCCCTGGGGAGGCTCGTCGAGCTGATCGTCCCCGGCAGCTTCGGATCGGTGGATCCCGATCGCGCGATCAGTGCGATCGCGGGGACCACGCCGTGGGCGCCGAGCGTGTTCGTGGGTGTGCCGCTGCTCGCGATGGCCTGTGTCGTCACGCCCGCGCGCCGCGTGCTCGGGCTGATCCTGGGGCTGTGCGGCCTCGCGCTCGTGACCGGGCGCGGCGGCTGGCCCGCGTGGCTCGGTGCGCCCGAGATCCACCTCGGTGCGCTCGTGCTCGTGCTCGCCGCGCACGCCGGTGCCGGGCTCGATGCGCTCCTCGCGGGCAAGCGACGTGCGGTCCTGGCGCTGGCCGTCGGCGCGGGGTGCAGCGTGCTGGCGCTCGGCGCGCTGGGGGCGCTGCGCTCGCGGCATCCCGAGGCGTCTCCCGCGATCGATCGCGCGCTCCTCGACGGAGGTTTCGGGGTCGGATGCCTCGCCGTGGTGATCGGCCTCGCGTGGCGTGCGCCCGGCAAGGCGATGCCGTTCGTGCTCGCCTTGCTCGTGCTCCCGGGCGTGGGCGCGTTGCCTTCCGTGATGCCGGTCGCGCCACGCGCGCTGGTCACCGAGCCGCCGCCGTGGGCCAGCCTCGCCGAGAGCGCGCCTCGCCCCGCGCGCGTGTTCCGCCCGGTGATCCTCCCCGAGGTGCCCGACACGCTGGCCGACGTGATGGCCACGCTCGGGGGCGCATCGCCGTGGCGCTGGGGGCTCGCCGCGGGGCGCAGCGAGGATCCGGCGCGGCTGCCCGATCACGATCAGGTGTGGCTGTCGGCGGCCCGCGAGGGCGGGGCGCTCCTCGATCGGTTCGGGATCGAGCTCGCGATCCTGCCGACCACCGTCGTGACCGGGAACAAGATGACCGAGCTCGGCAGTCGCGGGCGGTGGTCGCTGGTGTCGCTGCCGGTGGCGCCGGTGGCCGCGGTGCTCCGTGGCTGGCAGTGGGCGCAGGCGCCGCGCGATGCGATGGACCTGATGTTCGCGCCGGGTGGAGGCACCAACGTGCTGCGCGGGACGGTGGTGCTGAAGGGCAGCGGCGCCTCGCGCGGCGATCGCGGACCGCCGATCCCGTGCAGCGTGACCACGTGGGACGAGGGAGACATCGATCTGGTGTGCACGCCCGACGCCCTTGGCTATGCGGTGGTCTCGTCCTCACCGGCCGCCGGCTGGACCGTCACCGTCGATGGTCATGCCGCAGACTGGTTGACCGCCGACGTGCTCCGCCGCGCGGTGGCGATAGGTCCCGGCATGCACCACGTGCACTGGCGCTATGCGGCGCCAGGCGCACGGCTCGGGCTCGTGCTCGCGCTGGTCGGGCTGCTCGGCCTCGTGGCGCTGTGGCTCGGGACGCGCAAGGTCCCGCCGCCCGTCGACGTCAACTGATCGCGGCGCTGCTCGGGCGATCGTCGGGGCCGCACACCTTGTCGAGCGTCTCGCGCGAGGACTTCTGGGTGCCGTTCGCGATGCCCCACACGGTCTCGACGACGCGCTCGTTCCACGGCGTGGCGATGCCATGGGTCTTGCCGCGCGTGACGATCTCGCCGTTCAGGAAGTCGATCGCCGGCGTCCGGCCACGCTCGATCGCGGCGAGCATCGACGAGCGCATCCGGCGATAGCGCAGGCCCACCGCGAGGAGCAACGCGTGCTTGGCGGTCAGACTCATCGAGACCGTCGCCGAGCGATCCGCATCGGTGAGCGCGACCCACTCGAGATCGAGCGTGCCGGCGACCTTCTCGAGCGCGATCCCCTCGGCCTTCGCGACCGCCACGCACTCCGTCATGATCTCGAGGGCGAGCCGCCGATAGCGGCGCTGCCGCACGAGCGGACCGAGCCGATCACCGGCGATCGTGCCCAGCGCCGAGACCGCGCAGTTGAGCGCGAGCTTGCTCCAGCGTGCGCCTCGCAGGTTCTTCGACAGGGTGACCGGTCCCACCGCCTCGAGCAGCTCGCCGATCCGGCGCACGTCGCCGTCGATCTCGCCCGACAGGCGCCCGAGCTGAAATCCGCCGGCGGCCGTACGCTCGTAGCGTCCGGGCTCGGGCATCGAGGCGCCCCACGCGACGATGCCGCCGATCACCCGCTCGGCGCCGACGATCGCGGCGATCCGCTCCTCGCACAGGCCATTCTGGAGCACCACCACCTGGGCGTCGTCGACCAGGTGCGGCAGCGCCGTTCGGGCGGCCTCCTCGACGTTGGGCGGCTGGGTGGCGAGGATCGCGAGGTCGTACTTGCCCTCGGGGGCCGGGGAGACCCAGCCGCGGACGGTGCGCTCCTCGCCATCGTCGACGACGCGAAAGCCTGCCTTGTCGACCGCCGCGCGGATCAACGCGTTGGTGGACACGGCCGTGACCGCGGAGCCGACCTCCATCAGCGTGGACGCGACGATGCCGCCGATCCCACCGGCGCCCATTACGAGGATCCTTGGCTGCGGATTCATGAGTGCTTCGCTAACGATATCCCGGGGCGACTTTGGGGAAATCGTCGGGAGGGGATACAATTCTCCCCGTCAATGCAGATCACCTTTTGGGGGGTCCGGGGGAGTTACCCGGTGCCCGGCGCTGCCACCGTGCGCTACGGCGGTCAGACGTCGTGCGTGGAAGCCCGCTCGGCCAAAGGTGAATGCGTGATCGTGGATGCCGGCACCGGCATGCGCGCCCTGGGCAACAAGCTGATGCGCGAGGCCACCGGCCCGCAGCGCTACAACGTGCTCCTGTCGCACGTGCACTGGGACCACATCCAGGGCCTGCCGTTCTTCTCGCCGGCCTACGTGCCGGGCACCCGGATCGCGGTCCACGCCCTGCTCACGGCTGCCGACGAGCTCAACTCCGTGATCGGTGGCATCACCCGCCACGAGTTCTTCCCGATGCCGCTCGAGGCCGTGCCCGCGGTGTTCGACTTCCATCAGGTCGAGCCCGGCGTGGAGTTCGATCTCGGGCCGTTCCACGTGATCCCGATCGCCCTGAACCATCCGTTCGGCTCCGTCGGCTACCGCCTCGATTGCGATGGCGCCTCCTGGGCGTACATCTCGGACACCGCGCCGTTCGATCAGGTGATCCACAAGCAGCACTTCCTGAAGGGGCCCGAGCCGCTGTCCGCGGACGACAAGGTCTCGCTCGATGCGATGCGCCAGGCGCTGGTGCGTCGGCTCGACGGCGTGGACACGGTGGTCTACGACACGCACTTCCTCCCCGAGGAGTACGCGCGGTTCCCGCACTACGGTCACTCCACGCCGGATCAAGCGATCGAGATCTGCGTCGAGGCGAGGGTCCGCCGGCTCGTGCTCTATCACCACGCGCCCTCCCACGGTGACGACCAGATGGACCAGATCGCCGCCACCTACCTCGCGAAGGGTGCCGCCGCGGGGATCGAAGTCCTGACCTCGTTCGAGGGCATGACGCTCCCGATCGGTGGTGAGTTCGATCCGCCCGAGCGCACGAACCCCGGAGTTGGCCCCGCGTGAAGATTCGGTTCTGGGGCGTGCGGGGATCGTTCGCGATGTCCGGTCGCGACTTCCTTCGCTACGGTGGCAACACGACCTCGGTCGAGCTGGTCACCAATGCGGGCAATCGCCTGCTGATCGATCTCGGCACCGGCGCCACGGAGCTCGCGAAGCAGCTGATGGGGGGCGAGTTCGGCAAGGGGCAGGGCAGGTTGCCGATCCTGCTCTCGCACACCCACCTCGATCACATCCAGGGGCTGCCGTTCTTCACGCCGTTCTTCATCAAGGGCAACGAGATCCGGATCCTCGGCGCGAAGCCGACCAGCGGCAACTCCCTCGAGGGCACGATCCAGAACCAGCTCGCGCCGCACTACTCGCCGCTCAACGGGCTCGAGAACCTGGCCGCGGGCGTCTCGATCGACGAGATCACGCCGGGCCAGCGGATCGCGCTGCCCGGCTTCGAGGTGAAGACCATCGCCGTGCCGCACGGCAGCATGTGGACCACCGCGTACCGGATCAAGGGCGACGGCAAGGTCGTCACGTACCTGTCCGACGTCGAGTACCCGGACCTCGATTCGCCGCTCCAGGATGCGATCGATCTCGCGCAGGACGCCGACCTCCTGATCCACGATGCGATGCACGCCGACCACGACTACGATCTCCGCCGCGGCTGGGGCCACTCGCCGGCGCGCGCTGGCGTGGTGGTGGCCGAGCGCGCTGGCGCGAAGAAGCTGGCGCTATTTCATCACAGCCCCGACGCGACCGACGCCATGATCGACGAGGTCGTGCAACGAACCTCCACGCAAACCGCGGTCCCTGTGTTCGCAGCCGCTGAAGGAAGCTACCTGGACGTATGACGGAGACAACTGGCATGAGCGAGCGACCCGATCCCGAATCCCTGCGCGAGCTCGGTGAGGGCTCCACCAATGTGGCCAACGCATGGGCCGGCGCCGACGAGTACCTCTCGCAGGGCCTCGTCGCCTGGGCGCGCCGGCAGCTCGCCGGCGATCAGAAGGCCTCGGTCAAGGCGGCGCTCGCCGCCTGCCGCCTCGTCGTCGACAAGTACCCCACCGATGGTGCCGATGCGCAGGCCCCGAAGCAGTACGTCGACGACATGCTGGCGAAGATCCATCGCTGGGTCGACAACCCGTCGAACAACAACAAGGAGGCGGTGCGGTCGTCGATCGATACGACCCGCCAGCTCCACGCCTGGCAGGGCCACGCGGACAGCGCGCACTTCTGGATCCTCGAGGCCGTCGACCACGCATCTCTCGCGGTGTGGGCCGGCGAGCGCAGCTCGTACATCGTGCCGCTCGACTTCAGCACCTGCGCCGCACGCTCGATCGCCTGCGTGCTGCATGCGCTCCTCCTGCACGGCACCGCCGAGGCCGCGGCGATCGATCAGCTGACCCGCGTCACGACCGCCGACTGACCGGCGGCCGACTCGCTTCAGCTCAGCCGGGGAACAGCGCGCGCTCGACGAAGTCCGCGAGGGCCTTCTTCGCGCGGTCGGGCCCGATCGGGGCGGGGCCCACGTGCTCGGCGAGGCCGTACGCGCACTGCATCGCGCTGCCGTAGAGCACCCACGCGGTCGCCTCGGGATCCGGCACCACGGTGCGCGGCACGATCGCCGTGATCAGCTCGGTCAACCGCCGGACCGAGACCTCGTCGAACGCGCGGCGGAGCTCGGCGACCTCGGGATCGCGCAGCGACATCTCGGAGAAGCTGCGTGACAGGTGGGGCCGCGTCAGCACGTGGTCGAACAGCAGCGCGATCGTGTGCGTGATCGTCTCGCGGCGAGCGAGGCCGACGAACCGTGCGGGCGTGAGGCCGTCGATCGTCTCGGTGTACGCGGCGACCATCGAGCGGCGCGCGATCTCGAGGTAGACCTCGTGCTTGTCGTCGAAGTACCGGTAGAACGTCCCGACCGAGACCCCGGCGCGCTGCGCGATCTCGGGCGTGCCCACGCTGTCGTACCCCTGCTTGCCGAACAGCTCGGTGGCGGCCTCGATCAGCGCCAGGTAGCTCCGGCGGGAGCGCTCCTGACGGAAATCGGGCTCCTTGGTCACCCGGAGGATCACCTCCGGAGTCCGGGGCGCTCCCGTACGCGCCTTGGGTCGTGACGCCGCCATGCCCTCCACAATGCGCTTGACCTGGCTGGCGATGCCAGTCCAAAATGAAATCAGTTTCAGTTTTGGAGGGGTCCCATGGTTGCCACTGCTGCGCCGTCCCTTGCTGGTCCGTCGATCGAGACGCTCGAGACGTTGCTCGACGTGACGTACACGTGGGGCTACACCGAGACCCGACAGAAGCTGCGTGACCTCTATGACAAGGCGGTCCGCGGGCAGTGGATCTCCGACGACGTGCTGCCGTGGGCAGCGGACGTCGACCTCGAGAACCCGAACATGGGGCCCGAGCAGCTGATGCCGCTGTTCGGATCGGACATCTACAACCGGATGACCCAGAAGGAGAAGACCTCGATCAAGGTCGAGACCTTCGCGTGGACGTTGTCGCAGTTCCTCCACGGCGAGCAGGGCGCGCTGCTCGCCACCGCGCAGCTCGTCGACTCGGTCCAGGATCTCGACTCGAAGCTCTATGCGGCGAGCCAGGTCGTCGACGAGGCGCGCCACGTCGATGTCTACAACCGCTATGTCCACACCAAGGTCGGGTTCAGCTACCCGGTCAATCCGCACCTGAAGACGCTGCTCGACATGATCCTCAAGGACTCTCGCTGGGACATGAAGTTCCTCGGGATGCAGATCATGGTCGAGGGCCTCGCGCTCGCCGCGTTCGGGATGATCCGTGCGAACACCCAGGAGCCGCTGCTCCGTGATCTCACGGCGTACGTGATGGGCGACGAGGCTCGCCACGTGGCGTTCGGCGTGCTCTCGCTGCGTGACTACTATCGCGATCAGCCCGAGGCGGTGAAGCGCGAGCGTGAGGACTTCGTCTACGAGGCGGCGCGTCTGATGCGCGACCGGTTCCTGTTCCAGGAAGTGTGGGAGAAGGCCGGCCTGCCCGCGAAGCAGTGCATGGAGATCGCGCTCAACAACCAGGGCCAGGTCATGTTCCGGCAGATGCTGTTCGCGAAGATCGTCCCGGCGATCAAGAAGATGGACCTGCTGTCGGATCGTCAGCGCGAGCGGTTCGCGGAGCTCGGCATCCTGCAGTTCGAGAACTGGGAGGATCCGGTGGCGGGCATGTCGCAGTCCCCCACGGGCGGGACCTCCGCTCGCCTCTGACCCCCGGGCGCGCTATCGTGCCCGCACATGCGCGCCTCGACCACCACGCTCGCTCGATCACGGATTCAAGTCCTCGCCCTCGGCTTCGGGGTCGTCCTCGGCCTCGGCCTGGGGGGCTGCAGCAAGAAGGACAGCGATCAGGCGGCCAAGCCCGCGCCCGCGCCGACCACGGTCAGCGCGGATGGCGTGCGCACGGTCCCGATCGAGGCGGGCAAGGACGGCTACGTCCCCGACAAGATCCCCGGCAAGCCCGGCGAGAAGCTCAAGCTCGTGTTCACGCGAACCGTGGACGCCGATTGCCTCGCGCAGGTGAAGGTCGCGGGCGGCCAGCCGGTGGACCTCCCGAAGGGCAAGCCGATCGAGATCAGCATCACCGTGCCCGCGACCGGTCAGCTGACGTTCGCGTGCGGCATGGACATGTACACGGGCGTGATCGTCGCCGACAAGTCGTAGCTACGGCGCGGGCTGCCAGCGACGATCCGCGGCGCGTGCGGCGCGGCAGCGGGTCACGCGACTCGCGCCATACTGCGACGCCACCAGGAACACGACGCCGACGGCGATCGCCGGCAACGTGATCGCGTAGGTCGGCGTGCCGGTGGTGCCGTCGTCCTGGATCCTGCGATCCCAGTACGCGACGGCGAGCCCGCTCGCCACGGCCACGCTGCCAGTGACCAGGTCCGCGATCGGCGCTGCGCGGCTCACGGTGCACTCGAGGTACTTGCCCGGCGTGGACCGGGGTCCCTTCACCGTCGCGAACGAGCATGCGGTGAGCGTCACCAGCGCGAGCATCACGACCTGTATCCCCGCCTTCATACGCCTTGAGCTAACCACGACTCGCGGCCCGACTTCTCGTTTTCGGACCTCCCCGAACGGGAGGTGTCGGATCACTTTACGCGGAAGCTGATCGCGAAGCAGGCCGGTGTCGGAACGCCTGACTGCTTGTAGGGGGCGTACTGCCAGGTGCGGATCGCTCCGGCGAGATCCTCGGCGGCGCGCCGCTCGATCTTCGTGATCATGTCTGCGGCGGTCACGCGCCCGGTCGCGTCGATGCAGACCTTGGCCGCGACCACCGACGGGAGATCGATGTTCTTGGACTTCCCGATCTCGGGCGTGGTGCCCGAGAGCTTGGTGACCGCGCTCGGCGGAACCGTGACCGGCCCCTTGCCGGCGGGCGGTGCGGTCGGTGGGAGGGGGTTCGCCTGCGCCACGGTCGGGGTGGCGGGCGCGGGCTTGGCGACCTCCGCTGGCGTCGGGACGGGTGGCGTCTTGGGCTCCTCGGCCGGCGTGGTCTTGGGCGCCTCGATCGGGGTGGTGGCTGCACCGGGGTTGGCTGCAGGCACCACGGGGGCGGGGGCGATCGGTGCGGGCGCCGGGTCGTCCGCCGTAGGCGCGGGCTGGACGCGGGCATCCTTCTTCGGCTGGGCGCGCTTTGCGCGCTCGCGCTGGTGCTCCGCATCCATCGCTGGCGAGAACTCGTAGACGGCGGCGGCCTTGGCCACGAGGTCCTGGCGCCACACCTCGACGCCATCCTGTTGCAGGACGATCGAGTGTGGCCCCACCGCGAGCGGCATCTTGATCGGCGTCTTGGTCGGGAGCAGCTTGCCGTCGAGGATCGCGTCGAGGCCGGCCGGGGTGGTGCGCAACGCGAGCGTCGCGTCGACGACCAACGCCGCTGTCCCGATCGGCTCGAGCACCACGCGGAGCGTCTGGGTCTCGTGGGCGGTGAGCTCGATCGAGGTCAGCCACGATTTGTGGCCCTTGGTCTCGAGCTGGAGCTGATGCACGCCGGCCTCGAGCTCGGTGACCCACGGCGAGCCGGTGTGCACGAGCTTGCCGTCGATCGTGATGTTGGCGTCGGCGGGCTCGGTGTCGAACTTGACGGTGCCGACGGTGCGCGGGGCGACCCTCGGCGCTGGTTCCTCGTTGACCGCGGTCACCGTGTCCTGGCCGCGCGTGATGTACAGCGTGATCGCCGTGGCGCACGCACCCGCGGACAGGATGCCGGCGATGATCACCAACGTCCTGCGCGGTCCCTTGCGATCGGCTCCGACCACCCCCGTGCCGACCGGCGGTGGTGAGGTGGTCTTCGGGCGAAGTCGCTGCGATGTGACCCGTGGCGGATCAGCCGGCGGCGCCGAGGTGGCCGCCTTCGCGGGGGAGTAGCCGGGCTTGGTGCGGACGCTCTTGACGGGGATCCCGACCGGGATCTGGACCGGGGTCTGGATCGGCTTGGCCACGGGCTTGGTGGCGGGCTGGATCGTCGACGGCTTGAAGCGAACCGTGGGCTCTCGCGGCACCGCGGCGATCATCGGGGACGTGCTGCTCGCCTGCAGGTCGGTCAGCGTGGCGTCCGCGCCTTCCATGACCAGGTCATCGAGTGACTTGCCGTCGGGATCTGTCGTGAGCGCATCCCGGCGCCCGCTCGGCCGGTTCGACGGTGGTGCGGGCGTGTGCCCGGGCTCGGTGCCGCGGCGCGAGCGCAATGGATTGGAGCCCCGCTGCGAGCCAACCGCAGACCCACCGCCCGAGCCGCCATACGAGCCGGGGCTCGATCCGTTGCCCGATCCCCCCGGCAGCCTGGCCTCGTTGACCGGCGGGAACGACAGGCTCGAGTCGGCCTGCGTGGGCAGCTCGCGTGACCGCGATCGCGAGCCGTGCGACGGGGCCGGCGTGGGGATGTCGTCATCCGGCTCGGCGGCATCGGGGTCCGCATAGGTCGGCTGCGAGTACCCTTTGTGCTTCTCGGAGACGTCGGGGATGTCGTCGAGGACGACCGGGCCTGCATCGACGTCTTCTTCGCCGCCGCCGCCCCACGCGATCTCCACTGCATCGTCTTCTTCGGCGCGCGCCGAGGGCTTCGGGGTCTTGTGGCGCGACGGACGCACGTCGGCGACGTCGACGACGTCCGAGTGCTGCGTGGTGTCGAGCGTGTGCTGGCCCGAGAACCCGGCCGTCGGGATCTCGAGCGAGAACGCCCAGTCGATCCACTGGGTGATGTCGCGGTAGCCGGTCTGCAGGTTGTACTGCCGGCGCATCTCGATCAGGTCGTCGCGCAGCTCGGAGGCGCTGGAGAACCGCTGATCGGGGTCACGTGCGAGCGCGCGCAGCACGATCGCGTCGAGCTCGGGTGGGCACGCCTGGTTGAACGTCGACGGCGGCATGATGTCGCCGCGCTGGACCTTGAGGAGCGTCTGGTACTCGTTCTTGCTCGCGAACAGCGGCCGCGCCGTGAGCAGCTCGTGCGCGATCACACCGACGGCGAACAGGTCCGAGCGCGCGTCGAGCTCCTTGCCGGTGATCGCCTCCGGCGCCATGTACGCGAGCTTTCCCTTGATCCGGCCGGTCTGCGTGCGCAGCGCCGAGGACTGCGCCTTGGCGATGCCGAAGTCGATGACCTTGACGTGCCCTGCGCTCGTCACCAGGATGTTCGACGGCGAGACATCGCGATGCACGAGCTTGAGCGGCTGGCCCTCCTCGTCGCCCTTGTTGTGCGCGTAGTCGAGCGCCTCGCAGAGCTGGATCAGGATCCCGACCGTGATGTGCACGGGCGGCGGGCCCGTGACCTTGCGCGCGTGACGGAGGATGCGACGGATGTCGCGCCCGTCGAGGTACTCCATCGAGATGAAGTACTCGGTGCCCACCCGCCCGAGCTCGAAGATCTGGACGATGTTGACGTGGTTCAGGAGCGACGCGAGCTTGGCCTCCCGCACGAACGACTTGATGAAGCTCGCATCCTCCGCGAGGTGGGGCAGCAGCCGCTTGAGCGCGACCATGCGCTCGAAGCCTTCGATCCCGCGCTCGAGCGCGCGATGCACGGTGGCCATTCCGCCCACGCCGAGGCGTTCGTACACGAGGTACGGACCGAACTGCTCCTCCGCCTGATCGAGCTCGGCGACCATTTCCGTCGTCAGCCCAAGGATCGCACGGCGGAGACCCGGGCGACATGCCGAAACAGCGCTTTTGTTCCGGGTAGTTCCGAGGCGATCACTCGTCCGGGGTCTTGAGGTCGAGGTCAACGCGTGGATCGGGCCCTTCATCTCCTCGGCGAGGGCCGCCATCACCAGCCGATGGCGCTGGAGGAGCGACATCCCGGCGAACCCGGCCGAGACGATCGAGGCCTGCCAGTGGTCGGCGGTCCCGGTCAGGTCCTTCATGTCGACCCGCGCATCGGGGAGGGCCAGGCGGAGCTTGGCGATGATGTCCTCGGCCTTCATGCCTGGGCCCCGAGCACGCCGAGCTCTCCGCCCACGATCCGGAACGCCTCGATCGCTCGATCGACGTCGTCGAACGAGTGCGCGGCCGAGAGCTGGACCCGGATCCGGGCCTGGCCGCGGGGCACCACGGGGAACGCGAACCCGATCACGTAGATGCCGTGCGCGAGCATCCGCTGCGCCATCTCGACGGCGAGCTTGGCATCGCCCAGCATCACCGGCGCGATCGCGTGGGTGCCGGGCCGGATCGCGAGCCCGGCGGCGGTCATGCCGGTGCGGAACCGCTGCGTGTTGGCCTCGAGCTTGTCGCGCAGCGCCGTCGACTCGCTGACGATCGAGATCGCCTCGATCGATCCAGCGACGATCGGCGGCGCGAGCGTGTTCGAGAACAGGTATGGCCGCGAGCGGTTGCGGAGGAGGTCGATGATCTCGCGCTTGCCCGAGGTGAACCCGCCGGAGGCGCCGCCGAGCGCCTTCCCGAGCGTCGAGGTGTAGACATCGACGCGATCCATGCACCCGCGGAGCTCGGCGGAGCCGCGGCCCGTCTTGCCGACGAAGCCCGTGGCGTGGCTGTCGTCCACCATCACGAGCGCGCCGTACTTGTCGGCGAGATCGCAGATCGCATCGATCCGCGCGATGTCGCCGTCCATCGAGAACACGCCGTCGGTGGCGATCATCCGCAGCCGCTTGCCCGCGGTGGCGACGAGCTTGGCCTCGAGATCGTTCAGGTCGTCGTGCTCGTAGCGGTGGCGCTCGGCCTTGCACAGCCGGATGCCGTCGATGATCGACGCGTGGTTGAGCGCGTCGGAGATGATCGCGTCGTCCTCGCCGAGCAGGGTCTCGAACAGGCCGCCGTTGGCGTCGAAGCACGAGCCGTACAGGATCGTGTCCTCGGTGCCGAGGAACTTCGAGACGCTGGCCTCGAGCTCCTTGTGCTTGTCCTGCGTGCCGCAGATGAACCGCACGCTCGACAGGCCGTACCCGCGATCCTCGAGCGCCTGGCGCGCCGCCGCGATCACGCGCGGGTGGCTCGAGAGGCCGAGGTAGTTGTTGGCGCAGAAGTTCACGACCTCCTTGCCGTTGGTGCGGATGTGCGCGGCCTGCGGCGAGGTGATCGTGCGCTCGTGCTTCCACAGGCCGGCGCTCTCGATCTCGGCGAGCGTCGACGCGAACACGGACTTGGCTTGCGTGTACATGCGGACCCCTCGGATATCACATCGTGACCACGCTGAACTATCCTCCCTCGCATGCGCTGGTGGATCCCGCTCGTGCTCGCCCTCTCGGTGACGGGGGCGGCGTGCAAGAAGCCTCCGGATCCCGAGCAGCAGCTCGCCGAGGCCCTCGCCGTGAGCTCGGACGTCCTGGTTCGGGTCGACGCGCCAGGGCTGGGGCTCTCCGAGATCGAGCAGAGGATCGCGGTCCCTCTGGAGCAGGCGCTCGTGGGGATCGCGAAGGTCGAGGCGATCGACACCCGCATCCGCGCCGGCCACCTGGAGGTCGTGTTGAGGGTGGCGGCGGGGGAGGATGCTCGCTCGATCGCACTCGAGGTCGCCATGCGGTCGAGCGCCGCGGCGAAGCTGCTGGCCTCGTCCGCGTCGCGACCGGTGGTGGCGCTCGAGCCGAGATCGGGGGGCGTGATGCGGTTCGAATCGATGTCCGAGCGTCCTCAGCCGATCGACATGCCAGGGGTGCAGCGCATGCAGATCTGCGGTCCCGCGCTTGGCCGTGAGGTGGTGATCGATCCCGCAAAGCTCGTCCAGGCCAGCGTGGCGATCGACGACGTGCTCGCCGCCCTCGACACGCGTCCGGTGCGGCTCGCCGACGCGCCGTTGCCCGGCGGCCATCGGCTCGGCGACGTCGCGAGCATCGGCGAGGTGGATGGCTCGGACTGCCATGTCGTGAGCGGCGCGACCCACCTCGCGAGCCTGCACCACACCAGCTGGAGCGTGGAGATGTACGACGCGTTGAGCCGAGCGGGATGGAGGCCCACGAAGCTGCTGGGAGGGCAGGTGGAGGTGCTGATCGGGTTCGATGGTGCCGGGACGGAGCTCGTCGCGCGCGTGGCCCGGAACCTCCAGGGACAGCCGGGCATCGACGGTGCGATCGCGATGGAGGAGCGCGGTCCGCCGCACGTGGGCCGCATCATCTTTCATCCGTCGTGGGACGCGAAGGTCCGCGAGGCCGTGCGCGCGTCGGTGGCGGCGGTGCCCGGGGTGCACGTGATCGAGCTGATCGAGGCGAGTGGACAGCGCGCGGAGGCGATCGTGACCGGACCAGATCGCCGCGCCTTGATCGAGGGTACGCGCACGGCGCTGCTCGAGCTCGGGAAGGTGGATCCCGAAGGTGGGGCTGGCTGTGTTGGATGTGACCTCGTCGCGCAGCTCGAGCTCCAGCTCGCAGAGAGCGCCAGCCCGCTCGCTCGGCGCCTCCCGGGGCTGTTGCGTCGCGAGGGGATCGAGGTGAGCTCGAGCGGCGGTTCGCCACTGCGTGTCCGGATCGATCAGGGGATCGAGCTGTCGCCTCAGGTGGTGGCCGAGGTGCCGGTTCGCACCAGCGCCGGGACAACCGCACCGCTGTCGTCCGTCGCCGCGCTGGCGATCACGGAGCGACCCGCGATGCTGCTCCGCCACGACGGCCAGGCCGCGGTGATCGTGTGGAAGCGGCCGTGGAAGGCGACGATCTACGGCGCGAAGGAGACGCTGCAGAAGGCGTTCCCGGGTGCGCCGGTCCGCGAGGCCTACTCCGCGTTGTGGTGAGCCCGACGTGATCTGGGGGCGAAACCCTGTCACGCGAGGCCGGGGTCTGCGTTGATCCCAGCGTGAAGTCCAGCACCCGGCTCGGCGTCGTCGTCCTCTCGCTCGCGGTCGTGGCCGTCGTGGTCACCCGTCTCCTCGGCCTGTGGGGCGGCGGGACCACGACGCCGCCCGTGGCGAAGGCACCACCCACCGCGCCTGGCCCGACCACCACCGCACCTCCGCCGGCCGCACCTGCGAGCTCGGGCGGGGCGATGCAGCGGCGCCCCGAGCTGGCCTACGACGATGACCCTGCCGGCACGATCCGGCTCGAGGGCCAGGTGATCGATGACAAGGACCAGCCGGTCGCCGGGGCCCGGGTCGCGATCGACGCGAACCCGACCAAGACCGTGGTGACCGAGGCCGACGGCGGCTTCACGTTCGAGGGGCTGATCGCGCGCGACTACCGCGTCGAGGCGACCGCGGCGGATGGCTACGCCGGGCCCGCGCGCGTGCGGCTGACCGCGACGCCGGAGCCGGTGACGTTGCGCCTGCACCAGGCCGGGCAGGTCGAGGTGGTGGTCACCGGGCCCGATGGTGCGGCGATCAAGGACGCGGCGGTCGAGCTGCGATCGACCCTGCTGTGGACGGCCACGACGGGCGCCGATGGTGTGGCCACGCTGCGCGGCGTGGGCGCGGTGTGGGCGCCGCTCGCGGTCCGCGCGACGGGCTTCGCACCGGCGGCGATGATGCTCTCGACCACCGGAGATCCGGCGGCAGCGACGCGGATCGCGATCACGCTCGGCAAGGGCGCGGCGATCGCCGGCAAGGTGCTCGACGAGGCAGGCAAGCCGGTGGCCGGCGCGCGCGTGGTCGCGACGGCAATGTCGGAGCCGTTCCCGGTCGTCGATCCGCGGCGCGACGGCGTGGAATCTTCCGCCGATGGCTCGTTCTCGATCCCCGCCCTCGCGGCCGGTACCTGGCGCCTCACCGCGACGCACGCGGATCGCGCGCCCGGCATGAGCACGCCGATCACGATCGACGGGATCCACGAGCGCACCGGCGTCCAGCTCGTGCTCGAAGCCGGCGCGGTGCTGCGCGGCGTGGTCAAGGATCCCAAGGGCGCGCCGGTGGCCTCGGCCGACGTGCGGATCGTGGTGCGCGGGCACACGTTCTGGCGCGCGCGGCGCGAGGCGTTCACCGGCGCCGATGGCACGTTCACGATCCGCGGGCTGCCGCGTCGCGCCGTCGACGTCGTGGCCTCGCACGAGCGTGGCGCCTCGCCGATCGTCGCGGCGGATCTCGCGGCCAAGCTCGAGCTCGAGGTCACGCTCACGCTCGACGTCGTCGGTGCGCTCGAGGGCACGGTGGTCGACAGCACCGGGCAGCCGATCGGCGATGCACAGGTGATCGCGGAGCCGGTGTGGAGCGGTGGCACGGCCGATCGCGAGGCGTGGAGCGTGCGCGGCGAGCACCAGACCGTGACCGATCAGGCGGGCGCGTTCCGGTTCGCGGGGCTGCCCGAGGCCTCGTACCGCGTTCGCGCGGCGCGCCCGGGTGCCTCCGAGGCCGCGCTCGAGCTCGCGCAGACGCATGTCGCCAAGCCCGGTGATCCGAAGCTGCGGATCGTCCTTGGCGCCGATGGCCGCGTCACCGGCAAGGTCGTGTTCGCCGATGGCAAGGTCCCGGCCTCGTTCACGGTGGCACTCGGTGCGAGCCCGCCCACCCCGTTCGCGACCAAGGACGGCGCGTTCAGCATCCCCGCGGTCGCCGGCACCCACGCGCTCGTCGTCGATGGTCGCGGCTTCCTCGCCTCGAAGGCGAAGGACGTGGTGATCGTCGAGGGCAAGGCCACCGATGCGGGCACGATCACCGTGCTCCCGGGGCGCTCGATCTCCGGCCGCGTACTCGACGCATCGGGGGTGCCGGTCGCCAAGGCGAAGGTCGCGGCGGGGATGCTGCTCACCGGCGGTGGCGCGGAGCTCTACATCCCCGACGAGAGCATCGGCGCGAAGGACACCGAGACCGACGCCGAGGGCAGGTTCACGCTCGAGGGGTTCCCGCCCGCAGCGGTGACCGTGATCGCCGGCAAGGCGGAGGTCGGGCGGAGCTCCAGTGTCCGGATCCCCGCGGGCCCCGACAGCGCGCGGCTCGAGCTCGTGCTGCAGGCCACGGCGGGCCTCGCCGGCACCGTCACGCGCGAGGGCAAGCCGCTCGGTGACACGGTGGTGATCGCGAACCCGATCGGCGCCTCGAGCGCCTCGTTCTTCGTGACCACCGGGGCCGACGGGACGTTCGCTCTCGACGCGCTCGCTCCCGGCCCGTACCTCGTCTATCCGATGATCGGCGGTGGCGGGAATCGGCCGAAGGACATGTACATCCGCAAGGTCGAGGTGGTGATCGGAACCCGCACCAACGTGACGATCGATGCCACGCCGGGGCCGGTGACGCTGAGCCTCACCGTGAAGACCACGGCGGGTGCCAAGGTGCCGATGGCCCAGGTGTTCGCGGTCCAGGCCACCGTCACGCCGCACACGGTGAGCGAGCTGCGCGACATCGACCAGCTGCCGGTGTTCGGCGACACGCCGCTGCCGGTGTACATCCGCGGCGCGATGGACGGAGCCGCGGAGATCCCGGGCATGCGGCCGGGCAAGCACACGATCTGCATCGTGCCGATGACCGGACCGCCGCCCGACGACCTCGATACGCTGCCGCTGACCTGCGTGCCGGCCACGCTCGGCTCCGCGCCCAAGGCGAAGCTCGACGTCGTGGTGCCGGCGCCGAAGCCCTAGCGCTCAGTGCGACGACAGGATCGCGCCGAGCTCGAGCATCCGGCGCACGCGCGGGATCAGATCGTCGGACATCCCGTCGAGGTCGTACTTCGGCTTCCAGCCCCAGTCGTTGCGCGCGGCCGTGTCGTCGAGAGACTTCGGCCACGAATCGAGGATCGCCTGGCGCCGCGGATCCGGCGAGTAGCTGAACTTCGCATCGGGGAGCACGCGCTGCACCGACGTGGCGATCTGGTCCGCGCGTGGTGAGAACGCGGCGATGTTGTAGATGCTCCGCGTGAGCTTGCTGCGATCGGCCATCGAGAGCTCGAGCAGCGCGCGCACACCATCGGGCATGTACATCAACGGGATCCGCGTATCGGCGCGCGCGAACGCCTCGTAGCCGCCCTTGCGCACGCCGTCGACGTACATGAACAGCGCATAGTCGCTCGAGCCGCCGCCGGGCATCGCCGCGGAGATCAGGCCAGGGAACCGCACGCCGCGACAGTCGACATCGAACTTCTTCGTGTAGTACGCGCACAGCAGCTCGCCGGCGACCTTGGTGACGCCGTACATCGTGGTGGGGTGGAGCGCGACGTCATCGGGCGTGGGATCCGGCAACGGGCCGCTCGGCGGGGGGCCGAACACCGCGATGCTCGACGTGAAGATCAGCCGCTTGACCGCGGTCTTGCGGCAGGCCTCGAGCACGTTCCAGGTCCCCGTCTGGTTGACGTCGTAGGCGAGCTTGGGATCCTTCTCGCCGCGCGCCGAGAGGATCGCCGCGAGGTGGAACACCAGCTCGGGCTTCACCTTCTCGAACATCCGCTCGGTGGCCGGCCCGTCGGTGACATCCAGGCGCTGCCAGGACTCGCCGCCCGCGTGGGCGTGGCTCGGCGGGCGTGGGGCGAGATCGGTGGAGGTGACTTCGTGGCCGCCGGCGACGAGCGCGCCGATCAGGTCGTGACCGATCTGGCCACCGGCACCGGTGAGGAGGATCTTCATGCGCCGCGCATCATGCCACCGCGGCCGCCAGTCAGGCCATCAGTCGGGGCAGTCCTGCTTGATCGGCAGCTTGCCGGACCACAGCGACGTCCCGGCCGCGCGGACCTCACCGGTCACGGTGAAGTTCGAGCACGCCTGGTAGACGTCCTCCTCGAACTGCGCGTCGAAGAACGGGGCGCCGGCCTCGTCGTGCTCGAAGTCGCCCTTCTTGGGCGTGCCCTTGCCCGCGATCCCGAGGCTGACCTCGTACTTCACGCCGGTCTCTGACTTCGGCGCGACGATGCTGCAGTAGAACGTGGTCTCCATCCGGGGCTTCAGCTTGGCTCCGTTCCCCGGCCACTTGAGGAGCGTGCCGTCCTGCGCGGAGTAGTGGCAGCGGAGCGTGCCGGCGATCTTCTTCGGCTTGGGGCAGGTCGCCGCGACCTTGAAGGTCTCGCTCCACACCGTCATGTCCTCGGCGCTGAGCGACTCGTCGTCGAGCGACGCGCCGATCGTGAACGGCTCGCACGTCTTGTAGTCGACGTTGACCGCGAACGGCTTGTCGAGCCGGAACTCGACGCCATCCTGCGTGTCGGCGAGCGGGCCGAACCTGGCCTCGGGCTGGGTCGACAGCGTGGAGCTCTGGGTGATGTGCGGCAACAGATGGCCCTTGAGCTCTGCCGCCTTGTACTTGCCGAGGCTGTCGACGCGGATCGTGCACCACAGCTCCTCGGTGAGCTTGGCTGCCTTCCCGGACTTGATCGGCAGCCCCGACATGCACTCGACGTGCGCCTTGACCTTGCCGCCCGCGTGCGCGGGACTCGCGACCAGCATCCCTGCGAGCACGCCACCGACCACCACCAGCGATCCAGAGCGATAGACCATGATTGCCTCCCTGCCCCCAGACGATCGAGGGCCCGCGTTGTTCACGTCAAGCGTTGGCGGGCCGTTCTCGATCGACTACATGTGCGCCGTGGATTCTCGCCCCCGCGTTGAACAAGGCGGCGGCGGCCTCGGTCTACGATGGTCGAGGAGGTTCGAGCGATGAACTATCGTGTGCTCGCGTCGATGACGCTCGCGGTGTCCACCATCGGTGCAGCCCCGGCGCTGGCCGGCAAGCCCAAGGTCGAGCTGCTGTGCGGTGTGTTCGTGAAGGATGCGATCACGGACATCGTTCCCAACCCGAAGAACCCGAAGATCGATCAGCCGGTGGCGTGCGCGCTCCACCTGCCCGATGCCGTCAAGGGCGTGTTCAAGGGCGTGATCACCACGCGTCGCCACCTGGTCAATCCGACCACGGGTGATCGCGCCGACGTGGAGGTCATGGGCGAGGGCGGTGAGCTCTCGCACAAGCCGGGCGCCGAGGCCGTGGATGTCGAGGTGGTGATGACGCCCAGCAAGGAGAACAGCCAGGGCGAGATCCCGTTCGAGCCGTGCGAGAGCTTCGACATCACCGGCACGGTGACCGACGCCAGTGGCGTCGTGTTCTCGAAGACGCTCAAGGTCGTGCAGACCTGCCCCAAGGCGAAGGCTGCACCACCGCCCGCCCCCGAGCGGCGCGCGCCTCCGCCACCCCCGCCGAGGCCGGCGCCGTCGGGTGGTGGTGCGGGCAATCCGGTCGCGGATGATCTGTTCACGTTCCGCGAGAAGGAGACCTGGACCGCGTACGACCTGCAGCTCGACGATGGCCTCGGCTACGTGATCGGGAGCTGCTTCGATCCGGGCACGAACCGCGCGTGCTTCGCGCAGGTGTTCACCCAGAAGGGCAAGGAGCTGGCGAAGGTCGACGTCACCGACATCAGCGGCGAGGGCGGCGATGGCGTCGACCAGGGCAAGATCGCAGGGGCGCGCGGGGAGCTCGCGAAGGCGCTCAAGGGCGCCAGCGGGAACAAGCTCGTCGAGCACGTGATGGGGGCCAAGAAGGTCAGCTACGACCAGCTCGGCTTCACGTGGGACAAGAAGAAGGGCGTGCTGACGGTCCTGGACGGCAAGAAGACGTTCAAGAAGCACGACATCAAGAAGCTGCTCGGCAAGAACAACGCGGTGAGCGCGCTCTCCGTGTACTTCTTCGAGGCGGGGAGCCCGCCCGCGGCGATCATCGCGATCGAGTACGCGTTCACCGGCGGCGAGTACGACGCCATCCAGAGCGAGCACAAGTTCCTCGTCGTGCCGCTCCCCGAGGCGATGAGCGGGGATTGAGTCGGTTCAGCGCGAGGCGTCGCTCGCGTAGAGCGAGCACGGGTTCTGGTACGTCATCATGTTGCCCACCATCTGCGGGTTCTCCGGCGTCCCCTGCTCGAGCACGCCGCCGCCCCAGTTGTAGGTGGAGTCGGAGAACGCGAGGAACACGCACATCTCCTGGTCTCCGACGCCCCAGCCGACGACGCTGTCACGCGGGTTGAAGAACTCGCAGCTCATGCGGAGCTTCGAGTACCCGACCATCGAGAACTTCGGATCGATCGGGCCGCCGAGGACATCGCCGACGTTGTGCTCGGTCGAATAGACCATCGTGGCCTCCCCCGTGGGCTTGATCGCCTCGAGGCTGAGGCGCGTGCCCAGCGTGTGGTAGTGCGCGAGCGCGTAGTAGATGTTGAAGTCCGGCGCGCGGCCGAACAGCTGCTGGTGCTTGGTGGCGATGTCGCACTCGACGGTGAACCGCGACTGCATGTGCGCGGGGAGTGCGAGCGCTTGATCCTCGAACGAGACGCCGGCGAGCGTGGTGGTGACGTCGGCGTCGAGGATCGGCTTGATCGCGATCTTCGGCGTGATCTCGAGCGCCGCGTCGTTGGGGTTCAGGAGATGGATCTGACTGACGATCTTCGAGTGCGGCGGCACCTTGATCACCACGCCCTCGGGGAACTGCTGGATCTCGTGCGGCGCCTGGGTGGACTGCGCGAACAGGACGCCGCCAAAGATCGCCGCGGCGGGCTCGTTGAAGTTGCGGTCCGCGCAGGCGTACGTGCCGTCCTCGCCGGCGAACGTGGTCTCCGGCACGAAGAACCAGTTCGAGTGATGAAACCCGGGGCCGGTGGTCAGCTCCACCGAGTTGATGAACAGGGTGTCCTCGTTGTGCAGCGAGATCTGCACGCAGCTCCGAGTGACCTCCTCACCACCCTGCAGCGTGTACGGGCCGAACTCGAACGTCTGCAGCGCCGTGGGATCGACGGTGCCGGTGTCGCTGGCGCAGGCACCGAGGAGCGAGCCAACGAGCAAACCGCCGAGCGACAGTGAAGAGCTGAACGTTCGCATGGCGGCTGTCATAACAGTGCGGGATTGGTCCAGCCAATCCTGCACGGTGTCACATCTGAATGACAGCGTTAGCTACGAGCCGGGAGCGTGGCGGGAAGCGTGGCCGGAAGGGTGATCGACCGGGCGGCGAACCGAGGACGGTAGTCCTTCTCGATAGTTCGGCCGAGGATCTCGGCGTAGTCCCGTGGCGGCGCGAGCCCCCAGGCGCGGTCCTCGACGGTCATCGACCCTTCGTCGTTGGCGACCACGACGTTGTCCCGGCCGTACGTGTAGTCGAGCTCGGCGAACATGCCGGGCAGGGCGCGCATCACGAGGTCCGGGACCTGGTCGGCGAGCGGCGTCGACAGCAGCCAGTCGAGCAGGTCCCAGCCGAAATCGCGGTGGCGGACCTCGTCACGCAGGATGCGATCGAGAGCGTCACGCGCGATCTCCTCGGTGCAGCCCTCGCGGAGGTGACTGAACAGCGGCACCGCCACGGTCTCGCCGAGGCAGAACACGCGGACGCAGATCCGCAGGATATCGAGCTCGAGCTGCTCGGACTGGCGCGCGAGCCCGAGCTGCTCGCGCTCGATCGCGGGTGGCTCGGTGCCGCCGGCGGCGACGTAGACCGCGTGGCTCATCTGCGAGTGGACGAGCTCGTCGGCGACGATCGCCAGCCCGGCCTCGATCAGATCCGGCGGCGCGCCGGCCTGGATCAGCCACAACGTCAGGTGCTGCGTGATCGCGGCGGACGTGTACTCCGCGGCGATCCGCGCGCGCCACTCCTGGCGGACGCGCGGCGTGGTCACTGCGGGCAGGCCACGCGCGTCGGCGGGGGCGGGTTGCACATCACGTTCGGCGGGCACTCCATCGGCGCGGTCTCGACCTGGCAGAACTCCGCGCCGACGTACTGGACGATCTTGAGCGGCGTGGTCGGCGTGATCTCCGGCGTGCACGCATAGGCGCGCGGCGGCGGTGGATTGCACATCGCGTTGGGCGGGCAGCTGACCTTCACGAACGCCTGGCACTTGTCGCCCTGCTTCATCACGGTCCAGTGGGACTCCGTGGTCGCCTTGACGGCACCCGTCGGTCGCGGCGGGTTGGAGATCACCGTCGGCGGCGGGGTGGTGGGCCCGACCTCGACGGGGCGCTGCGGCATCCCATTCGGATCGCTTGGCGGACCATTGGGATCGGTCGGCTGCGGCTGCGCGACGCTCGGGCCGGGCGTCATCTGGTTCGGATTGCCAGCGCGCGGCGGCGCTGACTGCACCATGCACGCAGCAGGGATCGCGGCGAGGGTGATGACGAACGGGCTCGCAAAGGTTCGACGCAGCTGGCGCACGCTCATGCGAGCGAACCTAACACGGCGGCCACGTTCGCGACGCGGAGCTCGCGGCGTCCACGAGTTTGAATGTTACCGTCGAGGGAATGGGGGCCCGGTCGTTCGTCCTCGCGTCCGCACTCGCGGGCGCGCTCGCCGGCTGCCAGGATTCGTCGTGCCTCGAGGGGCAGTGCGGTACGCCGTGCGCCGAGCTCGCGTTCTCGTGCACCCCGCAGGCCCTGTACGTCGGCCCGGTCTCCCGTGCCCCGGCGGCGTACCGGCTCCGGCTCGGCGATGCGGCGGAGAATGATCTCCTGATCTCGAACGGTGTCGTCACCGGCGTGATCTCCGCGCTCGATTCGCCGAACGATCTCGCGCCCACCGGCGGCAACCTGATCGACTTCGGCCCGGCGGGCGGCACCGATGATCTGACCATCGTGTACCAGCTCGCGGGGATCCTCCCCGACGATGCGTTCGCGTACCGCTCGGTCGAGGTCGCCGAGATCGGCGGCTCGGTCGCGGTCACGGTCCGCGGCACGCTCGATGGCCGGCCCGAGGTCACGGTGGTCACGCACTACGAGCTCCGCGCCTGCGATCCTGGGCTGCGGGTGCGCTCCGAGCTGTTCAACGGGAGCGTCGACGTCGAAGCGTTCATGGTCGCGGACGCCTCGCACTGGGGGAAGCGGCGCGTCGTGCCGTTCGTGCCGGCGAAGCAGCAGGGCTATCAGCAGCCCGAGCTCGATCTGCTCGAGCTGAGCGCGCTGTGGAAGGGCACGGACTATGTCGCCGGCGCCACCCCCGACGCGCAGGGCCCGGGCTATGCGGCCGTGGCGTGTGATCGGCGGACGATCGCGGGCGTCAACGATCTGGAGATCTCCGCCCTCGGCACCCCGATCACGTTCGTCGAGCCCGGCGACACCGTGGTGCACGAGCGCCTGCTCGTCACCCAGGGCGCGGGCGAGGGCCCGGCCCCGGCGATCGACGCTGCGCTGGCGGCGCGTGCGCAGCTGTTCGCCACACCGACCCGCCGGGTGTTCGGACGCCTCGTGCCTGCCGGGGACACCCTGAATGCGGGCTTCGGTGGCGACGTGCGACGCGCCTCGGTGCTGATCTCGGTCGGCGGTCATCCGGCGACCGCGGTGGTGCCCGGGGCCGATGGCGAGTTCTCGGTGACGATCTCCGGGACCGGTCCGGTGACCACGGAGGTGTGGTCGTTCGGGCGCAAGGTGGTGGAGGAGGTCTCGGAGGTCAACGGCGACATCGCGCTCGGCAGCCTGGCGGTCGTCCCACCGGCGACGGTCGATCTCGAGGTCACCGAAGGTGGTGTCGGCATCTGGGCGCTGGTCGCGTTCCAGCCGGCCGACGCCGCGACGGAGGGCGTGGTCTCCGGCTCGTTCCACGGGCGGTTGCAGGTGTGCGCGCCGTGGCTCGGTCCCCCGAATGGCGCGTCGCCGGCGTGCAACCAGGTGCTGGTCGCGCCGGCCGGGACCTCGCTCGACGTTCCGGCGGGCCGTTACACGGTCTATGCGACGGCGGGGCCCGATCACACGCTCGCGCGCGCCGACGTCGAGCTGCGCCCGGGCGTGCCCGCGCAGGTCGCGCTCGCGCTCCAGCACCTCGACGTCTCGCCGCCCGGGTGGTTGTCCGCGGATCTCCACGTGCACGGTCGCGCCAGCTTCGACTCGGGGTTCCCCGACGACGATCGCGTGCGATCGTTCGCCGCAGCGGGCGTAGATGTCATCGCGGCGACCGATCACGACATCATCGGCGACTACGGACAGACCGTGCGCGCGCTCGGCCTCGAGGATCGGATCGCCGTGATGGGCGGCCTCGAGACCACCCAGATCATCCCGTGGCTCGACGTGCCCGGAGAGGATCTGCCGCGCGTGATCGGCCACTTCAACTTCTGGCCGCTGCGCCGGATCCCTGGGGCCACGCGCGCCGGGGCGCCCTGGGACGAGAAGATCGAGCCCGGGCAGCTGTTCGACACGATGGCGCCGCTCGTGGGCGTCCACGGGATGATGCAGCTCAACCATCCGTGGGACGAGCCGTTCTTCGGCCGCGACCTCGGCTACCTGCGCGCCGTGAAGTTCGATCCGCGGCGCGCGCTCGATGATCCGACGACCAACAACTCCGTGCTGCTCGATCGCCCCGGGGGCCACCACCGCAACGCGGACTGGACCGCGATCGAGATCCTGAACGGCGCCGATCAGACGGAGCTCCAGAAGGCACGCCTCCTGTGGTTCTCGCTGCTGTCCCAGGGCCAGATCTCCCCGGGCACCGGCAACAGCGACTCGCACGGGATGACCGATGCGCGGCTCGGCTGGGCGCGCAACTGGGTCGACACGCGGACCACCGTGGCGAACTTCGATGCCGACGTGTTCGACGCCGACGTTCGCGCCGGCAAGCTCGTCGCGGGCAACGGCGTGGTGGTCACCGTCGAGGTCGGCCCGGCCGCGGGGCCCCGGCGCGGGCTCTCGCTGTCGCCCTACGTGCCGATGCCGGGCGACGTGCTCGCCATCACCGTGAAGGCGCCGCCGTGGGTGCCGGTCGAGGAGGTCCGGATCGTGACCTCCGCGGGCACCCGCGTGATCGCCACGCACGCGCAGCTCTCGCACCCGGCGGATCCGTTCGGCACCACGGGCCTCGTGAGGTACGAGGCGCAGCTGCCGCTCGTCGATCTGGTGAGCAAGGATGACTTCGTGATCGTGGAGGCCGGGATGCCGTACCCCGCCGCGGCAGATCTCGACGACGACGGCGTCCCCGACACCACCGACAACAACGGCGACGGCGTGATCGACGACGCCGACATCGAGCCCGACGAGGACGCCGGCCCGTTCGCGATCCCCGCCGATCCCACCGACCCCTCGGATCCACGGTACTGGGTCACGCGCGTGATCCCGACCGCCTATCCCGAGGGCTTCACGAACCCGATCCTGATCGACTTCGATGGCAGCGGCTGGCTCCCGCCGGGGCTGCCGAAGTGAGGCACCCGTTCGCGCTCGCACTCGCCGTGCTCGGCCTGGGCGCCACCCGGGCCCGCGCCGACGTGCCGTGCACGGATCCGGTGTTCGACCCCGTGGTGACGCCCGTCCGCGACGTGGCGATCGATGCGCAGCGGACGGCGTGCCTCCGCGACGAGCTGTCGACGCACCTCGTGGGGCACGCGCTGATCGACACCCCGGGCTTTCACGGCGTGCTCGGCGGCGATCTGCGGATCGCGGGGCGGATGCGGCTCGGCCGACGGTTCGAGCTCGACGCCACGCTCCGCGTGCTCGACGGCACGTTCGTGCAGAACGCCGTCAACAAGGTCACGGATCTCTCGTTCGGTCCGCTGACCATCGGTGGTGCGTGGTCCGACGCGCTGGGCGCGGGTGCGGTGATCGCGCTCGTCGGATCGCTGGAGATCCCGTACACGCGTGACGAGCACGCGACGGTGCACACCGCCGGAGAGCTGACCGCCGTGGTGACCGGGCAGGTCGCAGTGCGGACCGTGCTGCACGCGCGGCTCGGCGCACTCGGCGCCGTCGCGGCCTCGGCCGGCGGCGACACCGAGCGACTCGCGTTGCGGGCCGGCCTCGATCTCGCGCATCGGCTGCGGCGCGCGATCTCGTTCCAGCTCGGTGCGGAGCTCCAGGCCGGTTGGTATGCGGCCATCGATCACGTCAACGTGCGCACCGGTGTGCACCTCCGGTTCGGCGGGCGGTGGCGCGGCGCCGTGGGGATCGGGATTCCCGTCGGTGGCGAGGAGCGTACCAACGTGGTCTTCGACCTCGGGATCATCCGCGATCTCCACTGAGCGGGGAGGGGATCCCGGCGTGCTACGCTTCTGGCGTGAGTCGGGACGCGACGCAGAGGCTCCACGCGCTCGTCGACCAGGGCGAGGCCGAGCCGTCGAGCGTGTTGCCGGCCCGCGCGGAGGGCGATGCGCTGGCGACCGAGCTCGAGGATGCGCTCGCCCTGCGCTGGCGGATCCTCGTGGTCCGCGCGCTGATGGCGCATCCCCCCGATGGAGACGCGGTGCGCGAGTGCTACGGCGAGCTCGTCGATCACTATCGCGATGATCCGGCCCGGCTGGCGATCCTGCGGCCGATCGGCGACGAGATCCGCCGGCTCGAGGCGAGCGGCGAGCTCCCGAGCGCGATGGTCGCGCGCAGCGATCGCCGCAAGAAGCCGGGGGCCCCCCGGGCCGCCGGGCCTAGCTAGGCCGGCGGTGGCAGCTTCTCGCTGATCTCGGTCATCAGCGCCGCGAACAGCTGATCGAGGGCGAGGGCGCGGCGGCGCGCGGCGCGCTTGAAGATCGCGCGGGTGCCGAGGAACACGCCACCGAGCCACGCCCCGATCGCCACCGGGATCAGCGCGGGCATGCTGAGAAACGCGATGATCGGCACCGTGATCGCGCCACCGCCGAGACCGCCGCCGAGGCCGCCGTACAGGCCGCCGGCGAGCTGACCGAGCGAGTCCGTGACCACGAGGGAGGTGCGGCCGTCCTTGACCGAGACGGTGACCACCGTGAACGGCCCGGTCGCGCGCGGATTGGTGCCGGCGGACCACGTGATCGAGGACTTCAGCAGCTCGGCGCGCCCTGGCTCGCGCGTGATGCCGCGGATCAGGTCGATCAGGGACTCGAGATCGTCGCGCGGGAACTCGCCCGTGAAGATGTGCGCCCGCTCGAGACGCAGCGGCGCTCCATACCAGGGCGCCTTGCCCCCGAGCCCCGTCCCCACCAGCGCTCCGCCGGGAGCGACCGTCAGGGCCCACGAGCGGCGGCGGCTCTCGAGCTCCTCGATCTTGCGGTTCGCGGCCGCGAGCTCCCCCTCGAGCGCCTCGATCCGCGCCCGGTCCGCATCGCGATCATCGCGATAGCTCATCGCCCCGTGAGGGTACTGCTAGGGGGGCCTGGCGTGCTATCTACCGCCGGCGTCATGAGTTTGGTTGTCCTCGACGAGGTCACGCTGTTCTTCGCCGATCGCATGATCTTCGATGCCGCCTCGATCCGTCTGGGGCACGGCGATCGGGTTGGCCTGATCGGACCCAACGGCTCGGGCAAGACCACGCTCCTCAAGATCATCGCCGGCGATCAGGAGATCGACGACGGCAAGGTCACGCGCGCCAACGGCGTCCGCATCGGCTGGCTGCCCCAGGATCTCTCGATCGAGGGCGGGCGGTCGCTGATCGAGATGATCCTGACCTCGGTCCCCGGCCGCAAGGAGCTCGATGCGCAGCTCGCGAAGGCCGAAGGCGAGCTCGAGGCCGCGAGCGATCCGGCCGCGAACACCGACGAGGAGTCCCTGCTCGATCTGGTGGCCGAGGTGGGCGAGCTGCACGAGCGGATCGATCACTTCGAGCGCTTCTTCGGCGAGCACGAGGCGCTCGCGATCCTCGCGGGGCTCGGGTTCTCACCCGGCGACGAGCTGCGCGACATCGGCGAGCTCTCGGGCGGCTGGAAGATGCGCGGCGTGCTGGCCGGCCTGCTGTTCCAGCGCCCCGATGTGCTGTTGCTCGACGAACCCACGAACCACCTCGACATGCCCTCGGTCGCGTGGTTCTCGGACTTCCTGAAGAAGTGGAATCGCTGCTTCGTCCTGATCAGCCACGATCGCGAATTCCTGAACGAGCAGATCACCAAGGTCGCCAGCCTCGAGATCGAGGGGCTGCGCATCTACCCGGGCAACTACGAGAAGTACCTCGAGCAGCGTGCGGAGGAGGAGACCATCCTCGCCGGCCGCGCCAAGAACCTGAAGGCCGAGCGCGATCGACTCACCGAGTTCATCAACCGGTTCCGTGCGCAGGCGAACAAGGCGAAGGCCGTGCAGTCGCGCGTGAAGTTCCTCGAGAAGATGGAGTCCGTCGAGACCTACGAGAAGCGGCAGGTGATGCGGTTCTCGTTCCCGCCGACCGACCGCACGGTCGCCGACGTGATCCGGATCGAGGGCCTGAAGAAGGCGTACGGCGACCACATCGTGTTCCCGGGGATCGATCTCACGGTCCGGCGCGGCGAGAAGATCGGCATCATCGGCGTCAACGGCGCCGGCAAGACCACGCTGCTCAGGATGATCGCCGGCGAGCTGCCGCTCGATGGCGGCACGATCAAGATCGGGAACGGCGTGACCGTCGGGTACTACGCGCAGCACCACGCCGACACGCTGGATCTGACCTCCACGGTCTACGAGGTGGTGCAGCGGGCCTCGCCGGAGACGCCACCGGCGCGGGTGCGGTCGATCCTCGGAGCGTTCATGTTCTCGGGGGATGCCACCGACAAGCCGGTCAAGGTGCTGTCCGGAGGCGAGAAGGCCCGCGTGGCCCTGGCGCGCCTGCTGGTCAAGCCCGGCAACCTGATGCTGATGGACGAGCCGACCAACCACCTCGACCTCGCGTCGTCCGAGAGCCTGACCGCCTCGCTCGCGACCTACGACGGGACGCTGGTGTTCGTCAGCCACAACAAGGCGCTCGTCCGCTCCCTGGCCACGCGGATCTGGAACGTCGAGGATCAACGGGTCGAGACCTATCCCGGCACGCTCGACGAGTACCTGTACTCGATGGCCGAGCGCCGGCAGGGCGTGGCCGTGATCGGCGGAGCGACCCAGAAGCGCGATCCCCGCGGGCAGGCACCGGCCCCCAAGGTGGTGGCGAGCAAGGAGGACGACAAGACCCGCAAGCGCCGCGAGGCCGAGGCGCGCCAGAAGCGCAACGCCAAGCTCGGGCCGCTGGAGAAGCAGGTCGCCCAGCTCGAGGAGCGGGTGGGCGTGCTCGAGGCGGAGCAGAAGATGCGGTCGGGCGAGCTGGCCGATCCGAGCGTGTACGATGATGCCGCACGTCGGAACAAGCTGCTCTCGGACTACCAGACCGGCGCCGACAAGCTCGAGGAGCTGACCGGGCGCTGGGAGAAGGCGATGGCCGAGCTCGAGGTCGAACGGGCCAAGCTGGCAGCCGCCGGAGACTGACGGCGATCGCCCAGACGTTGTAAGCTCATCCCGTGGATCTCAGCGGCCAGACGATCGACGGCAAGTACCAGCTCGTGAAGATCGCGGGCGAGGGCGGCATGGCCACCGTCTACAAGGCGATCGTGCGCGGCGCGGCCGGGTTCCAGCGGCCGGTCGCGGTCAAGCACATCCGGCCCGAGTTCCGCGCGCTCAAGAACTACATCGACATGTTCGTCGAGGAGGCGCGCGTCGGCTCCGAGCTCGCTCACCCGAACATCGTCCAGGTCCACGACTTCGTGTCCGAGGGCGGCAGCTACTACCTGATCATGGAGTGGGTCGAGGGCATCGACCTCGGCGCGTTCATCCAGGCCCATCGCGATCAGAAGCAGTTCGTGCCGTGGCCGCTGGTCGCCGGCATCGGCATCGGCACCCTGCGCGGCCTCGGCGCCGCCCACGAGCGGGTGGCCCCCGACGGGACGCCGGCGCCCGTGATCCACCGCGATGTCTCGCCCCACAACGTGATGGTCGGGATCAACGGGGTGGTCAAGCTCAGCGACTTCGGGCTGGCGCGCGCGCGCGATCGGATCGCGAGCCTCACCGCCCCGGGCACCGTGAAGGGCAAGCTCAGCTACCTCGCGCCCGAGGTGGCCTTCGGCAAGCCGAACACCGTGCAGTCCGATCTGTTCGGCGTGGGCAACCTGCTGTGGGAGGCGCTCACCGGCGAGCGGCTGTTCGATGGCAAGACCGACGTCGAGATCTTCAAGAAGATCCGCAACTGCGTGGTCCCGCCGATCAGCGATCGCCGCAGCGACGTGCCCGCCGCGATGCTCGCGGTCCTCGACACCGCGCTCGCCGCGGACCCCGCGAATCGGTACGCGAGTGCGGACGAGTTCGCGCACGCGCTCGGGCAGGTGATGAAGCAAGCGGTCGGGGTAAACCCTGCGACGGCGCTCGGCGGCGCGGTGGTCGAGGCGCGCAAGGTCTTGAATGGCGAGGACACCGATGCTCAGTCCACGGCCGAGCATGCCGCTGGCGGGCCACGCACCGACGTCGAGTTCTCGACGGCGGACCTCACCGTGGAGCCGTTGCCGCTGACCGCGCGCAAGGTCACGCCGAGCACCGCCGCCACGGCGCCCGACATCGTCCCGCACGCCACGCGCCCGCCGCTGCCACCGGACCCGAAGAAGAAGCCCGTCCTGAGGGCTGCCCGCTCAGGGCGGCGGTTCGACGGCCTTGATCTGGAACACCATCCGGTCGTCGAGGCGGATCGCGCTCAGCGATCGTCCCCACACGCAGCCCGTATCGATCCCGAGGTGGCGAGCGCCGAGGTCCAGGCCCAGCGCCGCCCAGTGGCCGAACACGATCGTGTGCGTGGCCCACGCGGGATCGGGGAGCCGGAACCAGGGGACGAGGCCAGGCGGTGCCTGCGCGGGCGGGCCATCGAAGTCCGGATCGACGCGGCCGTCGGCGTGGCAGGTCCGGACCCGCACGAGGTAGGCGAGGATCGCGCGCCACCGATCGCTGCCGCCGAGCCGCGGATCCCAGCGGGGCGGTCGGCCGCCGCCGAGCCGGCCGAGGAACGCGCGCCACCCGGGACCGCGGAGCTCCTTCTCGATCTCGCCCGCGCGCTCGCGCGCCTCGGCGATCGTCCACGCCGGGTGCAGGCCCGCATGCACGAGGGCGAACGCGGCATCGTGATGGAACAGCGGGCGATGACGGAGCCAGTCGATCAGCCGATCGCGGTCGGGTGCGGCGAGCACCTCGTCGAGCGTGTCGCGCTTCTTGGCATCAGCGGCGCCGGCGGCGCGCGCGAGGAGATGGAGGTCGTGGTTGCCGAGCACGCAGGTGACCGTCGAGCCCATCCCATGCGCCCAGCGCAGCACGTCGAGCGAGCGTGGGCCACGGTTGACGAGGTCGCCCACCAGCCACAGCTCGTCGCGTCCCGGTGAGAACGCGATCAGCTGGAGCAGCCGATCCAGGCTCGCCATGCAGCCCTGGATGTCTCCGATCGCATACCGAGCCACCCGTGTTTCCTATCACGCTCCTCGGGTAGGAGATGTCGCACTCGCGGTGGTTGCCCTTGTGCTGCGGCGAGGGCCGTCTCATGATCCCTGCATGAGAAAGCTTGCTGCTGTCGTGCTCGCGGTCGCCGCGGGTGCGGGGTGCTACGCGCAGGGGTACGGATCCACGGGGTACTACGGGGGCACGGGCGGCACCTACGTCGCGTATTCGCAGCCGCTGCCCGAGACCGTCGACGTCGATCTGTACTACGAGCCGCGCCCCGGCTACGTGTACGTCAACGGTCGCTACAACTGGGTCAACAACAACTGGGCCTGGCAGAACGGCTACTACGAGGCCGAGCGCCCGGGCAACGTGTACGTCCAGGGCTACTGGCAGGGCAACCGCTGGTACGACGGCCGCTGGGAGGCGCAGCGCAACGGCTACGTCTACACCGACGGCTACTGGGATCGGCGCGGCAACGGCCACGTCTGGGTGCAGGGCGCGTGGGAGCGTGATCGCGGCGGTGATCACACCTACGTGCGCGGCAGCTGGACGAACAACAACGGGGTACGGAGCTACAACCGCGGCGGCTGGCAGCCCCGCGGCCGCTCGGGCCCGCAGATCCGCGATCACCGCCGGTAGCAGCGGCCCGTCTCAGATCGCGAGCGTCGCCGTCACGAAGCCGACGCGGCACGAGCCCGCGCGCAGCTCGAGCGTGCCGGTGCCGCGGACCAGGTAGCTCGCCCAGTTCGCGTGCGCGGTGCCGCGGGTCCCGGGATACGCCGGCAGGTTCTGCCCGGTGTGCAGCCCATGGCCCCAGCCATCGAGGTGCCCGAGGATCTGGTGTGCGCTCCCGGGATCGACGAGCGCGCAGCTCTCGCTGGTCTTGGCCGTCGCGTACAGCGGCTCGTTGAAGTCGAGCTTCTTCGCCGAGGGGATCCCGTAGGTGCCGAGGTAGCCGTCGTTGAGCACCTCGACATCGACGCGGGTCATCCCGCCGCCGACCGGCGTGCGATCGATCCGGCCGAAGCGCACGTGCGGCGCGAGCGCGGCGACCCGCATGAACACCTGTGCCTGCGTGATGCACATCGCCGCGATCTCGTGGAGCGGCGGGTTCCAGATCCCGATCCGCGGATCCACGCCGCCGATCTCCACCCGGCCAAGCTGCGGGTGATCGAACGGGCGCCACGGAGGAAACGCGCGCCCCTCGTTCTCGTCCTTGTCCCACCAGGCGAGCTTGACGAGGTCGCGCCGCGTGACGCGCTCGTAGTACTGCGCGAACTTCGGCGGGCGCTCCATCCCGAGGCGCTTGAACAGATCCCACAGCTCGATCACGTAGCCGATGGCGCCACGCTGGTTGTACGCGAAGTCGGTGAGATCACCGCGCAGCGGCTTGTCGGGCTCGTAGAGGAACTCCTCGTACCCCGAGACGGTGGGATAGCCCGTGTACTCGGTCATCCACGCCTCGACCTGGCGGTACACCGCGAGGTCCTCGGTATCCATTCGCGAATCGCTCGCGTGCCCGAGCGGGCGGATCAGCACGCCGCCGAACGTATGGAAATCGACCCACACGAAGATCTCCGGGTGCGCCGTGGCGAACTCGACCACGCCACGGACCTCGGGCTCGCTCGCCGGGAACGGGCCGGCGCCGACCTGCTCGTGGGTGGGGGCCCACGACCAGGGGAAGTTGCGGTTGAGATCGATCGGGTTGTCGCTGAGGAAGAACGGGGACGGGATCCGCTTGCCGTCGAAGTGCTCGATCGTGCCCTCGGGGAAGGTCTTGTAGAACGGTCCCTCGTCCTCGATCGAGCGCTCGACGAGCAGCCCCGGGAACTCGGGCGCAAGGACCAGCTCACCACCCGGATCCTGGATCCGCATCGATAGTGAGAGCCCATCGCCATCGATGTCGCTGACCAGCCAGCGCGGATTGCCACGCTGGACCCGCTCGTCTCGGGGGACCGACCGCACGGAGCGTCCCGACCGGAGCACGGCTTCGCCTCCATCGGGGGTCATCCGCGGCACGACGTAGAGCAGGACATCGCGGAGCCGCGCCGCAACCGGCTCGGGGAGATCGAGCGATTCGGGCTCGAGGTGGAGATGCAGCATGTCCTCGGCGATCGCGAGGGCCACGCTGGAGCCCGCGAGCTCGCCGGCATGCATGTTGCCATCCACCCACGCCGCAGGCCGGATCCGGTCGGGATCGGTGCCGATCGTGAGTAGCCAGACGTCCCGGCCCTCGGGAGTGCGTGCCAGGGAGGTCATCCGGCACAGGTGAGGAAACGCCTCCGACCAGGTCTGGAGCTGCTCCGTCATGCGCTCGTGGTCGAGGTACGCATGTCGGAAACCCAACGACAGATCGGCGAGGCGGGGCGGCATTGGTGAGCGAAGTTACACGTTCTGGGGCGAATGCGAGAGGTGGTGGCGGCGTCTCAAGATCACCCCATACTGGAGAGACCGATGCTGACCTTCGACTCGCTTCCTCAGGCCCGCGTGGTTCGCACCGGTGGCCAGCTGATGACGCCACCTAGGGCGCCACCACCGCCCCGCAGTCCCATGAACGAGCGCATGCGCGAGGCGCTGGCCGTGGCGGTCGGGCTGTGGCCGCTGACCGGCGTCATGCTCCTCGCATTCGCGCTGCTGGCGCTCGCGGGTCTGTACAGCTCGCCCTAGTTCGAGCTAGTCGCCGTCGAGAGGCATCGCGCGCAGCGTGCGTGGTAGCTCGAGCAGGCTCCCGGTCGGTGAGCCCACGAGCATCGCGGGGCTCATGTTGGTGAGGCCCCACGGCTCGACCGTGCCCGAGGTCACGGCGAATGCCCCGCCATCGATCCGGCCGACGACGCCGAACCCCGAGCGCATCGGCACGCGAGCGGTCTCGATCACCAGATCGGGCAGGTGGCTGACGTCGATCTCGAGCAGGCCCTGCTCGCAGGTCAAGACCAGCCGGTACTGCAGCACGCGCCGCTCGAGGAGCAGGATGTTGCCGAGCCCGGAGCTGAACACGGGCTGCCAGCCCTCGGTGGGGGTGCCGTGCTGCGCGAGCGCCTGGAACTCGAGGTGATAGAGCTCGGGCGAATCGATCTTGCGTGCGAGCAGGCCCGTGGACGTCACCACGCAATCGAGGAAGCCGAGGGCGTGCAGCTCGGTCACCGCGGACAGGTGATCGACGGTCCACCACGAACCCGGGACGTGCGGCGTGCAGCCGAGGAACACGTTCTTCGCGGAGCTGCCCTTCAACCACTCGCTGAGGGCACAGGCGACCTCGGGAGCGCTGCCGGTGTCGCCGAGGCGGCGATCCCCGTTCCACATCACGGTGTCGCCCGGGAGGCGATGCACCGCATCGAAGTGGAAGTAGCGGCCCTCGAGGGGGGACACCAGGCTCAGCTTGTCGCCGACTCGCACGTTGACCACTGCATCGAGGTCTTCGGGGACCGCGAGGTAGGTCTCGCCGCGCGGATCGAGCGCCACGAACAGGAGGCCGCGCGGGGTCAGCCCCTGCTTGCGCAGCTCCTTCAGCCCCAGGATGACCGCGGCGGGGTCTCGATAGTGGTACACGCGCGTCGCGAACATCGTCGGGACGGTACCACTATCAGGGTGCCAGCGCGTCGACGATGGTCTCGACGATCGTCGGCATCACCGTCGCTGCGGGGGCGCGCACGCAGCCGCCCGAGCGGGCCGCGATGTCGCCGAAGGGGTTGTCCTCGGTGTTGACGTCGACGATCGCCGCCCCGGCACGCTCGGCGAGCGTGACCACCTGCCACGGCAGGTTGGTCTGTGCCGAGGTCCCGGCGATCACGAGCAGCGCGGCCGACGCCGCGAGGCGGCGCACGGTGTCGAGGTGGAACCGCGGCTCGTCGTAACTCTCGTCGAACCACAGCACGTGGGGGCGGGCAGGGCCGCTGCAGCGCGGGCACCTCAGCAAGGCTCGCACCTCGAGCGAGATCTCGTCGCCGCGGCCGAGCTCGGGCACGGCTTCGGGGATCGGGAACCGATCCAGCACGCAGTCGTTGGCGCAGCGCATGAGCGAGAGATCGCCGTGGATGGCGAAGGTCTGCGGATCGGGGCTTCCGGCGCGGCGGTGGAGCCCATCGACGTTCTGGGTGATCAGCGCGAATCGCTCGGGGAGCGCACGCGCGAGCCGGACCAGGGCGGTGTGGGCGGCGTTGGGCTCGGCGTGCCGGCACACCCCTCGCCGGTAGAGGTACCAGGCCCACACGCTCCACGGCATCGCGGCGAAGGCCTGGTGTGTCGCCAGCTCCTGCGGGTGGTACTCGCGGGCACCGATGGTCCAGTAGCCCTCCTTGCCCCGAAACGTCGGGATCCCGCTCTCCGCGGAGACCCCGGCGCCGGTGAGGGCCAGGACGCGACCGGGGCGGCCGACGGCGGCGCGACAGGCTGCGAGGACGTGCTCCATCGGGGGGATGCTACAATTTCGGGATGCACCGCTGGGTCCTCGTCGCGCTCGTTGCCGGCACCGCCGGCGCGTGCTCGCGCGCGAGTGACGAGGCCGAGACCAAGCAGTGGGCGGCGCAGCCCCCGCCCAAGGACATGCCGCCACCGGCGGACCTCAACATCACGATCAAGGTGAACGGCGACACCAAGGGTGCGATCACCGCCCAGACCCTCCGTGGCGCGAAGCCCGACTTCGAGGACGCCGAGCGGACGATGTGGCTGATCCCGACGCTGGTTCCCGACGCGGCGCCCACGGGCAGCACGGTCGAGGCGGTCTCCACGGCGGGTGTCAGCGTGAAGTTCGAGCGGCCGTCTACGGCGGGGCTCGAGCCGGTGCTGTTCCTCACCCGGCGGGGCGAGGTCATCGTCTCGGCGATCGATCCGAAGGAGCCGTTCCCGCGCTATCACGGGCAGGGCGGCAGGCTCCACCGCGCCGGTGATTCGCTGCCACGCGTGGCACCCGTCGCGCGCCTCGAGATCACGCGACCCAAGCCGTGAGGAGGCTCCCGATCGCTCCGGTCGCGCCTCCGGCTCGCCGGCATCTGCCGTTGCTCGAGCCGGTCCGGGAGATCGATCGTGCCATGCGTCCGATCCTCGCGGTCTGGGAGATCACGCTCGCCTGCGATCTGGCGTGCGGGCACTGCGGATCCCGCGCGGGCAAGGCGCGCCCCGACGAGCTGACCACCGCGGAGTGTCTCGAGATCGTCGATCAGCTCGCCGAGCTCGGCGTGATCGAGGTGGTGCTGATCGGCGGCGAGGCGTACCTGCGCGAGGACTGGTGCGAGATCATCGCGAAGATCGCGGCGCGCGGGATGCAGCCGCTGATCACCACCGGCGGACGCGGTATGACGGCGGAGCGCGCGCGGGCGGCGAAGGCCGCGGGCCTCGAGAGCGCGAGCGTCTCGATCGATGGGCTGGAGGCGACCCACGATCTGCAGCGCGCGGTGAAGGGCTCGTTCGCGGCGGCGCTCGAGGCGATGCGCCATCTCCAGGAGGCCGGCGTTCCGGTGTCGGCGAACACGCAGATCAACCGGCTGTCGCAGCACGAGCTGCCGGCGATCCTCGAGACCATCATCGCCCACGGAGCGCACAGCTGGCAGATCCAGATCACCGTGCCGATGGGGCGAGCCGCCGATCGCCCGGAGTGGATCCTCCAGCCGTACGATCTGCTCGGTCTGTTCCCGATGCTCGAGCAGCTGGCCGCGCGGTGTCGCGAGGCCGATGTGCTGCTGTGGCCCGGGAACAACGTCGGCTACTTCGGTCCCTACGAGACCACGCTGCGCGGCACCTTGCCGCGCGGACACCACGTCGGGTGTGGCGCGGGGATGTCGGGGATCGGGATCGAGGCGGACGGCACGATCAAGGGCTGCCCCTCGATGGCGACCAAGACCTGGGGGAGCGGCAACGTGCGGGACGCGCGCCTCGTGGAGATCTGGGAGCGCTCGCTGCCGATGCGATGGAATCGCGAGCGCGGCACCGCGGAGCTGTGGGGCTTCTGCAGCACCTGCTACTACGCCGAGGTCTGCAAGGGCGGGTGCACGTGGACGGCGGAGGCGCTGCTCGGCAAGCCCGGGAACAACCCGTGGTGTCATCACCGCGCCCTCGAGCTCGAGCGCGACGGGAAGCGCGAGCGGCTCGTGCAGGTCGAGACCGCCCCCGGCGAGCCCTTCGATCAGGGGCGCTTCGAGCTGATCGTCGAGCCGATCGTCGAGCCGATCGTCGAGCCGATCGGGCGCTGACCTCGCGAGGTCACGTCACGGTGTTGCGGCGGCCGCCGACGATCCGATCGATCCAGCGGCGCGTCACGCTGACCATCGCGTCGTCGAACGCCCCGATCCCGTAGTCGCGCAGGCTGGCCGCGCGGTCTGCGTGCGCGCCGAACAGGTGATCGAGGCCGAGCAGATCGACCACCGTCGTGGCGCCGCGCGCGAGCTGGACGATGCGCGCCTGATCGTCGGGGCGCACCACCCAGTCGTGTTCGCCGCGGAGGACGAGCACCGGTGACGTCACGGCTTGCCAGGCGGCAGCGATGTCCACCTCGTCGAGCTGCGCGTGGTACGCGGCCGAGCGTCCATTGAGCTCGCCGGTGCGCGCGAGCTCGCGCACCCCCGTGGTCCGGCGCTCGATCTCGTCGGGCGGCGCCTGGTGGAGGGTGAGCTGGCGCCGCGTGCTGTCGACCAGGCACTCGATCCAGCGCTCGACCGGTGCGCCGTACGTGATCACGCCGGCGAGGTACGTGGCAGGCCCGGCGAGCAGGCTCGCCATGATCCCGCCGACGCTGTGGCCGAACACGAACAGCGGGACCTTGCTCTCGCGTGCGGAGGCGTGGGCCACCTCGAGCGCGGCGCGGGCGTCCGCGAGCTCGGTCACGAAGTCGGTGCTGTTGCAGGGCCCGCCTTCGCTGTCCCCGACGCCGCGCTTGTCGAACCGCATCGACTCGATCCCCTCGCTGGCCCAGCCCTGGACCAGCCCGGCGAGGGGAGCATCGGGCGAGCTGGCGTGATCGATCGATTCGCAGGCGATCCCCTGGATCACGAGCACCATCGCACGCGGCTGTGCCACGCGCGTGGTGATCGTCCGCAGGCGCACGGCCTCGATGCCGCGCCCGAACGTGAGCTCGCCGTAGATCACCGTCGCTCCCTCGATCACCTCGGCCGGCTGGGGATCGACCGCGGCCTTCGCCTCGATGATCGCCTTTCCGCGACGGAGCGTGAGGGTCGTTGTCGACGTGGCGCCGGCGTGACGCAGGGCCAGCCCGAGGTCAGACAGGCTGCGGATCGGGGTGCCCGCGATCGAGAGGATCACGTCACCGGGCCGGACCCCCGCTCGGCTCGCCATGCCCTTGGCGGACACGCCCGCGATCGTCACGCCGCCATCGGCGAACGCTTCGTCGTCGGCGGGGAGCTCGGCGCCGAGGAGGGCGCGGCGTGGTAGCGTCGACGGCATGCGCGGCTCGGTGATCCACGTGTATCACGAGCACGCGGTCGACCTCGCCGAGAGCATCCAGCGTGTTGATCCCGAGCGTCCTGTCGTGGCGGTGACCACGCGTGACGAGCTGGCGGCGCGGATCGGGGAGCTGGAGATCGTGTTCGCCCCGATGCCCCCGCGCGAGGGCTGGGGGGCGGCGCACCGCCTGCGGTTGATCCAGCTGCTGGGCGCCGGGGTCGATCAGCTGCTCCCTTCGCCCGATCTCCCGGCGCGGGTCGAGGTCGCGGGCGTGCGCGGCTTGTTCGCGGCCGACGTGGCCGAGCACGCGCTCGCGATGATGCTCGTGCATGCCCGGAGGATCCCGGAGCTGCTCGCGCTCCAGCGCTCTCGCACGTTCGAGGGCCAGCCGCGCCCGACCCTCGCGGGGCAGACCCTCGCGATCCTCGGGCTCGGCGAGGTGGGGCGCCACCTGGCACGGGTCGCGGTCGCGCTGGGGATGACGGTTCACGGCCACGCTCGGACCGCTCGCCCCTGCGAAGGGGTCGTGGTGACCTCGGATCCGATCGCGGCGGTCCGCGGGGCGCGATACGTGGTGGTCGCGCTGCCGCTGACGGCGGCCACCCGCCATCTCGTGGATCGGCGGCTGCTCGCTGCGCTGGATCCCGAGGCGTTCGTGATCAACGTCGCGCGCGGAGAGATCGTCGACGAGCCCGCGCTCGTGGAGGCCCTGCGCACGGGCCGGCTCGCGGGTGCGGCGCTCGACGTGTTCGCGACCGAGCCGCTGCCGAGCGAGAGCCCGCTGTGGGACGTGCCTGGGCTCGTGATCACGCCGCACGTCGCCGGGCTCGGCGAGCACTACGTCGATCGCTGCATCGAGGTGCTGCTCGACAACGCCCGCCGCCTCGACGCCGGCACGCCTCGACGCTGCCTCGTCGACCGCGAGGCCGGTTACTGAGCCCAGGCGACCACGCCATCCTCGCCGGGCGCGACCAGGAGCCGGGCCCCCGAGGGAGGCGTGGTGAACCCGAGGCGGGTGGTGCCGAAGCGCCGGTGCAGCGCGCGCGCGATCCAGCCGAACGAGTATCGGGCGTTGATCTCGCACACGCACAGGCGCCCGCCGGCGACGAACGCATCGATCGCGATCGGGCCGGTATAGCCGGTGGCCGCGAGCCGGTGGCCGGCGGCCGCGACGAACGCGTCGAGCTGCGCGCGCGCACGCTCGTCGAGCGAGGGCGGGGCGAGGTCGATCCCGAGGAACGTGCCGCGTGCATCGGTGACGAGCCCGTGTGGCGCCTCGGCGGTCACCGTCCCGTCGGGCCCAACCATCGCGCACACGCCGAGGTCGAGCGTCCGCTCGAGCCACGGCTCGAGCACCAGTGCGCCAAACTTCGCGATCAGGCGCCGGATCCGGGCCTGGTGCTCCGCGTTGGGCGGGCCTTCGCCATGACACCGATCCCGGCCGGCGCTCGTCCACGGCGCCTTGGTCACCCAGCGGCCAGCGATCTCGATCTCGTCGGCCGACATGATCGTACGTGCACCAACGATCCCGACCCCGAGCTCCGCCGCGAGCGCGACCGCGAACCGTCGATCGTTGGCGGCCTTCGCGCCCGCGCTCGCCCAGGCCAGGTCCGCCCGTGGCGGCGCGCCCACGTGCATCGTCACCGGCAGCAGGATCCGCGCCGCGTCGACCGCCGCGGGCGCCCACACCAAGACCTCGGCGTCGTCCGGCGCGAGCGCGGACACCAGCGCGGCGTAGTGGCTGACCCGCACCGCGACGCTCTGGGGCAGCGCCCCGCCGGCCCATCGGGCTTCGGCGTCGAGGTTCGCGTGAATCAGGAAAGGGGACGGTTTCAACTTGAGCAACTTGCGATCGCGAAGTGGTTGAAAGGTCTCAACGCGTCTTCGCGTCGTCCAGCGGGTTGCGGTTCGGGCCCCTGTCACCGGTTTCGTGATTTCCGGAGGTTGGCGATCGCACGTTGCTCAAGTTGAAACCGTCCCTGGCCTCCCCGGACGGCCGGGTCGGGGCGACGGCGTCGAGCGCGTCGATGAAGGCCTCGCTGAAGCCGGCGCGCCGTCGGGCTTCGCGATCGAGGACGGCGCCCCGCGCGCGCTTGGGCCCGAGCGGAAATCGGACGCTGGCGAGATAGGCCTCCCAGGGGTCGCGATCGCCCGCGAGCTTCTGGAGCCAGACCCAGGCGAAGTGCACGTGCGCGATCTCGTCCTCGTGGACCTGCGCGAGGGCGGCGGCGGTGGCGTGATCGCCGCAGGCACGAGCGGCCACGGCGTAGTCGCCTGCGAAGTCGAGGTTCGCATTCTCGAACGTCAGGCCCATGGCACACACGAACTCGAGCGGGGTGCCGAGGTGATCGAGCTTGTTCCAGAAGTGCCCGGTCACCGGGAGCGCGCCGAACGTCATCCCGAGCGCAGCGAGGCGATCGCGGTAGAGCTGGAGGTGGCGCTGCTCGTCGGCGAGGATCGCGACGAGGCCGCGGCGGAACGCGAGCGGCGCGGCGGGGAACGCCAGTAACGCCCAGGCGAACAGCTCGATCGCCTGCAGCTCGTGGTTCGCGAGCGCGTGGAGGATGCGCGCTCGCTGCGCGGGATCCGGCATGCCCGCGATCGGGGGGACGCGCGCGCTGCGGCCGGGGACGATCGCGAGGTTCGCGGGGCGGCCGGGCGCCGCGAGCCGGAGCGGGGGCTCGGGATCGTCGAGATCGAGCTCCGGCGGCGGCACGAGCTTGCCCTCGAGCGTCTCGCTCGTGACGATCGCCTGCGCGTACGTGCGCGCGTTCACGGGCGCCGGCGACGGCGGAGCAGCACGAGGCCGAACACGCTGGTCCCGAGCAGCAGCGGTCCGGTGGGATCGGTGCCCGCGCTGCAGCAGCCCGCGGCACCGCTGTACCAGCACACCCCACCATTGCCCGCGGCGATGCAGTTGAAGTCGGAGGGGCACACGCCCGCGGCACCCAGCTCGCAGCTCTCGACGCACTGCTTGTTGCCGCTCGCATCGCCCAGGCACTGCGCGCCGAGGCACTCGGTGTTCGCGGTGCAGCTATCGCCGAGGCCGCCCGGCACATCGGGACCGGGCAGGCAGGTGCCCATCACGCAGACGTCATCACCCGAGCAGCCGCTGCTCGCGGTACACGGCGGCCCCATGTCGACATCGACGGTGGCGCTCGCCGGGACACCCTGCACGTCGATCGCGCGGGCCTCGATGGTGTGGGCACCGTCGGTGACGCCCTCCGGCGCGACCAGCAGGTACGGCGGTGTCGTCGCCCGCACGCCGGTGTCGAGGTCGTCGATGTAGAGCTCCACGCGATCCACCGCGACATCGTCCATCGCGTTGACGCGTACGACGAAGCGCGGCTGCACCTGCTTGCCGGCCGTCGGAGACTTGATGGTGATCGTCGGCGGCGTGGCCGCACCCGGGCCGAACATCGCGACGATCGACTTGTACGAGCTCTGCGTGGCCTTCTGGGTGCACGTGCAGGTCACCGACGAGAACGTCCCGCACGGCGACTCGGTGGCCTGGAACCGCTTCGCCGGGGGGCCGCCGCCGAGATAGGTCATCGGATCGTTCGCGTTGTACTCGTGCTCGAGGCCGAACGAGTGCGCGGTCTCCTGCGCCACCGTCCAGCACAGCTGATCGGGATCGGGCCCGTAGACATCGAACGTGAACGAGATCGAGTTCGGGATCTCGGCACACGTGAACGGCGAGACACCACCTGCCTGCGCGAACTCGGGATCCAGCTCGCTGCCACTCGAGCCGCCGACGATGTTCTCGTAGTGCGGCACGTTCGGCCCCGGATCGACATCGGTGATCGTGATGTCGAACGGCGCGTAGGTGGCGCGCACGCAGTCCATCATCTTGCTCCACACCACATCGGACTGCTTGAACCGGCTGATCGAGACCTGCTGGGTCGGGATGTTCGAGGTGTCCGTCCGGGAGTCATTCGGGCCGGGATGGATCAGACATCCCGTGATCGGGCACTTGTGGACGAAGATGATCCGCGACGACGGCGCGGCGGCAGGCGGCACGTCGGCCGGCACCCACTTGAGCATCGGCTGCGGCCGCGGGGACACGGCCTCCGCACTCGCGGGCGTGGCCCACGCGAGCAGCACGAGGCTGGCGAGCTTGGCGAGGCTGGAGAGACTGGCCGCGCTCCGCATGATCACCGCCGGCGGCGGCGACGCAGGAGCAGCATCCCGCACACGCCGGCCCCGAGGAACATCGGCCCGGCGGGCTGGCTGTTCGCGCTACAGCACCCACCCGTACCATCGTCGTAACCGGGCCAGCACACGCCCTTGTCGGGGCCGGCCTCGAGGCATCCGAACCCATCCGGGCACTGGCCCTCGCCGAGGGCGCAGCTCTCGACGCAGTGCTTGGCGCCGGTGCTGTCGCTCGCGCACTCGCCCGACTTGCAGTCCGGGCCCGAGGTGCAGGTGACACCGAGGCCACCCGTCGCATCGGGACCGGCGACGCAACGACCGCCGAGACAGACGTCGGTGCCGTTCGGGCAATCGCCGTCGCCACCGCACGGCTTGCCGATCACGACCGAGACCTCGGAGGAGGCCGAGGTCCCGAAGATGTCGAAGCCGATGACCTTGACCTTGTGGGTGCCGTTGCCGAGCGACGCCGGCGCGTTGAACGCCCATGGCGCTCCGCCGAGCATCTGGGTCATCGCACCGTCGATGTAGAGCTCGGCGCGTGCGACGCCGTTGTCATCGGTGATGTCGGCCTTGACCGGGAACCCCGCCACGACGATCGCGCCGAGCTTGGGCTCGGTGATCTTGACGACCGGCGGCGTCGGCGTGCCGGTGCCGAACAGCGCGGAGATCGTTTGAACCGAGTTTTGCGTGTTGGTGAGGATGGAAGTCCCGTTGGGGCACGAGCACACGTGGTTCTGGCCGGTGATCCCGCTGCACGGATCGCCGAACGGCGACTGGCCGCCCTGGCAATCGCTCCCGCACTGGACCTGGGCGTTCTTGAACCGGCGGCGTCCGCTGAACGGGTTGTAGGTCAGCGGATCGCTCGGATCGGTGACGTGGTCGAGCGCGAACGAGTGCGCGATCTCCTGCGCAGCGGTCGAGCAGATCTCTTCGACGTCGCTGCCCCAGACCTTCTGGAAGTCGAACACCAGCGAGTTGGGGATGTACGGCTGGCACGAGAACGGCGACACGCCGCCGATCCCCGAGCTCATGCCGAGGTCGCCAGGCGAGCCGGCGATCATGATCTCGAAGTGCGGCGCCGGGCTCGGGTTGGTCGTGGTGATCTCGACGCCGAACGGCGAGAACACGTCCTTCATGCAATCGACGACCTGGGTCCACACCGCATCGCTCGCGTTGAACGCCGTCAGCGTGCGCGTGCCGTTGATGCCCCAGGTGCCCTGATAGGTCGCACCGTCGATCGAGCTGGCCTGGCCCGACTTCACGATGCAGCCGCTCGGCTTACAGTTGTTGAGGTAGATCTTGTTGGTGTTGACCGCGGGCAGCACGGTCGCGGGATCGACGTCGATCCACACGCGCTCGAGCCGCGGACGCTCCTTGGTCACCAGCGGAGCTGGCGTGGTGTCCTCGACGATCGAGTCACCCTGGCTCGGCGTCCAGGTCTTGACCTCGGGGGCCTGTGCTCCGACGGGCCCGGCGAGGGCCACGGTCGAAGCGACGGTCACAACCCAGAACAGCGGTCGCTTCATGGCCCACGGTTTTACCTGCCGCGGCGCAGCCAACCTAGCGGAATCGGCTGTCTTGCGATGGGATCGACTGAGGCGCCGGGGGTGCAAACAGATGGTGTCAGATCACCACCTGGCAAGTCATCGAAACGTCTAGCGGCGCTTCTTGCGCGTGATCAGCAGCGCACCGAGGCCGAGGCCGAGGAAGATCGCGCCGCCGTTGTCCGTGCCGGTGTTGCAGCCACCGCCGCCACCGCCAGCGCCCGGCCAGCACACGCCGCCGCTCGCTCCCGCGGAGATGCAGCCAAAGCCCGACGGGCAGCCATCCGACTCCGGGTTGCAGTTCTCGACGCAGTACGAATTGCCGGTGCCATCGCTACCGCACTGACCGGACTTGCACTCCTCGTTCTTGGTGCACGTCGAGCCGAGACCGCCGGTGACGCCTTCGCCGGCCACGCAGCGGCCGTCGACGCAGGTGTCAGTGTCGTTGGCGCAGTCGCCGGGCTTCTTGCACGCGGCGCCGATCGTGATCGAGACGCTCGCCTCGGCCGGGGTGTTGCCGATGTCGTAGCCGGTGACCTTGATGGTGTGCGTGCCCTGGCCGACCGTCGCGGGGGCGTTCCACACCCACGGTGCGGAGGTCAGCGTCGACACCAGATTGCCGTCGATGCGCAGCTCGGCCTTCGAGGCGCCGATGTCATCCATGATGTCCGCGCGGATCGGGAAGCCGACCGGGAGGTTGTCGCCGGCCTTCGGGGAGGTGATCGTCACCGTGGGCGGAGTGGGGGTGCTGCCGCCGAACGTCTGCAGGATCTCCTGGAAGCTGTTCATCGTGCTGCCGCCGCACTGGCACGCGCGCGCCTGGTACTCGCCGCAGCTGCCGGCCATGTTCTGGAACACCTTGCGGGTCGGGCCCGACTGCAGATAGGTCATCGGATCCTTGTTGTCGAACTTGTGGTCGAGGCCCCACGAGTGCGCGGTCTCCTGGGCGACCGTCCAGCAGATGTCGTCGACGTTCGGGCCGTAGACGCCGGCGAACGAGAACGAGATCGCGTTGGGGATGTACCCGCAGGTGTACGGCGACACGCCGCCCACGCCCTGCTGCATCTGCACGTTCTGCGGCGTCCCGGCGACGATCGCCATGTGGTAGTTGCCGCTGGTCGGGCGCGACGTCACGATCTGGACGCCGAACGGCGCGTACGTCGCCTTCACGCAATCGACGACCTGGGTCCACACCGCATCGCTGTAGCCCCACGGGGACACCGTGGACGCCTGGTCGGGGATGCTCGACCGGTTGTTGACGGAGTCGTCGTTGCCGGGGGTGACCTGGCAGCCGTTCGGCTTGCAGTTGTTCAGGTAGATGACGTTCGAGACGCCACCGGCGGCCGAGACGCCGTCACCGACGGTGGTGGGCAGACCCGGATCGATGAAGCGGTACGTCGCCTGCGGCCGCTCGTGCGGCGTGGCCAGCGGGTTCTGCGGAGCATCCGCGATGTTCTCCTGCACTTCTGCATTCGCGACGCTGACCATTCCCGAGGTCAGCGCAAACATCACGGCCAGGGTGCGCTTCATGGCGAGCGTTGTAGCGAAGCGCCAGGATCACGTTCTACGGGGTCACGCTGTCTTCCACTTGCGTGCGGTGAGATGACAGGTGCGCAATGTTCGCGCACCCCGCGTCTCGGTCCAAGTCGTGGAGATCGCGCCGGGATCCGCTGGTCAGAACAGGGCAGACGTGACGATGAAGGCGATATATGCGGCCACCAGGATCGCGCCCTCGAACCGACTGATCTTGCGCGATCCCCGCAGCATCAGCACCCCGAGGAGCGTGATCGCCACGAGCCCGACCAGCTCCACCACGTGCATCCGCTCACCGACGTGGATCGGCTGCAGGTACGCCGTGATGCCGAGTACCAAAAATACGTTGAGGAGGTTCGAGCCGATCACCGAGCCGATCGCGATCGCCGAGTGCCCGCGCGCAGCCGCGACCATGCAGCCGATCAGCTCCGGCAGGGCGCACCCGAGCGAGATCACCGTGAGCCCTAACATGCGCTCGGACATCCCGACCTCGCCGGCGAGCCCGCGGCCACCGCGCACGAACAGATCCGAGCCCGCGACCAGCAGCAGGAGGCCGAGCATGGTCATCAGCGCCGCGCCCGCGCGTGACGCCCGAGGTCGCGCCTTGCCTCCCATCGAGGCCGCGCTGTCCTCGGTTCGTCGCGCCTCCACCTCCAGTTCGTCATCGGGATCGAGCTGGGCGGACACCGTGAGCGTCACGATCGTGAACAGCACGGCGCAGGCGATCAGGATCCCGCCCTCGAGCTTGGACAGGACGCCGTTGCGGAGCAGGAGCGGCACGGCGATCGCCGAGCCCAGGAGCACCGGCACCTCGCGGCGGATGATCCGGCCATCGATGGTCGGCGGCGAGATCAGCGCGGTCAGGCCGAGGATCAGCGAGATGTTGGCGGCGCACGAGCCGATCACGGTGCCGAGCGCGATCGGCTGATGATGCGTGAGCGCGGTCTTGGTGGCGATCGCGAGCTCGGGCGCCGAAGCGCCGTAGGCGACCACGGTGAGCCCGACGACCAGCGGCTTGACGCCGAACGCGCGCGCGACCTGCGCCGAGCCTCGGATCAGCCACTCGGCGCCCCAGTAGAGGATCGCGATCCCCAGGACGACCTGGATGATGTTGAGGATCGGCGCCAATGCCGACGAGTGTACTTACTCGCCGAACTTGTAGCTACGCCCGGCGCCGGTCCGTGCGAGGAACCTCGCGTGGTAGCCCAGCTCGTCGAGCTTGGTGACGTCGCTCGAGTCGTAGACCCCGCGGATCTGGAGGTCTGCATCGATCAGCAGGAAGTACCCGTTGTGCGAGATCGAGGGCGCCCCGGACGGCGTGACGCCCTCGTGCCGCATCGAGTTCATGAACGGCCCCTCCACGAGCGCGAGGATCTTGTCGACCGGGCCGGTGACGAACCGCCACTTCTCCGGCAGGGCACCGAACCGCTCGGCGTAGGCGGCGAGCTTGTCGGGCGTGTCGTACGCGGGATCCACCGTCACCGACATCAGCTTGATCGAATCGGCCCGGCGATCGAGGAGCTTCTCCTGCAGCCGCTGCATGCGCGCGGAGATCACCGGGCAGATCGAATCGCACCGGGTGAACACGAAGTCGACGATCGTGGGGTGACCGCGCAGCGCCTCCTCGGTGAACACGTGGCCCCGCTCGTCGAGCAGGTTGAACGCCGGCACCACGCCGAGCACCTCGAGCTTGGGCTCGCCGCCACGACACATCAGCGTGGGGACGATGATCGACGGGACCACCGCGAACAAGAACACCGCGAGGAGCCCGAGCGTGAGCTTCTTGCCGGGGACGGACACGCCGGGACCCTGGCAGATCCACGGGCCAAATGCATGCGCCACGACGCCGCAGTCCACCAAATATCGATCTCTGGTTGGTGGTATGCGATCGCATGAAGTTTGGAGCGCGCAACCAGATCGTGGCGACCGTGGGCACCATCAAGTCGGGCGACGTCATGAGCCAGGTCGAGCTCGAGGCCGACGGGCCCGTGCACCTGACCTCGGTGCTGACCAGTGACTCCCTCGCCGACCTCGGCCTCAAGCCGGGAGACAAGGTCCGGGTCGTGGTGAAGGCGATCCACGTGCTCGTGGTGCGCGACTAACAGGCTCATCGGTGCAGGCCGCGGGATGTTTGCTCGGAGCTCAACCAAGGAAGCAGGGAAGTGACCTGGTTGGAAAAGCCTCCGACCTTGGTTCCTGGCTTCCTGGGTTTGAATTCCGGGCGGTGGGCGCCGATCAGCGCCTGTGTGCCCGCCCGGGGTCAGACGCCGCGCTGGCGGCTGGCCAGGAAGTGCTTCCGTAGCTCGGGGTCGCGCAGCTTGGCGGCCTTGGCCTCGACCTCGGCGGCGGCGCGGTTCGCGGCGGCCAGCGCCTCCTCGGTGCGGCCCGCAGCGGTGAGCACCTCGGCGCGCCAGCGATGGACGTGCTCGGCGCCTTCGGGGCGCGCGCCCTCGAGCAGGGTGATCGCCTCGTCGATCGCCTTGACCGCCTCGTCGTGCCGCGCCATCCGCGACAGCGCGAGTGCCTGGAACGTCAGCCCGTAGATGATCCCGACCAGCATCGGCATCTTGCGCGCCCACTCGGTGGCCGAGCGTGCCATCTCGTACGCCGCCTCGGGAGGATCGCCGGCGGTCAGGTGTGCGAGCGCGATGTACTCGAGCGCGCGGACCTCCTGGTAGCGCTCGCGGTTCTCGGTGGCGAGCGAGAGGCCGCGCTCGAACAACGCGAGGGCGGCCTTGGTCTCGCCGCGCTGCATCTTGGTCTGGCCCCACGACACCGCCGCGTCGGCGGCGGCTGAGAGGTCCCCGGTCTGCTCGGCGACCTTCAGCGCCTTGGCGAGGTAGCTCTCGGCCTTCACGGTGTCGCCGAGGTCCGAGTAGCACTGCCCGATGTTGCCGAGCTTGAGCGCGATGCTCGAGCGATCACCGAGCGATTGATCGATCTTGAGCGCGCTCTTGTAGTGCGCGAGCGCCTCCTCGTACTCGCCGAGCGAGGCGAACACGATGCCCATGTTGTTGAGCGCGCGCGCCTCGTGCCGCGACATCCCGACGGCGCGATAGATCACGAGCGCCTCGGCATAGCTCTCGATCGCCTGCTCGAGGCGGCCGATGTTCCACAGCGTGGTGCCGCGCTGGTTCAGGATCGTGGCGCGCGCGATCAGCACCGGGGTCGAGGCCCGCCCGCTCTCCGTGCCACCGACGCTCGCCGAATCGCACAGCGCGAGCGCCTGATCCGCGAGCCGCAGCGACTCCTCGGCATTGCCCACGAGCCGCGAGATCGCCGAGCGGAGGCGGAGGGCCTCGGCCTCGAGCAGGGCGTCCTTGGCCTCGCGCGCATACTGCAGGGCAGGGGCGGCGGCGCGCAGCGCGGCGGGGGCCTTGCCGATGTCGATGTAGAACTGGGCGAGCGCGCAGTGCGCGATCGCGAGCTTGCCTGGATCGGCGGTCGCCTCGGACTCCTTGCGGAGCGCGTGGAGCTCGCGGAGCTGCTGCGGGCGCTTGGCGAGGCGACGCAGGATCTCCTCGCGCAGGCGGTGCGCGGTGAACCGGCGATCGTGATCGGTGGCCGGCAGGAGCTTCAGCGCGCGTGTCAGCTGCCGGAACGCATCGGCGTTGCCACCGAGATCCACGGCGTGCGTGGCGGCGCGCAGGTACCGCTCGGCGGCCGCGATGTCATCGCCTGCGAGCTCGAGGTGGCGCGCGATCAGCGCATCGTCCTGGCCCTGGCGATAACCGGCGGCGCCCGCGATCCGCGCGGCGACAGCGCGGTGCATCTGCACGCGTGCCTCGTGCGGGATCAGGCCGTACGCCACCGTCATCGTCATGTCGTTCTTGAACCGGTACTCGCTGTCCTGCGGTGAGAGCAGGCCGCGGCGCACCAGCTCGTCGAGCTCGAGGCGGACCGGGTGCCCGAGCAGCTGCGCGAGCTGCGCCGCAGAGACGTGCCGCCCGAGGACCGCCGCGTGGATGATCACGTCGCGCTCGGTGGACGGCAGCGAATCGATCCGCGTCAGGATCAGATCCTCGACGGTGGAGGGCACCTGGATCGCGGCCTCGCGCTTGACCCACCGGAGCTGCCCCGGGTGCTCGCCGTCGTCGCCATCAGCGACCACGACGCCGCGCTCGATCAGCGTGTCGAGCAGCTCCTGGATGAAGAACGCATTGCCACCGGCACGCGCGACGATCTGCTCGACCAGCTCGTCGATGTCGTGCCCGGGGACGAAGCGCTCCGCGAGCATCTCCTTGCGCGCCGCATCGGGCAGCTCGTCGAGCACCACGAGCTCGGTGCCGAGCTCCTTCGCGAGCTTGATGATCCGCGGCTCGGGCCGGCTGGTCATCAGGCCGAAGATCGGGCGCGGGGTGGCGACCTTGAGCAGCGCGGCGAACAGCTCCTGGCTGTCCTGATCGGTCCAGTGGATGTCCTCGCCGACCAGGATGATCGGCTTGTCGCCCTCGAGCTTCGACTCGATCCGGTTGAGCATCCGGATCAGCGTCTGGCGCCGCGTCTCGGCATCCATCTCTGCAGCCGGTGCAGCGCTGCGCGCGCCGAGGAGCAGGCCGAACAGCTGGAGGGCCATCCGCGCCTCGCGCGACGACTCGTCGGTGGGCGCCGGAGCCGCGGCGGTGCTGGCGGCCGCCGGAGACGGGATCGCGAACGCCAGCGCATCGGGATAGATCAGCGGTACGGCCCGCAGCAGCCGGCGCTCGACCTCGTGCGGCTCGGCATCCTCGGCGAGCCCGAGCACGTCGCGCGCCAGATCGGCGATCACGCCATACGGGGTCATCGCCGTGCCGACCCGGCCGGTGGTGCGGATGATCACCGCCTCCTCGCGCGTCATGCCCTCGAGGAACTGGCGCACCAGCGTGCGCTTGCCCACGCCGGCATCGCCGACGATCAGGATCTGTCGCTTGCGCTTGGTGACCAGCACGTCGCGCCACGCATCGCGCAGCGCCTTGAGCTCGAGATCTCGACCGTGCAGGCGGCCGCCATCGCGGCGCTCGCGGAGCCGCTGTGCGCGCTCCTTGGGGCCGCGCAGGCGGTACACCCGTGCACGCTTGACGCCCGGATCGGTGTCCTCCTCGACGGCGCTCTTGCTCGCCGCCGTACCGCCGGGCGAGTCGTCGGGCAGATCGATCGCGGGCAGCGCCTCGAAGTTCCACTCGGCGCGCGCCGAACGGAACACCCGGCCGCCGACGAGGATCTCGGCGCCGCGCGCCTGCCGCGCGAGCTTGTGCGCGAACGCGGCGGTGGCCTCCTCGATCTCGTAGATCTGATCACCCGGGTTGCGGTTGGTGTTCTTGGAGGGCTTCCTGACCAGCGCCACGCCGCGCTGCACCGCGAGGGCGAGCCGCAGCTCGGGTTCGACGTCCGAGCCGATGCCGTCGAGCGCGTCGACCAGCGCGAGCGCGAGCTTGATCGCGCGCCCGGCGTCATCCTCGCTCGCGATCGGGAGACCCACGACCACGCGAATCGTGGTCTCGCCGATGCCCGTGTTCGGCACCGGCGTGAACGCCGTGATCTCCGGAATCGGCACGTCCTTGCCGTCGGGGGGGAGCTTCGGCACGTCGAGCAGCGCCTCGTGCTTGAACGCCACGTCGCGCGCGACCTTGTAGAAGTCGTTGACCAGGCGCGCGGCGCCTGCGGCCCCGAGCTTGCGCTCGAGCGCCGTCATGCCGCGGAGGATCCCCTGCAGCACGTAGACGTGCTTGCGCTCCTTGTCGCGGGTGGGACGCGCATCGCTGGGCGCGACCGGCGCGGTGGGGGCGCGCGGCGGCCGGATGCTCTCGGCGGTGACCGGGGCCGACGGGGTGACCGGCAGCGCCGTGGGCACCGAGACGTTGGGCTCCGAGACCTCATCGACCGCACCGTCGATCGCGCCGTCGCTGGCATCGCTGGCGTCGCTGGCGTCGCTGGCATCGCTGGCATCCGCGTCGCGCCCCGGATCGCCCTCGAACGCGGGCCGCGGGGACACCACGCGATGCTCCGCCGGCATCAGCTGCGACAGCGTCTGCGCGAGGTGTTGATTGTCGATCAGCGATCCGGCCTTCTGGCCCCACTCGAGCAAGAACCGACCGAGCTCGTGCTGCAGATCGCGCGCGGTCTGGAACCGATCTGCGCGATGGAACGCGAGCGCCTTCAGGATGATCCGCTCGAGGGATTCCGGCAGCTCGGGTGCGAAGTCGCGCGGCCGCGGGATCGCGCCCGACTTGACCATCTCGAGCGCCTCCTTGCCCTTGCCGTGGAACAGCGGGCGCGCGCACACCAGCTCGAACAGCACGATGCCCGCGGCGAACACGTCGCTGCGGCAATCGACGGGCTCGCCGCGGCCCTGCTCGGGGGACATGTACGCGAACTTCCCCTTGATGACGCCCTGCTCCTCGTGAACGTCGCGCGCGCGGGCGATCCCGAAATCGACGATCTTCACGCCGCCGTCCCACGACAGCAGGATGTTCTGCGGGGAGATGTCGCGGTGGACGATGCCGAGCGGCTGACCGAACTCGTCGGTCTTGCGGTGGGCGTAGTCGAGGCCCTTCGCGAGCTGCTGGACGATGTACGCGGACAGCCCGTAGGGCAGGCGCTGGCGGGCCTTCGCGGCCTCCTGCAGGAGGCGCAGGAGATCCATGCCCTCGACGTACTCCATCGCGAGGAAGTACGTGTCGCCGACCGCGCCGAAGTCGAACACCTGGATGATGTTCGGGTGGTTGAGGCCGAGCGCGATCTTCGCCTCGTCCACGAACATCGTGACGAACTGCCGGCTACGCGCGTACGCGGTGTGGATCTTCTTGATGACGAGGGTCTTGTTCAGGCCCTGCGCCACGGTGGTGCGCGCGAGGAACACCTCGGCCATACCGCCGGTGCCGACCTTGCGGATCAGCGCGTATTTTCCGAACTGCTCCATCCCCGTCGTTCGTGAGGAGGATTGTAGCTCAGAGCGGCGTGATCACGAGGTTGTCGAACCAGGTATCCGTCTCCCAGTTGTTGAACGCGAAGTACTCGTGCCCCTCCTTCTCGAGAGGGTTCACGTCGACGTACTGGAGGAACGGCTTGGTCAGGTCATCGACGTACCAGTGGATCGTCGGGCCTTGCCGTTCGATCCGCCAGTGGTAGTGCTTACCCGGGACGACCTTGATGTCGGCGCGCTCCGCGATCGCGGTGCCGTGCTCGTCCATGCGCGCGATGATCGACTTCGAGTTGCCCCAGCCTCCGAAGATCACCTCGTACCCGGTGGCCATGTAGCGCCCGCCATCGGGATCGTACGAGGTCCCATCGCCGTAGATCTCGACCTTGATGTCGCCGCGCGGCTCGGTGGACCACGCATCGAACTCGATCCGGGCGTTGCGCGGGAGCTTCTTCCTCAGCCACAGCGGATGGTTGTGCGCGCCGCGCGCGGACAGCTGGCCCGCGGACAGCTCGTAGCCTGCTCCGGTGGCGAGGTAGTTCGCCCCTGGCTCGGGACGCTCGAAGCCGTCGTACCACTGCGAGGTGATGGGTGGCGGGTCCTTGAGCTTGCAGGCGACCAGGACCGGGAGCAGGAGGACAAGGCGGCGCACGGAGCGTGATGCTACCAGAGAGCCGATCCCTCGGAACGCTAAGGTATTCGATCGCTTGGCGATCTGCGGGCACTCGGTGTCAGAGGGACCCCTTAGGGTCATCGTCGTGGATGGCACTCTCTCCCTGCTCGACTGGCGCCCGGCGCCTGCGGCCCCTGCCGCGAATGCGAGCGACGTGCCCGACCCGCAGGAGTCGGCAGCGGAGGCGGCTTCAGCCCCGGCGCTGACGTCGGTGCCGGCTGGACCGCGGATCGTGGTGTTCGATTGCGAGACCACGGGCACCGATCGCGTCCGCGACCAGGTGATCGAGCTGTGCATCCAGCGCGGCCTCGAGGAGCACGCCCCGAGCCAGGTCTGGCGGATCAAGCCCGCCGCGCCGATCCACCCGGGCGCGCAGGCCGTCCACGGCATCACGGTCGAGGATCTCGCGGACTGCCCGCCGTTCGAGGCGGTCGCCGCGGAGATCGCCGCGGTGTTCGCCGATGCGGACATCATCGTCGGCTACAACCTCATCTTCGACATCGACATGCTGCAGGCCGAGTACACGCGGATCGGCAAGCCGCTGCTCGACTTCGCCTCGAAGAAGATCGTCGACGCGTTCCGGCTCTGGCAGCAGTGCGAGCCGCGGAGCCTGATGCACGCGCACCAGCGGTTCGTCGGCGCCGAGTTCGCTGCGGCACACACCGCGAGCGCCGATGTCGCGGCCACCGGGCGCGTGCTCGCCGGCATGCTCAAGCACTTCGAGCTCGACGGGCAGGACTGGGAGCAGATCGCCCAGAAGAGCGATCCGCTGCAGGCTCAGCGAGCGAGCTGGGTCGGGCCGTCGCGCCACCTGCGCTGGGATGGCGAGGTGATCGTGCTCGGCTTCGGCAAGCACTCGAACGCGCCGGTCCACGAGCTCGCCGCGGGACCTGACCGGAGCTTCCTCAACTGGGTGTGCGAGAAGGACTTTCCGGTCCACGTCGCCGAGGTCTGCAAGGCCGCGCTCGAGCTGCCTGGGGACAAGTTCCTGTCGTGGGCCAAGGATCGCTACGGGCAGCCCGCGCCGACGTCGAACCCGCCGTTCGCTCGGCCCTGAACCCCTGCCGAACTCGGCGGAGATCCGGTAGGCTGCGCGCCATGCGTAACCTGATGATCACGGCAGGCCTGGTGCTCGGACTCGGCGGGCTCTCCGCTTGCGGTGGCAAGGACAAGTTCGACGAGGTGCTCGGCGAGCTCGAGGGGTTCAAGACTCGCATGTGCGAGTGCAAGGACAAGGCGTGCGCCGAGAAGGTCCAGGAGGACTGGCGCGCCTATCGCAAGACGATGAAGGAGAAGCTCGGCAAGGACACCAAGCCGAGCGAGGCCCAGGACAAGAAGGGCAAGGCGCTCGACGAGGACATGCGCGTCTGCCGCAAGAAGTTCGACGAGGCGACGCCGGCGCCGACGCCGACCGAGACCGCACCGCCCGCGCCCGCGGCACCCACCACGCCGTAGCGATCACCTGCGCCTGGGGCGCTTGGGGCTACGGCCCGGTTTCGCGTACGGCGCCACGAGCGCCTCGAACTTCATCCCCGAGAAGTCGCGCAGCATCACGGCGCCGGTGATCGGATCGTCCGCCTTCGCCGAGGCCTTCGTGATCTTGCCGGCCCACAGCGCGCCGTCCTGTGCCCACACCAGGCGCCCGAGATCGGGGCTCGCCCACTCCCAGCCGTGGCGCGGAAGCTCGCGCTCGGGGTGCACGAGCTCGTGCTCGTCGAAGTACACGCTCTTGCCCGGCACCCCGACGGCGGCGCGAGACAGCTTGCGCAGCACCCAGCCGTGCCACAGCGGGCGCTCGAACACGACCGCGTCGGCGTGCGCGAGGTCCTCGCGGAGCGTCCAGCCGTCGCGGAGCAGGCGAGGGAAGTACACGCCGCGGCACTCGCCGCCCCAGCCCCGCGTGAGCGTGGCCTCGCCCCCGCGCGTGACCTCGGTGGTGTCCTCGAGGATCTGGTGGCCGTAGCCCTCGTTGAGCCAGTAGTGCGTGCGATCGGTGAACAGCCCGCCGCCGTTCCAGCAATCGCCCTTGGCGAACAGCGCGATCGCGGTCAGGTACGGCGCGCGCGAGATCGCGGTCCATGCGCCCTTCGCGCGCGAGCCCCAGTGTCCGTTCATGGCGAAGTAGATCAGGTACTTCCCATCCGGCGAGAGATCGGCGCGCAGCTCGTACAGCCGGCCGCGCAGCCACTGCCCGAGCTGGAACGTGTCCTTGTCGCGGTTCCACGCGATCGCGGCGACCTCGCGCGAGGGCCCGCGGCGCAGCACCACGCCAGTGTGGCCGTCGCGCGCGAGCAGCACGTGCAGGCGCGGCTTCACGGGGCGCACCGCCGGCGCCAGGCCGGGGTCAGGACGAGCCGCAGCGCCGACCGCACGCCCGCATCATAGGATCAGACGCGACCGCGCAGGCGATCGATCGAGACCATCCCCGCGCCGTGGGCCGCGATCGCGAGGAACACGAAGCAGTAGATCACGGCGAGCTCGCCATCATTGGCGATCGGGAACAGCTTCGCGCCCAGCGCGCCCTTCCAGTGGAACTGGAAGTACGCCACCGCCATCGTGCCCGACGCCAGCACCGCGGCGGGGCGGGTGAACAGCCCGAGGGCGATCAGGATGCCTCCCACGAGCTCGATCACCCCGCCGAACCACATCTGCGACATCGCCGGCGGGCCCGGGTGAGTGGCCAGGAGGCCGAACAGCTTCTGCGCGCCGTGAAACGCGAACAGCACGCCGCTGACGATCCGCAGGGCTGCGTAGGTGAGGTTCTGAAGCTGGGCGCGATCCATCCAGGTGGATGGCACGCTCGGCCCGCCCGGGCACGTCCCCGAGCTGGAACTCACCGTTGCCTACTCGATGCCGTACTTCTCGAGCTTGTAGTACAGCGCGGAGGTCTTGATGCCGAGGAGGCGCGCGGTCTCGGTCTTGACGCGACCGGCCTTGGTGTACGCCTTGAGGATCAGCTGGCGCTCGAGATCGTCGAGGATCTCGGGGAGCGAGAGCTCGCGCGGCACGCTCAGCGCATCTTCCTCGGCGCCGCCCTGGAGGAACTGCGGCAGCGCGTTCGGCGTGATCTCGTCGCCCTCGGCGAACACCAGCGCCTGCTCGATCGCATTCTCGAGCTCGCGGACGTTGCCGGGCCAGTGGTACGCCATGATCCGGCCGAGGGCCGCATCGCCGACCGCGCGCACGCGCGCATTGGTCTTGGGCCCGAGCTTCGCGATGAAGTGCGTGCACAGGTGCGGGATGTCCTCGCGGCGCTCGCGCAGCGGCGGCAGCTTGACCGGCAGCACGTGGAGCCGGAAGTACAGATCCTGCCGGAACCGCCCGCTCGCGACCTCGGCCTCGAGATCCTTGTTGGTCGCCGAGAGCACGCGCACGTCGACCTTGATCGGGTGCTCGCCGCCCACGCGCTCGAACTCCTGCTCCTGCAGCGCGCGGAGCAACTTGACCTGCATCGCGGGCGGGATGTCGCCGATCTCGTCGAGAAACAGCGTGCCCTGATCGGCGAGCTCGAACCTGCCGAGCTTCTGCTTCACCGCACCGGTGAACGCGCCCTTCTCGTGCCCGAACAGCTCGCTCTCGAGCAGCGTCTCGGTCAGGGCGCCGCAGTTGACCTTGATGAATGGCCCGTTCGCGCGCTTGCTGAGTCGGTGGATCGCGCGGGCGACCAGCTCCTTGCCGGTGCCGCTCTCGCCCGCGATGAACACCGTGGTGTCACTGGCCGCGATCTTCTGCACCGTGCGGCGCACGATCGCCATCTTCTCGCCGCTGCCGACCAGATCCGGGAACTTCCCGTCGGCCTCGGCGGTGAGGTAGTCGCTCATCGCATCGGCCTTGCGGCGGCCGCGGCGGGTGGCGCACAGCTCGAGGGCTCGCTCGATCTTGAGCCGGACCACCTCGGGCTGGATTGGCTTGGTGATGAAATCGAACGCGCCGAGCTTCATCGCCTCGACCGCCGTCTCCACCGTGCCGAACCCCGTGATGATCATGATCGGCACATCGGGATCGAGCGCGCTCACGCCCTTCAGCACGTCGACGCCGGTGCCGCCCTCCATCTTGAGGTCGGTGATCACGAAGTCCGCGCGCTTCTGCTTGAACGCCTCGACGCCGGCGCCGCCGCTCGACGCGAGCACGGGCGTGTGGCCGAGCTTCTTCGCCACGTGCGCGAGACCCTCACGCACGGTCTCGTTGTCGTCGACGATCAGGATCACTGCCATCGCGAACCTTGGTAACACGAAAGCCGCCAGGAGCGAATCCCGGGGCGATGGCATCGGGTGACGGCGCTCGACGAGCTCAGGGCGCGCCGCAGCGGATCCACTCGGCGAGCATCGCGCGCTCTTCGGGCGAGGGCCCGGCGGCGGGAGGCATCGACGGCTGGTCGCCCGTGACCCGGGTCTCGATCTCCGCGCTCCAGGCGCGCAGGTGATCGAGGTCGTCGAAGTCGACGCCGAGCGGGGCGCTCTGCCGCATCCCGTCGGGCAGCGCGCTCGAGTGACAGCCGCGGCACCAGTCCAGCACGAACGGCGCGCCGAAGTTCTGGTAGGTGAGCGTCGACGTCGTGCACGTCGAGGCGTTCTCGGGCGCGGCGTCGTTCCCGCAGGCGGCCAGGACGAGCGCGAACAGCGCGTTACGCGATGAACGCATCGAAGGCCTCCGCGTCGGGCAGCTCGGTGGACGGGTCGACACCACACAGCTTCACGAGGCCCGCGACGAAGTGGCGCGGCTCGATCGTGCGCCCCTCCGCCGAGGCCACCCCGGTCGAGAACAGGGTCTTGCTCGCCTCTCCGGTCGCGCTCGTGGCGCCGAACACGTGATCGCCCTTCACGCCGCCGCCGATCAGCATCGCGGTCGTCACCGGCCAGTGGTCCTTGCCGTTGGCACCGTTGATCCGGGGCGTCCTGCCCATCTCCGAGATCACCGCGACCACGGACTCGTCGAGCATCGTCCCGGTGCCGTAGACCGCCGGGCGTGCGTCCAGCGCGTCGACCAGCGCATCGACGCCATGGAATAGCGCCTCGTGCGCGCCGCTCTGGTCGATATTCCTCTCGTGGGTGTCCCAGTAGCGCTGCGATGACAGCATCACCGTGCGCGAGATGCCCGTCGCGACGGCCTCGATCGCGAGGGCGCGCTGGCCCTCGAGATCGAGCAGCGCCCCACGATGACCGAGCCCGTCCTTGAGGTCGCGCAGCCGGTCGCCGCGCGTCAGGGACATCGTGAAGTCATCGATCCGGCGCTTGTTGTAGCCGGTCGCACCGCGGACGGCGCGCTCGCGCGCGGCGCGGGCGTTGGTGTACGCGCGGATCGCCGTCTCGTCGGCCTGGGTCGGGTTGAACGCCGCCGGTCGGCCATCGACGGGATACGCCTGCCGCGGATCGAGCAGCCCGACCAGCTGATTCGAGGTTCCCACGCGCCCCATGCTGGCCGCGTAGGGCCCGGCGAACGCGTAGTCCCCGAGCACGAGGTACGGGATCGGGAACTCCGGGCTGTTCGCGTGCGCGACGATCGCGGCGGCATCCGGGCTGGTCTCGTTGCGCGCGCCGGTGAGGATCTGCTGCGTGCACGCGCGGTGCGAGATGCCGGGAAGCCGGATGCCACGGACGAGCGCGGTGCGTGCGTGGTGCTTCGTGAAGAAGCTGCCCACCGAGGGGCGAGAGGGATCGGTGAGGACGTCGAGTCCGCCGAACATCTCGATCGTCCCGGGGGGCACGTCGACCCCGCCGCCCGGCGGCTTCGGATCGACCGCGTACGAGGTATCCCACCCGCCGAAGGCGAGCACGATGAACAGGTTCTTCGGCGTACCGACGCCCGCCGCGCGCGCCTGGCGGCGACGCCCCGGCAACGCGACGGCGACCGTGGCAGCGGCCGAAGACCACAACATCTGACGGCGTGACATCGTCATGGGCAACCTCAGAAGTGAGCGACGCGAAGATCGGAGAGCATCGCGGCGAGGGTGGTCTTCCACGCATGGCGAACATCGCCGGTGCGTGCGAGTACGGATGCGAACAGGGTGTAGGTCGCGCCGACCTCGGTTCCGTCTGCGGGATCGAGCGCGCCGTAGATCCGCGCGTGGAGCTTCGCGAGCTGCGCGCGCACCACCGGCTCGCTGGTGTCGGTGGGCTCGACGCCGGCCAGGAGGTGCCGCTCCGCCGCGGGGAGCGAGAAGTCATCGTCGACGACGAACCCCGCCGCCGTCGTGGCGAGCACGCGGAGCGTCAGGCTCGAGACGGCGTTCGTCGTGTGGACCGGCCGGGTCACGAAGTACGAGTCGATGCCACCCGCCAGCGTGCGAAACCCGGAGTGATCGCTGCGCAGGAGGTTCGCCTGCCCGTAAGGGATGGGCTGGTTGTTGTTGACGGTCGCGCCCTCGTAGACCGTGCCGGTGTCGCTCGACTGCCAGCGCACGCCGGTGAGATCGAAGAACATCGTGTCGAGCTGCTCGGGGCGGACGTGCAGCATGCCGTTCGTCGTCTCGGCCTCGTCCGGCGTGGCGTCGGCGGTGACGTGCGAGACGCGGAAGCGATCGGAGAGCACGATCTCGCGCGCGAGCTGCTTCGCGCTGTAGCCCGAGGCCACGAAGCCCTCCGTCAGCTCGCTGATCCAACCGAACGGCTGCGCCTCGCGATCGGTCTCGGTCATGTAGGCGGCGAATCGCGTCGCGGCGCAGCGCGGGAACCGCGGATCCTCGGCCATCAGCCGTCCGACGTCGGCGATCGTCGGCGCGGGCACGCCGAAGTAGCCCGGCGGTCGATCATTCTTGCCCATCCAGCCCGCGTACTGGGGGCCCCACATCGGCACCGGATAGCTGACGTAGCGGGCGCCCGGCTGAAAGCCGAACAGCGTGCTCGCGAGTGGATCGAGCGCCTGGTGGCAGCCGGCGCACGAGGGATTCGTGCGCACCGCGTTCGAGACCACCTGTGGATTCGCGAGATCGATCGACGTGTCGAGATCGATGTTCGAGTGCAGGAAGTCGAAGCAGAGGAGCGCGCTCGAGACGAGGTTGGCGCGGCCGCGGTTGTAGTTCGCGCCCGCCGAGATGTGGCGCGCGAACAGCCCGGAGCTCGACAGGATGCCCGCGACCGGGCGCGCGTCGATCCAGTGCGAGACTTGCAGCTCGCTCGCGCTGCCATCGCGCGTCATGCCCCACACCACCGCGCTGATCGGATCGCTGATCGCATAGTCCGCAGTCACGATCTCGGTGTACGGCCGGTCGTGCGTGACCACGTACTCGATCAGCCGCAGCGGCTCCTCGAACACGGTCTGGACCTCGGCCACCGTCCGCCCGTCGAGCTCGTGGAACGACCGGAACGGAGCACCATCCACGCGCACGAGCAGCGTCTCGGCGTGAAGGTCGCGCACCATCGCGCCGAACGCCGGCGATGCGAGATAGGTGTCGACGATCGCGGGCAGCGCATCTGGGTCTGCGGCGACGCGCGCGAGATCCTCGATCGAGGGCCGCACTCCCCGCAGCGTCATCGACGCCCGCACGAGGTGCTCGGTCGGCGTGAGGTACTCCACGGTGGGAGCGCCCGGGGCATCCGGCGGCGGCACGTCCGCTTCGCACCCGGCGGCCACGCACGCGGAGAACGCCAACAGCTTCGCTAGATTGACCACGCTTCCAGGAACGAGCACGAAGCGTGCCCGCCGATCTCGCGGACGTTCTCGTGACTTGGCGGTGCAACTGCGACAGCGCCGACCCGCCGGCCTGGCCTCGTGCGACGGGTCTGTCGCAGTCCGCCCAGGCATCCCGCGGGGATCCGCGGGCCTGCAGCGTGCATCGTCGATGGAGATGCGCTTCCTCTCGATCGTCATCTGGATCTCGATCTCGATCTCGCTCATTGCGTGCCGCTTCGGCTTCGATCCCGTCGATGGCGCCGCGCCGGGAGACGATGTGCCTGGGCCCGACGCCGGCGTCGCGAAGGTCTGCACCGCCAGCACCCCCAGCTGCGTCGGCGAGGCGTTGCGCACGTGCGCCGCCGCCGGCGCTGCACCGGTGGACACGGCGTGCGCGTGGGGCTGCGTGGTGACGGGCACTCCGCACTGCGGAGAGCTGAACCCGATCTCGTTCCCGCCCCAGGCGATCACCGAGAAGACCGGCCCCCTCGCCGATCTGGAGCTCGGCGCTGCCTATGTCGATGCGGACGGGGGCATCTTCACGGGAGTCGCCTTCGCGCCGCCGCTCCGGTCTCCGGGCGTGGGAGAGAACCACCTGATCGAGTTCCACACGTACGGCAACGTCTCCGTCTATCGCGTGCAGTCGCTCCATGTCACGGGCCCGCTCCATCTGGCCGCACACGCCTACGGCATGGCCGTCCGGCCGATCGCGATCGTCGCGGAGGGGCCGATCGTGATCGATGCGCCGATCGACGGCCAGGTCGTCTGCAACTACGAGGACGAAGCCGCACCCGGCGGCTACCCCGGCAATCTCAACACCAACCCGTCGGGCCACGCCCCCTCGAACGCGCTGCACGGCGGCGGCGGTGGTGGCAACGGCGGGCGTGGTGGCACCGGCGGCGGTGGCACCGGCGTGGGAGGCACGAGCGGCCAGCCGCTCGCGACGTTGGTGCTCGTCGGTGGCGGTGGTGGTGGGGGCAGTGGGACGTCGTCGATCCACACCGGGGTCGGCGGCGCTGGGGGGGCGGCGATCCAGCTGATCTCGGGCACGTCGATCACGATCGGCCCTGGCGGCGCGATCAACGCGGGTGGGTGCGGCGGCATCGCCGGGGACTACGCGCACGGTGGTGGTGGCGGCGGGGCGGGGGGCACGATCGTGCTCCAGGCACCGCAGGTCATCATCGGCGGCAAGCTCGCGGTCAATGGTGGTGCGGGCGCCGGCTCGTCGGTCAACTCCCACGGGCAGAACGGCGAGCTCGCGCGCATCGCGGCGACCGGAGGAGGCGGCGCCGGTGGCGTTGCCGGATCCCCGAACGGCGCGAACGGGCCCAGCGTAGCTGCCGGTGCCGGTGGTGCGATCGGCCGGATCCGGATCGAGACCCGCAGCGGCAGCCCGGAGATCAAGGCCGGCGCGATGCTGTCGCCGGACCTCACCGATGTGGCGACGACGACGATCGCGGCAACCGCCGTGGTCGATTGAAGATCACTCGTCGTCGTCGCGAAGGCCGAGCCGCTTCATCGCCCGCTGGACGAACTTCCGATTCACGCCAGCGAGATCCGCCGCGCGCGACACGTTGCCGCCGGTTCGCTTCAGCGCCTCCGCGAGATAGAGCTCCTCGAACACGTCGATCATGCGATCGCGCGCGACCTTGAGCGGCACGTCGAGATCGATCGCGAGCGCCCCGTGCGCCACCGACACCTCCGCGGCCGGCTCGGCATCGGCCCATGGCACGCCGAGCGAGATCGTGCGCTGCACGGCGTTGCGCAGCTCGCGTACGTTGCCCGGCCATGCCTGGGTCATCAGCCCGCGCACCGTGGCCTCGGGGAGCACGGCGGCGGGCTGCCCGCGCCTCGCGTCCTCGTGCGCGAAGTGCTCGACGAGCAGTGGGATGTCCTCGAGCCGCTCGCGGAGCGGCGGCAGCGCGACACGCACGACCGCGAGCCGATAGAACAGATCCTCGCGAAACCGCCCCGCATCCACCTCGGTCTCGAGCGAGCGGTTCGTCGCGGCGATGATCCGCACGTCGACCTCGCGCCCGGTGTTCGCCCCGACCCGCCGGACCTCGCGAGATTCGAGCACGCGCAACAGCTTCGGCTGCAGATCGAGCGGCAGCTCACCGATCTCGTCCAGAAAGATCGTGCCGCCATGCGCGGCCTCGAACGCACCCATCCGATCACTCGTCGCGCCGGTGAACGCGCCGCGCATGTGGCCGAACAGCTCGCTCTCCATCAGGTTCGCCGACACCGCGGAGCAATCGAACACCACGAACGGTCCACCGCTGCGCTGGCCCTCGTCGTGGAGCGCCTCCGCCACCAGCTCCTTGCCCGCGCCGGTCTCGGCCTCGACCAGCACGGTCGTGTCCGTCGCGGCGAGGCGTTCGAGCAGCGCGAACACGCGGCGCATCGCCACGCTCGCCCCGAGGAGGCCGCCGAACCGGGTCCGCGTCGACAGCGGCAGATCGACGGTCCCCGAGAGCAGCCGCAGCCGGAGTGTCGTCGCACCCACCACGATCAGCGAATCGGGGCGGGCGAAGGCGTCGAGCACACGGAGTCCGTCGACCGTCGTGCCGTTGCGGCTCCCGGCGTCGATCACCCGGATCCCGTCTCGATCGATCCGCAGCGTCACGTGGCGGCGACTGACCGTGGGATCGGTGAGCACGAGGTCACAGTCGCGCCCCGTGCCGATCTGCAGCTCGGGGCCAGCGAGCTCGACCATCCGCCCGGCATCGGTGCCCTCGGCGATCTCGATGCGGACCTTGTGCGACCGGAACGTCGCAGCAGGTGCGTTCTGCGCCAGCGCCCGTGTGGTCCCGCCGGTCCAGCTGCTGTCCTCGTCCACGTGGACACAGTAACAGCGCGACGCACGCGTCGCACGCGTCACACCGCGCCGGGGACGATCGCGATGGGCGGCGGGATGCGAGGACCCACGTGGTATCGTGAGGAGGTTCCCTTCGCCGGAGGTCGTGATGCGTGGCGCGGTCGCACTGCTCGTCGTCGTCGTCGGTTGCGGCGCTCCTGACGCTGGAACGTCGATCGAGGTCACGCCCGGCCCCGTCGCGACGGTGACGCAGGGGAACATGCTCCAGCTCGCCGTCCGCGTCCCCGGCGGCGCGCACACGTTCGAGCTGGCGATCGACGACCCCGTCGCCGCCTTGTTCCAGGTCCACGATCTCGCGAACACGGGTGCCGGCGCGATCCTGACGCTGGTGCCGACCTGCGCGGCGCTCGCGGGGGCCAGCAGCGGCACCGTGTCGATGAGCGTGCGCGCCGACGATCCCGACATCGCGCCCGTGACGCTCTCGATCCAGATCGCTCCCGAGATCGGGGGCGTGTGCGCGGGGGCCCCGGAGCACGCGATCACGCGAGCCACGCTCCAGATCACCGACGTGCCCGACAGCGGGCGCGTCCTGTGCGCGAAGGCGAGCGTGCACGAGCACAGTACGCAGGACACGGAGCGGGTCGTGATGCAGACATCGGCGTCGATCCCGAATCGGGTGATCGCCGCCGATGGCAAGCTGCTGTGCGGCGCCGACACGATCCTGATGGAGCTGTGGCCACCGATCGACGCGCCGGCCGTGGAGCTGCTGTCGGTCGAGACGTCGTCGTGCGACATCGCGGGGTGCAAGGAGGGGGCGAACGAGTGCTGCAACGCGCAGCCAGAGCGTTTGGCGCCGCTGACGGCGACGAAGTTCAGCGTCCCGGTCCGGAGCATGAGCGAGTACATCACCGGCGTCAGCAGCGTCTCGATGGCGTGCGCGGATGTCGACCGCAACGGCACCCCCGAGCTGATCTTCGCGAGCGCCACTGGAGAGGTGACCTCCGAGATCGGGCATGACGAGCGGTTCGCGCAACAGCAGGCCAGCCTGCAGGCGCAGGGGCTGCTCGCCTTCTCCTGGCAGGACAGCCCGACCACGACCACGCCCGTGGTGCTCGCCGGATTCGGCACGGCCATCCACCGCGCGCAGGTGAGCGGGGGGCTGATGACCTGGGTCGACGATCCACAGTTCACGTTCGCGACGAGCGACTCCCAGGGTGCGCTCGCATCCCCAGCGTCCGTGCTGCCGATGCCCGCGAACACGCGCCACGGGGTCGAGTACGTGGCACGGCTCTCGGGGGCAGCCGTCGCGCTGACCTGCGTCTCGCCGACCTGCGCCCCGGGCTCGACACTGATCGACGTCAACATCGGCAGTTCGTGGGTCCCGATCGAGATCGCGCACAGCGACTACAACGGCGACACGAGCGAAGACCTGATCGTCGCCTATCGACCAGCGTTGACCAACATCAACGGTACGAACCCGATCCACCTCCAGGTCTACCTGATGAACTGGAGCACGCGCACGGCGACCAGCGTCGGCGCCGGGGAGTTCGAGGTGCTCTCGACCAGCATCCAGATCGTCAGCGCCCCGCAGGCTCCCGCCTGTGATCGGATCTACCTGCTCTCCGGTCAGACGGACGTCTACGAGCTCGATCACGCGTCCTGCACGGCCGGGCCCGGCTACACACGCCGTCATGTCCCGACCCCGAACGAGATCTACGCGCTGGGCAAGGTTCAGGATCGGGTGATCATCGCGACCGCGCTCGGCATGTTCGAGCTCGTCCACACCACGGGCACCGCGACCACCATCCGTCAGCTCGACCCGTTGCTGCAGGAGCAGCTCATCGCCACCGGCAACGCGCTGATCGATCCGAGCACGTCGAACTACGCCCAGCACTTCGCCCCCTGCGTCGCGACCACGCCGTCGATCGCGTTCCAGGTGCAGCGCCGCGACTACACGTGGTCGAAGCTCGACGCTGCCGTCGAGGGCTTCTCGGGCCCCTGATCGAGGGGGGTGTTATGCTACCGGCTCGGGATGAGACCAGCCCTCGCGCGCACGAAGATCGGCCGCTTCGAGCTGTTGCATCGCTTCGCGATCGGCGGCATGGGCGAGATCTTCCTGGCCCGCGAGCGCGGTGTCGCGGGCTTCGATCGCCAGGTCGTCGTCAAGCTGCTGATCCCCGAGCTCGCCGAGCAGCCGGACCTCGTGACGTTGTTCATCGACGAGGCGCGCATCGCGGCGAACCTCGCCCATCCGAACATCGTCCAGATCTTCGACTTCGGCCGCGACGACGGTTCGTACTTCCTCGCGATGGAGTACGTCCCCGGTCAGAACCTCGCCCGGCTCTGTGCCCGCGCGGTCAGGGATCCCCGCGGACTGTTCACGCGCGAGCTCGCCGTCCACGTCGTCGCAGAGATGGCGCGCGGCCTCGATCACGCGCACCGCGCGAAGGACGCTGACGGAAAGCCGCTCGGCATCGTGCATCGCGATGTCAGCCCGCACAACCTGCTGCTCTCGATCCACGGCGACGTCAAGGTCATGGACTTCGGCATCGCGAAGGCCGCGAACACGCTGCATCGCACCGCGACCGGGGTGATTCGCGGCAAGTACGGATACATGTCGCCCGAGCAGCTCGCGGGCGAAGACCTCGACCTGACGACCGATGTCTATTCGGCAGGCATCGTGCTGTGGGAGCTGACGTTGATGCGCCGGCTGTGGCCAGGGGCCGACGAGCTGGCCGTGCTCGATCAGGCGCGGTCCGGCAAGGTGCCGCGACCGACCGAGATCGATCCGAGCTACCCGCGCGATCTCGAGGAGATCGTGATGCACGCGATCGCGCGCGATCGCGGTCAGCGGACGGCGAGCGCGGGCGCCTTGGCCGCGGATCTGCGCGGCTGGCTCGCGCTCCAGGGCGCCGTGATCGATCGCGCAGCGCTCGGCGCCGTGGTGACCACGCTGTTCCCCGAGATCGATCACGAGATGCCGTTCCGCCCGGATCCAGATCCGGATCCGCGGACGGCGTCGCTGCCGAAGGCGCCCGAGCCCCCGCCCGAGCCGAGCCGAGCCGACCGCGACGACCACCCCGGCCGCGCCTCCGCACGCCCCAGCGCCCTTGCCGCAACTGCCGCGGCGCGGCTCGCGGCGCGGCGCGGTGATCGCCGTCATGGCGCTCGTGGCGATCGGTGGCGGGGGACTGGCGGTGTGGTCGCTGCGCGACGGTGATGCGGCGCCGACGGCCCCGACGCCAGCGATGCAGCCGACGGTCGCGATGGTGGATGCAGGCGCCGCACAGGTCGTCGTGGCGGCCGCCGCTGCCGACGCGAGCACGCCACACCTGGACGCCGCCGAGCTCGAGACGGATGCCCGCGTGCCGGCGACCACGCCTGTGAAGAAGCCGGTGGGCACGCCACGCACGTCGCCGCCGCGCGACGTCAAGACGGTCGTGACCGGCGGCTCGGCGACGCCCCCGACGACGCCCGCGACCACAGCGCCGCCACCGCCCGCGCTCGGCTGGCTCGCGATCGAGCTGACGCCGTGGGGGACGTTCCGCCTGCCGAACCAGGCCCCGCTCACCACGCCGCGCAAGGTGCAGCTCCCGCCCGGCGACTATCCGATCACGATGACGTTCTCCGAGTCCGGCGCCACGATCCGCGGCACCGCGACCGTCACCGCGAACGCGACGACCCGGTGCAAGGGCACGCCCGCGGAGGGGCTGTCGTGCCAGCGCTAGGAGCTGATAGGGTGGGGAGGATGAGCCGGCTCGGCGTCGCGGTCGTCGTCGTCGCGCTCGCGACGCGCGGTGCCGCGGCCGAGCCCGCAACGCAGCTCGTGGCGCGAGCGCAGGCGGAGTGGGACGAGCAAGAGTACGAGAAGGTCATCGCGGTGGCCGAACAGCTGCTCGCGGGCGCGGATGCCTCGCCGCAGCAGCGCGTGGAGGCCTTGCGCCTCAAGGGCTCGGCGCTCGTCGTGCTGGATCGCCCCGACGACGCCGCGAACGCGTTCGAGCGGTTGTTCGTGATCGATCCCGACTACGAGCTGCCGCCGAAGAGCTCGCCCCGCATCCTGCAGGTGTTCGCACCCGCGCGCGCGAAGTGGCAGGTCGCCGAGGAGCAGCGCCTGGCGATCGAGCTCGGGCCCGCGTGGCGCGCGCTCGTGATGCACGTCCACCTGCCGGAGCACCCGCGCGGTGGACGCCCGATCGAGATCTCGGTGGACCTCGCGGATCCGAGCGCGATCGCCGATCGCATCCTGCTGTCGCGCCGTCGCCACGGCGCCGGCTACTACACGACCACGGAGCAACGCGCGCGCGCGGGGAAGCTCGCGTTCACGATCTCTGCCGACGACACCGCCTCGGAGTCGCCCTACAGCCTCGAGCTGCACGTCCAGGCCAAGCACCGGTCGGGTGTGGCGCTGCGCCGCGAAGGCACCCCGGATCAGCCGATCCGGATCGACGTCGCGGCCGGCAGCGTGCCCAGGCCCTCGCCGATCACCCATCGGTGGTGGTTCTGGACCGGCATCGTCGCGGTCGTCGTCGGCGGTGCGTTCCTCGTCGACCAGACGATCTCCGTCGGTCCCCAGCGAATCGTGGCACGCCCATGACCCGCGTCCTCGTGCTGCTGCTGGCGCTCGCGAGCGCGTGCAAGGACAAGGGGACGATCACGATCGATCTCGAGAACGACGCGTGCGGTGGCACGAAGGTCTGGTTCCAGGCGATCAAGAACGGCACGTGCTCGTGCACGTGCGGCGCGTGCGAATGCAGCACGTCGACGACGCAGCAGTGCATCACCACCGCGCCCTGCCTCGGCGGCTGCTCGATCGAGAGCGTCCGCGCGGATGGCATCGAGTTCGAGCCGCCGTCGGCGGGCCAGTACGCGCTGACCTACAAGTTCACCGATGACGCGACGCCCGCGCGAACCACGTCGATCGTGTGCGTGATCGTCGACGTCGACGCGGACGGAACGACCAGCACCACCACCACGCCGGAGCCGCCGGCGTGCTGTCTGTAGACAGCGATGGGCGACCTCGACGCAGCGCTCGACATCCTCGCACCGCGGGGGGCGGGGGCCCTCGGGGGGGGGGGGGCGGGGGGCGCGCGGCGCGCTGGGGCGGAGAGCGCCGCGGGCGGCGGGGGGGCCGGGGGGGGGGGGGCCGGGGGGGGGGGGGGGGGGGGGGGGGGGCGACAGCCGCGCGCCCCGGCCCGCGGAGGGGGAGGCCCGGCGAGGGGCGCCGGGCCCCCCCCCCGGCGCCGGCCGCCGGGCCCCCCACCGCGCACCGCGGGGGGCGGGGGGGCCGTTTCCGGGCCCCCCCCCCCGGGGGCGCGCGCCCGCGCGCGGGGGGGGGGGGGGGGGGGCGGGCGGGGGGGGGGGGGGGGGGGGGGCGGGGGGGGGGGGGGGGGGGGGGGGGGGGGGGGGGGGGGGGGGGGCGGGGCGGGCGCGCGGGGCGGCCGCGGCGGGCGGGGGGGGGGGGGGCGGGCGGGGGGGGGGGGGGGGGCGCCTGGCGGGGGGGGGGGGGGCGGCGGGCGGCGGGGGGGGGGGGGGGGGGGGGGGGGGGGGGGGGGCGGGGGGGGGGCGGGGGCGGCGCGGGCCGCGGGGCCGGCGGCGGGGGCGGGGGCGGGGGGCGGGCGGGGGGGGGGGGGGGGGGGGGGGGGGGGGGGGCGGCGGGGGGGGGGGGGGGCGGGCGGGGGGGGGGCGGGGGGGGGGGGGGGGGGGGGGGGCGGGGCGGGGGGGGGGGGGGGCGGCGGGCCCCGCGGCGGGCCGGGGGGGCGGGGGGGGGGGGGGGGGGGGGGGGGGGGGGGGGGGGGGGGGGGGGGGGGGGGGCGGGGGGGCGCGCGGGGGGGGCCGGCGGGCCCCGGGGGGGGGGGGGGCGGGGGGGGGGGGGGGGGGGGGGGGGGGGGGGGGGGGGGGGGGGGGGGGGGGGGGGGGCGGGGGGGGGCGGGGGGGGGGGGGGGGGGGGGGGGGGGGGGGGGGGGGGGGGGGGGGGGGGGGGGGGGGGGGGGGGGGGGGGGTGCGGCTTGGCGCCTAGCCTCCGGCGGATGGCAGCGGCGCGATGCGGTTCGTCAGGGCTGGGCGCTCTCGAACAGGCGGAACCGGCGCTCGAGCTCCCACTGGATCCGGGCGCGCTCGCTGCCATCGAGGAACTGCTTGCAGGCCGCGCTCGCCGGATCGCCGATGCCCATCGCGTCGGTCGGGGCGCAGGCGGAGACCGGCTGGGCCTGCGCGACCGAGGTCCACAGGCTCGCGCCCGGGAGGAACGAGTGCTCGAGGCTGTTGCGGGAGATCGTCTTCAGCTGGCGATAGGTCAGGTGCTGGTCGGTCGCGGCGCGCACGTACTCGCCGGCGAGGCTCGAGCGCGAGACGCCCTGGTCATCGGTGGCGAGCGCCACCGGCACGCCGTGCGCGAGGTAGGCCGCGAGCGGATGCGCCGCGCCGCGGACCTCGAGGATCTGATCGTTGCTGGACAGGCAGACCTCGACGGCGACGCCGTTCGCGGCCATCGTGTTCATCAGCGCCTCCGGGTCGGTCTCCGACGCGATGTCGACGCCGTGGCCGATCCGATCGGCGTGTGCGACCTCGACCGCGCGGCGGACGTGGAACGTGTTGTGGTTCGAGCCGGCGGGCAGGTACTTCGGCACCACCTCGCCCGCGTGGAGCGTGATGTGGAGCGGGCTCTTCTGCGTGAGCGTGTACTTGGTATGCAGGAAGTCGATCATCGCCATGTGCAGGTCGTAGTTGGCGAGCGAGGTCGAATCGTCCTCGGGGGAGGATAGGTTGGCGCCGACGATCTGGCCGGTCTTCGCCGCCATCTCGTACGAGCTGACGAGCTGACCGAACACGGTGTCGAGCGCGCCGGTGCGCGAGATCTGAGCGATGAACCGCACGCCCACGTCGCACGCCGCCGGCGGCGAGATGTCGTTGCAGCCGAGCACGGTCTTGTAGGCCGCGCCCGCGCCGTTGACGACCGCGACGTCCGCGTTGAGCTGCTGGGTGAAGGTCGGGCTCGCGAGCAGCGCGTCGTAGAACTGCGGCAGGGTGGCGGCCGTCACCGGCTGCGTCCACACCGAGGCGGCCAGCGTGCCGAGGTTCTTGCCGAGGTTGAACATGGTCTCGACGTAGAGCTGGTTCTCGTCGGCGGCACGGGTGAGGATGTCGGCGAGCGCGTCATCGCGGTGCGCACCAGCGACCGCGCCGTACTTGCCGAACGTGGCGAAGAAGTGATCGTGGCCGTTCTGCGCGCCGGCGACGAAGTCCTTCATCGACCACGCGCGGACCGTGGCGTCGTAGAACGCTCCAGGCGCGGGCACCGGCTGCGTGCTGGCCGAACACTGGTTCCCGAACACGGCCGCGTAGGTCGAGGAGTTGATGCAGTCGCCATCGGCCTTCGCCCAGTCGAGATAGGTCTCGGCGTAGACCGCACCGGAGAGGTGGTGGTGGAGGTCAGCGCCCTTGGGCATGCCCTTCAGGAACGCGGCGAGCTCGCCCGGGTTGCCGACCACCATGTCGAACCGATCGGAGGCCTGCTCCTCCCAGCGCGTGGCGCACTCGGTGGGCGTGCCGTCACAGGTCGGGGTGACCGAGCCGTCGGGCATCCCACCATCGGGGCCGTCAGCGGCCGGAGCATCGTGACAGCCAGCCAGCACGGCGAGGGCGAGGACGGCGCGGGCGCTGAACATGGCGCAAGCTACACAAGGTCGCGGGCGAAGTCGATCGGAGGTTTGGGGCCGTTCCGTGGGCCAGCGCACACGACTTGCGGCTACGCCGGTAGCACGATCGTGAACGTGGTCTCGCCGCCCGCGCTGGCGAGGTCGACCCGGCCGCCATGGTCCATGGCGATCTCGCGGACGAACGCCAAGCCGAGGCCGGTGCCCTTCTCGCGGGTCGTATAGAACGGCTCGAACAGCTTCCCCGAGGTCTCCGGGGAGATCTCCTTGCCGCGGTTCCACACCGAGAGCTCGATGCCGTCCGCCGTCTCGCGCGCCGAGATCCGGACCGCGTCCTTGCCGGTGTTGCCCGCCGCGGTCGCCGCCTGGACGGCGTTGCGCGCGAGGTTGATCAGGGCGCGCCGGAGCTGCGCACGATCGGCGCGGAGAGTTTCGAACGGAGCCGGCGTCACCGCGATCGCGATCTCGTCCGTGCTCGCGAGCTCGGCGACCTCGGTCAGCAGCGGGCCCACCTCGAGCGGTCCGATCTCGGGGCGCGGCCGGCGCGCGAACTCGAGGAACTCGTTGACCACGCGCTCGAGGTAGCCGAGCTCCTTGCGGATCCGATCCACGTGCGAGCGTCGCTCGTCGTCGACGGGGAGCTCGTCCTGCAGGATGCCCGCGAACAGCGTCATCCCGGCGAGCGGGTTGCGGACCTCGTGCGCGATGCCGGCGAGCATCTGTTGCATGCGGGCGTCGCGCTCGGCGAGCTGGATGCGCATCCGGTCCATCGTCTCGGCGAGCACGCCGAGCTCGTCGCGCGAGCGGACCTTCACGGGCTCGCGGAGCTCGCCGGCGCCGATCCGTTCGGCGGCCGCGGCGAGGCGGCGGATGTTTCGCGTGATGAGGAGCGTGGCGATCACCGCCGCGAGGACGCTGACGGCGGCGAGGCCTCCGCCCCACAGGAACAGGCGGTCGCGCAGGTCCGCGAGGCGCGCGAAGTACGAGGCCGGCGCCTGCGCACCGATCGCGAGGACGATCTCGGAATCGGCCTCGGCCTGGGCGCGCATCGGCGCGTAGCCCGCCTTGTAGGTCACGCCATCGGTGCCCTCGAACGTCACGCTGGTCGCCGTCACCCCGCGCTCGAACACGCGGGCGAGCTCGGCCCGATCGAGCTCGGCGCGGTAATAGTGCGTGCCGATCGCGACGCCCTTGGCGGTATCCGCGCGCGAGTTGAACTCCTTGTCGAACACGTAGAGCTGCGCGCCGGTGGCCGTCGCGAACGCCTCGAGCTTGCCGACGTAGCCCTGGTAGGTGGGCTCACCCTCGTCTCCAGGCCCGAGGCCGGCGAGGTACTTGCCGCGCAGCTGACTCGCCGCGGAGGCCGCGATCGCCTCGAGACGCCGTCCCAGCTCCTCGTCGAGGTCGTGGCGGCTGACCTGGTACGCGACGAACGCGAACAGCGTGAACAGCGCCACCACCGGCAGCACGAGCGCCAGCAGCAGCTTGACGAGGATCGTCACGCGGAGGCGCACGCCGCAAGCCTACGCCGAAACGACGAAGCGCCGCGACATGCGCGGCGCTCCACCAGCGAACCAGCTCCGATCAGCGCTTGCTGAACTGGAACCGAGCGCGCGCGGCCTTCTGGCCGTACTTCTTGCGCTCCTTCTTGCGGGGGTCGCGGGTGACGTACCCGACGGCCTTCAGCTTCGGCCGCAGCTCGCTGTCGATCTTCATCAGCGCGCGGGTGATGCCGTGGCGCATCGCGCCGGCCTGCGACGAGATGCCGCCGCCCTTCACGGTCACGTCGACGTTGTACTGGGTGAGGAGGTTCACTTCCTCGAGGCCCTGACGGATCACCATGCGGGCGGTCGGGCGCGAGAAGTATTCCTCGTCGTTGCGGTCGTTGATGACGATCTTGCCGTCACCGGCGTACAGCCAGACGCGCGCGATGGCGGTCTTGCGGCGGCCCGTTGCATAGGTCTTCTGCATCGACATCGGGTTAGTTCCTCGTGCTCGTCATCGTGTCGGTGAGCGTGAGCACGCGCGGCTGCTGCGCGGCGTGATCGTGCTCGGCGGTCTTGTAGATCTTGAGCTTCTTGATGATCCGGCGGCCCAGCGGGCCCTTCGGCATCATGCCCCACACGGCCTCGCGGATCGCGCGCTCGGGATCCGTCGCGATGACGTCCTTCGCCGTGCGCGTCTTGATCCCGCCGGGGAACAGGGTGTGGTGGATGTACAGCTTCTTGTCGGGCTTGGTGCCCGTCAGCCGGATTCCGCCAGCATTGAGGACGATCACGAAGTCCCCCATGTCGACGTTCGGGGTGTACGTGGCCTTGTGCTTGCCGCGGAGGACCAGGGCGATCCGCGAAGCGAGACGACCCAGCGTGTGGCCGGTCGCATCGATCACGAACCACTCTCGGGATGCCTCGCCGGCCTCTTTGGTGAGCCAGGAGCTCTTTTGCGTCGCGTTCATCATGGGCGTTGCTCGGAAGGGTGGATCAACTACAAGGTTGCGAAACACCTGTCAAGCCAGGCCTCGCGGGGACGCGCACCATATAGAGGTAGCGAGCATTCGGCAAGGCCCACTGGGAATGCGTTCAGTGTCATGGGGACGTGATACGAACGGGTTGTGAAGGTCGGATTCATCCTCAAGCCTGACAAGACCGAGGCCGGCGTCCTGCTCGAAGAGCTCGTCCCCTGGCTCCGGGAACAGGGCCATGTGCCCGTGGTTACCAGTGAAGATCAGATCGCCCCGGTCGGCGCCGAGGTCGTTCCGGAGGCCGAGCTGGGGGCCGCGGTCGAGCTGGCCGTCGCCCTGGGCGGCGATGGCACGATGTTGCGTGCCGCGCGCCTGGTCGCCGATCAGGGCCGCGCCGTGCTGGGGGTGAACCTCGGCCAGCTCGGCTTTCTCGCGGGCTTCGCGCCCAGCGAGGCCAAGGTCGGGCTCGCCGCGGCGATCGCGGGCAAGCTGCCGCTGACCAAGCGGATGCGCCTGGCGGTCACGTTCAAGCGCGCCGGCGCCGAGCCGGTGGTCCGGTACGCGCTCAACGATGCGGTGCTCCACCAAGGTGCGATGGCGCGGCTCGTCGAGATCGATGCGTTCGTCGACGACGAGTTCGTCGCGTCGTATCGCGCGGACGGCCTGATCGTCGCCACGCCCACCGGATCCACCGCGTACAACATGGCGGCCGGCGGACCGATCGTCGTGCCGGGCGGGCACGGCCTCGCGGCGATGATGCTCACGCCGATCTGCGCACACGCGCTGACCAACCGGCCGCTCGTGATCGGCGCGAACGCCACGATCCGCCTGCAGCTCGGCGCGGACGTGCGGGGCGTGCTGATCACCGTCGATGCGCAGTGGGGGCACTCGTTCCTCGCCGGCGATGTCGTCGAGATGACGGCCGCGAAGTCGCCGCTCGTCATGTACGCCGGGGACAAGAGCTTCTTCGATGTGATGCGAGACAAGCTGCACTGGGGCGCGCGCAACGATCGCGGCGCCAAGGGAGGTGCGTGATGTTGAGGCACCTGCGCGTCACCAACTTCGCGATCCTGTCGGACGTCGAGATCGAGCTCGGGCCGGGCATGAACGTCCTCACCGGCGAGACCGGCGCGGGCAAGTCGCTGATCGTCGAGGCGGTGAACCTGCTGCGCGGCGGTCGTGCCTCGGCAGACATCCCACGCCACGGCGCGGACGAGGCAGTGGTCGAGGCGATCGTCGATGTGCCCGAGGATCTGCGCGCGCACGTCGCCGCGGTGATCGAGGGGGCAGGGCTGCCGCAGGGCGAGAACGACGAGGTGTTCATCCGGCGCGTGATCCAGCGCGGTGGCCGCAGCCGCACGTACGTCAACGGCGCGATGACCACGGCCGCCCGGCTCGCCGAGCTCGGCGCGCTGCTCATCGACCTCTCGGGGCAGCATCAGCACCAGGGCCTCGTCGATGCCGCACGTCACCTCGACCTGCTCGATGCGTTCGCCGTGGACCACGGCAGTGCCGAGGCGCTGGTCGCCACGATGACCGAGGCGTGGGCCGAGCTGCGCCGCTGTAGTGACGAGCTCGCCGTGCTCGGGGGAGACGAGCGCGCGCGGGAGGCCCGCATCGATTACCTGAAGTTCCAGCTCGAGGAGCTGGATGCCGCGGCGCTGAAGCCCGGCGAGGATGCGGCGATCGAGCTCGAGCGCGTCCGGCTCGCCTCGGTCGATCTGCTCCAGGGCGCCGCCCGCGCCGCCGAGGAGGTGCTCTACGGCGGGGACGACAGCGCACGCGATCGCGTGGCGGCCGCCGTCCGCGAGGTCGAGCGCGCCCTCAAGACGGACGTCACGCTCGAGCCAGTCGCGCGCCAGCTCGGCGAGATCGAGACCCTGATCGATGACGCCGCGGATCAGCTCCGCACGTACGCCGACAAGCTCGAAGGCGATCCCGAGCGCCTCGCCTGGGTGGACGAACGGATCGCGCTGATCCGCCGCCTCACGCGCAAGCACGCGGGCACGCTCGATCAGGTGATCGCCAAGGCCACCGAGCTCCGCACCGAGCTGGATTCGCTCACCGGCCGCGATGCGCGCCTGGTCGAGCTCACCGCGGCGCGCACCCGGGCCGAGGCCGCCGCGATGGCCGCTGCCGCCGCGTTGACCCAGAGCCGCAAGAAGGCCGCGCGCAAGCTCGAGAAGGAGGTCGGCGCCGCGCTGACCGAGCTCGGCATGGGCTCGGCGCGGCTGACCGTGGTGATCGAGGATCGCGTGCTCGGTCCATCGGGCGCCGATCGCGTCGAGCTGATGCTCGCGTCCAACAAGGGCGAAGACACCCGGCCGCTCACCAAGGTCGCCTCGGGCGGCGAGCTCTCGCGCATCATGCTCGCGCTCAAGCTCTCGCTCCGGCGCGCGGACGAGGTCGCGACGTACGTGTTCGACGAGGTCGACACCGGCATCGGCGGCGCCACCGCCCAGGTCGTGGCCTCCCAGATCCGCGCGGTCGCCTCTCTCGAGACCGGGCGTCAGGTGCTGTGCGTCACGCACCTGCCGCAGATCGCGGCGTACGCGGATCACCACTTCCACGTCGAGAAGGCCGAGGTGGGTGGGCGCACCGAGACCCACGTCCGCCGGCTCACCGCGGCCGCCCGCAAGGACGAGCTCGCGCGCATGCTCGGTGGTCACGCCACATCGAAGGCCAAGGCGCACGCGGCCGAGCTGCTCGCCGAGGCTTCCCGCTCGGCGGCCGCGCGGGCACCTGCTCCGACGAAGAAGCCCGCGGCGCGCGCCTGATCGTCCGCTGTTCGTTCGCCCCACATGATCAGGAGCTGCGGGACCCGCAGGTCATGCGGCATTGTCCCTTCGGTCGGCAATGCTTGCGCCCTGCCTGCGTGGGTTCCCGATGTGCGTTGCGCGCGGCGTGTCACGGTTGGGTACGCCGGATGCAACCTGGCGGGGCATGTGGTCGTCCACAGTTGCCGCCATTCTCCTCACTGCAGGATCGCTCGTCGGTACAGCGGGGTGTATCGCCGAAGACACCGAGACGTCGACGAGCGCTCAGTTCACGATCTGGTGCAAGGTCACCCAGGCTGGCGTCCCGGTGAACAACCTCTACGTCGAATTCCAGTCAGAGAAGTACGACTACGACGGGGGCCTGGACGACGCCTCCGTGATCACGCTCGGCAAGACGACGGCGTCGTTCGATCCGGCGCACCCAGGATCTGCGTCGTTCATGGTCGGCTACACGCTCCACCAACGAGGGCAGGACGCCGAGAAGGCATACTTCACGTGCAGCGCCGTCGTCCGGGGATCTGGCAGTGCGGTGCAGAGCGAGTTCGAGACGAGCTACGACGAGATGGCCATGTCAGGTGGGACCGTCGAGCGCGAGCTACTGCTGGCCGTCCCCTGACTCAGTGACCGCGATCGCCATACCCACGTGGGAACGAGGCCGGCCGAGCTGCCGCGATCGCCGTGCCCACGTGGGTACGCTGACCGAGCTCTGCTAGCCTGGCTTGGTGCCTCGTCTGCTCGCCTTTCACGAGACCGATCGAAGCTCGGGCTCGTCGACCAAGGATCGCGAGCGCAAGATCCGCTGCCCCAAGTGCGCCTGGACCCCGGGCAAGCACGATCGCTGGCAGTGCGTCTGTGGCCACGTCTGGAACACGTTCGACACGCGGGGCATCTGTCCGGCCTGCGATGCCGCCTGGCGCGAGACCCAGTGCCTCCGCTGCCAGGCGATGTCCCTGCACGAGGCCTGGTACGACGACGGCAGTGGGCCTGGCGCGACCTGACCGCAGCGAGCACCGCACTTCGCGGGGAGGGCAGGTACCTCGCACCACGTGAACCGGCCCGTGCCCGCCGACGAGGCCGCTCATCGGAACCCGTAAAGGAGGTGGCTCAGCGGCCCGTGGTGCTGCGCTGCTGCTGCTGCTGCTGCTGCTGCTGCTGCTCTTCCTTCGGCTGAGACCAGCCCGCCGACCCCGGTGTCGCCTGGCGCGTACTCGGCACCTCTCGACAATCGATCAACCCGTATCTCCGCCACCCCGACTGCAGCAGCCACGTCTTCGGTAGCCAGACGATCATCGGATCGTACGTCGCGGGAACCTTCCACATGAAGTCCCGACGCTCGAGCTGCTTCCATCCGGTGAACGAACACCCCGACGAGAACGGATCGACGAGCCAGTTCCGCGCGCTCTCCCCACGGTCCTCGCGGTGCTTGCGCCAGTTGTTGAGCACGTACGCGAGCGCGTGCCGCGCCTGCCGTGGCGTGCGGATCACCTCGGCGTGATAGCGATCCGCGAACACCTTCCCGCGCCGCCGAACCTCCCACCCCAGCGCCGCGTTCATCAGCTTCGCCGCCGAGATCTGGAACGCCTTCATCCCGCGTGCGAGCGCTCGCTTGTTCTGCGCCTCGACCAGCAGGTGCACGTGCGTCTGCTGGATCGAGAGGTGAATGATCCGGACATCCTCGTGCTTCGCGATCACGACGGTGGCCCACCGCAGTGCTCGGTACATCTCACGCTTGCGAAGCGCACCCATCACCGCCATCACGCGGAGCACCACGTGCAGCGGCTCGCTCGCCTTGAACGTCTCGCGGCGCTTGTGCGGTGATCCGGCGCGTGCGCCGTTCGGAGGGCGCCCCGCACCGCGCCGCTTCCCACCCCGCCGCGACCTCGGCTTGGTGCCGCTCGCGTCGAGCAGCTCCGTCTGCACGTGCCGCCTGCGCGCCCTCACTCGCTTCACCGCCACCATCTGCCTTTCGTAGCAAGGTCGCGCGTGGGCGTCAATTTGATTTCGCCGATATTTATTCTAACATCAGAGTTCAGCCCGTATCGATATCTCTGGCGCCATCGGTCGACGCGCGTGACTTGCGGTCGCCGTGCTCGTGCTCGTACTCGTGCTCGTACTCGTGCTCGTGCTCGTGCTCGTGCTCGTGCTCGTGCTCGTGCTCGTGCTCGTGCTCGTGCTCGTGCTCGTGCTCGTGCTCGTGCTCGTGCTCGTGCTCGTGCTCGTGCTCGTGCTCGTGCTCGTGCTCGTGCTCGTGCTCGTGCTCGTGCTCGTGCTCGTGCTCGTGCTCGTGCTCGTGCTCGTGCTCGTGCTCGTGCTCGTGCTCGTGCTCGTGCTCGTGCTCGTGCTCGTGCTCGTGCTCGTGCTCGTGCTCGTGCTCGTGCTCGTGCTCGCTGCTCGTGCTCGTGCTCGTGCTCGTGCTCGTGCCATAGCCTGCGCCCGGGGGGGGGCATATCGAACCCCGCTCCCGCCTTGCTCTGTCTGTCTCCTCGAACCCCAAGGTTCGAAACGGTGCGCCGGCGCGAAGGCAAGCGCTGTGCGGTTCTGTGAGCAGCCGCGATCACATGCGCTGCGTCGGCTCGACGCGGCTGGTCATCAGAACCCACAGCGACGCCGAGCGGTCTGCGCCGGCGCTCGTCGCGGATCTGGGGACGGGCTCACCTCGCTCGTCGATGGTCGTTCGGCGCAGCCGCGTGCGAGGCGCAGGTGCGGCCTCCACAACTCGGGCACTTGCACGCCGCAAGTTGCTCAAGTTGAAACCGTCCCCACCCCAAGGGTTCGAACCGGTGCGCCGGCGCGAAGGCAAGCGCTGTGCGGTTCTGTGAGCAGCCGCGACCGCGTGCGCTGCGTCGGCTCGACGCGGCTGGTCATCAGAACCCACAGCGACGCCGAGCGGTCTGCACCGGCGCTCGGCGCGGATCCGGGGGACGGGCTCACCTCGTTCGCCGATGGTCGTCCGGCGCTGCCGCGTGCGAGGCGCAGGTGCGGCCTCCACAACTCGGGCACTTGCACGCCGCAAGTTGCTCAAGTTGAAACCGTCCCCTCTGCACCGCTCTCCTCGATGGCAAACTGGACGGCAAGTTCGCGAGCGACCTTAACGCCCGAACGGTAGCGTCAGATCGAACAGGAAGCTGCGATCCGCTCCGCTCGGTGGCGTGGCGCGGTCGCACGGCCCGCCGCACACGGCGGGTGCGCCGGCCGTGTCGTTGCGGGGCGCGAACATCACGCGGAAGCCGACCGAGAAGCCGGCGTGCTGACGCTTGCCGAGATAGAGCATCGTGGCGCCGAGGCCGAGTGCGATGTCGGGGCGGGTCCACACGCCGCCGGCGTCCCAGCGGAGGTGCTGCACGCCGAGGCCGGCCTCGCCCCACAGATCGAAGCCGCCATCGCTCTCGGCGAACCGCGCGAGCGTTCCGCGCGCGTTGGCGCCGAGCCGATGGACCAGGCCGCTGCCGTCACCGAGCTGGGTGATGGCCGTGTTGCGCGCGGTGGTGTTCGTGGGATCGAGGCTCGGGACGCTCGCGTCGATCGAGAGCACGTCGTAGCTGGCGAACAGAAACGTCCGGCGGCGTCGCGCGCCGAGATCGACGTGAAACGGGATCGCCGCGCCCGTGGAGTCGCCGTTGACGGTGAAGCTGCCGAACCGGATGCCCACGCCACCGGAGAGTCGCCACCGTGCGTAGCGATCGCGATCCGGATCGGGGACGTAGGACGGCGTGGGCGGTGTGATCTCCGGCTCCGGATCGGGATCCACGTACGGGCGCTTCGCGGCGATCGGCTCGTCGGGCTCGAGCGGGCCGGGATCGACGATCTCGGCGTGCGCATGCCCCGGGGCAGCGAACGCCAGGATGGCGAGGCCGATCGAGGCGGCGAGGGTCGGCGAGCGTGGGATGATCGGCATGCAAGTCTGGACGGATGAGGTGACGCCGCGTTGCAACGCCGTCGATGTCCGCTCCTACCAGGTCCGGACGGACGCACCGCACCCCCAGTCGCACCTTTGCCGTCGCGGGGTTAGCCGATCAGCGACAGGCCGCGTTGAGCTCGCTGACGCCGAGCGCCGGGATCAACACCTGAGCCTCGCCGAGCACCTTGCGGGCCGTGGTGCAGTCTTCGCGGTCGCTGTAGCACTTCGCGATCGTCGTGAGGGCGCTCCCCACCTGCATCCGCTCCTGATCGTTGGCGACGACCTTGGCCGAGGCGCGCGCGGCGGGCAGGTAGTAGCTGCACTCGAACCAGGTGAACAGCGCGAGCTGCCGCGAGAGGCGGCGCAGGCGGATCGCCGGATCTGGATCGTTGACCGTGCACCACAGCTCCGCGCTCATCTCGACCGAGTCGGGGCTGCTGCCCTCCCGGATCCGGAGGGCGCGCGTCTCTCGCTTCCCGCCATCGCAGTTGCCCGCGACCATCTCGCAGGTCGCGTGTGCACTCGCCACGCGGAAGTCGCTCGGCGGCGGATCGGCGAGCTTCGCGAGCCCGGCGCGGCACGCCTTGCCATCGCGGCGCTGGATCGCGAGGTTCACATCCTTCAGCGTCACGGCACCGGTGGCCGTCGGGGCGCTGCCCGTGCTCGGTCGCATCCCGGGGCCGTTCTTCGTCGGGTCATCCGCATCGTCGTCCGCTGGGGGTTCACCGCCCTCGTCGGTGACGTCGGCGACGGCCTTCGGCGCGTTGCGCGGCGCAGGTTGCGGCACACCCTGTGGTGACACCTTGCTCGGGCGCGCGATCGTCTTGTCCTCACTCGTCGCGGGAGGTGGCGGGTTCACGGTCTCGCTGGTCGCGGAGCCCGAGGTCGGCGGGGGCGCGGGCGCAAACGCGGAGCCGCCGCCGACGTCAGGTGTGCGCGCATCCTGGGCATCTCGGCCACCTCGCTCGATCGGCGCAGCCGAGCCCGCGTTCGCCCGATCGCCGTGATCGCCGCCGCGAGTCGCGAGGTACAGCGCGCCCGCACCCGCGCCGCCGGCGAGGATCACGAGGCCAAGGAGCGCGAGCCGGCTCTTGCGGCGCGATTCGGTGACGTTGCGGTCGAGATCGGGGACCGACGAGGGCGAGCTCGCGATCGCGTGGTGCTGTCCGCTGATCACGCGCTGCTCTCCCGAGACCATGCGCATGCGGCCGCTCGGGGCAGGGCCGATCATCTCCGGGGCAGGGCCGGCGACCGCATCGAGCGCATCGCCGAGTGCGGTCATGCTCGGGAACCGATCGTCGGGATCGAGGGAGAGCCCGCGCGCGAGCACTCCGCACAGCTCGTCGAGCGATCCATCGATCGTCCGCCGCTCCGCGATGAACGCGCGCAGGGCCTCGCGCTCGGGGGCCGTGGGCGGGCGGCGGCCCGCGATCCCCTCGCCCAGCGCCACGCAGAGTGCGAACTGATCCGCGGGCGCCTCCACCGAGAGGCCGGCACGCTGCTCGGGCGCCATGTACGCAGGCGTGCCCGCGATGTGCCCCGCCGCGGTGATGTTCGAGGACGCGCCGAGCGAGGGCATCTCGGTCGGCGCGACGGGGGAGGGTGTGTTCGAGCGCACCGCGAGGCCGAAATCGGCGACCCGCACGCGGCCATCTGCACCCAGCAGCAAGTTGGCCGGCTTGACGTCGCGGTGGACGAGACCCGCGGTGTGCGCGGCCGCGAGCCCGCGCGCGGCCTGGGCGTAGAGGCGGACCAGCGCGCGCCAGTCCGAGCTCGGGCCGCCGCGCGTGGCGAGCGTGTCGCCGGCGACCAGCTCGGTGACGAGGAACACCTCGCCATCGATCTCGCCGACGTCGTGCACGGCGAGCACGTTCGGGTGGGTCAGCCGGGCGAGGGCCCGGGCCTCGCGCAGCAGCCGATCTCGCTCGCGGCCATCATCGGCGCGATCGGGACGGACGAACTTGATCGCGAGCTCGCGGCGCAGCTGTGGATCCCACGCCGCCCATACCTCGCCCATGCCGCCGGCGGCGATCCGCCGATCGAGCTGGTAGCGGCCGAGCGTGCGGCGCACCTGGGATTGCTCGAGCCCGCCGAGCCCGGCGAGCACCGCGGCGCAGGCCTCGCAGCTATCGACATGCTGCTCGACCATCGTCAGCGAGTCCTGCCCGAGCGCTCCCTCGACCATCCGCACGAGCTGGTCCTCGCTCGGGCAGTCCGTGTCGTTCACGTATCCTCTCCCTCCGAGCCATCAGCGAGCTCCGGGGCCTTGAGCACACGCGATAGCGAGAGGTCGATCCGGCTGTCCGCGGCGCGCACCACGCTGTCGAGCGAGTCCTCGGCGATGCCGAGCTGCGCGCCGAGCTCCTTGCGGGTGGCCTCGGTCAGCTCGGTGCGCGCTTGCGCCAGCGTCCGGGCGACGGTGGCACGATGCACGGAGTACAGCGCGGCGATCTGATCGAGCGTCAGCCCATCGACCTGCGCGTGACGGAGGAAGTTGCGCTGGCGCGGCCCGAGGTTCGCGACCGCGCGCGCGAACGCGCCCTTGATCGCGCGGCTGATCTGCTCGCGCGAGTACCGGCTGGCGATGTCCGGTGACAGCGACGGCATACCGAGCATGTCGTCATCGGCGAGCAGCTCCTCGAGCTTGCGGGCCTTCTCGCTGCGCGCGATGTCGACCAAGGCGCGGAGCGCCGTGACGCGCAGCCAGTTCTGCAGGAAGCCGAAGCCCGAGTAGTCCGCGATCCGCGGAGCGCGGCCCTCGGACGCCACGAACAGCTTGATCCGCAGGGTCTGGCGCAGCTCATCTCCCGTGACGCTCAGCCGGCGGAACCGGGCGAGCACGCCATCGAGGTCGGGCCGGTGGACCTGCTCGAACGCCGCGATCGCACGGGCATCCCCGGTGGCGCACCACAGGGCGAGGAACAGATCCTCCACCCGCAGCCGCGCCCACGCGGAGGACAGATCCTTCTGCGTGGCGATCCGCTGGGCCAGCGCTTCTGCGAACTGGAGATCGGTGATCGCCGCGCTCGGCCACTTCGCGCGCGCGGCGGCGAGCTCGCGCGCGATCCGGTCGCCCACCGCGACCTCCTCCAGCATCGGTCGCGCGCTCGCCGGAGCACCGGCGACGACCTGATTCCACCACGGGTTCACGGCGGGCAGTTATGCCACGCCCACGGCCGTTCGACGCGACCGTTTTGCGTAACCGTCACGCACCGCTCTCGACCGGCTGCTTGGCCTTCTCCCAGCCGGAGATCCCGTCTGGCATCACGTAAACCCGCGTGTATCCGAGCTCGAGGGCGCGCCCGGCGCCCGTGTGGCAGCTGTGTCAACCAGGCCCGGAGCAGTAGAACACCAGGGTCGCGTCCTTGTCGGGCGGCAGATCGCCCACCTCGATCTGGTAGGCGTTGAGGTTCTTCGCCGTGGGGACGTGGCTCCGCCGCCAGCGGCCGGCGCCGTTGTTGTCGAACACGTGGAAGCCAGGCTCACCGAGCCGGGCCGCCACCTGGGCGACGGTCAGCTCGGGGATCTCGTCCGGACTCAAGCCTACGAGACTGGCTTGCGGGCCGGCTGCGTACGGTTCGTGTTCGACTTCTGGGACTTCGTCGACTTCGTCGACTTCTTGCCGCTGCTGTGACCGGACCAGTCGGTCCAGCGGTAGCTCGGCTCGCCGGGGGCGCGGAAGTCGACGTGGATGAACTGGGAGGTCGGGTAGATGCCGATGCCCATGTTCCCGCCGTCGAGGCTCTCGGCGTAGTTGTACATGTCGCGGATCGAGACGTCCTTGATCCGGATGTCCATCGCCGAGGCGTGGAAGTGGCGGCTCGAGCTGCGCTCGGCGAACCGGAACCCGGAGACCAGCTCGATCTTCTTGCCGCCGAAGTGGTCCGAGATCCGGGACAGCTGCTCGTAGAGCTCCGGGCGCACGGCGCGGACCTCGCCGGTCTGGCGGCAGCGGAACAGGTCGTCGAGCTTGGCGAGGGCGGCATCGTCGTACGAGCCGTCCTGCTTGTAGATGTTGACCTTGGTCTCCTCGCCGAGGTTCTCGGCGTGGAGCCAGATGTCACCCGTGGGCTTCTGCAGCGGCTCGGCGCGGAGCGTGGACTTGCTCGCGTTGTGGCCCTGGAACACCGCGACTCGCTTGCACTTTCGCTTGCCGCCGTTGCTCGAGCACTGCTTGGTGGTGCCCTTGTCGTTGATCGACTTGCGAGCCTTGCCACCCGTCTTGGTGGTGGCTTCGCGAGCGGCGACCTTGCCACTGCGAGCACCCAGTCCTGGGGAGCGGCCCTTGGGCGCGGCGCTGGCGGTGCCAACGAACGCGACCAGGACAGCGGCGAGTAGGAGGGCCTTACGTCGCATGGACCAAGAGGCTAGGCCGGCCGGGGGATCGATCACAACAAAACCCGGCCGAAAATCGCTTTGTGCACGAAACGAATGTGTCCTGCGATGCAGGATTCTCGGCAGGGATCGTAACGCGTGTTCAGTGATCACTCCGGAGGCGGCACGGGCGGAAGCGCGGGCAGGTTCACCCCCGGCAGCCCCGTGTGGACCAGCTCGATGCCGATCTTGCCCGCGATCTCGAAGATCCGGTTGTCGCGATAGAACTCACCGAAGCAGATTCGAGTGATCCCGGCGTTGGCGAGCTGCTTGAAGCAGTTCCAGCACGGGCTTGCCGTCACGTAGCAGCTGCCGCCGTCGATCAGGACGCCGTTCTTGGCAGCCTGGATGATCGCGTTCGCCTCGGCGTGGATGGTCGCAACGCAGTGGTTGTCCTCCATCATGTGCCCCACGTCCGAGCAGTGGGGCATCCCGCGGATCGAGCCGTTGTACCCGGTCGACAGGATGGTCCGGTTCCGGACGATCACCGAGCCCACGTACTTGCGCGGGCAGGTGGATCGCGTGGCGACCACCTGCGCGATGCTCATGAAGTACTCATCCCACGCCGCACGCGGTCGGATTTCCTCGGCCATGCGCGCATCGTACGCGGTTGCAGCCGGCTCCGGTGCCAACGGGATCTCGCCGGGGGTGGTATGGTCCGCGCCCATGTCGTCCGGCCAGTCCAAGTACAAGGACACCGTCAATCTTCCGGAGACCCCGTTCCCCATGCGCGGTGATCTCGCGATCCGCGAGCCCGAGATCCTCAAGGGCTGGGACGAGACCGGGCTGTATGCACGGATCCAGGAGGCACGCGCGAGCGCGCCGACCTTCATCCTCCACGATGGACCGCCGTACTCCAACGGCCACATCCACTACGGCCACATCCTCAACAAGATCCTGAAGGACACGGTCATCAAGTCCCGCACGATGGCGGGGTTCCGCACCCCGTACGTGCCGGGCTGGGACACCCACGGCCTCCCGATCGAGCTCGCCGTCGAGCGCGAGCTCGGGGACAAGCGCAAGGGCATGAGCGCCGCGGAGGTCCGCAAGGCGTGCCGCGACTACGCGATGAAGTTCGTCGACATCCAGCGCACCGAGTTCAAGCGGCTCGGCGTGCTCGGCGACTGGGATCGTCCGTACCTGACCCTCGATGCGACCTACGAGGGCGCGATCGCGCGCGCGCTCGCCACGTTCGCGCGCAAGGGCTTTCTGTATCGCGGCAAGAAGCCGGTCTCGTGGTGTCCGATCGACAAGACGGCGCTCGCCGAGGCGGAGATCGAATACAAGGACAAGACCTCGCCGTCGGTCTACGTGCGGATGCCGCTCGTGGATCGCGGCAAGCTCGACGAGGACAAGCGCCTCGAGGGCACGCGGCTCGCCTACGTGATCTGGACGACCACGCCGTGGACGCTCCCGGCGAACCTCGCGATCGTCGCGCACCCGAGCTTCACCTATCTCGCGGTGCGAAACCCGAAGGATCCCACCGAGCGCCTGCTCGTCGCGCGCGAGCTGGCCGAGACGTTCCTGAAGGCGATCGGCGGCGATCCCGTGGTGGACCTCGTCGATGCGATCGAGATCGCGCCGGCGCGGATGGCCACCCTCGAGGGCGGCCGCTACCAGCACCCGTTCCTCACCCAGCCCCCCGAGGGCGTGTCCGCGGACGCCGTGTGGCGGCTGTGGTTCGCCGACTACGTGACCACCGAGGCCGGCACAGGCCTGGTCCACACCGCGCCCGGTCACGGCGCCGATGACTACAAGACCGGCCTCGCGCACGATCTCCCGGCGTACGCGCCCCTCGACGACGCCGCGCGGTACACGGCGGGCGTGGCGCTCGAGCGAGGCGCGGAGCGGATCGACCTCACCGGCAAGAACACCACCGAGGCCAACCCGATCATCGTCGAGCACATGGCCACCACGGGCTATCTGCTGAACCCGACCACCGACAAGATCCATCACAGCTACCAGCACTGCTGGCGCTGCAAGCAGCCGATCGTGTTCCGCGCCACGCCGCAGTGGTTCATCGAGATGGACCACGAGGGCTTCCGCCAGACCGCGCTCGCCGAGATCGATCGCACGCAGTGGGTCCCGCCGTGGGGCCACGATCGGATCCACGCGATGATCGAGAACCGGCCCGATTGGGTGCTGTCACGGCAGCGGCTGTGGGGCACGCCGATCCCGGCGTTCTACTGCACCAGCTGCGGCGCCGAGCACGCGAACGGCGACACGATGGATCACATCGCCGCGATCTTCGACAAGGAAGGCGCGGACGCCTGGTGGACGCGCTCGATCGCCGAGCTCGTGCCGCCCGGCACCACGTGTGGCAAGTGCGGCGCCGGCGCCGACAAGCTCGAGCGCGAGAAGGACATCGTCGACGTGTGGTTCGAGTCCGGTGTGTCGTGGCTCGCGATGGAGGCGCGCCCGGGTGCCGAGGGCGCCGACTTCAAGAGCATCGATCTCTACCTCGAGGGCTCGGATCAGCACCGCGGCTGGTTCCACAGCTCGCTGCTCGCCGGCATCGGCGTCAAGGGCCGCGCGCCCTACCGTCAGGTGATCACGCACGGCTTCGTGCTCGACGAGAATGGCATCCCGTACTCGAAGAGCACGATCGAGAAGGCGAAGCGCGAGGGCAAGAAGACCAGCTACATCGAGCCCGAGAGCGTCATCAAGAAGTACGGCGCCGAGATGTTCCGGCTGTGGGTGGCCTCGATCGAGTTCCGCGCCGACATGCCGTACTCGCAGGCGATCCTCGACACGCTCGCCGAGTGGTATCGCAAGCTCCGCAACACCGCGAAGTTCCTCCTCGGCAACCTGAAGGACTTCGATCCGAACGCGCACGATCGTTCGATCGTGACGCTCGGGATCGATCGGTACCTCCTCGCGAAGCTCGACACCCTGGTCGCGCGCGCCCGCAAGGCGTACGACGACTACGAGCTGCACGTGGTGCACCGCCTGCTGGTGGACTTCGTCACCGTCGAGCTCTCGGCGCTCTATGGCGATGTCACGAAGGATCGGCTTTACTCCGACGCCGTGGGCGCACCCTCGCGCCGCGCCGCGCAGGTCGTGCTCTACGAGTGCCTGCGCGCGGTCGCGACCCTCGCGGCCCCGATCCTGTCGTTCACCGCCGAGGACATCTGGACGTACATGCCCCGCCGCGCCGGGGATCCCACGAGCGTGCACCTCGCGCAGTTCCCGGAGGTCCGAGACACGGCGGCGTCCGCCGAGTTCGTGATCGAGTTCGCGAAGCTCCTGACCTGGCGCGAGAAGGTCACCAAGGAGCTCGAGCCGTTCCGCGCCGAGAAGCGCAAGTCGGTGGATGCGCGGGTCACGATCGCCAGCGATGATCCGGTGCTCCGGGCCTATGCCGACGAGCTCGCCGATCTGTTCATCGTCTCTGACGTTCGCCTGGTGGCGGGCTCCGGGTCGATCAGCGTCGAGGTTCACGCCGGGCCCAAGTGCGATCGGTGCTGGAAGCACTTCGACCAGCTCGCCGCGGATCCCCCGGATGTCTGCGAGCGTTGCGCCACCGCCCTGGCCGGGTTAAAGGCCTGACCGTGGCAGACGACGAGACCAAGGCCGACGCCGAGACCGCCGACGCAGGGCTTCCTCCCGCCTCGGGCACCGAGCGCGCGAAGTGGACGATCTTCGCGGTCGTCTCGCTGCTGTCGCTGATCGCCGACCAGGCCACCAAGATCTGGGCGCGGGCGGCGCTCCCGGTCGAAGGTCACGGCACCGGCGCCGGCGGCGTGTGCGTGATCCCCGACGACATCATGGTGCGTCGGTGCGGCGGCGTGGCCAAGAACGTGATCGAGGGCTTCTGGGACTGGCGCCTCTCGATGAACCCGGGCTCGGCGTTCGGCCTGTTCGGTGGCCAGAGCTTCGCGCGCGTGATGCTCTCGATCGTCGGCGTCGCCGCGGTCGGCGGCATGATCTGGATGCTCAAGAAGTCGCGCACCGATCAGCGCGTGCTGCACTGGGCGCTCGCCTTCGTCGCGGGCGGCGCGGTCGGCAACCTGATCGATCGCATCTACTACGGCGTCGTCACCGACTTCGTGCTGTGGCACTACAAGACCCACGAGTGGCCGGTGTTCAACGTCGCCGACATCGTGCTGGTCGTCGGTGTGGGCCTGATGTTCATCGACATCCAGAAAGAGGGTAAGCGCGAGAAGCTCCTCAAGAAGGCGCGGAAAGATCAGGCAAAGGCGAAGGCCAAGGCCGCGGGTCTCGTCAAGGACATGTAGCGCGAGCTCGCGCGGGCGAAGGTCGCGGGAATACCGCGCACCGCGGCGGCGGTCGGTAACGTCATGAGCGTTGGCCGGCGTGCCTGGATGATGTTCGGGGTGGTGTTCGCGCTGACGCTCGCCTTCGATCAGAGCAGCAAGGCCTGGGCGCGCACGCTGCCCGTGTCCCCCACTGGGTGTGTGCAGCCAGCGGACCTGCTCGCTCATCGCTGTGGTGGCGTTCCGCAGCCGGTGATCGAGGGCTACTGGGACTGGGAGCTGGCCTACAACCCTGGCGCGGCGTTCAGCTCGCTGACCGGCGGCGAGGGGATGCAGCTCCTGCTCGGGCTGCTCGCCGCGGCGGCGCTGATCGGGATCGGGGTGGTGGCCTCGCGAACCTCGCCCGAGCAGCGGCTCAAGCGCTTCGCGCTCGCGATGATCGCGGGCGGAGCCCTGGGCAACCTCGTCGATCGGATCCGCGATGGTGCGGTGACCGACTTCATCCGCTGGCGCTGGCACGAGAGCCGCTGGCCGATCTTCAACGTCGCTGACGCCGCGCTGCTGGCGGGCGTGGTGATCCTGCTGCTCGACAGTGCGCTGGAGCACCGTCGGGCGCGGCTCGCCTGACGGTTTCTCGCGTTCGGCGTGGCCCGGGGTATGGTGGGCACATGAGGATCGCTTCGCTCCTGATCGTGCTGGGCGCCTGCCAGGGCGGTAGCGAACAGCGCCCGATCAACCCCGGCGGGGGCGATGACCACGTCACGCCGCCGCTGACCGATGCCGGAACCACGACCACGGATGGCACGACGAGCGATGGAGCCGGGATCTCGGGGCGGGTCTGTGTGGTCTCGGACCTGCGAAATCTCTCCACGTGCGCCGCCACCGGTGCGGCGGGGCTGACGGTCACGCTCGGCAGCGAGACGGCGACCACCAGCGCTGATGGCTCGTTCACGATCCCCACGCCAGCCGGTAGCTCGCTGGTCTGGCACGTGTCGGGGACGAGCATCGTGCCGTCCGTGATGGCGTACTCCACGTCCGCTCTCGTGCCGGCCGTGCCAGCCACCGTCTACGACAACCTCACGCTCTCGAACGGCGTGATCGTCAACGCCGGTGAGGGCTCGGTGATCGGCCGCGTGGTCCGCGCGGCTACCGTGGTCAGCGGCGCCACCGCGACGATCTCTCCGTCGGCGACGTACGCTGCGTTCTACGATGGCAACAGCGCCAGCACCTGGAACCAGAACAGCACGGGGACGCGCGGCGTGTTCTGGATCCCGGGAGCGGCCGCCGGCAGTGCGAGCGTGACGGTCGACACCGCAGCGGGGGACAGCGTCGCTGCGACCGCGGACGTCGAAGCGGACTCGATCACCTTCCTGGTGGTCGAGGTTCCCTGAGCCCGGGCTCCTCGAGCTGACGGTCAGCTGGTCGGGTGCCGAAGCGCGGCGAGCGCCGCGATCGCCGCGTTCCAGCCAAGCGCCTTGGTCTCGGTCTCCGCGAGCTCGGCTGCGGGATCCGAGTCCGCCACGATGCCGCCGCCCACGTGGACGCGTAGCTGGTGGTTGGCGATCACGCCGATCCGGATCCCGATCGCGAGATCGAACCCGCCGTCCGCGCCGAAGTACCCGAGTGCACCGCAGTACGGTCCGCGGCGCGCAGGCTCGAGCTCGTCGATCAGCTGCATCGCGCGGACCTTCGGCGCGCCGGTGATCGAGCCGCCCGGGAACGTCGCGCGCAGCACCTGCGCATAACCCACGTCCGCGCGCGGCCGTGCGCTGACCCGGGAGACCTTGTGGTAGAGCGCGGGAAGCTCGACCACGTAGCCGAGCTCGTCGACGACGACCGAGCCGGTCTCCGCGATCCTCCCGAGGTCGTTGCGCTCGAGATCGACGATCATGAGGTGCTCGGCCGCATCCTTCTCGCTCGCCATCAGCTCGTTCGCACCGTCGGCGTTGCCCGGCGTCCGCCGCACGGTGCCCTTGATCGGACGGGTCTCGATCCGCTCGCCGACCCGCGCCAGGAAGCGCTCGGGAGAGCCGGAGATCACCGTGGCCCCATCCGCCTCGATCAGCGCCCCGTACGGTGCGGGGGCCACGCGCTCGAGCGCGGCGTAGATCGCCAGCGCATCGCCGGGCGCGTGGATCCGCGCCACCAGGCGGCGGGCGACGTTGACCTGATAGACATCGCCGGCGGCGAGGTAGTCGAGGATCTTCTGCACCCGCGCGATGTGATGATCGGGTGGATCGTCGGCCACGAGCTCGCCGAGGCTCGGTGGCAGCGACGGGCGGGCGGGCCCGGCAAGGGCCTCGGCGAGGCGCGCGCGGGCGTCGTGGTCGTCGCCGACGATCTCCGGTTCGAGCTCGGGGCCACCCCAGCGCGCGACGGCGCCGTACGCACCGAGCCACAGATCGGGCGTGTCGTTCCCGAGCGTGGGCCCACCGGGCAGCTGCTCCACCACGCGCGCCAGGTCGTAGCCGAAGAAGCCGATCACGCGCGGCACGGGCGGGGCGCTCGAAGCCGGGACGAACGGGCAGCCGTGCTCCGCGAGGAACGCCTCGACCGCCTCGAACGGATCGGCGGTGAACCGGCGCTGCGGGCGACCTTCGCGATCGAGCACCACGAGCGAGCGGCCGCGCGCGATCAGCGTCGCCTGGGGCTCGGCCGTCGCGAACGACCAGCGCCCGAGGCCATCGTCATCTCGTCCGGCGTGCAGCAGCACGCGGCCACGGCGGCCCGCGAGACGGGCGGCGCCGTCGAGAGGCGAGAGCGCCATCGCTCAGATCTCGTCGAGGCCGCCGAGCGCGTCGATCGCCGCGTCGGGATCCATCCCGGCGAGCGGATCGACACCCTTGGGCGCTTCGGCGTCCGAGGCTTCGGCTTCTTCGGACTCGGGCTCGGGCGCGGGGATCGCCGCGCCGGGTGGCGGGCGTGGCGGCGAGGTCGTGGTCCGCGAGACCGCGGGCGGCGGCGCGGTCTCGGCCATCGCGACCCCGCCGACATCGGGCTCGGGCTTCGGCTCGATCAGCACGATGCCTTCGCCCGTGCACTCGACGCACATCGTGCCCATCGGGCCGCCCGCCGGCGGCACCACCGCGCGCGGGATCACACGGCCGATCCAGCCTGCCAGGCGCTCGGCGTCGACGAACACGACGCCCGACGCGGGGAGCTTGACGCGCACGAGCGGACGGACGAGCCGCACCGCGACCGCACCGTCGCCTCGGAACTGCACCACCGGCAGCTTGCCGCGGAGGCCGGGCACGTTGCCGCTCTCCCAGCGCAGCGTGGTCTCGAACGCGAACACGAGGTCCTCGCGGAGATAGAGGATGTCGTCATCGAGCACGACCGCGCTGAACGTGCGCTTGCCAGGTGCCGCGATCAGGTAGCCGTGGCCGCTGACCGTGTGCAGCGGCGTCCCGCCAAAATCGAACCGCTCCTCGGTCTGGTGACCACGCGATCGACGGGTGGCGCGCTCGTACGCGAGATCACCGCCGGTGATGTGCACCCCATCGAGGCGGGTCAGCACGCGATCGGTGACGCGGATGATCAGCGCACCGCTCGCGCTGATCTCGAACGGATCGCGACCTTCATCGGGGCGCAGCAGCTCGTCGGTGGCGAGCTCCACGAGCGGCCGCGGGGGCGTGCCGCCGGAGGCCGTGCGCGGCGCGCCGGTGCCGGCCGACGCAGGCTCGGCGACCGCGATCGAGCGCGAGATCATCGACACGCCGGAGGCGACCGGGACGGCGTCCGCGCGTGGGAGAACGAACTGCATCGAGTCCGTGACCCGGATGGCCTCGGTGCTCGGCGGCTGAGGCGTGCCCGGGAGGACCGGTGCGGGCGCGGGTGGCGCCGGCGCGGGTGCGGGCGCGGCCGGTGGCTCGATGATGCTCGCGCCCGAGCGTGCAGGCAGCGTCGCGAACGATGGCCGCTGATCATCCGCCGCGAGCTTCTCGATCACGATCTCGGGATGCGAGAGCTGACCATCGAACGCGGCCTGCGCCGCCGCCGAGACCGGTGCCGGCTGCGACTTCGGGGGCGCGCTGGGCGGCTTGGTCCGTGGCTCGGGGGTGGCGGCGCGCGCGACCACGGGCTGCGGGGTGACGGTGCGGGCCACGGCTGGCTGTGGGGTGACGGTGCGCGCCACCGCGGGCTGCGGCGTGGCGGTCCGCGAGACGGCGACGCCGGCGGTACCGAGCGGCCCCTGTGGGGTGCGCCCGAGCTGGCTGTGGATGCCGTCGCGCTCCGACGGGGTCAGGTTGGTCTCGATCTCGATCGCGAGCTCGTTCTGCCCGGCGATCAGGAACGATCGATACGCCTCGGCGTACCGGCCGGCGCGCGCGTAGGCGAGCCCGAGGTAGTTCACGGCGCGCCCCTGGCTCGGATCGAGCGCGCGGCTCGCCTCGAGTGCGGTGATCGCCTTGTCGTGCTCGTTCGCCTTCAGATAGACGAGGCCGAGGTTCAGCCGGTGCGAAGCATCGGTGGGGGCAAGCTCGACGAGTTGCTCGTAGATCGGGCGCGCCTCCGCGAGCTGCTGACCGCGGAAGTAGGTGAGGCCGAGCAGGGCGAGGATCCGGGGATTGTCTGGATCGCCCGCGAGCGCCTCGCGGAACGCGGCCTGGGCGAGGTCGAGGCGCCCGAGCTTCAGCTGCTCGCTGCCGGCCGCCACCGCCAGTTCGATGGCTTCGCGGTCGCGGGCCGGGGTCACCACAGGATCATTGAACCACAATCCCTATTCCACCGCGAGGCCACCCGCCGCATCGACGACGACGATGATCGAGCCATCGCGGTCGGTGCGCGCCACGCGGGCCCCTGCCGCGGTCCACCGCGCGAGCACGGCCGGTGCGGGGAACCCGAAGCCGTTCGCGCGCCCACACGAGATCACGGCGAGGCTGGGGTGCGTGGCGGCGATCAGGGCCTCGGTGGACGAGGTCGGGCTGCCGTGGTGCGGGACCTTGACCACATCGACGCGGCCCAGCCCCGCGCCGACCAGCGCGTCCTCGCCCTCGTGCTCCACATCGCCGGCGAACAGCAGCGTGCGGCCCCGGTAGTGGATGGCGACGACCAGCGAGTTGTCGTTGACCGTGCGCACGGGATCGGCGGCCTCGATCGCCACGCCGCCCTCGGCGCGCACGAACCGCGGAGCGAGGACCTCGAGCGTGACGCCGGCCTGCGTGCGCACGATCCCGAGCGGTGGATGAGCCAGCCGCGTGCCGCGTGCCGCGTGCGCCGCCGCGATCTCGCCGAAGCCGGGCAGGGCGCGCCCGGGTCCGCCGCCGATGGTCGGCATCGCCTCGGGCTCGGCGGCGGACCACAGCTCGACGATCGGCACGCCGAGCGAGGCGAGCCCGAGATAGTGATCCGGGTGCGGGTGCGAGAGGATCGCGAGATCGATCCGATCGTGCCCGTAGGCCGCGAGGAGGTGCGTGATCGTGGCGCCGGGCGCGCTGGCGGCGGCGAGCTCGCGCGCGCTGGCGTTGCCACCCGCATCGATCAACCAGACGTCTCCGTCGGGGAGCTCGATGATCGCCCCGTCCCCCTGACCGACATCGACGAACGTCACGCGCAGCGCGCCCGGATCGGGCGGCGTGCGGGCCAGGGCCCATGCGGCGCACAACGCACACCACGCGAGGGTGTCCACGATCGAGCGCGTGGGCCGGGCGGCGAACCACAACGACAACACGACGAGCACCGCCATCATGCCGGCGGTGGCGACCGCGATGTGCCCCACCGGGGTCACCTGCGCGAGGCCGCCGGCCGCACCATCGACGAGCGAGACCAGCCAGGTCGCGATCCGGATCAGCGGTGCGCCGAGCGGCCCCAGCACCACGCCCGCGAGCGCGAGCGGCAGCGCGATCAGCTCGACCAGCGGGGTCAGCACGAGGTTGCCGATCACGCCGCCGGCCGACACCTGCTGGAAGTGGAACGCTGTGATCGGTGCGGTGGTCAGCGCGATCCACCCCGAGGTGGTCACGCCGGCCCACAGCCAGCGAACGATCCGGGCACCGATCGCGCCGCCAGAGCGCGACGGTGGTGGCCGCAGCGCGAGCGTGAGCGCCGCGACGAACGACAGCTGGAACGACGGATCGAACAGATCGCCGGGCCGCCAGGCGAGGACGAGCAGCGCCGCCACGCCGAGCGCATCGAGCAGGCGGATCGGGCGATCGAGCATCGCGCCGACGAGCACCAGCGCGATCACGATCAACGCCCGCACCGTGGCGAGCTGCGCCCCGGTGACCAGCGTGTAGCCGATCGCGAACACCAGCGACGGTGGTGCGGCCCAGCGGGCCGGATGGATCCGCCCGCCCCACGGCGAGGCCGCGAGCAGGCGGCGCAGCAGGGCGAACACCAGCCCGGCGACCACCGCGAGGTGAAGGCCGCTGACCGAGAGCACGTGGTAGATGCCGACCGCGCGCCAGCGATCGTCGAGCTCCTCGGGCACGGCGCTGCGGTCGCCGACGACGATGCCGCGGAGCGCGGCGCGCGCGACCGGATCTCCACCCGCATCGTCGATCCGCGCGGCGGCGCGCGCCTGGAGTGCGGCGGCCCACCGCCACACGCGCGCCGTGAGCCCGAGATCCTGGCCGAGATGTTCGATCTGCCGCGCCGACAGCTCGAAGCGCTCCAGGGACCGTCCTGGCGGCGCCGAGCGCACGAGGCCGGTCACGGCGATCCGATCGCCCGGAACCAGCACCTCCTCGGCCCACACCCACATGCCGCCGACCTGGGCGCCGGATCCACGGACGGTGCGGACCACCGGGCCCTCCACGGTGCCAAGGACGCGATCGGCGATCCGGTCGTTCGCCGCCACGCCCTCCGGGAGCAGGGTGTGGACGACCGCGCCCCGGGCGGCCCCCACGAAGGCGATCGCCGCGAGCGCGAGGGCCGGCAGGCGACGGGTGCCGAGCAGGCAGGCTGCGGCGAGGGCCCAGCGCACCGATGGGGGGAGCCCGATCCGGTCGAGTGCCGGGGCGCAGGCGATCCCGGCGACCAGGGCGATCGCGGCGGGTAGGGGGCCAAGGCGGCTGCCGAGGTGGCCCCCGAGGCGATCGAAGTTGCTCATGGGAGCCCTATCGATCGAAGGCGCCGCCGGTTGCGGCCGGGAGCGTGCCGACCGTACGATTTGACCGGCCCATGTCCCTGCCATTCCGCCTGTGTGTCGTGGTGTTTGCGTCGCTCGCCATCCCCGGCGAGCTGGCCGCCGGGCCGGTGGTCGGCAAGCTCGAACTCCCGCCCACGCCACCCGAGCGCGCGCCGATGGCGACCCGGGGCTTTCTCGACCGCACCGAGAACCCGCTCGCACCAGCCCGCCCGGTCAGCGTGACGCCATACATGATCGTCGCGCTCGAGGGCGGCGAGAAGCCGGGCTCGCCGGGCCAGGTGAGCTGGGATCTGGTGGGCGAATCGTTCTCACGTCCGGTGATCGGTGCGGCGGTGGGCGCCGAGATCGTGATCAAGAACACCTCGAAGATCGCGCGCACCCTGACCGCCGCGGAGGACAAGACCCTCGTGCCGGCGGGCCCGATCAACCCCACGGGCCCGAAGTCGTTCCGCGTGAAGGAGCTGAAGGTCTACACGATCGGCGATCCCGACGCGCCGCACCTCAAGGGCAAGCTCGTCGTCGTCGATACGCCGTTCGTGTCGAGCGTCGACGACAGCGGCAAGTTCGAGTTCGCGGATGTCCCCGAGGGGAGCTACAAGCTGAAGATCTTCTACAAGGATGCCTGGCTCGATGTCGTCACCGACGTGACGGTGGGCGCCAAGGGCAAGACCGAGGTGAACCCCAAGGTCCCGGCCTTCACCGCCGGGAAGAAGTGAGTCGCCCGTGTTCCTAGCGAAGATCTGGTTCTTCCTCGTCGCGCTGGTCGCGGCGATCGCGCTGACGATCGCTCTCGTCCTGCCGCGCCCCGCGCAGCGCACGCTCGTCGCCGAGGAGCAGCAACGCCTCGTGGTGGCGTGCGGCGTGATCGACATCTTGCTCGGCGACGACGCGCGCAACCGCGTGGAGCTCGCCGGCGCGTTCTCGCGCACGCAGGAGATCGTGACGGCGCTCGAGGCTGCCTCCGGTGCACAGACGATCGACGAGGCGCGCATGAAGCAGGTGCGCGACGTCGGCGATGCCGTGATGAAGACGATCCAGGGCAGCCGCAAGCCCGACTTCGCGATGCTGATCGATCGCCGTGGCCGCGTGGTGGCACGCGTGCACCTCGACGAGAACGACTTCGGCGACGTCGCAGCCGGACGCCCGATCGTCGACGACGCGCTCGCAGGCTATCTCCGCGATGACATCTGGACCCAGAACGGCACGATGTACTTCGTGTCGGCGGCGCCGGTGATCAAGCGCGACCCGCCGGTGTCGTACGTCGGCGCGATCATCCTCGGCCACCAGGTCACCAACGTCCTCGCCACCAAGCTCGTGGCCTCGCTCAATGTCGACGTCGGGTTTCATCTCGGAAAGGATGACGTCGCGGGCAGCAAGACCCTGGCGCTCGATCACGCGCCGCTGCTCGATGCCGTGGCCAAGCTGTCTGGAAGCGATCTCAACCAGGACTGCCAGGCCACCAAGCCGATCGAGATCTCCACCGGCAAGGAGGACTACACGGCGATCGTGGCGCGCCTCCCCGGCGAGGCCGCGCTCAAGGGCGCGTTCTACTCGGTGTTCATCAAGCGGCCGGAGGCGGTCGGGTTCTCGGGCACGCTCAAGGCGGTCACCCAGAAGGATCTCGGGTTCGGCGGGTTCCCGTGGCCGCTCGTTGGCGGCGGCTTCCTCCTGATCCTGGGCGTCGGCATCGGGCTGATGTTCATCGAGTCCGATCGGCCACTGAAGCGGCTCGCCGCGGACGCGGTCCGGCTCGCGAAGGGCGAGAAGGAGCGGCTCGGGGAAGACGAGCACGCCGGCAAGTTCGGCTCGATCGCGCGCAGCGTGAACATCCACATCGACAAGCTCGGCCGCGAGGCAAAGACCGCGAAGAAGGATCTCGATCAGCTGCTGGGCCCCGCCCCCGAGGGCAGCCTCGGCACGATCGATCTGCTCGCGACGGCCCTGCCACCGGCCCGCCCCGGCGGTCCCGCGCCGGCCGTGGCGCCGCCACCCTCGGACTTCCGGTTCAACGATCCGGGGCCCGCGCCGTCGCGACCCACGCCGCCACCGGCACGGCCCGGCACGCCGCCGCCCGCGTTCTCGCGCCCGGCCGCACCACCGCCGCCACCGGCGTCGTTCGCCACGCCACCTCCCACGTTTTCCACCCCGCCGCCCTCGCTCGCCGGATCGATGCAGCCCGCGGGTGCGATGACGCTCGGGGACTCGCTCGATGACGACATCCTCGGAGTGCCGGTGGCCGCCGCGGCCGAGCCCGCTGCCAGCGACGAGGATCCGTACTTCAAGTCGGTGTTCGATCAGTTTGTCTCGGTGAAGAAGAGCTGCGGCGAGCCGATCTCCGGCCTGACCTACGCGAAGTTCTCCGAGAAGCTGGTGAAGAACCGCGAGGACCTGATGGCGAAGACCGGCTGCAAGGAGGTCCGCTTCACGGTCTACGTGAAGGACGGCAAGGCCGCGCTCAAGGCGACTCCGGTCAAGGACGAGTAAGCGCGGAAGCCGAGCCGGCCGGAAACGGAGCAGCAAGCAGGGCCCAGAGAGCGGGCAGCCCGTGGGCATCGGCTATCCGGCGTCGGCAGCGATCAAGCGCTCGCGGAGACGCTGCGACTCGGCCAGCGCCTGCGTGGTGGTCGGCCGCTTCGTCGGATCGGCGTTGCCCAGCCGGTAGAGGTGATCCTGGACCTCGTCGGCGAGCGCCTTGCCGACGCCGGTGAGCACGGACTCCGGCAGGCGGAAGTCGTCGTCCTTGCGCTGGCCCGACATCAGCGCGCGCTGCCACGGCGTGCGCGCCGTCAGGTTCTCGAACAGCACGACGGCCGCCGCGTAGATATCCACGGCAGGAGACAGCTCGCCACGGCGCTGCTCGGGCGCCATGTACGCGAGCGTGCCCACGGCCTCCTTGTGATCCGCGCCGCGGGCCTGGCCGCTCGCATCCGGGAGGTGGGCGACCCCGAAATCCCCGAGCATCACCTCGACGCCGGGCAGATCGACGTCGCGCCGGAACATCAGGTTCGCGGGCTTCAGATCGCAATGGATGATCCCGCGGCGGTGCGCGGCGGCGAGCGCGGACAGCACCTGGCCGTGACGCTCGATCGCGCGGCGCAGCGGGCGCGGCCCGCGCTCGCGGAGCACGTCCTTGAGCGTGCCGCCGGCCGCGAGCTCCATCACGATCCGGCGAGACGCCTCGTCCATGTCCAGCACCGCGACGACGTTCGGGTGGCGGAGCGAGGCCATCACGCGCGCTTCGTGGAAGAACCGTGCGAGCGCATCGGCGCGCTCGGTGCCCGCGAGGTGCGGGTGCAGGAGCTTGACCGCGACCTCGCGATCGAGCTCCGCATCGCGCGCGAGGTAGACCACGCCGGTGGCGCCGCGGCCGAGCTCGCGGACCAGGCGGTAGCGCGCGCCCGCCTGCACGCCGGCCACGTCGCCGGCGGCGATCGTCTCACCGGCGACGGGCGCCGCGCGGCCGGCGAGCTGGCGCAGCCGCTCCACGCGCACGCGCACGTTCGGATAGTCGACGTCGCGCCCGAGCACCGCCTCGTAGTGGCGGAGCGCGTGCTCGTGATCTCCGCGCTTGCGGGCGTGCTCGGCGAGCAGGTAGTGCGCACGCAGCGCGAACGCCTCGACGGTACACAGCTCCTCGAGGTGCGGGATCGCGGTCTCGAGCTCGCCGCGCTGCTCGTAGCGCTCCACCAGCACGGCGCGGAGGGGCGCCGTGCCTTCGCGTGGCACCTCGGGCACGGACAGCAGCTTCTCCATCCACTCGATCGCGAGCCGCTCGTGACCCGAGGTCCACATCGTCTCGATCCGCTTCAGGACATCGGGGCTGCTGACCTCGGTGCGTCGCTTGCCCTCCGACAGATCGGCGACCAGCGTGCTCAGGAAGACTTCTTCCTCGCTCGCGAGCAGCACCGGCTGCGGCGCGGAGGACGCGGGGAGGGACGGCGTCTCCGCCTTGGTCCCGAACATGCGTTGCCACCAGTTCGGCATATCAACCGATGTCGATCTCGTCGCCGGCGGCGATCAGACGGTCCCCGCGGATCAGCTGCACGCGCACGTCACCGAGTGGCTCGTCGTTGAACATCACGTCCGTACACGAGCCGCGGCCGAGCAGCGGGCGGCCGCGCTGGAAGATCAGATCGAGGCCACACCCGATCGGCGTCAGATCGAGGCGCTTCCCGTCATCGCCGGCGATCAGCGCCATGCCGCGATCGAGGCTGCTGGTGCAGCGCAGGATCAGCACGCCGCCGTCGAGCTCGAAGTCGATCTTGCACTCGTCACCGAGGCCAAACGTACCGGTGCCAGCGAGCGGAACGCGCCCGGCGAGTGGCAGGCCCGACACGGTGGTGCCGTTGCGCGAATCGAGATCGCGGAGCAGGAACCCCTCGGGGGTGCGCTCGATCTCCGCGTGCTGCCGCGACACGCCACCGGCACGCAGCGTGAGATCGCACAGCGGATCGCGCCCGAGCACGAGCTTCTCGGCGGCGCACGCGACGATCAGCGGCTTGCCGCGCCGCTTGATCTCGACCTTGCCGCCCGACAGCAGCGCGGTGTCGAGCTGATCGAGCAGGCGCCGGTACTCGCCCGCGACCTTGGTCGAGGCCACCGCGCGGACCAGCTCGGTGCGCGCCTCGTCGCGCCGGCCCACCCGCATCGCGGTCTGGTAGTCCGCGTGCGCATCGGCCTCCTCGCGCGCGGCGCTGTTCGAGGCGTCATCCTTGGCGAGCGCGCTCTCCATCTTCTCGACCAGGCCGCCCATCGAGTAGGCGTTGGCGGCGGCGAGGTGATCGCCGATCGCCTCGAGCGCCTCGCCCGCGAGCGAGTGATTCTCGCCGGTCACCAGCAGGTCGGCCGCCTCGCGGACCTTCGCGCGATCACGCTCGGTGGCGATGCCCTCGGCCTTGGTGGCCTCCCACAGCGCCTTGCCGAGCGCGGCCGCGGCCTGCTTCTGCAGCGCCGGATCCTCGCCGGCCCAGCGCATCGCATCGCGCAGCGCGCCGAGCTCCGCGTTGCGGTTCCCGGCGCGGGCCGCACGCGCGAGGTGCATCCGCACGGCCCCGGCGTGCTCGCCGGCCAGCGCATAGCGCTCCGCCGCCACGTCGACATTGCCCGCCGCCTCGGCGGACACCGCCGCCCGGTAGTCGGCGGAGAACATGCGACGCAGGAAGCTCACGGGCCCGCCCAGTATAGCGAGGTCGGGGTCGCGGCGAGCGCACGGCTGTCAGCGATGCGATGTCAATCGGCCGCCCGTCGCGGGGCGGCGGTGATCCTCGATGATCGAGGCATGCGGATCACCAGCCTGGCGATCGTGTTGGCCGTCGTCTTGACCTGCACCTCCACGGTTGCGCGGGCCGACCCGCCGAGCCTCGACCTCCACGTCGGGGCGGGGCTCCCGGCGGGCGGCATTGGCCTCGGCAGCCGGTGGGGACGCGTGGAGGTCCTCGGGGAGGTCGAGTTCCTGGGGGCCGCGTTCGTGATGATGATGTCCGCTGGCGTCCACGTGAACGTCGATGTCGTGCAGCGGCCGCGCTGGGGCCTGTACACGGGTGGCTTCGCCGCCGCGATGCACGTGGTGGCCGGATCCGACGAGGTGTTCGACGAGGGCTACCGAGGGCTCGGGGCGGTCGGCGGGGTGCGGCTCCATCATCGCAGCGGCTCGATGTCGCACGCGATCGAGGCGGGCGTGTTCTATGCGCGATGCACCCTGGACCGGTGCAACGATGGACCATCGTTCCTGTCGGTCGATCCTCGCGTACCGGCTGCAGTTTCACCTGCTGTGAGGCGCGGGCCGGCTACCGCGGCAGCGCCTGGCCGAACTTCGCCTGGTAGTCCTTCGCGAGCTGCTCGAGCGCGGGCTTGTCCTTCGCACGCGCATACGCCTTGGCGAGCGTGCGCCACGCCTGGCCGAGATCGGGATCGACCGCGATCGCCTTCTTCAGCAGCTCGATGCCGGCCTTGGTGCCGCTCGCATCCTTGAACGCGAGCGTGCCCGACAGGTACAGCGCCCATGACTCGTCGGGGTACGCCGCGAGCGCGCGGGCGCACGCCGCCTTGGCCACCTCGGCCTGACCCATCCGCAGCCCGAGATCGCAGCGCGCGGCGGCGAGGCCGGGGGCGCCGGGCCAGGTCTTGTCGGCGGCCGCGAGCGTCTTCTCTGCGTCAGGGTACTTGCTCGCGTAGATCTGCTCGAGCGCCTTCTTCACGGCGGTGACCAGCGCGCCCTCCTGATCGGGCGTCACCAGCTTGGTGCCGCGTGGCACGCCGTAGCGGTTGCGGGTCTGCGTGATCGTCAGCGCGATCGGATCCTTGTCGAGCTTGGCCTTCGCGATCGCGTCCTCGGTCCAGGTCAGCCAGCCCATGCGCTGGTAGAGCCCGATGATCTTCTTCCAGGCGGCCTCGGCGCCGGTGGGCAGGTTCGCGATCTTGCCCTCGGCGAGGAGCAGCTCCGCGCGCGCGCCGGTGCGATCTCCCGCCGCCATCAACGCCTCGCCGACCGCGAGGTGCGGGCCCGGATCGCCTGGTGCGAGCTCGCTGACCCGTGCGCAGGCGGCTCGCGTCTTCGGGTTGGTCACGCCGTAGAGCTCGCGCGTCGGCGCGGGCTTGGTGCCGGGGGGAGCCGCGGGGGGCCGCGCGGCGAGCAGTAGCTCGCACTTGAGCTGGACCAGGGAGCTGTTGCCCGGATACGCCGCGAGCACGTTGTCGAGCTCGGCGGTGGCGTCGTCGATCTTGCCTTGGCGTGCGAGCTCGCGGATCCGCGTGACCTGATCGTAGGCCGCGGGCGGGATGTCGGTGGCGGTGCGGCCGGCGCGGTTGGCATCGATCACGTTGCGCAGCCGGTTGACCACCTGCTCCTTGTCCGCGGCCACCCAGCCGCCCCACTCGGACTTCTCGATCGCCTCGAGCAGCTTCTTGGCGATCACCTGATCGGTGCCGTCGGTGACTCGCTCGTCGATCGCGAGCTGGAGCAGTTCGCGGTTTCGCTCGGAGAACCCGACCTGCTTGGGCGAGTACGTCGGGTTCTGCAGCCACTGCGGATCGGTCTCGGCGATCGCGCCGAGCGTGGCCGCGAGCATGTGCACGAGCACCACGGTCTGCTTGTGGCGGCGGTGCGCGTTGATGACCTCCACGCGCTCGGCGTCCTTGAGATCGGGCAGGGTCGCCGCGAGCGCATCGGTCTCGGGCTTCTCGGCCCAGCCGCGGACGATCACGTGGTGTCCGAGCGGCTGCGCATCGCCGAGCTCGCTCATCGCTTTGGTCGCGGTGTCGCCGGCCGCGATGTAGCCGAGCACCCACGTCACGCCGTCGCCCTTGTCGAGCTCGGCGAGCTGGCGCAGCGCCTCGTGCGGATCGCCTGTGCGCGTCCAGTCGACGAGCTTGTCCACGCTGAGGCGCACGCCGAGGAGAGGCGTCAGCAGCTGGCTCGCGTAGTCGACCTGGTCGGTGATCTCCTCGCGCCACTTCGGCAGCGCGCGGACTGCCGGATCGGCGTAGATGCGGAGCTTCACGGTGCGGGGATCGCCCTCCTTGGGGCGCTCGGCCTCGAGCGTCGCCGGCAGGTTCTTCGACAGCTCGGGCACGTGCTGCTTGAGCTGAGGGGTGCCGCACGCCGCGACCAGGGCCAGAGCACAGACAGCGGCGCGGGACATCCCAGGACTGTCCCCGGTGCGCGGGCTCGGTGCAAGTCGGGGATGGTCCGCAGGCGCCTGGCTGAGACGGGGGGGGGGGGGCCGCGGGGCCCGGGGGGGGGGAGAGGATGCGCGCGTGTTACTGCTCGACGAACGCATCCTCGCGGACGGCACGCACGCGCGCACCCACGCCGAGGTCAGCGGCGACAAGGTCCGGATCCGCGATGACGACGGCACCACCGGGGAGCTGTCGATCGCCGCGATCGATCGCGTGATGACCCGCTATGGTCGCGAGCTCGAGGACACGATCGCGCTGGTCGGGGACGTGCTCGAGCTGCCCAACGGCTACCGCCTGCGGCGCCTCCGCTATCACGCCGTGGTCGACGCCACGGGGCGCGATTACCTGGTCTGGGAGCGCCCCGACGGCGAGCCGCTGGCGGTGGTCGGAGCCATGGTGACGGCCGCTCTGCGGTACCTCGTGTTACGGCTCTCGGACGCCCGCCCTCAGGAATCTGAGGGTGGCGGCACCTGAGGGCACACTTTCAGGGGTGTGAGCTGTGACTTACCTGACTGACATCGGGTACTTGGGTGTGGCACGAAGGGTGCTATCTCCACGTCCCATGTCCCGGTGGTTTCTGGTCCTCGTGCTCTCGGTGGCTTCGGCCACGGGCAGCGCCATGGCCCAGTCCGCCCCGGCGACCCAGATCACCGCCAAGGCGCAGGTCGATGCTTCGAGCGTCGAGCGCAAGGTCTCCCAGCTCGCGGCGCAGCGCACGCAGCTCGCTCGCGCGTATGCCGAGCAGCTCGAGGCGATCGATCGGCTGAAGAAGCAGCGCGCCTCGTGGCGCCGTGATCGCGAGCTGCGGGACAGCCTGTCCGCGGCCAACGACACGGCGACCAAGCTCGGCGCCGCGACCAGCGAGCTCGCGAAGGCGAACACCGCGCTCGCGGGCGCACGGCGCGCCCTGGCCGTCGCGATCACCACCGAGCTCGCATCCAATCCGGTCCCCGCCCGTGCGACCGAGCTCAAGAAGCTCGCGGCCGCGCTCGCGCCTGCCGCGCCCGAGCGCAAGGTGCATCGCATCGTGCTCCCCGATCTCGAGGTCGATCCGCTCGCGGATCCGGACGAGCTCGAGGCGCAGGCCGCGGCGCTGCGCGACAGCGAGGCCGAGCTGTCCCGCCAGGTGGTGGGGCTCGAGAAGCAGGCCACGGAGCTCGACGAGGTGGCCAAGCTCCGCAAGGCACACGATCGCGCGAGTGACCTCGCGAAGCGCGATGACGATCAGCCGCAGCGCACCGCCCAGTCCGGTGGTGGCCGCGGCGTGCTCAGCGGCGCCGCGGATGGCAAGGGCAACGATTCGAGCCCGGCGCCGGAGAGCGCGGGTGGCAGCGGCGGCGGTGGCACCACCACCACGGGTGGCGGCAGCAGCGGGCCTTCGGGCCTCACCGGCTTCGAGTCCGATGCGACGATCGTGCTCTCGGGCGTGGTCGATGCGTCGACGATCGACACGCTCAATCGCGCCCAGCGCTCCGGTGATCCGGCGCAGCGCGCGCTCGCGGCCAAGAAGGCGCGCGATGCGGTCTCGGGCCGGCTCGATCAGCTGCGCAAGCGGCGGGCGGAGATCGAGGCGATCGTGAAGTCGCGCAAGAAGTCGCGCTGACCCTCCGCGCTCGCGCGCACGGGATGTGCGAAGACATCGGGATGCGTCCACGCATCCTGACCGGAGACACGCCCACGGGGCGCCTCCACCTCGGCCACTGGGTCGGCTCGCTGGAGAACCGCGTGCGGCTCCAGGACGAGTACGAGTGCTTCTTCCTGATCGCGAACATGCACGCGTTCACCACGCGCGCGGAGAAGCCCGAGGAGATCCGGCGGGACACCATCGAGATCGTCAAGGACTGGCTCGCCGTGGGCATGGATCCCGAGCGCTCGACGTTCGTGTTGCAGACCGAGGTCCCGGCGATCGCCGAGCTGACCTGGCTGCTCGCGATGCTGCTGCCGTTCAACCGCGTGATGCGCAACCCCACGCTCAAGGAGGAGATCGAGGCCAAGCAGCTCGGCGATCACTACAGCTTCGGGTTCCCGCTGTACGCCGTGGGCCAGTGCGCCGACATCCTGGCGTTCCGCGCCGACCTCGTGCCGGTGGGGGAGGATCAGCTCGCGCACCTCGAGATGTGCCGCGAGGTCGCGCGCCGGTTCGATCACCTGTACTGCGGCGTCCCGACGACCACCGAGGACGCGGACTACGCGCGGGCGGGCGGGGTGTTCCCGGTGCCGCAGCCCAAGGTCGGGCGGATCGCGCGGCTCGTGGGGATCGATGGCGTACAGAAGATGTCGAAGAGCCTCGGCAACGCGATCTTCCTCTCGGACGAGGCCGGCGAGATCAAGAAGAAGACCGGCAAGATCTTCACCGGCCGCCAGTCCGCGACCGATCCGGGCGACATCAAGAACGCGCTGTTCCAGTTCGTCAACGCGTTCATCGCGGACCCGGAGCGCCGGCGCGAGCTGGCGGAGCTGTACACCCGCGGCGAGGTCGGCGACGGCACGGTCAAGCAGGAGGTCTCCCAGGCGATCGATGCGCTGGTGGCGCCGATGCGCGAGCGCCGCCGGGCCTACGACGGGCCCGCGGGCGAGGCCCGGATCGTGGAGCTGCTCCACGCCCACGCCGCCAAGGCCAACGCGGTCGCCGAGGACACGCTGGCGCGCGCCAAGGCCGCGATGAAGCTCGACTTCGGCGCCCGGACCCTGATGTTCGTACCGTAGGCGGGCCGTAGCCGTGCCGCGGCCCTTGCGGTGAGGCGCCGGGCGGCTTATCGGTGGCACCGATGAGCGCCTCCGAACGTCATGAATTCCAGGCCGAGGTCAAGCAGCTGCTCGACCTCATGGTCCACTCGCTGTACTCCGACAAGGACGTCTTCCTCCGCGAGCTGATCTCGAACGCCTCCGATGCGCTCGACAAGCTGCGGTTCGAGCGGCTGACCGGCGCCGCGACCGCCGAGGCCAACGACACCGCCGATCTCGAGATCGTGCTCTCGGCGGATGCCGCGGCGCGCACGCTCTCGATCGCCGACAACGGCATCGGCATGACGCGCGACGAGGTGATCAAGAACATCGGCACGATCGCGAAGTCGGGCACCCGCGAGTTCCTCGCCGCCGCGAAGGCCGCACCGGGCAAGACCGTCTCGCCCGACCTGATCGGACAGTTCGGCGTGGGCTTCTACGCCGCGTTCATGGTCGCCGATCGGATCGAGCTGGTGACCCGCAAGGCCCACCAGGCCGGCGCCACGCGCTGGATCTCCACCGGGGACGGCGCGTACACGCTCGAGGAGGCCGAGCGCGATCGCCCGGGCACCACGATCACGCTGCACCTCAAGCCCGCCGACGAGGAGCACGGCCTCAAGGACTACACGAGCGATCGCGTGGTCGATGCGATCGTGAAGCACTACTCGGACTTCGTCGCCTATCCGATCAAGCGCGGCGAGACCACGCTGAACTCGATGAAGGCGATCTGGGATCGCCCCAAGGCCGAGGTCACCGAGGACGAGTACAAGGAGTTCTACAAGCACCTCTCGCACGACTGGAACGATCCGCTGCGGACGATCCCCGTGAAGATCGAGGGCACGCTCGAGGCCTATGCGCTGCTCTACGTGCCGGCCAAGGCGCCGTTCGATCTGTTCTCGCCCGAGATGAAGCGCGGCGTGCAGCTGTACGTCAAGCGCGTGTTCGTGATGGACGAGTGCAAGGAGCTGATGCCCTCGTACCTGCGGTTCGTGAAGGGCGTGGTCGATGCGCACGACCTCTCGCTCAACGTCTCGCGCGAGATCCTCCAGAAGGATCGCCAGATCGCGGTGATCCGGAAGCAGCTGGTGAAGAAGGTCCTCGGCACCCTCGACGAGCTGAAGCGCGATGCGCGCGAGGACTACCTCGGGTTCTGGGCGGGCTTCGGCCCCGCGCTCAAGGAGGGCCTGGTCGCGCCGGAGGGCGCCCCGGATCAGGACAAGCTGCTCGACCTCGTGGTGGCCGCCACCACGCACGCCGCCGGCAGCCCGACCACGCTCGCCGAGTACGTCGGCCGCATGAAGGACGGCCAGGACACGATCTACGTGCTGACCGGCACCTCGCAGGAGGCCGTCGCGCGCTCGCCGCTGCTCGAGGGCTTCACCGCGAAGGGCTACGAGGTCCTGCTGTTCGCCGATCCGATCGACGAGATCTGGCTCGAGCGGGAGCCCAGCTTCCAGGGCAAGCCGCTCAAGTCGATCGGCCGGGGCGACGTCCAGCCCGGCACCGAGGACGAGCGCAAGGCCGCGGCGGCGGCCGTGGAGGATCAGCGCCGCGAGCTCGGCGATCTGCTGATCTGTCTGCGCGCGGCGATCCAGGACGAGGTCAAGGAGGTGCGGCTGTCGAGCCGCCTGACCTCCTCGTCCGCGTGCCTGGTCGCCGACGAGCACGATCTGACGCCGCGCATGCAGAAGCTGCTCGAGCAGCTCGGGCAGGCGCCGCCGCCGGTGCGCCCCGTGCTCGAGCTCAACCCGACGCATCCCGTGATGGCCAAGCTCAAGGCCGTGTTCGCCGCGGACTCGACGGATCCGCGGCTCGCCGCCTCCGCCAAGCTGCTGCTCGGCCAGGCCTACCTCGCCGACACGGGCCAGCTGCCGAACCCCGCCGCGTTCGGTCAGGCGCTCGACGAGATCATGCTGCGCGCGATGTGAACCGCGCTGGCGGCGCGGTAGGGCCGCGCTACTTGACCTTCGAGATCTTGTTGTCACTGCCGAGCGAGGACACCTTCGGCTGCTTGGCGGTGACCGCCTTCTTGTAGGTGACCGTGTTGGTCGAGCCGAGCACCGACAGCTTGTCGACCGCCACGATGTCGATCGTGTTCGTCGAGCCGTTGATGGAGATGGCCTTGACCGCCTCGATCGTCGCCTTCAGATCGCTGCCGTTGATCGAGATCTTGTCGCAGGTGCCGGTGAACACGAACGTACCGGTGCTGCTGTTGACCGAGACCTTCGGGTCCTTCGCGCAGTCGTGGGTCACGTTGGTCTCGGCGTTGTAGGAGGTGTCCGCGGCGGCCGTGAGGGGAGCGAGTGCGAACAGCAGGGAAACGAACAGCTTCACGATGGACTCCTTGGATGGCTGACGTGATCCATCATGCGATCGAAGGCGCCGCCAGGCGACATCAGGGCGACATCATCCAGCACCGGCGGAGCTTGCGCGGTCGCGCAGGCTCTGCGTGAATCCGCCGCCGCTCAGAACAGCTTGTGAACGATCACGCCCCGGTCGCCTTCGACGGCCTCGGCGAGGAAGATCCGCACGCGCGCGAGCATGCGGAGCAGATCGGCGACCGAGACCTCGAGGATCTGCAGCTTCGCGATGTTCTTCATCAGGTAGTCATCGTTGATCGCCGCCACCGCCGCGAGCAGCTTGACGACCGCGGCCGGCGCGAAGTAGCGGCCGCTCGAGTGCTTGCCATCGTCGAGGGGCGCGAACCGCTCGCCGCCATCGTCGAGGAAGCCGAGCGGGCTCGTTCCGGGCTGGTTCCCGAGCGCGCGGTGCAGGGCGCCCCAGTTCGGGCCGAGCTCCGCCGTATGCGGCTGGGTGAACGCGCCGAGCTTCGACGTGCGCTCGTCGTAGGTGGGGAGCGTCATCTCCGCTGGCGCCGCGAGATCGGTGTCAGCGACCGAGAACAGCGTGCAGGTAGCCACCACACTACCTTACGCAGCTACGGGTGCGGGGTCCAGCGAACGCCAGCGCCGAGGACGATCGCGGTGCCGCCGTAGGTGGCGGCCATGGTGTCGGTGCTGGTGGTCTCGCGCCGGAGGAGCCACATCCGCTCGGCGAACACGTCAGCGCTCCACGTGGGGGCGATCCGGTAGCTGGCACCGGCGGTCAGGCCGAGCCGGGTCGCATCGGGGGACGACGGGGTCAGGTGCGCGGCCGGGACCGGCGAGGGGTCGTAGTAGCCGCCGCCGCGGACGATCAGGCGATCGCGCGTCCACTCGCCACCGGCGCGGATCGCGATGGTGTCGTGCCAGCCATTCTCCTGGACCGCCTCCGGCGTGGACGCGTTGGTGAACGAGACGGTGGTGCGCCGGTTGACGCTCCAGTTCGCCCACTCGAGATCGAGGACGGCGGCGTACGCACCGCGGGTGTAGTGGGTGCCGAGGACGAGCGTGTCGGGCATCGTCATCGAGGTCCGCGCCGTCTGATCCGGCGTCTTCTCGCTGAACGCGTCGGGCGCGGTGAAGTTCGCATTGCCATCGAAGTCGAGGGTGGTGCGGCCGCGGTAGACGAGGCCCACCGAGAGGTCGCGCCGTGCCTGCCAGTACGCCGCCGCATCGACGCCGGCGCCGCGGCCGGAGAGATCGAGACGGACGTCGCCCTGGGTGTCGATGAAGTCGAGGTTGCGCTGGATCTGGAGGCGCCCCGCATCGAGGTGAAGGCCGGCCGAGACGCGGAGCTTGCCGAAGCTCCACGCCACGAACGGCGCCGCGCGGAGCACCATCAGCTGGGTCTGCACGGCCTCCACCGCACCGGGCCAGGTCGCGGGCCACTGCACGCCACCGCCGAACGGGACGCCGAGCGCGATGCCGGCGGCCCAGCGGCCCCGGGCGAAGCTCGCGTCGAGGTGCGGCGGTGTGGACCACGCACTGTCGGTATCGGCCGACCACGAGCCGTCCATCGCCTTCGCGGTGAGGGCAGGGCGGGCGAGGGCGAGGGAGAATCCGACGCGCCAGCCACCGCCGTCGGCGAGGGCCGCAGGATCGTGCCAGGCCGCGCCCGGGTCATCGCCGCGCGCCGCGCCGGCGCCGCCGGTGCCCGCGGACACCGCGTTCTGCTCGCCGACGGCGAGGCCGCCTGCCGTGGCGCTGCCGAGGCCGAGCACGGTGGTGAACACGCTGATCGTGAGGGTCTTCATGGCTGCAGCTCCCCGGAGAGGAAGTTGGCGAGATCGCGGACGCCCGGGAAGTACGCGGGCTCGAGCGGGATCGTGATGAACGCGTGCTCGCCGATGTAGTCCTTGCGCGGCGCGTGCGTGACCTGCTGGAGGATCTTCGTGTTGTCGTTCGGGATGATGAAGTCGAGCGTGGCCATCTGGATCAGCAGTGCGCGGTTGCCGGTGATCGCGCCGAGATGCTGCGGGTCCACCCGATCCATGAACCACTTCGCCACGGTCATGAACCGCCGACCCTCGAAGCTCTCGCGCGTGATCTTCTGGCGCGTGAAGAACGCATCGAGCTGCGCGGAGAAGAACGTGGAGTCGTCGAACATCGGGACCAGGTTGGCGCCCGGGACGTTGAGCACGGCGCGCGAGATGTCCGGCGCCGTGCCGAGGAACACCGCGCCCATGATCCCGCCGAGCGACTGGCCGGCGTAGTAGATGTGCGCCGTATCGACGGGGCGGCCAAGCAGCGCCTGCCAGTTGCCCTTGCGCAGCGCGCGATCGAGCGAGCCGAGATCGATCAGCGCCTGCTGGAAGTGATCCTTGCTGTTCGCGATGTGATCGATCTCGAGGAACATCGCGCCCGACGCCACCGGCATCGAGATCACCGGGAACATCGCGAGGTGGTTGCCGTTGCCCTGCGCATCGACGCACTTGCCGACGTCGTTGCAGGTCGAGCCGCTCTGGCACGGCTCGAGCGAGGTCAGGCTGCCGTCGGTGGGATCGACCACGGAGATCGGGCCGCCCTTCGCGCAGTAGGTGCGCTCGCCGTGATACGGGAAGTCGATCGAGATCACCGCGTAGCCCTTGGCGGCGAGCGAATCGCCGACGGCGAGAACGAACCGGCGCTCGGTGACCAGGCCGTGGCCGAAGATCACCACCGGCATCGGGCCCGGCTTGGGGTTCTTCGGCACGGTCATCGTGAACCGGACGTTCTCGGTGACGTGGGAGCCATCGGTGCGCCACGCGCGGGTCACCGGATCGAGGAACACGGGGGATTCGATCGTGCCGTTGTAGACATCGCTGACGTTCGCCACCGAGCCGATGCCGATCGCGAAGTCGAGGAACGCCTGGCCGGGCGTCATGTGCGTAACGCCCGCGGGATCCGGCGAGACGTTGAACGTCTCCGCGGACTGGCGCAGCTCGGCGAGCGGCGCGGCGATGCTCATCGTGGTGAACGGCCACGCCGCGAGGATGTGGTCGCGACCGAGGGCCTCGAGTGCGAGGGCGAGCTCGGTGCGCGAGCCCTCGACCTTGGCCGCGTCGCCATCGGACACCGCGGGGATCTGGCTCTTGCCATCGACGAGGATCGGCGCGTGCGCCTTGAGGAAGTGGCCCACGGGCATGATCGTCGGGGCCAGACCACCGGCGTCGCGCACCGCATCGGAGACCACGAGGGCGTAGCGGGTCTTCTCGGTGAGGCGCCCCGCCTTCGGCGTGATCACGAGGTGCGTCTTGTCGGCGAGGAGCTCGACGGTGGCGGGCACGAGGACCGGGGCGGCGCCGCCGATCTCGTAGACCTTGACCGTGCTCTCGGTCAGCGTGGCCGCGTTCATCGGTGCCGTCAGCTCGAATAGCTGGCTCGACGATAGCCCGAAGCCATCGAACTCCTTGAGGCGCGCCTTGGCCTCGGCCTCGACGGCGGTGTCCCACGGGGCGACGGGCGCATCGATCTTGCCGGTCGCCGGATCGATCATCAGATCGATCGGCAGCGGCATCCGCTGCGACGGCTGATCCATCGCGAGCTCGGTGCGCGTGGTGACGGTGAACGCCCACAGCGCGGCGACCTCGGTGCGCGGGATCGCGCGCGTGCGGGTCTCGAGCCAGGTGAACGCCGGGGCGAGATCCTTGCGGATGTCCTCGAGCTTGCGGGCGTTGTCCTGGCGCTCGGCCTGCGTCGTGCCGGGGAACGCGTGCTCGTGCGCCGCGGTGTCGAGGGGCGTGGTCTGGCGGAGGAAGTAGAACGCCGCGTCGCACTCGACGCGCTCGCCGGCCAGGCCCTTCACGCCCTCGGTGCCGCCGCGCAGCATCGCGACGTAGCGCTCGCCGCGGTGCCAGCCGGTGCGCGGGGGATCGATCGTGATCTTCTTGCCGTCGGCCGAGACCTGGACGCGGATGTCGGTGACCTGCTCGGGGATGTTGCTCGCCGCGAGCGGTCCCGGCCAGTGCCAGACCTCGAGCGTGGCGTCGTTGACCGTCGCCGGATCGATCGCGCCGGTCATCTCGACGGTCGCCGACATCAAGCTCGACCAGCCGTCGAGCGTCTCGAGGTAGTCGTAGAACTCGGCCTCGGCCGAGGTCAGCTTCGCGCGCTCGGCATCGGTGTCATTCGGCAGCGCGAGCCGCTGCAGCGCCTTGTCGCGGAGGACATCCGTGGGCATCGGGATCACGCGCGCATCGGGATCGAACCGCGCGTGGATCAGCTTCTGCTGCGGATCGAGTCCGAGGTCAGTACAGCCAGCGAGCACTGCAGACGCTGCGAGTGCGATGTGAGCCAACGATGAATGCCGCACAGGTTCCCCCCTGGTGAGACGCGCCACGTTCATCGGCCATCGCGGCGCTGTGCGTCAATCACTAATTGAACCAAGGTCAATGACCGAGGCTGAATGTGGTCCGACCATGGGGTCTGGCTTACAAAACTTACCGCGGCCCCGGCGGGCCCTCGGCGCGATCGTCAGCGGGCGTAGATCGCGCCGAGGTAGAGCGAGGCGCGCCGGAACGAGGAGTCCATGTTGCCGCCGAGGTCGCGCCAGATCGCGCCGCGGGTCTCCACCGACCACGCCGCCGTCAGTGGCCTGCCGATCCGGAGCTGGAGTGAGCTCCGGTTCTCGTCGTCAAGGCTGGTGAACTCGGAGCGCTGGAGATCCTTCTTCACCACGAGCCCGTCCACGAACTGATCGATCTGCAGGATCGCGAGCGCGGTGCCGAACATGTTCCACGGCAGGCTGCGCGTGACCGAGGCCGTGGTGCGATGCCGGATCAGCGACTGCCCGAAGCTGTTCGAATCGATCACCGTGAGCTGATAGCCCAGCGTCGCGACCACGCGGCCGGTGTACGTGGCCTCGGCGCCGATCCGCTGCGACCGATCACGCCGCGTCCGCGAGGTGCCGGCCGAGCAGCTGTCGCTCGCCGGTGCGTCGGGGGCGCAGGCATCGGCCAGCGCGGTGGAGTTGTATTCGCGCGCCTCGAACGCGGCATACGCGGCGAGCTCGAGGCTGCGCGTGCCGCCCGAGGGCGCCCACAGGTTGAGATCGAGCCGCGCGCTCGCCGCCGGCCCGCTCCAGTCGAAGTCGTGGTTCTCCTTGTAGGAGAAGTCGCGCCAGCCAAAGCCGACGGTCAGGTGGCGATCGTTGCCGCCATCGAGCACGAGCACGCCGTCCGCGCCGAGGTTCGAGAACGTGCGCGCGCCGACCTCGTTGGTGATCGGCAGCGCATCGACCGCGGCGACCGCCACGCCGAGCGAGACGTGCCGATCCTCGATCGGGCGCAGGTAGCGCAGGTCTCCCGCGAACAGCATCACGTTCTCGCTGCTCGCCTCGTCGGAGTCCACCATGCGGGCGAGCGCGGACAGCACCACCGCATAGGTCCCGCCCGCGATCCGATCGCGGCGATCGAGCTTGCCACCGACCCGCACCACGCCGGAGGCGATCTGGTGGGTGTCGAGGCCGGGGCCGGTCTCGACGCGCTGGACGTTCGAATCCTCCTCGGCGCCACCTTCGAAGCTGACGCTCCAGGGGGCCGCGTGACCGACGAGGGAGTGCATCACCACGACGAGGCCGGCGGCCCATCCTGTGTGACGCATGGTCGCAGGGTATCGCATCGCGGCTCGTGGTACGCAGCCGCATGCGTCGCGCCTGTGCCCGTACCCTCCTCGCGCTGGTGGCGATCACCTCTCTGGGGGCCTGCAAGGGCGACCGTCAGAAGTGCGAGACCGCCTGCCGCAACTACGGGACCCTGCTGTACTGGGAGATCTCCGACAAGGAGATCCAGAAGGCCCCGGCCGACAAGCAGGTCTCGCTGCGCAAGCGCAAGCTCGCCGAGTTCTCGAGTCAGCTCGAGAACGGCGTCGACGTCTGCATCAACCAGTGCAGCTCGGCGAACAACGACAAGATGATGAACTGCATGATCGACGCGAAGACCGCGGCCGACGCGAAGAAGTGCACGGACTGATCAGCTCTCCGGCAGCGTGCGTACGGGGCTCGTCGCCGAGCCCGTGAGCTCAGAGCTCAGAGCCCAGAGCCCAGAGTTCAAACCAAGGAAGCTAGGAACCAAGGCAGCGGACTGGAATGTTCTGACCCAGTCTCCGACCTAGGTTCCTGGCTTCCTGGGTTTGATCTCTGTGACCGGGCTCTGATCAGGGCGAGCACGCACGGAGCAGCCTCTTAGCGGTGCTCGCGGACGAACCGCCCGCCGCCCTGATCCTTGGCCTTGTCGTCTTTCTTGTCGTCCTGCTTGCTGTCGTCGTGCGTGCGGTGATCGCGGACCGTCGCATCCGGGTGCGAGCTCGAGGTCCAGGTCGGCTGTGCGGGCGTCGGGCTGGGCGTGCGGTGGTCGCGGATGCGCGAGCCCTCGCGGATCGTCTGGGTGCGGTGGTCGCGGACCGTCGGTGACGGCGGGCCGTAGCCGGGTGGCGGGTTCGAGATCGGGTCGTCGTAGAAGCCGCCGGCATCTGACACCTCGCCGCCGACCAGGACGTCGGGGCCGCCCGCGGCGGTGAACACGTCCGGATCGCTCCAGTAGCCGGCGTGCCAGTCCCAGCGGCCGGCGGTCCACACCCAGCTGCCGGTGGTCCAGCGCGCGCCATCGAACGGCAGCGGGCCCTGGTTCTCGGCGATCAGCGCCGGCATCGGCGGGCGAGCGATCGCGCCCTGCTGCAGCATGTAGAACGAGAGCTGGGCGCGGGCGCGGAGCGCCATGTCGAGACGCAGCTGCACGCGATCGACCTGAGCACGTGCGATGCGGGCGCGCTCCACGCGCTGCTCCTGCCGGCGGTTGGGGTTCGCGTGGCACTCGCCGGCGAGGTAGCCGAGGTACTCGCGCCGCCACTGCCACGCCGTGGCGCGGGCGCGGGCTTCGAGATCGACGCGCACCTGGACGCGCGCGTTGGCCTCGGCCTGCACGCGAGCGCGCTGCGAGGCGACCAGCTCTGCGCGCGCGTTGGCCTCGGCCTGCACACGCGCACGCTCCGCGGCGATCATCTCGAGCCGCGCGGTCCGGGCCTCCACGCTCGCGCCACCGGCGAGCAGGCGGCCCTTGATCTGGAGGCGGGCGTCGAACGCGACGTTCCGCAGCTGCGCATCGCGCTGGGCGGCCTCGGCGTGGAGGTCGCGCACGCGGGTCACGCGATAGCTGCCGAGGACGTTGGCATCGTCCGCGGCGGCGGTCACCGCGCACACGCCATCGCCTGTCGTCGTCACGTGCACGCTCGCCGCGAGGTGGCCGCTGCCGACATCGCCGGGCTGAAGGATCACCGGATCGGAATCGATGCCGGCCTGGACCTGCACCTGGCCGGAGACCGTCGCATCGCCGACGCGGACGCTCGGAGCCACCGCGCCGAGCACGAGGTTGGTGGCGGCGGCCGCGGATTCGCGATCGCGCTGGCGCTGCGCCCGGATCTCCACGATCCGGCGCGCGCGGAACTGCTCGAAGGATTCGCCGGAGGTCCCATTGAGAGCGACGCCGGGGCAGGTGACCGTCCACTCGATCAGCTGCGCGCGCGGCACCTCGAAGGCGAGGGCGAGGTCGTAGTCGCCGGCGGGGAGCTGCATCCCGCCGCCGACCGCCCACGGGCGATTGACCAGGGGAGGGCCCGCATCCAGGGCGATCGTCCGGGGCTGGATGATCGCGGTGCCCTGGCCCACGAACTGGGTACGATATCGACCCGCGCAACCCGACACCGACACCAGGGCGATCAAGAGTGGAAGACGCATCCAGCGGGTCCATCGTGCAAACAGACGGCCATGGGTAGAGGACCGCCCTGGCCCCACGCTTGCGAGGATGGTCGGTCATGACCGAGCCAGCAGCACCAGCGAACGCGTACTTGCGGGAACTTGAGGAGGGTAAGCAGGTGATCGCTCGTGCGGTACGTGAACGGCGGACCACGGCGCCGCGCGCCACAGTGGTGACGCCGCAACGGTGGTGGATCGCCCTGACCGCGGCCCTCGCCCTCGCGGCCTGCAGCGGCGGCAGCCATCCCGACACCTATGCGAAGGGCACCCACGTGCTCGAGGCCTGCTGCGAGCACCTCCAGGGCGGTGGCCGCGACAAGTGCCTCGCGGACGTCCCGCGGGTGGCGGATCCCGGCGCCGCGAACACCGCGACCAACCAGCAGACCTACACCTGCATCGTCGATCACTTCACCTGTGACCCCGCCACCGGCCACGCCACCCAGCCCAGCGCGCAAGCTCAGTACGACTGCATCGAGGATCTCCAGTAGACTGATCCCGTGACCGAAGGCCCCGAGCGGATCGCTCAACTCGCGGCGCGCGTCGGCTGGCTCGACCGCTATCGCCGGATCGTCGGGATCTGCATCGGCCTGGTCGGTGCGCTGCTGGTGTTCGCGCAGATCTCGTCGGACTGGCCGCGCATGCACGCGATCGGCGTGTTCATCAGCGTCGCCGTCGTGATCTGGTGGCTGTCCGAGGCCGCGCTCGCCTACGCAGCAGCGGCGTGGGAGACCGAGTGCGATGCGCTGACCAGCGATCGCCAGCTCCCCCGCGCCATCGTCCGCAAGTAGCTCGCGCGCCGAGCCGCGCCGAAACGCGAAAACGGCGCCCACGTGGGCGCCGCTTCAGAGCGAGTGCGTGCTTGGAACAGGCCTGGACTAGAAGTCCATGCCGCCCATGCCGCCCATGCCGCCCATCCCACCCATGCCGCCGCCGCCGCCGCCACCACCGCCACCGGCGGGGGCATCCTTCTTCGGACGCTCGGCGATCATCGCCTCGGTCGTCAGGAGGAGGGACGCGACCGAGGCCGCGTTCTGGAGCGCCATGCGAACGACCTTGGTCGGGTCGATCACGCCGGCCTTGACGAGGTCACCGTACTCGAGCGTCGCGGCGTTGAAGCCGAACGAGCCCGTGCCTTCCTTGACCTTCGACACGACGATCGAGCCATCGACGCCCGCGTTGCCGGAGATCTGGCGGAGCGGCTCCTCGATCGCGCGGCGCACGATCGCGACGCCGAACTGCTGCTCCTCGGAGAGCTTCATCTTCTCGAGCACGGCCTGCGCGCGGATCAGCGCGACGCCGCCGCCCGGGACCACGCCCTCTTCGACGGCCGCGCGGGTTGCGTGCAGCGCATCCTCGACGCGGGCCTTCTTCTCCTTCATCTCGACCTCGGTGGCAGCGCCGACCTTGATCACGGCGACGCCGCCGACCAGCTTCGCGAGGCGCTCCTGGAGCTTCTCGCGATCGTAGTCCGACGTGGTCTCCTCGATCTGGTTGCGGATCTGCTTCACGCGGCCGTCGATGTCGGCCTTCTTGCCGGCGCCGTCGACGATCGTGGTGTTGTCCTTGTCGACCGTGATGCGCTTGGCCGTGCCGAGGTCGGCGAGGGTGAGGTTCTCGAGCTTGAGGCCGAGATCCTCGGTGACCGCCTGACCACCGGTGAGGGTGGCGATGTCCTTCAGCATCTCCTTGCGGCGATCGCCAAAGCCCGGGGCCTTGACCGCACAGATGTGCAGCGTGCCGCGGAGCTTGTTGACGACGAGCGTGGCGAGAGCCTCACCGTCGACATCCTCGGCGATGATCAGGAGCGGCTTGCCCTGCTTGGCGACCTGCTCGAGAACCGGCAGGAGCTCCTTCATGTTGGAGATCTTGCGCTCGTGGGTGAGCACGTAGCAGTCGTTCAGCACGACCTCCATGCGCTCGGTGTCCGTCACGAAGTACGGCGAGAGGTAGCCGCGATCGAACTGCATGCCCTCGACGACATCGAGCTCGCTGCTCATCGTCTTGGCCTCTTCGACCGTGATCACGCCTTCCTTGCCGACCTTCTTCATCGCCTCGGCGATCATGTTGCCGATCTCGGCATCGCCGTTGGCGCTGATCGTGCCGACCTGCGCGATGTCGTCCTTGCCCTTGGTGGGGGTCGACAGCTTCTTCAGCGAATCGATCACCGCGGCCACGGCGAGGTCGATGCCGCGCTTGAGCTCCATCGGGTTGTGACCGGCCGCGACGAGCTTGGAGCCCTCGCGATAGATCGACTGCGCGAGCACCGTGGCGGTGGTCGTGCCGTCGCCGGCGTTGTCGGAGGTCTTGGAGGCGACCTCCTTGACCATCTGCGCGCCCATGTTCTCGAACTTGTTCTCGAGCTCGATCTCCTTGGCGACGGTGACGCCGTCCTTGGTGATCGTGGGGGCGCCCCACGACTTCTCGATCACGACGTTACGGCCGCGCGGGCCGAGGGTGACCTTCACGGCGTTCGCGAGCGTATCCACGCCAGCGAGCACCCGGTTGCGAGCCTTCTCGTCGAAGATGATGTCTTTTGCGGCCATGGTCGTTGCTCCTTAGCTCTCGAGGACGCCGAGGACTTCGTCCTCGCGGATGATGATGTGGTCGATACCGTCGACCTTGATCTCGGTGCCGGCGTACTTGCCGAACAGGATCCGGTCGCCCGCCTTGACGTCGAGCTTCACCAGCGTGCCGTCCTCGAGGCGCTTGCCCGAGCCGACCGCGATGACCGAGCCCTCCAGCGGGCGCTCCTTGGCCGAATCGGGGATGATGATGCCACCGCGGGTCTTCTCGACCTCCTCGGTACGGCGGACCAGGATGCGATCCTGAAGGGGGCGGACGTTCATCGGTATCTCCTGTGATGTTTCCGGCAGATTGCGAAGTTTGTTAGCAGTCGCCTGATTGGACTGCTAACGGGCGCCTTCGTAAGCCGCGGAACGCCTTCGCGCAACCCCCTACTGATCGGATTTCGTTCAGGCATCGGGAGCTGGGGGCTTTGTTGACGAACCGGCGTCAGCGGGCCCCGCACACCCTCCCCCCGGCCGTTTCCTAAGGGTCTGGACTCTCACGGTTCTTGCGTTGGCCCCGGACTGGCAGAAGATCGGAACATGGATGTCACGTTGGCTGCTTCCGTGGATGAGTACTTCCATGAGGTGGTGAGCGAGGCGCTCTCCGCTGTGGACCTGGACGCCTCCCAACCCGCGAGCTGGTACCTGGTGGGCCTGCTCGGGGACTTCACCAAGGCCCGCCTCACCGATGAGCCGCTGGGGATCAAGCTGGCCTCCCTGGTCGAGGACCCGGGGGAGCGGGTGCGCAACCTCAAGCAGGTAGGCGACACCTCGCTCTACATCTCCGGATTCTTCGCGGAGTCGCTGTCCCGGTCCCTCGTGGACGTCGACTACTACGTGGGCCTGGGGCAGAACGCCTACGGGCAGCTCGCGCGCTCGCTCGGCGCGAACCGCTCGATCGGTGAGGTCTACGAGGAGCTGGCGGCCAAGTTCCCCCAGTTCGTCGATGTGCTCGTACAGGTCCGCAGGCGCACGCAGATCGCCGAGCTCAGCCAGACCACCGATGTCGGCAAGCTCTACGAGATCTGGCTGCGCACCCGCGACGAGTGGGTGGAGAAGAAGCTCGAGGCCGCCGGCCTGATCGTCGGCAGCGGCCGGGGCATCCAGTAGTGCCCCGCAACCTGAACGCACTGACCCGCATGCAACGCGGGATCGAGTCCCTGTATCGCGTGGAGACCGGCGTCGAGGTCGAGCACTACGTGGTGGGCACGGCCTATCGCGACGAGCTGGTCCGCGATCGCAAGCCGCGCGAGCAGCTGCTCGTGGTGGAGGCCGATGGCGAGATGAACCTCGCGCTCTACATCTCCCCCGCCGTGCTCGAGAACCTGCGTGCGAACGATCCGGGCGCCCGGCTCGACGATCGCAACCTCGGCGACTTCCTGCTCGCCGTGGAAGGCGTCAGCCACTTCATCTATGCGGTGTGCTGCGCGCGCGTGGATCGGCCGGTCAGCCAGATCGAGCTCGAGCTGCAGGCCGAGGTCGACAAGTACGCGACGTGCCTCCTGACCACCGAGCCGAGCATGGAGGTCAGTGAAGGCCTGCGCCGGCGGCTGTTCGAGGACGCGGAGTACGAGCCCGATCTCGACGAGGAAGAGCAGGGCAGGTACCGCGCCGCGAACGACAACGCCAACCGATACGCCGCCTGGCTCGAGGACACGTTCGTCGCGCGCCGTCGGATCCCCGAGATGCTCGGCGAGCTGCGCCGGTTCTATCGCGCGGGCCTCGCCGCCAAGCTGTCGACGATCGCCAAGTCGCGCCGCGCGGCCTGAACGCAGCGCGCGGCGACGACGCCTGCGACCGTCAGCGTCCGGCGAGGCTGCGCGTGACCGTCAGGGTGCAGCGAGCGTGACCGAGACCGTCACCCCGCGCGCGAGACCGAGCGCGAGCTTGGTCCCCGGGGCCGCGCGCATCATCACCCAGCCCGCCTGCGAGGCGCCGGTGACATCGATGCCGTCGACGGTGATGATCACATCGCCGGTCTTGAGGTCGGTCTTCGCGGCGGGGCCGGCGGGATCGATCCAGCTGACCTTGTACTCGTGCTTCTCGGGCGGGGTCTCCGGTGGTTGCTCGGCGAAGTTCAACCCGAGCTCGCCGACCGGATCGCCCTGCTTGACGCGCTTCTTGATGATCGGGACGCTGCCGATGTTGACGGTGGAGCTGCCGGGAGCCGGCGTGGGCACCGTCCTCAGCACCGACATCATCGAATAGTCGCTGTCCCGCCAGTCCTTGGGCATCCCGCGGATCATCACCTTGCCGTGCGGGGCGTTCTTGATCGTGAACGCGCCGCTCTCGTCGGAGACGTTCTCCTCGTCGCTGCTCGAGTACGACCAGCCGCTGCTGTCGGCTGATGACGCGCTCATGTGCACGCCGGGGACCGGCTTGTCGGTGCCGAGCTCGACGACCTTGCCGGTCAGCGTGATCAGCGGTTCGAGCTGCAGCGTCACGCCCTTCTTGGCCTCGCCCTCGGCGAGATCGAGCTCGAGCTCCTTGGTGATGCCTGCGCTCTCGGCGGTGAGCTTGAAGTGGCCCTTCGGCAGATCGCGGATCACGAACCGCCCATCGGTCTTGAAGAAGTCCTCGCTGCGCCAGATCCCCGTGGCGGGATCGTTGAGCGAGATCGAGAGCTCGTCGGGCGGGCCGCTCGGGCCGCGCGCGATGCCCTCGATCGAGCCGGTCGGTTTGATCTGGAGCTTCGCCGTGGCGCCCACCTCGATGTGCTCGGCGATCGCCTCACCGCCGCCCTTGCGGAACGCGCGCACCGTGTACGTGCCGGGCGACAGCTTGGTGAGCTCGAACTTGCCCTCGACGCTGGTCAGCACCGGCTTGTCGGTCCACGTCCAGCGCGTATCGGAGACGTTGGTCTTCTGCGCGCCGGCCGCATCGGACTCGCGCGCCGCGGACACGAACGCATCGCTCACCGGCGAGCCATCGACGTCGACGACGGCGCCCTTGATCACGCCGGACTGCGCCTCGACCACGAGCTTGACGCTCGCGACCTGGTTCGCGCGCACGGTGACGCGCTCGCCCTGCTGCGCATCGTCGGTGGTGCCCGGCTTGCGCAGCGTATCGCTCCAGCCGCGCTGCGCCATCACGCGGTAGTCGCCGGCGCGGAGCCCCTCGATCGTGAAGGCGCCGGCGTCATCGGTGGTGTGATCGCCGCCCCAGCTCCGCCCGCCGCCGCTGACCAGGCGCGTGTTGATGTCGATCCCGCCGACCGGCACGCCGGCCGCATCGACCACGGTGCCGGTGAGGGTGCCGCCGTCGTCGAGCACGAGATCCTTCTCCACGGTGGCGCCCGCCGTGACGTCCACGCGGAAGCCATCCTTCGGCGCGATCCCGCGGGTGGTCGAGACCTCGAGACGGTAGCTGCCGGGCTTCATGCCGGTGAGCTCGTAGCTGCCGTCGCGCCCCGATTTGTCGCTGCCCCAGCCGGTCTTCGCGCGTGCGGCGCCGCCCGTGGAGCGCGCCCAGACGTTGGCGTCCTCGATCGGCTCGCCGCTCTTGGTCGTGATCTTCCCCTTGATCACGGCGCCCGCATCGACCTCCCACTCCACGGTCTTGGCCTCCGCGCCGGCGATGATCACGTGATCGTAGGTCTCGCGCGGCTGATAGCCATCGCAGCCGATCTCCGGCTTGTAGTCCCCGGGCAGCACGCCATCGGCCCACAGCAGGCCATCGGGCTCTTTCCTCAGCTCGATCCAGCGCTGCGCGGCCGCGTCGTGGAGGCTGGCCCGCGGCCGCTCGCACGGGCGCTTGGGATCTCCGGAGATCACCACGCGTGCCTCGAGCCGCGCGGCGGGGAACAGCTTCACGATCACACCGTCGACGTGCTGGCCGAGGCCCACCAGCGTGGAGCCCTCGGTCCGCCCGTAGCCGCGATCGGTGCGGGCGGTGATGGTCTGCCGGCCGGGGCTGATCCGGCCGATCCGGAACGTGCCCTGCGCATCGGAGAACGTGGTCTCCGCCTGGCTCCAGTCTCCGAGCGTCACGCGGGCGCCCTCGACGGGCTGGTTGGTCTTCGCGTCGATCACGGTGCCGGCGAGCGTGGACTCGGGCGTGAGCAGGAGCTCGGCCTTGCCCGGCGCGAACAGCCAGTCGCGACCGTCCGCATAGCCATCTGCGCTCGCCGAGATCGAGTGATCGCCCTTGGTGACCCAGAGTGAGAACGCACCCTTGTCATCGGTGTCCGTGGTCACCACCGGATCGTCGGTCCACACGCGCGCCTTCGCGATCGGGCCGCCGGTCAGATCGGAGACCGTGCCGCGGATCTCCACGCCGCCGGTGCGCAGCACGAGATCGACGCCAGTCTTGTGCTCGCCGGCGCGGAGCGGGAACGAGCTGATGTGGCGATCGCCGCCGGGATGGAACCGCTCCGGGCGATACGGCTTGCCGCCGGCGCTGACCGCGTACTGCGCGGGGAGCAGGGCGTCGACGAGGTAGTGCCCGCTGGCGTCGGTGACCGCGCACATCGGCTCGCGCAGCAGCTCGTCGGCGTAGTCCCGCGATTCGCCGCTCGCGCACACGCGCACGCCCTGCGCAGGCGCCTTGGTGTCGTCGATCGTGATCGTGCCGGCGATCGAGGCCTTCTCGACGCGCGTGGGATCCGGGCGGGGCTTGCTCGCCGCCGTGGCGTGATCACCCGTGGGGGCCGCCGTCGTCGCGCTGCCGGCCGCGGTGGTTCCGCTGGTGGTGTGCTCGATGCCGCGGCAACGCCAGACGAGGAGGGCGATCACGATCGCCGCGAAGCCGAGGGCCGCGCCTGTCCGCTGCTTGGTCATGGCGCGGCGAGCGTGACAGAGAATGCAGTGCCGCGGGCGAGGCCGATGGTCAGCTTCGTGCCCACCGGCGCGTTCATCAAGGTCCACGCTTGCATCGTGTTGCCGCCGAGGACATCGATGCCGTCGACCGTGGCGATCACGTCGCCGACCTTGATGTCCTGCTTCGCGCACGGGCCCTTGGGCTCGATGAAGCTGACCTCGAGCTTCGCGTCCTCGGGAGCTTGATCGGGCGGGGCTTGCTTGAAGTGGAGGCCGAGCTCGCCCGGGGTCTGGCCGTCCTTGATCCGCTTCTTCATCACGGGCAGGTCACCGAGATCGATCGTGCCGGTGCCGGTCACGTTCTTCATGATCCGGAACCAGCTGTACTCGCTCTCCTTCCACTCCTTGGCCATGCCCTGGATCGCGAGCTTGCCGCGGGCCACGCGCTTGAGCGTGAACGTGCCGGCGGCGTTGGTGATGTGATCGTTATCGTCCTCGCCCCACGTGAACGAGAAGTTCGTGCTGCCCACCGCGGCCCGCGCGAACAGCATGATCCCCGCGACGGGCTGCTTGGTCACCGCATCCACCACGCGCCCGGTCAGCGTGACCAGCTGCTCGAGGGTCACGGTGACCCCCGTCTTCGCCTGACCCTCGCCGAGCTCGACCTCCACCTTGGCCTGGCCGCCCTCGGCGCGTGCGGTCAGCGTGAAGTGACCCGCCGGGAGATCGTGCACCGTGAACCGGCCGTCGGTCCGGTAGAACGTCTCGCTCCGCGAGAACCCGGTCTTGAGATCCTCGACGCTGATCGTCAGCTCGGGAGGCAGCGGGCCATCCTCGCGCTTCGCCACGCCCTCGATCGATCCGGTGGGTTTGATCTGGAGGCGCGTCGTGGTGCCGACGGCCACGTGCTCGGCCAGCGCCTCGCCACCGCCCTTGCGATACGCGCGCAGCGTGTACTTGCCCGGCGACAGCTTGCCGACCACGAACGCGCCATCCACGCCGGTCAGCACGGGCTTGTCCTCGTTGCCCCACCAGTCGCGCGTGCCCTGCGCGCTCGAAGCCTGTGCGCCCGCGGCATCGGACTCGCGCGCGGTGGAGATGAACGCATCGGACACCGGCGCACCGCCGGCATCGACCACGGTGCCCTTGATCGTGCCGGTCTGGGTCTCGACCACGAGCCGGACCGTCACGATCTTGCCCACGGCGACGGCGACCTTCTCGCCTTGCTGGTCGTCATCGGTGCTGCCCGGCTTGCGCAGCTGGTCGCTCCAGCTGCGGCGCGCGAACACGCGATAGTCGCCGGCGCGCAGCGCCTCGATCGCGAACTCGCCCTTGGCGTCGGACTTGATCTCGTCCTGGTTCCACCGCATCTGCTCCGCGAACGGCCAGGCCGCGACGGTGACATCGTCGACCGCCTTGCCCTGCGCATCGACGACCACGCCCTTGATCGTCCCGCCGTCCTCGAGCACGAGATCCTGCTGCACGGTCGCGCCCGCGCCGGGTACCGCGACCTTGAAGCCCTCGCGCGGCGCGACCGCCTTCTGGGTCTCGACGTCGAGCTTGTACGTGGCGGCCTTGAGCCCGCGGAGCTCGTAGCTGCCATCGGCGAGCGAGCGATCGGCCGACCAATCGGACTTCGCGCGCGCATCGCCGCCCGTGATCTGCGCGGAGATCTGCGCGTCCTCGATCGGCTGGCCGGACTTGCCGAGCACCTTGCCGCGCACCGTGGAGCCGACCTCGACCTCCCAGGTCTGATCGACGAGGTCCTTGCCCGCGACGACGATCACCGGCGGGTAGTGATCCTTCGCGCGATAGCCCTCGCACGAGACCTGCGGCGTGTACGTGCCGGGCAGCACGCCATTGGCGTGGATCGTGCCATCGGGCTCGGTGGTCGAGGCCGCCCAGCGATCGTTGACCTCGTCGCGGAACCACACCGAGCTGTCCACGCACAGCTCGGGCGTGGGGCCCTCGATCATCACCTTGCCGATGATCTGCGAGGCCGGGAAGACTTTGACGACCACGCCATCGACCTGTTGCCCGAGGCCCACGAGCACGGAGCCCTCGGTGCGGCCATAGCCGTGCTCGGTCTGCGCGGTGGCGAAGTACCGGCCCGGAGGCAGGTGGTGCACGCGGAACGCGCCGTGCGCATCCGTGGTCTCGCCGGCGTGCCCATCCCAGCTCCACTGTGCGGCCTCGATGTTGACGACCGCGCCCGCGATCGGCGCGCCGGTGTTCGCATCGACGACGGTCCCCGCGAGCCCGGACTCGGGCGTGAGCAGCACGTCGAGCGTGCCGGGTGCGCGCCCCGTGGCCGAGCGGCTCGACGCATAGCCATCCGCGATCACGGTCAGGCGCACCATGCCGGGCGCGGTCCACAGCGTGTATATGCCCTTGTCATCGGTCTCCACGGACGGCGTGGACGCTCCCTCGCCCCAGCGCCCGACGCTCGCGGTGACTCGCGCATGCGCGATCGGCCCGCCGCTGATGTCGGAGACCGTGCCGGTCAGCTCGGCGCCGCCAGCGCGCAGCACGATGTCGACCTGGGTCTTCGCCTCGCCGGGCGCGAGCGTGAACTCGGTCTTGTGCCGGTTGCCGCCCGGGTGGAATGCCTCGGGGCGATACGGCTTCGCGCCCGCGGTGACCGAATAGTGCGCCGCGTACAGCTGGTCCGCCTTGAACGCGCCCTGTGCATCGGTGGTGAGGCAGATCGGATCCTTCAGCTCGTCGTCATCGAGGCCCTTGGCCCAGCCGGTGATGCACACGCGCGCCGACGCGATCGGCGCCTTCGCCTCGTCGCGCACCGTGCCGGCGATCGAGCCGCGTGCGGCCGTGCGTGGATCGGGCGCCTTGTGGATCTCGCGGCCCACGGTGCTGCTGCTCGCGGTGACCTTCGCGGTCGCGGTGGGTGCCGTGCCGGTGGCCTCGTCGCTGCCACGGTGGCGCCACCACAGGAGCGCGATCGTGATGACGAGCAAGCCGACGCCGATCCCGATCTTCCGCCCCGTGGTCATCATCGTGATGCTACGACAGACCGGCCCAAGGCCCGGTTGCATTCCGGTGTCGGCAACGATCGCGCGCCAGATCCTGTCAGGGCCTTGCGCAGCGCCGTGCGCAACTCAGGCAAGGACGCGGTTGTCGATCAGCCGCGTCGCGCCCACGAACACCGCGAGCGCGAGCACGGCCCGCCGCTCCACGCGCTCGACGGTGGTCAGCTCGTCCGCATCGCGGAGCTCGACGTAATCGATCCGCGCGAGCGGCTCGGCCTCGATCGGTGCGCGCGCGGCGGCGACGAGCGCGGCGGACGATCGCTCGCCCGCCTCGAACGCGGCGGCAGCGGCGGCGAGCCCGCGCGAGAGCGACAGCGCCGCCACGCGCTGCTCGGGTGAGAGATAGACGTTGCGCGAGGACAGCGCGAGCCCATCGACCTCGCGCACGATCGGCACGCCCTGGATCTCGATGTCGAAATCGAGATCGCGCACCATGCGGCGGATGATCGCGAGCTGCTGATAGTCCTTCTCGCCGAACACCGCGAGGTGCGGCTTGGTGATGTGGAACAGCTTGCTCACGATGGTGGCGACGCCCGCGAAGTGACCGGGCCGGCTCGCGCCCTCGAGCGGCTGCTGGAGCTCGCGGACCTCGATGAAGGTCTGGCTGCCGGGCACGTACATCGCCTCGGCACTCGGGCAGAACGCGAGATCGATCCCCGCGGGCCGCGCCTTCGCGAGGTCGCCCTCCTCGTCGCGGGGATAGCGCGAGAGGTCTTCCTTGGGGCCGAACTGCGTCGGGTTCACGAAGATCGTCAGGATCACCACATCGGCCCGCGCCCGCGCATGCCGCACCAGCGTCAGGTGGCCCTCGTGCAGCGCCCCCATCGTGGGGACCACGGCGATCTTGCGACCATCGCGACGCAGGTCCTCGGCACGCGCGCGCATCGCGGCCGGGTCACGGAAGATCTCGAACGGGCTCTTCACGCCCGCATCGTACCCCCACGGCGAGGCCGGGCAGGGCCCGCGAGGGCGGCATCGCGCGTCACCTCCGCGCCGGCGCCTTCCGGAGCGTCGTGCCGCTCAGCAGGACTGCGCTTCGACGCAGGCCTGGATGCCGTTGAACAGCTTCGTCACGTCGCCCATCGAGCTCATCGAGGTGATGTTGCAATCGAGCTGATCGAGCGAGTCCACGCAGCGCTGCGCGGCGGTGCACGTGGGCTGCTGCACCGGGCCCGCGAGCGAATCGAACATCGAGCACATCGACGACAGCATCGGGTTGCCGCAGTTCGACATGCGGTTGCACACGTGCTTCATCATCACGATCGCCATCTCGTTGCCGGCCATCGCGCCGAGGCCGCCCTGCGCGCCCGGGGTCGCGAACGGGCCCTTGGTGGGATCGGCGGGATCGATGTCGGGATCGGGTGCTGCGCCGCCACCGTTTTGGTCCCACGGGTCCACGCCACCCGGCGGGGCCTTGGGCTGGCTCGGCGTCAGCGAGCCCTGCGGCGGTAGCGGATTGGTGTCCATGCGCTCGGGCGCGGGCGGCGGCGCGAGGCGTGTATCGGCCTTCGCGGGCGTGGAGGTCGGCCACACCATGATCACGACGGCCGCGGCGATCGCGAGGCCCGCGAGGATGATCACGAGCACGGGCCAGTTGCGGAGCAGCGAGCCGCCCGGCTGCTTCGGGGTCTGCATCCGGCCGGTGGGGCGCGGTGGCAAGATCGGTGCGGCCTCGGCGGCGGCCTGGGCGATCGCGCGAACGGGGGTGGGCGCGACGGGGATGGGCGTGGGATCGCCCTTGGCGATCGCGGGCCGTGCGCTGCCACCTCCTGCCAGCGCGGGGAGCGCAGCCGCGGCGGCGGGCCGGGCGCCGCGTGCGTCGGCGAGGTCCGCCTTGCAGTGCTTGCAACGTCCCGCGATCGGGTGGACCAGGCCACCGCACTGCGGGCACGGGACACGACCGTCAGAAGGAGTGGGGGTTCGAGCCACCGCTGCCATGTTGTTCATGCTGTCAGGAGATCGGGGTAGATGCAAAGGGTGCGAACGGCGCCACGCGCCAGGCGCGTAGGACATGTGGCATTGCCAACCCCTTTCTGGGGCACCACAGTTCGACGAATGCCCCGTCCCGTTCCGCCGCGCGTCACGGAGCACGATGTCCACGTTCCCGGGCTCGATCCCCGCCACGACGGGGTCCGGATCGCCCAGCTGTCCGACATCCACGTCGGGAACCTCACGCCCGCCTCCCACGTCCGCGCGGCCATCACCGCAGCCAACGACGCCAAGCCCGACCTTATTCTCCTGACCGGCGACTACGTGTGCTGGAAGCGGAGCGAGGTCGAGCAGGCCGGTGAGCAGCTGGCGGGCCTGCGGGCGCCTCGCGTGCTCGCGGTGCTCGGCAACCACGACTACTTCGTGTGGGGCGCCGGGGTGACCTCCGCACTCGAGCGCAACGGCTACGAGGTGCTGCGCAACCAGACCACGGTGGCCAGCGTGCGCGGGGCGCCGCTCGCCCTGGTCGGCGTGGACGATCCCGTCACCCGCCACGATGATCTCGACGCCGCATTCGCTGGAGCGCCCGCCGGGATCTCGCGGGTGGTGCTGTGCCACGCCCCGGATCGCGCACCGGCGATCGCCGCGCGTGGCGCCGCGCTCGTGATGTCGGGGCACACGCACGGCGGCCAGATGTACGTGAAGGGGATCACCGATCGCCTGATGAAGCGGATCGGCCTCAACTACCGCCGCGGCTTTTACGACGTCGGCAACCACGGCGCGACCTCGCAGCTCTACGTCACGCCCGGCGTCGGGTTCTCGGGCGTCACCCGCAGGTTCGGCGAGGGCACCCACGCGGAGTGCGCGGTGCTCACGCTGCGTCGCGCCGAGCCGGAGCGAGCCCGGGCCGCGCGCGCGGCTCCCGCCGCCTGACTACTTCTTGGTCTCGGGCGAGGCGGGCGCGGTCTTCGGCACGGCCTTGCCGGGAGCGCTCGCCGGCGCGGTGGCCGGTGCCGGCGTGGGCGTGGGCGCGTGGTTGGCCTCGGCCTGCGCACGTTGGGACGCGTTCATGTCGTCGAACGAGTTGACCAGGTGCTCGCGGTCCTTGTCGCTCGAGCTCGCGGCCGGCGCGAGCCCGGTGTTGGCCTTGGACTTCGCCGTCGGCGTCTCCGCGACCCGCGAGGTGCTCGGGCCGGCGCACGCCGCGAGGAGGAAAACGGGCAGCAGCACGGGGAGAAATCGCATGGGTTCACCGTACCGCCCGGGCCGGGAGCGGCAACGCCCGCGAGGGCAACATCACGCTTCCGTCCCACGACCTCGGCTGATAGTTTCTTTCGGTGCGTGAAGCCAGGAAGGCGGGCGGGAGCAGTGCGGCGGCGGAAGATGCGCAGCACGCGAATCGAGATGCCGGTGCGAGTGCGGGCAAGAGCTCGCTGACGCAGTCGTACGGCGCGGAGGCCGCGCCGGCGGCGGTCGGGCACGGCAACGGCAACGTGACCGGTGCGCACACGGGCGGCTCCGCCACGAGCGGCCTGCCGCGGCTCGAGCTCGGCAGCAGCGGCAATGGTCGCCTCACCGGTGACATCGCCCCTGGCGGTGGTGCCGCTGCGGCTCCGGCGGCCGCGCCCGCGGCGTCCGGCAAGCCCGCGGCGGACAAGAAGAGCCCCCTCAAGATCACGTCGGAGACCCAGGCCACCGGGTTGCCCACCGCGCGCACCGTCCTCGGCGTCGGCGAGGAGGTCAAGCTCAAGGGCTCGGAGGCCGGGACCTGGACGCTGTCCAAGGGCACGCCCGCGACCTACGAGGGCGATAGCTTCCAGTGGACGGCGCCGAGCACGCCGGGCTCCGTGACGGTCACGCTCAAGGTCGACAAGCAGACCACCACGATGACGTTCGCGGTGATCGCGCCGGCCGGCATCAAGTACAAGAAGAACTACGACGAGGCGTTCGGCGGCACCGAGCAGGGCGTCGGCATGTACATGTCGATGGACCTGAGCCCGAAGACGGTGTCGTTCCAGCGCGTGGTGATCAAGGAGATTCCAGGCCCCGCGACCGGCGTGTGGGGATACTTCGCGAAGAAGTCCGAGCTCGGTCACTCGCCGACCCTCGGCTGGACGCCGGTCGGAGAGGGCAACGTCCTCGAGGGCGAGGATCATCCGAGCATGACCGGTTGGCCGGGGCCGTACCAGCCGGGCGGCCTGTCGTGGATCATCCCGAATCACTACGCCGTCAAAGGCGAGGAGGGTGGTGACGGCGTGAAGTTCGCCGCGATCACCCAGGGCATGCAGATCACCGATAACAAGGGCTCGAGCGCGATCACCAAGGACGGCAGCGGCGCTGTCAGCAAGCGGTGAGCGTGGCGCGTGGCCCGTGGCTCACCACCGCGGTGTTCTGTAGCGGCGGCAAGGATCAGCTCGCGGTGATCGACAGCGTGGACGTCATCGCCGGCACGGAGCTCGACATCTCGCTGATGCTCGGCGTGGTCCGCGACGATCATGACGGCGCGCTCGATCTCCGGCTGACGGCGCTGTCGCCCGGCAACGACGAGGTCGGCCTCGTCGCGGCGACCGTGGAGCTGCCGGCGGCGCGCGATGTGGCCGGCCGCGTGCTGGTGCCGATCTCGATCGGCTCGGTGCAGGACGGGACGTACTGGTTCGAGCTGCGGCTCGCGGATCGCCTGGTGACGCGGATCCCGCTCCACGTCACGAGCCGGTAGCATCGCAGGCAACCGCGCGCGCGAGGGCGCGGTCGTAGGGAGACAGATGAGCGCGACGCAGACGATCGGGTCTGCCTCGCTCGTGGTGTTGCTGCTCGGCTCCTCGGTGCCCGCTCGCGCGGAGCCGGATGATCCAGAGCCGGTGCAACGCGCGGGTGAGGTACGTGAACAGGATGCGGCGCGGGCCGAGGGCGCGACGCAGGCTCCCGGCGAGGTCGCGCCGCAGCCGGATCCACCGCCACCTCCACCCGCGCCGTCGCCGGCGAAGCGTCCGCCCACCGGACGGTTCGAGATCGGCGCGGGGTACTCCACCGACGATCAGTTCATCGCCCAGGCGCAGGTCGCGCAGGACTCGCTGTTCGGCAGCGGGCACCGGCTCGCGCTGACCGCGCGGGTCTCGGCGCGCGAGCAGCTGTTCCGCCTCGGCTATGACGCCCGTAACCTCGACGGCAACGGCCTGACCTTGCGCACCGAGCTGTACAGCAAGCGCGATCAGCTGCCGGGCTTCGCGCGCACCGCGGTGGGGGGTGGCGCCACGCTGGTCCAGCCGGTCGGCGCGAACACGCAGGCGTTCTTCGGCTATCGCGTGGAGGAGGTCGCGACCACGCTCGACGCCGCCACGGTTGCGCGCGGCGACGTGTCCACGCCGATCTCACCGCGCGACGGGCGGATCGCGGCGCTGCGCGCGGGCGTGGTGTACTCCACGCTCGATCAGCCGTTCCTGCCCACCAGCGGCACGCTGATCGGCGCCTCGTTCGAGATGGCGGATCCGCGCTGGGGCTCGGAGATCCGGATGACGCGGTTCGATGGCTGGGGCAGCGTGCACCGCCCGTTCGGTCCGTTCACGGTCCACCTCGGCGGCTCGGTATCCACGGTGGACAGCCGCGATCCCGGTGGTGTGCCGCTGTCGGAGCGGTTGCACCTCGATGGCTCGAGCGTGGTGCGCGGGTTCGCACCCGGATCGATCGGCCCGCACGATCCGCGCACCGGACTCTCGCTCGGCGGCAACCTCGAGTACACGGCGCGCGGCGAGCTCGAGCTGCCGCTGATCCGTCGCCTCGGGATCTCGGCCGTGGGCTTCGTCGATCACGCCGGCATCTACGACGCGGGCGGGGCGGGGAGCAGCGGCACCTCGGTCGGCGTGGGCCTGATCTGGCGCTCGCCGATCGGCCCGCTGCGGTTCGACTGGGCGATCCCGCTCGGCGGCGATGGCAAGCCGCACTTCGGGTTCGGGTTCGGCACCAGCTTCTGATTACGGCGTGCGGTGCTCGGCGTAGATCCGCAGACCGAACCGGCCGGCGGGCGACGCGCGCCACGCGGCGATCTGATCCTGCGCGGCCACGGGGAACTCCTCGGGTGGCGGCAGGCCGAACGGATGCTCGCGCGGCAACAGCACCGGCGAGGCGAGGGCCGCGAACGTCAGATCCGCGACGGTGAACCGCGCGCCCATCAGGTAGCGGCGGCCATCGGCGAGGCGCTCGGCGATCCGCGCGAACACCTCCTCGATCTTCGCTCGCGAACGCTCGGCGCCGGCGGCATCGATCTTGAGGCCGCGCTTGAGCATCGCCACGGCGATCGGGCGCGTGACCTTGAGCGCCACGGCCTCCCAGCGGGGCACGCCGCGGGTGATCACGTGATCGAGCTGCTTCTGCGGCAGCAGATAGAAGTAGCCCCAGCGCCGGGTGGCGGGGCCGAGGTCGCGATCGAGCTCGTCCTCGAGAGCGAGGGCCTCGGCGCGGGCGTCTCCCGTGGGGATCAGCGTGCCCGGCTTCTTCGCATCGGCCCACGCGATGATGTCGGTGGAGTCCGTGATCAGGTGAACTCCATCGACCACGACTGGAACCGTGCGCTTCGCTCCGGCGCGGCGGTTGGCGAGGTAGTGGAACAGCGGGAGGTGGCCATCCTCCTCGTACGGGATGTTGCAGCGCTCGAGCGCCCAGCGCGCCTTCTCGCAGTAGTGCGAGAACGGGATCGTGATCAGGCGGACCTTCACTTGCGGCACACCGAGCCCGGTCCGTCGGCGATCGTGATGCAGCGGAGGTCGGCGGGGCAGCCCTCCTTGCCATCGCACGCGATCTCGCAGCTCGAGAACTTCGGGCCGCGCGCGCCGGCGATGCCGTAGTACGAGACGCACCGGAGGGGCGCCGCGCAGGTGTCACCCGCGCCGCACGGGCTGCCGGGCTCGATCGCTGCCGGCACGGTGGGCTCGGGGACGGTCGACGGTGTCGTTGTCGGGGGCGTCGTCGTCGGCGTCGGGGGCTGGCTCGTCGTCGGAGGAGGAGCCGCCCCGCTGCATGCGGCCACGAACGAGACGAGCGAGGCGAACGACGCGAGGCGAGGCATGCGGGGAACGTACGCGATCAGCGGCGTCGCGCCATCGCGCCGCGCATCAGATCGGTGAACCCGCCCTGGCCCTCGGTCAGCATCGTATCGAGCTCCTGACCGACCCCGACCACGCGCTTGCGCACGGCCTTGGCGGGGAACACGAGGAACGCGAGCACGCCGATCGTGATCGTCAGCGACAGCCGCACGCCGGCCATCGCGACCCAGCCGCCGAACCCGAACGACAGCACGCCGAACCGGAGCAGCGTGCCCATCGGCTCGGGGATGTCCGCGAACATCTGGCGGTTCGCCAGCGCGCTCGAGCCGGGAGCCCGTGCGAGCGCGGTCGAGCGTGCATCGAGCTCCGCCGGTGGCTGGGACTTCGCGAGCAACGCGACCACGTCGCGGGCGCGCTGCGGGCGCTTGTCCGGATCCGGATCGGTCATCTCCGTCAGCGCGGCGCGCAGCGTGCGATCGAGGGCGGGCAGGTGGCGCACGAGATCCATCCGCAGGCCCTTGCGCGGGACGTCCTCGGGCTCGATGCCGCCGGCGAGCGAGACGATGGTCGCGCCGAGCGCGTACAGATCTGTGGCCGGCGTGACCTGCCCGTGCAGCTGCTCCGGGGCCATGTACCCGAACGTGCCGACCACGGTGGAGCCGCCCTTGTCGCGCGCGGCATCGAGCACGCCGCCGAAATCGACGAGCGAGATCCGCCCGTCGGGTGCGCGCACCAGGTTCGAGGGCTTGATGTCGCGATGGACGATCGCGGGTGTGCGCGTGTGCAGGTAGTCGAGGATCTCGAGCCCGCGGATCAACACATCCTTGAGCTCGAGCTGCGAGAGCCGGCGCCGCTTGGTCAGCTCGCGCAGATCCTCGCCGGGCGCGCGCTGCATCACCAGGTTGAACGTGCCGGGCGGCTCCTCGAGGGTCGCGAGGTACCGCGGGATGCCCGCGTGGCGGAGCTGCGAGAGGACCTTCGCCTCGCGCTCGAACAGCTCGAACGACTTCCACGTGCCGCGCGGCGTGAGGCGCTTGACGATCACCTCGGCCGGATCGCTGCCCTTCGCCTTGTCGTCACGCGCCAGGAAGATCTCGCCCTGCGAGCCTCTCCCCAGCCGCGGGCCGAGCCGGTAGCGACCCCCGAGGAGGGGGCCGTCGAACGGGCTGGCGACCATGAGGCTTGATAGCACCCGCTGCGCCATCGCGGGCGAGGGGCCGCGCGATGTTCTACGATGCGCCCGTGGTGGCCCGTGTCGCGCTCCTGCTCGTCCTGATCGCGCTCGCGGGCGGCACCGCCTCGGCACAGATCGTCAACGTCCAGGGCGCGCTCGCGAAGGCCCCGGCCGCGGATGGCGCGAGTGGGGATGTCGCTCTCAAGGTGACCTGGCGCTCGGGGAACAACCCGCTGTTCGATGTGGGTGGTGCGGGCACCGTGCTCGTGCGCCACGGGCGCGTGCTGGCGCTGGCGCTCGCGCGCGGCGAGTACGGCCGCAGCGGTGGGGTGACCTTGACCGAGAAGTCGTTCGAGCACCTGCGGGCACGCGTGACGATCGATTGCCGCTGGCGCTGGGAGGTGTTCCTCCAGCACGAGTTCGACAAGTTCCTCGTTCTCGTGGGCGCGGTCGCCGGCGGCGGCGCGCGCGATCAGCCCGAACTCTCGCTGCTCGCAGGCGCGGCGTACCTGCTCGACTTCGAGAGGCTCGATGATCGGATGGGCACGCTCGATGCGGGGCGCGAGGATGTGTCGAGCCGCGCCTCGCTCTACCTCACGGGGCACGAGGACCTGTCGACCAGCGTCTCGATCATCGAGACCGTGTACGTGCAGCCGCGGCTCACCGATCCGAGCGATGTGCGCCTCCTGGGCGAGCTCAGCGTGCAGAGCAAGCTGACCAAGCACACGGCGCTCAAGGACAGCTTCGTGATCGCGTACGACGACACACCACCCGAGGGCGTGAAGCGGCTGGACACGGCCCTCGAGGTGGCGCTGCTGGTTTCATTCTGATCCTGGATCGGGCGGGTTTCGTCCGTTCTCCGACAGGGACGGGAACTCCCTGCCTGGATGAAGCGTTGCGATCATCTTCAACCTCGTCCTCGTCCTCGTCCTCGTTCTCGTTGTGGTCCTCGTGCCCGTGCCCGTGCTCGGCCTACCTCGATCGTCGGCGCCTCCTTGTTCAGCACGCTGACGAATCGCTGCCAGCGATGTCGCGATCGGTACCCTCGCTCAGAGCACGAGCACGAGCACGGGCACGAGGACGAGGACGGCACACGAACAAATCGGGAATGAAGACGGGAGTACGTCCTCATCGGCCAAGCGCTCGCGTGGACAAGCCACGTCTGGGGTTCGCTGTTGCGACTCGTCTTTGCTCGTGTCGTTCTAGCGGCTCGCGGGGGCGGGCAGGGCGTGGCCGTTCGCGACCCGCGACTTGACCTTGTCCATCACGCCCGCGAGCGGCGTGCCCGCGAACACCTTGTCGATCACATCGGTGAGCGTCTTGCCGCCGACGAACGCCTGCACGCTCATCGCCTCCGCGACCTTCGCGAGCACCTCGTGGTTGCCGAGGGCGAGCAGGGCCTCGCTGAAGCCGCCCTGCGCCGCGCCGAACCGGGCGACCGCGGCCTCGACCTCGGCCTTGAGCGCGCCGAGCACGAGCTGCTGCTTGGCCTCGGAGATCTCGTTGTCGAGCGCGGCCGTGGCCTTGCGGCGTGCGAGCTGCGCGGCGTGCTCGGTGTCCGAGATCGTGTTGCGCGCGATCGTCGCGAGCTGCTGGGCCGCGGCGGTGTCGAGCTCGGCCTGGACGGTGGCGAGCGCGACGCGGAGCTTGTCGGCGGTGGAGGCGACCTCGAGCTCGGCCAGGCGCTTCGCCGTCTCGGCGCGGGCATCGGCCTCGCCGCGCATGATCGCCTCGCGCTTCGCGGTCAGCTCGAGCCCGCGCTGGGCGCGCAGGATCGTGATGTTCGCCTGTACGGCCTCGTGCTGCGCATCGCCGAGCAGGGCGGCGATGTCCTCGTCGTCGATCGTGACGTCGAGGATCTCCACGTCGGTGACCTGCATGCCGTTCTCGGGGAACGCCATGCCGGGCCGCTTGCCGTCGGTGATCGCCTTGCCGAGGATGGTGTCGCGGATCAGGTCCACGGACTGGGCATAGAACGTCTCGATCGTGTGCCGCTTCGCGCTGCCCTTGAGCACGGAGCGCACGTGGTCACACAGGAACTTCACGTAGTTCTCGACCTCGAACCACTTGCTCGGCTCGCCGGTGAAGTTGACGCGCATCGAGTAGCCGAGCGTGACCCTGACGTGATCGGCGGTCTCGACCACGCAGCGATCGCTGACCTTGTTGTTGAGCACGCGGAGGAACACCGTCTCCACCAGGCGATCGCTGGTCTTCGGTGTGCCGGTGGACAGCTGGATCACCTCGAACGTCTCGTCGTACTCGAGGACGAGGTTCTTCGGGCCCTGCTCCACGCGCCGCCGGCCTTGCTTGTCGACGACCAGGACGGCGTAGCCGACCCACACACTGGTCGAGGGCACGCCCTCGTACTTGGTGGCGAACACCACGGTGCGCGGCTTGGTGAACTGGTTCGAGCGATCGATGCCCTCGAACGAGGCGGGGCCCATCGCCACCTGTAGGGCGGCGCTCTTGCCGGCCTTGCCCTTCTGGATCTCGCCCTCCGCGATCGCGCCGGGGCGTGCGCCGCCGTCATCGAGCTGACGCAGCGCGCGGTTGTACGCGAGCACCTCGGCGTTGCCCGGATACCAGGTCGCGCACTCGCGATCGCTCAGCACGCGGCGGACGATCACCTCGTCCACCGGGTTGGGGAGCAGCATTGCGGGCCCGCGGACCATGCGGATCTCGCCGGAGGTCCGCTTCATCACGTAGCGCGCCTCGCCGGCGGGGACGGCGACTGCGAAGTGCTTGTCGTGGCCGTCGTAGCGCACGAGCGAGTGCTCCTCGCGCGGGAAGTAGATCGCCGAGTCCTTGCCGGTGAGGAACAGCTCGTCGCCCTCGCGGTAGGTGCGGCCGGCCTCGGTGTACGGCGCGATCACCTTGATGTGCAGGCCCTGGATCTCGTTGAGCTCGATCGCGCGGAACTTGCGGGCGCCGTCGCGCGTGATGAACGCCTCGGTGGGCTCGGGGAACACCACCTGGGGGCCGCGCTCGTAGCGCTTCTTGCCGTTCTGATCGACGAGGATGCAGTACTCGAGGCGCTCGAGCGTCAGCGCGTCGCGGACCCACGAGCCGGTCTCGTCGGGCACCACGCCCACGCCGGTGGGTGGGATGTAGAACGAGACATCGGTGCCCTTGATGATCAGGAGCTTCCCCACATCGAGTTGCGCCGGTACGCGGATCGGATCCGCGCCCTCGGTGGCCTTGATCACCGCCTGGCCCCAGTTCTTGCGCGCCTCGTCCTCGTTGTAGACGCGGACCAGGAGGTACTGGTTCGAGCGCAGGTGGTGGCCGGAGACCAGCTGCACGAGCTGCCCGGGCCACAGGGCGAACGCACACGGGCCGGTGATGTTGATCTTCCGGCCCACCCGCAGATCGGGCGAGGGATACACGCCGCCGGGCGACGGGTGATCGTCCTTGGTCGAGGGGTTCTTCAGGATCAGGTAGTAGCCCTCCGGCGCGATCGCGATCTGCTGGACGGCCTCCTCGAGGGCGCACGGCTCGAACAGCTTCTTCTCCGGATCGAAGACCACGGGGCGCTCCTGCGCCGTCGGGTTGATCACCGTCGGGCCCGTGTACGTCTTCACGATCCCCTTGGTGACGTCTTGCATGTAGGCGTACTCGCTCGGTGCGAGGACGAGGTCGCGCTTGCTGTTCCGATCATCCATGGACATCCCTCCGTTCAAGAATCCGTCCAGGCCAAAGTCCGCGAGACCTCGCGAGACGTCGATGCGAACGCGCTCCGGTGTGGAGCAGTGCGCTGTCCTGGAGCAACCCCTGTGCGCCGCGCTGGAGCAACCAGCACCGCGGTCCAGCGTTCGATGACCCCAGGCGGAGAACCGTTGCGTTTCGGCGGTTGAGGTACCATCGAAGACGGGATGGACGAAGCAACCTTGCGGTCGCTGCTCGAGGCACTGACGGCGACGCCCGACAACGCAGCGCTCCGACTCGCCGTGATCCGGGGCCTCCACGCCAACGGCGATCCGCGCGCCGCGGACTATGCGGATCGCCTGACGCCCGGGAGCTGCACCCCGGTGGATCGCGCGTTCGTGGCGGCGGTGCTGCTGCGCGCGGGCGCCGCCTCGCGGGCCCTGACGTTCGCGGACGGCCCCGAGCCCGAGCTCCAGATCGTGCGGGCGCGGGTGCTGCTGGCGCAAGGAGATCAGCCGGCAGCGCTGGTCGCGTACGACGCCGCGGTCCAGGCGAACCCCACGTTCGAGGATCGCGACCTGCGGCTCCAGCTCCTGGCCAAGGTCACGGTGCACGAGGCCCACGGCGATGGTCCGCGCCTGCGCGTGGTGTCCAACGACGACACCGATCGCAGCGAGCTCGATCGGCTGCTGCACCCCGAGGCGCCGCCGATCACGTTCGAGGACGTGGGTGGGCTCGCCGAGATCAAGACGGCGATCGAGAAGAAGATCATCCTCCCGTTCCAGAAGCCTGCGCTGTTCGCGAAGTTCAAGAAGAAGGCGGGCGGCGGGATCCTGATGTACGGCCCGCCGGGCTGCGGCAAGACGCTGCTCGCGCGCGCCACCGCCGGCCAGGTCAAGGCCACGTTCCTGAACGTGGCGATCGAGGACGTCCTCGACATGTACATCGGCGAGAGCGAGCGCAAGCTCCATGCGCTGTTCGACAAGGCGCGCGCCTCCACGCCGAGCGTGATGTTCTTTGACGAGCTCGAGGCCCTCGCCGGCAAGCGCCAGCACACGCGCGAGGGCACGAGCAGCAAGCTCGTCAGCCAGTTCCTCACCGAGATGGACGGCTTCGTGAAGAACAACTCGGGTGTGCTGATCCTCGCGGCCTCGAACGTGCCGTGGGCGATCGATCCCGCGTTCCGCCGCCCGGGCCGGTTCGATCGCGTGCTGTTCGTGCCGCCGCCCGACAAGGCCGCGCGTGCCTCGATCCTCCAGATCCTGCTCAAGGGCCGGCCCGTGCACGGCGACATCGATCACCAGGGCCTCGCCGGCAAGACCTCCGGGTTCTCCGGCGCGGATCTCGAGAACCTCGTGGACACCGCGGCCGATCGCGCGATCGCCGCGTCGCTCGCGAGCAACTCCGAGGTCCCGATCGATCAGGGCCACCTGATGTCAGCGCTCGCGGAGATCAAGCCCACCACGATCGAGTGGCTGACCACCGCCCGCAACTACGCGCGGTACTCCAACGAGGGCGGGCAGTACGACGAGGTCCTCGAGTTCCTGAAGAGGCACGGCAAGGCATGAGCTATCAGATCGCCGACGAACCCCACTCGACGTCCCTCGGTGACTACGTGGTGCGTCCCACCGCACCACTGCTCGCGGCGATGGTCGCCGGATCGTGGCTGTCGTGGCCGTGGTTCGCCTTCAACGCGATCGCGATGGGCAGCCCCACCAAGAAGAAGGAGCTCGCGCTGGTGGCCGCGGCGTTCGTCGGCACCGCCGTGCTGGCGTCGATCGTGATCGCGCTGGTGCGAGCCGGCATCCTGCCGGCAGGGATCCCCACGCGGCTCGCGGTGCTTGGCATCGTCACGTTCAAGCTCTCGATGACCTACTACATCTCGACCGTGCAGAACCGCACGTTCCACGTCTATCAGTACTACGGCGGAAGCGTGCGCACGGCGAGCGCGGTGCTGAGCGCCGGCTACTACTTGCGCGCGCTGATCATCGGCCTGTCCGATGATCCGCTGTGGATCATCATCGTCGCGGGCGGGATCTGAGATGGAGGATCGGCAGATCAAGGTCCTGCTCGAGCAGTCCGATGTGCAACGGCGGCTCGGGAATCACCGCGGCGCGATCGAGCTCGTGCAGAAGGCGCTCGCGATCGATCCGGATCACGCTCGCGCACACGCGGCCCTCGCGTTCGCCTTGCTCGCCGCGCGGCGCTTGCCCGGCGCAGGGATCGAGATCCGCACGGCGCTCGCTCTCGAGGGCAACGACGGGTACATCCACTACGTCGCCGGCGCCGTGCTGATGGCCGAGCGCAAGCTCGACGATGCGTGGGCGCACGTGCTGATCGCGCTCGACGAGGACAACGCCGATGCCACGACCCACGTGCTCGGCGCCACGATCCAGGTGCTGAAGGGCGACAACGGCCGCGCCAAGGAGCTGCTCACCGAGGCGCTCGAGCTCGAGGCCACTCACACCGGCGCGCTGACCGAGCTGGCGCGGCTCGAGCTCGATCTCGGCGAGCTGGAAGGCGCCGCGGAGCACATCGCCCTGGCCTTGAAGAGCGACGCCGCCGATCGCGATGCGCACGTGGTCGCCGGCTTCGTGGAGCTCGCGAAGGGCCATGCCGCGGCCGCCGAGGACCACGCGCGGTTCGTGCTCAACCAGGACGCCACCGATGAGGGTGGGCTCCGCCTGTTCACCGCGGTCAAGGCCCGGCGCTCGAAGCTGCTCGGTGTGTGGTGGCGCTGGAACACCTGGATCTCGATGCGCGACGATCATCGCCAGATCGCCGTCTTGATCGGCACATTCGTGCTGATGCGGGTCCTCATCATCGTCACCGACGAGCTCGGCTACGATCTGATCTCGCGGGCGCTGTCCTACCTGTGGCTCGGGTTCTGCGCGTACACGTGGTTCGCGCCGGAGCTGTTCCGGCAGTGGCTCAAGTCCGAGCTCGGCACCGTCAAGCTCGATCCGGACTACTGATGAAGATCGAGCTGGTCGGCGACGACTCCGTGCTCGCCGCCGCCGCGGCCATCGAGGTCCTCGCGCGCGAGCGCGGCCTCGCCGTGACCCGCGAGGACTCGCCGATCCACCAGGTCGACTACAGCTTGGCCGATCTCCTCTGCATCCGGTCCAGCTACCTCGAGCTCGCGCTCGCGGCCGACGATCCGGCGCTCGTGGCGCTGCGCGCGCAGTTCCCGGCCGTGACGTTCACGGTCACCTGAGATCGCGTGTTCTCGGGAGGGCTGCGACCATCAACGGAAGGTGGCGATCACCATCCCGTAGGCGGCAAGGGACTGCTGCGTGGTCACGGCGAACGTCTGCGCCCCGGTGGCGCCGACGAGGCGCTTGTGGTTGAAGCTGCCGCTCGAGAGCGAGGTGCCGAACTCGAGCTCCTCGATGAAGCTCTGACCGGGTGCGAAGCTGTCTGGCGCGCTGAAGCCCGTGACGATCGTGCCGAACGCGAGCTCCGTGCCGGCCGTCACCGCGGCCGTCGTGGTGACGCTCGGGCTGCTGGTGCTGGTCGGCTGGCCACTGCCGGTCTGGTCCAGCATGCTCGCGTTGTCGAGCTTGAACAGAGCAAGCGCGCGCGTGTCCGCATTGCTCGTGGTGACGGTCGCCGTGACCGTGTCACCGATGCCGAGCGGCGAGGGGAGTACGACGTAGTAGATGCCTGCGACCGAGGTCCCCGAGAGATTTCCGATCTCGACGGCGGTCTTCCAGACGTGTTGCTTGCTGTCGGTGATGGTGATCGGCGGGTCGCCGCGGGCCGCGACCTCCAGGACGAGCAACGTCCCGGCCGGGACGGTCGTGGTCAGGCTCAGCGCCACCGAGCTCCCGCTCGCGGCTGTCTGCCCGGTCCCCAGCAGCGTGGACACCGGCACCTCGGTCGCGGCGTCTGCTCCGGCGTCGGCCGCGGCATCGACGCGAGCGGCGTCGCCTGGACCGCCGCTGTCGATCATCGGGTCGGTGCGCTCGCAGGTGTGGGTCCCCGCCGCGCACACGAGCCCCGTCGGGCACGCATCGGCGGCGCCGCACGGTGCCCCCGAGGGGATCGAAGGCGCGTAGCAGCCGACGAGGAGCGCAAGACCAACCCACCAGCGCATCTTGTTCAGTCTCTCGTACACCGCGGCGCAGCGCCAGCCCTTGCTCGCGGGGCTACTGCGCGTCCTGCATCACGAACCGGATCTTGAAGTTGCGGACGCGGACGGGCACGGGCTGACCACCCTTCTCGCCGGGGGAGAACCGGCAGTCCTTGAGCGCGGCGATCGCGGCCTCGGTGAGCCCGTGCTCGAGGCCGGAGACCACCTGGATGTCGCGGGCGCGGCCCTTCTCGTCGACGATCAGATCGAGGATCACCGTGCCTTCGATCGCGGCGGTGCGTGCCTCGTCGGTGTACTTGCCCGAGCAGCGGCCCTGCGGCAGCGGCATCTTGGTCACCTCGTACGCGGCGACGGGGGCGGCGGCCCTCGGTGCGACGGTGGCCGGGGCGGCGCCCGACGTGGGCGTGGTGGTGTTGCCGACCTGCATCGCCGGCCCAGTGCCGCCCTGCGAGGTCGACTCCATCGTCACGCCGAACACCGGCGGCCCGGACGATTCCGGAGCCACCACGGCGTGATCGGCGACCGGCACGTCCTTCGCGATCACGTCGTGCACGGTCGCCTGCACGGGGCGATTGGTCGGCTTCTCGCGCACCACCTTGGGCTCGGGCTTGACCTCGGGCGTGGGCTCGGGCGGCTTTGGTGGCTCGGGCGGCGGTGGCTCGGGCGATGGCGGCGGCGTGATCACACGGATCTCGATCTTGCGATCCATCACCGGCGGCTCGCGCGGCGGTAACGTCCCGAGCGCCTCGCCGAGCACGAAGTGGGCGAGCAGCGACGCGGCCGCGCAGATCAGGAGGCGGTGATCGATCACGGCCGGCTCACGTTCCCCCGGGCGACACCATCTCGGCCGGATCGATCTGGATCGCGAACGAGGTGATGCCGAGCGACTTGATGGTGTCGAGCACCCACACCACGCGGCCGTGCGAGACGGCCTTGTCGCCGACGATGATCGCCTGGGTCTTCGGGTCCTTCGCCACGGCTTCCTTCACCGCCGATCGTAGCGCATCGGGGGTCACGGGCACGGAGTTCAAGTACAGGGCGCCATCGCGGGATAGGGTCACGGCGATCGTGGTGGTGCTCGGGCTGGCCCGCGGCAGCTCGACCTCGATCGCCTGCTTGGCGATCAGGTGCGCGGTCAACATGAAGATGACCAGCAGCACCAGCATGATGTCGACGAGCGGCGTGACGTTGATCTCCGCCACGATGCCGCGGCGGCGCGCCGATCCGGCCACGTCACGCCTCCTTCGCCGCGGGTGTCGAGCCCGCGGGCTCCCGGGCGGTCTTGAGGTACGCGAGGATCGAGTGGGCGGTGGCCTCCGAGGCGGCTACCGAGGTCTCGACGCGGCGGATGAACGCGTTGTAGGTGGCCACGGCGGGCAGCGCGACCAGGAGACCCACGCCGGTGGCGACCAGGGCCTCGGCGATGCCCGACATCACGGCCTGCGTGCCCTGCATCGTGTTGCCTGCGAGATCGTGGAAGGCGCGGATGATGCCGAGCACCGTGCCGAACAGCCCGACGAACGGCGCGTTGTTGCCGAGCGTCCCGAGGAACGCGATCCGCTTCTCGTGGCGGAGCCGCTCCTCCTCGAGGCTCGCCGCCTTGTGCTCCTCGACGGCCGCCGGCCCATCGGCGGCGTGCGTCAGGCAGGCGCGCGCCACGGCGGCCTCCATCGAACGCACACCGGCGAGCTTCGCGAGCGCCGCGGCCGGACCCTTGTCGGTGAGCGTGCGCAGCGCCGCGGCGATCACCAGGCGGGGTGGGCGCTCCTGGATGAAGAACCAGACGCGCTCGAAGATCACGGCGATCGCGCCGAGCGAGAGGCCGAGCATGAGCCACAGCACCCAGCGCGAGCCGGCGCGGAGCATCAGGTCGAGGAGCTGGGCATCGATCGTGGTGTCGTTACTCATCGGATCTCCTGGAATCAGAACCGGCCGCGAACGCCGAGGGTGGGGAGCACGTAGCGAATCTTCTGCCCGGCGGTGACCTCCTCGGGGAGGAGGGCGATGTTGGTGACGTCGACGTAGAAGTCGAGCAGCCACTTCTTCCACACCACGCGCTTGTCGACGCGCACATCGAACCGGACGTAGCCGGCGGTGCGGGCGGTGTTGTAGCCCTCGGTCGTCGTGCTCGGCTTGCCGCTCTGGTACTGCATGCGCACGCCGACGTCCCAGTTGCGGCGCAGCGGGAGCCCGGCCACCACGTTGATGAGGTGCGTGCGATCGAAGTCGTACGGCACGTACGAGCCATCGCGCAGGCGCTCCGAGCGCGAGAGCGTGTACGAGACCCAGCCGAAGATTCCGGACTTGGCCTGGCGGCGGAGCAGGAACTCGAGGCCGTACGAGCGGCCGAGCTGCGGCTTGGTCAGGCGATCGATGAACATCTGTTGATCCATCCCGGTCACGGTCGTGGTCGGGAACAGGGTCGGGCTCGCCTGGTTGACGACCGAAGCGTCGTTGACCGAGAGATCGAAGATCGTCGGGTCCATGCGGTTGTAGAAGCCCTCGGCGGTGAGCTGGAACCTCTCCTCGAGAGGGAGCTCGACGCCGAGGCTCGATTGATACGAGCGGAGCAGGCCGTACTTGAGCGGCATGATGTCGAGCCCGGGCAGCGGCAGCACGAACCGCGGCGGCTGGTGATAGATGCCGACCGCACCCTTGAGCCAGACCGCGCTGTCATCGCTGTCCTTCGGGACATCGGCGAGATCGCGGCGCCCGAGCTGGTACCGCACGGTGAGGCGCGGATCGATCGCGGGCTTCGTGGTCTCGTTGTCGGCCCACACATCGGCGCGCACGCCAGGGCGGATCAGCCACTTCGCGGTGGGGCGCCACAGGGCCTCGACGAGCGCGGCCGCATTGGTGAACCGGTCGAGGCTGCCGGTCAGGATCGCCGCGGGATCGTTGCCCGGAGGGCTGTACTGATTGATCGAGCGCAACGAGCCCTCGATCCCACCGGAGAGGACGAGCGACTTGTCGCGCTTCCAGCGCAGCATGAGCGAGGGCTCGGCGATCAGCACCGAGAAGTCGTTGGCGCGCGTCTTGGTGCGATCGCGGCCGAGCACCAGGCGCGCGGTGGTGACCAGGCCGCCGACGGTGCGGTGATAGCGAAGGTCGACGCGGTGAAAGCCGAGGATCAACGATGGCTCGAGCGGCGGGTTGGGATCGCCCGGCATCGCCGTGGCCGCCGGGGTCTCGAGCGTGTCGCTGGCGCCGAACCCGAACACCGTCCAGCCATCGTTCGCGGTGCCACCGTCGACGCGGAGCTGGTAGTCCCAGTAGGACAGCGAGACCTGGTTGGTGGCGAGGCCGAGGATCAGGCCCGGATAACCGTAGCGGCCGGCGGCGGTCACCGTGACGCCGAGCTTGGGGATCGGCTGGCGCACGAAGCCACCGGCCTGCAGGAGGTTCGCGTCGAAGTCGAGCAGGTGCTCGTCCTTGCGCGCGCGCACGGTGCGGCCATCGATGATGCCGCCCGTGTACCCGCCGTACGGCACGGGAGCGCCACCCGGGTAGAACTGGATCTCGTCGATGAAGTTCGGGTGGATCACGCTCGGCCCCGAGAGCAGGTGATAGAGGAGGGGGACGCGCGTGCCATCGAGCAAGAACCCGGTGGAGCTCGGGCTCGCCCCGCGCACGATCGGGAACGGCAGCAGCGAGACCGCGGCGGCCACGCCGGGCAGCGCCTGCACCACGCGGAACGGATCACCGAACGTGCCTGGGATCTGCTTGATCTCGGGGCCACGCAGCGTGATCCGCGAGACCTCCTCGCGGCGCTGATCGCCGAGCACGACGATCTCGTACGGATCGTAGCGATCGCGCTCCACGTAGTAGGTGACGGAGAGCGCCTGGGCGGCGACCAGCGTCTCCTGCTGGAGGAACACGTTGTGGCCGGGGGCGGTGACCACGATCTTGGCGGCGCCCGGCGGCACGGGCAGCTCGAACTTGCCGTGGGCATCGGCGTCGCCCTCGTAGCGGCGATCTCCGATGATCACGGTGATCGTCGCGCCGGGCACCGGGCCTCGCGTGCCGAGCTGCACGAGCTTGCCCTTGAGCACCGCCGTCTTGGCGGGGCCGTTGTCCGTCGGCGGTGGAGGCGGAGGCGGCGGGGCGATGAACGTGTGCGTGAACGTGATCTCGACGGGGACGGGGTTGCCGCCATAGCGCGCGGGATCGAAGCGGAACTGGCGCGCGGCGACGGCGACGGCCTCGTCGAACGGCGGTTGCGGCGGCGTGATCGGATCGATCTTCTGGACCACGCCGGTCGCATCGACGAGGAGCTTCACGGTCACGACGATCGGCGCATCGTGCGCGGGGGCGCCGGTGGGATACGGAACGTCGGTCGCGCCCTGCGCGTGCGGCGGCTCGAAGCTCGGGCCGGCATCCGCAGGCGGCACGCCGGCATCCGGCGGAGGATCGTCGGCGCGTGCCGGGACCGCGAGCGACGCGATCAGTGAGATCGCGAGGGCGAACGAGAGGAAGGCGCGCGCGATCATCGCCATGCGATCCCCACGGTCAGCGTGGCGCCAACGTGCGGCCACCACTGGTGGCGCTCGATCGCCTTGGCGGTATCGGGCTCCACTCGCCCGCTGTCGTCCACACACCCGGTCCACTGGCCGATCGCCTCGGCGGCGATCGTGAGCTCGGTGCGCGGCCCGAGCACGAAGGCGTACTCACCGCGGACGAGGCTCGCCACGCCGACGCCGCTGCAGCTCGCGATCGGGTGGCTCGCATCGGGGAACGTGTAAGAATTCTCGACCTCGCTGGGCAGTGGCGTCGCATCCATTCGCGTCGACGAGCTCTCGACGATGCCGCCGAACCCGAAGCCGACCGCGAGGGAGAGGGCCGGCGTCACGTGCCACGTCGGATCGATCGTCCCCGCGAACCGCAGCCCGGCGAGCTGGTTCGTGCGGGAGGCCGACGCGTACTGGAACGAGGCCAGGATCGACCAGCCCTCGTCGAGCCGCAGCCCGACGCGGAGCGTGGGTCCGAGCAGGCGCCCGCTCGGTGCGCCGCGCAGGCCGTGGAATTCGCCGTAGCTGAGGCCGAGCCCGAGCCGGAACCCGGGGCGACGCCACGCGAGACGATCGGCCTCCGTCGGCATCGACAGCTTCGGGGTGCCTTCCTCCTCGTCGGTGATGAGGGGCGGCTCGGAGCCCGTTGGCGCCGAGGTCTTGGTGGTCGTGGTCGTCGGCGGTGTGGTCGTCGTCGGCGGTGTGGTCGTCGGCGGTGTGGTGGTCGTCGGCGGTGTGGTCGTCGGCGGTGTGGTCGTCGGCGGTGTGGTCGTCGGCGCGGGCGGTGGAAAGATCGGGGGCGGCGTGTCGGCCCACACGTTGGGCGCGAGCACGCCAACGAGCCCCAGCGGTATGAGCCGCGCGCAACGCTTCACTGCGCCGCCTGTGCCGGGCATGGCCACCACGCCGGCGGGGTGGCGCGGTAGTCCCACTCGGGCGTGTCACAGCCGAGGTCGCCTCGATCGCAGCCGACCAGCGTGTAGTGCGTGATCCCCTGGCAGGTCTCCTCGGGCCGGGTGGCCACGACGAGCTGGATGATCCCGTCGGTCTTGGTGCTGTCTCCACCGAGCGTGGGGATCTTGGCGCACGCATACGCGTGGCCCGTGAGGTCCGGCGGGTCCGCGGGCGGCTCGCGATAGCGAACGCTGCTGTCCTTGCGGCGCTGTTCGCACCCAGCCTCGCGGACCTGGGCGGTCTGGCGCAGCGGGATCGCGACGGTGCTCTGCTCGGGCTTGGACTCGGCGCAGGTCGCGGGATCCTCGGAGGGCAAGGTGTTGTTCATCGTCGCGATCACGGCGTCGAGGAGGGAGAACCCACCCGCCGTCAGCGTCGAAAAGGCGGGCAGGGGCGCGCCGCAGCCGTGGCGCGGGTAGTAGCCGGTCTCGATGAAGGCGCCCTCGCGGTAGGCGAGCCGCGTGTCGGCCTCGGTCATCGCGATGAAGCTCGCGCCATAGACGACGTCGTTCGTGGGCGCGTCCTGTTCGGGATCGAAGCCACGCGTCGGCAGGCGGCGGGCCCGCGCGAGCTCGAGCGTGCCCGTGTGATCGCGATCGTCGTAGACCACGAGGCTGCCGTAGGCCACGCGCGCGGTGACATCGCCGAACATGACCTCCGCGGAGGGCAGCTCGTAGAGCGAGAGCTCGGTGGGGACGTTGGGTGAGAGCGCGGCTCCGGAGGTCACGCGATCGGGCGTGAACGACAGCGGGTTCCGGCACCCGGCCGCCACGGTGGCCGCCACCTCGGGCGACTCCGGCGGGAGAAAACACAGGGCCTCGGGGAGCCACTGTGTGCCCCACACCAGGCTGACCCGGAGATCCTCGTTCGTGGCGTTCGGGACGCGGACGGCCTCGAAGTCTCCGGTGGCCTCGATGTGGATCGTCACCAGCGGCGGCACGTCACCGCCGAAGCCGACGAGATCGCCGCAGCCGGCAAGGGTCGTCACGAGCAGGGCCCAGCGGATCATGGCTGCCATCCGATCCCGAGCTCCGCGGTCCAGCTGCCGCGCGCTGCACCATCGACGACGGCGACCGACGGGCCGCCGCTCATCACGAGCAGCCAGGGCCCGAGCACGTGGAGCGTCACCACCGCCTCGAGATCGGCCGCCGGCACCATCGCGAACGTCGAGGTCTCGAGCGCATCGCCCATCAGGCCCGCGCGCATGCCCTGGTTCCGGAGCCGTGATTCATGCACCAGGGTGCCGCCGGCCCCGAGCCGCAGCCCGACCGAGCCACGCCCTGCCGTGTGCTCGGCGGAGCCGGTGACGCGCAACCGCAGATCCGAGTGGGTGACGCTCCACGCGAGGGTCGATTCGGTCGCCGTGACCCAGGCCGCGCGCGCGCCCCACCGAAACGGGCAGTCGCCGAACGTCACCCCGGCACCTACCCCGCGGCTGAGCCCGGTCGGGAGCGCTGTCGGGAATCCGACGATCAGACCACCGTCGACGAGCAGTGGTCCGCCGGAGCGCACCGGGAACGCATCCGATGCCACGGTGGGCCCCTCCGCTGCCGCAAGGCGTGCGCAGAGCAGGGTGGCGAGGATCAGGAACCGCATTGGTTCTCTGTGTTCCCACTGGTGGGGGTTTTCTTCACTGTGCGCGTGCACGATTGTGGTGAAGGATTCCCCTGCGCTCGGCAACCCACCTCTGAAGCACCGTGCTCCGCCCGCTCATCGCCCTTCCGATCGCCCTCGCAGGCCTCGTCGGCCTCGCCACCCATCCTCGGGTCGCGGCGGCCGAGGCGTGCTCTCCCGCGGTCGTGCTGGCAGGTGATCCCCAGGCGATCGCCACGGTCGCCGAGCTGCTGTCGGCGCGCGGGGTCGCGCTCGAGGTCGGCGCGTGTGGCGTGGTCAAGGCGCAGATCGAGCGGCGCGGCGAGGGCCTTGCGATCGTGGTCGAGCAGGCCGATGGCACCACGATCGAGCGGGTGGTCGGCGAGGCCCAGACCGCCGCCACCGTGATCGAATCGTTCACGCATGGGGAGATGGGTGATCCACTGCTCGCGAGCCGTGCGTTTCCCCGTGAGGTGGCCACAGCCCCAAACGTCCGGCTCGAAGCGCCGGTACCGCGCTCCGCGGCGCAGCGATCGGCGCGCGGCGTTCAGCTGTTCAGCGCGTTCGAGACCTCGTACGCGAGCGATCGCACGAGCTGGATCGGCGCACACCTCGGGGCGTGCGTGATGCTCGGCCCGGTGTGCGCGGCCGCCCGCCTGCGGCTGGCGAACGTCGAGGCGGGACCTGGCCCGTGGAACGGCGAGGTCGAGCGGCGGAGCATCGAGCTCCTCGTCGGCATCGACATCCCCTTCGCGCTCGGTGGGTGGACATTCTCCCCCGGCTTCGCCACGGGGCTCGGCCAGATGCACACGCGCGGCGCCACCCAAGGCGAGCGGGCCGAGACCGGCGGCCTTCGGGCCGACGTCCACGCCACGCTCTCGATCCCGCTCGCACACCGGCTCGCGATCGACGTGTTCACCGCCGCCGAGCTCACCCAGGAGACCCACATCGAGTGGGGTGCGATGATGACCCCGCTCCCCGATGAACCGCGCGTCCTGGCGCGGTTGGGCGTCGGCCTGCGCTACGGAGGCCTGTGAAGCCCGGGAGCAGCGCGAAGCTCGTTCCTCTGCGTCGCGTCAGTGGCGAGACCGCGCAGATGTCCGACGAGGCCCTGCTCGCCGCCTGTGGCACCGGTGATGCCGCCGCGCTCGGTGCGCTGTTCGATCGGTTCCACGATGCCGTCTATCGGTTCGCCGGCCGCCTCGCGACCACGGACGAGCTGGCGCGTGACGATCTGGTCCAGGCCACGTTCCTCGAGATCCGGCGCACGGCCGCTCAGTTCCGGGGCACCTCGTCGGTGCGGACGTGGATCCTCGGTGTCGCCACCAACGTCGCGCGGCACTCGCTGCGCGGCGAGCGGCGCCGCCGGGTTCGGCAGGCGAAGTACGTCGAGCAGATGACGAGCGTGCCGATGAAGGTCGACGAGCAGGTCGAGCAGCGGAAGCTCCTCGCCCGCGTCGAGGAGGCGCTCGGCGATCTACCGCGCGATCAGCAGGTCGCGTTCATCATGTGCGATCTGGAGCGGCTGCCCTCCGCCGAGGTGGCCCGCGTCCTCGAGATCCCGGAGGGGACGCTGTGGCGCCGCCTCCACACCGCGCGCAAGGCGATGCGCGAGGCCATCGAGGAGACCAGCCGATGATGGCGTGTCCCGACGAGCTCGAGCTCGCACGCGCGGTGACCGAGGGTGCCGAACCCGAGCTCTCCGCTCACCTCGTTGCGTGCGCCACGTGCACCGCCACATGGGATGCGACCATGCAGGCGATCGAGCTCGCCCGCAGCCTCGAGGTGCCGATGCCCACCCGCGATCGCCGCGAGGAGATGCGCACCGCGATCCTCGCCGCCAGCGGCGCTCTCGTGGTCACGCCGCCCGACCGGTCATCCGCGCGATCGTCGTCTCGATCCGGCCCGCAGCGATGGTGGCTCGTCGGTGCTGCGTTCGCGGCGGCCGCGGCCCTGGCGTTCGTGCTCGCACGTCCCGATTCCGTCGCCGAGTCGCGGGTCCAGCCACACGGCACGGTCACCGCCCACGCCGGCGCCCGGTTCGTGACCAGCTCGCCGGCACCCGACGAGGTGGTGACGCTCCACGACGGGGTGATCGACGTCGAGGTCTCGCCGCTCCAGCCCGGCGAGCGGTTCCGCGTGGTCACCGCGGACACCGAGGTCGAGGTCCGCGGCACCGCGTTCGAGGTCGCCGCCGAGCTCGGACACGTCACGCGCGTCGACGTCCGCCACGGGGTGGTCGAGGTTCGCCCGCACGGCGGCGCCGTCGTGATCCTCGCGGCGGGCGAGGTGTGGCGCGCGCCGGTCCGCACCGCTGTGTTCGAGCCCGCTGCTCCGCCGGCGGCACCCACGACCTCTCCGATGCCGACGGCACCGACGGCCTCCACGACACCGACGGCACCGACGGCCTCCACGACACCGGCGTCGCCTTCGGGGCCGGCGCAGATCACGCGCCCGGTGGCCCCGCGCGCTCGCCGCGAGACCCCGTCCGCACCCGCCACCACCACCGCGCCCGCCGCGATCGTGGCGAGCCCGTCGCCAGGACCTGCGCTCGCAATCTCGCGCCCGCCCACGGCGATCGCCTACGACGAGGCCTGGGACGCGATGCGGGGCGGGCGGTTCGAGCGTGCCGCGTCGACGTTCGCCCGCGTGGCGATCCTCGATCCCGATGGTCCGCTCGCCGAGGATGCGAGCTACTGGTATCCGGTCGCGCTCGCGCGTGCGAAGCGCGGCGAGGCGGTCTCCGCGTTCCGCGAGTTCCTCGAGCGCTACCCGAGCTCCGCGCACGCCTCCGAGGCGAGCGTGATGCTCGGATGGCTGCTGGTCGAGGCGAAGCAGCCAGCGGAGGCGGAGCGCCGGTTCCGTGCGGCGATCGATGACGCGAGCTCGGCGGTGCGCGAGAGCGCGCGGGCGGGCCTCTCGGCAGTCTCGGGCCGTTAAGCCGGCTTCGCAGCGGCGCGCGGGGCGAGGAGGCTCGCGAGGCCCGGGATCACGACGAGCGTCACCGCGGTCGCGAGCACCAGGCCGCCGATCACGGCGATCGCGAGTGGCCGCTGCAGCTCGGCGCCGGCACCGATGCCGATCGCGAGCGGAGCGAGGCCGGCGAGTGTCGCGATCGTCGTCATCAGGATCGGACGCAGGCGGCGGCGCGCGGCCGCGATGATCGCGGGCTCGAGAGCCACGCCGCTGGCGAGCTCGCGCTGCACCTGCTCGAGCAGGAGGATGCCGTTCTTGACCACCAGGCCGACGAGCAGCACGAGGCCGGTCATCGACGAGATGTCGAGCGGCGTGTGGGTGACGGCGAGGGCGAGCAGCCCGCCGGCGGTCGACAGCGGCGCGCCGATCAGCACCACGAGCGCGAAGCGCAGGGAGCGGAGCTGGACCAGCAGCACGAGGAGGACGAGCGCCGTCGCGGCGAGGGCGACGAAGATCAGCTCGGCACGTGCGTCGGCGCTGGTCTGGGCCTGACCGCCGATCTCCACCTGCGCACCGCGCGGGAGCGGCACCTCGCGGAGGGTCTCGCGCACCGCGGCCTCGGCGGCGCCGAGATCGCCGTTCGGCGTGCTCGCGGTCATCATGAGGGCGGAGCGCAGGCCATCTCGCCGTAGCACGCTCGGTGACAGGGGCCGATCGAACGTGACGATCTGATCGAGCGTGAGCGAGCGAGGCCCGTAGGCGATCGAGGTCCGTGCGAGGGCAGGGGCGGAGTAGCGGATCGCATCGGGATAGCGCAGGCGCACGCCCACCACGCGCGCCGGCAGCACGATCTCCGCCACGTCGCGCCCCTCGACGGCGATCGCGAGGTCGGCACCCACGGCCGCGGCGTCGAGGCCGAGGCGTGCGAGCTGCATCGGATCGATGCGCGATCGCAGGATCGGGATCGATCCTTCGCGGCCGTCGAACACGTCCACCAGCTCGTCGCGCTTCTCGAGCTTCTCGCCGACCTCCTCGGCCCACGCCTCGAGGAGCGCAGGATCCTCGCCGAGTACGCGGATCTCGATCGGCTCGGGGTTGCCTGCCAGATCGGCGAGCACGTCCTGGAGCACCTGCACGTACTCGAACCGGGCCTCGGGCACCGCGCCCTCGAGCTCGTCGCGGACATGGTCGATCACGTCCTCCACGCTGCCGCGGCGCGAGCGTGGGACGAGACGGACCATGATGTCGCCCTCGTTCTGCAAGGTCGCCACGGCGGGGCCGAGCTCGGTGCCAGTGCGCCGGGTGAACGTGGCGATCTGCGGGAGCTCGTGGAGGATGGCATCGACGCGCTCGCCGATCCGGTCGGTCTCCTCGAGCGAGGTGCCGGGCGGGAGCTTGAAGTCGATCACGAACGCTCCCTCGTCGAGCGCGGGCAAGAAGCCGGTGGCGAGCCGGCGCTGGGCGAGGTAGCCCACGCCGAGCAGGAGGGCGATCATCAGCGGCGCCACGAACCGGTGCCGGATCAGCCAGGTGATGAGCGCGCCGGTGCGGTCCGGTCCGGAGACCCGCACGCGCGGGCGCCCGAGCCAGCGCGCGAGGATCGGGATCAGCGCGAGGGCCATCAGCATCGAGAGGGCGACCGCGATCGCGAGCGTGATCGCGAACGCGCCGAGGAACTTGCCGGTCATGCCCGAGAGCAGGGCGAGGGGGGCGAACACCACGATCGTGGTCAGCGTGGTGCCGACCACGGCGGCGAACATGTCGTGGAAGCCCTGCTCGATCGCGAGGTCTCTCGCGAGGCCCTCCTCGATCCGAGCCACGATCCCGTCGGTGACCACGATGGCATCATCGACGACGAGGCCGATCGAGATCGCCAGGCCGCCGAGCGACATGAGATTTAGCGTGATCCCGAACCAGCGCATCACGGCGAACGTGCCGAGGAGCGTGATCGGCACGGGGAGCGCGGCGATCAGGCCTGCGCGCACGTCGCGGAGGGCGAGCGCGATCACGATCAACGAGAGCGCGATCCCGATCAGGATCGCGTCGCGCACGCTCGCGAGCGATTCGTCGACGAGCTCGGCCTGATCGTAGACGGGCGACAGGGCGATGTCGGGTGGCAGGGCGTGCGAGGTGCGGAGCGCGGCGACTTGCGCCTCGATGGCGGCCACCACCTCGGGCGTGCTCGCGCCGGGGAGGCGGGCGACCGAGACCGCGACGGCCTCGCCACTCGGGCCGCGCACGATCACGTCGGGGTCGGCCTGGCCCTCGATGACCTGAGCGACCATGCCGAGCGTGATCGGGCCCGTCGGTCCCGCCGCGATCGGGAGCCGGCGGAGGGCCTCGAGATCGGCCGCCTGAGCATCGAGGACGATCGGCAGGGTCTGGTGCTGATCGAACACGTGCCCCGCGGCGATCCGCTGATCGGCCTGCTCGAGCTTCGCCGCGAGCTGGGAGGGTGTGAGGTGAAGCGCGGCGAGCTGGGTGGGATCGATCAGGATCTCCACCTCGCGGACGCGTCCGCCTTGGAGCTCGACGCCACCGACGCCGCGGACCCGCACGAACGCGGGACGGACGATCCGCTCGGCCACGTCGCGCAGCCGGCGCGGGTCCACCGTGGCTCCGGCGGCCGCGGCGAGCTCGAACGTGATCACGGGGACCGCGGTCGGCAGCACGCGCTCGACCTGCGTGGTGGTGCCGCGGGGGAGATCCACGTGATCGATGGCGGCGCGACAGGCGTACTGGGCCTCGAGCGGATCGACGTCATCGGTGAGCTGGAGCGAGAGCTCGGCGGCGCCGCGGATCGACTTCGCCCGGATGTGGCGAACGCCCGGGACGATCGCGAGCGCCTCCTCGAGCGGGCGCGTCAGCTGCGCTTCGACGAGGTTGGGTGCGAGCTGACCGGCGTGCGCCACCACCATCACGCGCGGGAACGACATCTCTGGATAGATGCCGCTCGGGAGCGTGACGATGGCGCGCGCGCCCGCGACCGAGAGGCCGATCACCGCGAGCCAGACCACCGCCGCGTTCCCCCGCAGCCAGCGGACGATCACGGAGGCTTCCCGGCCGGTGCCTTGCTGGTCAGGTGCTGGCCATCCTCGAGCCCGAGGACGTGGTCGACGACGACGCGCTCACCCGCGACGAGGCCGCTGGTGATCTCCACCCCGCTGGCGGTGCGCTGGCCGATCGTCACGGCCACGACCTTGGCCAGGTCGTCCTTGCACGTCACCACCTCGTCGGTGCCGAGCTGCGAGCGGCGGAGCGCCTCGGGAGGGACGACGAGGCCCGGGTGGCGCGCGATCACGATCCGAGCCGTGGCCGCGCTGCCGACCGGGAGCGATCCACCCCCGGTGAGCTGGACCCGCACGGTGCCGAGCAGCGTGGTGGGGTCGACGGCCGGTGCGACCCGCGCCACGATCGCGGGGATCTGTGTCTCGACGCCGGCGACCCGCACGGTGGCGGCGAGCCCATCGGCGAGCTTGACGAGCGCGGCGGGCGCGACCTGCGCGCGGACCTCGAGCACCGAGACGTCCGCGATCTCGGCCACCGGCGTCGCGGTGGTGCCATCGACGCTCTCCCCGGCGCGCTTCCAGACGTGGAGCACCACGCCCGCGTGCGGCGCGCGGAGCTCGCGCCGGGCGAGCTGTCGCGACGCGAGCCCAGACCGCGCGTTCGCCACGTCGAGCTCGGCCGCCGCGGCCGCGGCCTTCGCGCGCGCATCCTCGAGCTCGCGCCGTGCGCCGATGCCGGACTCGACGAGCCGCTGCTGCCGCGCGAGTTCGAGCTGCGCGGCCTCGCTGGTGGCCTTCGCCGACGCGACCTGCGCGCGCGCCTCGAGGTTGCCCGCGGGCAGGGTGGGGTCCTCGATCGTCGCGAGCAGCGCGCCGGCGATCACGCGATCACCCTCCTCGATCGCGAGCTGCGCGATCCGCCCGGCCACCGGTGAGCTGATCACCGCATCGAGCTTGGGCGGCGGGGCGATCACGCCGTCGACCTCGACGACGTCCTCGACCTCTCCCGCCACGATCGGCGCACAGGTCACCGCCGCCGGGCGGAGCTCCTCGGCGGGCTCGGCGGTCGGCGTGCCGCGGCAGCCCGCCAGGGCGACGACGATCGTGACGGCGACCGCGTGATCGGAGTGCCTAGTGCGCACCGGGGTCTCCTCCTGCCGCGAGCTGGAGCTCGATCCACGCGGTGGCCGCATCGCTGCGCGCGGTCGCGATCTCGGTGCGTACGGCCGCGCGGTCGCGCTCGGCCAGAAGCGCGCTCGCGAGATCTCGCTCACCCTCGCGGAACGCCTGGGCCGCGAGCGTGGCCGCGCGATCCTGGGCGGGGAGCACGTCGCGCTCGAGCACCATCAACCGCTCGGTGGCGGCCTCCCACCGGCGGTAGGTCGCGACCAGCTCGCCATCGAGGAGCGCATCGCCAGCCGCGAGGCGCGCCCGCTCGGCCGTGGTCTGCGCTCGCGCGGCGCGCAGCTGATCGCCGATCCGGGAGAACACGGGCAGCTCGAGCGAGAGCGCGAGCATCACGTCCGTCCGCGGCTCGGTGGGATCGGCGAACGATCCGGAGACCTCGAACGCGAGCGCCGGCCTGCGCTGGACGCGCACGCTCGCCTCGTTGGCTTCGCCTTCGGCGATCCGGCGCAGCGCGATGATCCGCTCGGGATGCGTGGGCAGGCCGCGCCTCACGGCATCGAGGGTGACGCTGCCACCGGGGAGCGGTCCCGCCGCGTGCAACGCGCGCAGGGGATCCCACCCAAGCTCGCCGGCGAGTTGCGCCGCCGCGGCCGCTTGTTCGTGGGTGGCGGTGGCGACGGCGAGCTCCGCGCGGATCCGCGCCGCGTGGGCCGCGGTGACGTCGACGTCGGCGCCGGCCCCCGCATCAAGCCGCCCGCGCGCGATCCTCTCGAGCTCGGCGGCCTGCTGCGCATCGGTCGCGAGGGCCGCGCGCTGGTCCTCGGTGTGCGCGAGGACGATCCACGCGAGGACGACGCGGTGGCGGAGCTCCCGCAGCGTGGCCGTGCCCTCGGCGCGGACGGTGTCGGCGTGGGTCGCGGCGGCTCGTCGTGCGGCGCCGACGGTGCCCCAGATCGGCAGGGGGACCGCGACACCGGCGACGAGGCGCGCGGTGACGCGGTTGGTCTCGATCCGCACGGTCGGGGCCGGCCACGCACCGGCGGCGGCGACCCTGGCCTCGGCGCTCGCCAGCTCGTGCGCTGGGACCGGCGTCGCGGGGGCGCTCGCCACGGCGGCGAGCGCTTGATCGAGCGTGACGTCCTCGGCGTGGGCCGGCGCGGCGAGGCAGACGACGATCGCGATCGCGGCGCGGCTCATATTCTCACCGTCGCGATGAACCGACCGTCGGCGACCTCCGCGGTGATCGTGCCGCCGAGGAGCGTGACCAGCTTCTTGCACAGCGCGAGGCCGAGGCCGGCGTGGGCACCGGCACTCCGCGCCGCATCGCCGCGCCAGAATCTCTCGAACACGTGTGCCACGTCGACGGACGCGAGCGTGCAGCCGGTGTTCGTGATCCGCAGGGTGGGGCCGGCGAGCTCCACGCGGATCGTGCCGCCGGCATCGGCGTAGCTGATCGCGTTGTCGACGAGGTTGTGGACCACGAGGCGCAGCTTGTCGCGATCGGTGGGGGTGGTGACCGGCGCGAGCTCGGTGATCACCGTGAGCTGGCGCTCGGCGGCTCGCGCGGCCTGCTGTGCGAGCACCTCGCGCACCAGCTCGTCGAGCTCGACGGGCTCGGTGAGCGGCGCGGCCGAGCTGGCGTCGAGGCGCGCGAGCGACAGCATGGTCTCGACGAGGCGCTCGGTCTGTCGCGTGATCGCGAGGCAGTCCGCGAGAGCGGTGCGGTACTTCTCGACCGGCCGGTCGTCCCGCGAGAGCGACACCTCGAGCGTGGCGCGCAGCCCGGCGAGCGGGGTGCGAAGCTCGTGCGCGACCTCGGCCGTCAGCTCTCGTTCACGCGTGAAGGCGGCGGCGAGCCGGTGGAGCAGCTCGTCCAGGCGCTCCACCACGGGGCGCAGCTCCCGCGGCGTGGCGGCGGCCTCGAGACGAACGGCGAGGTCGCCCTCGCGAAGCACGGCGATCGCCTCCGCCAGCGACCGCACGGGGGCGAGTCCGAACCGCACCACGCCGACGAGGATCGCGAGGCAGAGGAGCGTGCCGAAGCCACCGACGCCGATCAGCACGCCGGCGAGCCGGTCGACCGCTCCGGTCACCTCGCTCGTAGGGCGTGCCAGGACCAGCGTCACCATCGTCGGTGGCCGGATGTTGCGGTCCTCGGGCTCGCGCCGCGCCTCGAACCGCAACGTGATCTGCCGCCCATCGCCGCCGCCCGGGAGCTCGACGCCGCGGATCACGAGTGGGCCCGGATCGCGGACCAGGTCGTTCGCTCCGAGGTTGGTCGAGCGCAACAGCACGCGCTCCCCGGCCCACAGCTCGACATAGACGACATCGCCGGGCGTGCCGGCCGGATCGAGCTCGACCTCGACCGAGGCGTCCTCCTCGACGAGCGCCGACACGGCATGCGCTCGTGCGAGGAGCGCCTCGTCGAACTGCGCGTAGAGCGACGAGCGCGCGAGGACGACGACGAGGATGCCGGAGAGCGCGAAGGCGAACGACACGCCGAACGCGGTCCCCACGAGGAGGCGGCCGCGGATCGATCTCATCGCTTGATCTCGGGTTCGGTCTCGGTCGCCATGTCGGTCGCGGTCTCGGCGAGCACGTAGCCGTGGCCGCGACGGGTGTGGATCAGCGGTGGCGGGCCGAGCTTCTTGCGGAGGTACCCGATGTAGACATCGACCACGTTCGACTGCGCGTCGGAGTGGAAGTCATACACGTGCTCCCAGATCTCGGTCCGCGTCACCAGCTCGCCCGCGCGCACGGCGAGGTATTCGAGCAGCGCGTATTCGCGCGCCGACAGCGTGATCACGCTGGTTCCGCGGCGGACCTCGCGGCGCGTGGTGTCGAGCTCGAGATCGGCGATCCGGATCGTCGGGTCTTTGGTGTCGTAGCGGCGGCGCACGAGCGAGCGGACCCGGGCGAGGAGCTCCGCGAACGCGAACGGCTTGACCAGGTAGTCATCGGCGCCGAGATCGAGCCCGGAGACCCGATCCTCCACGGTGTCCTTCGCGGTCAGGAGCAGGATCGCGAGCTTGGACCCGTCCCGCCGGAGCCGGCGCAGCACGTCGAGTCCGGACAGCTTGGGCAGCATGATGTCGAGGATCACGACGTCATACGGATGGGCCTGCGCGAGCCACAGGCCCTCCTCGCCGTTACTCGCGACATCGACGGCGAAGCCGGCCTCGACGAGGCCCTCCTGGACCGCATCGCGGACCGGAGCATAATCTTCGACGATCAGCGCGCGCATCGGGGAGGACCGAGCATCGCGGATCTGGGATGAGAGCGTGATGAGAGTCGCCCGGATTCATCGGGCTCTCATTCTTCCTCGGCTACGGTGCCCCCATGATCCGCAAGGTCCTCGCCCTCGGCCTCCACTTCGGTATCCCCTTCGTCATCCTTGGTGCCTGTGGCGGCAAGCCCACCGCCCAGGTGCCCGCGCACAGCGCCGGGGGCTGCCCACCCGCGGTCGCCGCGGCGGTCACCAAGGCGTTTCCCGATGCGACCCAGCGCGGCTGCGAAGGCGAGCACGAGGACGGCATGGAGATCTACGAGGTCAAGCTGGCCAAGGCCGACGGTGGCACCGCCGAAGTCGAGGTGTCGCCGGATGGCACGATCGTCCAGGTCGAGAAGGTGATCGCGACGGCCATGCTTCCCGAGCCGGTCGCGACGGCGTTCGCGGCGAAGTACCCCGGGGTGACCGCGACGCGCGTGGAGCGGGTGACCCGCCCGGCGAAGGGCGCGAGCTTCGAGATCAAGTTCGCGGGCAAGGAGGCCACGTTCTCCGAGACCGGCGCGTTTGTCGAGGAGGAGGCCGGAGAGGCGGGCGATGGCGACGGCGACAAGGACTGACGCTCACGCCCCTTCGCTGGGGTCCGGAACCGGCACGTCCTTGATCCCGCGGCGGCCGAGCACCTGGACCAGCACGCCGCAGACCAGCGCCCACGCCGCGCCGGCGGTCCAGCCTGCGAGGACGTCGGTGGGGTAGTGCACGCCGAGGTAGAGGCGCGAGAGCCCGATGATCATCGTGAGGAACGCGCCGGTCAGGACAGCGAACACGCGCAGCCTCGACGTGGGCAGCGCCCGTGCGACGAGGACCCCGAGCGTGAGATAGAGCGCGGCCGAGATCATCGAGTGCCCGCTGGGGAACGATAGCCCTCCCGGTGGATCGAGCTGGGTCACCACCGTGGGCCGCGGCCGCTCGTAGAACCCCTTCAGGAGGCTCATCGCCACGAGCGTCCCGACGGCGCAGCCGATCATCAACAGCGCGTAGCGCCAGCGCCCGGCGAGCACGAAGAACATCGTCGCGATCACGACGATCAGGGTGGTCACCGCACCCGAGCCGAGCGCCGAGATGTGCATGACCGCGGCCTCGACGTCGGGAGACCCGATCGGATCCGAAGGCGTGTTGCGGAACGCCAGGAGGATCGCCCGATCGATCCGATCGGTCTCGCCCTCCGAGATCTCGTTGCCGATCTTGAGGAACACGATCGCGAGCAGCCCGATCGCCAGCAGGGCTCCCACGAGGCGCAGGTCGCGCGCCCGCACCGCATCTAGCCGGGCTCGGATCCACGCCTTCGCGGTCATCGGAGAGCCGACGCTAGTGGTGCGCGGGCTTCATGACAAGGAGCTCGGAGGTCGGACCGTCGGCGATGTAGACCGTCCCGTGGGCATCGACCACACCGTTGCGGCCGCCGGCCTTCGTGGGGACGGTCTCGATCAACGTCAAGTCGCCTCGGGCATCGACCGCGGCGACGGTCAGCGTGCCCGCCTTCGCGGCCGCGACATACAGCGTGCGGGTCGCAGCCGAGTAGTCGAGATCGTCGACGCCATCCCCCGTGGCGATCGTCCCGAGGATCGCGCCGTCATGTGCGACGTCGAGGGTCTCCGTCTTGTCGCTGCAGGCGACGAACAACAGGCCATCGGCCTCGGCGAGCCGGAGCCCGTGCGGGCCATCCTCACCGCACGCGGGATGCCAGGTCGACACGGTCGCGTGGGAGGTCAGGTCGATGCCGAGCGTCAGGTCCTTGTCCTCGAGGTTGGTGTAGAAGCTGTTCCGCCGGCTGTCGACGGCGAAGCCTTCTGGATCGCCATCGAACTCGAGGCGCTGCTTCTGCACGAGGGTCTTGGCGTCGAGGATCCGGATCGACTTGTCGCGCGGCGTGGTGACCCAGACTTCGCTCGTCGAGGCGACGTACGCGATCCCGTCGGGCATCGAGTCGAGGGTGCCGCACACCCCGCGGGCCGGCACCCGCGGATCCACCGCGCAGACCGACGAGTCCCCACGATTGCCGATGTAGACCACGCCGTTCCCGACGGTGATCGCGCTGGGGCCGACCATGCGCTTCTTCCCGTTGCGCTCGAGCTCGCGGGTCGCGAAGCCTTCGAGGCGCGTGAGGCGTCCGGTCGCGCTATCGACAACATCGACCGAGCCGGTCGGGCCGGCGGGCACCCAGACGAAGCCCGTGGAGGGATCGAAGCCGAGGTAGTCGAGGAAGATGCCGTCCGGGCTGCCACCCGGGAGCGGGATCGCGGTCATCGCGTACGGCCCGCGTGGGCGCTCAACGAGCGCTTGAGGCGTGGCGGGCACGGGGGCTGGTGCGGGCCCGATCGGCACGGTGGCCGTCGTGCATGCGGTCATGCCTCCGAGCAGGAGCACAACGAATTGGAGCTTCGCGGCGAACGTCATCGGACCTCGGGGGCAGGGTGTCACAGGCGAGCGAGGGCGTCGAACACGTGTGCCGCCTCGAGCGCGATCATCAGGGCAGCACCCATCACTCCCGCCGCCACGTCGTCCAGCACCACACCAGTGCCTCCGGGCACGTTCTCGTCGACCCACCGGATCGGGGGCGGCTTGAGGATGTCGAGCACCCGGAACACCACGAATCCGACGGCAAGGACCCATCCGCTCGAGCGATCGACGAAGGCCACGGTGACCAGGTAGCCGGCGACCTCATCGATCACGATGCGGCCGGAGTCGTGAGATTGCCACGCCTGGTCCGCGCGCCTCGCAGCCAGGATGCCGCCGACGATCACGGCGAGCGTGACCCCGAGAAACATCAACCAGCCGGAGTCCCGCATGGCCCACGCGAGCGGAACCGCGACGATGGTGCCGCAGGTCCCAGGGGCCACCGGCGAATAGCCTGCACCACCGACGGTCGCCACCGCGCGCGCCACGACGGAGCCCACGGCATCCCAGCCGGTCGGGACGGTGCTCACGTGTTCGTCCACCAGCGCTCCGTGGCGACGAGGTCAAACACCTCTCGAAGGATGGCGAGGCCGTTCATCGCGGTGGCTTCGTCGGTGGTGAGCGCCGGCTGTAGCCGAACGCTCGCCGCGTACGTCATCGCGAGCAAGCCGCGCTGGACGCAGGCGTGAAAGATCCGCTCGGTGACCGCCCGCGACAGCGGCGTGCGGGTCCGCTTGTCCGAGACCAGCTCGATCGCCAGGAACATCCCGGCGCCGCGGACCAGGCCCACGAACGGATATCGCTCCACCCAGGTCTCGAGCTCGCGCAGCATCACCGCGCCGACGATCCGCGCGCGCTCCACCAGGCCCTCGTCCGCGATGATCCGCAGCGAGGCCGCGCCCGCCGCCGCGGCGAGCGGATTGCCACCGTAGGAGGAGGAGCTCCCCGACGCGTTGGCCCACGGCGGCGGACGCGATCGCATCCGTGGTGGCGAGCGCAGACAGCGGGAAGCCGCCGCCGATCGCCTTGCCGATCGTGACGATGTCGGGCACCACGCTGGTGTGGTCCGTGCCCCACCACGTGCCGGTGCGTCCCAGTCCGGTGATCATCTCGTCCGCGATCAACAGCGCTTGCGCTTCGTCGGCGAGCGAGCGCATCGCGGGCAAGAACTCGGGCGGCGGGATCACGTTGCCCGCGGTGCCCTGCATCGGCTCCACGATCACCGCGGCGATCGCGCCGGTGGTCTCGAGCTTGATCGTCTTGCGCGCGAGCTCGACGCAGCCCAGGCTACACGACGGATACGTGGCGCCGATCGGGCAGCGATAGCAGTCCGCGTACGGCACCAGGTGCGAGCCGGGCACCATCGGGCCGAGCCCGTGCTTGAAGGTCGAGCCCATCAGCGACAGGGCGCCCATGGTCTTGCCGTGAAAGCCGCCCCAGCAGCTCACGATCTCGTGCTTGCCGGTGTGCGCCTTCGCGAGCCGGAGCGCGCTCTCGACGGCCTCCGCGCCACCGGAGTAGAGCTGCAGGCGGTGAAGCCCGGGGGCCGGTGGATGCTCCGCGAACCGCTCGAGGAGATCGACGCGCGCGTCGCTGGTCAGCGAGCCCACCGTGGCGCGCGCGGCCTGCGCGCCGATCGCCTGCACCCACGTCGGGTGTGAGTGCCCGATCGCGCCGACACCGATCCCACCGATCAGATCGATGTACGTGTTGTCGTCGACGTCCGTGATCGTGGAGCCCTCGGCGTGGTCGACCGCGATCCCCGCCATGATCGCGTAGCCCTGGGTGCCGGGGGCGAGGTGCGCGGACTCGCGCTCGCGCAGCGCGCGGCTGCGTGGGCCGGGTACGGCGGTGGTGAGCGAGCGGTCCTGATGGGTGGGTTGGGGCATGGTCGGGGCAGGCTCAGGGCAGGGCGCGGCTGATCCGGACGAAGCGGAGGATCGCGGCGAGGTTTCCGATCACGGCCACCGCGACGAGCGCGATGAGCTCGGGGGTCGCGCGCGGCAGGTCGGGCCAGGTGGTGGCGAGGTGTTCTCCGAACAGGGAGGTCAACCCGGCGCCCACGATCAGGTAGGTCGCCCGCTCGTGCCGGCGCATCAGCCCGCGGGGCGCGGTGATCTGGAGGGCCTCGGCCTTCGCGCTGGCGTAGCTGACCATCACGCACGCCAGGAGGGCGGCGAGGGTGACCAGCATCAACGGCACCGAGGACCGGAAGTAGATCACGAGGCCCGCGGCGAACGCGTACTCGGTATAGCGATCGACGGCAGCGTCGAGGAGCTCGCCGCGATCACTCCCCGTGCGCGTGGCGCGCGCGATCTGTCCATCGAGGATGTCGCCGATCGTGGAGAACGTGGCGAGCAGGCACGCGAGCCCGAACCATCCACCCGCGAGGGCCACGCCCGCGCCGGCGCCGAGCACGAGCGAGCTCCAGGTCAGGGCGTTCGCGGTGATGTGGAGCGCGACGAGCGCGCGGACGATCGGGTCGGTCGCCCAGTACGTCCAGTTCATCACGCCCTTACCGAGGAGCACCGTGCCGCCGATCCGTTCGACGCGATCGCTGTGCGCGGCGGCACCCGTCGCGAGCCGGATCGCATACGCGAGCGCCGCGGCGGTGCAGATGCCGCCGAGGGCGTACGTGAAGTAGATGTCGCGGAGCGCGGTCACGATGCCGCCTGCAGGCGATCGGCTCCGAGTGCAGCGACGTACTCGGCGCGCACGCGGTGGACCACGCTCGACCATGCGTAGCGGTCGGCCCGCAGCACGTTGGCCTCACCCATCGCGCGCCGTGTCTCTGGCGAGGCGGCGAGCTGCTCGATCGCGGTCGCTAACAGTTCGGGCGAGCCCGGGGCCACCAGCAGCGCGTTGGTCTCTCCGACGACCTCGCGATACCCGGCGATGTCGGAGCAGATGATCGCGCGCGCGGAGGCCATCGCTTCGAGGAGCACGATGCCGAACGACTCCTGGCCGATCGAGGGCGCGACGAACACGTCGCACGTGCGGAGGTGTGCGGCGATCTCGGAGGCTTCGCTGATCGGGCCCACGAAGCGCACGCCTGGGATCGACGGAGGTTCTCGCCCCTCGGGGCCGCTGCCGATCACGTCGAGCGTGACCAGGACGCCCTGCGCGCGCAGCTTCGCGAACGCCGCCAGCAGGATGGGCAGCCCCTTGCGGCCATCTCGCCAGTGCCCGACGAACAGCAGCCGGAGCGGATCGCCGGGGGCGTGCACGGGCTGGGGGGTGGAGCGGAACAGGTCCGTCGCGATCCCGTTCGGGATGATCGCGAGCTCGCGCTTCCATACGAACCGCGCGTAGCTCGCCGCGGGCTCCGAGACCGCGATCGCGCGATCGAACCTCGGGAGCACCACGGGCGCGCTGCACCACCGCAGGAGTCGCGGGGTCAGCTCCTCCTTCTCGGCGAACGCGTGGAACGTGCCGACCAGCGCGGCCTTGCCGGCGAACAGCGCGCTCCACGGCGCCAGCAGCGGGCACAGCGGCTCGTGCACGTGGATCACGTCGAACGCCTGGGCGTGGAGCCAGCGACGGATCCGCCACGGCGGCGTGAGCATCGCGAGTCGATTGTCGGACCCGTTCGAGCGGATGTTGACGATGCCGCCGAACACGTGGACCGCGGCGTCGTCGGTGGGGGTGCTCGAAGCGCCCATCACGGTCACGTCATCGCCGAGGTTGCGCAGCGCGGCGGCGAGCTGGAACGCGTGGCGCTTCACCCCGCCTTGCTCGGCGAGGTCATACGGCACGACGACGCAGATCCGCACGCTAGCCGCCCACCGCGCGGAGATGGACGGGGAGCTTGCTCTCGAGGAAGCCGGCACACGCCTCCGCGATCTTCTCCCCGGCACGGCCATCGCCGTAGAGGTGGGGCACGGGGCGTGCGAAGCGATCCCAGTCGGTGAGGATCTCGCCGATCGCGGCGAGGATGCCTGCGGTCTGCGTGCCCGCGAGGAGGCCGACGCCGGCATCGATGGTCTCGGGGCGCTCGGTCGATTCGCGCACGCACACGCATGGCGTGCCGAGGATCGCGGCCTCCTCCTGGACGCCGCCCGAATCCGTCACCACGAGGCGCGCACTCGCGAGCCGCTCGAGGAAGCCGATGTGCCCGATCGGCTCCGTGATGTGGACGTTCGGCGGCAGGTCGAGATCGAACTCGATGATCTTGCTGAGCGTGCGTGGGTGTATCGGCCACTCCACGAGCTCGCGGACGCTGAGGCGCGTGAGGGCATCGAGGACCCGCCCCAGGCAGCGCCGATCGTCGACCGTCTCCTGGCGATGGATCGTCACCAGCACGCCGGCTCGCCTGGCCCGAGGGACGGCGGTCGGTGGGTGCGAGCGGAGGGCGTCGAGGATGGTGTTGCCGGTCAGGTGCACGGCGCCGTTGACGTGCTCGCGGACGAGGTTCTCCGCGGCGATCCGCGTGGGGGCGAACAGGAGGTCGCCGATCGCATCTGCACAGATCCGATGCTCCTCCTCGGGCAGCTCGCGCGAGAACGCGCGCAGCCCAGCCTCGATGTGGCCAAAGCCGACCCCGCTCTTGCGCGCGGCCAGGGCCGTGGCGAGCACGGTCGTCGTGTCGCCGACGGCGAGCGCGAGCGCGACCTTGGTCCGTGACATCACGCCCGCGAGGGCCGACAGGATATCGATGAAGCTCCCGAGCAGATCGCGGTGCACGAGCGTGAGTGCATGATCGACCTCCAGTCCGAACGTCTCGAGGAAGCTGCCCATCATCCGCACGTCGTGGTGCTGGCCGGTGGTGACCAGCTTCACGGGGAGCCCATGCCGGCGCAGGGCATGGATGACCGGAGCCATCTTGATGACCTCGGGCCGGGTGCCGACGACGGCGAGGATCATCGGCTAGCGCCTCGCCTCGATCGCGGCGCAGAACTTCTCCGCGACCCACTTGTTGCCCGCCTGCGAGATGTGGATCCCATCGACGAAGTGCTCGGCCGGCAACGCCGAGAGATCGACGAGAGACAGCCGGCGCTCCTCCGCGACCTTGCGGTACGCGTCGTTGAGCTTCTCGATCATCCCGTTCATCGCCCACGGCTCGCGTGGCGCACCGAACCCGCGCTTGCCGGGCAAGGTCGCGAGGTAGACGAACCTGCCCAGTGCGCGACACTGATCGAGCACGGCCTCGCAGGCGATCATCGATTGCTCGAACGGGCGGTCCTTCCAGGTGTCGTTGGTGCCGGCCCACAGGCAGACCTCGCCGGCCTCGGGGACGGAGAGCAGCTCGCGGTAGTTCCGCCGCCAGATCTCCGCCCAGCACTCGCCCGGCACGCCGAATCCGACGGTGACCCAGGTCTGGGCGTGCTTCTGCGACAGCATGCGCCCGAGGTAGAGCGGATAGCTCATGCCGTCGGGGTCACGCGATCCGTAGGTCAGCGAGTCACCTTGGCAGGCGATCACGCCGTAGACGTTGGAGCGACGCGGCTTCGTCGCGATCTCATTCGCCGGTGGAGTTGGGGTCATCGATCGGTCCTCGCTGTCCGATCGTGAGTACCCAGTCACCGCGAGAACCTTCGCGGAAATCTCGTTGCGGCAAACTGCAGGTGATCGGCGTGCGCATGCGCTCGCATGATCGCGAACAAACCTGCGAAGGCTTCGCGATGCCCCGGGCACTCACTGTCGCGACCAAGGACAAGAGGACCCGATGCACCAGCCACTCAAGGGCGCGATCGCCGGCTTCGGCTTCATCGCGGAGCGCGGCCATCTCCCGGCCTACCTCGCTCATCCCGAGCGCTTCACGATCACGGCGGTGGCGGATCTTTGCCCGGCCAGGCGCGCGCTCGCGCAGCGGCTGATCCCCGGCGTCCGCGTGTACCAGCAGGTCGACGCGATGCTCGCCTCGGCGCAGCGGGACTTCGACTTCATCGATATCGCGACGCCGCCGAGCGAACACGCCGCGATCTCGCACGCGGCGTTCGATCGCGGGCTGCACGTGCTCTGCGAGAAGCCGATCTCCACCACCGACGAGGATGCGCGCTCGATGCTCGCCCACGCGGCGGCGGCGCGACGCGTGTTCTTTCCATCGCACAACTACCGGCACGCGCCCGTGGTCAAGCGGGTGCGCGAGCTGCTCGACACCGGCAAGGTCGGCAAGATTCACCTCGTGACCCTGCAGACGTTCCGACCCACGCACGCCAAGGGCACCGCCGAGTGGCGTCCCGACTGGCGACGCACCCGGCGCTACTCCGGTGGCGGCATCGCGATGGACCACGCGAGCCACTCGTTCTATCTCGCGTTCGATTGGCTGGGCGGGTATCCGACGTCGGTGACCGCGCATGTCGAGCACCGCGCCGGCCTCGACACCGAGGATGGCTTCAGCTGCACCGCCACGTTCCCTTCGGGGACGGCGATCGCCAATCTCACGTGGAACGCGGGCGTGCGAAAGGTCATGTACTCGCTCCACGGCGAGCACGGTGCGATCATGGTGGAGGACGACGAGGTCCAGCTCGCGCTCCACGGCACGGGCACCGTCGAGCGGAGCACCGCCGCGTCGGACTGGATGGACGCCTCGCACGTGGGCTGGTTCGCCACGCTCCAGGCCGAGTTCCTCGACGCGATCCGCTCGGACGACTACGTCGGCCGGCAGGCGATCGATGCCCTACACTCGATCGAGCTGATCCAGAGCGCGTACGTCTCGGCGCGTGCAGGGAGCCGCGAGATCGCGCTGCCCGCACCGGCTTCGGCGCCGTGGGTCGTGCGCTCGATGGCCACCGGGTAGCGAGTCGCCGATGAAGACGCGGGAGCTCGCCACCGCGTACGCGCGATGGATCGATCGCCATCGGCACAGGATCGTCGCCGCGTCGATCGTCGTGGTCGTGCTCGCAGGGTGGCTCGCGTCGCGGCTCTCCGTCGAGGCCGACCTCTCGTACCTGCTGCCCCCGTCCGCACCGTCGGTGCAGGATCTGCGCGCGATCGAGCGGCGCGCGCAGGTGCTCGGCACCGTGATGGTGGCGGTGGAGAGCGGCGACCCGGTCCAGCGGGCGCGCGCGGCGCGGTTGCTCCGTGAACGGTTCCTCGCGTTGCCGCCCGGGTTGATCTCGAGCGTGACGTTCGATGACGGCGTGGCGCGCAGGTTCGCGTGGGAGCACCGCTGGCTCGCCGCCTCGGTCGCCGACCTCACCGCGGCACGCGATGCTCTGCGCGCGGAGCTCCGCGACGCTCGCCTGCGGACAAATCCGCTGTACGTGGACCTCGAGGACGAGGCGCCTCCACGCCGCACAGACACGGATCGGCTGCGCGCGCGGCTCCGGGAGGCCGAGCGGGCCAAGGATGCGACCGGCGAGCTGGTCGGCAGCGACGGTCGCGTGCAGCTGATGATCCTGCGCACCGCGTATCCCTCGGGTGACATCGATCGCGATCAGCGGCTCCTCGAGGCCGTGGAGGCGACGGCCGCCGCCGTGCGGCGCGAGGTCACCGGGGTCGAGATCGGCGCGGCCGGCGACGTGGTGCTCACCGTCGCGGAGCACGACGCGATCCTCGACGGCATGGTGCTCGCGGTGATCGCGACCGTTGTGCTCGTGCTGCTCGGGCTCCTGCTCTATTACCGATCGCTCGTCGCGGTGGCCGCGCTGTCGTGGTCCCTCGTGGTCGGCGCGCTCGTGACGTTCGGGTTCGCGCGCCTCGCCGTCGGGCATCTGAACCTGGCCACCGCGTTCCTGTCCTCGATCGTGATCGGCAATGGCATCAACTTCGGGATCCTGCTGCTCGCGCGCTACATGGAGGAGCGGCGCGCGGGGAGCTCCGGGGAGGCCGCCCTCGCCGCGGCCCTCGGTGGAACCGTGGCGGGCACGCTCGCCGCGGCGCTGACCGCCGCCGTCGCGTACGGCTCGCTGACGCTGACCTCGTTCCGCGGGTTCCGGGACTTCGGGATCATCGCCGGGGTGGGCATCCTCCCGTGCTGGATCGCTGCGTACACGGTGCTCCCGGCGCTGATCGCGATCGCCGCCCGGGCGGGGCGACTGCGCTCTCGTGCGGAGCCCGCGATCGGGGCGCTGCTCGCGCGGCTCGCACCTCGCGCGCCAGGCGCGCGCGTGCTCGCGATGCTGGTGCTGACGCTCGTCGCGGGCGGGCTGACGTACCGCTACCTCGCCGGGGATCCCTTCGAGTCCGACTTTCGCAACCTGCGCTCGAGCAGCGCGGCGATCGATGCCGAGAGCCACTGGATGGGGGTGGTCGATCGTGCGTTCGGGCAGGGGATCTCGGGCGGGTTCGTGATCACGGTGAGTGATCGGGCGCAGACCGGGCCGCTGGTCGCCCGCCTCCGGGCGCTCGATGTGGGCAAGCCGGAGGCCGCGAAGCTGTTCTCCCGGCTGAGCTCTCTCGAGGATCTCGTGCCGACCGATCAGCCAGCGCGGCTCGTGATGCTCGCGGAGCTGCGCGAGCTGCTCTCCGATGCGGCGATCGACGAGCTCGATCCCGAGGATCGACCAGACGCACGCGCGCTTCGCCCTCCCGCAGACCTGCGTGCCATCCGCGACGAGGATCTCCCGGACGAGCTCGCCTGGCCCTACACCGAGGTGGATGGTTCGCGGGGCAAGCTCGTGCTCGCGATGCCCGGGTGGGGCTACGACAACTGGGATGCTCGCGACATCGTCCGCTTCGCGCGCGACGTGCGTGGCCTCGACCTCGGCCCGGGCGTGCTGCTCGGTGGCTCGTCGTTCGTGTTCGCGGACATGCTGGAGCTGGTCGATCGAGATGGCCCGACGGCGACGCTGGCCTCGGCGCTGGGGGCGATCTTGCTCGTGCTGCTGCTCGTCGGTCGCGGACGGCACGGGCTGGTCACCTTGGCGTGTGGGCTGACGGGGACGGTCTCGATGCTCGCCTTCGGCTCGGTGCTCGGGCTGCGCGTGAACTTCCTCGATTTCGTGGCGCTACCGATCACGATCGGGATCGGGATCGACTATGCGGTCAACCTCGCGGCGCGGGACCGTCACGAGCCGCTGCTCGGTGCGAGGGCGCTGCTGGCACGGGCGGGGAGCGCGGTCCTCCTGTGCTCGTTCACCACGATGGTGGGCTATGGCTCGCTGCTCCTCTCGCGCAATCAGGGCATCCGATCGTTTGGGGCAGCCGCGATCCTCGGCGAGGCCACGTGCCTCGGCGCCGCGCTGCTGTTCGCTCCGGCGCTCCTCGGCCTGGCGCGTAGACGCCGCCACTAGGTCAGGGCGCGCTGCGCTCGAGCACGCGGACGCCCTCGACGATCGCGATCTCGTGATAGTCGCGCGCGAGGATGCTCGACAACCGCGGATAGTGTGCAGGCGGGAACTTGCCGTAGTTGCCGATGTCCGCGAACGAGGCGTCGATCACGATGCGCGGCCGGCGCGCGGCGAAGTCGGTCTCGAGCATGGTCCACGCCTCCGGCACGATGTTCATCGTCGCATCGACCTTCGGATCGTACTGCGTGCTGGTCGCAGGGCTCATCCCGGTGAGGTAGTTCGCGAACGGGAACCTGCACCCGAGCGGGCGCTCGGCCTCGAAGTAGAGGACGGGGAGGTTGCCCCAGATGCAGACGCCTTCGCCGGGCGTCGCGCTCGCGTCGATCACCTGGGCCATGTGCACGTAGTCGGGATCGGGTTGGCCGATCGCGTTCATCACCCGGTCGTGGAACACGCCGGCACACAGGAAAGCCGCCGCCGGGATCGCGAGCCCCGCGACGAGGGCGGTAGGCCGGCGGCGCAGGAGCGCCATGGCGCCGGGAGCCGCGAGGACGGCGAGCACCGCCGTGACCTGATGGAAGTAGTGCCCGAAGAACCGGCCTCCCACACACACCGCGAGTGCGCTGACGAGGAGCCAGCCGCAGGCGAAGCGATAGAACGGCGCCGCCTCCTCACCGCGGCGGGCGAGGGCACGGTACGCGCCACGCAGGCCGAGCGCGTAGAGCAGGGCCGCGCTGATCACGACGAACGAGATCCGCTCCGCGGCACGTGACAGGACCTCGACGGGATCCATCCCGCTCTGGATGTACGCGAAGTTGAACTTGAACCAGAACAACGCCGCCGGGAGCGCGGCGGCGCGCCACAGCACTACGAGGGCGAGTGCGAGGACGAGCGCGAAGCCTACCCCGATGGAGATCCAGCCAACGAGCACCGCGCCGAGCGTTCGGCGGCGGGTCCAGCCGAGGTGGAGGGCGTAGAGCGGCAGGTGGATCGCCGCCTGGTACTTGTAGAGCATCGCGACGCCGACCAGGCCTCCGGTGGCGAGGAGCCATCCGAGGCTTGGGCTCGGGGACGCGATCGCTGCGAGATACGTCGCCACGGACAATGCGAGGAACAGCACCATGTACAGCTCGCAGTTCGCCGCGAGCGAATCGAAGTCCATCATCGTCGTCGTGAACACGATCCACAGCAGCGCCGCGAGCCCGGCGGTGTGCTCGTCGGCGTGCGCGTGCCGCCGCAGGATCCGACGGAGCACGAGGGACGTGCCGAACACCACGAGGACCGTCAGCGCGTGCACGAGGAACATGCCTCCGCGCGGGCCGCCAATCGCCTGTGTGGTTGCGTAGGTCACGTAGATCAGCGGCGGCTTGTGATCCACGACGTCGCGGTAGAGGACCTGCCCGGCGATCATCTCGCGTCCGACCACCGCGTAGATCGCCTCGTCGTCGGAGAGCGCGCTGGTGCGCAGCAGGGCCACGATGCGCAGCGACACGCACACGAGCAGCAAGAGCCAGGTCACCTTGCGTGCGCTCACGCGCTCACCGTGCCCAGTCAGCTGCGCCTTGTACATCCCAAATCGTGATCGGTGATCGGATCGCGATTTCGGCGAAGGGTTCGGGCTCGGCCGGGTACTCAGGTGCGGAGCCGTGCATCTCTCGCGAACCCACCTGCGCTGGATCCTGCGGGTGGTCGCGATCTCCGTCGTCGCGGCCGGCGTGGTGTGGATGGTGCGCGGGATCGATCTCGATGCGTTTGGCCGCGTGTTGTCGTCAGCTCGGTGGTGGCCGATCGCGGTCGCCGCGGTGATCAACTTCGGCCTGATCGCCTGCAAGGCGGTCGCGTGGCGGTTGTTGCTGGGCCCCGCGTACCCGGTGCCGCTGCGCAGGCTGTTCGACTACACGGTGACTTCGTGCGCGGCGTCGGTGATCTTGCCGCTGCGGGCCGGCGAGCTGGTGCGCCTCTGGTTACTGCGTGATCGTGATGGCGTGCCGATCGCGCACGCCGCCGCGGTCGCGATGATCGAGAAGCTCCTCGATATCGTCTCGATGGTGATCCTCGTCGTGCCCCTGCCGTGGCTGGTCGAGGACCTCCCGTCATCGCTCGGCCGCTGGATCACGGTGCTCGCGACCGGGGTGCTGTGCGTACTGGTCGTGTTGGGGCTCGTGGCGACGCGGCTCGCACGTGCGAGCTTTGCGGCCCGGTTCGCCGACGCGATCAACGTGGTGCGTCGCCCCCGGGTGTTCGCCGCGACCCTCGCGGTGCTCCTCGCGAGCTGGCTCATCGACCTCGTGATGATCAGCCTGGTCGCCTGGGCGGTCGGGATCGAGCTCTCGATCGGCGCCGGGATCCTCGTCCTGTTCTCGGTGAATCTCGCGATCGCGGTGCCCTCGACGCCAGGGCAGCTCGGGACGCTCGAGGTGGGCGCGGTGATCGGCCTCCACGTTCTCGGGGTCTCCGGGGAGAAGAGCCTAGCGTTTGCGCTCGCTTACCACGTCTTGCAGGTCGTGCCGGTCGTGCTCGTGGGGCTCGCGCTCAATGCCCGGGTCCTGGTTTCGGGAGGCCGGGAACGATCCTAGCGAAGGATTGGTTCCTCGTCGGGAACTAACCCTGGAATGTCCTTCTTCGTCCGACCGCTTGGGATCGCGGGCGTGCTGCTCGCCGCCCGGGCGGCCGCGGCGTCGCCATGCGAACCCTCGGCCGCGCTCGCCGGGGATCCGGCGCTGGTCGCGACGGTCGGCGACCTGCTCGTCCAGCACGGCATCGGCAACGTGGGTGAGGGCTGTCCTCGGGTCCGCGCGCGGCTCGAGCGCCGGGACCGCAGCATCGTGGTCGTCCGCGTCGGAGATCCGGAGGAGGAGCGGGTGGTCACCGAGCCCGCGACCGCCGCGACGATCATCGAGTCCTGGAGCCGGAGCGACTTCGAGAACCCGCTGCTCGCGACCCACGCGGCGACCCTGACGCTTGTGACGCCTGTGACGCCCGCTGCAACCTCGGTCACCAGCCTGCGAGAAGCCCTCACGCCGAGCGCACCACCCCTGCCGTCGATGCCGGCCCGCCTGCAGCTGTTCTCGGCGGCGGAGACCTCGTTCGCCGACGATCGCACGAGCTGGGTCGGCTTCATGGTCGGGGTCTGTGTGCAGCTCGGTCGTGCGTGCGCCTCCGCGCGTGGCCGCTACGCCGCGGTGGTGGATGGACCCGGGATGTGGAGCGAGGCCGAGCGTCATGCCGCTGACGTGCTGTTCGGCGGCGACATCCCGTTCCGGCTCGGCCACACCACACTCTCGACCGGCTTCGGTGCCGGCATGGGCTCCGTGCACACGGGTACGCGGGCCAGCGGGATGCCACAGGGCAGCGAGACGTTCGGGCTTCGCGCGGATGCGCACATGGCGTGGACCATCCCGCTCGGCCTCCGGATCGCGCTCGAGGTCTCTGCCACCCTCGATGTCTCGCAGGTGACCGACGTCGAGGGTTCGGTCAGCGCAGGCGTCACCAACGAGCCACGGATCTTCGGGCGGCTCGGCGCGGGCCTGCGGTTCGGAGGGATGTGATGGGCCGCTTGATCCCGCTGCGACGGATCTCTGGTGACAGCGCGGATCTCTCCGACGAGGCGCTCCTCGCGGCGTGCGCCACGGGAGATCGCACCGCGCTCGGAGGCCTGTTCGACAGGTTTCATCTCGCCGTCTATCGGTTCGTCTCCCGGCTCCCGGCCATCGACGAGATGGCGCGCGACGACGTGGTCCAGGCGACGTTCCTCGAGTTGCCCCGCACCGCCGCGCAGTTCCAGGGCCACTCCTCGGTCAAGACCTGGATCCTCGGCGTGGCGTCCAACGTGGCGCGGCACCAGATGCGCAGCGAGCAGCGCCGGCGGGTCAACCAGGATCAGTTCGCCGCCGGGCCCAGCGTGGTGCCCGAGCAGCCGGATGCCGAGGTGGATCGCCACCGGCTCCTCCTGCGGATCGCCGACGTGCTCCAGACGCTGCCTCATGACCAGCAGCTCGCGCTCGTCCTGTGTGACATCGAGCAGCTCCCGGGCGTCGAGGTCGCGAGGATGTTCGAGATCCCGGAGGGCACGCTGTGGCGGCGCCTCCACATGGCGCGCAAGGCGCTGCGCGCGGCGCTCGCGAAGAGGCCGGGATGACCCGGCTGGCCTGTCCATCGGAGCTGGAGCTCGACCGCGCGGTCAGCGTGGGCGCAGATCCGGAGCTCGCTGTTCACCTCGATGGCTGTGAGGTGTGTCGCGCGTTGTGGGACGAGACCGTCGGTGCCGTCGAGCTGGTCCGCGAGCTGCCCTTCGAGGCACCTTCGGCCATTCACATCGAGGAGCGCCGCACCGCCTTGCTCGCAGCGTGGGAGGGCGTGTCCTCAGTTCGTAGCACGGCGCCGATCGCGCCGTTCTCGCACGACGAAGCCGGTCCGGACGATCCGGCCAACGGTGTGAGCGAACTCGCGCAGGCGAAGGACGCCGCACCTCCTGGCTCGCGTCGCGACCTGCGCTGGATCGCCCTCACGATGGGCGTGGCTGCGACGGTGGTGATCGCGATCGCTGCGCGCCCCGGATCGCACAACCCCGACGAGGTCACTGCACCTCCGCGGCGCGGCGTGGTGCATGCGCACGAAGGGGCCCGCTTCACGCTCGCCGCGCGGCCGCCCGACGAGATCGTCCGGCTGCGGGATGGCGTGATCGATCTCGATGTCGATCCGCTGTCGGCCGGCGAACGGTTCCGGGTGGTGGTCGGCACCGACGAGGTCGAGGTCCGTGGCACCTCGTTCGAGGTCGTGGCCATGGCCGACCACCTGGTGTCCGTGCACGTCGTCCACGGGCGGGTCGAGGTCAGGCGCGCGGGCAACGCGCCCGTCGTGCTGTCTGGCGGTGAGGCCTGGCACGCGCCGGTGGCGAGCGTGCTGACCCCGGCACCGACGCCGGCTCCGGTGATCGTGAGCCCAGCGCGGCCCACGCCCACGCGGCCTGCGGTCACGACCGCGCCGAATCCCCCACGCGTGGAGCTGCTGCCCGCGCCGGCGCCACCGCCCAAGGCTCCGGATCCGCAGGAGGCCGCGTTCGTCCGAGGCTGGGACGCGATGAGGCAGGGTGAGTACGGTCAGGCTGCCGCCGCGTTCAATCGCGCCGTCGCCCTCGCTCCCGATGGTGCGCTGTCGGAGGACGCGACGTTCTGGCATGCGGTCGCCGTGGCGCGGTTGCATCGAACCTCGGAGGCGATCGCCGCGTTCCGCTCGTTCCTCGATGCCTTCCCGGTCAGCACGCGCGCGGGAGAGGCATCCGCGATGCTCGGCTGGCTCCTCGTCGAGACGCACGAGCTCGACGAGGCCCGTCGGAGATTCCATGCGGCCGAGAACGACCCCAACGTCAACGCGCGGGCGAGCGCGCTCCAGGGCCTCGAGGCGCTCGACGGCAAGCGGCCCTGATCGATGATGGACGCGATCGAGCGCGTGGAGGCCTGCGAGCTGTGCGGTGGGCGATCGTTTCGACCGCGCCGGGTCTGGAAGGATCTGCTGCTGTTCGGGCCGCAGACCTGGCGGCTGGTCTCGTGCGAGGACTGCTCGCTCCACTTCATCAGCCCGCGGCCGACCCGCAGCGCGATCGGCGCGTTCTATCCCGACGACTATCCCGCGCACCTCGCAGCACCGACGACGCCGAAGGCGTGGCAGCGCGCGGTGTCGAGTCAGGCGAGCGCGCGGCGCGGGCTGCTGTGGCGCACGTGGATCCACTTTCGCCAGGACCTGTCCTGGTATCGGTTCCCGCGCTGGCACGGCGAGGGGCATGTCCTCGACGTTGGCTGTGGCAGCGGCGGGCGCTACCTCGATGTCCTCCGGGGCCTCGGGTGGTCGACGTACGGCGTGGAGCCCTCGGCGCAGGCCGTGGCAGCGGCGTCGGCGAACGGACATCAGGCGGTGGTGGGGACCGCCGAGCAGCAGCACTTTCCGAACGAGAGCATGGACGTCGTCACGATGTGGCACGTGCTCGAACACACACACTCGCCGTCGCAGGCGCTCGACGCATGCTTCCGCACCCTCCGTCCCGGCGGTCGGCTCTCGCTGTGCGTGCCGAACTACGCGAGCCTGCAGGCGGCGATGTTTGGACGCTTCTGGTGGAGCTGCGATGCGCCCCGCCACCTGTTCCAGTTCACGCGCCCGACCATCCGTCGCTTCCTCGAGCAGGCCGGGTTCCGCGTCCTCTCGATCACCACGCGCACCGGCGCGACGAGCTGGCAGCGCGCGTTCCGGCACATGCTGAACGGCCTGCTCGGCACCCACTGGTCACGTGACTCGAGCGTCGCGATCACGCTCTCCGATCCCCTCGTGGCCGTGCTGTCGGCGTTCCGCTTCTTCGGGGTAGGCGCGGAGCTCCGGGTGATCGCCGAACGGCCGGCGTGAGCTGGCAGCGGCTCACCTCTCCCAGCTGAGGCCGACTCCGACGAACACGCTGTCGCGCGACGGCAGGAGCGTGAAGCCGGGGTACTGGTAGCGCGCGACGTCGAGCTGGAGGTTCAGCAGCATGCGGCCATCGTTCGGGTCGTCGGCCTCGAACAGCACGCGCGAGAGATCGAGGCGTCCGAGGTGGCCGCGCTGATCGCCGAGCTCCTTGTCGGACGTGTAGTAGGAGTACATCGCAGGCGCCTGCGTGTACTTGTCCTCGAAGAACTCGGCGCGCCGCTGCCAGTAGTAGCGATAGCCGAGCGAGAGCTGCCAGCTCGGCCGTGCGATCCGGAGATCGAGGGCGCCGCTGAGGCTGCCGACGCTCCAGCTGTCGTAGGAGGCGCGCAGCTCGGGGTGCACCGCGATGCCGGGTGCGAGCCAGTGGACCCCTTCGAGCACCGCCGCGTGGCTGACGCGCTGCCCGGGGAGGTGCTCGGGCAACCCATCGGCCGAGCCGATCGTGTTCATGAACGTGATCTGCTGGCTGCCCTGCTGGGCGGTCCAGTCTCCGAACCGCACGCTGCGGTAGGGCGACGACGGATCGCCGCTCGAGAGCTTGCCGTCGTAGCGGAGCCGGATCGCATCGTTCCTGGTCAGCACGCGAGCGACGCCCACCGACCAGCCGGTGGTCAGGAGCTTGTGATGGAACGTCTGGTCGAGCACGCTCGACACCCAGTTGTCGGTGAGCGTGAGGCCACCGAGCAAGGTCGTCGTGCGATCGAGCACGTCGAACGAGCCGTTGATCCCGCCGGAGACACTCGTGTAGTCGGTCTCGCGCGCGACCACGGCGTTGACGTTGGCCGCTCGGCCGGCGCTGCCTTTCCATCCGACGCCGCCGGTGACCTGGTAGCGCGTGTCGGTCATCTGGCCGCCGGAGGTCGAGCTGCGCCCCGAGGCGCTCGTCACCACGTCGACCTTGCTGAGCGCCGGCGACGATCGAACGTCGACCGAGGCGGAGGTCACCGCATCGACGCCGACGCTCCCCTGCACGGTCCACTGGCCGAGGCTCTGTGCGACCGACCCGAGCAACCGGTACACGGTGGTGCGATCGCTGTCGTGATAGGCGCCGACGCGAACGGTGCCCGTCGGGTAGTTTTTGGGGACGCTCTCGGTGGTGCCGGTGACGGCAGGATCTGCGGCCGGGAGATCAGCTTCCGCTGCGCCGGGTGCCGTGGCGGTGTCGGAGGCCGACGACGTGGCATCCGCGGCCGGGGCGGGCTCCGCAGGATCTGCGCTCGCCACTGCACCGAGGCCAGCGAGCACGATCAGGGCGAGCGCCTGCCTCAATTGCACCCACACCCGGCACCCGCCGTGCCGGGCCCCGCCGAGGGGAAGCTGCTGCCTTCGGTGATCTCGAGGATCGAGTCGCGCTGCCCGACCGCCTGCGGATCCATCTCGAACTGCATGGCAGGGTTTGCCAGGTGCTCGCGCTGCGACGCACGTACGTGGCTGCAGCCGGCCAGGCTGAACAAGCCCAGCGCCAGTAAAAGGGGTCTGACCCCTTTTCGCCAGATGTTCGTGGTCATCGCTTCTTGGTGCCCATGCACCGAGAAGTTCTTCGCCGAAATCACCCGGGCCGGATGACGACGATGATCACAAGGTGCCGGGCTCGAACATGTCAGCGAAATCGCTAGAGGCGGCGACCGAGGCCAGCACGGGGACCCCCAGGAGCTCCTCGGTGGTCTTGAGCATCGAGCTGTGCGTGTACATCGTGGCCGAGGTGCCCGGCTTGACGTGGCTGCCGAGGGCGAGGAACGGGACGAGGTTGGTGGCGCTGCCCTCGTCCCAGGTCAGAAAGATCACGGCATCGTGGGTCTGCGCGTAGGTGATGATCCGGGGCAGCTCGGTCGCGAGCCAGGTGTCCCCGGCCTTGATGTTGGGGCCCGAGGTGATGCCCGACGGGCAGCCGAGGTCGCCGTGCATGTCGTGGCAGAGATCCGGCGTGATGAACACGTAGCCGCTGACGGTGCCCGCGGCGAGATCGGCGGCGAGCTGGGCGTACGGCTTGTGATGCGCAGCGCAGCCCGCGTTCGACGTGCTCGGCGGCGACCCGGAGACATCGCGGAAGAACGCGAAGGGATCATGCTTGACCGCGTAGTTCCCGGTCGAGGCCACGGGGCAGGTGTTGCTGGTGATGCCCTCCTGGTAGCTCGTCCACGGCACGCCAGCGGCGGTGAGCTGGGTGACCAGGTGCTCGGTGCTCGCCGTACTGTTGCTCGCCGAGGGATCGTTGTCGTTATTGAACGTGCGGTCGGAGAACACGTTGGTGCCCGCCTCCATCCACACGTAGTGCGGCTCGCTGTCGAGGCCGGGAAGCTCGTCGCGGAAGTTGGTGGCACGGTTCGCGATCGCGAACAGGCCGTTGATGTATGGCGCGTTCGTGGTGTTGCCGTAGATCGCGGTGTCTGCCTTGTTCTCCATCGGGATCACGAACAGCGTGCGGATCGGGTGTGGGTTGCCGGATGGGGAGTCGGCAGTGCCATCGATGCCGCTCGGCGCGTCGATCGAGACGTCATCGGCCGCGCCCTGGCCCCCGCCACACGCCACGAGGATCACGCACAGCGCTGCGGCTCGCATCGATGGGAGGAGACCACTGTTGGCGCGACCACGCACGCAAAACCGTGATGCTCGCCGATGCTGCAGATTGCCCGGACGGGATCGGCGGCTCGGCCTCAATACGGGGCGAACGTCGCCTTCGAGGTGCGCCTGCCGTTGAACGCCGCCAGCTCGGAGGCGGTGTACGCGAGCGCCGTTCCGGCCGGCAGCTTCGCGTGGATCCAGCCGATGACCAGGAGCCGCGCAGCGTTCCCCGCGGCGATAAGCTCGTCGGTGCCAGTCTCCGCGCACTCGTCCCACAACTCGAACAGCACCTCGCGTCGCGCGGCCGGCTCTCCGATCGTGCCCCACAGGCGATCGAGGTTCCGCTTCATGATCTCGGGCGCCATCGCGAGCTGCTCGGTCCGGTGGCGCATCCCGATCTGAGCGCGTTCGGCTCGCGTCGAATCGAGGAACGCGAGCTTCTTGCTCGCGTACGGATCCATGCCGTGCCGCCGCATCAGCGCATCGGAGACGTCGAACCCGCCGGCGAGGATCGGGACCGTCGCCGTATCACCCACGCCCTTCTTGCTGGTGCGGACCTGCTCGTCGTCCTGCGTGCCGCCGCCCCCGAGTCCTCCGCCCCCGCTGACCCGGGTGCCGTGGGTGCGGTTCCACTCCTCCTCGGTCGTGTACGGCGTGGTCTCGATGTGATCGGGCGGCAACATCCCGACCGGCTTGTTCGGATCGGTGTACCAGTCCGCGATCGCGCGACCGAGATCCTTCGGGCTCGGCAGCGCGAGATGGATGTTGAGGTTCCGCTTGTCCTTGATCTTGACGCTGCCGTCGGCCGCGACCTTGGCCACGAACGGCCCTTGATCCGATCGGTACGTGCCGCGCCCGCTCGGGTCGAGCTGCCCGGTGCTCTCGTCGCGAGGTGGCGGCGGCCCGGCCGGCATGTCGGGATTCCACGTGAGCCTCGGGAGTTCGATCCCTGCACGCCCTGGGCGGGGCGCTCCCGGCCGCCGCATCTCGAGATAGGGATTGCGCACCGCGGGTCCGGTCGCGACCGCCACCTCGGTGGTCGTGGTGCTCGTCGTGATCGCCTCGCCGGAGGACGGAGCGATCGGTGGGCGCGCGCGGCTCGTCTGTGGGCGGCCACTGGTGGAGGCGATGGACGGGGCGGTGACCGCTGCCGTCGCGGGCGGATCGAGGAAGGCCACGTCGATCGGCACGACCTCGGGTGGCCGTGCGCGCTCCACCAGCTCGATCACCGTGGGTGGTTGGACCGCCACGGGGGGCTTCGGTGTCGGCGTGTAGGCCGCCACCCACGCGAGGGCCGCGGCGTGAACCGCAGCGGAGATCGCGAGCACGGGGGGCAGCTTCCGCACCACAGGTACGACCAGTATCCCCCTGAAACCGTTGCCCGCACCCGGTTTCGTCTACGCTGGGCGACACCTCCCGAAGCCCCGATGACACCTCCTCGTGATGCCGCTCTCTAACCCCGCGAGGCCGCGATGCTCCTGACCCTGTTCGCCCGGCTGTTCCGCAGTCGTGGCCCTGATGGCGAGCTGCGTGCGGCGCAGGATGGAGATCGCACGGCGATCGGGAGGTTCTACGACGCGCACGTCGATGGCCTGTACGCGTTCGTGTTCTATCGCGTCGGTCGCGATCAAGCCCTCGCCGAGGACGTGGTCCAGGAGACCTTCACCCTCGCCCTCACCCGCAAGGCCGAGTACGACGCCGCGCGCGGCTCGGTGGGCAGCTGGCTGACCGTGCTGTCGCGCAACGTGATCCGCGACCACCTGCGCGATCACAAGCGCACCGATCAGTTCCAGGCCGCGTGGGAGCGCATCGATGCGACCCTCGCGCAGACGTTCGCGGCGATGGCCGAGCGTCCGCTCCCCGGCGAGGTGCTCGAACGCGCAGAGACCCGCGACCTCGTCCACATGGCGGTCGCGAACCTGCCGGAGCAGTACCGCAACGCCCTCACCCGCAAGTACGTCGATGGCGAGAGCCTCGAGACGCTGTCAGGCGAGCTCGGGATCTCGATCGACGCCACCAAGAGTCTCCTCGCCCGCGCCCGGCGCGCATTCCGCGACACGTTCGCGACGCTGTCGGCCAACTTCTCGGAGGTTGCATCGTGACCACTGAACCCAAGGACGTTCTCGAGCAGAACGTGACCACGCTCCTCGAGACTGGCGGCGAAGCCCCCAAGCTCGATGATCTCGCCAAGGCGCGAATCCGCGCGAAGCTCGTCGCGGCGCACGCCTCGGCCACCCCGGCTGGCACGCGTCGCTCCCCGATGGTCGCGGTCGGCCTCGGCCTCGCGGCGACCGCCGCGGCGGCGCTGATCGTCACGCGTGTCGTCGGTGGCGGCGGCACGGGCACGGGGACCGGAGACGGTACCGGGGCAACCAGCCAGCTCGCCGACGGGACGACCTGGATCGCCGAGCCCGGCGCGAAGGTCACCGTGCTCGGCACGCGGCACCTCCGCGTCGAAGGCGCGGCGCTCCTCGACGTTGCTCCCGGTAAGGGCACGTTCGTGGTCGAGACCCAGCGCGGGCGGATCGAGGTGCTCGGCACCCGGTTCCTCGTCGATGCCGGCAAGGATCGCACGACCGCTGCGGTGGTGCGTGGTCAGGTCAAGCTCGCGACGTCTGATGGTGACGTGCTCCTGCACGCCGGCGAGCAAGGCGTGGCCGAGCCCGGCCGCCCGCCGACGCGCGGTCCCGCGCCGCGGCTCTCGCACCTCGCCTCGTGGGCAGCGCAGGCGCGCCACCGTGACGAGAAGGACGTGCAGCCGATCCATCACGGGACCTTGTTCGCCCGTGATCCTGGCGTGCGGTCGCACCCGCCGTGGGGCGACGAGTATCCGCTGCCGATCAAGAAGCTCGGTGTCGATGTCGTCGTCGAGAACCAGGTCGCGCGTGTGGCGCTCGATCAGACGTTCCACAACGACGCGGACCAGACGCTCGAGGGGGTCTACCGGTTCGCGATCCCGCCCGACGCCGCGCTCCAGCGGCTCGCGATGTACGTCGACGGCAAGCTCACCGAGTCCGCCGTGGTCGAGCGCATGCGTGCGCGTCGGATCTACGAGGAGCTGGTGTATCGCCGCGTGGATCCCGCGCTCCTCGAGTGGGCCGGCACCGGGCGCCTCTCGCTCCGCGTGTATCCGCTCCCCGCGCGCCAGGACAAGCGGCTGATGCTCGCGTACACGCAGAGCCTCCCGAAGCTGTACTCGGACTGGACGCTCTCGGTCCCGCTCCCCGAGATCGATGGGCCGGTCGGCGAGGTCGCGTTCGGCGTGACGATCAAGGGCTGCGCGAACTGCGAGGTCACCTCGACGAGCCACAAGGTCACCGTCGAGCACAAGGGTGAGGACTCGATCGTCAGCTACCACAACACGTCGGAGACCATCGGCGATTCGCTGGTGCTCCACGTCCGCGATGCGCGACAGACGACCCAGGTGGCCCGCCACGATAGCGGTGGCGACTCGTACCTGATGGTGCGTGCGCCCGCCGAGCTGCCGCGCGATGCGCAGGCGTATCGCCCGCGCACGTGGGTCATCCTCGATGATGTCAGCGCCTCGCGCGGCGCGATGGAGCGCCGAGCGCAGGCCGATCTCGTCGATGCGTTCATGCACGAGCTCGACGAGGACGACAAGGTGTCCGTGATCGCGTTCGATGTCACCGCGCGGCAGAAGCTCGCGCCCACGCGGGTGCTCGATGTCGATCGTCGCGCGCTGCGCAAGGCGCTTCAGGACGAGGGCGACGTCGGCGCCACCGATTTCGGCGTGGCCCTCGAGGCCGCCTCCAAGGCGCTCTCCGGCGTGGCGCCCGACGATGCGATGCTCGTCTATCTCGGTGATGGCGTGATCACGAGCGGCGCGAAGAACCTCGATGCGCTGCGCGCACAGCTCGTGGGCAAAGCTCACTTCATCGGTGTGGGCGTGGGCGATGGCCCCGATACCCAGACGCTCGAGACCCTCGCCGGCGCGACCGGCGGCTACGCGACGACGATCGATCTCGCGGATGACGTGGCCTGGCGCGCGTTCGATCTGATCGCGGCGCTGCACACCGCGCGGGTCACCGGCGTCGAGGCGCGGCTCGTGGACGCGAGCGGCGCGCACGTGCCGGCCGCGCTGTACCTCAAGAGCCCGCAGCTCGCCGACGGCGAGGAGCTCGAGCTGGTGGCCAAGCTCGCCGGCGGCAACGCGCCCGCGGCCGTGGAGCTCACGGGCACGCTGAACGGTGCGCCGTGGAAGAAGACCGTGGTGCTCCCGAGCACGGGTGGCGCTACGGGTGGATACCTCCCGCGTACGTGGGCGCAGCGGCACATCGCCGCGCGCATGCTCGCGAAGCACGAGGCGGTCGCGATGACGCCGTGCACACCTGGCCCGTCGGCGCTGTGCCCCACCGAAGCCGAGGCGCGCGAGAAGCGCGACGAGACGATCCGCCAGGAGGTGATCGGGCTCGGGAAGAAGTACTTCCTGCTCTCGCGCCACACGTCGCTGCTCGTCCTCGAGAACGATGCGATGTACGCGCAGTACGGCGTGACCAAGGGCGCCGGGGACACCTGGGCGCCGTACGCGATGCCGCAGACCATCCCGGTGGTGACCACGGCCGCGGTGATCAAGCCGAGCGATGTGGCGGAGGATGCGGAGCTGGTCCGCGCGCCGATCCCGGTGTTCTACGACTACGGCGGCTACAACGCCGGCTGGGGTGGGATGGACGACGGTGACCTCAGCGGCGGCCTGCTCGACGCGCGGCAGCAGGGCTTTGACGGTCAGGGGTTCGGGATGATCGGTCACGGCGCGGGGTCGGGGACGGGCTTTGGCTATGGCGCCGGTGGTGGTGGGCGCACGCGCCGCTCGCTCGGCCTCGGCCAGCCAGGACCGTCGATGCCCGACACGGGTGGCGGCGCCCCCGCGGCCGTCACGGCGTCGGGCGGCGACAAGCCGATGGACCTCGCGGAGGGGACCATGGGGAAGAAGGCTCATGACGAGGAGCCGAGCTTCGATCGCACACCTGCGGCGGAGGACAAGGCCAAGCGCGCCAGCGTGGACAGCGATGAGATCATCGGTGCGTTCGGCGCTGGCTACACCCGTGTCGGCGGCGGCTTCGGCACGATCGGCACGAGAGGCAGCCGTGACGGTCGGAGTGCGTTCTGGTCCGGGCCGATGGTGGCGCAGCGGTTCACCTATCCCATGGACGGCTCGTTCGATGACCTGACGTCGTTCGTGCCCGCGCTGATCTCCGATGACAGCGACGGGTGGCGCACGCGGCTGACCTCGATCGGTGGCGGCGAGCGGAAGCTCCACGCAATCGATGACGCGGCAGCGCGCCTCCTGACCCGCGCTCGCAAGGCGCTCCCCGCCGGCGTCTACCGGTGGGACGATCTCGAGATCGCGGTCGACGATGCCCACCGCATGGGCTGGCGCCGGACCACGGACACCGAGCTCGCCGAGACCGCCTCGTTCGATGGGACCACGTGGACACGCCGCTATCCCGAGCTCGGGCTCGACGTGACGCGCACGTTCACCGACGACGACGTCGCGCTCGCCCTCGCGTACCTGCCGGTGTGGATCGCGGAGCCCGCGCACTATGCGCGCTGGTTCGAGGTCCGCGCCAAGGGCCCGCGCCAGCTCACCCTCGCGAAGCCGGGGCAGGGCGCGACGAAGGTCGTGTTCGTGCTCGACTTCGACGACAAGGATCACCTGACGGCGATCCACGACGGGGACGGCCTCGAGCTCCTCCGCATCACCTGGGGCGACGTCGGGCCCGCGGCGGGCAAGGTCTCCGGCCAGGACGTGGCGGTCGGCTTCACGGGGCAAGCGATCGGTGATGCCGCGGCGTGGGCCCACGGGACCACCAACCCGGGCGTCGTCGTGGAGCTGCCGGCGCACCTCCCGGCGTACTGGCAGTCCAAGCTCGCCGCGGAGACGGCGGGGAGCGCGACGTGGCGGCGTGCGCAGCGCCAGCTGATGGCGAGCTTCGCGGCGCTGAATAACCGCGCGGGCGTGTACGCCGCGTACGACGCGCTCCGCACCCACGGTGGCGTGGAGCTCGGCGACCTCGCGCTCGGCAGTGGTGGCATCGCGAGCTCCACCACGGAAGCGCAGTTCACGCAGGCGCTCGCGCCGTTCGCGGATCCGGCGGCGCTCCCGCAGTGCGGCATCCTCGGACCGCCGTGCCGGAACGGCAGCCAGGTGGTCGGCGATCCGCGCCCCGTGATCGCGCGCTACCTCGTGGCGGCTCGTGCCTACAGCAAGACGCCGCGGCCCGAGCGCCTCGCGCCCCAGACCACGACCGGCCTCGTCGGTGCGTTGTGGCAGCTCCGCCACGTCACCGCGCTGTTCGCGGCGAACCAGGGCAAGGCCGCCGTCGACAAGCTGCTCGCGATGGGCACCCACGCGCTCCAGTTCCGGCTGATCGGTGCCGCGGCGACCTCGAATCGCTGGGACATCAAGCCCGAGGACATCGGTCGCGCGTGGGACTCCGTGGCCGTCGGCCCCTACAAGAACGTGGCCCGCGCGCAGGCCGCGATCGGGATGGCCAACCACGATGCGATCGACGCGGCGGTGGAGCGGGTGGCGAACCTGGTCGCGGATCTCGATCTGCGCGCCTTGCCGCCGCGGCTCGATCAGCTCGTGTATCGCGTGCAGCAGTCGCGGCGCGGCCCCGCGGGCTGGCAGCTGATCTGGACGGCGTGGCGCGACCGCGTGCTCGCGGGTACGAGCTACGAGCACGTGATGTCGCTCGTCACGATCGCGAACCAGCAGCGCAACGATCTGCCGGCGATCTTCGCCCGGGCCGTGGAGCTCGCTGGGGCGGACGTCGACAAGAAGGTCGCGATCGCTCGGATGGCGGTGGCCTACAACATGAGCGCGTACGCGCAGACCGTGATCGCTCCGCTGCTCAAGGCCCACGGTACGCGCGAGCTCTATCAGCTCGCGGCGAGCATGGCCGTGGCGCAGGGCCGGATGGCCGATGCCCTCGATCACCTGGAGGCGGCCCAGGCCGCGGCCGGCGACGAGGCCGTCAACATCGCCACCGTGCGCGCCGAGCTCGGGCAGATCATCACGATCGCTCGCGAGCTCGCCGTGCAGTCGAGTGGCCCGGCGCGTGAGGCCGCGGTCAAGCGGGCGATGACCTGGGGTGCGCGGTGGCGGGCGATCGACGCCGGGAACCCCGACATCGACCAGCAGCTGGGCGAGCTCCAGCTCGCCGTGGGCAACAACGAGGAGGCGTGGCGCCAGCTGTCCACCGTGATCGAGCGCGATCCGATGGCGGGCACCGGCTACACCACCGTCGCCGAGACGTTCGAGCGGCGCGGCAAGGTGGCCGAGGCTCTCCCGTTCTGGCAGCAGGCGATCGTCATCGATCAGACCAACCCGACGCCGCGGCTCCGCAAGGCGCAGGCCCTGATCGCCCTCGGTCGTACGCAGGAGGGCGACGCGCTGCTCCAGGAGATCGTCGGCCGCAAGTGGCACGACGTCTGGAGCAACGTGCCCTACCAGGCGAAGTACCTGCTCGAGCGCAGCAAGCCGGTGCGACGGTAGTTCGGCGAAGGGCTCGGCGCTTAGATCGCGCCGACAGCTTCGTCGAGAGCGTCGAAGATCCCCTGAGCCTCGTCGGCCGGGATCCCGAACGCGTCGGCGATGCCGCCGAGGAACGCGAGCTCGTCGTCGTGGACCTCGTGGTCACACAGGGCGGTCACGCAGGCGAGCTTGTAGGCATCGCGCCGCGACGGCGCGTCGAGGACCTTCGCGAGCTCGGCGAGCCGGCCCTGGAAGCCTTCGCGCGCGAGCTGCTGCGCGAGATGATCGAACAGCTCGACGAGGAACCTGGCCTCGAGCTCGTGGCCAAGCCAGGCGTGGAGGTTGGCGACCAGGTGATCGATCTCGTGCTCGCTGAGATCGTCGTCGGCCGCGGCCGCGAGGTACGCGACCTCGAGCAGGGCGTGCAGCCGCGCCGCCTGGGGATCGGTGGGGGCGTCCCGGTTGCTCTTGAGCGCCTTCGCACCGGCGGCGAGATCGGCCGGCACCGAGGGCCCGAGGACGCGCGTTCGTTCCTGACGTTGGGTGTCATCCATCTCGGCGGAGCATACGCCGTCCCGTGATACACGTGGGGCGTGCCCACCGCCGGCGAGCTCGAGCTCGAGTTCTACGAGAAGTTTCTGTGGGGCAAGGGGCTCGAGGCCTACCCCGTCCAGGAGCAGGCGATCACGAAGATCTTCGCCGGGGAGAGCCTGCTCGTCACGGTCCCGACGGGGACCGGCAAGACGCTGATGGCCAAGGCGGCTCTGCACGCCGCACTCGCGCGCAACCAGAAGGCGATCTACACCACCCCGCTACGCGCGCTCACCGAGGAGAAGTATCGCGAGCTGTGCGCGGACTTCGGCGATGGCTACGTCGGGTTCGCCACCGGCGACTACAAGGTCAACCGGGACGCACCGATCCAGGTCGAGGTCGCCGAGATCCTGTGGAACCGGATCGTCGCCGACAAGCACGTGTCGCCGGCCGATGTCGTGGTGATGGACGAGGGCCACTACTTCAACGATCCCGAGCGCGGCTACGTCTGGGAGCAATCGATCATCGGGCTCGATCCACGGACCCAGCTGGTGATCCTGTCGGCCACCGTCGGCCGGCCGGAGCAGTTCACGCACTGGGTGGAGCTCACTCGACGGATGCCGATGGCGCTCGTCGAGTCACGCGAGCGCAAGATCCCACTGGTTCACGAGTTCCGCGAGGACATGATGATCGACACCGTGCGCGAGCTCGCGCACACCGGCGACGTGCCGGCGATCATCTTCGTGTTCGGCCGCGAGCAGTGCTTCGAGGTCGCCCGCCTGCTCAAGTCGTGCCGCCGGTTCACCACCGACGAGGAGAAGGCGAAGGTCGAGGCGATGTGCGACGCCGCGCTGCTCGAGTCCGGCGTGGCGCGGGAGCTGAAGCCGCTGCTCTCGCACGGCATCGGTATCCATCACGCCGGGATCCTGCCGCGCTACAAGCAGCTGGTCGAGGCCCTCGCGCTCGAGCGGCTGATCAAGTTCGTGGTGTCCACCGAGACGATCGCGGCCGGCATCAACTTGCCGGCGCGTACGGTGGTGTTCCCCGCGCTGCGCAAGTTCATCAAGAAAGAGGCGCGCCTCATCACCGCGGCCGAGTACCACCAGATGGCCGGTCGCGCGGGCCGCCCGCAGTTCGATGATCGCGGCCTGGCGATCACGCTCGCCCCCGAGGAGATCGTCACCGAGCTGAAGAAGCGGCTCAAGGATGCGGCGAAGCGGCCGGCCTACGACGAGGGCAAGGTCAAGCGCGGCGTCTATGCCACCGCGCAGGGCGAGGCGAAGAAGCGGGGCGACGTCGTGTGGACCCCGGAGATCCACGCGGCGCTCGTCGGTGGCGAGCCCGCCGAGCTGCGCAGCAAGACCAAGATCACCGCGGAGCAGGTGCTCGCGATCGGCCTGCCCGATCTCACCACCGCGGCGCTCCCGGGCGACGAGGCTGCCTCGCGGATGGCCGCCGCCGAGGCGTCGTTGCCGCCCTCGATGCGCCTCGATATCGTCACCGTGATCGACAACCTCCTGCTCACCGAGCGTGAGCGCAAGGAGCTGCACAAGGTCCTCGCGCAGCTGGTCGCCAACCTGAAGGCGATCGGGGTGATCGACGAGCACGGCAAGCAGGTCTCGGGCGAGATGATCCGCGAGCTCCAGGGGATGGACGGCCTGCTGATCTTCTACATCCTGTTCAACCACCAGCTCGAGTACGTCGAGCTGCGCGAGCTGGTCGAGTACCTGATCGATCACGACATCATCCAGCGCCAGCTCGATCGGAAGGGCGAGGATGCCAAGCGCGAGTGGATGCGGACCAAGCTGCGCGAGATGCGCGAGTCCAACAGCCTCGTCACCTGGGACGATGTCGAGGCGGCGTACGAGAAGGAGCACCCGCGGGTGCTCACGAAGATCGAGCTGATCCATCAGGAGTTCTCGAGCAAGATCCCGCACCCGGAGCTCCATGGTGGCAAGAAGCCGAAGACCACCTGGGCGCAGCTCGAGGACGCCGGCCTGACGTTCCTCGAGTTCGTGGACAAGCACGGGCTCGATCACGAGGAGGGCAACCTGTTCTCCTACCTGATCCGCGTGATGAACTTCGCGCGCAAGCTCCACCAGGCCTCCCAGCTCACCGAGTTCGAGGACATGGCGGAGCGGGTCCAGCGGATCCTGGCCCGGGTCGACGTCCGTCTGGTCGACGACCGCCGCTGGGACGGATCTCGCTGATTTCCGGTACCATCGTCTCGATGACCGAGACGGCGGCGTCAGCAGAGCTTCGCGCGGCGGCGGACCCTTTGGTCGTGGTCGTCGAGCTCGACTTCAAGACCAAGCAGCACCGCAAGATCAGCGTCGACGAGGTCAAGGCCGCGATGGAGGCCGAGAAGTTCGTCTGGATCGATGTCGACGTCAGCCAGGTCGACGAGGCCCGCAAGGTCCTCACCAAGCTCGATCTGTGCGCGCCCGAGATCGTCGAAGACGCGCTGACCCGCGAGCCGGCGACCCAGATCGGCCGCTACGATCACTACATCCACCTCGTGCTCTCCGGCTGCAGGCTATCCGGCCACAAGTTCGATCTCGAGCGGGTGGACGCGATGATCGGCGAGCGGTTCCTCCTGACCCTGCACAAGGGCCAGCCGGTGTTCCTCGAGGCCGTCCGCAAGTCGTACGTCACCGACTTCGTGCGGTTCGCCCAGTCGCCGAGCTTCCTGCTCTACGAGCTGTGGGACCACCTGATCGAGAACTACCTCAGCGTCCACAAGAAGTTCGAGGAGCGGGTCGACGAGGTCCAGCGACGGCTGATCGGCGAGGTCGACGAGAGCGTGTTCGGCGAGGCCTCGGAGCTGACGGTGGACCTCCTCCACCTCCGCAAGGTCGTGCTCCCGGCGCGCGCGGTGCTCACCGATCTCTCGACCCGCAAGTCGCCGTTCGTCAGCGAAGCCACGCAGCCGTTCCTCGGCAACATGGTCGGCACCATCGAGCGCGTGCTGCAGGACGTGCTCGTGGATCGCGACATCCTCAACGGCTCGATCAACAACTACATGTCCCTCGTCGCGCACAAGACCAACAAGGTGATGTCGCGGCTCACGGTGGTGAGCATCATCTTCCTGCCCTTGACGTTCCTCTGCGGCGTCTACGGCATGAACTTCGAGATCATCCCCGAGCTCAAGTGGGAGCACGGCTACCTCGCGTTCTGGTCCGTGGTCGGCATCGTCGTCGCTGGCCTGGTATGGGCGATGCGGCGCTACAAGCTCCTCTGAGCGTGCGTCCTCGAGACAGCTCCGGCCCTTGATGCGTTCTTGAGGTGCGGCGCGGTATGGATGGAGGGTGTCGAACGCACCGGGGAACGGCTCGCGGCGCACGGCGGCGTTGACGTTCGCCGCGCTCGGCGTGGTGTTCGGCGACCTCGGCACCAGCCCGCTCTACGCGTTGCAGGAGGCGTTCATCGGGCCGCACGCTGCGGCGGTTGATCCGGAGAACATCCTCGGCATCGTGTCGCTGTTCCTGTGGTCGCTCGTCCTCGTCGTCACCGTCAAGTACATCGGCTTTCTGATGCGCGCCGATAACCGTGGCGAAGGCGGCATCCTGGCATTGCTCGCGCTCGCCCGATCGACGCGGTCGGCACGGTTTCGCGCCATGCTCGTGGTCCTCGGGCTGTTCGGTGCGGCGTTGCTCTACGGGGACGGCGTGATCACGCCGGCGATCTCGGTCCTGTCCGCCGTCGAGGGCCTCGACGTCGCGGCGCCCGCCCTCCATCACCTGGTGATCCCGTTGACGGTCGGGATCCTGATCGGCCTGTTCGCGATGCAGCGGTTCGGTAGCGGTACCGTGGGGAAGTTGTTCGGGCCCGTGCTCGCGCTGTGGTTCGTCACGATCGCCGTGCTCGGCCTGGCTGCGATCCCTCGCGATGCGTCGATCCTGCGCGCGCTCAACCCGGCGTACGCCGTCGACTACTTCGCGCGCCACGGGTTGCACGGCTTTCCCGTCCTCGGCGCCGTGGTGTTGTGCTTGACCGGAGGCGAGGCCCTCTATGCAGACATGGGCCACTTCGGTCCGCGGCCGATCCGGATCGCATGGTTCAGCCTCGTCCTTCCTGCGCTCGTGCTCAGCTACCTCGGCCAAGGTGCGGTCCTGCTCGACAACCCGGCCGCGTCGGCGCGGCCGTTCTACTCGATGGTCCCCGGTCCGCTGCTCTACCCGATGATCGTGCTCGCAACGGCTTCGACGGTGATCGCGTCCCAGGCGCTGATCTCGGCCGTGTTCAGCCTGACTCGGCAGGCGGTGCAGCTGGGGTACTGGCCGCGGGTCCGCGTGGTTCACACCTCCGCCGACGAGCAAGGCCAGGTCTACGTCCCCGGCTTCAACTGGACGGTGATGGCCGCGACGATCGCGCTCGTGCTCGCGTTCCGATCCTCGGGGGCGCTGGCGGCCGCCTTCGGCCTCGCCGTCGCCGGAACGATGGCGATCACGACGGTGCTGTTCGTCGTGGTCGCTCGCGCACGCTGGCGGTGGCCGACCTACGCCGTCATCGGGTTCCTCGCCATCTTCCTCACCATCGACCTCGGATTCATCGGCGCGAACCTCCTCAAGGTCGAGGACGGCGGCTGGCTCCCGCTCGCGATCGGCGCAGGCATGTTCACGCTGATGCAGGTGTGGTCGCGCGGTCGCGCGCTCCTCCGCGCGCGCCTCGAGGCCCGGATGTTCAGCCTGCCGGAGTTCCTCGCCAGCTTCGGCCTCGAGCCGACGCTGCGCGTGGAGGGCTCGGCGGTGTTCCTGACCGGCAGTCCCGAAGGCGCCCCGCTCGCACTGCTCCACTACCTGAAGCACGCGCGGAGCCTTCACTGGAAGGTCGTGATCCTCAGCGTCCTCACCGAGGATGTCCCGCACGTCGACCCTGACGCCCGGCTCGAGGTCGAGGAGCTGACCAACGGCTTCTGGCGCGTCGTCGGCCGCTACGGATTCATGGAGAGCCCCGACGTCCCGGCCTTGCTGCGCGACGCCGAGGCCCGCGGCCTCGAGCTCGGCGCGCGCACCTACTTCCTGGGCCGCGAGGTGGTGGTCGCGACCCGTGGGCGCTGGCGCCGGTGGACGTACTTTCTGTTCGCCCTGATGCACCGCAATGCGCGGCCGGCGGCGGAGTTCTTCGGGTTGCCCGCGAACCAGGTGATGGAGATCGGCGCGCAGATCGACTTGTGAGCCTTGATGACAACCTGACGCGGGCTTGTCCTGGCGTTGGCGAGCATCCGGGCATCCTGGCGCCATGATGCTCCCGGATCAGGTGCACTCACCCCACGCGGCGTTGCCGGAGCTGAACCATCGCTCGGTCAGGATCATCGTGATCGCGATCGGGCTGATCGGGACGGTGGTGGAGGGTACGGCGTCGACGATCTCGCTGGGCCGGTTCGCGGCCTTCGTGTGTGTGCTCACCGTCGGCATCGGATGGTTGGCCGGCTTGCGGCGCGGCGTGGCCTGCCAGGGGGGCCGCAGGGGCGGAGGTGACCGTGCGTCGTGATCGTACCCCGAGGCCTGTTCGGCGCCGCCGTCACCGCGCGACCACGCCCGTGCGGGTGGCTCGGCCTGACGAGCTCGCCGCCGTGCTCGCGCTGGTCGGCGAGCGCGCGATGCCTGCCGGCGATCTCGCCGCGGCGATCGCGGTTGGACACGTGCTCGTGCTCGACGAGGGCGAGCACGTGATCGCCGCCATGGTGGTGGGACCTGCGATGGCGGCTCGGGTGCGGCTCCTGGTCGTTCACCCATCGATCATCGCGGCCGGCATCATCGAGCGGATGAACCAGGCGGCGACGGTGCTGTGCGCGCAGTCGTGACGGACATCGCGTACCCGAGAGAGATGCCGGCCAGGAGTCAGCGCGATCTGGCGGTTGTGGCGACGGAGCTGCAATTCGTGCGTGGTTCCGACGTCGTTACTCGACCCATGGGGCGGCACACACACTGCATGTCCCGGGTTGACGCGAACTCTCGCTGATTGACGGTGTCCTGGCACCACCTTGACGCGGTCTTGACCTGGCACGCGATAGCAAGGAGCAGGGGAACCAACCCATGTCGAAGCATCACTACCCAACACAGCATCGTCTCGAAGCACCCGACGAGATGAAGACCGCTGCTCGCTGGGACGACCGCATCCTCGCAGTCGTCATGATCGGGCTCGGCGCCCCGCGCGCCATCCTCGCGCTCGTCGAGCACGAGGTGTTCGGAGCGGAGGCCACGGTCGCGGCGGTCGTTGCGTGCCTCGGGCTTCTCCTCCTCCTCACCACGAGGCGCCGTCGATGATGGATCTTGCTTATCTCGGACTCACCGTCCTGCTGTTCCTGATCACCCTGCGGATGATCCGCCTGTTCGGCCGGATCTAGGCAAAGGCCTTCCCATGTCCAGTCTCCTCGTCGTCGCCGGAATCATCGCGTTCGGGCTCGTCGTCTACCTGTTCATCGCCCTCCTGTTCCCGGAGAAGCTCCAGTGAGCGGCGCCGGGATCGGCCAGATCGTCCTGTACTGGGTCGTGCTGATCGCGCTCGCGATCCCGCTCGGCTCGTACATGGCGCGGGTCTATGAAGGGAAGGCGGCGTTCGCGCAGAAGGTCCTCGGTCCCCTCGAGCGCCTGCTCTACCGGCTGTTCGGCGTGAAGCCCGAGACCGAGCAGAGCTGGCAGCGCTACGCCGTGGCGCTGATGGTGTTCAACCTGTTCGGCCTGGTGCTCGTCTACGCGCTCCAGCGGCTGCAGACGGTGCTGCCGGGCAACCCGAATGACCTCGCGGCCGTGGATCCGCGCGTCGCGTGGAACACGGCGGTCAGCTTCGCGACCAACACGAACTGGCAGACCTACGGCGGCGAGACCACGATGAGTCACCTCGTCCAGGCGCTCGCCCTCGGCGTGCAGAACTTCGTCTCCGCCGCAACCGGGATGGCGGTGCTCGTCGCGCTGATCCGCGGGTTCACGCGCAAGCAGGTCGACCAGATCGGAAACTTCTGGGTCGATCTCACGCGCTCCACGGTCTACATCCTGCTGCCGCTCTCGATCGTGCTGGCGGTGTTCCTCGTCCAGCAGGGTGTGCCGCAGACGCTGGATGGCCACAACACAGTCGCGCTGATCCAGTCGACCGTCGACGGCGACGGCCATGCGGTGGTCGAGCAGGGCATCGCGGTCGGGCCGGTCGCGTCGCAGGTCGCGATCAAGCAGCTCGGCACCAATGGCGGCGGCTTCTACAACGTCAACTCGGCGCACCCTCTCGAGAACCCCACGCCGCTGTCGAACTTCTTCGAGGATCTCTCGATCCTCCTGATCGCAGCCGGTGGCTGCTTCATGTTCGGAAAGATGGTGGGGTCGCGGCGTCAAGGCTGGGCCCTGATCGTCACGATGATGCTGCTGGTCGTGCCGTTCGTGGCGCTGACCGCGTGGCAGGAGCAGGCGCCGAATCCCGCGTTCATCAACCTCGATCTCGATCAGCAGGGCAGTGAGCTCCAGCCCGGCGGCAACATGGAGGGCAAGGAGGTCCGCTTCGGCATCAGCGCTTCGTCGCTGTGGGCGACGACCACCACGGCCGCATCGAACGGCTCGGTCAACGCGATGCACGACAGCTTCTCGCCGATCGGCGGCCTCGGGCCCATGGTGCTGATGCAGCTCGGCGAGGTGGCGTTCGGCGGCGTCGGCTCGGGCTTGTACGGCCTGCTGATGTTCGCGATCGTCGCCGTGTTCATCGCCGGCCTGATGGTGGGCCGAACGCCCGAGCTCCTCGGCAAGAAGATCGAGGCCTACGAGATGAAGATGGCGTCGATCGCGATCCTCGTGCCGTGCGCCGCCGTGCTGCTCGGGACCGCGTTCGCCTGCCTGGCCCAGGAGACCGTCGGCGTGACCGGCGTGGCCGGTGTCGCGGATGTGCCGGGTGTGCTCAATAACCCGGGGCCGCATGGGTTCTCCGAGATCCTCTATGCGTTCTCGTCGATGGGGAACAACAACGGCTCCGCGTTCGCCGGCCTGACCGCGAGCAAGACGTTCTTCGCCACCGCCGGCGGCGTCTGCATGTTCGTCGCGCGCTACTGGATCATCATCCCGGTCCTCGCCATCGCCGGGTCGCTCGCGCGCAAGAAGTCCGTTCCCGTGTCCGCGGGGACCCTCCCCACGGATGGTCCGCTGTTCGTCCTTCTCCTCGTCGGTACCGTGCTGCTGGTCGGCGCGCTGACGTTCGTGCCCGCCCTCGCGCTGGGACCGATCGTCGAGCAGCTGCAAGCGGCAGGAGTCTCGCCATGACCACCGCAGCCGCCCGCAAGCCCGAGTCCTCATCGTCGTCGTCGTCCCCGTCGCCGCCGGATGATCCGGTGCGCCGCGAGAAGCCGACCGCGCGCCCGCTGTTCGAGGCCGCGATCGTCAAGCGGGCGGTCGGAGACGCGTTCGGTAAGCTCGATCCCCGCCGGATGATCAAGAACCCGGTGATGTTCGTGGTCGAGATCGGCAGCGCGTTCACCACCGTGCTGTTCATCCACGCTCTCGCCACGGGCGCCGGGGATGCCTCGCCGGGGTTCATCGGCGCGATCGCGCTGTGGCTGTGGTTCACCGTTCTGTTCGCGAACTTCGCGGAGGCGATGGCCGAGGGTCGAGGCAAGGCGCAGGCCGATAGCTTGCGCAAGGCGCGCCGCGACGTCATGGCCCGCAAGCTCGCCGAGCCGCGGCGCGATGCCGCGATCACCGAGACCCCGTCCTCTCAGCTGAAGGCCGGTGATCACGTCCTGGTCGAGGCCGGCCAGGCGATTCCCTCCGATGGCGAGATCGTCGTCGGTGTTGCCTCCGTCGACGAGAGTGCGATCACGGGTGAGAGCGCGCCGGTGATCCGCGAGAGCGGCGGCGATCGGAGCGCCGTGACCGGTGGTACCCGCGTGCTCTCGGACTGGCTCGTCATCAAGATCACCACGTCGCCGGGACAGACCTTCCTCGATCGCATGATCGCGATGGTCGAGGGTGCCAAGCGCAAGAAGACCCCGAACGAGATCGCGCTCGACATCCTGCTCGCCGGCCTGACGATCATCTTCCTGCTGGTCACCGTCACGCTGTTGCCGATGTCGAAGTTCGCGGTGGCGCAGGCGGGGCAGGGCACGCCGATCACGTTGACCGTGCTGGTCGCCCTGCTCGTCTGCCTGATCCCCACGACGATCGGCGGCCTGCTCTCGGCGATCGGGATCGCCGGCATGGACCGGATGATCCAGGCCAACGTGATCGCGACGTCCGGCCGCGCGGTCGAGGCCGCCGGCGATGTCGACACGCTGCTGCTCGACAAGACCGGCACGATCACGCACGGCAACCGCCAGGCGACGAAGTTCCTGCCCGCGAAGGGCGTCACCGAGGCCGAGCTCGCGGAGGCGGCGACGCTGTCGTCGCTCGCCGATGACACGCCCGAGGGCAAGAGCATCGTCTCGCTCGGCGCTGCGGTTCTCGGCCGCGCCGTGAGTGCGCCTGCGGGCGCCACCACGGTCGCGTTCACGGCTCAGACCCGGATGAGCGGCGTGGATCTCGAAGGCGGTCGCACGATCCGCAAGGGTGCGAGCGACGCCCTCGGCCGCCACGTCGCGTCCCTCGGCGGCGCCGTGCCACCGGAGGTCAAGACGACCGTTGACACCGTGGCGAAGCAGGGCGCGACCCCGCTCGTCGTGGCCGATGGGTCGCGCGTGCTCGGTGTGGTCCAGCTCGCCGACATCGTGAAGACCGGCATCCGCGAGCGGTTCGCCGAGATGCGAAAGATGGGCATCAAGACGGTGATGATCACCGGCGACAATCCGCTCACCGCCGCCGCGATCGCCGCGGAGGCGGGCGTGGACGACTTCCTCGCCGAGGCCACCCCCGAGGCGAAGCTGGCGATGATCCGCGACTACCAGGAGAAGGGTCACCTCGTCGCGATGACCGGCGACGGCACCAATGATGCTCCCGCGCTCGCGCAGGCCGACGTGGCCGTCGCGATGAACAGCGGGACCCAGGCGGCCAAAGAGGCCGGCAACATGGTGGATCTCGACTCCAATCCGACCAAGCTGCTCGAAGTGGTGCGGGTCGGCAAGCAGATGCTGATGACCCGCGGGGCGCTGACCACGTTCTCGATCGCGAACGACGTCTCGAAGTACTTCGCGATCATCCCGGCCGCGTTCGTCAGCACCTACCCGCAGCTCGGCGCGCTCAACATCATGCACCTGCACTCGCCGGCGAGCGCCGTGCTGTCGGCCGTGATCTTCAACGCCTTGATCATCATCGCGCTGATCCCGATCGCGCTCCGCGGGCTCAAGATTCGTCCGGCGCCGGCTTCGGTCACGCTGCGCCGTAACATCCTCGTGTTCGGCCTGGGTGGCCTGCTGCTGCCGTTCCCGTTCATCAAGGGCATCGACATGCTCATCACCTCGCTGGGGCTCGTGTCATGAAGCAAGACATCCTCGCATCGCTGCGCGCGGCGGTCGTCGCGCTGCTCGCGTTCACCGTGCTGACCGGCATCCTCTATCCGCTCGTGGTGATGGGGATCGGGCAGGCGGCGTTCTCCCACCAGGCGAACGGCGCGCCCGAGCTGGTCGGGCAAGCGTTCACGCATCCTGGGTACATCTGGAGCCGGCCGTCGGCGCTCGGGCCGTTTCCCTACAACGCGATGAACTCCACGGGCACCAACTATGGCCAGGCGAACCCGGCGCTCCGCGACGCGGTGGTCGCGCGGATCAAGGCGCTGCGGGACGCGGATCCGGGGAACACCGCACCGGTGCCGGTGGATCTCGTCACCGCGTCGGCATCGGGGCTCGACCCGCACATCTCACCGGCGGCGGCGTACTACCAGGCGGCGCGCGTCGCCCGCGTGCGCGGCATCCCCGAGGACCAGGTCCGGGCGCTGATCGCCGAGCACACGGAGGGCCGAACGCTCGGCATCCTCGGCGAGCCGCGCGTCAATGTGGTCGCGTTGGACCGCGCCCTCGACACGCGGACGGGCCCCCCGCGGTAGGCTGAGCAGGTGGGCGAGCGCGACGACGACCGGCCAGACCCCGACGCTCTCCTCGCGCAGGTGAAGGCGGAGGAGGTTCGTGCGACGCGGGCGCGGCTCAAGATCTTCTTCGGTGCCTCACCCGGGGTCGGCAAGACGTACACGATGCTCGAGGCGGCCCGCCGCGCGCTCGCCGACGGCGTCGATGTAGTGGTCGGGATCGTGGAGACCCACGGGCGCTCGGAGACCGCGGCGCTCGCCGAGGGCTTGCCGGTGCTGCCGCGCCGGGACGTCGAGCACCGCGGGGTCAAGCTCGACGAGCTGGATGTCGACGCCGCTCTCGCGCGCAAGCCGGCGCTGATCCTCGTCGACGAGCTCGCGCACACGAACGCGCCGGGGAGCCGGCACGTCAAGCGCTGGCAGGACGTCATCGATCTGCTCGACGCCGGCATCGACGTGTGGTCGACGCTCAACGTCCAGCACGTGGAGAGCCTCGGGGATGTGATCCAGCAGATCACGGGCGTCAAGGTCCGCGAGACGGTCCCCGACGCGGTGCTGGAGCGCGCCGACGAGCTCGAGCTGGTGGATCTTCCGCCCGACGAGCTGCTCGAACGGCTCTCCGAGGGCAAGGTCTATGTCCCCGAGCAAGCGGCGCGCGCGACGCAGAACTTCTTTCAGCGCGGAAACTTGCTGGCACTGCGGGAGCTCGCGCTGCGCCGCACCGCGGAGCGCGTCGACGCCGATGTCCTCGCGTATCGTCGCGAGCACGGGATCGATGCGACGTGGCCCACCCGCGAGCGGATCCTGGTGTGTGTCGGGCCGAGCCCCGGCTCGGAGCGGCTGATCCGGGCGACCAAGCGAATGGCCGAGGGGCTGCGCGCACCCTGGGTGGCGGGCACGGTCGAGCTGATCGGCGCGTCGCCACTCTCGGCGAAGGATGCGGATCGGCTCGAAGCGCACCTCCGGCTGACGGAGCAGCTCGGGGGCGAGGTGGCCCGGCTGCGGGGGCCGCGGGTCGCGGAGTCGCTGCTCGACTACGCGCGCGATCACAACGTCACCCGGATCGTCGCGGGCAAGCCAACCCATGCGCGCTGGCGCGATCGCCTCCGCGGTAGCCTGCTCGACGACCTGATCCGAGGATCGGGCCCGATCGAGATCCACGTCATCGCCCCGGTCGAGGGGGGGCCGCCGCCACCGCCGGCGGCGCAGATCGGGGAGCAGCGCGGCGCATGGCCGTACATCTGGGCGGCGGCTGCGATCGCGCTGGTGACCGCGTTCGGGATGACCGTCGCGTCCTACGTGACCCTCGCCGACATCACGATGCTCTACCTGATCGCGATCATGGTGGCCTCGCTGATGGGGCGCGGGCCGTCGATCCTGGCCTCGTCCCTCGCCGTCGCGGCGTTCGACTTCTGCTTCGTGCCCCCGCGCTTCACGTTCGCGGTGACCGACGTCCGGCACCTGCTGACGTTCGCGGTGATGTTCGCTTCGGGCCTCGCGATCAGCACGCTGACGGTGCGGTTGCGCCGCCAGGAGCGCGATGCGATCCAGCGCGAGCGGCGGACCGCGGCGCTCCTCGCGTTCACCCGCGAGGTCGGGGCCGCCACCGACGAGACCGACGTGGCCGTGGTCGCAGCCCGGCATCTCGAGGATGGCCTGGATGTGGCCGCCGGTGTGCTCGTCCCCGACGAGGACGGCGGCCTGGTCGCCGCCGCTGGGTTGATGGCGCTCGCCGGGCAGGACGAGACGGTCGCGCGCTGGTCCTTCGATCATCGCCGCACCGCAGGGCACGGCACCGACACCCTTCCGGGTGCGCGGGTCCTCGCCATTCCGCTGGTCGATGGCACGCGCGCGGTCGGCGTGCTCGCGATCCAGCGGCGGAAGGACGCCCGGCCGTTCGAGGCCGATCAGGTCCACCTCCTGGATGCGCTCGCGCGGCAGACCACCCTGGCGCTCGCGCGCGTGCGCCTCGCGATCGAGGCCAAGGACTCCGCGCTTCGCGCGCGGACGGAGGAGCTGCGGAGCTCGCTGCTCTCCGCCGTGTCCCACGACCTGCGCACGCCGCTCGCCGTGATCACGGGCGCCGCCACGTCCCTGCGGGACGACGGTGATCGGATGCCGCCGGAGACCCGCGCCGAGCTGCTCGACTCGATCGTCGACGACGCGCGGCGGCTCGAGCGCGTCCTCGCGAACCTGTTGCAGCTCACGCGCGTCGAGACCGGCATGCAGCCCGCGCGCGAGTGGGTCCCGGCCGACGAGCTCGTCGGCGCGGCCCTGACGAGGCTTGAGATCGCGATCGGTGATCGTCAGGTGGAGGTCGACGTGCAGGCGGACCTCCTGCTGTGGATCGATCCGGTACTCTTCGAGCAGGTGCTGATCAACTTGATCGAGAACGCTCTCAAGCACGGCGCTCCCCCGCTGGCGATCAAGATCGCGCGGGTCGCGGACCGCGTCGTGCTCGAGGTCGCCGACCGCGGGAGCGGGTTGCCGGCGCCGAGCGCCAAGCTGTTCGAGAAGTTCGTGCGTGCCTCTGCCGCGCCGGGCGTGGGCCTCGGGCTCGCGGTGGTCCGGGCGATCGTCGTGGCACATGGCGGAGACGTCAGCGCGGAGGATCGCCCGGGTGGCGGCGCCGTGTTCCGCGCGTGGATCCCCGCGGGGACTCCCCCATGAGCACGGTCGTCATCGTCGATGATGACCCGCACGTGCGGCGGTTCCTGCGCGCCACGCTGACCGGGCATGGACACGTGGTATTCGAGGCGACCACCGTCGCCGAGGCGCGCGCGGCGATCGCGGAGCATCAGCCGGCGATCGTGCTGCTGGATCTCGGGCTACCGGACGGGGACGGGCTCACGGTCCTCCGCAGCTTGCGTCCAGATTCGAAGGTCCCGGTCATCGTGCTCTCGGCCCGCGGTCAGGAGGGCGACAAGGTCGCCGCGCTCGACTCCGGCGCTGATGACTACCTGACGAAGCCGTTCGGCACCGGCGAGTTGATGGCGCGCATTCGCGTCGCGCTCCGCCACGCAACCGACGCGGGGAGCGGTCCCGCGCCCGAGGTGATGGAGGTCGGACCGATCCGGATCGATCAACCGCGGCACGAGGTCACGGTCAACGGCACCGTCGCGCGCCTCACGCCGATCGAGTTCAAGATCCTCGTCGAGCTCGCACGCCAACCCGGGCGCGTGCTCACCCATCGTGCGCTGGTGCGCGCGGTGTGGGGAGCGACGTCGACCGAGCAGAGCCATACGCTGCGCGTCCACGTCGCGGCGTTGCGGCGCAAGATCGAGCGGGATTCGGCTCGCCCGCAGTGGCTGGTCACCGAGGCCGGTGTCGGGTATCGACTGCGCGACGAGGCCTGAGAGCCCGACCGCTCACATCTCGATCTGCAACCCCAGCTCGACCACGCGGTTGGGCGGGAGGTTGAAGAATGCCGTCGGCGGCCGCGCGTTGCGCGAGAGGAACGAGAACAGGATCTTGCGCCAGCGCGCCATCTTCGAGCGGCCGCCGGTCAGGAGCGTCTGCCGACCGAGGTAGTACGTGGTGGTCATCGGCTCGGTGACGAGGCCCTTGGGGCCGCACTTCTTCAGCAGCATCGGCACGTCGGGCGTCTGCATGAAGCCGACCTTCGCGAGCACGCGGTAGAAGCCGTGGCCGAGGTCGGAGACCACGAGGTTGTCGTCGATGTCGACCGAGGGGACGGGCTCGATCTTCAGCGAGAACAGGACCACCTGCGGGTGCAGCACCTGGTTGTGCTTGAGGTGATGCAGGAGGACGTTGGGCATGCCATCGGGCGTGGACGCCATGAACACCGCCGTGCCCTTCACGCGCGGCGGCGGCGCGGCGGCGATGTCGGCGAGCATGAGGTCATCCGGCACCGAGCCGGCCTCCATCGTCTTCGACAGCTCGATGCGGCCGCGCCACCAGGTGGTCATGACGACGAACACGCACAGGCCGGCGGCCAGCGGGAACCAGCCGCCATCGGCGATCTTCGCGGCGTTCGCGGCGAAGAACGTCAGGTCGATGATCAGGAACGGGACCAGGAACGCGAGCGCCTTGGGCCGCGAGACCTTCCACCGGCGACGGCACACCAGGTAGAACAGGTACGACGTGATGCCCATCGTACCGGTGACCGCGATGCCGTACGCGGCCGCGAGGCCCGAGCTCGAGCGGAACTGGAGGACGAGCGCGATGCAGCCGGCCATCAGGAGCCAGTTCATCTCGGGGATGTAGATCTGACCCTCGGTCTCGGCGGAGGTGTGCACGACCGTGACGCGCGGCCAGAACCCGAGCTGCATCGCCTGACGCGTCAGCGAGAACACGCCGGAGATCAGGGCCTGCGAGGCGATCACCGCGGCCATCGTGGCGAGGACGATCATCGGGATCAGCATCGGCCCCTCGACCATCGCGTAGAACGGGTTGGAGACCGTGCCCGGCTTGCTCGAGAGCAGCAGGGCACCCTGGCCGAAGTAGCAGAGGAGCAGGCCGGGCAGGGCGATCGTGAACCATGCGATCCGGATCGGCCGCCTCCCGAAGTGGCCCATGTCGGCGTACAGCGCCTCTCCACCGGTGACCACGAGGAACACCAGGCCGAGCAGCAGGAAGCCGTGCTTGCCGTGGTGGATCAGCATGTCGATGCCGTAGCGGGGATCGATCGCGCGGAACACCGAAGGATCGACGGCGATCCAGCGCACGCCGAGCACGCCGATCGCGATGAACCACACCAGCATGATCGGGCCGAACGCGATGCCGATCTTCTTGGTGCCGTGGCGCTGCACGAGGAACAGGCCGACGAGGATCACGATCGTGATCGGCACGGCGAGCTCGCCCAGGGCCTCGCTCTGCTCGCCGAGACCTTCGACCGCGCCGAGCACCGAGATCGCCGGGGTGATCGCTCCGTCGCCGAACAGGAGGCCGGCGCCGAACAGGCCGAGCAGGAGCGGGATCGCGAGGCGGTTGCGGGTCACCCGCGGATCGGTGCCCTCGAGCAACGCCGCGAGCGCCAGGATGCCGCCTTCGCCCTTGTTGTCCGCGCGCAGCACGAACACGAGGTACTTGAGCGTGACGACCAGCATCAGCGCCCAGAACATGAGCGACAGGACGCCGAGGACGTTGTTCGGCTCCGCCACCACGCCGTGCGGGCCGGCGAGGCACTCCTTCATCGCGTAGAGCGGCGAGGTACCAATGTCGCCATAGACGACGCCCAGCGCCCCGAGCGAGGCAACCGCGATAGCCCCGGGTCCGGTGGGGGCGTGGTGGTGGCCAGTCGGTGCGTGGTCGACGGGGTCGGGTGGAACGGTGCTGGCTGCTTCCATCGTGCCACCCGCGGCGGCAGGCAAGGCCTTACCACGTAGTGCTGGCAGGAGGGCAGAGCCTGGGATCTGATCCCTTCAGCGCTGGCCTTTTACGCAACAAAATCCAGGAAACACGCACTCTTGCGGGCTAGCGCCAGCGACGGCTGAGGGCGACCTCAGCGGCATACTCGGCGATCATCGCGGTCCGCTGCTCGGGGGTCCAGCCGAGCAGCTTGGCGAGCAGGTCCGCCACCCGGTCGCACACATCCAGCCCCTGATCCCGGCTGACCAGGAGCAGGGGGACGCGACGCCCGAGGACATCCTCCACCGTCCGCGCGAGGTCGTGGGTGGCCGCGAACTCGATCTCGGCCCACACGTACGGCAGCTCGGGATCGAGGCGCTGGCCGAGCGCTCGGTCGGCCTTGATCCGGTCGGCGATCATCGGGGCGCGCGTGCCGTACACGCCGCACAGGTGGGTCGCCGTATCGACATCGAGCCCGTACTCGTCCATCAACGCCCGACCGACCTTGGCCACACCCTCGAGCGTGTCCTCGGCGAGGCCGGCGGCACCTGGCAGCGGCCGGGACTTCGTGGTCGATTTGGTGGGCTCGATCGGTTCGCCGAGCTCGCCGAGCAGCTTGATCGTCTCGTGCACCGCCTGGCCAGCCATCCGGCGATAGGTCGTGAGCTTGCCGCCGGCGATGATCACGAGGCCGTCGTTGCGCGAGAACACCTCGTGCTCGCGCGAGATCTCCGACTCGTCCACGTTCGGCGGCGCAGCGATCAACGGCCGCAGCCCCGCCCAGGTCGCGATCACGTCCTCGGGGGTCAGGTTCGCGCCCGGGAAGTAGCCATTGCCCGAGTCGCACAGGTACTTCACGTCGGCGGCATCCGCGGCCACCTCGTCGGCCGAGCCGGTGAAGTCGGTGTCGGTGGTGCCGAGGACCGTGCGCTCGCGCCACGGGATCGCGAACATCACGCGCTTGTCGACGGGGCTGATCAGGGTGATCGCGCGGGCCAGCGGCAGCCGTTCGCGTGGCAGCACGATGTGCACACCCTTGGTCCGCCGGAGCAGCGGGCGATCCATCGGGATCTCGAACCGCCGGATCATCTCGTCGGTCCATGCGCCGGCGGCGAGCACCACCACCTTGGAGAGCACCAGCCGGGTCTCCCCGGTCAGCCGATCGCGGACGTGGACGCCGGTGATTCGTCCGTCGGGGCGGCGCTCGAACCGGAGGACCTCGGTGTACGTGTGGCAGTGGGCCCCGGCGTTCACCGCATCGATCGCGTTCTCGAGGACCAGCCGCGCATCATCGGTGGCGCAGTCGTAGTACTCGAGCACGCCGCGCAGCCCCTCGGGCTCGAGCTGAGGCTCGAGGGCGAGCGCGGCCTTGGTGCCGCGGAACGTCTTGTGGAGCCGGGGCGCGCGGAACAGCGCGAGCGAGTCATAGATCCACAGGCCGACGTTCATCAGCTCGAGGCCGGGCTTGGCGCCCTTGTAGATCGGGATCAAGAACGGCAGTGGACGCACCAGGTGGGGCGCGACCTTGGTCTGCACGCGGCGCTCGGAGACGCTCTCGAACACGAGCCCGATCTCGCCGTGCTCGAGATAGCGCAGGCCGCCGTGGACCAGCTTGCTCGACTTCGACGAGGTCCCGGAGGCGTAGTCGCCCTTCTCGAACAGCGCGACCTTGAGGCCACGGAGCTGGGCATCGCGCGCGATCCCGGCGCCGGTGATGCCGCCGCCGATCACGACGAGGTCGTAGCTCGCAGTGCTCACGAAAGGACGATCTCCGGTGAGTCGCCGTCGGTCAAGGCTTCGGCCGCTTCGCTGCGGGTGTGCGACCGACGACCACGGCTGTCTTGACGTCCTTGTACGCCAGCGCACCCAGCACGGTGGCCAGGCTCTCCGTGGTGGCCGTGGCCTCCAGGGTGAGGAGCGGCGGGGTGGTGAGCTGGGCCGGCAGGGCCGCCGCGATCGCCTTGACGGCCTCGTCGGTGGTCTCTCCGATGGTCAGGGTCAGCCGGTCCGCCGGGTTCTTGGGCAGGATGGTCGGATCGACCTCGCCCGTGATCTCGACCGGCGACGAGCCAAAGATCGCCCAGCCGGGCAAGGTGCTGGTGGCCTCGAGTGCGAGCTGCAGGGTGTGACGCTTGCCAGCGGCGAGCACCTCGACGAGGCGGCTGGCCGCCATCTTCTGCGGCATGAACACCAGTACGGGCTGCGGCAGCTTGTCGATCGAGGGCCACAGGTCGGCGAGCTTCACCGCGGTGCCAGGGTAGGGCTCGCCGGCCACGGTGACGCCGCTCGGCCCGAGCTTGGCGCGGGGCAACGGGCCGATCCGCAGCTCGTCGACGGTGATCGTGAGCTGGCTCGGCGCCGCCGTGGGGCGCGTCACTGCCGAGCTCGGGAGATCGAGCCCGGCACCCGTGACGGAGGCGGCGGGGAGCGGGAGATCGATCGCCGCGAGCAGCTTCGCGCCTTCGGGACGCGCGCCCACGTCGCGTGCGATCCGATCGAGGGCGAAGTACGGCGCCGACATGAAGCGCGAATCGGGCACCGCCGAGACGCTCTCCTTGCAGAAGTCGCCGAGCAGGCGCCACGGGATCCGGTTGGTCTTGCCGCGGTTGTCGTCGAGCCCACCCTGGAACCGCATCTTCGCGTTCGGATCGCAGTACGCCTTGCACCCGATCATCGCGCTCTCGATGTCCTTGCGCTTGGGACCGCCATTCTCGGTCGGCGTGGACCACGTCAGGAGCGGCGTCCAGTCGCCGCAGGGCTTGCAGCCCTCGATCAGCGCCGCGACCTGCTTGGTCGGGGGCAGCTTGGGCGAAGCTTCGAGCGCCGCCTTGCAGGTGGCCCAGTCGCCGGGGACGACGACCGGCGGAGGCTCCGGCATCGGGTGCGGCGGGACGTTCGGCTCCTCGTGCTTCGGCTCCTTGCCCTTGCAGGCGGTCGCGAGCAGGAGGAGGACGACGGCGCGTCGCATCGCGCTCACCCGCGGTCGACCTCGAGCCCGTACTTCTTGACGAGGCGGTGGATGTAGTTGCGATCGATGCCGGCCTCGGCGGCCGCGCGCGAGATGTTGCCGCGATGCCGCGCGAGGAGGGCCGAGAGGTAGTCGCGCTCGAAGCTCTCCACCAGCGCGGCCTTCGCCTCCTTGAACGGGAGCTCGAGCACGTCGGCGCCCGGGGGCACGGATGCCGGCCGGCGCGCAGCGGCCTCCTCGTCGCTGGAGCTCGGGCGCTGGCTCCCCTCGCCGAGATCCTGGAGAGCAGCCGCGCCGAGCGAGAGCGCGCGCTCCACCACGTTGCGCAGCTCGCGGACGTTGCCGGGCCAGTCATGGCGCTGCAGCAGATCGAGCAGCGCCGGTGACTGCGCGAACCCGCCGCGGCCCATCTTGTCGGCGAACCACGCGGCGAGGGCCGGGATGTCGGCCTTGCGATCACGCAGCGGGGGCACGCTCGTGGCCACCACGGCGAGCCGGTAGTAGAGGTCCTCGCGGAACTGGCCAGCCTTGACCATGGCGCGCAGGTCGCGGTGGGTGGCGGCGATCACGCGGATGTCGACATCCACGGACTGGGTCTCGCCGACGCGGCGGACCTGGCGCCGATCGAGCACGCGGAGGAGCTGCGGCTGCAGATCGAGCGCGAGCTCGCCGATCTCGTCGAGGAACAGCGTGCCGTGGTTCGCGGCCTCGATCAGGCCCTGCTTGTCGTTGGCGGCGCCGGTGAACGAGCCCTTCGCATGCCCGAACAGCTCGGAGGCGATCAGCTCGTGCGGGATCGAGCCGCAATCGACGACCACGAACGGGCCGCGGTTGCGCTTGCTCGTGCGGTGCACGGCTTCGGCGATCGCCTCCTTGCCGGTACCGGTCTCACCCTGGAGCAAGATCGTCGCGTCGGTGGAGGCGGCCTTGCCGAGCAGCGCGAACAGGCGGCGCATCGGCTGCGTGGTCCCCAGCACCTCGCCGAACCGATCGCCGTGCCACTCGGAGAGGTCGATGCTGGTGTCCACCGGCTCGACGTCCATCTCGGTGTGCTTGCCCAGGCGCAGCCGCGTGGCGCTGCTGAGCACGACGTTGCCGACGCGCGCACCGCCATGCTTGGTGCCGTTCGTCGTGTCGAGGTCGCGGATCTCGATCCCATCACGGCGGACGCGGATCTCGAGGTGGTAGCGCGACACCGTGGCATCGGTCAGGACGAGGTCGTTGTCGGCATGCGTCCCGACCATCGTCGTCCCCTCATCGAGGGTGTGCTCCTTGCCCGCATCCGGACCGGAGACGACGCGGAGCCGGAACGAGCGCTCGACAAGCGCACCGCTGGCGTCGTCGGTCAGGAGCTGCGTGTGGACTTGAGACACCCTATGCCTTTGTACCTCGGACGGCGCCTCAACATCCATCCCACCAGGGCCACGAGCGCGATCGGAGGGCTCCCACGGCCGGTCTCACAACACCCGCCGCCGGGACCGGTCTCCGGGGTACCGCCGTCGGGACCAAACCCACCATCCCCCGTGGTGGTGGCATCGGTCGGCAGGGGACCGTCGGGGACGCTTGCATCGGCCGGCGGATCCACCCCCGGATCGAGGACCACCGAGTTGTAGGTCTGGATCCCCGAGTCGACGATCTGGCACTGCTTCTTGGTCTTGTAGCCCGTCTTCTTGACCGTCACGCACGCGAGGCGCGGGGTGACGTTGGTGAAGTCGTAGAACCCATCGGCCGCCGTGGTCAGCACGCGGCCGTCATCGAGGGTGACCATCGCGCCCGTGATCCGCGTGCAGTTGAACACGCTGACCGCGCACACGAGGCCCACCAGCTCGCCCCGGGGCAGGGCGCCGTACTTGACGCCCAGGTGGTTGGCCACGTTGCGCTCGATCCCATCGGAGGGGCTCGTGATCACCGCACCGTCGACGACCATCGTCGCGGAGCTGCCGCCGTCGAGGGCCATCGCCCAGGTCGCGCCGCGCGCTGCCAGGAACCCGCCGAGCTCGGACGCGGTGAGCCCGACCGAGCCGCTCTGCCAGCCGTCCACGGTCGCGAGCCACAGCGTGTTGCCATCGCCCGAGAGGCCGGCCGCCGAGCGGGGGGCGCGCTGGCACGCGAGCGTCACCGGATCCGCGCAGTCGAAGTTGCTCTCGACCGCACCCGAGCGCACGAGCAGGGGGCGCCCACCGAGTGCGCCCTGCGTGCCCTCCGGCAGATCATCGGGGGCGATCACGAGCTCGGGCGGCTCGATCACCATCACGGTCCGCTCGCCCACGCGCCGCAGGTGGAGGAGCGAGAGGGCGGCGGTGTCGTGGGTGTTGGTCCATGCGGTGGAGTCTCCGATCGCGAGGCCGCGTGGCGTGTAGCCGGCGATCGCGAACGCATCGCCGTTGATCGCGACCTGTGCGCCGATCCGATCGGAGAACCCGCTGGTGGTGATGCCGCGATCGGATTCCTTCGTGGCGTACACCGCGATCTCCGCGGACGTCAGATCGATGCGGACCAGCGCGACCTTCGCGGGCACCGCACTGTCGAGCCAGTGCTCGACGTGGATCCCGGGATGGGGATCGGACTGCGACGTGCGCACGGGTGCCGCACGGGCCGTGCCCGCGAGGGCAAGACCTGTGAGGACGGCGGACCAGCGCATGGCTCGAGCATACGCCACGAACGTGGGTGCTCGGCACCACAGCGGACCGACCACCGGAAGATCGAGTAGCCGGGCCGGCGACGCCGAAGTCACCAGGATCGCAGCACCAGGGGACCTGGTTCCACCTTTGCAACCCTGTAGGTCATGCGCAGTTACCTCGCCGTGATCACGATCTCGATGCTCGGAGCGTGCGCGGATCGCACACCGGAACCTGTCGCCCTCGCCGCCGAGGCCGATCATCTCGCCGTCGAGATGGACCACGCGGCCGAGCTCGCGGTCGCCGACAACGACGTCGGTGTCGACGAAGCGCATACGCTGACGATCAGCACGGCGCCTACGCACGGCACCGCGTCACTCGATGACGCGGGCGTTCTGCACTACCAGCCCGCGACGGAGTATCTCGGTGCAGATCTGGTGCGCTATCAGATCGAGAACCCGGATGGCTCGATCTCGGAGGCCGACGTGGTCATCGACGTCGGCTGCGCGACCTGTGCGATCGGAACATCGATCAAGCTCGCCTGGGATCCCAACGCGCCCAGCGACAACGTGCTCGGCTACCGGCTGTTCCTCGGGGCCACCGAGGATGCCACCACGATGATGATGGTCGACGAGATCACGATCGATCAGGCCGGCTTCGATCCCGCGATGCCCACCATCGCGTACGACGCCTGGGCCGACTTCCACCTCCGTCTCGGCGAGATGGTGTGCTTCCGGATGACGGCCTACAACAGCGCCGGCGAGTCCGGGTTCTCGAACGCCGCGTGCAAGGTGGTCACCACCGCGAGCATGCGGTTCGGGCTGTAGGGAAGCGCCGCGGGGATCAGTTCGCGATCACGGTCGCGCCGGCCTTCACCGTCACCGTCACGGCATGGGCGGGCTCGTCGCCGCCACCGACGGTGACCTTGCGCGCGCCGACCTCGAACGCGGCCCGGCGCACCCCGGCGCCGCCGCCGAGCTGCAGGAGCTTGTTCGGGGCCGCCTCGACGTAGCCGAAGTCGACGGTCTCCGCGTGGGGCTTGCCAGCGATCACGACCTTGCGGATCGCGCGCCCACCCACCGCGTTCTGCGGTGCGATCGTGACCTCGACGAAGTAGGTGCCCGGCGCGAGCACGCACTCGATGGGGAGCTCGAGGTTCTGGCAGTGCAGTGCGCTCGACACGCTCGCCTTGCCCTCGAGGTTCGAGTCCACGTTGAGGAGTGCACCATCGACGAGCTTGCCGGACTTGACGACGCCGTCGGCGCCGCGCCCGGGCGTGAACGGCTCGATCAACGCGGGCACCTTGTTCGGCATCGTCAGCATGAACCGCACGGGCTTGCCCGCCTCGACGAGGACCTCGGCCGGCGTGGTGACGCCCGCGAGGAGCTGCCCGTTCTGCACCACCTGCGCACCCGTGGGCTCCGAGACCAGCTTGATCCGCGCGAGGTCCGCGGAGACGGGCAGGGGCTGGATCAGCTTGGTCTCCTTGCCGGGGCCGGGGACGTCGAGCTTCGCCGTCGCATCCTGGTAGCCGTTCTTCTTGAACACGATCGTCACCGATTTCCCGGCGACCAACGACGTCAGCGTCAGCGGGGTGGTGCCGGCCGGCGCTCCATCGATCTCGACGTTCGCGCCGGTGGGAGACGAATCGAGGGTGACCGTGGGTGCGAGCGCCTCGAGCACGAGGGTGATGTCGTTGGCGCCGGCGCGCGGCTGGACCACGGTCTGTCGGGGCACGTAGCCCTCGAACCGGGCGACCACCGGGTACGCGCGGCCGACCTCGAGGTCACGCACCACGAGGGTGCCATCGCTGGCGGTGCCGGCGCTCTTGCCTTCGACCTCCACCGTCGCGCCCTTGGGCACCGTGTGGATCGCCACCTCGGTCTTCTTGACCCCGCCGAACAGGCGCGGCCACGCCGCGATCGCCACCAGCGCGAGGGTCGCGAAGATCGCGAAGACCAGGACGACGATCAATGCCTTCGGTGGCGCACCCGAGGCAGGTGCACGTCGCTCGACCGGATGGCTGGCGCCCGAGGGCAACCTGCGCGAGGGGCCGCTGGCGAGCCTGCCGGCCGCGTCGATCTTCTCGGTGAAGAAGCCGAACGATTCGATCTGGAGCTTCGGGGTCTCGAGATCGAACGTGCACACGGCCTCGGTCGCCACGCCGGGGAGCACGTTGAAGTAGACCGACGTCGACGAGTTCGTCATCAGGTACAGGCCGAGGCCCGCACCGCCCGCCTTGCGATCGATCTGCTGCTCGTTATGCAGGCACTTGTGGAGGTAGCGCAGCACGGTGGAGCGCTCGAGCGTGCCGAACGCATCGCGCACGGCTACAGCGAACTGGGTGCCGTCGCAGGCGTACTGGACGACGACCTTCTGCTCCACGCGCAGCGAGATCCGGGTCTTCGTCGGGATCTCCGAGAAGATCTGCTTGCCCTGCTCGTCGACGGGGGCGTCGTAGAGCGCGTTCATCAGCATCTCGTCGACGCACTGCTCGATCGATTCGCGGTACTTGCGGCGCACGCCCATCAGCTCGGCGAACTCGCTGATCTGCGCGATGCACAGCGACTTCTCCTGGTAGTCACCGACGAGGAACGAGTGGATCTGCGTGCCCCACAGGATCATCTTCTCGAGGCCGAAGATGTCGCCGGCGAGCACGCGGGTCGCCATCGACGACAGGTTCCGCGTGTCGAAGTCCTCCGCCACCATCATGCCGGCCACGCGATCGGAGGCCTGCATGATGTCGACGACCGCCGCCAGGTTCGAGCGGGGCAGGATCGCGATCACGCGCGTGTCGGCGGTCAGCCGCGGCAGCAGCTCCGGCGCCACCCCCGCGAGCGGCCCATCGAGGTGGATCACGAGCAGCGCGGCCTGGAGGTCGCCCTTGCCGAGCTCGTCGATCGTCTGGTGCGCGTCAACGGCACCACCGGCCGCCTTGAGGGCTACCGCTAGCTGCTTGCTGAATGCCTTGTCCGGCGAGACAGCGATGATCCTGCGCGCGAGCACCCCACCGAGAATCGTAGCGTAGGTGACCGCTAGACGACAGTTCCCTCGTACCGACTGATCCACCTCGCCGGCTGAAAGGGCGGGATGGCCAGGGGGCCGAGCACCGGGGCGTCGTCCGTCCAGAACTGGCGGAATGGACGTTTTTCGCCGGTCTTATAGAAGTGCATCAGGTAGGCCGTGTCGCAGGCCGCGAAGTCCGACAGCCATCGGTCGAGGTCGTGGAAGCCGGCCTCGTGCAGCAGCTGGATCGAATACCTACATGCCTCGTGCTCGTAGGCCGTGACCTGCGTCAGGAGCTCTTCGGTCCACACGGTGGGCTTGGCGAACGCGATCGCCCGGTTCTGCTCCGACACGTTCCACTGCACGGTGTGCCCGAACAGGTGGATCAAGATGAACACGGCCTCGTAGATCTCGAGGTCGTAGTCCACCATGATCTGCTCGCCATCGAGGTCGCCCGTGAACGGGTTCGGGACGTCCTGGATGTGGACGGGGATCGACCAGCGATCCTCGATCATCCGCTCGACCTTGTCGAACACGGTCCGCAGGTAGCCCGGGTCGGGCGCGTTGCGGCCCCAGCCAGTCTCCATGACTCAGGCCTTCGGCGTGACCGCGTTCTGCACGCGGGCCTGCGCCATCTCGTGCAGGGTGCGCATCACCGCATAGGCCGTCAGCTCCGCGAGGAGCTTGGTGACCTTCTCGTGCTGGGTGTCATCGAGGCTGCCCTCGACGGCCTTCATCGCAGCGACCAGGTTCTTCTCCTGGGTCGACAGCTCGTTCGCATCGATCACGCCATCGGCGAGCGAGTTCGCGAAGTGCTCGAGGTTGTTGACGTGGGCGTCGAGGTCCGGGGTCGACTCGTCATTGATCCAGCTGCTGCGTGCCATGTCGTCTCTCCTTATCGCTATCGCTGTTCCAGAATCTGCTTGATCGCCGTCAGTCGCTCCTGAAGCTTCTCGCGCCCCCCGAGCTGATCCATCCGCTCTTTCTTGCTGGGCGGGAGGAACTCGATATCCGTGCACTCGATGATCGCCGCGAGCTCCTGGGCCTCGCGCTCGAGCGTCTGCGTCGAGGGCATGAAGCCTTCGAGCGCGGAGGCGAGCGCCTCCTTGGTGATCGTCCGCGATCCTCCGAGCAGCGACGTGCGGTACGCGCGGCCCACGATGCCTTCGATGTCGGCGCCCGACAGGTTGCCCTTGTGCTTGATCTCCTTGGGCACGTCGGCCTCGGCGACCGAGGTTCCGGACTTCTTGGACAGCACCATGATCATGGTGCGCAGCTCCTCGTCGTTCACCGGATAGAACAGCGGGATGTGGACCTCGGCGCGGCCCTGGCGCTTGAGATCGATCGGGAGGAGATCCGGACGTGCCGTGAGCAGCATCCAGATGATCCTGCCGCGATACGCCGTGTCGCCCATCTGAGACGCGATCATGCCGAACGTGCGCGCTCCCACACCGGAGTCGCCGCCCTGGTCGCGATCGCCGAGCATCGCATCGGCCTCGTCGACGATGACGACCACGGGGCCCATCGAGCGCAGCACGCCGAGCACGCGCTCGAGGTTGCCTTCGGTCTCGCCGACGTACTTGCTACGGAAGTTCTTGAGCACGACGGCCGGCGTGCCGATCGAGCCGGCGAGGCAGGTCGCGAGGAAGCTCTTGCCGGTGCCGACCGGGCCGCAGAACAGATAGCCCATCGGCACGGTGTCGAGCTCGCCGCGCTTGATCAGATCCGCGTCGTCGAGCAGCCGCTTCTTCGCGGCCTCGTGACCGACCACGGTATCGATCCCCCACTTGGGCTCGACGAACTCGAGCATGCCCTGCGCCTGGCGCTCGATCAGGCGCTTCTTCAGCTCGCGGAAGTAGTGCGTGTCGAGCCGGCGGTTGCCCTCGACGGAGCTGCGGACCAGCACCTCGAGATCGGTCAGGCCGATGCCGGCGGTCAGCTTGCCGAGCTCCGCCGTGCCGTAGTCCGAGAACGAGGCGACGTCCTTGCCGGTGGCCTTGACCTGCGCCTCGAGGAACGCGGTGCGCTCGTCGGCATCCGGCAGCGGGACCTCGAGCGAGGCGACGTGCGGGTTGTTGGCGAGGCGCTCCGCGATGCTGGTCAGGCGCGGATCGATCAGCACGAACGCCATGTTCAAGCGCTTCACGTACGGGCTCGAGGCCCAGTTGAGCAGCGTGACCAGGTGGGTCTGCTCGGCGAGATCGAGGCGATCGCCGCTCGGCGCCACATAGCCGGCGTGATCGATCAACACCGCGCAGCGCAGGCGCTTGTCGTCGTCCGCCATCACGTTCTTCTGGATCAGCAGATCGATCGCCGCGAGGCCCTTGGTGGGGTCACGGGGCAGGGCGCGTAGATCGCCGAGCCAGCGGTTGGCGGTCTCGACCATGTCCTGCAGCCGCTTGCTGTTCGAGCCGGCGGCGCAGCGCAGACCACGCGCGAGATCGTAGTGGATGACCAGGTCCCAGCGACCGAACAGCTGCTCGGCGAGGAAGTCGGCGAGGCCGACCCAGCGATCCACCCCTGCGCGCACCACGTCGAACGTGTTGCCGTGCACCACGAACATCGACGTGGTCCCGGAGAAGTACAGCTCGGCGAGCTTGCCGGCCCACTTCGGGAAGAACGGCGGGAGCTGCGTGGCCTTCGTGACGCCGTCGGTACCGGCGAGCGTCTTGGGTTGATCGGTCATGTGCCGGGGTTCCTTCGTCCTGCGCCCATCCCCTCGACCGCCCGCGGCTGCCCCGTGAGATCGGTGTCGAGGATCGACGGCGTGGTGTCGGCATCGCTGACGCCGGTGATCTGTTGCAGCTCGCGGATCGTCTGCTCGGTCTGCGAGATGCCCTCGGAGATCGCATCGATCCGGCTCGACATCTCGTCCGGATCGGTGTGGCCGACCGCCATCTCGGTGACCGCCTGGATCTTGTTCTCGAGCCGATCGAGCTCGGTCGAGATGAACTCGGCGTTGTTCTTCGACTTCTCGACGTTCTCCTTGCGGGCGCCGGCGGTGGTGATGCTGTCGTCGAGCGAGCGGATGATCCGATCGTCGGCCTGGTTGGCCTCACCGACGGAGTCCGCGCGCTTCTTGCGCTTGACCTGGAGGTCGCTGATCGTCTTGTCGATGCTCGACTCGTCGGCCGCCTGGAGGAAGCGCGAGATCGCCTGGTCCGAGAGCAGGAGCCGCAGGTAGACCCACAGCAGCCGATCGAGGGCTGGGGTTCGCAGCTCGGTGGACGCACCGCTCTGGTCGCGCGTCTCGCCGCGCACGGCGTTCGCGATCCGGGACATCTCCACGCAGCGCGCGCGCAGGCGCAGGAACCGCGAGCGGCGATCCTCGGTGAGCGACTTCAGGACCTCGAGGATCCGATCGCGCGCGTTCGCCTGCACCTCGGCGCTGACCGCGGGCTGCGTGCCGGTGATGCCACGCGCCTCGGCGCGTGACTTGGCATCGATCGCACCCTGGAACCTGGGCAGCGAGGTCAGGCCCGCGAGATAGGTGACCTCGGCGGCGGCGACCAGGGGAAGCGCGATGTCCGCGTGCCCCGAGACCACGGCGGCCGCAGCGGCCCCTCCGAAGATCAGGAGGTTCCAGCGGAACATGAACGCTTCCTTCAGGTAGCGAAACATCCCGGCTTTTTTCGGTTCGGCCACTAGTCCCCCGCTCGATTCGACGACTCGAGGTGATCGATGGTCTCGCGGATCCCCATCACGACATCGATGAACTTCGGATCGCGCTGCATCACGATCGACGGTCGATCGGGAGGCGGGACGCGGATCGTCTTCAGCACCGTGCCAGGGGAGTTCGAGAACATGAGGATGTGATCGCCGAGGAACACCGCCTCCTCGATCGAGTGCGTGATGAAGAAGATGGTCGGCGATTGCTCGCGCCACAGCGCCACCAGGTTGTCCTGCATGCGCGAGCGCGTCGGGGGATCGAGCGCGCCGAACGGCTCGTCCATGAGGATGATCCGCGGCTCGAGGATCAACGTCCGCGCGATCGCCACGCGCTGCCGCATGCCTCCGGACAGCTGGTGCGGATACTTGTCCTCGTCCTTCTTGACCGAGAGGCCGACCTTCTCGATCCAGTACCGCGCGCGCTCGTACCGCTCGCTCCGCGACAGCGAGGGCACGTTGGCCGTGCCGCCGCCGCTCGCCGCATCCGGCTTGCCCTCCTGCTGCACCGTGAACACGGTGGGCTCGGGGGTGGCGAGCACGGTGGCGGGGCCGTTGAAGCTCTTGTCGGAGACCCCGACGATCGTGACCTTCATCCCCTTGTCGAGGCCGTGCGCCGACTGGGTGGTGAACTTGGTGACGGTCTGCTTGCGGACCGCACCATCACTCGTGATCGTGCGGGACAGGCCGCGGCACTCGAGGCCGAACGCGATGTTCTCGAGGACGCTCCGGTTATCGAACGAGGTGTAGTCCTGGAACACCATGCCGCGATCGGGGCCCGGGCCATGGACCGGCCGCCCATCGACGAGCACGGTGCCCGAGGTCTGCGGGAACTGCGGCAGCAGCCCGGCGATCATCCGGATCACCGTGGACTTGCCGCAGCCCGAGGGCCCGAGGATCGAGACGAACTCGCCGCGGCCCGGATAGTCCTCGATCGCGAACGTGACGTCCTTGATCGCGGTGAACGCGGAGCTGCCCTTGCCGTAGGTCTTGGTGACGTTCTTGAACTCGACGACGGGCGGCTTCTTGAGCGGCTTGCCGAGCTCGGCCATCTTGACCGGCGCGCCTCCGGTGACGGCGGGCTTGGTGGCTGCGGGTGCGGCAGCGGGCGGGGCCTTGACCGGCGCCTCGTGTGCGACGGGCTTCGTAACACCCGCCTGGGCACCCGCCTTGGCGGCGGCCTCCTTGGCGGCGGCCTGGGCCATGTTCTCCTCGGCGCGTCCCGGCGGCTCGTCGAGCGGGGCCTGGCGCTTCTCCTCGTCCTCGAACATCGCGAGCGCGGCGGCCTCGGCGGCCGGATCGCGCGCGGGCGGGGTGGGCTTGGGCGAGCCTCCGCCTGCCGGGCCCGTGCCGGTGCCGCCGGGCGGCTTGTTCGGATCGTGGGTGCTCATAGATCCTTCCGCCACGCGAACACGCCACGCTGGACGGTCCGCAGCAGGAGATCGATCGAGAACGCGATCAGCGCGATCACGAACAGGAGCAGATACACGTGCTCGTACGGGCCCTGGCGCTGGCTGCCCATGATCAGCTTGCCGAGGCCGTGCTCGGTGTTGATCTCCTCGACCAGCATGATGTAGCCGAGCGCGAGGCCGAGCTGGAACCGCAGGCTGGTGATGATGTCGGGCAGCGCGAGGGGCACCAGCACCTTGCGGATGATCTGGGCCCGCGAGGCACCGAGGGTCTGCGCGGTCTCGACGTAGCGCTCCGGCACGATCGAGATCGCCTTGACCGTGTCGGAGAACACGAACGGCACGATCGCGAGGAAGATGAACATCGTCTTCTGCTTCTCCTCGTCGCCGAACAGGAGGAGGGTCAGCGGGATCAGCGCGCCCATCGGCACCGATCGCAGGAAGATCACGAGCGGGGCGAGCGCCGAGCCCACACCGCGGTTGGACGAGGCGAGCACGCCGATGCTGACGCCGACGATCGAGGCCAGGCCCACGCCGATCAGCACGCGCTGCAGCGTGTCCGCGATGCTGGTGCCGAGATCGCGGTCGGTGAGCTTGCCGAACGAGCCGAAGATCTCGCCGGGGCTCGGCAGCTTCGACGGCGAGATGATCCGATCGACCGGATCGCCGCGGGTCACGAACCACCAGATCAGCATGACGAGGGCGATCAGCCCCACGCCGAGCGCGGTCCGGATGCTCGCCGGTGGATCCGCGCGCAGCGTCTTCCACCACGGCGGTGCGGTCGGCAGGCGGTTCGGATCGTCCTCGGGGGCAATGGCCGGCGGCTTCGCCGGAGCAGCAGGACCGGCGGGCGCGGCCGGCTTGGCCGCAGCCACCGCCGGCTTCGCGGCGACCGCAGGTGCAGCTTTCGCGGCGGCAGCGACGGGCGCAGCCTTCGCGGCGGCGACCGGCGGCTTGGCCTCGGGAGCCTCGGCACCGTCATCGGCGAGGAGCGCGGCGAGGGCCGCCTCCTTCTCCTCCTTGGTCGCGGGCTTCTCGGCGGCGGCAGCCGGGGCGGCAGGCGCGGCAGACTCGGAGGGCTTCGTCGCGGACGTCGCGTCCGCGCCCTTCGGGTCAGCCGGCCCATCGCCGGTCGGCTTGTCGCCGCCTGAGGTCACTTACTGCGCCTCCGCGGGCACGACCTTGATCTCCACGCGCCGGTTCTTCGCGTGGTTGTCGGGGTCCTTCGGATCGGCCGGGCGAGACCAGCCCATCCCGTTCACGGTGAACTGGTTCGGCTGCATCTTGAACTTGTTGACCAGCGCTTCTTTGACCGAGTTCGCGCGCCGGGTCGACAGCTCGCGGACCAGGCTCTCGTCCGCCGAGCCCTTCATCGATCCATCCGTGTGGCCCTCGATCACGATGCGCGCCGCGCCGAACGAGCCGGCGAGCTTCGCGATCTCCTCGATCGTGTACTCGACGTTGCCGTCGTAGAACATCTCGCCCGCGCCGCCCTTGGCCGGGACCTTCTTGTAGGCGTCGTACGAGTTCGGGAAGAAGTTGATCGTCACCGTCTTGGTGAGCACCGAGCTCTCGACGTTGACCTCGTTGCTCGCCGCGGGCGTGAACTTGAACTCGTACTCGTTCTTGCTCTCCGCGTACTTCGGCTCGGCGCCGAGCTTCTTGATCACGGAGAAGTCCATGATCTTGTCGAACGGGAGCTTCTCGTTCTCGATCGCGCGGATCGCCTTGTAGAGGCGGTACGCGGTGTCGTACGTGCGCTCGAAGTTGGTGGGGTTTGAGGCGACCAGGAAGAAGTCCCGGTTCTCGGCGTAGTTCGTCCAGTGCGCGTCGCCCAGCATGCCGCCGCCGGTGCCGGGCGGGAGGCTGTAGAAATCGTCCATCAGCTTGCCGACGGCCTGCTTGTCGGCCTCGTTCTTCGACAGGTCGTCGGTGGCGTCGAGGATGCCGCGGACGAGGCCCTCGATGATCTCCGGGTTGTCTCGCGCGAAGTCGGCGCGCGCGAACCACACGTCCGCGATCAGCTTGTTCGCGGTCTGCGTGGACACCAGCATCTTGTTGCCCATGCCGGTCTTGGTCAGGTTGTAGATGTCGGGCGCCCACGTCACGACGCCGGCGATGTCCTTGTTCTGGTTGAACGCAGCGGCGGCCTGGAAGGCGTCCTTGGTGAACTTCATCTTCACCTCGGACGGCTGCACGCCACCGTTCAACAGGACGTTGAGCAGGAAGTAGTGCGACGGCGAGTTCTGCGCGAGCACCACGGTCTTGCCGCGGAGGTCCGTCACGTTCTTGATCGACTCGCGGACGACGATGCCGTCGCCGCCGTTCGACCAATCGATCTGCTGGTAGACGCGCGGCATCGTGCGCGGATCGCGCTTCAGGCGCTCGACGATCAGCGGGAGCATGTCGACGGTGGCCCAGCCGATCTGGACCGTGCCGTTGGCGACCGAGTTCCCCATCGCGACCGGGTCATCGATCAGCTTCAGCTGGACCTGGAACTCGCCGCCCTTGGCGTCCTTCCAGATCTTCTTCGGCGCGCTGCCGCCGTTGGCCCAGATGATCGGCGCCCAGCCGGCCCACACGTTGACCGCGAACTTGACGACGCGCGGCTTGCCGAGCGACTCGTACGCCGCGGTGCCGGGCACCTCGGGGAGCGTGGTCGCGGGCTCGAACGAGTACTCGGTGACGGTGGTGGGCGGGGCGTTCGGATCCGGGTTCTCGGCAGTGGCCGAGCCGGCGGAGCCGTTCGATCCGCCCTTCTTGACGATGTTCGGATCGACGTAGTCACCGCTGCCCGAGCCCGTGCCGGTGCTCTTCTTCGCATTGCAGCGATAGAACGCCAGACCGACGAGCCCCGCCACGACGGCGAGGACAGCGATGAAGAATGCGGGTTTTGGTTTTCCTGCTCCGTCTGCCATGTGCGTTCTCCTGCCTACCTAGTCGAGATTGCATGCCCCACGAAGCGTGGGCTGCGCAGCAACGCGGCTCGCGTTGCGAGGGGACGACCAACAGCTACTCGGTGACCTTGGGGGCTTCTTCGCGCGTGCGGGTCTCCTCGGCGGGGCCGAGGTCCTTGGCCGTCGCGGCGATCGGGGTGGTCTCGGGGGCACGCATCCCGAGCTCGACCTCGAGATCCTTGAGCGCGTCATCGGCCATCGAGGCCTCCATCTTCTCCTCGGCGGCGATCTTGTCGATGCCCTCGCCGGAGAGGTCGCTGGCGACGCGGGCCTTGCCGCGGTTGCCATCGATCTTGCGCTGGATGACATCCTCGAGCTGACCGAAGTCCGTGGTGACGTCCATGTTGAAGCTCTGCGTGAGCTTCGCGACCTCGGCCTCGGCCTCGCTCATCTTGAGCTCGGCGTCGTACTGCTGGATCTTGTCCTTGACCTCGGCCAGCTTCTTGTTCGCGTGCTGGATCTTCTTGAGGTTGTTCTGGTACGACGCTTCGTGCATCGCGAGCTGCTGCTTGTTCTCTTCGAGTTGCGCCTTGGCCTTGGTCAGCTGTAGCGCGAAGCTACCGGCCGTCTCGCGATCGCCGGCCTTGAGGTACGCCTTGGCCTGGGCGGTCAGCTTGTTGACGCCGCTCTCGCCATCTTTGACCTGACGGGACACGCGCTCCACGAGGCCGCGATACTGCTCGAGGCCGACGCGGCCTTCCTTGAGCTGTTCGACGGCCTGGTCGTACTCGTATTGCATCTGGGCGATGGGGTCCGCCTCCCAGAAGAAGTTCGCGAGCTTGTTGAGCTGAGCTTTGATCGCACCGAAGAACTTGCCGAGAATCATGGAGGAGCCCTTCCGCCCTGCGCGCACCCTGGCGCGGGGGCATTGAAGGTATGAGACCCAGCCGGGTGGCTCAAGCCAACCGGGCAAGATCCTTCAGCGGATCGGGAGCATCGAGACGCCGCCGAGGGACGACGGGAGCGCCAGTTCTGTGGTGGGCTCCCAGCTGTCGGTCGCCGCGGCGTAGCGGTAGCGCATCACCAGGTTGCTGGTGCGGTGCCCGGTGACGAACATCTCGAGGCCACTCTCGCTGAACGCGACCGCGATCGGCGCCTGGGCATCGATCGAAGGCAGCGCCGAGAGCGAATCGTCGGCGGCGAGCTGGAACCGGTAGACCTTGTTGTCGTCGAGGGCCGCCACGTAGAGCTGGCCCTGCCGCAGCGCGAAGTAGTGGAGGGTGGCCGTGCTCGGGATCGTGGTCGCGGCCAGCTCGGTCCCGCCGGGCAGCGCGAACTGCCGGATCACGTTGGCCGCGGTCGAGACGTACAGGCGCTTGCCATCGGGCGCCACGGCGACGCCCCGGGTGGGGCCGCTGGAGATCGTCCCCGCGGGCGTCGCGGAGCCGCCCTGCGCGAACGTGAAGCGCGAGACGCCCGCGTTGACGTTGGCCGCGAACAGCTCGCCCGTCACCGGATCGAACGCGAGCTGATGGACCCCGGCGAGGCCGTTCCCGAGGATCTCGCCGCCGGGCGTGAACGCCTGGGTGATCGGGTCGTAGAGGAAGCGCGAGATCGAGCCGCTGACGCCGTCCGCGCTGTTGTTGCCGTGGCGGTTGCCGACCAGCACCTCCGACGACGCCGCCCGGAACACCACATCTGCCGGATCGTGCAGCGAGGTGGCGGCGATGCCCGTGATCGCCAGGGCGGGCGCGCCGTCGGCGGCGATCTTGAAGGCGAGGGCGCCCTGCCAGGTCGACGGGTCACCGTTCTGTGGGCCGGGCGGGCTCTGGGCCACGATCATCGCCCCGCCGGTGGGGACGAAGGCGTCGAGCGGGCCGTCGACCGCATCGGGCGGCGGCGGCGCATCGGGCAGGTGGTGGACTCCGTCGGAGCCGCAGCTCTCGCAGCCCAGCCCGAAGGGCACGGTCAGCCCGAGTAGCCCGAGCAGCCCGAGCCGGCGCATCGTCAAGACGCTCCTGCTCGCATCTCTTAGAACAGGACCTGGCCTTCGATGCCGATGATCAGGCCGAAGTTGTCCTCGGAGAAGTACCGGTGCCCGACCAGATCGATGCGCTGCGCGTGGAGCGGGTTGACCTCGTTGGTCCCCGGGTTCACGAGGTCGTTGGCGTCGTCCTCGCAGTTGGTGGTCCGGTTGCCGCAGGTCGGGAGATCGACGCCGGCGTCGGCGAACGTGATCGCGTGGTCGGTCTTCCACAGCACGTCGACGAGCGCGGCGAACCGGACCTTGGGGCCGAGCGCGGCGCGGACCGCGAACCGGCCGGCGGTCTCGAGGTAGTTCTCGACGTTGGAGATCCCGGGGTGGCTCAGCGGCTGGACGCCCGGGTTCAGCGGATCGGCGTCGAGGATCAGCGGGCCGCCGAGGCGGGTGTCACCGGCATAGGTGAACACCTCCCACATCTCGCTGTAGTCGCGACCCTCGAAGTGGCCGACCACGCGCGTGCCGACGTCGAGGCTGATCCGGTTGCCGTTCTGCTTGTCATCGAGGGCATAGGTCTCGATGCCGAACGCCACGCCGGCCTGCTGCGAGAGCTTGACGTTGGTGCTGCCGAAGCCCGGGTCCTTGAACAGCGAGTCGGACTTCTCGGCGATCGGGATCTGCCAGAACAGCTCGAACCAGCCCTCGAGCCGATCGAACTTGCGATCGACGCTCGTGAACACGCGCGCCTCGTGTACGCCCTTGCTCGTGCCGGTCTCGCTGCCCGGGCTCATCGGATCGAACTTCATGATCTTGCCGACCGAGAGCCGGAGCTCCGCGCCGAGCTTCCAGGTGGGCTTGGTGTCGTCGCGAGATTGAGACATCGGCGCCGCCGCGAGGCCGAGGTGGATCTGATCGAGGCCCGAGCGCGAGACGCCGCGGAACACCAGGTTGCCTGGCGGCGCGGTGCCCGGGTCGCGGGCATCGAACCCCTGCATCGGCAGGAGGCCGTCGGCCAGGGTGGTGCTGTTCGCCCGGTCGACCCCGCTGTCGAGCTCGAGCTCGCGCTCCTGGGCGATGATGATCGGCAGTGCGACCGACAGGTACGTGTCGTGATAGATGCCGAGCTCCGCGCGCGGCGTGAGCACGTGCCGGTACTGGTGGAACTTGAGGTCCCGGCTCTTCGAGATCGGGTCCAGCGGATCGGTGCCCACGGCGCCGACCTGCTCGCGCGTCAGCAGCGAGCGATCGATCTGGTACTCGTAGTCGAGGCGCAGGTGGAGATCGATCGGGTCGCCCGGATCGGCCGCGCTCGGGACGATCGAGTCAGGGTTCGCGTGCGCTATCCCCCCTCGCGCGATGGCGAGAGCGGAGAGGCAAGTCAAGCAGGCGACACGCGCTGGCAGCACCAGCTGGGACGGTAACACGGTCAGACCTCCCGGTCGCGAAGCCCCAGCTCCTTCATCTTCATCTGCAGGCTCTTGCGGCTGATCTTGAGCAGCCGTGCGGCCTGCGTCACGTTGCCGCCGGTCTCCTCGAGCGCCTTGACGATCAGCTCGCGCTCCACGCGCGAGGTCTCGGCGCGGACGATGTCCTTGAGGGAGCCCGAGGCCGATCCCGCGAGCTCGCCGACCACGCCATCCTCGTCGTCGACCTCGTCGTCCCCCACCGGGGGTAGCGCGCCGCTGGAGGTGGTGCGCGGCATCGCCGGGGGCTCGCCGGCGGACCCGAGCTGGAGCTCCGCACGCTCGATCCGCTCCGACTTGCAGAACAGGATCGTCCGCTCGAGCACGTTCTCGAGCTCGCGGATGTTGCCGGGCCAGCTGTGGGACTCGAGCGCCGAGAGCGCATCGTCCGCGATGCCGGTGATGTTCTTCTTCAGCCGCTCGTTGAACTTCTTGATGATGTGCTGGACCAGCAGCGGGATATCGCCCTTGCGGAGCCGAAGCGGCGGGATCTGCAGCGGCACCACGTTGAGCCGGTAGTACAGATCCTCGCGGAAGTTGCCGCGCTGGATCTCCTGCTCGAGATCGCGGTTGGTCGCGGTGATCAGGCGGACGTTGACCTTCAGGGTCTTGATCCCGCCGACCCGCTCGAACTCGCTCTCCTGGATCGCGCGCAGGAGCTTGACCTGCATCTCGACCGGGATCTCGCCGATCTCGTCGAGGAACAGCGTGCCGCCATCGGCGAGCTCGAACCGGCCGGGCTTGCTCGAGGTGGCGCCCGTGAACGCGCCCTTCTCGTACCCGAACAGCTCCGATTCCATCAGCGTCTTGGGGATCGCCGCGCAGTTGATCTTGATGAACGGCTCGCCCTTGCGGCTCGATTGCTCGTGCAGCGCCTGCGCCACCAGCTCCTTGCCGGTGCCGCTCTCGCCGGTGATCAGCACCGTCGACGGCGTGTCGGCGACCTGGTCGATCACCGCGAAGATCGTGTTCATCTGGTCGCTCGAGCCGACCAGGCCGTAGCGCCCCTTCGCATCCGCGTCGTTCGACGGATACAAGGTGGAGCGGGGCGCGGTCCGGTTCGCGGCAGCCTGGCCGATCGCCTTGGTGATGATCGCGCGGATCGAGTCCTGCTCGAACGGCTTCTCGATGTAGTCGAACGCGCCCGCCTTGATCGCCTCGACGGCCTGCCCGACCGAGCCGTACGCCGTGATCATGATGACGGGGATGTGTGGGTAGTTCTTCGACGCGGTGCGGAGCACCTCCATGCCATCGGCCCCGGGCATCCGGAGATCGGTGATCACCACGTCCACGTCGGTCAGCCGCTCGATCGCCTCGAGCCCGTTGGCGGCCTGGAGCACCTCGTGGCCGTCGCGGCGCAGCAGGGCGACGAGCACGCGGCGCAGGTTCTGCTCGTCGTCAGCGACGAGGATCTTCGCCGGTTGCATCGCGCTCAGCCTACCCCAGGTTGCTCGTCACCGCTCGCCGCGGCGGCCGGTGCATCCGCCAGCGAGTCCTCCGGTGAGATCGAATCGACCGTGGAGCCCGCCGCGACCGCGCCGGATTCGGGCTTGAGGCTGGTCGGTGGGGTCGGCGTGGCATCGCCGCGGATCAGGGTGCCCAGGGAGGACAGCCGGCCGGTCTCGGTGATGTCCTCGATCTTGTTCGCGGGCACGGGCTCGGCCGCGGGCAGGAACACCGAGAACGTGGAGCCCTGGCCGATCGTGGAGCGCACCTCGATGGTGCCGCCGTGCTGGTTGATGATCCGGTGGCTGATCGCGAGCCCGAGGCCGGTGCCCTTCTGCTTGGTCGTATAGAACGGGATGAACAGCTTCTTCAGACGATCGCGCGGGATGCCCACGCCGGTGTCGCGGAACCGGACCTCGGCGAACTGGCCATAGCCCAGGCGCGAGCGGCGGCGGCGGGTCGACAGGATCTCGAGGGTCCCGCCCTCTGGCATCGCCTGCAGTGCGTTCTGCCCGAGGTTCAGGAACACCTGCATCAGGGACTCGGGATCGCCGGCGATCTGCGGCAGCTGGTCATCGAGCCGCACGCGGAGCTCCACGTTCTTGAGGTTCTCCTGGCGCAGGAGCTGCTCGGTCTTGCGGACCACGGAGTTGAGGTCGACCTTGTCGGCGCCCTCCCGGCCGGGGCGCTCGGCGCGGGCGTAGTCGAGGAACCGGGTCACGACGTTGTTCAGGCGGTTGGCCTCCTCGACGATGATGTCGAGGAACTCGCGGGTATCGGCCGCGGGGCCCGAGGGCTTGCCGTCGCCAGTGATCAGGAGCTGCGCGGCACCCTTGATCGCACCGAGCGGGTTGCGGATCTCGTGCGCCAGACCGGCGGCCATCTCACCGAGGGCGGCCAGGCGATCGCGCTCCTTCACCCGCTCGTAGGCCTGGCTCGATTCGATCACCCGGGCGGCGCCGATCGCGAGCTGGCGGAACGAATCGATGTCGTCGGCATCGAACGCGCTGATCGTCCGATCGTCACGGAGGCAGAATAGCCCGAGCAGCCAAGGGCCTTGCTCGGTCTCGGCGGAGCCGAGCAGGGGAAAGATCAGATCGGCACCGAGCTCGTCGAGCCGGGTGCGCAGGGCGAGGAGCGGCGCTCGCTTGGCCTCGGCCTCGGGCGCGCCGCCCACCTCGTCGAGGTCGCGCGCGAGGATGTCGCGATCGATGTACCCGGAGCGCACGCGATCGAGGAGGGAGCGCTCGGCGTTGGCATCGAGCCGCTCTGGCGCCACGGTGCCGATCTGCCCCGCGCGATCGAAGCCGGCGCCGTCGGCATCGAGCAGGTAGATCGCGGCATCGGTCACGCGCCGCGATTCCTCGAGTGCCGAGGCGATCCGCTGGACCATGTCGGAGACGTCGACCACGCCGGGCAGCTCGCGGCGGACCGCATCGATCTTGCCGCGCAGCTCGGTGCGCTGGCGGAGCAGCCATCGATTGATCCCGTTCTCGAGCCAGCTGCGCACCGGCTCGAACAGGATCAGGATCACGAACGAGGCGACCAGCGCGTTGAGCAGGTAGAGGCCCTTCTGGCCGCCGCCGATCCAGTACAGCAAGAAGCCATAGACCGCCCACAGCAGCACCACCAGCGTGCCGAGCACGGCCATCTTGCCGAGCAGCTCGTTGAGATCGATCAGGCGGTTTCTGAACAGCGTCTGCGACAGGAAGTACAGGTACAGGATGCCGAGCACGTTGCCGACGGCGGGCCACGCCACGCCGAACCGTGGCAGCACGTCGGTCAGGGTCAGCGTGGTGGCCACGAACCCGCCGAGCGCGAGGTAGCCGACGCGCGTGCGCTCGACCCGCTTCGCCGTGGCCCGGTACATCCGCCACATGTCCCAGACGCACCGATAGAGGCCGCCGAACACGTAGACGCCGAACGGGACCAGGAAGTACGTCGATTCGTGGATCGGCTGCGCGATCGCCGAGTACACGAGCATCGCGTACGCGGCGAGCGTCCACGCGAGCGTCACCCGGGGGCCGCGCTTGGGGCCGCCGATCGAGGGCTGCGCGAGGAACGCGCGGAAGAATCGGATCGCGGTGGGCGGGATCGTCGCGGCGGCCCACAGCGCGAGCCAGCGCATCACCGGGCTCTCGGTCGCCGCATCGATGAACGTGCACAGGTGCCACGCCGAGACCGTGAACGTGAACAGCGCGAACGAGCGGAACATCCCGTCGCGCCGCGAGCGCAGCAGCACCGAGGCGCCGATCGCGAGGATCAGCAGCGCGGCGAGGAGGGCGGAGACCGCCTGGACGTCCACGCGGTCAGTCTACCCGCACGGGCCCGAAAATGCCGAACGGCCGACGGAGACCGCCGGCCGTTCTTGCAACGAAGGCGGGCTCGCTCAGCGCGAGGGGATCGTCTTCATCCAGCGCTGCATCAGGTCCGGGACGACGTTCCCGGTGTACCCGGTGATCACGCCCACGCCGGACAGGTACTGATCCGCGCGCATCGTGATGTCCACGAACTCGTCGCTCGACATCATCGTGTCGAGCTGGGCGTGCGTGCCCTTCAGCAGGAAGAACCCGTTGAGGTCCCCGCCGTGCCGGTTCAAGAACACCGGCTCGTAGCTCTCGAGCTGGCTCGTCGCCTTCAGCTTCTCGAAGTAGCCCATCGCGTGAGCGAACAGCTCCGCGGCCATGCCCTCACGGCCCGCGATCGCCCGATTCCAACCAAACAGCACCGTATTCGTCTGCACCATTTCGATCCTCCCCTGTGGGTTGTGCCGCGAACCTAGGCCCGCCCACGAACGCGGTGCAATCGACCGTGGCCACATCCGCTACTCCCGGGGTAGCGTCCGCTCGTGCAGCGCGAGCTCCTGTCGAAGCTTCCGGCGGTCCACGTCCTCGCCGATGCCGCCGCGCTCCACACCACCGCGCCGCGCTGGGCGGTGGTCGAGGCGGCCCGTCGGGCGATCAGCGATCGACGCGCCGCGCTCCTCGCCGGCACTGCCCAGGACGCTGTCGTCGACGCCGGGACCGTGGCGGCGGTCGCCGCACAGCTCGCGCGGCCGGCGCTGCGTCAGGTGATCAATGCCACCGGTGTGGTCCTGCACACGAACCTCGGGCGCGCCCCGATCGCCGCCGCGGCGCGCGCCGCGATCGACGAGGTCGCGCGCGGCTACTCGAACCTCGAGTACGACCTGGTCGCCGGCGAGCGCGGCTCGCGCCACGATCACCTGCGCGGCCTGCTGTGCGAGCTGACCGGCGCCGAGGATGCCCTGGTCGTCAACAACAACGCGGCCGCCACCGTCCTCGGCCTCGCCGCGCTCGCCACGGACAAGGAGATCATCGTCTCGCGCGGGGAGCTGGTGGAGATCGGTGGCTCGTTCCGGCTCCCCGAGATCTTGAAGCTCTCGCGCGGCATCCTCGTCGAGGTCGGCACCACCAACAAGACGCACCCGAAGGACTACGTCCAGGCGATCACGCCCGCGACCGGCCTCCTGCTCAAGGTCCACCGCTCGAACTTCGCGATCGTCGGGTTCACCAGCGAGGTCGAGCCGGCGGCCCTCGTCGCCCTCGGCAAGGAGCGCGGCCTGGCGACCATGATCGATCTCGGATCCGGGGCCCTCGTCGATCGGCCCACCCAGCGCGCGTGGGGCCTCCCCGACGAGCCCACCGTGGCGGAGACCGTGGCGAGCGGCGCCGACCTCGTGACGTTCTCCGGGGACAAGCTGCTCGGCGGCCCGCAGGCCGGCATCGCCGTCGGCAGCAAGGCCGCGGTCGCGCAGGCGAGGGCCCATCCCCTGATGCGCGCGCTGCGCCCCGACAAGCTGACCCTCGCGGCGCTCGGCGCCACGCTCGCCCTCTACAAGGAGGGCACGCTCGATGCGCTGCCCACCACGCGCATGCTTGGCGCCACCGCCGAGTCGTTGCGGGTAGTCGCGGATCAGCTGGCCGCCGCGATCGGCACCGTGGGAGGCCTCGTGGTCGCCGTCGAGCCCTCGCGCGCCACGGTCGGCGGCGGCGCGATGCCCACCGCGCAGCTCGCCTCGTGGGCGGTCACGCTCGCGGGCGCGCCGGCCGATGGCCTCGATCGCCAGCTGCGGCAGCACGCCGTCGTCGGGCGGATCGAGGATGGGCGGGTGTGGCTCGACGTCCGGACCATCGCCGCCGACGAGCACGAGACCGTCGCCGCGGCCATCCGCGCCCTCGGGCGATAGCACCCAGGAACCACGGCCGCTTGACCCTGGGTCCGGGATCGCGGTTATGTGCCCCGATGTCCGCGCCCGTCACCCAGCCTCGCATCGTCGCCATCGGCGGCGGCAAGGGCGGCGTGGGCAAGAGCCTGGTCGCCGCCAACGTCGGCATCTTCCTGGCCACGCTCGGCAAGCGCGTGATCCTCGTCGATGGCTCGTTCGGCGCGCCGAACCTGCACATCTTCGCCGGCGTGCCGCGCCCCGCGCGCTCGCTGTCGGAGGCGCTCGCGGCCAACGGGCCCGCGCTCGCCGACATCGCCGTGCCGACCTATGTCCCGGGCGTGAAGCTGATCGCCGGGGTCTATGACCCGCCGTGGATCGCCGAGCCCGGGCCGGCGTTCGTGCGGATGATCTGCGAGCAGCTGCGGACGTTGCCGGCAGACTGGGTGGTCGTCGATCTGGGGCCGGGGCTCGCCTCGCCGACGCTGGAGCTGTTCCTCGAGGCGGACATCTCGATGGTGGTGGCCGTCCCCGATCCCACCTCGATCGAGCTGATGCACCGGTTCGTCAAGGCGGCGTTCCTGAAGCTCCTCGATCGCCGTGGCCTCGCACACCTGGTCCGTACGCGGACGGGTGAGGAGAAGCCGGGCGAGCTCGAGGGGGGCTCGCCGAGCCCGCTCGAGATCTGGCTCGATGCCGTCGAGGATGGGGCCTCCGAGGTGCACGCGCTGCGCGATGCGATCCTCGGGTTCGCGCCGCACCTCGTGATCAACTCGGCGCGCAGCAAGTCCGACATGGAGCTCGGGCGGGCGGTCGCGTCGGTCGCGCGGCGCCGGCTCGGCGTCCAGATCCGCTACCTCGGTCACCTCGAGTACGACGAGGCCGTGTGGGCCTCCACGCGCCGCCGTCGCCCGCTCCTCATCGAGCATCCGGAGACCCGCGTGGCGAAGTGCTTCGAGCGCGTGGCCCGCGGCCTGCTCGCGGTGCGCCCACCGGTCACGGACGGCGAGGTGCTGCCCTCGGACTCGCACTACGAGCTGCTCGAGGTGCCGCCCACGGCGAGCTTCGAGGACATCCGCCGCGCGAATCGCCGGATCCGCGATGTCTACGGCGCCGAGTCGATCGCGATCAGCGGCCTCTACGATCCCGCGAGCCTCGAGGCGGTGCACCGTCGGCTCGACCTCGCGTACACGAGCCTGATGGATGCGGCCAAGCGCAAGGAGTACGACCTCGAGCTGTTCCCGGATGGCGTGCCGATGCCGGTCACGCCGCCGTCGCCGAGCCTCGAAGGTGCGACCTCGCGCCCGACCGCGAAGGTCGACGATCCCGCCGCCATCGTGATCCGGCCGCCGATGCCCGAGGTCTCGCCGCAGACCGAGTTCTCCGGCCCGCTGCTGCGGCAGATCCGCGAGGCGGTCGGCGTGGAGCTGCGCGAGATCGCCGAGCGCTCGAAGATCGGCATGTCGTACCTCCACGCCCTCGAGGGCGAGGTGTTCGCCAAGCTGCCGGCGGCGGTCTACGTGCGCGGCTTCCTCGCGGAGTACGCGCGCGCGCTGGGGCTCGACCCGGAGCGGGTCAAGCAGACCTACCTGCGGCGCTACCGGGCGGTCCGTCCATCCCCGGATGACGAGGACGACGTGCAAGGGCGCGATCGCCCCGCCAAGCCTTGACCCGCACAGCCCCCCCTCCTACGATCGCCCCATGGCCACTCTGATCGACAATCCCAAGCGCGCGCGGCAGCTGGCTCGCGCGATCGCCTCGGACCTGACCCTCTATCACGAGCCGAAGATCCTCGAGGGCATCAGCAACGACAACCTGTTCGACGTGATGGCCGACGAGATCAACGAGGGGCGCGAGCTGTTCAAGAGCCGCGTCACCGAGGACATCTTCGGTCAGCACATCTACGAGCGTGCGATCGTCGACGTGCTCGTGAAGTCGAAGGGTCACGTCAAGTCGAAGATCTGGTGAGCGGGCCTGACGTCGACCCCGGTGAGGAGGTCGACGCGGACGAGCTAGACGAGGAGCTTGTCGACGAGCTTGTCGGCGGCGGTGGAGGCGGGGACGAGCGCGAGCACCGGTTCGTCGCGGAGGCCGCCGACGCCGGTGGCCGGCTCGATGCGGTGGTCGCGGCGCGGGTCGCGGCGCTGTCGCGCGCGCAGGTCCAGCGCCTGATCGAGGACGGCCAGGTCACGGTCGGCGGCGTGGTCGCCAAGAAGGCCGGCGCCCGGCTCAAGGCCGGGGAGGACATCACGATCCGGATCCCGGCGCCGTCCACGCTCGAGGTCGTCGCGCAGGACATCCCGCTCGTGATCCTTCACGAGGACGCGGACCTGATCGTGATCGACAAGCCCGCGGGCCTCGTGGTCCACCCCGCGCCGGGCCACGCCTCGGGCACGCTGGTCAACGCGCTGCTGTTCCACTGCAAGGATCTGTCGGGGATCGGCGGCGTGCTCCGGCCGGGGATCGTCCACCGGCTCGATCGCGACACCACCGGCGTGATGGTCGCGACCAAGTCCGATCGCGCCCACGCGGGCCTCACCGCGGCGTTCGCGGCGAAGAGCCGTGGCGAGACCGGCGGCATCGATCGCAGCTACCTCGCGATCGCCGCGCCACCGCCACCGGCGGCGAGCGGCACGCTGCGGACGATGTACGGGCGCCATCCGATCCACCGCAAGAAGTTCTCGTCGAAGGTCGCGAGCGGCAAGGCGGCGGTCACGCACTACGAGATCGCCGAGCGGCTCCACGGCGCCGCGCTCGTGCGGCTCCGCCTCGAGACCGGCCGCACGCACCAGATCCGCGTGCACGCGGCCGATCACGGCTGGCCGCTGCTCGGCGATCAGGTCTACGGCGTGCGCCAGCGTGACGAGCGGCTCGCCGCGGCCGCGGCAGCACTCGGGCGGCAGGCGCTGCATGCAGCGGTCCTCGCGTTCGAGCATCCGGTCACCGGCGTGCGGCTGTCGTTCGAGTCGCCGCTGCCGCCGGATCTCGAAGCGGCGCGGCGCGCGCTGGCCTGACGGTCCGGACGCGACGACGGGCGGAGAAGCCGGATCTGGTCCGCCTCGTCCGCCCGTCGTACGTGTTCTCGCTACTACTACTACTACTGACGCGGGCGACCGTTCGGCGCGAAGCCGCCCGACAGCCCGAAGAAGCCGATCGCCGCGTTGCCGATCGATTCGTACCAGGTCGCGCCCGCCTTCCTCGCACCGCGATACCCCTCGGCGGCGTTGTCGATCATCTGCCCGGCCTGCTGCACCGGGTTGCCCTGGACCGGCGCGAAGTCGCTCCCCGGCGGGCGCTGCTGCGGGGGCGCAGCCGGCTTGGCGTCCTGGCCGCCGTGGATGGTGTCGAGCTGCGTGAGGGTGATGGTCTCGAACGTGGTCGTGGACATGATGCATTCCTCTCCTCGAGCCGTGCTGGAGCTGGATTGCTCGACTGTTCCGGCTCCTGTCCGAAGAGTGCAGCCACATGCCGAGCGGCTCGCGCTGGCGAGACGCGGACTTGCGATGTGCGCGCGGTGATCGCGCGATCACCGCGCGATGCAGTTCGATGCCGGTGGTTGGCGATGCCGGTGGTTGGCGATCGCGTCGCACGCTGACAGATGTCCCGCAATCCTCGAGCATTCAGGAGATGGTGGACGTTGCACTACCCCCCCCCACCGGTGCCACGCGCGATCGACCTGACGTAGACCGCGCGGCGCCGGGAGAAGTCCGGACGATGGGGCCTCGCGCGGTGCTCCGAACGCAGGCGCGCGGTGCGACTGTCGACATTCGGCGCGTACGGATGGACGGAGGCAATCGAGCGTTGCCCCCGCGCACCCGGGTGCCGCGCCCGATCAATCTGACGTAGAACGCGGCGCTGGCAGTGGCACCGAACGAGGCCGGGATCGCGCGCGATGCCAGTACGCAGGTACACGACGCGATTCGACGTTCGACCACCGCGGGTTGTCCGGACGCCGGACAGTCAGATCTCGAGTGGTGTCGATTTCCGAAGATTCCACTTGACGGCTCGGCGGAGCGCACGCAACGCGGGCCTGCGAGAAGGCGGTTTCTTCGTCGGGATTCGCTGGAACGTGCTGTGCGCGACGTGGGCCGGCGCGATCGATCCACGTCGGGTCGAGGGGCTCAGGCGCGCCACCGCGAAGCGGAGAGCCTCGGAAAACCCGGTGGTGAAGTGATCGTGCGCGTGACCACCCACGCGTGGGAGGAGGCTCTCGTGTTCGACAGCGCCGCAACGGAATCGTTTCAATCGCGCTCAGACGCCCACGCGGCCACGTGCCGCGAACGGGACTGGATCGCGCTGCACGAGGGGAGATCACGTCCGTCGGCAAGCAGATCGTCTGCCTCGAGGCGCGCGAGGTGGATCTACTGCTCGAGGCCGAAGAGACCAAGCTCTACCGGCGCATGGGGTTCCCCACGATCTATGCGTACATCGAGGCGGTGCTGCATCGCACGCACCACGTGGCCACCGAGCGCATGCGCGTGGCGCACGAGCTGCTCGAGCTGCCGCAGATCGCGGCGCAGTTCCGCGCGGGCGACCTGCCGTGGACGAGCGTTCGCGAGCTGACGCGCGTGGCGACGAGGAGCACCGAGAGCGCGTGGCTCGATGCGGCGGAGGGCCAGACCTCCACGGGTGTTCAGCAGCTGGTGCGCGGCAAGACCAAGGGCGATCTCCCGGGTGACCCGGTGGACCCGAACAAGATCAGGCACCGGATCGTGCTGGAGAACCTGTCCGAGGAGACGATGATGCTGTTCAAGCAGGCGTGCACTGCC
>JADKKI010000073.1 GCA_016720595.1 Myxococcales bacterium
GCGTGACTACCCACGCGTGGAGGAGGAGTTCCCCGTTCGACATAGCGCCACCAACGGAAGCGTTTCAATCGCAGCTCTCAGACGCCTACGAAAGCTCGGCGCCGCGAACAGGACTGGATCGCTGCACGAGGGATCCCGTCCGTCGGCAAGCAGATCTCATCTGCCTCGAGGCGCGCGAGTCGATCTGCTGCTCTGAGGCCGAGAGACCAAGCTCTCTACCGGCGAGATGGGTTCCCCACGATCTATGCGTACATCGAGGCAGTGCTGCATCGCACGCACCACATGCCTACCGAGCGCATGCGCGTGGCGCACGAGGCTGCTCCGAGCTGCCGCAGATCGCGGCGCAGTTCCGCGCGGGCAGCCTGCCGCGGACAGGCGTTCCGAGAGCTGACACGCCGGGCGACGAAGGAGCACCGAAAACGCGTGGCTCGATGCGGCGAGAGGCCAGACATCGACCGGTGTTCAGCAGCTGGTGCGGGGCGGGAGCCGGGGGCGATCTGCCGGGTGGCCGGTGGACCCGGGCAAGATCAGGCACCGGATCGTCCTGGAGAACCTGTCCAAGGAGACGATGATGCTGTTCAAGCAGGCGTGCACTGCCGCGTCGGATGCGAAGGGCGCGACCTGTACGGATGACGAGCTGGTGCGTGCGCTGGCCGCCGCGATGCTCGACCCGGCATCCTGGAAGCTCGCCGAGCAAGCCGCGGCACCAGCTCGCGACGACGACCTGCCGGGTGTGCAGCAAAGCGCACCGCGTGGGCGCCGGGATGGAGATCGCCGTGTCCGCCGCACGCGCTCCCAGGCGGTGCGGTGCGATTCGCCGGCCATCTAGGGGATCTCGAGCGCGAGAGCCTGGGCGCAAGCTGCAGAAGTCGATCCACGAAATGACCCGCCGCAGGGTGCTGGTCCGCGACAAGCACGCGTGCTCGTTGCCAAGGGGTGCCGATCGACCGGGTTCTTGGAAGTCCATCACATCAAACCGCGGTCCGAGAGGCGGCCGTCACGAGCTGTGGCAACTCATATCGTTGTGCGACGGCCACCACGTCTTGCTTCACGAAGGCGTGATCGCGATCCGCGGCACGGCGCCAGACCATCTGGTGTTCGCGCTCCCCTCTCGATTCCGTCGGAGACTGGTAGACGGGGATCGGTCCCGGCGAAGGGGACTGAGGAACGCTCACTCTCGGCGCGAACAGGGAGCCGGTCATTGACAGTCGAAGAAGTTGGTGAAGCCAGCGTGGACCACGCTGGACCCGGGGACAGGTGCTCGCAGACGTCGCAGACGTCGCATGCCTCTGGCGATGATCTCTCGCGCGCGAAATCGTGCTGCGGTCCGAGACCCTCCCCGACCACGACCACGTCAACCTCATCGTCAAACGCTGTGCGACTTCCTGCAGAGCCATCGTGCAGAATTGCGGGACAGCTCTTAGGAAGACTCCGGACGCGGGCCGCGCCGGCGTGATCTTCTCGGGCATCGGCGCCGGGATCCGGCCCTCGAAGTCGATCCACGCGGGCATCGTTGCGGCAGTCGTAGACCCGGCACGAGGCGGGGCCGCTTGTCGTAGACCGTGCACAGCCGCCCTCGTCCATGCACACACGCACTTCTTGGTGTACGGATCGCGGGGCGGGGCGTACGGGTGCTTCGAAGTCGAAGACGGGATGTCGTCGGCGATGTCCTGCGGCGAGGCACGACACCTCGAACCGGCAGCAGCGCGCCTCACTTTGAGTGGAGCCGCGACGCTGGGATGTCAGGGCCTTACTTCCGGTACTTGTCGGCGGTGAGCCACCGTCGAAAACGATCGCCGCGGATCTTGGTGGCGAGCTTGGTGTGCGCCGGGCGGCAGCTGGCCGCGCATCACCAGCGCATCAGCGAGCAGCCACTCGAACTTGCGCGCGATGTCGGCGTGGTCAGGCCGCGCGAGCAAAGTCTCGGCCAGCGCGTCGATCTACCACATCGGCGGATCGGGCGGGACGGGCGGCAATCCCATCGACCGACGGTACCAGAAACCGGCTCTGACCCGGTTTCGTTAGCTCGCGTGCTCGGACGCTCGGCCGACGACGTTCGCATGTCCTCCGCGAACCGCACGGTGTGATCCGTGCCCCTCGAGCAACGGCTTCATCTCGTCCTCGCCCCACATCGCCCTGCGGCGGCTGGGAGCTTGCCCAGGATGATCTCGAACTGATCGAGAACACGTCGAGCTGCGCGGCGATCTCAAAAGTCGCTGCCGCGGCGCTCGAGGTCGTGACAGCGCGCCGCTCAGGGGCTCTCGATGATCCGGCCGGTAAGGCCTCCTCGTGCTGCGGGCGTGACCGGTGTTAATGGTCTCGAAGCCTCGGATCTTTGGCGCGGACCTCCACGGCCAGCGCGGCCTCGAAGCGTGACGAACTGCCGGTCTCGTTCGAGATAGCCGGGCGCGGCAATTGGCGAGCACCGGGCCCACGAGCCGCGTCGTCGCCAGCTCGGCGAGCTGCCGGATAGATCCGGGCGAAGTGCAGTGGAACAGCAGCCGCTCGCGCACCGTCGTCCAGGTACGCGCGCAGCATATCGTCCATCCATACGATGCCATCCTCGGGCGTGCGCGAGAAGGCGTTGCGCGTGGTCACGATGTGCGCGGTCTGATCCCGGATCTCCACGAGCCGCGTGTACGTGCCGGCGTAGTCGGGGAGGTGGCGGCGCTGGAATTCAGCTGCCGCACGTCTCGTTGAGCAGTGCGCGCAGCAGCTGACGCTGCGAGCTCCACGCGAGGCCGCGGCGCCGTCGTGCCCTCGACGGCGAGAGCAGCTCCTCGGCGCGCAGCTGCTCGTCGTAGCGACGCGACGTGAAGGCGGCGCTGTGCAGCCAGACCGGCTCGCCGACCCCGTAGAGCACGAGGAGCGGCGTTGGAGATCCAGCGCCGTGAGGGCGAAGCGCGCCCGCGCCGGCGAGCAGGTTGCCGGGCGACGAGAGGGCGCGCGGTCTGAGGAGGTCCAGCGCGGCGCGCGGGGTTGCAGGTGAGTGCAGGGGTGGTCATGGGTGCTCCTCGTCAAAGGGTCGCGAAGTGATCCTCGAGCTGTGGGGTGACTTGGTGAACTGCAACGTCCGCTCCATTCTTTGGGCGCCGCGACTCTGCGCTCGATCAGGTCGGTCTCGACAGTCAATCCGCCGGGGGCGCGTGATTTTCTGGCTGACAACTGCCCCGGCCCATCAACCACAGACCGTGTCAGGAGACCTTGATCGCCTCAAGGATGTCTCGACAGGTCACGAGGACGATCGTCGTGCGCTCAAACCATGCGAAGGCGACCTCCGGTGATGGTCGCAGGCGCGAACCTTATTCGCGGATCGGGCCCCCAGGAACGGCTCGTCCATCATCCGGTAGGTGTGCCCGCCCAGCAGCTGCTGGAGGATCGCCACGCGCTGGCGCGTTCCAGCACCGAAAGCTGTGCTGCCGGCCACGCGCGGTCGCATGGGAGGTGTGCGGCCGAAGCGCTCGAGGCTGGCGTGCGCGCGCGTGTTCGCGGCAACGCAGGAGAATCCGGGCGGAGCGGCCGCGACGAGCAGGTTGTCGGGGACCCAGCGGTGCTCGAACGGCGCAGATCTGACTGGGCGCACCGCCGGCCATGCAGGCTACTGCAGGAGGTGTTGCTGCTCGATGATCAACGCGCGTGTGGCAAAGCCCGTTGGGCCTGTCCCGAGCCGGCGGGATCCGCAGGAGCGTGGTCTTGCCAGCGCGGAGATCTGAGGATCCCGAACGACCTGCCTGGCCCGCGACGTCGCGCCGCACGATGTTCCGGATCTCCAGGTCGGCGTCGCGCGCAAGATCACGACGCCGTCGCGCTAGAAAGCGGCATCGCTCCGGCGCGAACAGGGGTTCGCGTCGGTCCGTTGACATAGCTGGTCGTGACGCCCCCCGTTCGGTAGCGAGATCGGCGGCGGCCGGGCACACCGCGCCACGCAGCCAGGCCCCCGGACGCGATCGCACGCGGCTATGAAACCGGACAGCGGCGGATCAGCGCGGTACCGCATCGAGCTGGAGGTGCTTCCACGCCCGAGCATCAACGCTTTGCCAGGCCGCCGCTCGAGCGCACCACACCCCTCACCATCGTGAGCATCATCCAGCCCGTGGCGGCGTTCTGGCGCAACACCTCGAACGCGCGGTCAGAGCGTTCAAGGATGACCACCTCCACCGGGCGCCAGCCGCCGAAGTTCATCGTTGAGGCGCTGATCAAGACGGACCTTCGGGATCTCGACGACGACAGCCGCCATCGAGGTCACGAAGAAGGCAGCGGGTGTCGAGGACGACCATCCACAGCTTGAGCTGGTGGATTGGCCGTCGTGCGCCGCGACCGTGGCGGTGCGGCCCCAACCACGACCCCCGGGCCCGGAGCGCTGAAGGCACGGTGACGAAGCCGTTGCGGCGGGCGGGGACCGTCACGGTACGCGAGCTGGCAACGACAGCAACGCTCGACCATGCGATCTCGCCTCCGGCGTTGGAGCATGGCGCTCGTGGTCAGGTGATCGAACGGGCGCGCTCGGTTGATAGCGTCCCGAGCGCGCGCGGAGGACGTCCACTGGCTTCCCGGGATCGCCGTGCCGCCGAGCTGCCGAGGAGGAGGACGTGTGGCGCACACCAGCGCGTACCGACACGCGCACTGATTACTGCGGTGATCCGCTGCGCGCCGGCAAGGATTTGCCGTCGATGATTCGTGACGGTGCTCGCATGACGTCCTCCTCCTGGCCACCGCGTTACCGGCTACGCATCTCACGATCTCGACGCGCCGGTTGCCGCGCCTTATTCCGCGGCCGCCTCGAACGCCGCGAGCCGGCGAGAATCCTCGCCGAAGCCCCCCGCCAAACCACGGAGTTATTCTCGGTAGGCTCGTCAGTCGCGCGCTTGATCGAAGTCGCGCACGCGCCGTTACCACGCCGCCGGCCTGAAGCTCTGTCGCGCTTCTGCCCCCTCGGCATCGCCGTCGGCGTCAGTGCTGGCCGTTGATCTCGACCGATCGTGCGGGTCACCACGGTCTCCCTGCTCAATAAATATTGGAGCACGAGGCGCCGCGTAGAGCTGGAACGTGGCACTCGCGGGCTGAAGTTGAAATCTACCGGCTCTCTTGCGCCCCCCCACCTGCTTGGTCGCGTCATCCGGATCTACCTGGGTGGTGTACGTCGGGACCTCGGCGTACCGCGGGTGCCCGCTGCGCCGCCGCCGCCCTCGAGGATACGAGGTGTCGACGACAGACTTCACGTCCGGGATAAACCGGCACCAGCGTCGGGTAGTGGTCGTGGGCGACGATCTTGCCCAGCGTTACCCGTTGCAACGCGTCTTCGCGAAGATGCTGGGTTGATCAGGGAGCCGTCGGCGAGGCCGAACAAGTCGCTGGTTGTGTCCGGCGAGGTTGACCTTACTCGCGACCCGCCGAAGGCGCTCGACCCACGAGGCCGGTGGCGTCGCGCTCGTGAGCGACCCTGTTGCGCCTGTTCCGGTACGCCGCGTCCTTCTCGTTGTAGACGATGCGTATGATCAACCCGCCACGCGATCGCCTCGCCGCCGGGTGCTGCCAGCCCTCCTCAACCGCCCTCCGTCCTCGCAAACAACGGAAGCCGACCGATGGCCGGACGGTGCGTGTGGTTCCACCGGTGCAGGCCGATCCCTGCGTTCAACATCTGATAGATCTGATCCGCCTCGATGGGCGATCGGAGCAGGCCGCCCGCATTACCGCCGACGGCGTCGCCCAGGTCCAGGGATTACGCCGGTGACAGCACAGACGTTGCCGTCTTGCCGGTCCTGACGCGCCGTGCGGCCCGCCGTAGGACGATCCCTCACCAGTAGCCCGCGATGTACTTCCGCGCCCGCGTCGAGATAGTCCGGCATTACCAGCCAGTTGAGCGCGTCGGGATCCCAGGTCGTGTCGTCGGGGTTGTTGGCGATCTTGTTGTCGCCGAGCCACTTCATCGCGATGTTCCAGTCGCCGTCGCGCAGGACGCCCGCGACCAGGCCGCCCGGCCGCGGACGCCTGGATCTTCGCGCCAGGCCGGCGGGCCCCAGCAGCTTGTCCTCGCCGCGCGAGTAGCCGGCCGAGCCGATGATCTCCCGCCGTACAATTACGGGCACGCCTTCGCGAGCTTCACGGGTTCCAGCGCCGCGAAGAACGCGGCAGCACCATCGCCGCTGATCGCGACGTATTGCGCTCCGGTCGCGCGTCGTCGGCACCGCTTGCCGAGCTCGGTGGCGCACTTGACCAGCTCCGCCTGCATCTGATCGACCATGTCCTGCCGGGTCGGGGTCAGGGACACGCCGTGCCCGCATCAGGCTGTTCGCCGCGGCGTGCACGCCGCCGTTCGCGCCGAGCGGGCCCTGCTGCGCGTTCCACGCCGAGATCAGCATCCGGGTCGCCGGCGGCGTCAGGCAGCCGGGCGCCGAGATCGTGGCCGCGACGGCGCATCACTCGTTGCGCCGGGCAGCACCGCCTTCAGTGGCACCGACGGTCCGGCCCGGAGCCTTGGCGCCGCCAGACAGGCCGGGACGAAGTGCCGTGTGGCGCCAACCGCGGCCACCGGCAGGAGGCTCGCGAGGAGCCCCTTCGGAGAGCTAGGTCCGGCCGCTACGATAGATGGTTGCTGTGGTCGCGACGCGGTCCTACCGGGAAGATCGGTGAAACGAGCTGGAGCCTGGACGCAGGTCTCTCCTGGCAGCCCGTCCGCGCTACGGTTCACGCCAGGTTCACCTCGGGCTAGCGCTTACGAACGAGCCGGGCTGCAGGAGTGAGCACCCCGCGCAGCGCCTGGAACCGGTTCGCCTCAGCCTGCGCGCGCTCCTCGGAAGTCACGAGCCCTGCGCGCTCGCCGGAGGTCTTAATGTTCCGAGGCTCTCGGTCGCGGCCGCGGCTGCCCCAGCGCGATGATCCGCGACTCCGGTCGTGATCTCGGCGTGCACGGCGGCACGTGGCCAGCCTCGAGCTCCGGCGCTCCTCACCGCGTGCCGGTCGGCGAGCTTCCGGCGCTCGTCGCCGACACGCAACGCGAGGGCGCGCGCGCGCCCGTCGAGGTCCGCCACGGGCGCACCGACGTCGGCTCCGAGGGCCACGACGGTCGCGCCGAGCCTCGATCGCGAGCTGGGACGCGGGCATCGAGGCGCGGATGCACCGAACGCGATCAGGATCGATCGACCTTCGCATCGCCCGGCGTGCTCGCGTAGATCGCGGAGAACGTCGCCTCCGGCGGCGGCGGTCCCGGGTTGCGGCCGGCGCAGCACAAGGAACAGCAGCACGTTGCTCGCGCCCACGGTCGCGCCATGGCCCGCACTGGCATCGCTGACGGCAGCGGCATCGCTGCCATTGCCGCCATCGCTGCCGACCGCTGCGCGCAGACATCGCTGGCACCGGACTGCCGGGCCGGACTTCCCAGAGGAGCACTGCAAACTTCTTGGTGACGTTCATCGACGCGCTCCTGTCCCTCCCTTGCTCAAGCACCGCGCGTGCCGTGGAGTGCAGCGTGGGCAACCTGCTGGAACCCGACAGATCGCACGACGCGGGTCGAAGGTGCGCTGGTAGCAGAGTGCGTAGATCCGTACTGAAATACGGGCGGGGACCGCTTGGCGAGCTGAACCCCTGCGATCTTCGTGGGTTGGAAAAGGGGTCAGACCCCGTTTAGAACGTCACCCGTGCCCCGATCCGCGCGTACATCGGCGCGTAGCGCGACGCGGTGTTGAGGAAGTTCGGGTTGCGGCCAATCGGCACCGGGGCTCTCGTTGCCGCGGATGTCCACCGTCACGGCCCAGATCAGATCCTCCGAACATGCCGCCGACCACGGGTTCCGCGGCCTGCAGCGTACTCGACCCGGCGCCGGCGCCGCTCCCGACGAACGTCGGCGGAAGTGTTGTCCGCCGAGGCCACGCCCTGGTTGTTGTAGACGTTGCTTGAGATCGAGGAACACCTCGCCGTGCATACCCTTGCCGAGCTTGCGGCCTTAGCCGAAGGTGGATGTCGAGGTCCTTGCTCAGAAGTCCGCGCGCCACGATCGTCCACGCGGCACCAGAAGAAGGTTGGTTCCGGAAGGCCAAGTACGGGTAGCGCCGCGAGCGCCGTTCTCCAGTGCGCCGGACAGCGCCCCGGAACCGGATGCCTACGGTGGCGTCGCCCGGCCTGCTTCAGGTCCGAACGTGTGAGTAGACGAAGATCTTGATGTAGTACGGGCGGTCCCAGGAGCAGGGGCCAATCTTGTTCGCGAGCAGCTCGATCAGATCGTACTGGGTGGGTTGTTCGGCAGGATGATGTTGTCGTCTACGAGGATCAGGCCGGGACAGTTCCCGGCGGTGCGCGACCAGGCGCCTGTACGAGCCTGGATGTACAGCTGCTTGCCGAACCGCCGCGTGTTGGTGAACTGGAGCGCGTTGTAGTCGCTAGCGCGGCTTCTCGAAGATCCGGATCCCCTGGAACGCACGGAGCTGCGTCTCGAGCCGCGCCTTCTCTCTCGGGATCGTCGGTGCGATGATCCGAGCCTGGAACGCCTTCTCTTCGCTCGCGGACCACTCGCCCGGGTTGACGACGACGAAATTTCGGGCGTTGTCGGTGGGAGACGTCCTCGATCACGCGGCCGAGGTTGCGGTTCTGGTACGAGATGCCAGCTGGAAGTCATCGAACAGCTCGTATTCGAAGCCGCCGACGATCTCGTCGATGTACACTGGCCTATGAGGGCCGGGCGCGGTGAGCAGGACCGTTGGTGCCGAACAGCTCACACTGCCGCCGTCGGCCGCCTCACGGAAGTATCGGTCGCAGCCCACGCCATCAGGCCCACCGATCCGCCGGATCGGACGTCACGCACTTCGAAGGTGGCTTGCTCTGGAGGTACTGGACCCAGCTGCCCGTAGTGTGATAGTTGATCTCCGGCGGGATCGATTCGCGGAACCGGCCCCAGTGCGCGTACGCCTTCGAGCGGCCCTCGCGCGTCGGTCGTAGAGGATGCCCGGGGCGCGGGGCGAGCTCGCCGGTCAGCTTGACCGCGTTCTTGCCGTGGCGCTCTCCAGGTGATCGGATCCACTTGCCCGCGCAGAACTCGGCGAACCGCAGGCGCTGCTCCTCATAGCGCGGCCAGACGTTGAGGTCAGGGTTCGGACGGATCTCCACGAATCGCGCAGGTAGAGCGCCCAGTTGAACGTGTTGCCGGGGATCAAGGTGCCGTCGGCGCCGGGCTTCCCGTCGAGGTAGTCGCACGCATAGACCATCGGCGCGCCCGGCATGTCGCCGGTGAGGCGTGGTGCACGTGTTGTTGTCGAACCGCGTCCGCGTCTCGTCGGGGTTCGCGAGTTGCACCCAGCGCCACACATCGACCTTGCGTGCCGAGCTGGTTCTGCACGAACGATCCGCCCGAGCGCGCGTGGTCTCGATCGTGTTGCTCTCGAGATCGATGCCGCCCTTGATCTCGTGGCTGCCGCCGCCCTGAGGGCGCTGCGTCACGCCGAGGCGACCGGAGACGCGCTGTTCGGTGTCCTCGGTAGAGCCAGCCCGGTCCGCCCCACGTAGCGTGCGCGCGTGTTCATCGGGCAGTTGATGATGAACGGGTACGGGTCGGCGCTGTTCGGGATGCCGTCGAAGCGCTTCTCGTTGGTCGTCGCGGTCTCGCCGAACCCGGGGCCCCACGTCCCGAGCGAGCCGTTGATCAGCACCTGGAGCGGCACGCTGTTCTTCGTGCCATCGATCGCGGTGTTCGCGTAGCCATCGCGATGAACGCCGAGCAGCGCCTCGATCTCGGTCTTGTCGTCGGCGAGCTTGCTCGTCCACTTCGCCGAACATCGGTCGTGAGGCTCTTGCTGGTGGTCCCGATCTCGGCGGGACCGGACAGGTTCGGCGAGCGCCCGCGCTGCGGCACCGAGCTGCACCGCGAGCTGGCCCTGCTGCTGCGGGGACGCGGCGAAGTTGATCTTCCCGAGCGCGTTGAGCGCCTTGCCGGTGGCGTTGCGGGTCTCGTGGTCGACGGGATCGGTGATGAAGAACCCGGTCTCGGGATCGACGTCCGGCTTGCCATCGGCGAACCCGCCCTGGCTGGCCAGCTTGGGATCACACGTGGAGAGCTTGCCGTCGGCCTGCAGCATCCGGCAATCGGACTGGCGCTTGGTCTCCCGCAGATAATCGTGCGCGCGAACTGCGGCGCGAGGCCGACGAAGAACCACAGCCGATCCTGACGATTGGCCCGCCGATCTCGACGCCGAAGTCCGCGCGGTAGACGTCGCCCTTGACGTCGAGCGACGTGGCGTTCTGAGGCGTGCGCTCCGGCCGCCGCCGTGAGCTGCCCGGGCTGGTAGTACGCGAACACCGAGCCCCCTGAGCTCGTTCGAGCCGCTCTTGGTGACGACGTTGACGACGCCGCCGGTGGCGCAGCCGTACTCCGCGTTGTACCCGCCGGTGATGATCTCGATCTCCTCGATGAAGTCATTGATCACGGGCGAACCGACGGTGCCGTGGTCAGGCCGGTGGTGTTCACGCCATCGACGACGTACTGGTTCTCCAGCGAGGTGGAGCCGAGAACGCCACGCCGAGCACGTCGCCCTGCGAGCCGGGTGCGGCGCCGAGCGCGGACTCGAAGCTGCGCCCCGGGACCGGGATGTTCTTCAGGTAGTTCTTGTCGATCGTGATGCCCTGCGCCGTCGACGGGGATCGATCGTCGGCGCGGTGGCGCTGGACCTTCGACCTCGCCCTTGACTGCCGCGGTGTCGAGCTTGTGGAAGCCCGCGGTGGCTTTTTGGACGCCGGCCGAGACCGGGCGCTCGACGGTGAGATCGAGGTAGTCGAACGTGACCAGGTAGGCGCCCGGTGCGAGGTCCGTGATCTTGTATGCGCCGCGCCCATCGGTGAGCGCGCTCTGCGCACTCGAGCCCTGCGAGCACGACGATCGTCACCCCCGCGAGGGCCTCGCCGGTGGCGGCATCGGTGATCACGCCCTGGATCGCCCCGGTGGTCGACGATTGTGCGCGCACCTGACCCGCGGTCAGCCACAGCACCAGCCACACCACGAGCGCGCACCCACGCACAGCTTTCGGGTCCGCGATTTCCTGCCGCGCGCCGCGGCGCGCCGGCGTTCGCTCGCCACGCGCGTGCTCGAGGTGTTCGAGGCCTGGGGCTATGCGCGGATCATCACGCCGATGTTCGAGTGCGCCGATGTGCTCGAGCGTGGCCTCGGTAACGATGCGCGCGAGGCCGCGATCCGGTTCGTCGAGCCAGGCTCGGGCGAGGTGGTCGCGCTGCGGCCTGACATCACGCCGCAGATCGCGCGCGTGGTCGCCACCCGCCTCGCCGACGTCGAGGGGCCGATCCGGCTGTGCTACGAGGGCGCGGTCACGCGGCTCGCGGGCGATCGCGGCCAGCGCGAGATCCTCCAGGCGGGGATCGAGCTGGTGGAGGCCGGCGAGCCCGCCGGGGATGCCGAGGTCCTGGCGGTCGCCGCCGCCGCCCTCGCGGCCGCGCAGCTGCCGGAGACGCGGCTCGACGTCGGGCACGTGGCGCCCGCACGGTTCGTGCTCGATGCGGCACCCGACGAGGCGGCGCGCGCGCGGATCGCCGCGGCGCTCGCACGCAAGGATCGCTCGGCGCTGAAGATCGCGGCGCGGTCGCTGCCGGCTGCGATCGCACCGCTCGCCGAGGCGCTCGTCGGGCTGTGGGGCGCGGCCGAGCCCACGCTCGCCCGGGCGCTCGCACTGCCGTGGCCGCCCCACGTGCTCGCCGCGCTCGAGCAGCTGCGCGCCGTGCTCGTGGCGTTCGCGCAGCTCGCGGATCAGCCGGCGCCCGCCGTGACGATCGATCTCGGGGACCTGCGCGGCTTCGACTACTACACGGGCGTGCGGTTCGCGGGCTATGCGGGTGGTGCGCCCGACGCGGTGCTGCGCGGTGGGCGCTACGACGCGCTGATCGGTCGCTATGGTCGCGACGCGCGCGCCACCGGGTTCGCGATCGATCTCGAGGCGCTCGCGCAGGCGCAGCGGGCCAGCGGCCTCGCCCCGCCCGTCGGTGCCGCGGGCGTCGCCGTTCACGGCGCGGGTGCCGAGGCGTTCGCGCGTGCCCTGCGTGGCAGCGGGATCCGTGCCGTCACCGCGGCCAGCGCACCCACCGCGAGCTGGCTCCGCGGTGCGGGATTCGATTCCGCCGCGCTGCTCGATCAGCGCGAGCTGGTCCGCGCGGATGACACCCGCCAGCCTCTCGACACCGCCGATGTTCGTGCTCTGGTGAAGTTGCTCCAGGAGAATCCATGTCTGTCGTGATCGTCGTCGGTGCCCAGTGGGGCGATGAAGGCAAAGGCAAGGTCGTGGACCTGTTCACCGAGCGCGCCGATACGGTGGTGCGCTACGGCGGCGGCGCGAACGCCGGGCACACGCTCGTGATCGACGGCAAGAAGCTCGTCACCCACCTCGTGCCCTCGGGTGTCTGTCACCCCGGCAAGGCGTGCGTGCTCGGGGACGGCATGGTGATCGATCCCCACACGCTGCTCGAGGAGATCAGCGAGTGCCAGGCGCGCGGTCTGCTGATGCGGAACGAGCTCCTGATCGGGCTCGGCGCGCACGTGATCCTGCCGTACCACAAGCTGATCGATGGCCTGCGCGAGGATCGCAGCGCCAAGCGCGGCAAGGCGATCGGCACCACCCGGCGCGGCATCGGGCCGGCGTACGAGGCGAAGGCCGCGCGCAAGGGCGTGCGGATGCGCGATCTCGCGAAGCCCGAGCGCGTGCGCGAGCTGGTGGCCGCCAACCTCGACGAGCTGATGCCCTGATCCAGCACCTCGGCGGGGTGGCGCCGTCAGATAAGGACATCACGAAGTGGATCGATGACGTCCTGGCGGCGGGGGACAAGCTGCGTCCGTACACCGGCGACGCTGGCCGTCACGTCGCGGGGGCGATCCAGGCGGGCAAGCACGTGCTGTTCGAGGGCGCCCAGGGCTGCCTGCTCGATCTCGATCACGGCACCTATCCCTATGTCACCTCGAGCTCGACGATCGCGGCGGGGGCCTGCCAGAGCGCCGGCATCGGGCCCACCCAGATCGATGCGGTGGTCGGGATCACCAAGGCCTACGCCACCCGCGTCGGCGAGGGGCCGTTCCCGACGGAGATTCCGGGCGAGGCGGGCGATCGCCTGCGGACTGCTGGCGGCGAGTTCGGGGCGACCACGGGCCGGCCGCGGCGCTGCGGATGGCTCGATCTGCCCGCCCTGCGGATGGGCGTGCGGCTGTCGGGGATGTCGTCGTTGGCCCTCACCAAGCTGGACGTCCTGGGGGCGCTCGGCGAGGTCTCGGTGTGCGTCGCGTACAAGCTCGACGGCAAGGAGCTCGACGAGCCTCCGACGGATCCCGAGGACATCGCACGCGCCGAGCCGGTCTATGCGAAGTTTCCCGGCTGGGACCGGCTGCCCAGCGAGGCCCACGACGTGACGGACCTGCCGGCGCCCGCCCGGGCCTATGTGGAGACCATCGAGCGGATGGCCGGGGTGCCGTTCTGCCTGGTGTCGGTGGGGCCCGATCGCACAGAGACGATCCGGCTGTCCGATCCGTTCGCGTAGTGCGGCCCAAGTTGGCGTCCGCACTGGGGTCGTGTGATACGATTTAAATCTCCAAGGTGTGACGGACTCGGGGGTCCATCACTCGAACCGCAATGCAGGTACGCCCATGAAGATCGTCTGTGATGCTTGCCAGGCCAAGTACTCGATCTCGGATGACAAGGTCCAAGGCAAGGTCTTCAAGATCCGCTGTAAGAAGTGCAGCAACATCATCGTCGTTCGCGGCGGTGCTGGTGCAGCTGAAGCTCCGCCCACGCAGGAGAAGGACACCCGGGTCTATGACTACGGGGCCGAGGCCGGTGGTGGTGCCGCGGGCGGCGACGACAGCGTCTGGCACGTCGTGATCAACCAGGACCAGGTCGGCCCGATGACGGCCGCCGAGGTCCAGCAGCGGTTCGCTGCGGGTGAGATCGACGGCGAGACCTACGCGTGGCGCGAGGGCTTCGCCGACTGGCTGCCGCTGTCCCAGGTCGATGCGTTCGCCGCGTACGTCGCGTCGGGCAGCACGACCGCGGCCGTCAGCAACGGCGGTGGCGGCGCGGCCGCCGTGTCCGCGATGTTCGGCGGCGGTGGCGGCGACGAGGCCGGCACGGTCCGCAGCGATCCAGGTGATCTGTTCTCCGCGGCCTCCGCGGGCGCAGGCGCCGGTGCGGGCAACGATGACGACAATGATCTGTTCGGCAGCAAGCCGAGCTCGCGCGAGGCGGCACAGAGCGCCGCCAACTCGAAGCTGCGCGGCGAGCGCAACGAGAACTCGGTGCTGTTCTCGCTGAACAACCTCGCACAGCTCGCGAGCGACAAGCCGGCGCCGAGCGCATCGGTGTCCACGGTGCCGAGTGGTCACGCCTCCGGCGCGGCGGGCGGCGAGGGCTCGGGCCTCATCGACATCCGCTCGATGGCGAACGCGTACCTCGGCAACTCCGGTGGTGGCGGCGCCAAGCCGGCGGCCTCGATCGGCTCGATCGATGACCTGCCGGTGTTCGGCGGCGGTGGCTTCTCGAGCCGGCCGTGATCGTCCCGACGGCGGGGCGGCAGAACAACAACAAGATGATGTACGTGCTGATCGGCTCGGTCGGCTTCCTCGCCGTCGCGGCCGTCATCATGGTGGTCGTCCTCCTGAAGGGCGGCGGCAACAAGAACGACGGCGGCAACGACAACAAGGTCGCCGTCAACGACAAGGGCAGCGGCGAGAAGGGTGGCGCGGAGGCGACCGGCCCGGACACCAAGTCGCCGGACACCAAGTCGCCGGACACCAAGACCCCGGACACGGATACCAAGACGCCGGACACCAAGACGCCGGACACCGACACCAAGACCCCGGACACCAAGACCCCGGACACCGACACCAAGACGCCGGACACCAAGACGCCGGACACCAAGACCCCGGACACGGTGAAGAAGCCGGACACCAAGAAGCCCGACACCAAGCGGCCGGACACCAAGAAGCCGGGCGGCACGCAGGTCGCGGTCGCCAAGACGCCCGATCCCAAGAAGCCGGCGGATCCTCCGCCCGTGAAGGAGCCGGCGGGTGGCGGTGGCTGTGACGAGGTGTCGTGCGTGCTCAACAACTACGAGGGTGCGTGCTGCGCGAAGTTCAAGAAGGGCGGCGCGACCAAGCCGCCCGGCGGTGGCACCACCAAGCCGCCCGGCGGCGGCGGCGGTGACCTCCCGGACGGTCTCGATCGGACGATGATCCAGGACGGCGTGAACAAGGTGAAGGCGCGCGTCATGGGCTGCGGCGACAAGTCGAGCGCCAAGGGCCAGGTCAAGGTCTCGGTCAAGGTCAGCGCGGGCGGCTCGGTCGCCAGCGTGAGCGTGAAGTCCTCGCCCGATGCAGCGCTCGGGAGCTGCGTGGCGAGTGCGATGCAGAAGGCGACGTTCGCGAAGACGCAGAACGGCGGCTCGTTCGCTTACCCCTGGAACTGCCGGCTGCCGAGCCGGCGTCGATCCGCCAGCCCGTCGCACGCCGCGTTGACGTTAGGTCGGGGCCACGCCACTAGTTGAGCAGCGCCAGCACGGACCAAAAGCCGGGGGCCCGGCGCCGGCGGGGACTAGAGGCGTTCCGAAGGTCGCCGAGCCACGCCACACGACGACGACCACCTACGTCAACCTCAACGTCAACGCTCAATGATTGCCCAACCGCGCGCCCATCGTGGGGCTTGCAAGTCTAACGGCGCCGCAGCCGAGCCACGACGAGGGGCGCCCGCCCCCGCGCCCGGTCCGCCCGCGGGTGGCATCGTCGGAGTCGTCCCGGCGGCGCGGATCGTGATCCGCTCCTTCCAGCGCTGGACGTCGGCGATCGTGTCGAAGTCCACGCCGAGCGGCGCCTTCTGGCGCTGGCCCTCCGCGAGACTCGCGCTGTGGCAGCCGCGGCACCAGTCGAGCGCGAACGGCTGCCCGAAGTTCTGGTAGTCGAGGTACGAGGTCTCGCAGACGTCGGGCGGCGGTGGTTCTGGCGGATCGTCTCCGCCCATCATCGTGTCGTTGCCGCAGCCGGCGCACAGCGCCGCGAGGACGATCAGCTCATGCCACGAACGCATCGAACACCTCCGTCGGTCCGAGGTGGTCCACGGCGGTGACGCCGCATGCGGTGAGCACGCCCGCGACGAACTGGTTCGAGGACAGCACGCGGCCGCTGGCGCTCGGCTTGCCGGTCGCGAAGTCGACCGTGAGCGACTCCATCGCCGCCGAGGTCGCACCGTAGGCGCGGCCGCCGCGGATCCCGGCGCCGATCACCATCGCCGACGTCACGGGCCAGTGATCCTTGCCGCCGGTCGAGTTGAGCTTGGGCGTGCGGCTGAACTCGGAGAGGCAGAGCACGGTGGTGTCGTCGATCATCTTCGTGCCCGCCTCGCGGCCGGGGCGCGTGGTGAGCCCGTCGAGGAGGCGGGTGAGCCCGGCAAAGGTCGTCTCGTGGAACGTGCCCTGATCGCCGATGTCGGTGTGCGTGTCCCAGCCGAGGCGCGTGCTGGTCATCACCGTCTGCGAGATGTCCTGCTCGAGCGCGTCGAGCGCGAGATCGATCTGGCTGTCGAGGGTCAGCGTGCGGCCGCGGGCTCCGAACCCGGCGCGCACGGCCTGCAGGCGCTTGCCGCGGCCGATCGCATCGGAGAAGTCATCGACGCGCTTGCGGTTGTAGCCGGTGGCGCCGCGCGTGGCGTGCAGGCGTCGCACGGAGGCATCGGAGTAGCGCGCGAGCAGCGCGTCCTCGGCATCGCTCGTGGCGAACGCGGGGCGGCCGTTGGTCGCGTAGGCCTGGGCGGGATCGAGCAGCGCGATGATCTGGTTGGTCGCGCCCACGCGGCCGGCGCTGACCGCGTACGGGCCGGCGAACGCGGTGTCGCCGAGGATCAGGTACGGCAGCGGGAGCTCGTTGCCGCGATCGTGGGCGACGATCGCCGCGAGATCCGGGTTGGTCTCGTTGCGCGTGCCCGTGGTCATCCGCTTCACGCACTCGGCGTGCGAGACGCTCGACACCGAGATGCCGCGGACGATCGCGGAGAGCCCGGCGTACTTCGTGAAGTACGAGCTCACGTTGGGGCGCGAGGCATCGGCGAACACGTCGAGATTGCCGAACAGCTTGCGCGCGCCGACGGGGACGTCCGTGGTCGCGGACTGGACCTTGGGGTCGAGCGCCCACGTGGTGTCCCAGCCGCCCTGCGCGAGCACCACGATCAGGCGGCGCGGGGTGGTGGACGCGGCGGCGGCGGCGCGGCCGGAGGTCCGAGGGAGGAGGGCGAGGGCGCCAGCGGCGCCGGCGTACTGGAGGAGGGTGCGGCGGTTCATGGCTGGCTCCTAGTAGAAGAGGCTGCGGAAGTCCGCGAGCATGCCGATCAGGGTGAGCTTCCAGGCGCGGCGGGCGGTGCCGGCGGTGGCGAGAGCCTCGGTGTAGAGCTGGTAGGTCTCGTCGACCTCCGGGGAATCCGGGGCGACGAGCTCGCCGTAGATCCGACCGTGCAGGTACGCGAGCTGGGCGCGGATCAGCGCGGGATCCGTGGCGCCGACATCCGCGGCCACGAACAGGGTGCGGCCCGCGATCGGCGCGGTGAGATCGTGCTCGACGACGAAGTCCGCCGCGGCGGCCGCCGCCGACTTCGTGACCAGGCTCGAGGTCGCGTTCATGGTGTGGACCGGCTCGGTGACGAAGTACGAATCGATGCCACCGCCGAGCACGCGGAAGCCGATGAAGTCGCTCTGCAGCAGATCGGCGGTGCCGTAGGGCATCTGGCGGACCTTGGCGGTGCTGGTCGTGGTCCATCGGAAGCCGGTGAGGTCGTAGAGCATGCGCGACAGCTGATCGGGGCGGACCTTCTGCGCGCCGACCAGCGCCGCTGCCTGGGCGTCATCGGTGTCGTACGAGACGCGGAACTCGTCGGACAGCACGATCTGCTTGGCGAGCTGCTTGGCGCTGAAGTTCCCCGCGACGAACGCGGCCTGCAGGCGCGCGATCCAGGCGCCGGAGAGCTGATCCTTCGGGACCTCCGTGAGGTACGACGCGAACCGGGTGGCGGTGCAGCGCGCGAACCGCGGATCCTCCGCGATCGCCTGGCCGAGGCCGGCGAGCTTGCCCGCGGGTGCCCCGAAGAACATCGGGGCGCGCTTGTTCGTGGTCTGCCAGCGGGTCTCCTGGCCAACCAGGTACCCGCCGACGGGATACGTCGCGCGGCCGTCCTGCAGCTGGCCGAGGTTGAACTGGCCGCGGAACGGGAACAGGTAGCTCGCGACGGGATCGAGGGTCTGGTGGCAGCCGGCGCACGAGGGGTTCGCGATCACCGCGTTGGCGACCACATCCGGATCGGAGAGATCCACCGAGGTGTCGACGTCGATGTCGGAGTGCAGGAAGTCGTGGCACAGGAGGCTGCGCGAGATCATGTTCGCGCGGCCGCGGTTGTAGTTGAAGCCCGTGGAGCGCCAGCGGTGGTAGAGCGCCTCGATCCCGAGGATGCCGGCGGCGCCGCGCGCATCGGACCAGGTCGACCGAGACCACTGATCGACGGGGCCGGTGTGGGGCAGGCCCCAGACCGCGGCGGTCACACCGTTGGTCATCGTGTAGTCCGCGGTGACGATCTTCGTGTACGGCTGATCGGTCATCACGACATCGGCGATCAGGCGCAGTGCCTCGTCGAACACGCCTGCGTTCATCTCGACCGCGGTGGCGGTCGCGACCGACGGGGGCGCAGGGAACGTCAGCGTGGGCTGCTCCACCCGGAGCAGGAGCGTCTCGTTGTGGAGATCCTTGATGGTCTCGCCGAACTCCGGCGAGGCCAGGTAGCGATCGACGATCGCCGGCAGCTGCTCGGGATCCGCCTCCACCGCCTTCAAGTCCTCGAGCGATGGCCGCATCCCACGCAGCGCGAGCGAGGCGCGTGACAGGTGCTGCGGCGGGGTCAGGTAGACCAGGGTCGGATCCGGATCCGGGGTCGGGGGATCGGGCGGCGTCGGCTCGCTCGTGGCGACGCACGCCGAGGCCAGGACCAGGGGGAGCAGGGGCAACATCCGCATGCACGGACCTACAGCAAGTCCGCGACCAAGCTGGCCGACAGCGAAATCACGACGTTATGTGCTTAACTCCAGGCGAGTTGTCGGGTCCTCCCTGCACGCTGTCGGGGACACCCCACAACACCGACGGCCGGAGCGAGCGTGACCTGTGAGTTCACCCCGTGAGTGACATCGAGACCCAGCTCCAGCCCCGTCGCGAAGACCAGGTCGTCACGACCCTGCGGGTCGACGTCATCGATGGCCCCGACAAGGGCAAGACGTGGAGCAGCAGCGATGCGATCTCGGTCGGCACCGCACGCGACAACGCGCTGACGCTCGGCGACTTCACGGTCTCGCGCTACCACCTCGAGGTCACGGCGCGGCCCGGCGGCATCGTGGTCTCCGATCTCGGCTCCACCAACGGGACGTTCGTCGGCGCGGTCCGGATCGAGCGCGCCACGGTCCCCACCGGCACGCTGGTGCGGCTGGGAGGCTCCACGATCCGGTTCGAGGATGCCGAGCGGCGCACCGTTCCGGCGCCATCACCGACGAGCTTCGCGGGCATGGTCGCCAGCTCGGTCTCGATGCTGCGGCTGTTCGGCGACATCGAGCGAATCGCTGCGGCGCCGACCTCCGTCCTGATCGTCGGCGAATCGGGCACGGGCAAGGAGCGCGTGGCCGAGGCGCTCCACGCGCACTCCGGTCGCGGCGCGGCGCCGCTCGTGACGATCGATTGCGGCGCGCTGCCGTCGAGCTTGCTCGCGAGCGAGCTGTTCGGTCACGAGCGCGGGGCGTTCACCGGAGCGGATCGCACGCACCCGGGCGCGTTCGAGCGCGCGGGCAACGGCACCGTGTTCCTCGACGAGATCGGGGAGCTCCCACCGGCGGATCAGGCTTCGCTGCTCGGCGTGCTCGAGCGACGGCGGTTCCGAAGGGTCGGCGGCACGGCGGATCTCGAGGTCGGTGCGCGCGTGGTGGCCGCCACCAACCGCGACCTCCGCGCCGAGGTCAACAACGGTCGGTTCCGGCACGATCTCTACCATCGCCTCGCGGTGGTGGTGCTGCGCCTCCCGCCGCTCCGCGAGCGCCGCGACGAGGTGCCGCTGCTCGTCGAGCACTTCGCGCGCGAGCTCGGCGTGGTCGGGCCGATCGATCACACGTTCGGCGCCGAGGTGATGGCGCGCTGGCAGCGGCACCCATGGCCGGGCAACGTGCGCGAGCTGCGAAATGCCGTCGAGGCGGCGCTCGTCGTCGGCCCAGGAGTCCTCGACGAGGCGCACGTCTCGTCACCCGATGCGCTGTTGCCGTACAAGGATGCGCGCGCGGCCTACGTCCGCGACTTCGAGCTCGCCTACCTCACGCGCCTGATGGCCGAGTCGGGCGGCAACGTGTCCAAGGCAGCGCGGACGGGGAAGATGGATCGATCGCACCTGATCGACCTGCTGCAGCGTCACGGCCTCAAGGCGTGAAGCCCGTCACCGACAGCTTCACCGAGGGGAAGCCCGTCTGCATGCTCGTGATCGGCCTCGAATAGACCGGGGCGTAGCTGTCCTTGGCCAGCATGGTGATGAAGCCGAGGTCGGCATCGATCGCCACGACGTCGATCAGGTGGTCACCGTCGAGGTCACGCGCGAACATCCCGATGAACCCGGGACAGCCGGGGCACTGCTGTGGGATCTCGACGAGGCCGAGCGTGGCCCCGGGCGGGGAGGCCGACACGCCGCCGCGGTACAGCACGCGGTCGGGGAACAGCCCGACGAACAGCTCCGTGCCGGTCAGCGACGGCACCATCGTGGAGGTCAGCGCGGTGGAGGTCACCGTGCACGCCCCCGGGACCGTCGGTGGATCGCAGTCGATCGACACCGGCGACTGATCGTTGATCAGCGGCGCGACCTGGTGCCCGGTCATGTGCGCGCGGATCGTGTTGCCGCTGACGACCAGGTCGAGCAGGTGGTCGCGATCGAGATCTCCGAGCTCGATGCCATGCACCGCAGAGGTCCCGGGCGTGTTGTTGGCCGCACCGTTCGGCACCGAGCTCGTGGAGATCGCGGCGAGCGATCGCGGTGCGCCGTCGGGGCCGTAGTTCCGGACCAGGTAGTAGCCGCCGCCCGAGAACGCGAACAGGTCCGGGAACGCATCGTGATCGTAGTCGGCCCACACCATGCGCTGCGTCGCGGGTGTGGCCACCTCGCGGCGGGCGTCGTCATCGAGCTTGATCACCTCGAGTGTGAATGGATGGGTGGCGTCACCGGAGGACAGCGTGAGCGTGTCGCGGCCGTCGCGATCGAAGTCCACCGCCGCGAGATCCTGATACGGCCGCGCGGTCACCTCGAACAGCTGATCCCCGACCACCACACCGGTGCCGCCGGCATAGAGGCTGGCGAGCCGTGGCGTCACGGTGCCCGGTGCGGGTGGCACCCAGACGAGGAGCTGCTGTCGCATCGGCGGCGAGGCCGCGGTCCAGCCGATCGGTCCCCACTGGACATCAAACAGCTCCGTCATCCCGCCCCTCGAAGCGGTGAGCGCGAGGTGGGTCTCGCACGCGAGCTCGGGGCAACGGAGCTGCGCCTCGAGCACACACGCATCGGTCCAGCCGGTGTGGCAGCACGTGGGCAACGCGTCGCAGACGTCCGCGAAGCATTTCGTGGGCAACGCGGGCGGCTGCCCGCTCGCGCAGGCGTTCAGCGGCACCACGCGGTCATCGAAACAGCGCTCCGAGAGCTCCTCGGAGTGCGCGGTGTAGCGCCGCTCCGTGTCGCAGCTCGGGTCATAGGTCGTGCAGCGCTTGTTCGCCTCGCAGCGGCCCGCCGGGCCAGTGTTGCAGTCCTCGTCGGAATCGCACTCGTACGAGTCGCGCGTGCCCCAGATGCAGCCGGGCAGGCTGATCGCGACCACGAGCACCGTACGGACGAGGATGCTCACCACCGTCCTCCGATCGCGAGCCCTGCGCCGTGCTCGCTCACGCTCGGCGTCACGACGACCGTCTGGGGCTGGGGCTGGGTCTCGCTCACCGTGCGCACGCGCCAGGCGACGACCGCCGCGCCGATCACCACCCCTCCGCCGATCGAACACAGGAGGCCCGTGAGCTGCTCGTTGTGGCTGCGCTCGAGCCGGCCCTCGTAGTCGGTGAGCGATCCTCCGTCGTCGTCGCCGAGCCGGTGGCCGTGGACGAGCAGCCCTCCGCCGAGCGCGAGCGCCACGCCGCCGAGCGCGAGGAGGCCGGTGTACTCCGGCTGCCAGCGGTGGCGCTGGACGATCCGCGCGGGCGCTGGCGGCGGTGGCGGAGGTGGTGCGACCAGGCGCGCGCGGGCCGCGCCGATCGCCTGCTGCGCGACCGTGACGCGATCGGGATCGGGGCCGGTCGCGAGGAACTTCTCGTAGTACTCGATCGCGAGCGCGAAGTGATCGAGGTTGAACTCTGCCTGGCCGAGCGCGAACAGCAGGTCGGCGCGGTGCGAGCTCTGATAGGCCTCCACGAGCAGGAGCTTGGCCTGCGCGTACTCGCCGCGCGAGAAGTGCGTGCGTGCCCGTGCGAGCGCAGCGTCGGCCGCGGCGTCCGAGTCGCTCTCGGGACCCGCGGGCGGCACCTCGTCGTCGGCGATCACGGGCGACGTCGTCGCGAGGAGGACCGCGGCGATCGAGAAGGCGCGCAGGGTCACGGCGTGGTGCGACGCGGCTTCGGCGTGGGCGGATCGGTGGGCAGCACGAGGTTCGGGTTCCATTGTACCGGGACCCCGGCATCGGCCGCAGGGGATGGGGCGATCTCACGCGCCGCATCGGGGGTGGCCTCGACACCGGCGTCGGGCGCGATCGCAGGCGTCACGCGCGGCGGTGTGCGACGGCGCGGGCGCGGCGGATCGGCGGTGGCCGCCGGATCGGCAGCGCTCCCGGCCGGCTCCACGGGCAGCGCCGGCGGCCCCGACTCTGTCGTGGCAGCGGGCTCCACGGGTGCGGTGGTCTCGACGGAGGTGGGCGATCCGGGCGCAGGGCTCGGTGGATCGACGTGGGTGGGGGCGGTCGCCGGCGCGATGGCAGGTGCCGACACCGACGCGGCGGGCGTCGACTCTGCCTCGGGCTCGCCGGCCGTCGACGTGACGCCGATCGCGATCGCGACGCCGAGGCCCGCGCAGCCGAGGAGGCCGAGCGCGAGCAACGCACGCCGCGGGCGTCGGGGCCGCCGCGCGAACGGCGTGGTGGTGGCGAGGCTCGGGGCCGGGAGGGGCGCGCTGACGTCGGGCGCGACGAACGGCGTGGTGGCGAGGCTCGGGGCCCGCAACGAGAGGGTCGCGCTGACGTCGGGCGCAACGAACTGTGTGGTCGCGCCGAGCACCTCCGGCGCCGCTGGCTCGTCGAGCAGATCCGCGGGATCGCCGAACGTCGGGGCGAGGGGCACCTCGTCGAGATCGAGCGTGCGCTCGATCACCGCGACGAGTGAGGGCTCGTTCGCCGGCTCGCGGACGAACGGCTCCGTCGCCTTGGGCTCGAGCTCGATCCAGGGCGCGCTGCGGATGCCGAGCTCCGCCTCCATCGTGCGCGCGATCCACCGCGCGCCGATGCCCACCCCCGCGGCGGCGGCGTACGCCTCGAGCCGATCGGCGAGCTCGCCGGTGGTCGTCATCCGCGCCTCGGCCGCGGGTGCGACGGCCGAGAGCATGATCGCGGCGAGCTCGGGCGCGAGGTTGTTCACGAGGGTGCGCGGGTCGGGGATCTGCCCCGACAGCACCTTGTGGAGCGACGCGACGTCGTTGTCGGCCCAGAACAGCCGGCGTGCGGTGACCAGCTCGAACAGGATCACGCCGAGCGAGAACACATCCGCGCGGCGATCGAACGCGTGACCACGGCACTGCTCCGGGGCCATGTACGTCACCGTGCCGCGCATCGATCCCGACAGCGTCGACACGCGGGTGTCCTTCGCGATGCCGAAGTCCGAGACCTTGACGGTGCCATCCGCTCCGAGCAGGACGTTGTTCGGCGAGACATCCCGGTGGACGAGCCCGAGGTCGGTGCCATCGAGGCCGGTGAGCTGATGCGCCTCGTGAAGCCCACGCGCCACGTCGATCACGATCGAGAGCGCGGCGCCGAGCGGCAGCTGGCGCACCGCGCCGGTCTCGGCGTCGGCGTGGGACTGCGTCTGCATCAGCGTGCGCAGCGACGCACCGTGGACGTACTCGATCGAGAGGTAGTCGTACCCATCGTGCTGCCCCGCATCGAGCACGGCGACGAGGTTCGGGTGACGCAGCCGCCCACCGAGCTCGGCTTCGCGGCGCAGCGACGTGGCAACCGAGGCATCGTTGCGCAGGTGCTCGAGCGGCCGCTTGATCACCACGTGACGCTGGAAGCCGTAGGCACGCTCGATGCGCGCGAGATCGATCCGCGCCGAGCCACCGGCGCCGATCGCCTTGAGGATCCGGTACGGGCCGACGAGCACGGCCTCGGCCGTCACGGCGCTCATGTGCGCGGCGCCCGTCCGCGTGAGGTGGGCGAAGTGGGCGTGCGCGGCGTGGGTGTGCCCTGCTCGGGGAGCCACGCACCGCTCGGCACGCCTGCCGCCCGCGTCCGCGCCTGCTCGACGAGGGCGCCGATCACCGAGCGCGACTGCGACCAGCGCTGGGTCGCCGCGAGCGCGTCGAGGGCGTCGACCAGGGCGCGCGCCGTGGGATAGCGCTGCTCGCGATCACGTGCGAGGGCGCGGCGCACGATCGCCGCGAGCGCGGGCGGATAGCCCGGGCGTCGCTCGGCGGGATCGGGCACGTCGCCGCTCAGGATGTGCGCCATCGCCATCGGGCCGGGCTGCGCAGAGAACAGCCGCGTGCGGGTGGTGACCTCGAACAGCAGCGTGCCGAGGCTGAACACGTCGGCGCGGCGATCGAGGGACTCGCCGAGGATCTGCTCGGGCGCCATGTACGGCGCCTTGCCTTTGATCGTGCCGGAGACGGTGTGATAGCTGCGCGACTTCGCCTTCGCCACGCCGAAGTCCGCGATCTTGACGTCGCCGGCGCGGCCGAGCAGTACGTTGCTCGGGCTGACGTCGCGATGCACGAGGTGGAGCGGCGCGCCGCTGCCATCGGTGGCGTCGTGGGCGGCATCGAGGCCGGTCGCCAGCTCGGCGATGATCGTCACGCCGACCGCATAGGGCAGGGCGCCGCGGTGGTTGCGGAGCAGCGTGCGCAGATCGCACCCCTCGACGTACTCGGTGACCAGGAACGCTCCACCGTCGAACAGATCGAAGTCGATGATCTGCACGATGTTGCGGTGGTGGAGGCCGGCCGCGATCCGCGCCTCGTCCACGAACATCATCGCCACGCGCTCGTTCTCCACCAGCTCGTTGCGGATGACCTTGATCACCACGGGGCGCTCGAACCCGTGGGCGCCCTCGATCCGGCCGAGGTGGACCTCGCCCATCCCGCCACGTGCGAGCAGCCGGTCCACGCGATACCGCCCGAGCTGTGCCAACACCTGTTTGCGATCATGCCACGGAACGGTGGCTCCCCGAGTTGCCGTCTGGCCGGCGGCTCGAGTTGCGCGGCGCGGTGGCGCGCGGAGGAACCTCAAACGAGATCAACGATGTCGTGACGGCATGGTTCGTGGACCCCACCTGGGCATGCGCAGTCGCTTCCTCGTTCTCTCGCTGATGAGCCTCCCTCTGTTCGCCGCATGCGCCGGATCTGAGGACTCCGGCCCCACTCCCTACGATGACGAGTTTCCGGTCTCCGACGACAACGTCAACGCCGGAGCGCCCGACAACCACTCGCTACCGGATGACAACAAGGCCGATGCGCAGTACCCCGAGAAGTTCGAGGTCGCGGATCAATCGCCCGTGAAGAGTCAGGGCAGCCGCGGCGTGTGCTCGATCTTCGCATCGACCGCGTTGATCGAGAACCTCTACATCAAGGCCGGCATGCCGGTCGCCGAGGCCGATTTCTCCGAGCAGTACCTGCAGTGGGCCGCGAAGAACCTCCAGCACTCGTTCGCCAACACCGAGGGTTCGAGCTCCGATGCGAACCTGAAGACGGTGGTCGCGTTCGGCACGATCAAGGAGAGCGATTGGGCCTACGAGACCTTCCCGTGGTCGGCGACCAACGATGCGGCCTGCACGGGCGGTGAGGACCTGCCGACCAAGTGCTACACGAACGGCGAGCCGCCGGCATCGGTCGCGAACGCCCTCAAGTTCAAGCTGCCTTCGACCCGGTGGATCAACACCAACTCGATCAAGGCGCACCTCTCGACCAAGAAGACCGGCGTCAATGTCGGCCTGACGTTCTTCTACCAGGCATGGAACCACCGTCGCTCGACGATCCCGGTGAATGCAGACCTGTGGCGCAAGGGCATCGTCACGTACCCGAACGCGAAGGACAAGACCGAGTCGGCGACGCACCGCGCCGGTCACGCGATCCAGATCGTCGGCTGGGACGACACGCTCGAGGTCCCGATGCGCGATGGCGACGGCAACCCGGTGCTCGACGCCGCCGGTCAGCCCAGGAAGGAGAAGGGGTTCTGGATCTTCAAGAACTCGTGGGGCACGGCGAGCTTCGGCGTCGATCACCCGACGGGGCCCGGCTACGGGTACCTCTCGATGCAGTACGTCGACGAGTATGGTTCGGCCGTGGTCGCCGAGTTGCCGTCGCTCAACACGGCCGCCGAGGTCTGTGACGATGCGGCCAGCGCCGACGAGGACGGAGACGGCAAGGCGAACTGCGTCGACACCGACTGCGCGATGGCGCCGGCCTGCTCGGGCGCGGGCACCGCGCACAACTACAGCGCGACGCCGGCGACCGCGATCCCCGACAACAACGCCACGGGCGCGAGCTCGACGATCACCGTCACCGATGCGGGCACGTTGACCGAGGTCAAGCTGACGGTCGACATCACGCACACCTACCGCGGCGATCTCAAGGTCACGCTCTCGCACGCGGGCACCGACACGCTGGTGTTCAACGCGACTGGCGGCTCCGCCGATGATCTGAAGATGACGTTCCCGGTGCCGGCGCAGGCCGGCAAGGCGCTCGCGGGTGCGTGGACGCTGACGGTCGTGGACGGCGCGGCGCAGGATCTGGGCACCCTCAACAGCTGGGCGCTGGAGACGGTCTCCCGCTGATCTTCGACGGGATCGTGCTGCCCCACGCTCGTGGGCTTTTGATTCCGGGGCCCCTGCTCATGCAGACACCCTGGTGAGCGGCGCCCGACCCGGGCGCCGCGCTTGTTTCCGGACTGCGAGTTCTGCAGAGCGCTCCGCAGATCCTGCAGTCCTCGATCGCAGGAGATCTCGCAGCCCGAGCGTGATCCCCGCGCGGAACTGCGCGTCATCACACGCACTGCGTAGACGCCTTCGCGTGGCGCGCGGCTTGCGTCACGAAGCTGCGTGGCACTCGCACCAGGCACCATCTTCGCCGGCCGTTACCGGATCCGGGCGTTGCTCGGGCAGGGCGGGATGGGCAGCGTCTACCGGGCCGAGCATCTGGGCCTCGGCAAGGACGTGGCGCTCAAGGTTCTCGGGCGCCTGTCGCACGAGCTCGAGGATCGGTTCGAGCGCGAAGCGCGCGCGATCGCACGGCTCGACCATCCCGGCTGCGTGCGCGTGTTCGACTACGGCGAGGACGATCGCGGGGTGCAGTTCATCGCGATGGAGCTCGTCGATGGCCCGACCTTGCACGCGGCGATGGGCGGCGACGTGCTGTCCGTGCCCCGGGCGCTCCACGTGGCCAAGGCGGTGCTCTCCGCGCTCGCCCATGCGCACGGCCAGGGCGTGATCCACCGCGACGTGAAGCCCGAGAACATCATGTTCTCCACGCGCAGCGCGTTTCGCGTGGTGCTGATCGATTTCGGCCTCGCGAGCCTGCGCGACGCCCCGGCGCTCACTGGCTCGGGCATGGCGATGGGCTCGCCGTCGTACATCGCGCCGGAGCGGCTGCTCGGGCAGGCCCACGATGCACGCTCGGATCTCTATGCGGTGGGCGTGGTGCTCTACGAGATGATCTCGGGGATCCGGCCGTTCCTGGGCGCGACCCCACAGGAGATCATGGCCAACGTGCTCGCGCGGCCGCCGCGCCCGCTGCGGGCGCTGGTGCCCGATGTCTCGTCGGCGCTCGATGCGGTGATCCGGCGGGCGCTGGCCAAGGATCCGGCGCGCCGGTTCGCGGACGCCGAGGAGATGCTGTCGGCGCTCACCGATGTCGAGGCGTTCGAGGCGGCGATCGCCGCGGAGCCCGCACCACCAGGAGCTCCGGCCGGCGCGCTGGACGGCGACGCTGACGCCGAGCCGAGCGCGTCGATGACGATGGCGCAGCTCTCGATCTTCCAGCCGTCGCTGTGGCAGCGGCTGTGGAGCCGGATCCGCTACGGGCGCTGGCGGTGGCGCCCCAGCCACTGAGCCCGGCCCTGCCGTGACCTGAGGTGATCCGATCTGATCCGAGCTGACGTGCGACTGTTACGTCGTGCGCGCGTCCGGACGGATATACCCCTCCCATGTTCGCTCGCGCCCTCGCTTCCACGTTGATCTCCGTCCTCGTCGCCTGCTCGAACCACGCCGCGGGTGACGATCCGGGCGGCGAGGGTCCGCCGGGACCGGAAGGTCCGCAGGGGCCCGCAGGTGCGCAGGGGCCGGTCGGTCCGCAGGGGCCGCCGGGTGAGGTCACCGTCCTCGATGGTGGGACGATCCAGGGGCCGCCTGGCCCGCAGGGCCCGACGGGCCCGACGGGTGCGGCTGGTCCGCAGGGCCCGGCCGGCGCCGACGGTGCTCAGGGTCCGCAAGGTCCGCAGGGACCGGCGGGGAGCATGGGGCCGGCAGGTGCGGCCGGGGCGGCGGGGGCGATGGGCATGACGGGGCCCGCGGGGCCGACGGGCGCACAGGGCGTCCCCGGATCGCAGGGCCCGGGCGGTGCGGTGACCGGCGAGGCCGCGGCGCAGTTCGCGGGCTTCACGAGCACGACGTACACGGGCGTCGCAGGCGGACGCGAGGTGATGCACGCGCGGTGCGCGGCCGCGTTCACCGGATCGCACCTGTGTCACGTCGCCGAGTATCAGCTCGCGAACGCGGCGACCGTGCCGCCGGCGAGCGGTGCGTGGATCGATATGAGCGGCGGCGTCGAGGGCTACAACGCGAACGTCACGGTCTCGAACGAGGTCGCGAGCACCGATCTCGGGCGCTACGCGGGCCAGCTCTACACGGGCAACTGCGACAACTGGACGACGGCGACGAGCAGTGGCAGCACCACGTTCGGCGAGACCATCAACCCGGCGACGCCGACCGCGGTGGTGTGCACGTCGTCCCACGCGCTCGCGTGTTGCTCGACGCCCTACGTCGAGGGCTTCCGCGGCTTCACCACGGCGAGCGTCACCGGCGTTCGCCCGGGCGGTCGCGCCGAGATGCACCAGCTGTGCGGCGCGCAGTTCGCGGGCAGTCACATGTGCCACGTCGCCGAGTACCAGCGCGCGACGCCGACCGTGTCTCCGCCTGCCGCCGGCGCGTGGCTCGACATGAGTGGCTACCTCCGCTCCGGCAGCAGTGTCTCGAACGAGGTCGCGTCGCAGCACATGGGCCGCTACGCGGGGCAGCTCTACACCGGCAACTGCGACAACTGGACGGCCGCCACGAGCAGCGGCAGCACGACGTTCGGCGAGACGATCACGCAGGCAGGACCGACCGCGTCCGTCTGCACCAGCGCGCGCCCGATCGCCTGCTGCGAGTAGCCGCCGAGGAACCGCCGAGGAATCGCAGAGGAATCGATGACGACCATGTACACGCTCGCTCGTTCGCTGTTCGTGCTCGGCTCGCTCGGGCTCGCGCTCGGCGCGTGCTCGAGCCATGCAGGCGGTGATGATCAAGCCGGCGTCGAAGGTCCGCCGGGCCCCGAGGGCCCTCGAGGTCCGCAGGGGCCGGCAGGTCCTCAGGGACCACCGGGCGAGGTCACCGTGCTCGATGGCGGAACGATCCAGGGACCCCCAGGTCCGCAAGGCCCGGCCGGTCCGCAAGGCGCCGATGGTGCACAAGGTCCGCAGGGCATCCCGGGCACCGCAGGATCGATCGGTCCCACGGGCATGACCGGCCCGATGGGGATGACCGGATCGACGGGGCCCGCGGGGCCTGGAGGTCCGCAAGGCGTCGCCGGTGCGATGGGGCCAGGCGGGATGGTCACCGGCGAGGCGGCCGCGCAGTTCGCGGGCTTCACGAGCACCGCGATCACCGGCGATGGAGGTGGGCGCGAGGCGATGCATGCGCGGTGTGCCGCGGCCTTCGCCGGTGCGCACCTCTGCCACGTCTCCGAGTACATCCTCGCGAACTCCGCCACCGTGCCGCCCGCCGGCGGCGTGTGGATCGATTCGAGCGCCGGCATCGAGGCCTCGGCGTCGAGCTCGGCGCTGATCAACGGCACCGGCCACGTGCGCCTCGGCCGCTACTCCGGTGCCTCGCAGGTCAACTGCGCCGGCTGGAACGCGGGCGCCGGCACGCTCGGCTACATCCTCACGATCGCCGGCGAGTCACAGGTTCAGTGCTCGTCGTCGCACACGCTCGCGTGCTGCACCACGCCGTACGCCGAGGGCTTCCGTGGCTTCACCACGGCCACCGTGACCGGCGCACGCCCCGGGGGCCGCGCCGAGATGCACCAGCTGTGCGGCGCGCAGTTCCCCGGCAGCCACCTCTGCCACTTCGCCGAGTACCAGCGCGCCACCCCGACCACGACCCCGCCCGCCGCGGGCGTGTGGATCGATTCGAGCGCGTACCTCCGCACGCAGGGCGACGCGTTCCCCGAGAACAACGCCGCCACCGGCGAGATGGGCCGCTATGCCGGCGGTTCGCAGCTCAACTGCTCGGCGTGGACCCAATCGGCATCGCTCGGGTACAGCCTCACGGGCAGCGGCATGGCGCAGGGCCAGTGCTCGGTGGCACACGCCCTCGCGTGCTGTGAGTAAGGGGACGGTTTCAACTTGAGCAACTTGCGATCGGCAACTCCGCGAGATTCCATGCTCGCCATGCGCACCCCGTGCGCCTCGCGCGTGCCCCGCACCCCGCACGCCTCGCCGGCCTCGCCGGCCTCGCGGGGCCTCGCTCGCGGTTGTCAGCGCGTTGCGACCGTGCGGATCTTGGTGAGCAGGCCGGCCTTCGCCGTCGCAGGCATGAACGCGGCGCGGGCGGCGTTCTCGGCGACCAGCGTCAGCTCGGCTGCGCTCAGATCGAGGGCCTCTGCAATCGCGCGGTAGTTCTCGCCGATGTAGCCGCCGAAGTACGCCGGATCGTCGGAGTTGATCGTGACCGCCACGCCCTGGCGGAGCAGCCGCGCGAAGTTGTGCTGGCGCAGATCCTTGACCACGCACAGCTTGAGGTTCGACAGCGGGCACACCGTGAGCGGGATCCGATCGCGGACGAGGCGCGCGACCAGCGCCGGATCCTCGTCGCAGCGCACGCCGTGATCGATGCGCTCGACCGCGAGCACGTCCAGCGCATCGACGATGTACGCGGCCGGCCCCTCCTCGCCGGCATGCGCGACCAGGCGCAGGCCGAGGCTCCGCGCCTTGGCGAACACGCGCGCGAACTTCGCCGGCGGATTCCCGCGCTCCCCCGAATCGAGGCCGACCCCGATGAAGTCGCTGCGAAACGGCATGGCCGCCTCGAGCGTCGCGAAGGCGTCCTCCTCGGAGAGGTGGCGGAGGAAGCACAGGATCAGCTCGGAGGTGATGCCGTAGCGGCGGTGCGCATCGTCCATCGCGTCGCGGAGGCCGGAGAACACGACCTCCATCGGGATGCCGCGCGCCGTGTGGGTCTGCGGATCGAAGAACAGCTCGGCGTGGACGACGTTGTCCGCGTGCGCGCGCGTGAAGTACGCCATCGCGAGCGCATAGAAGTCCTGGCGGTCGCGCAGCACCGCGCAGCCCGCGTAGTAGAGATCGAGGAACGATTGCAGATCGTGGAAGTTGTAGGCCGCGCGGACGGCCTCCACCGAGGCGTACGGGAGCGCGATCCCGTGCTTGCCGGCGAGGCTGAACATCATCTCCGGCTCCAGGGAGCCCTCGATGTGCAGGTGCAGCTCCACCTTGGGGAGCCGCTGGATGAGCTGGGCACGCGCCGGGTCGATGGGCATCCGACGCTGATACCAGAAACCGCCCGCGGATCCGACCCTGATCCAGCTTGCCGCTCGGAGGCGCCACGGCTACGGTCGCCGGCTCCATGACCGTCGAGACCGCTCCCGTCACCAGTGTGCCCGTGGACTTCGATCCGGTGCCGCCGCTCGCCGAACAGCTCGGCCTCGCGCGGGGCTCGATCGCCGCGGTGATCGCGCTCCTGGACGAGGGCAACACGGTCCCGTTCATCGCGCGCTATCGCAAGGAGCGCACCGGCGGTCTCGACGAGGTCCAGATCCGCGCGATCGACGAGCAGCGGACGTACCTGGTCGAGCTCGAGTCCCGCCGCGCCGCGATCCTCGCGTCCGTCGGCGAGCAGGGCAAGCTCACCCCCGAGCTCGAGGCCAAGCTCCGCGCCGCCACCGGCAAGAGCGAGCTCGAGGATCTCTACGCGCCCTATCGTCCGCGCCGCAAGACCCGCGCCTCGGTCGCCCGCGAGAAGGGCCTGGCCCCGCTCGCCGACAAGATCACCGCACAGGGCCCCGAGGGCGTGCCGCTCACCGAGGCCGCCGCGTTCGTCAACGCGGAGGCCGGCGTGGCCACCGCCGAAGAGGCGCTCGCGGGCGCCCGCGACATCGTCGCCGAGCAGATCGCCGATACCGCCGAGGTCCGCACCTGGGTCCGCAAGGAGTACGCAGAGTACGGCGAGCTGGTCTCCACCGTGGTGCCCGGCAAGAGCGACGAGCCCACGAAGTTCGAGCAGTACTACCAGTTCGGCGAGGCCGTGAAGACGATCCCGTCGCACCGGTTCCTCGCGATCCGTCGCGGTGAGGCCGAGGGCGTGCTGCGCGCGCAGGTCGTGATCGATCCGAACCGCGTCGGCGTGGGGATCGAGCGGCTGGTCAAGCTCGACGTCCAGTCCCCGTGGGCGGAGCAGCTGCACCTCTCGATCGCGGACGCGCTCAAGCGGCTGCTGTCGCCCAGCGTGGAGAACGATGTCCGCGCCGAGCTCAAGCTGCGCTCCGATCACGCCGCCGTCGACATCTTCGCCGGCAACCTGCGCAACCTGATGCTGGCCTCGCCGCTCGGCAGCGCCGCCGTGATCGGCGTGGACCCGGGCCTCCGCACCGGCTGCAAGTGCGCCGCGATCGACGCCACCGGCAAGTTCCTCGGCACCGTCACCGTGTTCATCACGCAGGGCGACGCGCAGCTCACCAAGGCGAAGGAAGACTTCCTCGCGTTCGTGCAGAAGTTCGCTCCGCGCGCGATCGCCGTCGGCAACGGCACCGGCGGCCGCGAGGCCGAGGCGTTCGTCAAGAAGTGCCTCGGCGATGCCGGCCTCCGCGAAGGTCCGCAGGCGCCGTTCGTGGTGCAGGTCAACGAGGCTGGTGCCAGCGTGTACTCCGCCTCGGATCTCGCGCGCGAGGAGTTCCCCGAGCTCGACCTCACGATCCGCGGCGCGATCTCGATCGCGCGTCGGCTCCAGGATCCGCTCGCCGAGCTCGTCAAGATCGAGCCGAAATCGATCGGCGTCGGCCAGTACCAGCACGACGTGCACCAGCCCCTGCTCGGCAAGAAGCTCGGCGCCGTCGTCGAGGACTGTGTCAACAAGGTCGGCGTCGAGCTCAACACCGCGAGCGCGCAGCTGCTCGGGTACGTCGCGGGCATCGGCCCGTCGCTGGCCAAGAAGATCGTGCTCCACCGCGATGCGCACGGCGCGTTCTCCGCGCGCGGCCAGCTGATGGACATCTCCGGCCTCGGGCCCAAGGCGTTCGAGCAGGCCGCCGGCTTCCTCAAGATCCCGGGCGCCACGCACCCGCTCGATGCCTCCTCGGTCCACCCGGAGAGCTACACCATCGTCGAGAAGATGGCGGCGGACCTCGGGGTCGAGCTGCCGGCGCTGATCGGGAACCAGGAGCTGGTCGACAAGATCGATCTCTCGAAGTACGTCGAGGGCGAGGTCGGCCTGCCGACCCTGCACGACATCACCGCGGAGCTCGCGAAGCCGGGCCGTGATCCGCGCGCGGAGTTCGCGCCGCCGGCGTTCCGCGATGACGTGACCTCGATGGAGGATCTGAAGCCGGGGATGGTGCTCGAGGGCATCGTCACCAACGTCACGGCGTTCGGGGCGTTCGTCGACATCGGCGTGCACAACGACGGCCTGGTCCACGTCTCGCAACTCGCCGAGCAGTTCGTGAAGGATCCGAGCGAGGTCGTGAAGGTCGGGCAGAAGCTGACCGTGCGCGTCCTCGAGGTCGACAGCACCCGCAAGCGCATCGCGCTGTCGGCGAAGCGCGGCGGTCAGCCGGCGCCGAAGCAGCAGCGCCAGGGCGGCGAAGGTCCGCACCAGCAGGGGCAGGGCCCGGGTCCGGGCCAGGGTCGTCGTGGCGGTCGCGGTCGCGGCGGTGGTGGCGGTGGCGGGCCGCGTCCCGAGGGACAGCCGCAACAGCAGCAGGGCCAGGGGCGGCGCGGTCCCCGCAACGATCAGCGTCCACGCGGCGAGCAGCCGTCGGGCGAGCAGGTGCACGCGCAGTCGCAGCACCACGGCGATCAGCCCGCGGGCGAGCACGTGCAGCCACCGCATGCCGATCACGCGGCGGGCGAGCACGGTCAGCAACAGCCGCCGCACCAGTCGCCGCACCAGCCGCCGCACCAGCCGAACGACCAGCACGGCGGCGAGCGCCGTCAGTGGCAGCCGCGCGGTCCGCAGCAGGGCGGCGCGCCGCAACATCAGGGTGCACCGCAGGGCGATCGCGGTCCGCAGCAGCAGGGTGGTCCGCGCCAGGATCGTGGCCCGCGTCCCGATCGCGGTCCGCGTCCGGATCGCGGTCCGCAGCAGCAGGGTGGTCCGCGCGGTCCGCAGCAGCAAGGTGGCCCGCGGAGCGATCGCGGTCCGCGCCAGGGTGGTCCGCGTCAGGGCGACAACCGCAACTGGCAGCCGGGTCCGCCGCAGGGTCAGCAGGGCGACAACCGCAACTGGCAGCCGGGTCCGCCGCAGGGTCAGCAGGGCGACAATCGCAACTGGCAGGGTGGTCCGCCACAGGGTCAGCAGGGCGACAACCGCAACTGGCAGGGCGGCCCGCCGCAGGGTCAGCAGGGCGACAACCGCAACTGGCAAGGACCGCGGAACGATCGCGGTCCGCGTCGCGATGATCGGCGCGACGATCGCGGTCCGCCGCGGTCGAGCGAGCCGCGCCGTGAGGGTCCGGCCCCCGAGAACTGGGGCGTCGGCGGGTTCAAGAACAACCCGTTCGCGAAGCTCGTCCCGGGCGCCGACAAGCCGAAGCGCTGACCGCCTCGAAGTAGAGCGGGGAGGCGCGGCGTGCTAATGCCTGGAGACGTGCGCCGCCTGTTCTTCGCTGTCCTCGTGATCGCCGCGGCGTGCAGCAACAAGAAGAAGGCCGCGCACGAGGACGCCGGCGCAACCCCGCGCGATGCGCAGGTCGTCGTGACCGCCGCGGATGCCGCGGACGCCGCGCCTCCGGGCCCACCCGCACCGCCCGCGCGCGTCGAGCACGCGGTGTTCAGCCTGGTCGATAACCGCCACGCCGCGCATCGCCTCGTCGATGGCGAGCTGTTGATCGATGCCGCGGACGCCGGGTTCGCGCGCTACACGCGGTTCGGCGTGCCCGCGCCGCGCTGGCACCTGGGCAAGGAGATCGATGGCCAGCGCGCGGCGACCGCAGATCGCGCGGCGACGCTCGAGGTGCCGCTCACCGTCGAGCAGGCGCGCGCCACCGTGCAGGTCACGGTGCGCGTCCATGGCGAGGACAAGCAGCAGCTCGCGCTCAAGGTCAACGGTCGTGCCGCGAGCAAGGATCCGCGCGTCGATCTCGCGGACGGCTGGCAGACCGTCGCGTTCGCCGTGGATCCCGAGCGGCTCGGCGTGGGCGAGAACCTCCTCGTGTTCGAGACCTCCGGCAAGGGCAAGGACAAGGTCGCGTTCGCGTGGCTCCGGTTCGGGGTGGCGCGCGAGATCACGGAGCTCGATCCGCGGACCTCGATCTCGTTCGATCCCAAGGGCAGCCTCGAGCTCGCGAAGGATGCCGGCGTCACGTACTTCGTGACCGTGCCCGACGGCGCGAACCTGGTCGCCGATGTCACGCCACCGTGCAAGGTCGACGTGCGCGCGCGGCCGAGCGCCGATAGCTTCATCGGCGGCGTCCTCGGTGGCGAGGGCGCGCGGATCGATCTCTCGCCGATGGCAGGGCAGGTGGTCGCCCTCTCGCTGATCGCGCGCGACTGCCCGCGGGCGAAGCTCACCGCGCCGCGGATCACGCTGCACGGCCCCGCGCCGGAGCCGCTCGCGAAGGCCGCGCCGCCTCGCTACATCATCCTGTGGATCATGGACGCGCTCCGCGCCGACAAGATCCCGATCTTCACGCCGGGGGCGCGCGCGCAGACCCCGAACTTCGACGAGCTCGCGAAGTCGAGCACGGTGTTCCGCCAGTACTACGTGCAGGGCAACGAGTCGCAGACCAGCCACTCGAGCATGTGGAGCGGCGTGTATCCGGCGGTGCACAACGTCCGCCTCGCGGGCGTGGGCGGGACCTGGAAGCTGTCCTCCGAGCTGCCGCTGATCGCCACGCAGCTCGATCTCGCGGGCCTCTACACCAGCGCTGTGACCGGGAACGGGTTCGTCAACGCCGACGGCGGCTACGCGCGCGGGTTCAAGGAGTACCGCAACATGATGCGGGAGACCGGCGTCGAGAACGGGATCATCTACGGGCAGAAGATCGTCGACGCCGCGCTCGGCCAGCTCGACAAGCGGCGCTCGGATCCGACGTACCTGTTCCTCGGCACGATCGACACCCACGGCCCGTGGATCGCGCGCAAGCCGTGGATCGACATCTATTCCCCAGGGCCGTACTCCGGGCCGTTCCAGGAGTTCGGCACCGCCAAGGATCTCGGGTTCAAGCCGGGCTCCATGGGCTGCTCGATCATCCCGCCCAAGGAGGACGTCGAGCGGCTGCGCGCGATCTACGACTCCGCGGTCAGCTATCACGACAAGCAGGTCGGCCGGCTGGTCGATCAGCTGAAGTCGTGGGGCATCTGGGATCAGACGATGCTGGTGATCACCGCCGATCACGGCGAGGAGCTGTTCGAGGACCGGCGGTGCGGGCACGGCGGCTCGCTGCGGGACTCGCTGACCCGCGTGCCGCTCCTGATCCACGATCCTTCGCGGTTCCCGGGCGGGACGATCGTCGATGAAGGCGCGGAGGGCGTGGATCTGCTGCCGACGATGCTGTCCGCGCTCGATGCGCCCGCTGTGCCGAGCGTGCAGGGCCAGCCGCTCGAGCCGCTGGCGCAGGGCGTTGGCAAGGGCTGGCCCACGCCGTCCTACGCGTCGATGTACGAGTACGCGCACGCGATGCGGATCGGCCGCTGGAAGGCGCGCGTCGGCAAGGGCGGCAATCCGATCATCGGCGACATGGTCGAGGATCCCGGCGAGACCAAGGATCTGTCGACGGCCAAGCCCGTCGAGCGCCGCATGCTCACCGACGCGCTCGGCCTGTTCCTCGCGTTGCGCACGCAGTGGAACAAGCAGGCGTGGGGCCCGGTCACCAACGTCACGCCGGCGGGTGCTGCTGCGCTCGACGAGGTCACCACGCCGTGAACCGGCACGGGCTGGCGGTGGTCGTCATGAGCGCCGTGGTCGCGTGCGGCGCGCCCGATGTGTCGCCACGCACCGCACCGCGGACCGCCGTCGATGCGGCGATCGCGCCCGCCGATGCCGCGGTGCCGGAGGTTCCGGACGCGGCGCCGCCCGCGATCGATGCCGCTGCCCCGATCGCCGATGCCACCGAGGTCGCAGATGCCGCCCCGGCGACGCCGCCCGCGCCCGAGGTCTGGCTCAAGGGCTCGACGCACGTTCACGCGCGGCCCTCGGGCGATAGCTCCACGCCGATCGGCGACGTGGTCCGCTGGTACGAGGACCGCCACTACGACTTCATCGTGCTGACGGACCACAACCAGACCAGCGAGCTCACCAAGGACGCACCGAGCACCGCCGGGCAGATGGCGATCACGGCGCCCGGGCCTGGGCTCCTCGTGCTCGCCGGGATCGAGCTCACGCACAATCCCTCGAACTGCATCCCGGCCGGCGACAAGAGCGGCAAGTGCAGGATCCACGTCAACCTCCTCGGCGTCACGGGGCGCATCGCGGGCAAGCTGACCTGGGCGAATCGCAAGACCAGCGATCGGCTGCAGAAGTACGACGCCGCGCTCGCGCAGCAGAAGGTCCTCGGCGGCGTCGCGCAGCTGAACCATCCGAACTGGTTCTGGGGGATGAACGGGGAGCTGCTCGCCGAGCTCGCGCGTCGCGGGTTCCACCTCGTGGAGATCGCGAACTCGGCGTTCAAGAAGTGGAACGATGGCGACAAGGAACACCCGGATCTCGAGACCCTGTGGGACGCCGCGCTCGCACAGGGCGTGACCCTGTGGGGCCTCGCCTCCGACGACGCCCACGACTACAGCGAGGGGAGGCGGGGCAAGTACCCCGCCGGAGGTGGCTGGGTGGTGGTCAAGGCGGCGCGAGATCCGGCGGCGATCCTCGCCGCGCTCGAGGCCGGCCACTTCTATGCGTCGAACGGCGTGGTGCTCGCGCACGCCGAGGTCGATGGCGGACAGCTGGTGGTCGAGGTCGCACCGGGAGAGCGAGGCAGCTACACGATCGACTTCATCGAGAACGGCAAGCGGGTGCAGCGCGTGAAGGGCCGGTCGGCGCGTCGCACGGTGCCTGCCTCGGGCTATGTCCGCGCGCGGGTGACGCGGGGCGATGGAACCCACGCGTGGGTCCAGCCGGCACGCCGATAGCGCGCGCGGTCAGAACGCGATCAGAGCGCGACGTAGCCGTGCTTCACGGCGAACCGGGTCAGCTCGGAGTTGTTGCGCAGGTTCAGCTTCTTCAGCACGTGGCCGCGATGCGTATCGACGGTCTTGATGCTGATCTCGAGGTGCTCGGCGATCTCGCGGTTGGTCAGGCCGCGCGCCAGCATCTCCATCACCTGCTGCTCGCGGGCGGTGAGCGCGCTCGACGGATGACCGTCCCCGCTCTTCAACAGCTCCTCGACGCCGGCGGGGATCACCTGCTCGCCGCGGCTGACCGCGCGGATCGCCGCGAGCAGTTCTTCGGCCTCGACGGCCTTGCTGACGTAGCCGTGCGCTCCCGCCGCGATCGCCCGGGCGGCATAGCTCGGCTCGGTGTGCCAGGTCAGCACGACGACGAGGGGGGCTGTGTCCATCGGACGCATCTCCGCGAGCACATCGAACCCCGACCGATCGGGGAGGCTGATGTCGAGGAGCAGCACATCCGGCCGCTCGCGCTTGATCATCTCCAATGTTTCTGCGGCACTACCAGCTTCCCCGACGACCTCGATGTCCTCGGCCTTGCCCAGCGCTTCGCGTAGCGCCCAGCGCACGATCGTGTGGTCTTCTGCGATTCCTAGTCTAATCATCGGGTCCTCCTGCGGGGCTCTGTCCAAGAATCTAGCAATGCCTGGGCCGTTACACAGGGTGCTTCCGTGGGGTAGCTCTGCCGGTCTAGGATGCGACCGCGATGGAGCCCGACGCCGTTCCCCGCGCCCTGGGCGAGTTTCGCATCGAGGCGATCCTCGGCGAAGGCGGTAGCGGCATCGTTTACGACGCCACATGGGGTCCCCGCCGGGTCGCGCTGAAGGTCCTCCACCCGAACCTGGCGCACACGGAGCGCGTGCGCGCGCAGTTCCTTGTCGAGGCGCAACGGCTGCAGGCGATCACGCATCCTGCGGTCGTCAAGGTGCTCGCCGTGGGAGAGCTCCCCGATGGCCGCCCGTATCTCGCGATGGAGCGGCTCGATGGCGAGACGCTCGCCCAGGTGCTGGCGCGTGGCCCTCTCACGCTCCCCCACGCCCTCGAGCTGTTCGGCGAGCTGTGCGCCGCGGTCGGGACCCTGCACGAGCAGGGCATGATCCACCGCGACCTCAAGCCCGAGAACGTGTTCATCGTCGCCAGCAAGCACGCGGTGCTGCTCGATTTCGGGATCGCCAAGGAGCTCGCCGCACCGGCCTCGACGACGACCATGGACGGCGGAGTCCGCGGCACCCCGGCGTACATGGCGCCCGAGCGGTTCTTCGGCCAGCCGGCTTCGATCGCCACCGATCTCTACGAGCTCGCCGTCACGCTGTACGCGATGCTCGCGGGGCGATTGCCGTGGGACGACCTCGCGGATCCCGAGGCGCGGCTGTCCCCGCGTCCGCTCGTCGAGCTCGCCTCCGTCCCCGAGGAGCTCGACGTCGAGATCCGGCGTGCGCTGTCCACGCGCGCGCAGAACCGGCCGGTCACCGCCGGCGCGCTCGAGGCCGCGGTGCGGGCCGCGGCGGGCAGCGCCGCCCCGACCCAGCCGTCGGAGACCGCGCGGATGCGCCCCGCGTCGGGCGAAGGCCCGTCGCCGAAACCGACGGTCACGGCCGAGACCAAGCCCTGGTTCGCCGAGCGCCAGAACACCACGGACCGCGGCAAGACCCCGCTCGCGTGGGCGCCCACGGCGCAGCAGCAGCCGGTGCCTCCTCCCGCGGCGAAGCGCTGGCCGTGGATCGCCGGCGCGGTCGCGATCGCGATGCTCACCGGTGGCGTGGTGCTGTGGCGGATGCGCGGCGATGACGCAACCGTCGGCGCGCCGATCTCCTCCTCGGTGACCACGCCGTCCGCACCGCACTCCACCGCGGCGGCCGCCACCCACTCGTTGCCTCCCGCCGAAGATCCGTGGGGCGCCGGCAAACCACCACCGCCGCCGCCGTCCGCGCTGCCGACCTCCGGGCCGGCGGTGTCCGTCGCGATCGCCCAGGCCGAGGTCGCGAAGGCGATCCCGCACCTGCCCTCGGACACGTCGTTTCTCGCCGCGGGCCTCGTCGGGCACCTGCAGCGCGACGAGCGGTTCGCGACGATGTTCGACAAGCTCGGCAAGCACCCGCAGGCCCAGATGATGATGGGGCTCCTGCCGCCGTGCCTGAAGACCTTGATGGCGGGCTCGGAGTGGTTCGTGTTCGGCTCGACGGGCTTCCTCGCCGACAAGCAAGGCACGTTGATCGTCCGCGGTCGCTGGCAGCGCAAGGACGTCGAGGCGTGCTTCGCGGGCCAGAGCCACGAGCTCGCGATGACCGATGGCGTGAAGCTGTTGCAGCTCCCCGAGATCGGCTGGCTCGACTTCCTCGACGCCAACACCGTCTACATCAGCGTGCGGCAGGATCTCGCGGCGGCGCAGGTCCACGACAACGTGAAGAAGGGGCAGGGGCTGACCCCGCGGGCGCGCGCGCTGCTGGCGACGTTGCCCGCGCAGCGCGCGCTGACGTTCGTCGTCGACGGCACCGGCGGCGTGGAGTGGCCCAGCGACATGCTGCCGAAAGGCAGCGACGCCGCGGCGTTCGTGCAGGTCTCGGACTGGGGCATCGAGTTCGACGTCGCGCTGGACGTCAAGACCGAGGCCGCCGCCAAGGCGCTCGAGGCCAAGGCCAAGCCGCAGCTCGAGCCCCTGATCCCGTCGGGCTCCGATTCCGTGGGCAAGCTGACGGTCGTGCGCAAGCAGGCCACGGTGAAGATCGGCGGGAAGCTGTCGACGTTGATGTTGGGGATCGTCTCGTCGTCGATCGCCTCGCTCCCGTAGTACAACGCGCTCGATGTCCTCCCCCACGCGTCCACTCGTCGTCGGGATCGCTGGGGGCACTGGCTCCGGCAAGACCACGGTCGCCCACAAGCTCGCGGCCTCGATGCCCGGCCGAGCGGTCACGATCGAGCACGACGCCTACTACCGCGACCAAGCGCACCTCTCGTTCGAGGAGCGCGTGAAGATCAACTACGACCACCCCTCGTCGCTCGAGAGTGATCTGCTGGCGAGCCACCTGCGCACGCTCCGCGAGGGCCAGGCCGTGGACATCCCGATCTACGACTTCGCCACGCACACGCGCCGCACCGAGACCCGCCACATCGAGGCGGCGCGCGTGGTGATCGTCGAGGGCATCCTGGTGTTCACCGAGCCCGCGCTGCGCGAGCAGATGGACATCAAGATCTTCGTCGATACCGATTCGGACATCCGGCTGATCCGGCGGATCCGGCGCGACCTCGAGCAGCGCGGCCGCACGTTCCAGTCCGTGCGCGACCAGTACTATCAGACGGTGCGGCCGATGCACATCGAGCACGTCGAGCCGTCCAAGCGCTGGGCCGACCTGATCGTCCCCGAAGGCGGCGACAACAAGGTCGCGCTCGACGTGCTCCTCGGGCAGCTCGGGCGCGTCGCGTTCGGCCGGGACTGAGGCGGTGTGTTCTCGCTCGGGCGGCGCTCGGGCCGCGCGCAGCATTTCGCGGCACTCCAGACGTGACCTGACTAGCGCAGCACAATCCATGGCGTTGCGTCGCCGCCGCATCGCGTGCGACTAGCGCGAACGACGCGATTGGTGGCGCCGTCGCTGGCGACAACTACCAGAACTTGAGGAACCAGGCTTCAGGTCGAAATGGATCCGGGCTGAAGTTTCGGGTGCCAAGGACTCCAGTGGATATCTGCGAAAGTGGCGAGTTGTAGATGTCGCCGGTTCCAACCCAGGTGTTCGTGCCAGGAGGCAGCTTGTAAGAATAGATAGCGTTGTTTGCGCTCGTCTGTGCCAGGCGAAATGTAGAGTCGGTTCCCACCCACACGATGCTCGGAGTATCCATCAGCACGATTCCCTGTGTGTAAGTAGTCGACACTGCAAACTGTCCGGATGCCCCCACGCCTCCCCATGTCCAGGTCAGGACAGAGTTAGCGTCAATTCCGGAATACGCAATTATGCACCCACCTGGGAGCCCGACACACGCAATCGATGGCGCGTAGTAGGATGAAGCCGCGAGCAATGTCGTGAATGGCAGTGTGGAACTGCCGGTCGCCGGAACCGTGATGATCATCACTCGATTGTCATTTCGAAGGTATCCAATGAGGAATGAGTCGGACCAACCATCGTAGGTCACGGTTAACCCATACTGTCTAGTATATTCGGCTGTTAGGCAGGTTTCGGTACTGAATGTGAATCCGTGGTTTGTTGATCGTCGATAGCAGATGGTCCCGTTTTCGTTCGTGTAGTAGCTGCCTCCAATCGACCTCTCATAGACAACCATGGTCTCTGGCACGACACTGGAATCGGGCTTAGATGCGATAGCTGGTGGACGGCCGAGCAGGTCTCCGCTCGCCCAGCCTTGCTGTCCTTGGAATCCACCAATGTACTGCGCTGTTCCATAGGTGCTGCCTGCGCCGCCATTGCTTGGGCTAGTCCCTCCTTGAACCCACGAGAGGACGCGAATCGAAGACACCTGTGACAATGACCCCATTCGAAAAAGTGGGGTAGCTGAGGTTGTGTTTGTCGCCCGAGAAGGGGTGCGCCAAGAGGTTCCTGTAGCCATTCTAGTCTTGAGGATCTGTCCACTGCTGGACCGAACACCATAGCGTCTCTGTGCGATTTCCATGTCCCAGTTGCTCAGTCTGCGAGCTCCACCCTTCATTACCGACTGCTGTCCAATATCCTCGCAGTCGGTTCCGGCCGGCAGTGTCGGATGATCCATATTATAGATGACGTGCCCAAATTCGTGAACGAGTGCTCCGACGAGATCAATGCATCCTGGGCAAAATGGACTTGATTCGACCACCTGCCAAACTGCTTGAGTGCAGGAACTTGGATTTGAAGGAGGATGATAGAACTTGTTGACAACGAGGAACCCCCGACGCCAGGAACTGGGAAACTGCGCGAAGAATTCTGGATAGGTGAAGGCCGGACCAGCCGCACAGGTTGGTGGATTTGTCAGCGGACTCGTCCTGTCGCCACTGATAACGACGGCACCATCAATGGCGAGAAGCGATGTCACGCCTCGATAGCGCAGCTTGATGTTCGTTCCGCCAGATTCATTCCAGATGTATAGAGCACGAGTCACCGCCGTGCCGAAATCAGCCTGCGAAAGGTTGGTAGCCAGAAGTGGATCCGCCGAGTTCACGTTGGTGATCCAGACGTCGACTCTGGCCTTGGCCGGAAACCAGGTGCCATTGTTGAACAACTTACATGTATTGAGAAGGAGCGCGGATGCCGGCTGCACAGTCAGCACACAGAGAATGAAAGCGACAGCCGCCATGATCCGAGCGGAGCGAGCACGCAATCTCCTCATGGTGGTCATGGCGCCCCCTCGACAGGCGAGAGAGTCAGTAGCTGTTGAATCTCAGCGATGGAGGTATCGACCGACTGTAGGCGAAACCCACCATGGTCATCGACGGGGGCAGCGATGAGAAGTTGGTCGGCGTTGGGTCCGACAAAGAACGCAACATAGGTGCCACCTACTTCGAGCCGTGGCGAGTCTGCAGCAATGACAACTGCTCCACTAAGTTCGCCGCCCGAAAGCTCGATAGTCTCTGATGCACGCCCACGATAGTTTTGAACGATATAAAGTGTCGCAGTTGTTCCGATGAACGGTGCCCGATCTATTACATGGCCGATGAGCCGTGTACATCTCACGTGGGCGATTGCGATTGTGTGCAACGTCCACGCATCTAGGATGTCGGACCGAGGCGGAGGAACAGGGTCAGCTCCGAGATCCACGGCCGCCTGCGCAACACTGCGGCCAACAAATGGCTCCACAAGAGCCGCATCCGCGGGAGGATCGACCTGTGCGGCCGGAGCATCCGTTGCCGCATCGGATGGCAGTGGCGCAGCGTGCACGCTGAACTCGGTTGTCGTCGAATCACCCTCGCATGCCGTCAATGCGAACGACACAACCACAAGCAACACTCCGCTCACCTTCGCATTCCCCATGGCTGCGACCCCGACGTCAATCTCGCTGCAAAATACGTCGAGGTCCAGCTAAATCGCCGCATCCCGTAGCGGCGGACTTGCACGGATGAGCTGAGAAATCGGACGGGGTGCCGCAATATGCGGCACCAGCTTCGATGCGAGGAGGCTAGTCGCTTGGTCGCCCACAAACACAATGGCACGCCACTGTGGCCCGGGGCTGGCGTGATCAGGTTGAAAGGTGGATGAGTTACAGCTGTTCGCGACGTTCGTGACCTGTACCGACCTCCACTATGACGTGTCAGAAAAGGCAGCTATTGAGCACGAAGCGAAGCCACGACTGGATATAATTGTCCGGCATGCATCGCGTGTGGCGTCTAGATCTCGCGGTGATGCTCGCAATCGTCATCGCCGGCTGCGTGATCACGATCGCCTGCGGGAGCGCATTGGCGTGAACCAGGGCGAGGGCTGGGATGGACAGGCCTACGCTGCGTGGGCTCGAGATTTTCCGGAGGCGGTTGTCGAGACCGGGGTGACGGAATTCCAGAGCGAACGCGTCCTGCCGTCGGCACTGGTGTACTACGCGCTGAGCGCGGTGGGCTGCCCCCATACCTCCGGCAACGTGATCGCTGGGTTTCAAGTCCTGGATGCTCTCGCGCTGACCGTCGAGGCCGTGTTGTTGATGGGTATCTCGCTCGTGCTCGGTTGGTCGCGCACGTTGACGTGGGTCGCGTTCGTTGCGACTTTTCTGTCCTTCGCGAATGCGCGCGAGGCTCTCTACTATCCGACAATGACGGATCCGACCGCATCTGCGCTCGCGATGGGGACGGTCTGGGCATACGTCGCTCGGCGACCCGTCGCACAATGGGGCATCGCGTTGGCGAGCGCTTTCACGTGGCCAGCCCTCGTCCCTTTCGGGCTGGCGGCACTGATCTTGCCGCGCACCGTGAAGCCTCTCCCTTCGACGACTGGACGTTGGCACCGTTTCCTTGCGCTAGGCGTGGCTCTCAGCGTGGCCGTATTCGTGGTGGCGTGGTTCATCTCGGTGCTCGCGAACCCCATCCAGATCGCTCGGTGGCTCGATCGAGCGCACCACGACCTTTACCCCATCACGATCGCCAGTATTGTCATCCCGACGGCGCTCGCCGCGTACGTCGTAGCGCGACAGGAGACCACCTGGAGCTTGCGCGCCTATCTGCGGGACGCCGGTTGGCGCCGAACGACCGTGGCACTCTTGGCCGCAGCCTCGATTGTAGGAGCGCGCGAACTCTGGCACGCGCGCGTCGGCATTCAGGGCGTTGGGACCGGTTGGCGCGAACTCCGCCTATACTATGTAGCCAGCGCGGTGCTCGGCCCGCTTTGGAGCCTGGTTCATCAGGTAACATACTTCGGTCCCATCGTTATCGTCGCGATCGGCGGCTGGACACGCATTGCGGGTACGGCTGCGCGATGGGGCCCTGGTGCTGTACTCGGTCTCACGATGATGGTGTTTTCGTCTGTGAGTTCCGATGCACGCCATTTGCTACATATGGTGCCGCTACTCACTGTCCTTGCCGTTGCCTCAACTGCGTCGTGGTGGACACCTGGTCGCGCAGTTGTGCTTGCGGGCGTCTCACTCGCATGGTCGAAGCTGTGGCTCAGGATCGGATATACGACGATTCATAACTCGCTATCCTGGCCGGATCAGCGCTTCTTCATGCAACACGGACCGTGGGCAACCGACTCGACGTTTCTCGCACATCTCGCTGCAGGAATCGCAACCGCGCTCCTCTTGTGGCTGCTGCTCCGCCGGCCCGCGCCTCGGACTGAGTAGCGACGGTGGAGTGGTGCTGAGCAGCGTCGAGGCGTTCCGGAACGCGGCATATGGGCGCGCGTAGCTCGTATGGTGGGCAGAGCGGTTCGCTGAAGCTCGCTGCCTCGATGCCCGGCCGAGCGGTCACGATCGAGCACGACGCCTACTACCGCGACCAAGCGCACCTCTCGTTCGAGGAGCGCGTGAAGATCAACTACGACCACCCCTCGTCGCTCGAGAGTGATCTGCTGGCGAGCCACCTGCGCACGCTGCGCGAGGGCCAGGCCGTGGACCTCCCGATCTACGACTTCGCCACGCAAACGCGCCGCACCGAGACGCGCCACATCGAGGCGGCGCGTGGTGATCGTCGAGGGCATCCTGGTGTTCACTGACCGCGCTGCGCGAGCAGATGGACATCAAGACCTTCGTCGATCCCGATTCGGACATCCGACTGATCCGGCGGATCCGGCGCGACCTCGAGCAGCGCGGCCGCAGCTTCCAGTCGGTGCGCGACCAGTACTACGCGACGGTGCGGCCGATGCACATCGAGTACGTCGAGCCGTCCAAGCGCTGGGCCGACCTGATCGTCCCCGAGGGTGGCGACAACAAGGTCGCGCTCGACGTGCTCCTCGGGCAGCTCGGGCGCGTCGCGTTCGGCCGGGACTGAGGCGGTGTGTTCTCGCTCGGGCGGCGCTCGGGCCGCGCGCTGTCACGGCCTGTGACCGGCAGGCGCTGTCCTCGCACGGCGCCGCGCGCGAGCCTGGAGCACATGACGCGCGTGTGGATGGTGACCGTGCTCGGGATCGTGATGGCGAGTGGGTGCTATGGCGGCCAGGAGTTCGAGTGGGAGGCGCGGGCGGTGATCGCCGTCGAACCGCAGGCGGTACCCGCGAGCGCGATCGCCGCGCAGCCGCGCTGGCTCTCGGTCCGGACCCTCGATGCGGATGTGGTGTACCCGCTCCGGATCGAGGGCGATCAGGTGATCCTCGACAGCGCCTATGATGGCGCCGCGTTCCCTGTGAGCTACGACCCGTTCGACGCCGCCACCGCCACACGCCCGCGGCCCGGGTCGCTCGCGATCGAGCTCGCGGCGCCGTTCCCTCGACCGCCGAACGACCAGGCGCCGGGCGAGCTGTCGTTCACCGCGGACTTCGAGATCTCGGTGCTCGGGGATGGCGCCCCGGTGCGGATCCCCGTGCGCCTCGTCCCCCGCCTCGATCCGTGCGCGTACCAGTGGATCGATCCCGCGACGCCGGTGGTCCCGATCCCCGCGAACGCGACAACCCAGGGCGCACCACTCGTGCAGGAGCCGACGAAGATCGTGGTGCCGCCGTTCGCGATCCGCGTGTTCGTTCAGGCCGCGTGCAGCGAGAGCATCGGCTGAGCTCGCTCTCAGACCACGAGGATGCCCGCACCGGTCGTGGTGCGTGACTCGAGATCGCGATGCGCCTGCGCCGCCTCCGCGAGCGGGTAGCGGCGCTCCACGGCGATCGTCATCCCCGCGGCCACCTGCGCGAACAGCTCGCTCGCCATCTGCTGCACCACCTCGATCGAGGTGAGGTGCGTGTGGAGGGTGGGCCGCGTGACGTACAGCGAGCCCTTCGCGGCGAGCTGGCCGAGCGAGATCGGTGGCACGGGGCCCGAGGCGTTGCCGAAGCTGACCATCAAGCCGAACGGTGCGAGGCAATCGAGCGAGCGCTCCCAGGTGTCCTTGCCCACCGAATCGAAGACCGCCTTCACCCGCGCGCCGGAGGTCAGCTCGCGGACGCGCGCCACCACATCCTCGGTCCGGTAGTTGATCGCGTGCGCGGCACCATGGGCGAGGGCGAGCGCGCACTTCTCGTCGGTGCCCGCGGTGGCGATCAGCCGGAGCCCGAGCGAGCGCGCCCACTGGCAGGCGATCAGCCCCACGCCGCCGGCCGCCGCATGCCACACGAGCGCATCGCCCGCTGCGAGCTCCGCGCGCGTGCGCCGCAGCAGGTACTGCACGGTCAGGCCCTTGAGGAGCATCGCGGCGCCGGTCGCGAAGTCGATCGAGGCAGGCAGCTTGACCACGGGGAGCGCGGGGACCACGCGCGCGTCGGCGTAGCTGCCCGTGGTCTTCGACGTGTACGCGACGCGATCGCCGACCGCGAGGTGCGTGACCCCAGGGCCGATCGCCTCGATCACGCCCGCGGCCTCGGTGCCGAGCACCGCGGGGAGTGGCACCGGATAGAGGCCCGAGCGGTGATACGTGTCGAGGAAGTTGAGGCCGATCGCGTGGTGCCGGACCCGGACCTCGCCGGGGCCGGGCTCACCGATCGGGAGCTCCACGAGCTGCATGACCTCCGGTCCGCCGGTCCGTGCGATCTGGATGGCCCTCGTGACGGTGGTGACTGTCATGGTGATCTCACGCGGACCGTAGCACCGCGCGTGTACAGTGCCGACATGGCCAGTTCGTCTTCCTCGCTCGCGGTCGTCACCGGTGGTGCCGGCTTCATCGGCTCGCACACCGTCGATGCGCTGCTCGCCGCGGGCTATCGCGTCTGCGTGCTCGATGACTTCCGCACTGGCAAGCGCGCGAACCTCGCGCAGCACGCCGGCAGCGATCGGCTCGACATCGTCATGTGCGACGTCTCGCACGGCATCTTCGCCGCGCTCGCGCCGATCACCGCGAAGCACGGCCCGGTGGAGCGCATCGTCCATCTGGCCGCGCAGGTCTCGGTGGTCGCCTCGGTCGCGAACCCGCTCGTCGACATGCAGGTCAACTACGGCGGCACGCTGCACGTGCTCGAGTACGCGCGCGCACACGCCGTGAAGAAGGTGGCGTTCGCCTCCTCAGCCGCCGTCTACGGTGATGTCACCGAGATGCCCGTCCGCGAGGACCTGCCGACCCGGCCGGTCTCGCCCTACGGGATCCACAAGCTCGCCTCCGAGCTCGCGCTCGACTACTACGGGAGCGTGCACGGTGTGGCCACCACGGCGCTGCGGTTCTTCAACGTCTATGGGCCGCGTCAAGATCCGACGAGCCCGTACTCCGGCGTGATCTCGATCTTCGCGGATCGCGCACGCGCGGGACGCACGCTCACGATCTTCGGCGATGGCCAGCAGACCCGCGACTTCGTCTACGTCGGCGATGTCGTGCGCGCGCTGGTCGCCGCGGTGGGCGATGGCAACGATCGCCTGGTCGCGAACGTCGGCACCGGCAGCGAGATCACCGTGCTCGAGCTGGCGCGGACGGTGGTGGAGCTGTGCGGCAAGGGCTCGACGATCGAGCACGCGCCCACGCGCGGCGGAGAGATCCTGAAGTCACGCGCGCGCGTCGATCTGCTTCGCGATCGGCTCGGCGTGGTGGCGCAGACCAAGCTCGTGGATGGCCTGCGCGCGACGCTCGCCTGATCGTTAGATCGACTGGACCTTCTTGCCGGCCTTGACCCAGCCCGCGATGCCATCGGGGAGGACCTTCACATTGGTGTACCCGGCCGTGATCGCCTTCGCGGCGGCCTCGTGGGACGCGCCGCACGAGGTGTTCGCGCAATAGAACACCAGCGGCTTGGCCTTGTCGGCGGGCAGCTCGCTGGCCTGGAACGTGTCCGAATCGGTGAGCAGGACGGCGCCCGGGATCACGCCCATCTTCTTGCGCGTGCGATCACCGTTCGCATCGACCGGCTGGCACTCGCTCTTGGCCAGCGACGCATCGAGCTCGTCGACCGTGACGGTGGGGAGCTTGGCCTCCACCGCGGCGCCTTCGTCCTTGGTGGACTTGGAGCAGGCGGCGAACGAGCCCAGAACCGAGAGCGCGAGTACGGAGGCGAGGAGGGTACGCATGGGCATGACCGTACCCGCGCGCGGGCGCGCGGGCAATGCGACACTTTGGCGGTGTCCCAGGCCGTCGTCGCGGCGTACCTCGCGTGCGCGCTGATCTGGGGGACCACCTGGTACGCGATCCGCGTGTGCATCGGCCCGGGCGGGTTCGGTACGCTCGATGCGCTCGCGCTCCGGTTCGTGATCGCGATCGTGGTCCTGATCCCGATCGCCCTGCGGTCGCGCCCGTGGCCGCGCGGGGCGCAGTGGGGCTGGCTGGTCCTGGCGGGCGTGCTCGACGCCGCAGGCTATGTGCTGGTCTATCTCGGCGAGGAGCACGTGCCCGGCGCGGTGGCCGCCGTGCTCTACGGCACGCAGCCACTGATCCTCGCGGTGTTCCTCACGGTCACCGGGATGGAGACGATCACGCGCCGCCACGTGATCGGGGCGCTGGTCTCGCTCGCCGGCGTCGCGGTGCTGTTCCTCGATCGGCTCGACGTCTCCGCGCAGCAGGCGGTGGGCGTGGGGATGGTGCTCGGCTCGGTGGTCATCGCGACGACCTACTCGATGATCATGAAGCGCCACACCGCGAACGTGCACGCCGCGGTCACCACCACCGTGTTCCTCGTCGTCACCGCCGCGGTGCTCGGCGTCGTGGCACTGGTCGCCGGTGGCGGCGATCGGGTGCTGGTGTGGCCACCTCCGCTGGTGCCGACGGCGGCGCTCCTCTACCTCGCACTGATCGGCTCGGTGGTGGCGTTCCTGACCTACTTCTGGCTGCTCCAGCGCACGAGCCTGCTCGTCACGAGCACGCTCGTGTTCGTGTATCCGCTGGTCGCGATCGCCACCGATGCGCTGTTCGAGGCGGAGACGCTCACCGCGCGTGCCTACGTGGGAGCGGCGATCACGCTCGGCGGGCTCGGCGTGAGCCTGCGACGATCGCGCCCAGTAAGTGTTTCTCGCGGTCGAATCCCCTGACCTTCGCAACAGACCTTCGCAACGGGTTCAATTGCGCTCCCTCTCCGGGTGGGCGATCCTAGGGTGATGTCCCGCCTGGTCCTGCTGCTCGCCCTCGGCGGCTGCGACCTCGCGTTTGGCCTGGTCCGCGACACGCCGCCGCCGGTGTGCGGGCCGTTCGGTCCGCCGAGCGAGGTGACGATCGAGCTGGGACCCACGGCCAAGGCGCACGACCTCAGCGTGGATGCGAGTGGCATGCGCGGCATGGTGCAGGCCACGCTCAAGAGCGGGGCGCTGACCTGGACAGGGCCGCACGCCGTCGTCCAGAGCGCCCCCAACATGTGGGTGACGGATCCCGCGCGGGACAAGCCGGTCCTCAACGGGCTCGACGGTGGCCACATCGTCTATGACGGCACGGTGTTCGGCTGGATCGACCGGATCAACACGGTCCGCACCCCCGAGCTACATCAGTACGCGTTCACCACCGCGTGGTCGCCGATCTCCGGCTCGGTGACCATGGATCTCTCGGTCTCGACCCACGTCGGGAACGCGATCGAGCTGCCGGTGGCCGCGGGCGCGGTGCAGAAGTTCCTCGTCGAGATCTCGATCGAGGAGCTGCCGCCGAACAACCTCGCGATCTACGAGCTGCCGCCCGGCGCGGGGACGGACTGGCAGCGCACGGGCCAGGCCGCTCCGCTGCTGGAAGCGACCTCACCCGTGATCGATCCACAGATGGGGCTCCTGACCTCCGATCACGAGATCCTGGTCTATGCGGCGAAGCTCGGCACCGAGACCGTCACGCGGCTGTTCGCCACGCGGCGGGCGCGCAACCTGTTCCAGCCCGGGGTCGAGCTGATCATCGAGGGGTTCGCCGCCGACAGTGACTTCACCGAGCCGTGGATCAACGCCGATTGCACACAGCTGTACTTCCGGCAGGGCGACACGACGTGGATGACGACGGCGGTAGACGACGCAGCTTCACGTAGGTAGCGTTCCGGGCGATGGCCGAACGTCGCGACGCACCCTGGATCTTCCGCACCTACGCGGGGCATTCGAGCGCGCAGGCCTCCAACGAGCTGTTCCGGGCGAACCTCGCGGCGGGGCAGACCGGCCTCTCGATCGCCTTCGATCTGCCGACCCAGTGTGGCTACGACCCGGACCACCCGCTGGCGCGCCCGGAGGTGGGCAAGGTCGGCGTACCGATCGCGTCTCTCGACGACATGCACGCGCTGTTCGCGGACATCCCGCTCGAGCAGATGAATACGTCGATGACGATCAACGGCACCGCGATCTGGCTGCTCGCGCTGTACGTGGCGCTCGCGCGCGAGCGGGGCGTGCCCGAGGCCGGTCTCCGCGGCACCGTCCAGAACGACATCATCAAGGAGTACCTGGCGCGCGGCACGTACATCTTCCCGCCCGAGCCCTCGCTCGATCTGATCGCCGAGACCTACGAGTACTGCGTGGCGCACATGCCGCAGTGGAACCCTTCGAACATCTGCAGCTATCACCTGCAGGAGGCGGGTGCCACGCCGGTGCAGGAGCTCGCGTTCGCCCTCGCGGATGCGATCGGCATCCTCGATCGCGTGCGGGCGCGCGGCCGGGTCGATGCGGCGGCGTTCGCGCAGTGCGTGGGCCGGGTGTCGTTCTTCGTCAACGCCGGCATGCGGTTCGTCGAAGAGCTGTGCAAGATGCGCGCGTTCGGCGAGCTGTGGGACGAGCTGTGTCGCGAGCGCTATGGGGTCACGGATCCGAAGCTGCGCCAGTTTCGCTATGGCGTGCAGGTCAACTCGCTGGGCCTCACCGAGCAGCAGCCCGAGAACAACGCGTGGCGGATCCTGATCGAGGCGCTCGGCGTGACGCTGTCGAAGGATGCGCGGTGCCGCGCGCTCCAGCTGCCCACGTGGAACGAGGCGCTGTCGCTGCCGCGGCCATGGGATCAGCAGTGGTCGCTGAGGCTCCAGCAGATCCTCGCGTACGAGACGGATCTCCTCGAGTACGGCGATCTGTTCGCCGGGAGCCCGGTGGTCGCCGCCAAGGTGGAGGCGCTGTCCGCGGCGGCGAAAGCCGAGCTCGCGCAGATCGCGGCGGCCGGCGGTATCCAGGGCGCGATCGAGAACGGCTACTGCAAGCAGGAGCTGGTGCGCTCGATGGCGGCGCGGATGGGGCGGATCGAGCGCGGCGAGCAGGTGGTGGTGGGCGTCAACAAGTGGACCGAGGCGCTGCCCTCTCCGCTGGTGGGCGGCGAGGACGGCGGCGTGTTCCGCGGGGATCCGGGAGCCGGCGATCTCGCACGTGCACAACTCGAGCGCACGCGCACCACGCGCGATGCCGCGCGGGTCAAGGCCACGCTCGCAACGCTCGAGGCCGAGGCCCGGGCAGGGCGGCCGATCATGGAGGCCTCGATCGCGTGCGCGCTCGCGCGGGTGACCACGGGCGAGTGGGCGGGCACGCTGCGCGGCGTGTGGGGCGAATACCGCGCCGCGACCGGGATCACCGGCGCGACGATCGGCGCAGCGGCCGAGGGCTGGGATGCGTTGCGAGCGCGGGTCGCGGCGCTGCCCCGGCGCCCCAAGCTGCTAGTCGGGAAGCCCGGCCTCGATGGCCACTCCAACGGCGCCGAGGTGATCGCCGTGGCGGCGCGCGATGCGGGCTTCGAGGTGCTGTACGCCGGGATCCGGCTCGAGCCTGCCGCGATCGCCGCGATGGCGGTGCAGGAGGATGTCGACGTGATCGGGCTCTCCGTGCTGTCCGGATCGCACCTCGAGCTGACCCGTACGGTGCTGGCCGAGCTCGCACAGCGAGGGGCCGGAAACCTCCCCGTGGTGGTCGGTGGCACCGTCCCCAGGGCCGATCACGCCGAGCTCGAGCGGCTCGGCGTCCGCAAGGTGTTCACGCCGGCGGACTACAAGCTGGTCGAGATCGTGGGCGCGCTGGTCGACCTCTGTGCGGTCGGGGGGTAGCCCTGGGCCCAGGAACGGGCCTCACGAGGGGCAGGGGGCGGAAGAACCCAGGTCCCGGAGCGCAACTCCGCTGAAATCAAGGTGAACGTGCTCCTTGTCGACGGGGACCCAACCGCATAGATTCGGCGCCCTCCCATGGGGATAGCCGACTTCTTTCGCCCCAAGTACCGCCACAGCGATGTTCGCGTGCGCTCCGAAGCCGTTCGGGCGTTGACCGCGGATGACGCTGCCATCCTGGAACAGGTCGCTCGAACGGACCGCGACATCGGCGTACGCCGCATCGCGATCGAGAAGATCAAGACCCCCGACCTGCTCGCCGAGCTCGGCTCTGCCGAGACGGAGCGCAGCCTGCGAGAGCTCATCACCTCGCGCGCCGCGGAGCTGTGGGTGTCCCACGCGTGCAGCAAGGATCCCGACGAGGCGAACAACGCGCTCGCGGGGATCATCAAGCTCGGCGATCAGCACGCGCTGGTCGACGTGGTGGTGAAGGCGGCGAGCCCCGCGATCCGCAAGCGGGCGTTCGGCGAGCTGCGGGATCCGCGCGCGCTGGCGGAGCTCGCGAAGAGTGATGCCGCGCAGGACCTGCGCACGGCCGCGGTGGCTCGGATCGACGATGGCGACGTGCTGCGCGCCCTCGCGATCGACACCACGCAGAAGGAGGTCGGTCTCGCGGCTGTCGAGAAGCTCGACGACGTCGACCGGCTCGAGAACGTCGCCGCGAAGGCCAAGAACAAGGCCGTGCGCCAGAAGGCGCGCAAGATCGTCGGCGAGATCGCGGAGGCCGAGCGGGCCAAGGCCAAGTCGCCGGTGCCCGATGACGTCAAGCGCCGTCGCGCCGAGAAGGCGCAGCTCGTCCGCGAGGTCGAGGCGGTGGCCGACACGTTCGATTTCGCGAAGCACGAGGAGATGATCGCCAAGGCCGAGGTCGCGTGGGCGCGGCTCGGAGCCGACGAGGGCGACGATCGCTTCACCAAGGCCGTCGAGCGGTTCTGGAAGCGCAAGGAGATCCAGGACAGCCAGGCGCGCGGCTCCGACGAGCTGCGGGCGACCGCCGCCGAGGCGCAGCGCGAGCGCGAGCGCGCCGCCGCGGAGCGCGAGCGCGAGCGGGCCGCGAAGGCCGCCGAGGCCACGCCGTCCGAGCCCGAGACCGAGGAGGCCAAGGCCGCGCGCGAGGCGCGTGATGCCGAGGCCGCCGCGCGTCGCGCCGAGCGCGATGCCAAGAAGGCCGAGGAGGACGCCCGTCGCGCCGCCCAGGTCGCGGAGCGCGAGGCGAAGGCCCGCGAAGACGCCGAGCGCGGCGCGCAGATCGCCGCCAGCCTCGAGGCGATGTGCACCGAGATGGAGGCGCTCGCCGCCACCGAGATGAAGGATGGGCGTCCGGTCGATCGCTTGCTCGCATCCGCGGGCAAGGGCTTCGACAACATCGGCAAGGTGCCCGCGGCGCAGCGCGATGCGCTCGCCGATCGCTATCGCGCCGCGCGCAACAAGCTCGTGATCAAGGTCAGCGAGATGCGCGAGGCCGAGGACTGGCACCGCTGGACCAACGTGCCCAAGGCCGAGGCGATGATCGAGACGGCCAAGCACATGGCCGAGGCACCCGCCGAGCCGGATCTCGGCAACCGCCTCCGCCAGCTCCAGGCCCTGTGGAAAGAGGTCGGCCCCCTGCCGCAGAAGCGCGGCAAGGAGCTGTGGGACACGTTCAAGGCGACCTGCGACCTGATCTACGACAAGGTCAAGGGCGTCCGCGCCGTCGAGGACGTCAAGTTCGCCGAGGTCTCCGCGGCCAAGGAGGCGTTGATCGCCGAGGCCGAGAGCCTCGCCGATTCGACCGACTTCGCCGGGACCGCAGAGAAGCTCAAGGCGCTCCAGGCGCGGTGGAAGGAATCGGGACACCTGCCGCGCAAGCAGGGCGACGATCTGTGGAAGAAGTTCCGCGCCGCCTGCGACAAGTTCTTCGAGCGCCGCAAGCCGATGCTCGAGGCGCGCGCCAACGAGGAGTCCGCCAACCTCGCCAAGAAGCACGCGCTGATCGCGCAGGCGACCAAGGTCGCCAACGCCGCGGGCGAAGGCACCTGGGGCAAGGCGATCGGTGAGATCAAGGATCTCCAGGCCGCGTGGAAGGAGATCGGGTACGTCCCGCGTCGCGACGCGGATGCCGTGTGGAAGGCGTTCCGCGCCGCGTGTGACTCGCTGTTCACCAAGCGCGATCAGGCTCGTGACTCCGAGGCCAACGCGCACCGCGCCGAGGTCGAGGCGATCAAGGCCGAGATCGATGCCGTGGTGGCCGGTGGCGACGATGTGGTCACCCGCGCGATCGCCGTGCGTGCGAAGGCGCGCGAGGCGGGCGTGCTCGGGGCCGAGTCCGTGGCGATGGTGAAGCACCTGATCGCCACGCAGCCCGACGCGATCAAGGGCACCGAGCTCGATCCCGCGCAGCTGCGGGGCAAGCGCGAGAAGCTGATCGGCAAGGCCGAGGAGCTGCTGCCCAAGCAGGCCGCAGCCCCCGACGCCGCGGGCGACGTGGCCGCGCAGCTGAAGGCCGCGATGCGCAAGAACGCGTTCGGCGATCTGCGGTTCTCCGGGCGCGACCCGGTGGAGGTCGTGGACGAGCTGCGCGCGAGCTGGACGGAGATCGGGCCGATCCTCGAGGACGAGGATCGCGCGCAGGTCGAGCGGTTCGAGCAGACGATCGCGAAGGTCCTCGATGCCGCGGGCGCCAAGGCTCGCGAGCCTCGCGAGAGCAAGCCCGAGGGTGGTGAGCGCGAGCGCCGGCGTCGTGGCGAGCGGCACTCGGCCCAGGCGCCGATGTCCACCGAGCCCGCCGCGATTGGCGAGATCGTGGCGACCGCGGCCGCGATCCCGCATCACTCGACGATCACCCACGTGCCGGACGCCGCCGCCACCGCGGTCGCGGCGATCACGCCGGAGGAGAGCACGCAGAACGGCTCGATCCCGGTGTCCGCGCACGATGCGATCACGCAGCCCGCGCGGCTCCCGCCCGAGGTGCCGATCGGCATGCCCGAGGAGCTCCAGCCGGTGAGCAGCACGCCGCTGCCGCCGCCCCCCGATCGCACCAAGGCGCTGTCGACCGCGCCGCCGATGGACGCCGTCGATGACGGCTGGGACATGGGCGACGAGGATCCGACCGCGACCAAGGAGACGTCCACGCCCTCGTCGAACGAGATGGCGGGTGACGGCTCGGTCGAGGGCGACGGCCTCGATCAGGTCGACTAGTCAGGCGTCAGGTCGGGTGCCGCGGCGAGACCACCGCGCGCATCGTGACCGCCCCGACGACGATCAGGCCCCCGACGAGTGCCCATCCTCCGGGCCGCTCGCCGATCGCGAGCATCACCCAGATCGGCGACATCACGGGCTCGATCACCGGGATCAGCATCGCCTCGAGCGCGGTGGTGTGGCGGATCGCCCACGCATAGCAGAGGTACGCGACCGCCTGTTGCCCGACCCCCAGCGCGAGCAGCACCAGCCAGCCGTTCGCGTCGGGCGCGGCGTGGGTGAACACGAAGGGGGCGCCGATCATCGCGCCGAGCAGGTTTCCCAGGATCAGGGAGCGCAGTGGATCCGTCGGGCCGAGCGCGACCTTGCGGAGCGACATCGCGGAGAACGCGAACCCGACCCCCGCGGCCAGGGCGAGCAGGTTCCCGGTGACGTGATCGAACGTGAGCTGCTCGAAGAAGAACAGCGTGATCCCGCCGAGCACGAGCACGATCGTGACCCAGTCGAGTCGCGTCGCGCGTTCCCCGAGAAACCACGTCCCCAGGAGGGCGATCCACACCGGGGCGGAGTACTGGATCAGGATCGCGTTCGCGGCCGTGGTCAGCTTGTTCGAGAGGATGAACAGCACGGTCGTCGCAGACAGCGCGATCGCGGCGCCCCACTCGGCGCGCGTGATGCCACGCATCGAGGGGCGGCGGACCAGCCACAAGGTGGCACCGGCGATCGCGCTCCGTGTCGACCAGATCGCGAGGGGGTGCCAATCCACCAGCTTGATCAGCACGCCGCCCGTGCTCCAGCACAGGCCGCAAACGATCAGGAGCACGAACGCCCGCCGGTGCTCCGCGGGTGTCGACACCTACTTGCTGAGGGTGATCAGGTAGCCCTCATCCTCGCTCGCGAACGTCGCGCCATCGAAGGTGCAGGCGTTCAACGAGTGGTCGTTGAGGTAGTACCCGCCCACCGTCGGCTGACCCGTCGACGACACGGCGATGCTCGACGCCCGCTCGGGGAGCGTGCTGCCGAAGCTGCGGAGCCAGCGCGCCTGGCCGGTGCTGGTCAAGCGGAGGAAGAACACGTCGATCTCGCCGAGGTTCGTGATCGTGTCGTCGCCGAGCGTGATGGTCGGCGTCGAGTAGTGGCCGATCAGGGTGAGATCGCCCGACGCGTCGGTGGCGATCGCCACGGGGGCCTCCAGCCAGAGGGGGTTGGGGTCCGCGCTGCCGAACCGGAACGACGAGGTGTGGGCGCCGTTCGCCGCAGCATAGGTCGCCACGAACATGTCGTTCGCGCCCGAGGTCAGGAGCAGCGATGAACCGTTGCCGCTGACGTCCTCGCCCACCGGATCCCCGAACTGATCGAACCAGCCCGTGACGACGATGTCGCCCGCCGAGGTCAGCGCCGCGTCCGCGGCGGTCGTGGCGTTGCCGTGGCCGCCCGGAGAGCTTCCACCGTAGTCCTCGGACCACACGTGAGCACCCGTGGTGGCCGCGTAGCGCGCGAGGAACAAGGTCTCGCGCGTGCCCGCGGACAGGTTGCCGCCGCCGAGATCGATCGTCGCTCCGCCGAAGTGACCGAACACGATCGCGTCGCCATTGGCGGTCATCAGGATCTTCTTCGCCGAGGTGAACGCCGTCGGCGTGGCGAACAGGACCCGCGACCAGCGGTACGCAGAGGCCGCATCGAGGTTGACGAGGAAGTCCGACGCGGCCCCGCCGAACATGAGCGGAGTGGGGGCGCCGGGGAACGTGAAGTTGCCGCCGGTGGTCGAGCCCAGGATGTGGAGCCCGTTACCCGCCGAGCTCGCGAGCCCGCGCACCTCCTCGTTGCCCGCGCCGCCGAACGTGATCAGCTGGACCGGGGTGCCGGTCGTGGCATCGAGCCAGCACAGAAAGCCGTCCTGGCCGCCCGCCGAGGTGGCCATCAAGCTGCCTGCGGTGAGGGTCGTCGCGAACTGTCCGCCGACGATCACATCGCCGTTCGGTGCGATCGCGAGCGCCTGGCCCACGTTCGTGCCGGAGGTTCCACCGAACACCTGGGCCCAGCGCAGCGTGCCATCCGCGTTGTAGCTCGCGACCATCACATCCCGGACCGAGGTGGGGCCCGAGGTGCGGACGGTGCCGTCGAAGTCCATCGTCTCGCCGCCGGAGAGCCCGCCCGTCATCACCACGTGGCCGGTCGGATCGACCGCGACGGCGTTGACGGCCTCGCGGCCGTAGGTCGGCGTCCCGCCGTACTGCTTCGACCAGATCCGTCCGCCACCGACGAACGTGGTGGCCACGGTCCGATTCGCGGTCATCACCGCGCCGCACGTGGTCACCGCGCCGCAGGTGTCGAAGCTGACCGAGCGGACGCCCGGGTTGGACGTTGCGGTGAGGGTCACGGTGAGCCCGATGTCGATCGCCGCGGTGCAGGTCCCGGGGCAGGTGATGCCGCCGATGCTACTGGTGACCGTACCGTTGCCGACCACCGAAACCGCGAGCGTGCGCGTCTCGATGAACGTGGCGGTGACGCTGGTGGCGCCGGTCATCGGGACCGTACAGGTCGGGCCGCTGCCACAGCCGCCACCCGTCCAGTGATCGAACCGCCAGCTCGGCGCGGCGGTCGCGGTCAGGAGCACCGGGACGTTGTGATCCTCGACGAGCGTGCAGCCGGCGCTGCAGCTGGCCGCGGGCGGGAGGCTCGCGGTCACGGTCCCCATGCCGACGAAGCTGAGCGTCAGGTCATGGAGCTCGATGAAGGTCGCGGTCACGCTGGAGCTCGCCGAGAGGGTCACCATGCACGGGCCGGTGCCGGTGCAGCCGCTCCCCGAGAACCCGCCGAACCGCCAGCCTGGCGCCGGCGTGGCGGTCAGCGACACCAGCGTGTTGAGGTCGAAGGTGCCGGTGCAGGGCCCCGTGGTGCACGGGAGATCTCCGCCGACCGTGCCCGACCCGACGATGCTGACCGTGAGATCACGGCGCGCGTTGAAGATCGGGATCGCGACCTTGTCGCTGTCGAGCGTGATGTTGCAGGTCGGTGCGGTGCTGCCACCACACGCGCCGCCGACCATCCACTGGGTGAACGCGTTGGCGCCCGTGGTCGTGGCGCTGAGCACGATCGAGGTGTTCTCGTCGAATCGCTTCGTGCAGGTCGCGCCACAGTTGATGCCCGACGGATTCGAGGTCACGGTCCCGGTCCCCGAGCCCATCGGCGTGACCGTCAGGAGGGGCGTCTTCTTGAGGTCGACGCTGACCGTGGCGACATGATCGACGGTGAGGCCACAGGTCGCGTTGGTCCCGGCGCTCGCGCAATCGCCGCCCCAGCCGACGAACCGCGAGCTGACGTCCGGTGCCATCGTGAGCGTGACGTTCGCGTTGTTGTCGAACAGCGCCGTGCATCCGGCGGTGCAGTCGAGGCCGGTCGGCGCCGAGGTCACGCGGCCGGTGCCCGAGCCGGTGAACGAGAGGTTGAGTGGACGCGCGGTGGTGAACTGCGCTCCGAGCGTGACGTCGCCGCCGATCGTCAGCGTGCACGGGCCGGTGCCGCTACACGCGCCGACCCAGCCGCTGAACCGCGAGCTCGCGTCGGCGGTCGCGCTGAACGTCACCACCGTTCCCTCGTCGATGCTGGCCTCGCAGAGAGGCTGACAGCCGATGCCGCCGATGTTACTCGTCACCTGACCACCACCCGTGCCGGATAGCGTCACGGCGACGTGGTGCGGCACGGTGCAGGTGGCCGTCTCGCCGTCGGCGTGGCAGAAGTTGTCCGCGCCGCACGTCGCCTCGTCGGGGCACGGCGTGGCGGCGGAGCAGGACACCGTGCACGGTGCGAGCTCGGGGGAGTAGCACCCGGCGAGGCTGCCGAGGCCGAGGCCGGGGATGGCGATGAGAACGACGAGGGCGAACGCCCGGTTGGATGGCTTCATCTAGAAGGAGAAGGCGGCGGTGGCGACCGCGCCGCCGTGGGTGGGGGTGAGCGCGACGGTCTCGCTGCGCCGGGTGATCGTGGAGTAGATCAGGAGCCCGGCACCGACGGCTGCGGCGGCGCCGCCCGCGATGTAGAAGATCGTGGCGTTGCGCTGAGCACTGGTGCCGCGGTCGTCGATGGCGGCGACCGCGCCTGCATCGCACCCGGTCTTGCACGCCGCCTCGAGATCGCTCGCCGCGTTGGTGGCGCGGACCGAGAACGCGATCCCGATACCGGCGAGCACCACACCGCCACCGAGGGTCGCGAGGCCCGCGATCCGGAGGTTGTTGCGAGGCGCAGGCGGGGGCGGGAGCACCACCACCTCACCGGTCGTCGTGATCGGCGCGTCGGTGGGCTTGGCCGGGTCCGCGGGCTTGTCACCGGGGGAGGAGTCACGGGCTCGATGGGCTTGGCAGCGGCGGCCTTGGCGCATGGCTCCAGCTCGACGATCCAGTTCTCGATCTTGGCGCGATCCGGATCCTTCGGCGCGTCACGCAGGTAGGTCTTGTAGAACGTGTACGCGTTGGCGCAGTCGTTCGAGAGCCGGTACGACTGCGCGATGTTGTAGAGGAAGAGGGGCTCGCTCATCAGGCGATACGCCTCCTTGAACGCGGCGATCGCCTCGGGGTACTCGCGCAGGTTGTAGTGCTTCGTACCCTCGTTGTAGAGGACCTCGGCCTGCTTGCGGGGATCCGGCGCAGGCTGCGCGCTGGCCGGGGTGGCGATCGCGAGCAGGCTGGCGATGACGAGCACTCTCATGGCGGTCCCTTCCGGTGAAACGGATCTGCGAGGCCGTCGTTGTCGCTGGGTCCGGATCCGGATCCGGATCCGGATCCGGATCCGGATCCGGATCCGGATCCTGCGCCGCTGCCCGTCGCCTTCACGGCGGTCCCCACGCGGCGCAGCTTGACCACCAGGGCGCGCGTCTCGCCGGCGACGACGTCCAGCTCGGCATCGAACTTCGCGCGGCCGGGTGCGGTGGCGGCGACGGTGTGATGCCCGGGTGCGAGCTCGATCACCGTTCGCGGCTGGGCGAGGATCGGCGCCAGACCGTCGATCGAGATCGTCGCGGTCTTCGCGCCGTCGAGGGTCAGCTCGACCGAGGCGGGGCTCGGCGCAGGCGCGGGAGGTGGCGGCGTTGGTGCCGGTGGCGCCGTGGGAGATGGCGGCGTGGGGGCGAGAGGGGGGTGGGGTGGGGCGCGGCCGCCGCCGTAGCGGGGGTGGTCACCGTCGTCGTGGGCGGCGGCGTCGTCGCGGGCTCGCTCCCGTTCGTGCTCTTCGCCTTGCTGACGATCACGAACGCGACGACGGCGATCACCGCCACGCCGCAGCCGAGGGCGATCCACGGTCCGCGCGAGCGCGGCGATGGGAGGATCAGCGACGGCGCGACCACAGGTGCGGGGGTGAGTGAGGGCGTCGAGACCACGGGAACGCCGCTCGGCGGCGTCGCGAACCGGACCGGTCCGTCGCTCGCGGCGCGTCGCAGCGGGACGACCACCTCGCGGACCTCGGCGAGCGAGGGGCGCTCCGAGGCCTGCTTCGCGAGCATGCGGGCGACCAGCGCCGCGAGCTCGTCGGGGGCCTCGGGGGCGACCGACGTCAGCGTGGGCGGCTCCTCCGAGAGGTGCTTCGCGATCAGGTCCATCGCGTTGTCGGCGATGAACGGGAACCGGCCGGCGATCAGCTCGAACATCATCACGCCGAGCGAGTAGATGTCGGCGGCGCCGTCGATGGCATAGCCGCGGGCCTGCTCCGGCGCGATGTACATCGGCGTGCCGACGATGGCGCCGGTCTGGGTGTGCGAGAGGGGGCCCTCGTCGGTGCGCGTGAGCTTGGCGATCCCGAAATCGAGGAGCTTCACCACCGGCGGCCCGCCGCGCACTTCGGCGAGGAACACGTTGTCGGGCTTGAGATCGCGGTGGATGATCCCAGCCTCGTGCGCGGCCTCGAGGGCACGCGAGATATCGTCGACCACCGCGCAGATCTCGTCGAGCGGCAGGCGCCCGCGGTCCGCGCGCTGGCCGAGGCTCTCGCCCTTCAGCCACTCCATCGCGAGGAACGCACGGCCATCGGGTGCGGTGCCGAAGCCGAACACGTCGACGATGTTCGGGTGACCGATCTGGTTGGCGGCGCGCGCCTCCTGGATGAACCGTGCGATCGCCTCGGGGTTCGCGCACAGCTCCTTGCGCAGCAGCTTGATCGCGGCGCGCTTGCCGATCACGGTATGGACGCCCGCGTAGACGCTGCCCATCCCACCCTCGCCGAGCTTGCGGTCGATCCGGTACTCCCCGATCGAGTCTCCAGGCTGGAAGTCGATGGTGCGCTCGGCCGACGGACCGAGTGCGCTCATCGGTCCGGACGAACCGGTCCCGGACCCGGAGGCCTCACCCATCCCGACCAGTCTATCGCAAGTCTCGGATCGGCATGGGGCGAAGCGGCCGATTGGACGGCCGTGGGTATCTCGGTCGGCCCATGTGATCTAGAGTCGTTTGGCCGTGCCTTCCCTCCTGACCTCCGACGATCTGTTCCTGTTCAACCAGGGGACGCACCACCGCCTCTACCAGAAGCTCGGCGCTCACGTGGTGGAGGGTGGGACCACGTTCGGGGTGTGGGCGCCGAACGCCCAGCAGGTCAGCGTGATCGGCGACTGGAACGGGTGGCGCGCCGGCGCCGACCCGCTCTCGCCGCGCGAGTCGTCGGGGATCTGGGAAGGCACCCTTCCAGGCATCGGCCACGGCGCGCGCTACAAGTACGCCATCACGGGTCCCGACGGCGTCACCCGCGAGAAGGCCGATCCGTTCGCGGCCCGCGCCGAGCACCCGCCGGCCACGGCCTCCGTGGTGTGGCAGGCGCAGCACGTGTGGGGCGACGGGGCGTGGATGAAGGGGCGCGGCAACACCCTCGGGCATCGCGCACCGGTCAGCATCTACGAGCTCCACCTCGGATCGTGGCGTCGCGATCACGGAGAGGTCCTCGGCTATCGCGAGCTCGGCGAGCAGATCGGCGTGCACGTGGGCAACCTCGGCTTCACGCACATCGAGCTGATGCCGATCCTCGAGCACCCGTTCTACGGATCGTGGGGATACCAGGTCACCGGCTTCTTCGCGCCGACCACGCGCTACGGTGCACCGGATGATCTGATGGCGATGATCGACGGTCTCCACCAGCGCGGGATCGGCGTGATCATCGATTGGGTCCCGGCGCACTTCCCGACGGATGCGCACGGGCTCGGCGTGTTCGATGGCACGCACCTGTTCGAGCACGCGGATCCGCGCCGCGGGTTCCACCCCGATTGGACGAGCTTCATCTTCAACTACGGCCGGCACGAGGTGAAGTCGTTCCTGATCTCCTCGGCGGTATCGTGGCTCGACCGCTATCACATCGATGGGTTGCGCGTGGATGGCGTGGCCTCGATGCTGTACCGGGACTATTCGCGCAAGCCCGGCGAGTGGGTGCCCAACGAGGACGGCTCGAACCACGACCGCGACGCGATCGCCTTCCTCCAGGACATGAACCGCGCGGTCTACGCCGCCTATCCCGACGTGCAGACGATCGCCGAGGAGTCCACGGCGTGGGGCGGCGTGTCGCGTCCCCCCGAGCACGGCGGCCTCGGCTTTGGCTACAAGTGGGACCTCGGTTGGATGCACGACACCCTCTCGTTCCTCGAGAAGGATCCGGTGCACCGCCAGCACCACCACGATCAGCTGACGTTCCGCGCGATCTACGCGCACACCGAGAACTACGTGCTGCCGCTGTCGCACGACGAGGTGGTGCACGGAAAGCACTCGCTGATCGGCAAGCTGCCGGGCGATCCGTGGCAGCGCTGCGCGACCCTGCGCTTGCTCTATGGCTACCAGTGGACGCTGCCGGGCAAGAAGCTGCTGTTCATGGGCGGCGAGCTCGGCGTGTGGGGCGAGTGGAATCACGACGTCGAGCTCGACTGGGCGATCGGCAACCATCCCGCGCATGCCGGCATCGCTCGCTGGCTCGGGGATCTCAATCGCGTGTACCGCACGGTGCCCGCGCTCCACGTCGGCGATTGCGAGCAGGCGGGGTTCAAGTGGATCGTCGGAGATGATCGCGAATCCACCGTGCTCGCGTACTCGCGCCACGGCCAGCCCGCGGATCCCGTGGCGGTCGTGATCGTGAACTTCACGCCCGTCCCTCGCGAGGGCTACCGGGTCGGTGTTCCGCGCGGCGGGTACTGGCGCGAGGTCCTGAACTCGGATGCCGAGATCTACGGCGGTAGCGGGATGGGCAACCGCGGCGGCATGAACGCAGACGCCACGCGCTCGCACGGCCACGATCAGTCGCTCGTGATCACCGTGCCGCCGCTCGGCGTGGTGGTGTTCGTCGCGGAAGGCTAACCGCTACGGCGGGGCCGGATCGCACTCGCACGCGTACTGCTTCATCCCCGCGCAGTCGGTGTCGTACCAGGTGATGCTCATGCGCACGCAGTTCTGTGTGGTCACGTCGGTGGGCTCGAGGATGTCCCACTTGCGATACGTGCTCGCCGAACCGTTGACCCAGACGTAGGTGCCCTCTGCCGCGAGATCCGACATCCCGATCCAGGAGTCGCTGGTGAACTTGTTGTCGACCGCCACGCTCTCGTCGTTATCGGACAGCACCGCGAGGTGTGCGCCGATCGCCACGCAGTCCGCCTCGGCGTCGGCCCAGGTCTTGGTCGCGGTGCGGATGAAGTAGGCGCGGCCATCGAGCTTGGTCGCACCTGCCATCCCCCGACACGCGGGCTTGGGCGGTGGCGTGTAGCCGACCTCGCACTCGCAGATCGAAGGGATCGCGGCCCCGCAGTTCGAGTCGTTCCAGGTGCCGTCCCCGTTGGTGTAGACGCAGTCCTCGACCCCGTTGTCATTCGGCTCGGCCCCCGTGAAGCCGAGGTACGAGACCGGGGTCCCCGTGGCCCAGCGAAAGGTGTCTTCGATGTCCAGATCGTCGAGCCCGATCCAGGCCAGCCCGCCGGCGAACGCGCCCACGAACTGACCCTCCGCCTGCGTCTCGATGGTCGCCAGGTGTGCGCCGTCGGCGGCACAGGCATCCAGCCCATCGTCGTGATCCAGGTTGGCGGTCTTGCGATAGCGATGCGTGCCGTTCGTGCCGGTGTAGGCCGGGTTGGTCATGCACGCAGGGAGGACGGTCGCGGTGTCAGGTGGCGCGTCGAGCGCGGGCGCATCGGCTGGCGCATCGTCCGCGCCGACGCCGCCCGCGGCCCCGACGTGAAAGCCGCAGGCACCGAGCAGCAGTGGCAAGAGCGCCAGCCCGCGCATGCCCCAGTGTAGAGCGTTTCGCAGTACACTTGGCGCTGACTCGTGACTGACAAGTGGGTCTGCATCCACGGCCACTTCTACCAGCCGCCGCGTGAGAACCCGTGGCTCGAGGCGATCGAGCCACAGCCAAGTGCTCACCCGTACCGGGACTGGAACGAGCGGATCACGGCCGAGTGCTATCGGCCCAACGCGGCGGCGCGCGTCGTCGACAGCACCAACCACATCATCGAGATCGTCGACAACTATCAGCGGATGAGCTTCAACGTGGGGCCGACGCTGATGTCGTGGATGGAGGATCACGCTCCGGACGTCCACGCGTCTCTGGTCGAGGCTGATCGGGCGAGCGCCCGGCGGTTCGGTGGGCATGGCTCCGCGATGGCGCAGGCCTACAACCACATGATCTTGCCGCTCGCGTCGGCCCGAGATCTCGCGACGCAGACGCGGTGGGGGATCGCCGACTTCGTCCATCGCTACGGCCGCAAGCCAGAAGGGATGTGGCTCGCGGAGTGCGCCGTGGACACGGCCTCCCTCGAGGCGCTGGCCGCGGAGGGGATCACGTTCACGGTGCTCGCGCCCTATCAGGCCCGCGCATGGCGGCCACCCGGTGGTGAGTGGCGGACCGACCCGGTGGACCCGGGCCGCGCGTATCGCTGCGCACTGCCTTCGGGGCGCTCGATCGATCTGTTCTTCTACGACGGCCAGACCGCCCAGGCCGTCGCGTTCGAGCGCCTGCTCGCCAACGGTCACCAGATCATCTCGCGGATGACGGCGCGGGGCCCGATCGAGGGCGGTGCTCCGGCGCTGTGTCACATCGCCACCGATGGCGAGACCTATGGTCACCATCACCGCTATGGAGACATGGCGCTCGCGTGGGCCCTGTCTCAGGTCGAGGCGGGCTGGAACGGCACGCGCCTCACGAACTACGCCGAGTTCCGTGCCGAGGTGCCGGCGACCTGGGAGGTGCTGCTCGCCGAGAACACGTCGTGGAGCTGCGCGCACGGCACCGCGCGCTGGCGCGAGAACTGCGGCTGCAACTCCGGTGGCAAGCCGGGATGGAATCAGGCCTGGCGGCGACCGCTGCGTGACGCGCTCGACTGGCTGCGCGATCAGAGCGCGGCCGCGCTCGAGAACGTGGGCCGGCTGCTGTTCCGCGATCCGTGGGGAGCCCGCGATGCGTACATCGACGTGGTGTTGCGGAGGAGCCCCGAGGCGCGCGACCAGTTCCTCACCACCCACGCCGCCCACGAGCTCGATGCGGCCGAGCGCGTACGTGCGCTGTCCCTGATGGAGATGACCCGCCACGCGATGCTCATGTACACGAGCTGCGGCTGGTTCTTCGACGACCTCTCGGGGATCGAGACCGTGCAGTGCATGCAGTACGCGGCGCGGGTGGCCGAGCTGATCGAGGAGATCGGCGGCGGTGCGGTCGAGGCGGAGCTCGTCGATCGGCTCGCGCTGGCGCGCTCGAACCTCGCGAGCGAGGGTGATGGGCGCAAGGTCTGGGCGCAGCGGGTGCGTCCCGCCCGGGTCGATCCCGAGAAGGTGTGTGCGCACGTGGCCGTCCACACGCTGGTGGAGCACGACGCGGAGAAGAGTGTCGACGTCTACGGCTACCACGTCGACTTCATCGATCGGATCGAGCGGCGGTCGGGGCGCGCGCGCATGGTCGCCGGCACGGTGCGCGTGCGTTCGCGGCTGACCGAGGCCGCCACCTCGCTGTGCTTCGCGGGGCTCCACCTCGGCGAGCAGCACGTCACCGGCGGCGTGCGCGCGCCGATGGAGGAGCGCGCGTGGGCGCGGGTGATCGACGAGCTCACCGGTGCGTTCAAGACAGCGGACGTGTTCGCCGCGCAGCGCGTGATCGACCACCACTTCCCGGGCGCGCAGCTCTCGCTCTCGGCGCTGTTGCCGGGCAGCCGCGAGCGGGTGATCGCCGCCGTGCTCGGGGATGCGATCGCCGAGGCCGAGGCGGAGCTCGCCGATGCCTATGACGAGCACCTCCCGCTGATCCGCTGGCTGGTCGCGCACGAGTTGCCGGTCCCCGATGTGCTGCGCACCACCGCGGAGTCCGCGTTACGTCGACGCGTGCTCGCGAACATGCGCGCGGCCGATCCGAGCTTCCAGCAGCTGCGCGATCACATGGTGGAGGCGGCCGAGGTCCGGGTCAGCCTCGACACTCCGGAGATCGCCCTCGCCGCGAGCGAGGCGCTGGTGGTGCTGCTCGATCGCGTGGTGGGGGAGGGAGAGGAGGTCGATCTCGCGGTCCTCGAGATCGTGACCGCGGCGGCGGAGGTGGCGTCGCGGATGCGGAGCGCGGTCGATCTGTGGAACGCTCAGAACGCAACCTGGCGGCTGCTCGCGCGGCTCCCCGAGCTCCATCAGCGAAGTGCTGCGGGTGATGTCGATGCGGCGCGCGCGGCAGCGGGTCTCGAGAGGCTCGCGGGCACGCTCCGTCTGGCGGCGAAGCGCTGAGCCCATGGAGAGGCCGTGACGTCTCCGTACCGCGAAGCACCTCAGCTGCTCCTCTGCCCGCGTTGCGGCGAGGTCCTCGATCGTGTGTTCGCTGGCGTCGCCGCGTGCCCGCGCTGTCAGGGCGCATGGATCGGGCAGGCGACGCTCGATACCGCGTTCGGGAACCCGCGCTGGCCGCAGGGCCAGAACATGTGGTGGCACAACGCGCTCGAGTGCCCCGAGTGCGCGTGCGAGGGCATCGTACGCAAGATGGATGCGCGTTCGTCGAACGAGGTGATGGTCGACTGCTGCCCCTCGCATGGGCTGTGGCTCGATCACGGCGAGCTCGGACGCTTGATGGGCCTCGACCGCGGGGCCGACGAGCTGCTCGAGCTGCAGAAGCGTGTCACGGCGATCTCGCCCGATCCCGACGATCTCGCCCAGCGCCGGCTCGCGTGGCGGGGCGAGCTCGATGTGCGCCGGCGCGCCGCTGCGGAGTTCCGCACGTGGGTCGAAGGTGAACAGCGGCGGAAGGCGTCCGAGGCCGCGGAGCAGTCCAAGCAACGCGCGGCCCAGACCGAGGCCGAACGCAAGGCACGCAAGTCCCAGGCGATCGAGGCGCAGCGGTCGGCGGAGGCGAGGGTGCGCGAGCTGGCCGAGCGGCGAACCTTCGTCGAGGAGCTGGTCAACGAGCGCGTGGGGCTGATCCACGAGCTCCGCCGGCTCGATGCGGAGCTCACTACCCGGCGCGACGAGCTCTACCGGCTCCAGGGAGAGCTCGAGACGGCGAGGCAGCGGATCCGCGAGATCGACGCACAGCTCGATGCCGGCGAGCCGCCCTCGCAGTAGAGTGGCCGCGATGGACTCTCAGGGCATCGGCTCGTCGGCGTACGCCGATCTCGCGGCGGACACGGCGGTCGTCGCGGATCCCTCGGTGCCCGGGCGGTTCCACGTGACGTTGCCAGATCACTGGGACTACCTCCTGCCGTCGGGCGGCGCCGTGATGACGTGCGCCCTCCGCGCCGCGGAGACCTTCCTCGGTGAGCCGCTGCTCCGGTTCGCCTCTGCCTCCACGATCTTCTGCACACCGCTCCGGGCGACGGCGCTGGTCGCGGACGTCACCGAGCTTCGCCGCGGGAAGAGCACGGCGCAGGTCCGGGTGGCGCTGCGGCACCGCGACACGGCGCCGGATCCCGAGGATCCCAGTGACAACTCGCGCGGCCTCGAGCTGACCGCGACGTTCATTCGCGATCGCAAGGGGCCCGACGTGCGCGGCGTGCCGTTCCCCGAGCGCGTGCGTCCGCTCGCCGACGCGTTGCCCGTCGAGGACGGTGCGGCCAACAATCCGCACACGCGGTTCCGGATCTATCGGCAGCTCGAGTGCCGGCTCGCCGAGGGCGATGCGTTCTGGTCCGAGGCCTTCCAGGATGGACCCGCACGCTATGCCCGCTGGATGCGCTACCGGCACCCACAGCGGGATGCCCTGGGTCGGCTCGATCGCCTGGCGCTCCCACCGCTGATCGATACGATGCCCACCGCGCTCCACCGCGCGATTGGCCCGGGCCCCTACCGGTTCTATGCGCCGAGCCTGGACCTGACCACGTACGTGGTCGACGACACCACACGCGACTGGCTCCTGGTCGCGGTGACGGTCCGCCGGGCGCATCGCGGCTGGGCGATCGCGGATGCAGAGGTGTGGGATGACGAGGGCCGGTTCATCGCGTATGGCGCGCAGGCGATGTACCTCCACAGCCTCTCCGGCGAGCCGCCCGTGATCGACGCATCGCGCCGAGCGTGACCTGGGTCGCGGAACTCGCTTCCTCGAACAGCGAGCGGGTGCGCTACACTTACCAGATGCGCCTCGGGATCCTGGTCGCGCTCTCGGTCTCCGCGTGTGCGAGTGGCAACACCGCCGCCCCCGACACGGGCGCGCCGGTCGATGCCTACGTGATGCCGGACTCGGCATGCGGCGCGCTGCCGTGCGACGCGATCTACGTGGCGCGCACCGGCAGTGACACCGCCGCGGGAGACAAGGCCGCGCCGCTGAAGACGATCGCCGCGGCGATCACCAAGGCGTCCGCATCGACGCCGGCCGTCGCGGTGTTCGTGAAGGGCGGGGTGTATCCCGAGGCGATCGCGATGAAGGCGGGCGTCAGCGTGTACGGCGGGTTCGATGACGCGTGGACACAGACCGCGGCCATGCCGACCGTGATCGACGGACCCTCGTCGCCGGCGGTGACGTTCGACGGGATCATGATCGACACGGTGCTGTCGACGGTCACGGTCAAGAGTGCCGACGCGACGGCCCCGGGCTCCAGCTCGTACGCGATCGTGATCACCGGATCGAAGCAGATCGAGCTGCGCGGCGTGTCCGTGCTCCCTGGAGCTGGCGCGAACGGGACCGATGGCACCGATGGTGGGAACGGCGGGAACGGCAGCGCCGGCACGATCGGGAATGCCGGCGTCGAACGCTCGAGCGCGTTCCTCTGCAACAACCGCGGACTGCCAGCGGGTGGCGGTGGCGGGGCCTCGTCGTGCGGGCGCACCGGCGGTACGGGTGGGCAGCCTGGCACGGGCAGCAGCGGCGGCTCGGTGGGCGGCACAGGCGCGGGTGGAACGGCCGGTGGGCCGGGCGCGCCAAGCGAGAGTCAGGACGGCACCGTCGGTGGCACCGGTGGCTCGGGCGGCGGAGGCACCTCAGGCGCCGGCGGGATCGAGATCGGGACGTTCGCGGGCGTCAGCTACATGCCCGCGAACGGCGGCGGCGCCACGAGCGGAAGCCCTGGGAACGGCGGTGGTGGTGGGGGTGGCGGCGGCGGTGGCACCACCTCGTGCGACTCGACCGGCAGCTCGGGTGGTGGTGGCGGCGGTGGTGGATGCGGTGGCACCGCGGGCACGGCGGGCACCGGAGGTGGCGGTTCGTTCGGGGTGATCGCGATCGATTCCGCGGTGGTCGTCCGAGCGTCGACGGTGACCGGGAACCGCGGTGGCACCGGCGGCCGTGGTGGCAAGGGTGGCAGCGGCGGCACCGGTGGTCCGGGTGGTCCGGGTGGCCCGTACGGCGGATCGAACGAGCAGGATGATGGTGGCAACGGCGCCGCCGGTGGCCCGGGTGGACGGGGTGGCGCCGGTGGTCACGGTGGTGGCGGCGGTGGCGGTCCGTCGGCCGCGCTGGTCTGCATCGGGACCGCGTCGATCGCGATCCCGCAGTCGACGGTGGAAGGTGGCCTCGTCGGCGATGGTGGGCCGTCGATGGGGACGGCCGGGATGCCGGGGCGTCTCGACCCGCGCGATCGGCTGCTCGTTCTTCTGAGCGGTCTCGGAGCGGGTGCAGCTCAGTCCTTCTTGATCCAGCCGCGGCGCTTGAAGATCCACAGCTGGATCGCCACCCCGACGACGAACACGCCGATCAGCGCCCAGAACGCCCACTCCTTGGACTGCAGGGGCACGCCGCCGACGTTGACGCCGAGCAGCGAGCACACGAAGCCCAGGGGGAGGAACACGGCGGTGATGATCGAGAGCACGTAGAGGCGCTGGTTCGTGGTCTCGGACTGCCGCGAGGTGAGCTCCTCCTGCGTGACCGCGGCGCGATCGCGTGCGGCATCGAGCTCCTCGATCGTGCGGGTCATCCGATCGGCGGTCTCGGCGACGCGCTGGTGATGGTTGTCGTCGAGCCAGGGCAGGGCGATCTGGGCCAGCTTGCCGAGCGCCTCGCGCTGCGGAGCGAGGAACCGGCGCAGCGCGATCGCACGCCGCCGGAGATCGGCGAGCTTGCCGCGCAGATCGGCGCGCGTCTCGGTCAGCACCTGATCCTCGCATGCCGCGATCTCGTCGCCGAGGTTATCGACCCGCGCGACCACGTTCTCGACGATCCGCTCGACCAGCTCCACGGCGAGGCCGCCGGCACTGCTCGGCCCCTTGCCGGCATCGACCTCGGCCGCGAGCTGCTTGAGCGTGCGGGAGACTCGGTGACGCATCGTGATGATCCGTCGCGGCTCGATCCAGGCGCGCACCGAGATCATGTCCTCGGGGGCGGAGCCCTGGTTCATGTTGATGCCGCGGACGATCAGCAGGAGCTCCTCGGCGTGGGCGGTGGCACGTGGGCGAGGGTCGGCGTCGAGCAGGGCGTCGCGAACCAGGGGATCGAGCTTCGCATCGTGCTCGAGCCACCGCGCGGCATCGGGCGCCGAGTAGTCGAGGTTGACCCACAGCACGCCATCGTTCGGGCTCCAGGCTGCGACGCCGGCCCAGTCGAGGCGGGTCGCGCCGCCCTTGCCATCGAGCAAGAAGGCTTGCAGGAGGCCGCTCTCGGACGTGGTGGACATGCCCCGTTACCGTACTACGCTCGAGGCGTGGTTCGACGTTGTGTCCTGGGGTTCGTCGCGGTGGCGTCGTCAGGCCTCGCACACGCCGAGGACAAGCCGAGTGACCTCGTCGAGATCCAGTCGGTGATCCCGGATGCGGTGCTCGATGTCCGCTACGCGACCGAGCACAACTTCACCGGGGGCGTGCTGTATCCCAAGGCCGCCTGCAAGCTACGCCGTGCGGTGGCCGAGCGGCTCGCGGTGGCCGCCAAGCTGCTTCGCGCACAGGATCGCCGGCTGCTGCTGTGGGACTGCTACCGCCCGACCTCGATCCAGAAGCTCCTGTGGAAGCACACGCCGGACCCTCGCTACGTGGCGGATCCAAAGGTCGGCTCGAACCACAGCCGGGGCGCCGCCGTCGATCTCGCGGTGGTCGATCAGGACGGCGCGCCGGTGGTGCTCCCCACCGAGTTCGACGACCTCTCGGAGGCCGCCCACATCAGCCGGGCGACCAAGGGCGCGCGGGGCGTCGAGGCGCGCAGGCTGGCAGCGGCGATGAAGCGGGCCGGATTCACGTCGATCGCGACCGAGTGGTGGCATTTCGACGCATCTGACCGCGCGAAATATCCGCTCTCGGACGAGCCGCTGTAGCATCCAAGCACCGTGGATCCCGCCTCGATCCCGTACTACCCGGTCAACGAGTTCGGCCCCCTCATGAAGGGGCTCGTGATCGGTGGCGTGGGGATCCTGCACGTGTTCCTCGCGCAGTTCGCGATCGGCGGGGGGCTGCTCCTCTACTACTTCGAGAGGATCGCCCAGCGCGGCGTGAAGGATGCGCGCACGTTCGTCGACGGGTACTTCAAGATCCTCGTCCTCGTGAGCTTCGTGATCGGCGCGCTCACCGGCGTGGCGATGTGGTTCACGACGATCCAGGTCGGCGCGCGCACGATCGGCCTCATGGTCGACGAGTTCCACTGGCTGTGGGCCACCGAGTGGGTGTGGTTCGCGGTCGAGATCGTCTCGGGCTATGCGTTCTATCGGTTCGGGCCGCGGCTCGACGATCGCACACGACGGCGGCTGCTCCTGATCTATGCGGGGGCGGCGTGGATGAGCCTGTTCTGGATCAACGGGATCCTGTCGTGGCAGCTCACGCCCGGGAAGTGGCTCGAGGGTGCCGGCATGTGGGCCGGGTTCTTCAACGCGAGCTTCTGGCCCTCGCTCCTGTTCCGCACCGCGGTGGCCGCCACGCTCGGCGCTCTCGTCGCGTGCGTGGTGATCAACACGATGGACCTCGATCGCGAGCGCAAGGCAGCGCTGATCCGGCGCGCGTCGCGGTTCGCGGCACCGATGGCGGTGATGCCCGTCCTCGCGTTCTGGTTCGTCGCGATCATCCCCGCGGATAGCCGCCAGTGGCTGATGGGCGGCTCGATGCCGATGACCATGTTCGTCGGGGTGGCCGCAGGGGCCTCGACGCTGATCGGCGGCTACGTGGTGGTGGGGCTGATCATGAAGAAGCTCTACATCAACGGCGCCACCGCGACGCTGCTGCTCGTGCTCGCCTTCGGCGCCACCGCCGCCGGGGAGTTCGTGCGCGAGGGCGCGCGCAAGCCGTACACCGTGCGTGGGGTGCTGTACTCCACGTCGATGACCCCCGACGAGGTCGCGCGACTGCGCACCACGGGAGCGGTCACCGGAGATCCGTATCCGCTGCGCGACGAGGCTCGGTTTCCCACCGCACAGCTGCGTCACGGCGCCAAGGTCCATCGCGCGCTGTGCGACGCGTGCCATACGCTGCACGGCGCGAACGCTCTGGTCGAGCTGACGCGGACGTGGACCGATGATCAGCTCCGCCTCAACGTGGCCAAGCTCCAGCGGACCAAGGCGTTCATGCCGCCGTTCGCGGGGACCGCCGCCGACGTGGAGGCGCTGATCCAGCTGCTGCGCTGGGAGGCCGCCGGGACACCCGCGACCTGGCCGGTCTCCGATGCGCCGGGCACCCTCGCGCAGATCAAGACCTGGCTCGACGAGGTGGGCACGGCCGCCACGCCGCCCGAAGGAGGCCGCTGATGTGGCCGTTCACCGGCGAAGCGCCGACGTTGTGGCTGGCGCTCTACCTCGGGACCTTCGCGCTGCACGCCGTGTTCGTCAGCTACGTGCTCGCCGGCACCGGCTACGCACTGGTCCAGTCGCTCCGCAAGGCCGATGATCCGATCGCCGCCGCCGTGCGCGATCGGCTGCCGTTCATGCTCGGCTGCGGGATCACCGCCGGCGTCGCGCCGCTGCTGTTCCTCCAGCTCCTCTACCAGCGGCGGTTCTACACGGCGAACCTCCTGATGGGGCCGCGGTGGGGTGCGGTGGTGCCCGCGCTGATCGTCGGGTTCTACGCGCTGTACCTCGCGAAGGCGAAGACGAGCCAGCGGCTGCGCCGGCTCGCCCTGGCGGTCGGCACCGCATGCTTCGTGTTCGTCGCGTGGTCGTGGACCGAGCTCGATCAGCTGATGCAGGCCGAGCCGGCGTGGCGCGCGATGTACGCCGCCGGTCAGCGGATCTACGGCGCCGCGGCGATCTATCCGCGCCTGCTGCTGTGGCTGGGAGCGATGCTGACGCTGTTCGCGATCGTCGCATCGTGGTGGGCCACCGGCGGTGAGCGCCGCCGGCTGGCGATCCTGGGCCTCGTGGGTCGAGCGATCTCGGTGATCGCCGCGCTCGTCCTCGCGCGCTCGGGGGGGGCGCTCGACGGGAGCGCACACGGCTGGCTCTACCTGTTGATCGCGGCGCTGGCGATCGAGGCCGGCGGCTGGCTGTGGACGATGCGCACGCCGGACGGCGCGGGCCTCACCCTCGTCACGGGCGCGGGCGCGGCGGCGCTGGTCTGCGCCACGATCGTCCGCGAGGCGCCGCGGCTGGCGCTGCTCGAACCTCCACGCGCCGAAGCTGCAGCCGCCGCGGGCTTCCCGGTGTTCGCCCTGACGCTGGTCACCGGCATCGCGACGATCACGTGGATCTGGCGCGCGATTCGCTCAACGCGTCCCGCGGAGTGACGGCACGCCTGGGCGAGGTTGCGGTTGGGGTTGCGGTTGTGGCTGGCCGGCTCGCGGTGGCGCCGGGGCGCCGGCGACTGGCGTTGGCGCTGGGGCTGGCACGAGGCGGAGCAGCGGCCGGCCCTGGCGCACCGAGGTCTCCGCGCGCTCGAGCCTCTCGAGCCGGAGGCGGAGGTTGTTCGGGCTGTCCGCGGCGCGCAGCGCGACCGCCGGGGAGATGCGCCGCTGCTCGACGAGCGCGCACAGCGCGGAGTCGAACGTCTGGCAGCCCTCGTGCGTGCCTTGCTCCATCGCCTCCTTGAGGCTCTCGGTCTCACCCCGCTTGATCAGATCGCGGATCCGCGGCGTATCGAGAAGGATCTCGAGTGCTGCCTCGCGTCCGCCCGTGGGCGAGGCCACCAGCCGCTGCGAGATGATCGCGCGGAGGTTGAGCGAGAGCTGCAGCCGGATCTCGTGCTGCCGGGTCGGTGGAAAGAAGTTGAGGATCCGCTCGATCGCCTGATCGGCGTTGTTCGAGTGCAGGGTCGACACGCACAGGTGCCCGGTCTCCGCGAACGCGATCGCGGACTCCATGGTCTCGGCATCGCGGATCTCGCCGATCAGGATCACGTCGGGCGCCTGGCGCAGCGCGTTCTTGAGGGCGTCCTTGTACGAGAGCGTATCGATGCCAACCTCGCGCTGCGTGACGATGCACGTGTGATGCGGGTGGATGAACTCGATCGGATCCTCGATCGTGATGATGTGCCCGGACTCCTGCCGGTTCCGATGATCGATCATCGCGGCGAGCGTGGTGGACTTGCCGCTGCCGGTGCCACCGACCACGAGCACGAGCCCGCGCTTGCTGCGCATCACGCCGGCGAGTACAGGCGGCAACAGGAGCTCGTCGAGCGTGCGGATCTTCGTGTGCACGAGCCGGATCACCATCGCCGGTGCGCCGCGCTGCCGGAGCATGTTGACGCGGAACCGTCCGCCGCTGCTGTTCGCGAGCGCGAGGTTGAGCTCGAGCTTGTCGGCGAGCTCCGCTTGCTGCGCGGGCGTCATCAACGACGCGCCCATGCGATCGATCTGGGACGCCGTCAGCGCGGTCTTCGCCGGATACCCCACGCCGTCGATCCTGAACATGGGTGGGCTGCCGACGGTGAGATACAGATCGCTGGCCTCGACCTTGAGCATGTGATCGAGGAGGCTGCGGATCCCGGGCTCCCAGGTGGTCTCGTCGCTCATCGCGCCACCGCATGCGCGGGCAAGCGTTCGAGCAGCGGGGCCAGATCGGGCACGCGCTTCTTCGCTTCTTCGACGCTCACCACGCCACGGGTCACGAGGTCCATCACGGCCGCCTCCATCGTCTGCATCCCGGCCTTGCTGCCGACCTGCATCGCCGACGGAATCTGGTGCGTCTTGCCCTCGCGGATCAGGTTTCGCACCGCCGGGGTGCCGACCAGGATCTCGAGCGCCGCGGCGCGTCCTCCGCCGACCTTCTGCAACAGCATCTGGGTGCACACGCCGAGCAACGACTCCGAGACCATCGTGCGCACCTGTGCCTGCTGCACCGGGGGGAAGACGTCGACCAACCGATCGACGGTCTTGGCCGCACTCGAGGTGTGCACGGTCGCGAACACCAGGTGTCCGGTCTCCGCGGCGGTCAAGGCGAGCGAGATGGTCTCGAGGTCGCGGAGCTCGCCGACGAGGATGACGTCGGGATCCTCGCGGAGCGCGCTGCGGAGCGCGGCGCCGAACGAGTGCGTCTGCGCACCGACCTCGCGCTGGTTGATGAGCGATCGCTTCGGCCGGTGCACGAACTCGATCGGATCCTCGAGGGTCAGGATGTGGCCCGCCATCGTCTCGTTGAGGTAGTCGATCATCGCGGCGAGCGTGGTGGACTTGCCGCTGCCCGTCGGGCCGGTGACCAGCACCAGGCCCTTCTCCTCGTCGCACAGATCGCGCAGCACCGGCGGGAGGCCGAGCTCGTCGAACCGTGGGATCTTGTGCGGGATGGTCCGGAATACGGCGCCTTCGCCGCGGTTCTGTGCGAACACGTTGACGCGGAAGCGGCGGGTGTCGTCGAGGGTGAACGCGAAGTCGGCCTCGAGCTTGTCCTGGAACGTGCGCCGCTGGGCATCGTTCATCACATCGAAGATCAGCCGGTGCGTCTCCTCGGCCGAGAGTGCGGGCATGTCGACGCGGAACATCTCGCCGTGCACCCGGAGCATCGGGGGCTCGCCGGCCGAGAGGTGGAGGTCGGAGGCCTGCTGGCTGACGGCGAAGTCGAGCAGCGCGGGGATCGAGACGTGAGAGGAGGGGCTCATCGCTCCTCGACCAGCGCGACGTGCGCCTTGACCACGTGAAACGTCAGGTCCGGGGTGTGGAGCTCGAAGGTCTCGGTCGCGGTGTTCAGGAAGTCCGCGGTCCGGGCCGACCCTCGGGTCGCGGTCCAGCGCAGCTCACCTTCGAGCCGAACGCCGCTCCGCAGCACCACGGTCGCGGCCTGGACCTCGAGAGGCAGGTCTCCGTCCTGTGGGAGGGTGGTCACGGCGGGAACGCCGAGGCAGGCGATCGCGGTGCGCGCCACCAGGTGCAGCTTGCTGCCACGGATCATCGGGAGGAACCGCTGGCCGGTGGGGCCGATCACCTGAGCGATGTCGTCGGTGGGCGGCACGAACAGCACCGCCTCGGAGCGCTCGCCGTCCTGGAGCACGAGCGACGCGGTCACGTGATCGACCGGCATGCGCAGGATCACCTGAGAGCGCCGCATGCTGGAGGTGGGCATCACCTGACGAATCGGCCGCTCCTGGTGCGGATCGATGTAGGCGGGACGCCTCTCTCGTGGCCTGCGGGTGATAGGTGCAGGTTGACCGTGCGGTAACACGTGATAGACGATGCCTATCGTGAGCCGGGTCTCGATCCGCCAGCTGGAGTGCCTCGTGGCGGTGGCCGAGCACGGCAGCTTTCGCAAGGCCGCACGGTCGCTCGAGATCTCGCAACCGGCGCTGTCAGCGCAGGTGCAGGCCGCGGAGCGCCTACTCGGCGTACAGGTGTTCGAACGCGATCGCCGCGCGGTGCTGATCACGCCCGCTGGTGAGGAGATCGTGACCCGTGGGCGCGAGGCGCTCGAGGCGGTGGACGCCGTGGCCGATGCGGCGAGACGTCGCGGAGAGCCCCTGGTGGGGCCGCTCCGGCTCGGCGTGATCCCCACGATCGCGCCCTACTGGCTCCCGGCGCTGCTCCCCTCGGTCCGCGCGAAGTTCCCCCGGCTCGAGCTGAGCCTCCGCGAGGATCAGACGCATCGCCTGCTCGCGCAGCTGGTGTCTGGCCAGCTCGATGTCGCGCTGCTCGCACTCCCCGTAGCTGGCGACTTCACGACCGCGGAGATCGCCCACGAAGGGTTCGTGGTCGCCGCACCACGCGGGGCCGCGATCATGCGGAAGCGCGGCAAGCTCGCGGCCGGCGATCTCGATGCGGAGATCGTCCTTCTCCTCGAGGACGGCCACTGCCTCCGCGATCAGGCGCTCGAGGTGTGTCACCGGGGTGGCGCGACCGAGGCGATGGAGCTCCGCGCGACCAGCTTGCCCACACTCGTACAGATGGTCGCCGGCGGGCTCGGCGTGACCTTGTTGCCCGAGGCGGCGGCAGCCTCCCTGGTCCAGGCGAAGGGGCCGATCGAGGTCGCCTCGTTCGCCGAGCCGGTGCCCGGGCGCACGATCGGCCTCGCATGGCGAACCTCGTCCGCACGGCTGCGCGAGTTCCGGCAGCTGGCCGAGACGATGCGCGGTGCCGCCGGGAAGTATCTCGAGAAGCTCCGGCGCTGATCTCGAGGACGGAAGCCGCTCGTCGGGCCGACGAGGTTCCTGGCTTCCTGGCTTTGATCTCCGCTGCTTGCGGGGTGGCCCTCGTACGGGAGACCTCGGCGCCGCGAGACCCGGGCGCCCAGCTTCTAGCTGCCCGCCGGGGCTACTTGGCGACGTGGACGCTCATCCGCAGCCCCAGCGGGAGCACGGTGCCCGGCACGCCGTCGAACTGCGCGATCACCTCGAGGACCCGCGTGTCGACGCGCGCCCGCGGGTCATCATCGCGCACGGTCTTGCGGCCGAGCTCGTTGGTGAGGCGCGTGATGCGGACCGGGAACTTGCGGTCCCCGAACGCATCCGCCGTCGCGTACGCGGTCTGGCCCACCGAGATCGCCGCGACGTCGGCCTCGTCGATCTCCGCGCGGATCTCGAGCTGGCGGAGGTCGGCCATCGTGACCACGGGCATCGGCGTCATCGTGGTGACGAGCGCGCCGACCTCGGCGGTGCGACGGAGGATCACGCCGTCGCTCGGGGCGCGCAGCAGCGTCTGGTCGAGCGCGACCTTGGCAGCATCGAGCTCGGCCTGGGCGAGCTGGATCGCCGCGGCGGCCTCCTCCACCTGCTCGAGCCGCGTGCCCTTCGCGAGCGATTGGTAGCGCGCCTTCGCGGCGGCGGCCTGCGCGGTGGCGACGCGCGCCGCGGCAAGGTCGGCATCGACCACCGAGGTCGCGACCGCTCCGGTCTTGCCCAGCGCCTCGCTGCGCGCCTGCTCGGCTCCGCGGTGGTCGGCGGCGGCGCTCGCGGCATCGGCCTCGGCGCGCGCGGCGGCGAGGTCCTCTCCGCGGGGGCCACGCCGGGCGAACGCGAAGCGCGCGCGTGCCTGCGCGAGCTGAGCCTCGGCGGCGGCCACGCGTGCGGCGGGCAGGCGATCGTCGAGGCGCGCGATCACCTGACCGGCCTTGACGGCGTTGCCCTCGTCGACCTCGATCGCGACGATCCGGCCCTGCGCCTCGAAGGCAAGCTTGACCGGATCGCGCACGGGCTCGACGCGGCCCGGGGCGACGAGGGTCAAGGGACGCGCGTTGAGCACCGGCTGGGCCTGTGCCGGCGTGGTCTGGTGACCAAACCAGTACGCGGTACCGGCGACGAGCGGAGCGGCGACGAGGAGGGACTTGAGTAGCTTGTTCATGAGATGGCTCCGGGATCAGGCGTGGGCGTGGGTGGACGCGGGGCGATCGGCGGGACGATCGATGGCTTGGATCAGGCCGTCCTCGACGCGCACGACGCGATCGGCGAAGCGCTCGAGGCGAGGATCGTGTGTGACGACGACGACGGCGCGCCCGGCGGTGGTGGCCAGCTCGCGGAGCAGCTCCATCACCGACAGCGCGGTCTTGGTGTCGAGGGCGGCGGTCGGCTCGTCACCGACGAGGATCGGCGGGTTGCCGCCGAGGGCGCGGGCGATCGCGACGCGCTGCTTCTGACCGCCCGACAGATCGGCGGGCAGGTGGTGCATGCGCGGTCCGAGGCCGACGATCTCGAGCAGCCGCTTCGCCTCGTCCTTGGGGCGCTTCGCCTTGGGATCCTTCATCTGGATCGCCATCGCGACGTTCTCGAGCGCCGTCAGCGCGGGGAACAGGTTGAAGCCCTGGAACACGAAGCCGAAGTTGCGGGCGCGCAGGCCGGGGAGGGCACGCTCGCCGAGCCCCGTGACGTTCTTGCCCTCGACCCACACCTCACCGGTGGTGGGCGTGAGGAGCAGGCCGAGGATCGAGATCAGCGTGGTCTTGCCCGAGCCCGAGGGACCTTCGATCAACGTCACCTCGCCGGCGCGGATGTCGAGCGTGGCCTCCGCGAGCGCGGTCACGGCGTTCTCGCCGGCGCCGTAGATCTTGCCGATCCCGACGAGGCGGGCGAGCGAGGTCTGGCCCGGCAGGGGAGCGACGCGGGGCAACGATTCGGAGAGTGCGAGAGCGGCGGTCATGATGGTTCCTTTGAGCTCAGGCCTTGAACACGGAGGCGGGATCGAGGCGCAGCACCTTGACGATCGAGAGCAGCGCGGCGAACGCACACATCACGGCGGTGATCACGAGCGTCGCGACGTACAGCTGTGGGGACAGCGCGACGGTCAGGTTGGCGCCCTTCATCGCGGCGCGCATGCCCATCGCGAGCGGCGCACCGACGACGAAGCCGAGCGCAGCGGAGATCATCGCCTGCGAGAGGATGACCTTCACGACGGCGCTGTTCTTCGCGCCCATCGCCTTCAGCGTGCCGTACTCGCGGATGTACTGGAGCGTGCCGCTGTAGAGGATCTGCCCGACGACGACGAACCCGACGATCACGCCGAGCACCGCCGTGGTGAAGAACCCTGCGCCCACGCCGGTCCGCGTCGACCAGTAGTCACGCGTGCGCATCGACATCTGCTCCGTGGTGTACGCGGCGAGGTGGGGCAGGGCGTTGATCCGCGCCTGGACGTCCGCGATCTGTTCGCTCGCCGAGACCTTGACGAGGACGTAGGTCACCGGCTCGCCGCCGAGCTGCGGCAGGAAGCTGCGCGCGGTGCGCAGGTCCGTGAACACGATCGGCGAGGTGGTGAACGAGCGGATGCCGGAGGTCATCGCGACGACCTCGGCGCGCACACCGGAGACCTCGGTGATGTGACCGGGGTGCTCGATGTGGAGCTTGCCGACCTCGCTCTTGTCGATCACGATCGCGCCGGGCTGGGACAGCCGCTGCGCATCGCCTTCGACCACGTTCCACGGCGCGAGGAGCGGACGGGTGCCGGCGACCGTCTCCACCCCCACGACCTGTGCACCGAGATCACCGCCATCGGGCAGCTTGAACTGCGCGAAGTTGATGAGCACGCGCTCGGCGCGCTCGACGCCGGGCACCGACGCGACCTTGTAGTAGGTGCGCTCGTCGAATGGCGTCGCGAACTCGAAGGAATCGTTGCTCCGCTTGCCGACCCAGATGTCGGCCTTGCTCGCGTCGATCACCGACGAGGCGGTGTCCATGAAGCCGTAGTAGAGGCCGACCTGAACGAGGACCAGCATCACCGAGACCGAGACGCCAGCGATCGCGACGACGAACCGGAGCCTGTCGTGTAGCAGGAGCTTCCTGGCCAACGTCCACATGCCTTACAGCTGGAGCATGTGGTGTGCCGGCGTCTAGTCGCGTGATTTCAAGTGCTTGCGCGCCTCGGGGCGGTAACGCCTCGTTACCTTCGATCGTTTCGTGGCCGTGGTCCGCGCATCCTCTGCGCGGTCGCGCGATCGGAGAGCTCGTCGAGCTTCGTCGATCGCATGGTGTGGCCGTCCTGTGACCCGTGGGGGCAGGGCCCAACGCTGTCCTCACGCACCGGAGCTTGCGTGGCTGGACGCTGGCGTCCACCGTACCGGGTGCCCGTGGAGTCCGAGCCGGTCCTTGCGGGACGGGCGCGTGTCGCGCGGCGCGGTGAAGATCAGCCGCTGCGCGCCGAGCTGTTCAGCGTGGGCCAGCTGCAGCGGCACGCGCGTACGCTCGCCGGCTGGCATGTCGTCTCGTCGGAGCGCGGGCGCGGCGACTGGCTGCTCGAGCGCCTGGCCGTCAACGAGGCGACGCTCGGCGCGGCGAACGCGCTGCTCGCCGATGCGGTCCGACGCGGCCGACAGCTCACCCCGGCCGCCGAGTGGTTCCTCGACAACTTCCACCTGATCGAGGAGCAGATCCGGACCGCGCGGAAGCACCTCCCGCCGTCCTACCACCGCGAGCTACCGTGGCTGCCGAACGCGGCCACGCCGGGAGCACCGCGGGTCTATCACCTCGCGCTCGAGCTGATCTCGCACGCGGATGGCCGTGTCGATGACGAGGGCTTGCACGCCTTCATCGCTGCCTACCAGGAGGTCCAGCCGCTGCGGCTCGGCGAGCTGTGGGCGATCCCGATCATGTTGCGACTCGCGCTGATCGAGAACCTCCGGCGGGTCGTGTTGCAGGTCACCGCGGGTCGGAGGGAGCGCGAGCAGGCCGCGTCCTGGGTCGCGAAGATGATCGAGGTCGCGGCCACCCACCCGGAGCGCGTGGTGCTGATCCTCGCCGAGCTGATCGAGCAGGATCTCCCGATCACGGACTCGTTCGCGGCGGAGTTCGCGAGCCGCTTGCAGGGGAGCGGCGCCGCGTCGGTGTTCCCGCTGGCGTGGCTGGAGCAGCGGCTGTCCGAGCGCTCCGAGACCGTGGAGCACGTGTTCGAGCTCGCGAGTCACAGCCAGGCCGCCGATCAGCTCTCGATCGGCAACAGCATCGGGAGCCTGCGGTTCCTCGCGGCCACCGACTGGCGGCTGTTCGTGGAGGCGATGAGCGTCGTCGAGACCACGCTGCGCACCGATCCCGCCGGCGCGTATGCTGCGATGGACTTCGGGACGCGCGATCAGTATCGCCACGTCGTCGAGCAGATCGCCCGGCGCTCCAGGGCCACCGAGGACGAGGTAGCGCACGTGGCGGTGGGGCTGGCAGAGCGCGCCACCGCGGCCCGAGCCGGTCACGTCGGTTACTTTCTCGTCGACGAGGGGCGCCGCGCACTCGAGATCGCGGTCGGGATGCGTCGCCCGCTCGGGGCGCTTGCTCGTGGGGCCTGCCGGCGTCACCGGCTGGTGATCTATCTGGGTGCCATTCTCGCGACCTCGGTGCTCGCGGTGCTGCTCGGCGTCAGGATCGCGAACCTCGATGCCGCACCGGGGCTGCGCGCAGCGTGGTGCGGCGTGCTGGCGATCGCCGCCAGCCAGCTCGCGCTCGGGATCGTCCAATGGGGCACCACGATGGTGGTCCACCCCCGCATGCTCCCGCGGCTCGAGTTCTCGCACGGGATCCCCGTGGCACATCGCACGATGGTCGCCGTCCCGACCCTGATCGCGAGCGTCGCCGAGGTTGACGATCTGGTCGAAGCACTCGAGGTGCGCTTCCTCGCGAATCGAGACGCCAACCTGTCGTTCGCGTTGATCACGGACTTTCGCGACGCGCCGACCGAGACCACCCTCGCCGATGCCGCGGTGCTCGCGCACGCGGTTGCGGCGATCGAGGCGCTGAACCTCAAGTACGCCACGCACGATGGCGAGGGCTTCCTGCTGTTTCACCGCCAGCGGACCTGGAACCCGGCGGAGGGCGTATGGATGGGATGGGAGCGCAAGCGCGGCAAGCTCGAGGACCTGAACCGCGCGCTACGCGGTGATCTCTCCAGGTTCGCGACCGTGGTGGGGCCGATCGATCGGGTGACGGGCGTGGCGTACGTGATCGTGCTCGACAGCGATACGCAGCTCCCGCGTGAGGCCGCCCGCCTGCTCGCCGCGACGCTCGCACATCCCCTCAATCGCCCGTTCTACGACGAGGCCCTCGGCCGCGTCACCTCCGGATACACGATCCTGCAGCCGCGCGTCGGTGTCAGCATGGCGAGCATCGCGCGATCGCGATTCGCTCGATGGTTCGGCGGCGATCCGGGGATCGATCCGTACACACGCGCGGTCTCGGACGTCTACCAGGACGTGTTCGAGGAGGGCTCGTTCATCGGGAAGGGGATCTACGACGTCGACGCCTTCCAGCGTGCCTTGCACGCGCGTCTCCCGGAAAACCGGATCCTCAGCCACGATCTCCTCGAAGGTGCCTATGCGCGCTGCGGGCTCGTGAGCGACGTCCTGATCATCGAGGACTTCCCGGCTCACCACGCCACCGACCTCAGCCGGCGATCGCGATGGATCCGCGGCGACTGGCAGCTGGTCAGCTGGCTCCTGCGCCGCGTGCCGGGGCCCACTCGTCGGATCGGCAATCCGATCTCGCGCCTGTCCCAGTGGAAGGTCCTCGACAACCTGCGGCGGAGCGTGGTCCCGATCTCGCTCGTCGCCTTGCTGATGACCGGGTGGCTGTGCGGCGCGGCGCTGTTCGCCACCCTCGCGGTCGGCACCGTCCTCGTGGTCCCGGCACTCCTGACCGTGGCCTCCACGCTCGCGCGCCGGTCCGCGGAGCGGCCGCTCGGAGATCACATGCGGGATGGCATGCGCGCGTTCGTCCGCCAGCTCGGGCGCGAGGTCTTCGTCTTCGCGTGCCTGCCCGTCGATGCGGTGATGTCGCTCGACGCCGCCGTCCGGACCCTCGTCCGCCTCGTGATCACCCGGAAGCGGCTGCTGCAGTGGCGCACGATGAGCGATGCGCACCGCGGAGCCGGGAGCGGCCTGCGGGGGGCGTACCGCTCGATGTGGGGGTGTCCCGTTGCCGCACTCGCCGCGGCCGCGGCCGTCCTCGTCGTCGCGCCCGAGGCCCTGCTGTTCGCCGCGCCGGTGCTCGCCGCGTGGTTGTTCGCACCGGCGCTGTCCGCCTGGCTGAGCGCTCCGCTGGTGCCGTCGCGCCCGCACCTCGCCGCGGCCGATCTCGCGTTCCTCGGCATGGTCGCGCGCCGCACGTGGCGCTACTTCGAGACGCACGTCACCGCCGCCGACAACTGGCTGCCCCCTGACAACTTCCAGGAAGAGGCCGCCCGCGGCGTCGCCCATCGAACGTCACCGACGAACATCGGACTCTCGCTCCTCGCGAACCTCACGGCCTACGACTTCGGCTATCTCGGGGCCGAGGCGGTGATCACACGCACGACGGCCACGCTCGGGACGCTGGATCGCATGCCGCGCTACCGCGGCCACTTCTACAACTGGTACGACACGCTGACGCTCGAGCCGCTGCGACCGATGTACGTGTCCACCGTCGACAGCGGCAACCTG
>JADKKI010000074.1 GCA_016720595.1 Myxococcales bacterium
ATGATCGAAGTGCCCGCTGGCGCGCGCCGTCAGGATAACCGAACCGGGACGCGAGCGCGCGCGGGCGCACTCCACGCCTGCAGCGCCCGCCACGCCGGCGTGGTACCGCCCGCCTTCGCCTTCGACTTCTCGTAGGTGCCCCGCCTCGCCCGCCAAGCCCCGCCTCGCCGCCGTACCCCGGCGGCAGGCCGATGAGTCAAGGACAACCATCCACTGCCCGCATGAATCGACGACTTGCGCATCTTGAAGTCATCGAACAGGAGCAGGTGGCTCCACGGCGCCGGGTCATCCCGGCGACCTGGCCGCCGGGCCTCGAGGTGGCATGACCGCGGCCAGGAGTCGTGCTGAGGTGGTTGTCGTCGACGTTCGCCGCGAGTTGGCAGTAAGATGATCTGCTCGCGCGAGCCCTTCTTATGGAACCCGCGGCACCTCGATGTTCGAAGCGCGGTGTTGCGCTTGCTCCTTCCGGCGTAGGCGATCTGCGAGATCCTCATCGATGCCAACCCGCGATCGGCTGCGTCGTCGGCGAGCTAGGAGCCACCGCAGCGGAGAGCGGCTCATCGCCGTGGATGGTCAGCGCCGAGAGAATAAGAATCAACTGCGTGGGCGGCAGCTTCCGCCGCGCATCCCGGCGATACGTGCTGTCGTCGCCGCCAGAGGGTTCAAACGATGAAGCAAGCCCCGGTCAAAATCGCCGCGACTGTGGGCGAGTCTTCCGGCCTCCGCCATCCGAGCGCCGCGCGAGCGATAATGGATCGCCGGCGGAAGCAAAGGCGAGGCGTGGTGATCGTCCGCATCCGGATCCGCGATCAGCGCCGTCGCGTCACCACGCCGCGAACGGATGGACCCCGATCGCTGGGATCAGCCTGACGGCGCGTTGGCCTTGAAGAGACTCAACTCGCCCGGGCGCGCCAGTTAATGCTTGTAAGTCCTCCTGCGCGTGGACTTGCTTGCACGGTACGCCTCCGGCTGCGAGCTCACCGCGCCCAGGTGGCGTACGCTGAAGCGCACGCGCCGACCACGAGTAGCGCCATCGCCCTCCTCGATGAACTCGTGGGGCTTGGAATCAGCGTGCGCGGGAAAACACCGCAAACCGACCGACGACCGGTCCCCGGGGCAGCCAGAGGAAGGCGCATGGGCGACATCGCCACGCCGGGGGCGCCGTTTCCGCGACAGCGGCGACGGATCGTGGCGCACCGAGCCGCAGCCACGGGGCAAAAGTCCCCGCGTTGGGCGGCCCCGAGCTGGCCTGCACGAGCAGCCAATACACGCTTATCGCCGGTCTCGCCGTTGCCCGCCGGAGGCTCCCACATGCCGTTCGTGCAGACCTCGCCGGAGGGGCTTGGCGCAGCGTCGAATCCAATCAAACCTGACCGTCGCGGTGATCGTTATCGACGCCGTCACAGGCGTCGGCGCTTCCAGGCTGCAGCGCGTTGCACCCGCCCGCGCGCGCGCAGCTCTCGCTGCCGACGCCCCCCGCGCTCGCGCAGCTGCGCGAGAGGTTGTCGTCAAACCTGGCCGTTGCAGTCTCGTTGTCCACGCCATCCTGCCGGGTCTCACGGAAGATCGACCCCGCGATCGCGTTGGGCGCGCAGTCCGCAACTCGGCGGCGTTGTGCCGACCTGAAGTAACCCGGTTGTCAGGCGCGCCAGCGTCGGTGTTTATTCGGATTGCAGCCGGGGCGCGCGGTGTTCGCTGACCACCGCCGTACTGGTTGAGCGCCCGCGGATCTGACCTCAACTACAGAGCCGACGAGCCAGGTGGTCACGCCCTGCTGAACCAAGGTCTCCACGACCGGCACGCCGTCGTAGCCAGATCGCCGGATCGTAGAGCACACCGATACTGCCAGCCGTCCATGATCAAAGATGACGTGGCGCGCGGCCGCGGAGAGCGCCAGCGAGGATCGGCGGCGGCGGTCTCCAGGCGTCTGCTGCCATCGGTTATGATTGCCAGCCTCAGGAGGCGGCGTCGTCAGCGCGTTCAGGATCTGCGTACGTTTCGTTGTCGCTGGGCGCGCCGAGCTGCTGCCCCAGGCGAGCACTGGCCAGCGCGCGGGGCGTGATCGGGCCGAACTCGGCGCCCGGCCTGGTGCGCGTTCAGCACCTGGCGAGCCATCGACGGCGACCGACCACTTGGTCTGGGTGCCGATCGTGCGGTCTGCATCGAGCTCTGGTTTGTGTCGAGGATGACCATCACGCGCGGGGCGCTGCGAATCGGCCTCCGCGGCCTGGAACGAGCAGGAGTGCCAGTCGTGGACGGGGCGGCGAGGGCGGGTAAGCGCGTGACATCTGGTTGCCACACGGCGCCGGCAACCCCGATGCGGAAATCTCTGCTCGTCGGGATCCGCCATTCTCCGACGGTGCGCGGGGGTGGCGGGGTATCCAGCACCTGCGGCCGCGTGGCGACAGGCGTCGCTTTGCACCGCCCTGCTGCGCTGGCTGACGCCGGGCGCGCAGGTTACAGCCGCTCATCGGCGCTCCGATGTCGTAGCCGCCTTCCCGCGGACGGGCGCAGATCGCCCTCGAAGTCCTTGCCGGACGGGGAGTCCGTGGGGACGCCCCCGTTGATGCACGCCGCAGGGTTGCCCCGAGGTGCCGGGTGTCGATCATGGGATCCTCCAGGCGGTTCTGCGACCGCGACGAGGCGTCAGGGTCGCGGTGTTCGAGGGCGCAGGGACTTGATCTCGATCGTCAGGCGGTGAGCGCTCACGATGGCATGTCCCCGCTGCGGCTCGGTAGCCCTGCGCCTAGCGAACCACAGCCCTCGTTGACGCGCAGCACCTCGGTGAAATTCCGGCCTGCGCCGGATCTCGCGCACCGCATAGCGCCCGTTGGAGGTGATCCCACGCCGTCGAGGATGTTGTTGCGGATCCGGCCCGTTGGATCAATCCTGGGGCCACGGGTGTTGCACGGCCCGATCGTCGGCGCGACCGCTGGCGCTCGTCCTTGGTCGTTGCGCTCGCGCCGCAGCGCCGCCGCCGTTCACGTAGTTACCGTTACGGGGGATCACCCGCGCCTGCGGGGCCTTCGGCCCACCGGGGGGGGACAACAGCACGCCGGCGCACCGGAACGCCTTTTGGGGCCCGTACACGTTGTTGGTGATGGTCAGCGTGGCCGCCGATGCTCGCCGAGCCTGCCCCGCGCACCAGGGTGTTGCTCTGCGTGCGGGTCGCCACCGTCGCGGGATCGAAACGTGTTGATGCGGTTTGCCGTCGATCATCATCGTCGCGCACGGTGCCCGAACTGCCCGTTGCTCGCGCCCATCGACGAAGTTGCCCGCCGTGATGTCGTTGTTTCCGGATCACCGTCGGCCAGCTAGGGCCCCGAACGCCGCGCATTAACCTCGGAGCGCCGCCGCTAGTGCCTCCGCGCAGGATGTTCAGAGTGACCGCCGCCACTGCATTCGGCGCCTCAAATCTGCTCGAACATGATCGCCGACGACGAAAGGCTTCCCGCCGAGCCGCTCGTGTTTTCATTGTTTTACCGTCCACCCGCGATGTTGCCCCATCGCCGCCAGCGGCTCCCATCCACGGATCGAGCGATCCGCCCCCCTCACGTTGCCGCCGGTGACGGACGCCCCGACGATCTTGTGCCCCCCCGCCAGATCGTCGCGCCGCGCCCCGCCCCACCGTCCACGCCGACCGGGCCAGGGGCGTGGGCGGCAGCCCATCTTTGCCGACGACCTTGAATCCGCAGACAACGTACGCCGGCGCCCACGCCGGCGCCACGGCAACACGCCCTCAGAAGTCCTGGTTCGTGATCGTGGCCTCGAACATCGCGAATCCGCGCGTCCACTTGCAGAGGGTGGGATTGCACTCGTACCCGCGCCGTTTGAGATCAGTGCCCCTGCACAGGCGTGACCTTCCTCAGGATAGTTCCCCTGCGCCACGAACACCGCCTGCTCGCCGCCAGGCATCCTTTCGCGTGCGAGGCCGCGCCGATCGACGGAACGGCACTCGCCTTTGGTGCCGCGGTTTCGATCACCTGAGCGCCCGAAGGCTGTTGTTACCGACGCATCGCGGGACAGTTATTTGGGGATCGGCGCCTGCGGATCGGCATCAATTTGCGGTCGCTGTCGCGGCGAGGACATCGTCCTACGGTCACCGTCCAAGCAGGAACCCTGGCGAACGCGAAACAACAATCCGGAAGGGTGGCCCGGAAATCGCATGGCAGCTCCCCAGACCCACCGAGTCTAGACCAGGTCTGGGCAGCCGGATGAGGGGCCGCCTGAAACGAGATCTTTCCAGCTACGGGACCGTCAGGATGATCACCAATCCTTGGCACTCGCCGGTGAAGCGACGCGAACCAGGCGGAGCGCCCACCCCTGCCCCCAGCCGCAGTTCCGGCGTGGCGTTCCCCCCGACCGGAAACGGCTCGTCCTTCGATCTCCCCTTGCCGGCCCGAAGGCCCCGCCTGGACCTCGTCGGTGACCACCGCCTTTTGCCGCTCCACACGCTGTAGGTACGGATCTTTCCTCCACCACCTTTCTGCCTGCGTTTTGCTGGCCGTCGGCGGCAGCGGGCGCCTTGGGCTCGGCGACCGCAGGTGCCTCGGCGTACGCGATCAATCGGCAAGACGCAGCAGCAACGGTGAGCAGGAAGCGACCCGAGAGAGCAGCAGGAGAGCAAGCCCCAAAGCGGGTCAATCGCTCGGCGGCCGGGTGGCTCAACAACCTCGCGCGGACTCTGCCGGTGGCACGTCGTCGCTGCGGGTGCGGCTGCGTTTAGTGCCCTTCTCGTCGAGCCAGGCGCTATCGTAGCCGACGCGCCAGATCTCCTCGAACTCGGCCTCGACAACCCCTTCGCCGCCATCTCGAACAGGACTCCTGGATCGGAACCGGATTCTTCAACTCGGTGGACCTGCCGTGCCGCGGTGAACACCACGTTGGCGCATCCACTTTCCATTGGCGACGCTCGACTCGTCGAACCTCGAGCCCATCGCAGTCGAGCTCCACCACGATCTCGATCGCGCCTTCGGCCGGCGCTTGACGAACTCGGACGTAGCGGGGACGGGTCCGGGGGAGGTCTCGACGGATCGGTTCCGGTCATGGGGACCTTGTCGATGTAGGCGCGGAACTTCGCACGGCCTCTCGATCGCGATCGTGAAAGCGCTCCCAGAAATGAGCAGGCTCTTGAAGGGCCTCGGCGATGTAGGCAACGTCACCTTCGTCACCGATGTGTTGAACCCAGTCCGATGGATGATGGGGGTCAACGATCGTGAACGCCTTCGTGTTGTAGAGGACTGGGTCTCCGTCGTCGCCGATGATTGTGTAGTAGTCAGCATCAAGTTCAATCACCAGATAGGTATTTAGCGGCCACAGTCGCGGATACGCATGTCTCCACCCCGGCTTGAGCTGTACTCTCACGAACATCCTCGCCGGTTGGCGTCAGAACGGGTCCGGCTCTTCGGCATAGTTGGCTCCTTCGTTGCAATACCGGGGTGCTCGTACCAGTGAACTTCGGCCAAGTTCATCGACAGGCCCCCCTCTCGACCGTCACTCCCCCGGGAGCCAGCCGTGCCGAGGCCTCTCGACAGCTGACGGCTCCGACGACGAGCATCGAGCACGGACAGCAGCGTCGTTCGTGGTGGTGGTGTCGCGAGCCACAGCAGGGGATGAACGTGGTGCGCGGCCGTGACCGCCCGACCTCGCCTAACAGGCTGCTGAGAAACCCCAGTCGGGGATCGACTCGCTGATCGGGTCCGGATACGTTCGGAGCATGCGTGGCTCCGACGATAAGCAGGCTTCGATGTTCTCGGTCGTGTCACCGGAGCGACGGATTCCGGCCGACCACCCGCTTCGTCGGATCAAAGCGATGGCCGACGAGGTGCTCGCCGGGCTGTCGAAGACGTTCGACGCCATGTACAGCAGCGTTGGGCGGCCCTCGATCCCGCCCGAGCGCCTGCTCAAGTCGCAGATCTTGATGGCGCTCTACACGGTCCGCAGCGACCGGCAGTTCTGCGAGCAGCTCGACTACAACCTGTTGTTTCGCTGGTTTCTCGACATGAACGCCGACGAGCCCACCTTCGACGCGAGCTCGTTCTCGCGAAACCGCGACCGCCTACTCGACCACGACGTCGCTGCGAAGTTCTTTGCCGCCGTCGTTGGGCAAGCTCGCGCGGCACACTTGATGAGCCACGATCACTTTACCGTCGACGGCACGCTGATCGAGGCGATGGCTTCACTCAAGAGCTTCCGGCGCAAGGACGAGAATCCGGAAGACCGGGATCCGCCGGACGATCCGGGCAACCCGACCGTCAACTTCCGCGGAGAAGAGCGGTCGAACGCAACCCACGCATCGACCACCGACCCGGAATCCAAGCTGGCCCGCAAGAAGGGCCAAGCCTCGAAGATGAGCTACTCGGCCCACGCGCTGATGGAGAATCGTAACGGGCTGATCGTCGACTTTCGGATCGACGAGGCCAACGGCTTTGCAGAGCGTCGCACCGCCATCGCAATGCTCGACGACAACGTGGTCAAGGACCGCCGCATCACCGTCGGCGGAGATGCCGGCTACGACACTGCAGATTTCGTCCGAGACTGCCGCGCGATCAACGTCACGCCGCACATCTCACAGACCCGAGACACCCGACGCCGCTCCGCCGTGGATGACCGAACCACACGGCACGACGGCTATTTGGTGAGCCAACGGAAGCGGAAGCTCGTCGAGGAAATCTTCGGCTGGATGAAGACCTTTGGCGGATTTCGCCGGACGCGCTTCAGGGGCCGACGGCGTACCCAGCTCGCCGCGACGATCGTCGCAGCGGCCTACAACCTGCTCCGCATCTGCAGGCTGCTGCCGAGCCCGACATAGAACCGACGGGCAGAACGGTGCACCGCACCGAACGCGGCAATCGACGCCCCCGAGCCAGACGGGGACTCGAACGCTAACTGGGGTTTCTCAGCAGCCTGCTAAGTGCGCGCTCGCGGCCGCGCAGGCGTTGCGCGAAATCCACCCCGCCCGCAGGGCATGGGCGATGCAACAGCGGTCGGCATGCCGAGCCCCACCGAGATCCTCGCTGGCCTGACCTCGATCGCGAACGACGCGAGCTATCTCGCGATGATCTGGCATCTCCTCCTCGCGATCGCCCTGGTGGCGCTGTGGCTCGGATGGGCCCCTCGCTGCGCACCGCGCGCGGGCTCCTCGCGCTCCCGCTCGCGTCGGTCGCGTTCCTCGCGGTCGCCTCCGGCAATCCGTTCAACGGCGCGATGTTCCGGGATCGCGACCGGCGCAACCCTCGTGCTCGCCGCCGGGCCGGGCGTGGTCTCGCGAGGCCCGGACCTGGTCTATAGTGGCTGGCTGCGCGCTCCTCGCGTTCGCGTGGGTCTATCCGCACTTCCTCGCGGATGCTCCAGCCGCGTACTTCTATGGGCCCCGATGGGCCTGATCCGTGCCCGACGCTCGCGATGGTGATCGGTCTGGCGATGATCGGCGGTGGCCTCGGCTCGCGCGTGGAGCTACACGCTCGCCGGGTTCGGGCTGTTCTATGGCGTGTTCGGCGTGGCCCGCCTCGGCGTGGTGCTCGATCTTCCGTTGATCGCGGGAGCCGTGACGCTCGCGGTGGCGGTGTCGCCCAGGCACGCGGCCATGCGCGAAGCCGCCGCGCGCTGAACCTCCGAACGGCCGGGGTGGAGCTCGGTCTCGACGACGAGGGTCCGCCCGTGACGGGGCCCACCCGGGTGACCTGGCGGCCGTAGATATCGGAACACCCGGGCCCCTCCCGCTCCTCGGCCGCGCCGATGATCACCTCGTTTCGGACCGGCGTGGATCCAGCCAGCCTCGTCCACTACTCGAACTATGCGGCGGCACCACGGACGCGAAGCCCGACGGTGCTGATCGATCTCGAGAGCGGCGAGCTGGTCACCCACTTCGCGGAGCTCGATGTCGCCGGCGCGGACAAGCCGGCGAGTCAGGCGCTGTTCATCCGCCCGTTCAAGCTGCTCGCGGGCAGCCATCACTACGGCGTGGCGATCAAGAAGACCCTGAAGGCCAAGGGCGGCGGCGAGCTATTGGTGCCCGAGGGCTTCCAGGCGCTGCTCGATGGCGAGAAGACGACGCACCCGCTGCTCGAGAAGATCCGCCCGCGGATGACGGCCCTGTTCGCCGCGCTCGAGGCCAAAGGGATCCACCAGCAAGACCTCGTCACCGCGTGGGAGTTCACCACGCGATCGCGCGAGCAGGTGCGCCGATCTGCTGAACGCGCGTGACGTGGCGCTGCCGCTGATGGGCACCAATGGCGCCTCGCTGACGTACACCTCGACGACGATCACCCAGACCGACGTACGGCTCGCCGCGCGCTACGAGGCACGTTCGATGCGCCGCTGTTCTCTCGACCGCGGCCTCAGGCTGGCGCCGCCAGGGACGCTGCTGCGCGATGCCGACGGCAAGCCCAAGCCGAATGGCCTCTACCGCGTGCCGTTCACCGCGATCGTCCCGCAGTGCGCGCTGACCTCGTCCACGCCGGTACCGATCCTGATCTACGGGCACGGCCTGCTCGGCACCTCGGGCCAGGTCGGCTCCGGCCCGCGGATCGCCACCGAGAGCTGCATGGTCGCGATCGGCACGGACATGCGCGGCATGAGCGACATCGACGTGCCCAATGTCGTGACGGCGCTCAATGATGCGAACAAGGGCGGGCTGATCTTCGACGTGCTCGTGCAGGGCATGATCAACCACGTCGCCCTCGTGCAGATCGCGCGTGGCCCGATGGCGAGCGTGCTGTTCACCCAAGGCCGGCGGTGGCTCGCTCGTGGATCCGACCCGCGCGTCTACTACTACGGCATCTCGCAGGGCGGATCGCGGGCACCACGGTGTGCGGCATCGATCCGGTGATCAGCCGGTGCGTGCTCCAGGTCGGCGCGATCAACTACTCGCTGCTCCTGGAGCGCTCGCGCGACTGGCCGACGTATCGCACCACGCTCAACGGCGCGTATCCCGATCCGTTCGACGACGTGATGGTGATCAACCTGATGCAGCAGCACTGGGATCGCACCGAGGCGACCTCGGTGGTGGACACCCTCGTGCCCCACACGTTCCCCGGCACGCCGCAGAAGCAGGTGTTCATGCAGATCGCGATCGCCGACGACGACGGTCTCGAACATCGGCAGCGAGATGCAGGCGCGCACGATGAACATCCCCGGTGCTGATGCCCTCGCCGTACATCGTTCGGGCTCCAGGGCGTCACCGGACCGGTGTCCAACGGCCTCGTGATCTATGACTTCGGCCTCGGCAGCACGATCCCGCACGGCAACGAGGCCCCGCCCGACAACGCCGTCCACGGCAGCATCCGCACCAAGCAGGCGACCGCGGACGCGATGAAGCACTTCTACGAGACCGGCGAGATCGTCCAGATGTGCACGGCGCCCAAGGGCTGCGATTGCCCGGCCGGCGGCTGCGGCGCCGATCTGTAGTCACGCGCAGCTGACTCGGGGTAGAGCTTGGCGATGCCCCCTGTCACGCGCGCCGAAGCGACCGGATACCAGGAGACCTCCCTTCACGCCGACGTGATGGGATTCCTCGCCGCGCTCCGAGCCGGAACGATCCGCGCTTTCACCGCGCCGCGTTCGGCGTGAGCCCGCAGGGCCGCGAGCTGCCGTTCGTGGTGCTCTCCGCGCACGGCCACAAGACGCCCGCCGCCGCCCGCGCGGCAGGTCAGCCGGTGGTGCTGATCATCAACGGGATCCACGCCGGCGAGGTCGAGGGCAAGGAGGCGTGCCTCATGCTGATGCGAGACATCCTCGACGGCACGCACGCCGCGCTGATCGAGAAGCTGACGCTCGTGATCGTGCCGCTGTTCAACCCCGACGGCAACGACGCGATCGATCCCGCGAACCGCAAGCTCGATCTGCCCAAGCTCGAGGGCCAGATCGGCCCGGCCAAGGTCGGCACGCGCGTCAACGCCTCGGGGATCAACCTCAACCGCGACTACATGCGGCAGCAGGCGCTCGAGATGCGGCTGCTGCAGACGCGCGTGGTCCAGGTCTGGGAGCCGGACCTGACGATCGACACCCACGCCACGAACGGATCCGTGCACCGGTTCGCGATGACGTACGACGTGCCGCACACGGTGGCGAGCGGGCGCCCCGAGCCGGTCCACTTCATGCGGCAGACGATGATGCCGATCGTCACGCGCGAGCTCGAGACCCAGCACTCGCTGCTCGCCGGCTGGTACGGCAACTTCGTGGAGGACGAGCGTGCGCTCGATGCGCGCAGCGAGGCGGATCCTCACGCGGCGGTGCGCGAGGGCTGGATGACGTACCCGCACCACCCGCGGTTCGGCAGCAACTACCGCGGCCTCTCGAACCGGCTCGATCTCCTGCTCGAGTGCTACTCGTACCTGACGTTCCCGGATCGCGTGCGCACCACGTACGCCACGATCCTCGAGGCGCTGAAGTTCGTGACCTCGCGGCCGGATGACGTGGTCCAGATCGTGGCCGCGAGCCGGAGCCCGCGCGATCAGATCGCGGTGCGGTACAAGCTCGAGGCGTTCGAGCAGCCGATCGAGATCGCCACGCGCACGCCGCGCACGCTCGATGGCGCGCCCTCGCACGTCTCGATCGCGTACTTCGCGAACTTCGTCGGCAGCACGATCGTCGAGCGCCCTCCGGCGTACCTCGTGCCGGCGAACGTCGCCGCGCACCTCGCGCAGCACGGCCTCGTCACCGAGCCCACGAGCGGGACCCACGAGGTGGAGGTCGCCACGGTCACCGGGTTCGCCACCGAGGGCGGGCGCAAGATCCTCGAGGCGGCGCAGGTCGGCGATCTCGAGGTGGCGTGGAAGCGCTCGAGCCGCGCCGTCCCCGCCGGCTATCACCTGGTGCGCACGTCCTCGCCGCTCGGGGCGATCGCGGTCTACCTGTGCGAGCCCGAGAGTGATGACGGCGCGATCGAGAACGGCCTGGTCACCGCTCCCGCGGCCGGCGCCGAGTTCCCGATCTGGCGCGCGTCCTGAGCCGGGCGCGCCCTGGCCGAACGGTCAGGGCTTGGCGGTCGACGGCGCAGCAGGCGGGACCTGTTCCGCCTCCTCGATCTTGGCCTGGACCTCGGAGGCGTGCGCCCCGAGCTTGCCGCGCATCTCGCCGAGGTGGCGACGCGCGTCCTTGCCGGTCAGGACGCCCTTTGCCAGATCGATGCAGATGATGCACATGTCCTAACTGTACCAGTAGCGTCCGCGCGCGACCGGCTCCATCATGGAGCACGTGACGCAAGAGCTCCCCCCATGCGGCCTGTACCGCACCGTCAAGCAGATCGGTGGCATCGAGCCGAACCGCCTCGTCTACTTCCACAACCACGGCAACCCGGGTCCCGGGCTGTACTTCCCGGAGAAGTGGAATGCGAACCGAGCCGTGTTCCAGGCCAACGGCACCACGGTGCCGGATGACTTCGATCCGAAATCGATCCGGCCGTTGCCCGCCGAGGGCTTCTATCGGGTGACCAAGGCGTTCTACTGCTGCGAGAAGAAGTGCACGCAGTTCGAGCCCGAGGCGCTGCTGCAGCTCGGGTACAACGGCAACGGACGGGGCATCCTGTTCGCGCCCGAGTACTCGAACGGCGCGATCCGCGTGCCCGAGCGCGGCAGCATCATCGATGACGAGGCGTTCAAGAGCCTGGTCGGCCTCAAGCTCGCCGAAGTCGAGGCCAAGAACGATCTGTCGCTGCCGCGCGGCATCGTCGTCCACTGAATGCATCGCTCCGCTCTCGGTTGTGCCCTCGCGCTGGTGCTGACCGCAGCGTCGCCCGCGCACGCCGACGAGCCGCTGATCGGCACGCTCCGCAAGGTCACCGGCCTGTGGTCCGAGTCCGAGGAGGGCGAGATCCGTCGCAAGATCGCCCAGGCGCGCGAGCAGATCGACACCGCGATCGTGTTGGGCAACGCGTTCCTCGCCAACAATCAGCCCACCGAGGCGCGGTTCGACGTGTTCGCCGAGGCAGGCGCCGGGCTCGACGAGCGCGCGGCCTCGGGTGCCGGGACCATCGGCGCGGTGTTCGCGGTTCGCTCCGAGCGCTGCGACCTGCTGCAGGCCGGGCTCAGCATTCGCGGCGATCTGCGCTCGAAGGATCCCAACGCCACCGGCGGCGCCCAGCAGTGGCTCCAGATCTGCCTCTCGGGCGGGCTCGGGCTCGATACGCTGATGGAGCTCGACGCGCCGGGCCTCACCTTGTTCCCGCTCGTGCTCCGAGAGAGCGCGCTCGTCCTCGCGCGCCCGCGCCTGACCGGCCCGCGCGCCTCGATCGACGAGGACTACAGCGACATCGGCTACGGCTTCGACGTCGAAGGCGCGCGCTACCTGTGGGCCAAGGATCGCGGCATCGGCTTCGCGGGGTTCACCGCGGACCAGCGCTATCGCTGGCGCCACTGGTACGGCGGCGAGTCCGCGAAGGTCGAGATCTCGGGCAGCGTGTGGTTCGTGCGGCTGCTCCGCACCCGTGGCGAGCTCGCACTCGCGGATCGCTTCATCGACATCCTCGCGTTCGGGTTTCACGGGATCCAGGCCGACAACGGCGCGGCGATCGTCAACGCGTGGCCGGTACGGTTCTACGGCATCGGGCTGTTCGGCACCGATCGCGTGCTCGTGGACGCGGACCTCGGCGTGGGCGGCACGGGCACGGTCGGCTCGGAGACCAACGGGCCGGGCGTGCACGAGATGATCACGATCGGGACGAGCGGGCTCCCCGATGTGACGATCGCGGTGGCGCACGTGGCACTCCACAGTGGCGATGTGCGGCGATCCCTCTCGGTGTCCTACGACCGCACCGTGGACACCAACATCCTCGCGGACGTGATCACCGAAGATCGGTTCACGATCTCCGGCCAGTTCACGGATGCCACCTGGATCGCGCATGGCGCGGCGTTCGTCTCGCGCGCTCACTACTTCATCGACGAGGGCCTCGGCGCCGAGGAGCGCGTGGCCGGCGCCACGTTCACCGGGAGCTATGCGCTGCCGCAGCAGCTCTCGCTCGGCCTCACGCTCGAGGGTGTGCTCGGGATCAGCGCGCGCGATCCCATGCTCGATGGCCACGCCCTGCCCCGGGGCCTCCGCGCGTTCGCCACGCTCAGCACCACGCGCACGCTGTGGAAGCTGTGATCACCCCGCGGTGTTGATGATCGCGAGCTCGTCCGCATCGAGGTTGAAGCCCTCGGCGGCGAGATCCTCCGCCATGTGGCTCGGATCCTTGGTGCCGGTCAGCGGCAGCATGCCGAGCTGCTGCGCGAACCGGAACACGAGCTGCGCGGGCGACCTGCCATGGCGCTTCGCGATCGCGGTGACCTCCGGGTTGACGAGCACGGGGCGGTTCGCGGTGAGCAGCGAGAACGCCTGGTACACGATCTGGTGCTCGTCGCACACGTCGCGCACCGCGCGGTCCCAGCCGCGGTTCGCATAGCAGCGGTTCTGCACGAACGCGACGGGGATCCGGGCGAGCTCCGCCAGCTCGCGCACCTGCGCAGCGGTGACGTTGCTCGCGCCGAGGAGCCGCACGCGCCCGCTCTCGGCGATGGCCTCCATCGCGCGCCATGCCTCGCGATCCTCGGTGGACAGACCCTCTCGCTGCGAAGGGCCGTGGAGGATCAGGCTGTCGAGCGTGTCGACCTCGAAGTGCGCGAGCGAGCTGACGAACGATTGCTCGACCTGCGTCCGGATCGGCGCGCCCGCATCGTACGGGAGCCGATGATCCTGGCCATCGCGGTGCGTGAACTTGGTCTGGAGGAACAGATCCTCGCGGCGCAGCATCCCCTCGCGCAGCTTCGCGATCACGGCGCGGCCCACGCCCTCCTCGTGATAGTGCTTCCGCTGGTTGGCCGTATCGATCCCGCGGAAGCCCGCGTCGAGCGCGTCGATCACGAGGCCCTCGGTGGCGTCCTCCTTCCACGCCGTGCCGTACAGCATGGACGGCACCCGAACGCCGCGGATGTTGATCGTCATGCCGTGGATGGTACCTGCTGCTACGATCCTGGCGTGAGGTGGCCCCTGGTGATCGCCGTGCTGTTCGGCGCGGCGTGCCATCCCCCAGCCCCGGCCGCCCCCACGGGTGTGGCGCCAACCACCAACGATCGCGATCACGATGGGATCGCGGACGCGCGCGACTGGTGCCCGGATCAGCCGGAGAACATCAACGGCAAGGACGATCAGGACGGCTGCCCCGACGGGCGCTTGATCGTGACCGACACGCAGATCGAGATCCTGCCGGCGATCAAGTTCGACGGTCTGACCGCGAACGTCGTGCCCGAAGGGGAGAAGACCCTCGATGCGATCGCCGCGACCCTCGCCGGCAACCCGAGCATCCAGGTGGTGGAGGTCCAGGGCTTCGGGAACGATGGCGACCCCAAGTACCAGCAGGTGATCGGGCTCCAGCGTGCCCGCGCGATCGTCGAGCAGCTCGTGAAGCGCGGCATCGAGCCGAAACGCCTGAAATCCCGCGGGATCGCGCGGCCACCCACCGGGCAAGACAACCGGCCCGTGTTCGAGATCCTGCAGCGCACGGAGTAGCAACCCGGCGGCACCGGTTGGTGTCTGACCCGTGTGCAGCTCGCCGCCTCGTTGACCAGCACCCGCCTCGTCGTCGCGCTCGTGGCGTGCTCCGCCGCCTTTGGCCTGTATCGCGCGTGGCCCGAGCCCGAGGTGGCACCTCCACGCGCGGCGGCGCCACCCACCTATCACCTCGTGCCGCTGAGCGGCGAGGCGCTCCAGCAGCTGGTGGACCAGCACGATGGCACCGACGATCAGTCCCCGGCACAGGCCGGAGGCGGCTGCGTGCCGTTCGTCCCGCCGCTGACCGCATACAAGAACTGGTCGCTACAGCTCGTGGAGGGCGCGAGTGGCTGCACGGGCGACTGGATCCACAGCGTGTTCGAGGTGGCCTCGGATGGAGCCGTGATCTGGAGCGCGGAGGACATGGCGCCGCGGCGGCTCCAGCTCACAGGGGAGGAGCTCGCGGTGATCACGGGCATGAACTCCTTCGATTGCGTGCGGACCGAGAGGATCGGCTACTCGTCATCGTGGCTGCGGATCTCCCCCGGCGGCGGCGAGCATCGTGCCCGCGGCGGTGCCGTGATCTCGCAGGCGTCGATGCTCGGCATCCTCGTCGATGGCGTGCTGACCCAGGCGATCGACCGCTATCGCAAGCAGCGGCTCGCCGCGCTGCGGCCGTTCGAGATGCACCTCACCACGACGGGTGCCAACGGGCGCACGCGCTATCACCTCGATCTCGATGGCAAGGGTCAGCTCACCGTCCGGCTGCGCGGGCGAGAGCTGATCGGCCGCCGGCTCGAGGACGACGCGGTGGTCGACTTCCTCGATCGCCTGCTCGTGCAGCCCCTCGCGACTCCGGACCCGGAGGATCGGCCAGCGTCGGGCGTGCTGATCTCCGCGGGCGTCCGCCTGCCGGTGTCGATCTCGCGCTGGGGAGCGTTCAACGGATCGATCCTGTGGCGGACGTTCGACGATGTGGACGTGGAGTCCGGCTATTAGAAGGGTGTAGGTTCGGGGCGTGATCGAGGAACGCCTGACCCGTCTTGCCTCCCTGCGCGGCGACCCGGCCAAGGGAATTCCAGTTTCGGCCTGGTCCACCAACCTGGACGATCTCGACCGCGACCTGCTGCTGCGCGCCGCGATCCACGTCACCCGCACGCTGATGATCCCCGAGTGGGAGAGCAAGCGGGCCGAGGATCGCCGGCCCCAGCTCGCGCTCGAGGCGGCGGAGAGCTGGCTCGCCACCAAGTCTCCTGACGCGATCGCCAACGCGAAGCTCACGGCCAAGGAGTGCACGGCCGCGCGCAACGAGACGTTCGGCACCGATCACCGGATCCCCGAGGCCGCGCGAGCGTGTGCCTGGGCCGTGGGCGCCAAGGACAACGCCCACATCTGGGATGGGCTGCAGTCGATCGAGGAGGATCTGCTCGCACGGATCGCGCTGGTCGCCGAGTACCACCGGGTCCCCGAGGTCCGGAAGTCGATCCTCGCCGCCCTCCGCACGGTGCTCGCGCCCACCAACACCGCGGCCGCGCCCACGAGCTCCGGCCCGGTGCCATACGCGGCGAGCGGTCACTTCGAGGTCGGGCAGCAGCTCACGCATCCCAAGTTCGGCAACCTCGTGGTCACCGCGAGCGTGGACAAGACGATCGACGTGCAGCTCGACGACGGCACCACGAAGCGGCTCGCCCAAAAACCGAAGTAGCCGCCGAGGTAACGCCGAGGCATCGGCACTGAGAGGTGCCGCACTGGATGGCGACGTTCGGCCACGCCCAGTGCTCTCGTCGAACATCTCCCAGAGTTCAAACCCAGGAAGCCAGGAACCAAGGTCAGAGACTTTGGCCATTCCCAGGTCTGCTGCCTTGCTTCCCCGCTTCCTTGGTTTGATCTCTGTGCACACGTCCGGGCTCACAAGCCTCGGCGCTACGGTATGCGGGAAGTCAGGTAACCCTCAGACGCGCGGCAAGATCACGCGGAACGTCGAGCCCACCCCGGGGACGCTCTCGACATCGACGTGGCCCTGATGGGCCTCGACGATCTGGCGCGCGATGAACAGCCCGAGCCCGAGCCCGCCGTAGTGCGCGGGGACGGCGCGCTCGAACTTGCCCCAGATCCGCTGCACGTCCTCGCTCGCCACCCCGATGCCCTGATCGCAGACCTCGAGACGGACCACCGCCCCGTCTTCGCCCGCGGCGACCTTGACCGGCCGCCCGCGCCCGTACTTGAGCGCGTTGAGCAGGAGGTTCGTGACCACCTGATCGATGCGGAGCCGATCCCAGCGGCCGCGGATCGCCGGCACGTCCACCACCATCTCCGAGCCAACTTGATCGGCACGCGGCCGGAGCCGCTCGGTGACATCCCGGATCAGCTCCGAGAGATCCACGTCGCCGAGCTCGAGCGCGAGCTGGCCCTTGGCCTGCTGGGCATCGAGGAGGGCATCGATCAACGACGTCAACCGGCGGGTCTCGTGGAACGCCGCGTTGGACATCACGCGCAGCTGCGCGCGTGGTGCACCGCGATCGATCTGCCGCGCGAGCTGCTGGAGCTGGAGGCTGACGTTGGTGACCGGCGCGCGGAGCTCGTGCGAGGCGATCATCAGGAAGTCATCGCGGAGCTGGAGCGCGCGCTGCGTGGCGATCAGCAGCTCCTCGCGCTCCACCTCGAAGCGCTTTCGCTCGGTGATGTCCCGGATGATGCTGAACAAGCACCGCCGCCCCGACATCATGTCGCCGCGCGAGCTGACCTCGACGGCGAACGGCGAGCCATCGCGCCGGCGGTGCAGCGTCTCGAACTGGATCCCGGCCTCTCCCGCGAGGCGCATCTGATCGGCGAAGCCCTCCGGCTCGGCCCGGAGATCGAGGATCTTCCGCGCGAGCAGCTCGGCGCGGGTGTACCCGTAGGCGGCCTCGGCGGCGCGGTTGGCATCGAGGATCTGGCCATCATCGGCGTCGATCACGAGGATGATGTCTCGTGCGTGCTCGAACAAATAGCTCGTGATCTCGGGATCGTGGTGCACGGTACAGCCCCCCGAGGGTACTCCAGCGCACGGGGTGCGGACGAGGCCTACCTTTCGATCGGCGCGGATCGGCCGAACCCCCTGGTATGGCGTCCTCGATCCGGTGTCCTTCCTGTCGTCACGACAACGATTCCTGGCGCAAGCACTGCGGCGGCTGCGGCAGCGGCCTCCCAGGTGGCTGTGTGACCTGTGGTGCCGTCAACAGCCCCACCGACCGGTTCTGTGGCGGCTGCGCGCGTGCGCTCCGACGAACGGCGCGTGAGGTCAAGCCCGCGAACGACAGCACCATGCCGATCGACGTCCTCACCGACCTCATCCCCGACACGCCGCGGCGCTGATGTCGGGGTGATGTCGGTACTCCCTCACGGGTGCCGTATCACGGGGTATGCGCTGCGCCTTGCTGATCGTGCTCGCCGCGGGATGCCGGATCGGCTTCGATGACGTCGCCGCGCCGGAGAGCGCAGTGGACGGTGCACCCGGCGTGACCAGCACCACCTGCGCGCCTGCGCAGACCTGCGCCGTCCTCGCGGAACCCGGCTCCGAGTTCGCCACGACGTGCGCCAGTGGGCAGCTGTGCAGCGTGGATTGCACGGCAGCCGCCAGCTGCAAGATCGATTGCGCGGACGCCACGCGCTGCGTCGTGGGATGCCCACCCACGGGCTGCGAGGTCGTCGGATGCCGGGTGGGCGCATGCTTCGTCACCTGCGGCACGCAGGGTGCGGCCACGCCTGCAGGACCCGAGGTGGTCACCTGCCCGTGACTCTGTAATCGTCGTTCCACAACGCGCCTGTGTGGACCTAGGCCACCCTTGCGACCGACACCTGGTGGCGTGCGAGGGTGCCGAACGTGGGCGAGCTCGAGCCATCGATCACCGTCGGGCGCTATCAGCTGCATCGCGCGATCGCGCGCGGCGGCATGGCGACGATCCACATCGCGCACCTGATCGGTGACGTCGGGTTCTCACGGATCGTCGCGGCGAAGCGGCTGCTACCGGAGCTCGCCCAGGATCGCGAGTTCGTCGCGATGTTCCTCGACGAGGCGCGGATCGCATCGAAGGTCCACCACCGCAACGTCGTCCCGGTGCTCGACGTGGTGACGATGAGCGACGAGGTGATCCTCGTGCAGGACTACGTGCATGGTGTGCCGCTGTCCTGGCTGCAGAAGGCGCTGTTCGAGGCGCGCACGCGGATCCCGATCCCGATCGCCGTCTCGATCGCGTGCCAAACCCTCGCGGGCCTGCACGCGGCGCACGAGACCACCGACGAGCTCGGCACGCCACTCGAGATCGTGCATCGCGATGTCTCGCCCCAGAACGTGATGATCGCGGCCGATGGAACGGCGAGGCTCCTCGATTTCGGCGTGGCCAAGGCGGCGATGGCGATGCACGTAACGCGCGCCGGCATGTTCAAGGGGAAGATCGGCTATGCCGCGCCCGAGCAGATCCGCGGCCGCGCCACCCGGCAGAGTGACGTCTATGCGGTGGCGGTCGTCCTGTGGGAGCTGCTCGCGGGCCGGCGCCTGCACCCCTCCTCGCTCGGTCAGAGCGCACAGATCGAGCGCATCCTGCGAGGCGCACTGCCGCGGGTCACCGAAGCGCTGAGCGAGGAGCGCGCGTGGCTCGGCGATGACTGGCGCCGGCTCGAGGAGGTGCAGCAGGTGCTCGATCGCGGGCTCACTCTCGATCCGAAGGAGCGCTGGGCGACGGCGATCGACATGGAGGCAGCCCTCGTCGCCGCGGTGACGCCCGCCCCCGCCGGCGAGGTGGCGACCTGGCTCCGTGCCGCGGGGAAGCTGTTCCTCGACGAGCGCGAGCACATGATCGCCAACGAGGAGGCGGACTGGCGCCGGCTGAGCGCGGCGATCCCCCGCGCCGCCACCACCGCCGATCTGCGGGCCAACACCACCGCCGAGCAGCCGCCGATCGTGGCGACCGAGCCGCCGCCGCCGGCGCAGCCCGCGCCACGGATCGTGCGTCCGCTCGCGTTGATCGCGGCGTGCGCCGTGATCGGCGTGGTGCTCGCCTTCGGCATCGCGTTCCTCGGCCGCGATCTCGAACCACCACGCCCCACCGCGGCCCTCGCACCGAAGCTCACCACGCCGGGCGATCACACCGTCGCGCGTCCACAGCCCTCGACGGTAGCGCCACGCGCCGTGGCACCGCCGGCGACCATCGCCGCACCCGCGCCCCTCCCTCCACGTGTGACCGTACCCACGCGCGCGCCCCTCGCGCCCGCGCGTGCCGCGCCTCTGCGCCCCGCGGCCAAGAAGGTCGGCATCGAGCGCGCGCCTCCTCCACGCGCTCCGCCCGCCGCGGGACCCTCGAGCTGCAGCCCGCCGTACTACTTCGCGGGCGACAAGAAGATCTTCAAGGCGAGCTGCCTGTAGCTCCATCGCGCGGTCAGCGGTCGGCACGACACCCACGCTATGATGCGGCATGACGTTGCGCGTGGTCCTCGCGATCGTGCTGGCCGGCGGCTGCCGCGGCGACGCGACAAGGCCGCCAGCCGCACCGACGGCGGAGCCTCGCCCGAGCGGCTCCGCGAACGAGCCAGCTCTACCGACCGAGGCCGCGCCGATCGACGCCGCGCCGATCGAGGCCCCGCCGATCGATGCCGCGCCGATCGATGCGACGCCGATCGATGCCGCGCCGATCGACGCAGGGCGACTCCCCGATCCCAGGCGCGCAGTCCCGACGAAGTCACGCGAGCAGTGCCTCCGCGACTGCCAGCGCCGGGCCCGCACGACCGACTGCGCCGATGACCAGGGCAACCTGGTCCCGTGTCCCTGCGCGTGCCCGTAGCCGCGGCCTCACTCGACGCACCGTCAGCGCGGCGTCAAGGGACGGGCCCGGGACTCACCGGGGACGGTTCCGAAGGCACCGGCAACGTACTGCTCGTGCATCTCGTCCACACGTGCCTTCGACGATGCGCTGAAGTAGCGAGCGTTGTGGCGCGGTCCGAGCACCGGCGCGCTGCCGAGCACGATCACGTGCGCCGCGGCGCCGCGTGCCGCCGTGACGCCAACGCTCTCCGTCGGCGCGATCACCGCGAGGTGGCGAGCTTCGACGAGCTTGCCCTTGATCTCGACCGCGCCGCTCACCACGTAGACCGCGCGCTGGTAATCGGCATGCCGAGGTGCGGGCAGCGGGACGGCGGCGCCGCTGGGGAGGCGGAGATCGAACATCGACAGCGGAGCCGGGGTGACCACGGGTGAACGGGCGCCGAAGCCTTCGCCCAGCACCACCCGCACGCGCGCGCCCTGATCACCACGGAGGGAGCTCCTGCGGCCGATGAAACGCATACGCCGGCGGATCGTGCTCGTTCGGCCTCGGCGGCACGACCCCAGCTCGAGACCGTGCAGCCGCGCTTCGCGCGCGATCGAGCGGATGGTGGCGATCGAGTGCATGCCGCCGCGCCCGCGTGGAACCAGCTGAGCCCGTTCGCCTCGATGACCTGCTCGGTGCCGATGCTGTCGCGGTGCACGAGCCGCCCATCGAACAGATACGTCAGCGTCGCCATGCCGGCGTGTGGGTGCGGATCGTAGTCCGGTCGTCTCGAGACCAGCGAATCGAAGTGATCGAGCAGCAGCCAGCTACCGAACAGCGTCGCGTCCTGTGCGGAGTTGAACGCATGCCGGGTGGTGCAGCTCGGACTCCCGCACGAAGCGCCCCGAAGAACCCTGATCGCCGCCGTCGAAGCTCTCGACGTCACCATCGGCTGCCGAGCCGGGGGCACCGACCTGGCCGCCTGGGGTTGGCGCTTCGGTGGCTCGGGCGCGTTACTCACCTCGATCGTCAGCACGTCGGTGGCCGCCTGCGCCAGCATCCCGACATCGGGATAGCGCTTGTTCCGCTCCTTCTCGAGGCGCGAGCAGGACCGCATCGACCGCTCGCGGAATCACCGCCGCGAGCTGGAGCTTCGACGGAACCGGGACCGGCTTCTTGAGCTGCGCCGTGATCAGACCCGCGGGTCCCGTGGCATCGGCGAAGGGCCGCTGGCCCGTGACGAGCTCGAACGCGATCACCCCGAGCGTGTAGACCTCACTCGCGCCGTCGAGAGGCTTCCCCATCAGCTTCTCGGGTGAGAAGTAGTCGATGCGGTCGAGCATCAGCCACGAAGGGGGCGCCGGCCGTGGTTCGGTGTCGTGCGGCTCACCCGGATCACGTCCCGCGTCGGCATCGAGCACGGTCACCACCCAGCGGTCACCCTGCCGCTCGAGATAGAAGCTCTCGGGCTCGAGTGACAGCTGCTCGGCCCCGCGGGCACGCGCCGCGACGATCGCATGGCACGTGGCGATCAGGATCTCGAACGCGCGCCGCCAGCCGATCGGCGCCTCACGCTCGCACAGCTCGCGGAGCGTCTTGCCGGCCGCGAACGATCCGGAGGTGCGGGCCTGGCGCTGACCGCACATCCCGCAGAACCGCACCCCAGGCTGTAGCGCCCTGCCGCAGGAGAAGCACGTCATCGGGTCACGACCGGGTCACGCCCCGCACGTCCCCGACGAGCCAACGGTGGCGTTGCAGCGGCCGCTGACGCAATCGTCGCCGTTGCCGCAGCGCTGCCCGGCGGCGCAGTCCGGGCATGCGGCACCGCAATCGACATCACTCTCGAACCCGTCGCGGAGCCCGTCGCTGGAGGTGGGCGCGCGGCAGGTGCCGCTGTCGCAGCCGCCGGTCTGGCAGTCCGCGGGTGTGGTGCACGCGAGGCCCGCGGCGCAGGTCGGGCAGGTGCCGCCGCCGCAGTCGATGTCGGTCTCGGCGCCATCGCGCACGCGATCGGTGCACGCGTCGACCGGCGCGTGGTGCACACAGCTCGCCTCCGCGCACAGGTGTACGCCAGAGCCAACGGAGAGCACGGCCTGGGCCGCCGATCGCGATGTCGTCGACGATGAAGCCCGCGAGCAGCGCGGAGGCGGCGAGCTCGTCCGCGGCGATCGCGCCATCGCGGTTGGTATCGAGGATGCGCGCGAACACGAGGTGCGATGAGGGGTTCGTGCGCATCATCTGGAGCACGCCCGCATACGCGATCGCCTTCGCGCGATCGATCGGGATGCCGCCGTGCACGATGCCGTCGAAGCCGCCCGCACCGTCGCCGCTCAGCTCGAGCTCCACGCCGACGAGCGGGACGACCAGGATCGGCATCCCGCGAACACCGGGAGCAAGACCTCTGCATCGCCCAGCGCCTTCGTGGTCCGCGTGCGATTGGTCAGCAGCTCGCCGTTGACCAGCCGGCCGCCGAGCTGGCTCGCCATCGACGACAGCCGGCGATCATGTCGGGGACGTGCTTGTTGGTGTCGTTGGTCTGGGTCAGCGCAGCGACGATCAAGCCGAGCTGATTGTCCGGCTCACCATCGCCATCGAGATCGTCCGCGAACTGATTCGTGAGCGCGGTGGTCGACGGCAACGTGAGCACGTCGACGTCGTAGCGACGCAGTGGACCGGAATATGGACCCGTGACCTCACCGCCGGTGTCGGACGAGCAACCGACGGCGAGCAGCACCACTCCACACGCGATCCTCCGCATCCCCTCGAGTCTGCCATGGAGTGGGTGTGGGACACTGCTCGCCGGTCGCAAGGAGGCAACGTGAGGACACGCACTGTGCTGGGAACGCTGGTGGTCGCCGTTGCGCTGCTTATCGGAGCCGGGGGCTGTGGTGGGAACAAGGGCGACCCGAGCGCGGTGCCACCGCCCAAGGCGATCGCGAAGGACGTCCCTCCCGGGCTCGATCTCCGCGTGTCGAGCGGCAAGGCCGGCAAGCCCGCCTACGATCGCGCGAACCTCGCCCCCGCCACCAAGCTCGCACCGGCGGAGGTCACGCAGCTCCTCGCGCGGACCAAGCCGCTCGCACCCGAGCCCGCTGATCTGTCCGCGTTCGCGATCCGCCCGGGCTCGCAGCCCCCGCCGCGGACCGGCCCGGTGATCACCGCCACGTTTCCGCCACCGCCGACCGATCGCCCACCGCCGGCCGTTGCCACCGCGGGCAAGGGCCTCAGCGTCGTGCGGTGGATGCCCGAGGGTGAGGTCCCGCTCGCACCCGAGCTCAGCGTGACGTTCTCGCAGCCGATGATCGCGGTGACCTCGCAGGAGGATGCCGCCAGGTCCAGCCCGTGAAGCTCCAGCCGACCCGAGGGCGCTGGCGCTGGATCGGCACGCGAACGATCGTGTTCGATCGAGGTCCGGTTCCCGCAGGCCACCACGTACACGGTCACGATCCCCGCGGGTACCAAGAGCGCCACCGGCGAGGCGCTCGCCGCCGCGAAGAGCTTCACGTTCGAGACCCCCGCCGCGAAGCTGGTCTCGAGCACTCCGACCTCTGGGCCGCAGCAGCTCGACGTACCGATGTTCCTCCTGTTCGATCAGCAGATCGATCCGAAGGCCGTGCTCGCGAAGCTCACCGTCAAGGCCAACGGCGGCCTGCGCGCGACACGGCTGCTCGACGACGCCGAGATCGAGAAGTCCCACGAGCTCGAGTCGCTGGTCGCCGCCGCGAAGGCCGATCACCAGGACGGCCGCTGGGTCGCGCTGCGCACCACGGACAAGCTCCGGGAGATGCCGAGGTGTTCGTGGAGCTCGGCGTGGGCACGCCCCTCCGCCGAGGTCCGAACATCACGAAGTTCGCGCAGCGGATTTCTCGTTCCGCACGTTTCCGCCGCTCAAGCTCGTGGAGGCCACCTGCGGCTGGGGCGGTAACGGGGGCTGCCGTCCGCACCCCGCTGCGTCTCGAGCTGGAACAACCCGCTCGACCTCGACGCGTTCGCTCCCTCACAGGTGACGATCACGCCCGCGATCCCCGACCTCAAGGTCCACGCCGCGGGGACCTCGATCACGATCTCCGGGACCAAGCAGCCGCGCACGGGCTACACCGTCACGCTCGCTGGCAAGCTCAAGGACGAGTTCGGACAGACGCTCGGCGGCAGCGAAAGCGCACGTTCCTCGTCAGTGATCCGAGACCGAGTTCTTCCGGACCGAGCGACATGGTGGTCCTCGATCCGATGGCGCCCGGCCGCACGCTGGATTTCTTCACGAGCAGCTACCGGGCGCTGAAGGTCCAACTCTACAAGGTCACGCCCGCCGACTACGACAGCTACGTCTCGTACCTCTCCGAGCGCTGGCGCAAGGACAAGCCCGCGACCGTGCCCGGTCGGCTCGTGTTCGACGACCTGGTCCCCGATCAAGCCTGGCCAGGAGCTGTTGACGGAGACCCACGTGGATCTGAGCGCGGCGCTCGATCCGAAGGGCTTCGGCCACGTGATCGCGATCATCCAGCCCTCCCCGTGGACCGAGACCACCCGCCCGCCCGAGCTGATCAGCTGGGTTCAGGCCACGCACCTCGGGATCAGTGTCCACCTCGACAGCGACACGATGCACGCGTACGCGAGCAGGCTCGACAGCAGCAAGCCCGCCGGCGGCGTCCAGCTACGAGCTGCGGCCCGCCGGGGTCAAGGCCACGAGCGATGCCACCGGGCTCGCGGCGTTCCCGCTCGCGCCACCCAGCGTCGGTGCACTATCTCCTCGCACGCCGCGATGGCGACGTGGCGTTCGTGACGGAAGCGACCACTCGTACTCGTCCGGCTCGTGGGACAGCAAGCGTGTTCGACGAAGCGCCTCCAGCTCAGGAGCACGTGCTCGACGATCGCGCGCTGTACCGCCCTGGCGAGGAGGTCTCGATCAAGGGCTGGATGCGCTGGATCGATCGCGGCAAGGGCGGCGACGTCGGTCCCGCTCGATGGTGCGCTGACCGGGCTGACGTTTCGCGTCGTCGATGAGCAGAACAACGAGATCGCGAAGGGCACCAGCACGGTGACGGCGCTCGGCGGCTTCGACGCCAAGTTCACGCTCCCGAAGACGCCCAACCTCGGGCGGGCGCGGATCGAGTTCTCACCCACCGGCCCCCGCGCGCGCCCCAGCGATGGGTTCTCGCACTACATCCGCGTGGAGGAGTTCCGCCGCCCCGAGTTCGAGGTCAAGGCGGCGGCGAGTGACGGCCCGTTCCTCGTCGGCGGCGGCGGTGATGTCACGGTGTCCGCGAAGTACTTCACCGGGGCATCGCTCCCCGCCGCACAGGTGACGTGGGCGGTGAGTGCGAGCACCACCAGCTTCACGCCGCCCAACCGTGACGACTACCAGTTCGGTGCCTGGCACGCGTGGTGGAGCGAGGGCTTCGACAGGGACTACGGCGACGACGGCGGCTACGACGACGACGAGGCGTACCTCGGCGGCAGGTACCGCACGGGCGCGAATCGCGGCACCTCGAGCTGGAGTCTCGAAGGCAAGACCGATGCGGTGGGCGAGCACACGCTCCATCTCGACTTCCTGTCCGCGAATCCGGCCACGCCGATGTCGGTGACCACCGCGGCCACGGTCACCGACGTCAATCGACAGGCCTGGTCCGCACAGACCTCGCTGGTGGTGCATCCGTCGTCGCTCTATGTCGGGCTCAAGGCGAAGCGGCCGTTCGTCGAGAAAGGCACCCCCGTTCGAGCTCGAGGTGATCAGCGTGGATCTCGATGGCAAGCTCGTCACCGGCTCGAAGATCTCGCTCACCGCAGTGCACCTCAGTGGGCGTACGTGAAGGGCAGCTTACCAGCAGCAGGGAGGTGGAGCCGCAGCCGTGCGGGGTGACGATCGCCACCGCGCCGGGGACCTGCACGTTCCAGACAGCGAAGGGCGGCCAGTACGCCGTCACCGCCACGATCATTGACGACAAGGGCCGGCAGAACCAGAGCAAGCTCCAGTTCACTGTCTCCGGCGGCGAGGCCACCCGCGCGCGAGGTCAGCGAGGAGCGCGTGCAGCTGATCCCTGACAAGCACGACTACAGCCCCGGCAACACCGCCGAGGTGCTGATCCAGACGCCGTTCTATCCCGCCGAGGGCGTGCTGAGCTGGCGGCGCAGCGGCATCGTCAAGCTCGAGAGGATCACGCTCGACGGGCCGACCAGATCGTCACCCGTCGATCACCCGATGCAGTGACCCCGAACCTGCATGTCCGGGTGGATCTCGTCAGGATGGCCGTGCGCGCGGACGATCGGGCCGGCCCCGATCCGAAGCCAAAGCGGCCCGCGTTCGCATCGGGCACCGTCAACCTCCCGATCCCGCCGCGCCATCGCACGCTCGCGATCACCGTCACACCCGCGACACCCAAGGTCTCCCCTGCCGCAAAGACCTCGCTCGCCGTGGAGATCCGCGACGCCGCGGGCAAGCCGGTCGCCGACGCCGAGGCAGCGGTGATCGTGGTGGACGAGGCGATCCTAGCGCTCGCGGATGCGCAGTTCGGAACTCCGATCGACACGTTCTATGCGATGCGCGGCACCGATTCGCAGGATCGGTTCTCGCGCGCCGACGTCAAGCTCGCGAAGCTGCCAGGTCCGGCACGGTCCGGCGACGCCGCCGCCACCGAAGGCGAAGGGCGGCAACATCGGGGCCGACGATGACGCCCAGTATGACGGCGACCAGCCACAGAGGCACCCGGCACCGCGATGGCACTCGAGGAAGGGAGGATGGGGAAGAAGGACGACGAAGCGCTCAGGATCTCAGAACGAGGCGCGCCTCCGCAACGGGGACCCGAACCTCACACGACGGAGGCGGTCCCCAGGCCCGCAGCGCCAGGTTCCTCGGCAGCAGTGCGCTCGAGCCGCGCCGAACACCCCCGATCGCGGTGCGCTCAGACTTCAACCCCGCTCGCCGCGTTCGTGCCCACAGGTCAAGACGGATGCGAACAGCAAGGCCACCGTCGAGCTCGCGATGCCCGGCAACCTCACGCGTTATCGCGTGATCGTGATCGCGGTAGCTGGCGCTCAGCAGTTCAGCAGGGCGAAGGCGCGATCACCGCGCGGCTCCGCTGATGGTGCGGCCGGGCCCGCCGCGCGATTCCCTCAACTTCGGCGATACGTTTCCAGCTCCCCGTCGTGGTGCAGAGACCAGACCGACGCGCCGATGACGGTGCGCGTCGCGATCGCCGCCACCAACCTCGCGCTCACCGATGGCGCGGGCCGCTCCGGTCACCGTGCCCGCGAACGATCGCGTGGAGGTGCAGTTCCCCGCCGCCGCCGAGCTCGCGGGTACGGCGCCCGGATCGTGGGCTCCGCCGGCGCGGACAACGATGCCGCCAGACTCGCGATCCCGGTGTGGACACCCGCCACCGAGGCGTTCGCGACCTACGGCGGCGATCGACGACGGCGCGATGGCCAGCCGATCGCCCTGCCCGGCAGGTCGTGCCCGTCGTTCGGCGGCCTCAGGATCACCGCGGCCTCCACCAACCTCCAGGCGCTGACCAGACGCGATGCTCCACACCGTCCACTATCGTACGACTGCGCCGAGCGGCGCGACCGGATACTCGCGATCGCGGCGCTCCGCGACGTGCTCCGAGGCGTTCAAGGTCAGGACATGCCCTCGCGCGGCGCGATGAGGCGAACATCACCGCCGATCTCGACACCTCGCGCAGATGCAGAACGCCGACGGGGGCTTCGCCTACTGGGAGCGCAACTCGCCACCTCCGAGCCCGTACCTCTCGGCGGTGCACGTCGCGAGCGCGCTCACGCCCGCGCCCAGGCCAAGGGCTATGTGGTGCCGGCCGCGATGATCAGCAGGCGCTCGCGCTTCCTCCGCGACATCGGGGCCCGCTGCGGTCCACTATTCCCCGGGTCCGCCGCTCGATCTCGCGTACGCGCTCTACGTGCGCAAGCTCCTCCCGGCGTCTCGACATCGCGAAGGGCCAGAAGCTGATCACCCGGACGCCGGCGGCGTCGAGAAGCTCGCGATGGAGACCAACAGATGGCTGCTCTCCGGTGTTCGCCGGGAACCCGCGGCTGCCGCGCGGCAAGGCGATCGTACGCCACGCCCTCAACAAGGTGTCCGAGACCGCGGGGCGGCGAACTTCACCACCAGCTATGGCGATGGCGGCTATCTGCTGCTCGCGAGCGACCGGGCGCGTCGACGCGGTGATGCTCGAGGCGCTGATCACTCGAGCAGCCGGATCTGGATCTGATCCGAAGCTCGTCACCGACTCCTCGCCACCGGAGCGCCGGCCACTGGCTCAACACGCAGGAGAATGCGTTCGCCCTCCTCCCCTCGACCTCTACTTCCAGACCCACGAGAAGGTCGCCGAACTTCGTCGCGCGTGTGTGGCTGGGAAACGCTGCTCCGCCGAAGCTCCCGTTCCGCGGCCGCTCCCCAAAGTACTTCCGGATCAACGTGCCGATGGCTGAGTGGCCGCGCACGACCAGCAGGCGCTGACGATCCAGAAAGGACGGCACCGGCCGGCTCTACTACCGGATCAGCATGACCTATCTGCGCCCGCCTCCTGAGCCTCGCGGCCGCCGACTACGGGTTCGTCGTCGAGCGGACACACGAGACGTCGACGATCCGAAAGGACGTCCGCCGCGGCCCCGATGCGACCTGGCATCAAGGCGGGCGCGCGCGTGCGCGTGAAGCTCTCGATGGGTGGAACGAGAACCGCCGGTACCACGTGGCGCTCGTCGATCTCCGCTCCGCGCAGGCTCGAGATCACGGACCCCGCGCTCCAGGCCAGCCGGCGCTGCCCGCGGACGCGAGCGACACCGACGAGACCCCAGGCGTGGCGCGTACTGGTGGTGGTATGGCCCGTGGTACGAGCACCAGAACCTGCGCGACGGGCGCGCCGGGGCGTTCACGCAGGGGCTCGCCGAGGTATGCACGCGCTACGCGTACGTGACGCGCGCCACCACGCCGGGGACGTTCGTCGTCCCGCCGCCGAAAACCGAGGAGATGTACATGCCCGGACGTTCGGGCGCGGGGCGAGCGACAAAGGTGATCGTCGAGTAACGAACCGTGTTACTGCTCGAACCATGAAGCTGCGTACCGCTGTCGCTGGTTTTGTTCTCCTGGCCTCGGGCTCCGCGTTCGCCGCGGATCATCGCCAGGATCGCCGGTGATGGCTCAACCAGGAGGCTCGAACGTCGCAGTTCATCGAGGCTCGAGGACCCGAACGGTGACTCGTTCCCGTCCACGCCGTACTCGATGACCCTGTTCGACAGTGCAGGCACCTCGCTCGGATCCGTCGCGTTCGGCCGTCCCCGCCAGCTACACCGCCTCGTGGTCGCGACGGCCACGGCGGTCACGCAGTTCGGCTTGACCGGCGCGACGGCGCTCACCATCACGCTGCCGGTGAACGGGCAGGTGTGCTTCAACTTAACAGCGCGTCGCCCGCATCCACTGCTTCCGGCTGGGGCAACGTGACGTCGCAGATCGTCGCGCCGCTCAACAGCGATCTCGGCCCCACCGCCCGACGGCATGTCGGTCCAGCAGGTGTCGGACGCCATATGCCCTCGGCACGCGCCCACGCCCGGCGCCGCCAACACCGCCGCGGTTCCCACGATGGCTCGTCGACGCCGGGGTGATCGATGCGCCGCCCGCCGCCGTCGACGCCGCGCCGCGATCGATGCGCCGACCGGCGTCGAACAACAGAAGCAAGGACGATGGCTGCAGCGTCGGTGCGGAGTGCGTCGTGGTTCCGGTCTCGTCGGGCTCGCGGCGCTCGATGCTCTGCGCCGCCGTCGCGCGTAGTGGCTCGCTGATCCCGGCCCCTGGCGACTGCTGGAGTGCCGCCGCGAGCGATGTCGATCGCGTGAGCGAGCTCACCCTCGACTGGAGATCGCGAGGTTCGCGGCGCCGTCGCGGTAGAATCCATCTGCCGCCCGGGTTTCGGTGTGGAACACGGGAAATCAGGCGAATGCTGGCATCGCCGCTGCACCTGGGTCCTACAGCCAACCGGGGATACAGCACATGTCGACCACCGAGTTTCAGACGATCTCACCGACCTCCTCTCCACCGTCGCGGCGGCGACTCAGCTGTCCTCCGGGATGTCCCGCGGCTACGCGCGAGGCTCCGGCCTACACATCACCTCGACCACGGGCGGCAAACGCAGCGCCTCGTACCACTACCAGGGGCGCGCCTTCGACGCCAGGGGGCCTTCGGCGATGCGCCAGTTCTATCGAGAGATGTCGGGCACGCGCTACGACTCGAGCTGTTCTACGACCCGATGGGCGGCATCAAGCACGGCCGCAACATCGGTGCGATCGTTGGGCTTTGTACCCACGTCCACCTCGCGTACTGAGAGTGCAGGTAGGTTCGCTGACGTGAACGTCGAGCGCCGCGCAATCCGCTGAATCGCCTCCACCGTGTACGGCCAGGAGGGCGGTCCCACGCCCGCCGAGGCCGAGCTCGTGGTGGCACTCTGTTAACTCGTCGTCGCGGCGGATGATGTGGAGGATGCGGACGAGGCCACGCGCTGTTCGAATCGATCGCGGCGCAGGTCTGTACGCGAAGGCCCGCGACCACGCCGCCCACGTTTCATCCTCTCGATGATCCCGAGCAGCGGCGCGATCGATCAGAGCACCGCGGCGCAGCTCGTGAACAAGCTCGACAGCGCAGCTGGCCTATGCGCTCGCGTACATCCTGGCGATCTCCGATCTCGATCTCGCACCCGAAGGGCGAGCTGCTCGATGACCTGGTCGATGCACTCCAGGCTCGATCCGGACAAGGCCGATGAGCTGATCGTCACGGTGCCGAGATCATCACGCCGGCCCGAGGTGATCAGCGCCGCCGCTTCTGGACGTGGCTTACCGGGCGCGTGCTGTGCCGGAACGCGGGTCCCGCGGATCGGCTCGTAACCTCACGCCGCAACTCGCGTAGACCTCCCATGATGCGACACATGCTCCTCGCTGCCGTCGTCGCCCTGGGCTGCGGCGGCTCGCTCCGGATACGCACGCGGCCCCCACCCGCCCACGCCAGACGGCCCCCGCGAGGTCGCGATCCTGGCGGGTGGCTGCTTCTGGGGATGGAGCACGTGCTCCTCGACGCCCCCGGGATCGTGGACATCGAGGTCGGCTATGCGGGTGGAGCCTCGAAGTCGGCGACCTATGACCCCAGGTAATCAGGGGAGCAGCACGGGGCATGCCGAGTCCGGTGCGCGTGACCTTCGATCCCTCCGTCCTCAGCCTTCACGAGACCTGCTCGTGCACTGGTACTTCCGCGGTCACAACCACGACCACGCTCGACCGGCAAGTTTTCAACGACATCGGCCGCAGTACCGCTCGGAGATCTTCACGCTGTATCCTCCCGCGCGGGCCAAGGCCGCGGCGTCACGAGAAGACCGCGTCGCGAGGACCGGCAAGTGGGGCTTCCCGATCGTCACCAAGATCGAAGGCCCGCGACCACGTGGGTCCGCGCCGGAGACTATCACCAGGACTATCTGGTGAAGCACCCGAACAGCTACAGCGACCGCTTCCTGCGCAAGTTCGACTTCTGGGGGCGCCGCGCGGGCCATTCGGAGCCCCTCCGGGCCCGTTCTCGTACCCCTGTGATGGTGGTCAGGGATGGAAGTCGCCACAGATCCGCTCGCCGTCCTGGGCAGGGTGTTCGGCACCACACGGGCTTCCGGGGCGGAGCAGCGCGGGGCTATTGTCGAGGCGGTGGTCGCGGGCGGCGATGCGGTGGTCCTCCTGCCCACGGGCGCCGGCAAGTCGTCCTGCCACCAGGTGCCCGCCGTGATGACCGCGCGCGCCGGGCTCCCGGGACCACATTGGTGGTCTCGCCGCTGATCGCGCTGATGATCGATCAGGTCGCAGGCCTGACCGCACGCGGCATCCCTGCGGCGGCGCTACACAGCCACCAGGAGGATGACGAGCGGCGAGACGTCATCGATCGGTTGCTCCGTGGCGAGCTCGCCGTGATGTACATCTCTCCCGAGCGTGCGGTGCAGGATGGATTCCTGCGGTTGATCGCCCGCGCGCGGATCGCCCTCCTCGCGATCGACGAGGCCCACTGCGTGGCTTGAGTGGGGCCAGGACTGCGTCCCGGTATGCGCCTGCGCGAGCTGCGCGATGTGGTGCCGCGTGCCTGATCACCGGCGCTGACCGCCACGGCCACGCCGCGCGTGATGGCCGGATCGTGAAGCTCGCTCGCGCTGCGCCAGCCGGCCATTGTCCGCGGTGACTTCCAACGCTAACCTCGCGTTCGGGTCCAGCATCACCGCGGAGATGAGGGCCGGTTCGTG
>JADKKI010000075.1 GCA_016720595.1 Myxococcales bacterium
ACCCGGGGACGCTCTCGACATCGACGTGGCCCTGATGTGGCCTCGACGTATCTGGCGCGCGATGAACAGCCCGAGCCCGAGCCCGCCGTAGTGGGCGGGGACGGCGCCGCTCGAACTTGCCCCAGATCCGCTGCACGTCCTCGCTCGCCACCCCGATGCCCCTGATCGCAGACCTCGGGAGAGACGGACCACCGCCCCGTGTTCGCCCGCGGCGACCTTGACCGGCCGCCCGCGCGCCCGTACTTGAGCGCGTTGAGCAGAGGTCCCGTGACCACCTTGATCGATGCGGAGCCGATCCAGCGGCCGCGGATCGCCGGCACGTCCACCACCATCTCCCGAGCCAACGATCGGCACGTGGCCGGAGCCGCTCGGTGACATCCCGGATCAGCTCCGAGAGATCCACGTCGCCGGTTCCGAGCGCGAGGCCCTGGCCCTTGGCCTGCTGGGCATCGAGGAGCATCGATCAACGACGTCAACCGGCGGGTCTCGTGGAACGCCGCGTTGGACATCACGCGCAGCTGCGCGCGTGGTGCACCGCGATCGATCTGCCGCGCGAGCTGCTGGAGCTGAGGCTGACGTAGGTAACCGGCGCGCGAGTAACCGTGCCGAGGCGTCATCAGGAAGTCATCGCGGAGCTGGAGCGCGCGCTGCGTGGCGTCCAGCGGCTCCTCGCGCTCCACCTCGAAGCGCTTTCGCTCGGTGATGTCCCGGATGATGCTGAACAGGCACCGCCGCCCCGACATCATGTCGCTGGCGAGCTGACCTCGACGGCGAACGGCGAGCCATCGCGCCGGCGGTGCAGCGTTTCGACATGGATCCCGCCTCTCCCGCGGGGCGCATCCGATCGGCGAAGCCTTCGGGCTCGGCCCGGAGATCGAGGATCTTCCGCGCGAGTGGAGCGCCGACGCGGGTGTAGCCGTAGGCAGCCTCGGCGGCGCGGTTGGCATCGAGGATCTGGCCATCATCGGCGTCGATCACGAGGATGATGTCTCGTGCGTGCTCGAACAAATAGCTCGTGATCTCGGGGTCGTGGTGCACGGGTACAGCCCCCCAAGGGTACTCCAGCGCGCGGGGTGTGGACGAGGCCTACCTTTCGATCGGCGCGAATCGGCCGAACCCCCTAGCATGGTGACCTCGATCCGGTGTCCTTCCTGCCGTCACGACAACGCTCCCTGGCGCAAGCACTGCGGGGGCTGCGGAGCGGGCCTGCGGGGTGGCCGCGTGACCTGTGGCGTCGTCAACAGACCCACCGACCGGTTCTGTGGTGGATGCGCCCGAGCCCTTCCGACGGTGGCGCATGAGGTCAAGCCTGCGAATGACAGCACGATGCCGATCGACGTGCTCACCGACCTGATCCCCGACACATCCGCGCGTTGAGGTCGACGTGATGTCGGCGATCGCGGGCAGGCGCCGTATCACGACGTATGCGTCGTGCCCTGCTGATCGTGCTCTCCGTGGGATGCCGGATCGGCTTCGATGATGTCTCCGCACCGGAGAGTGCGGTGGACGGTCCACCTGGCGTGACCAGCACCACCTGCCGGCCCGGCGAGATCTGCGCCGTCGAAGCAGAGCCCGGATCGGATCTCGCCACGACGTGCGCCAGCGGGCAGCTGTGCACCGTGGATTGCTCTACGGCCGCCAGCTGCAAGATCGATTGCGCGGGCGCCTCGCGCTGCGTCGTTGGATGCCCACCCACGGGATGCGAGGTCGTCGGTTGCCAAGCTGGCTCGTGCTTCGTCACCTGCGGGGCGGAGGGTGCCGCCACACAGGCGGGCCCCGACGTCGTCACCTGCCCGTGACTCTGTAATCGTCGTTCCACAACGCGCCCGTGTGGACCTAGGCCACCCTTGCGACCGACATCCGGGAGCGTGCGACGGTGCCAGACGTGGACGAGCTCGAGCCATCGATCACCGTCGGGCGCTATCAGCTGCATCGCACGATCGCGCGTGGCGGCATGGCGACGATCCACATCGCGCACCTGATCGGTGACGTCGGTTCTCGCGGATCGTCGCGGCGAAGCGGCTGCTACCGGAGCTCGCCCAGGATCGCGAGTTCGTCTCGATGTTCCTCGACGAGGCGCGGATCGCGTCGAAGGTCCACCACCGCAACGTGGTCCCCGTGCTCGACGTGGTGACGATGAGCGACGAGTGATCCGCAGGACTACGTGCATGGTGTGCCGCTGTCCTGGCTGAAGGCGCTGTTCGAGGCGCGCACGCGAATCCCGACCCGATCGGCCGTCGATCGCGTGCCAGACCCTCCCCGCGGGCCTGCACGCGGCGCACGAGACCACCGACGGATCCGGCACGCCGCTCGAGATCGTGCATCGCGATGTCGCCCCAGAACGTGATGATCGCGGCCGATGGAACGGCGAGACTCCTCGATTTCGGCGTGGCCAAGGCGGCGAGTGGCGATGCACGTCACGCGCGCGGCATGTTCCAAGGGAAGATCGGCTATGCCGCGCCGGAGCAGATCCGCGGCCGCGCCACCCGGCAGAGTGACGTCTATGCGGTGGCGGTCGTCCTGTGGGAGCTGTCGCGGCGGCACGGCTACCCCTCGTCGCTCGGTCAGAGCGCACAGATCGAGCGCATCCTGCGAGGCGCACTGCCGCGGGTCACCGGAAGCGCTGAGCGAGGAGCGCGCGTGGCGCTCGGCGATGACTGGCGCCGGCTCGAGGGAGGTGCGAAAGCAGGTGCTCGATCGCGGGCTCACCTCGATCCCCGGGGGCGCTGGGCGACGGCGATCGACATGGAAGCCGCCCTCGTCGCCGCGGTGACGCCTGCCCCTGCCGGCGAGGTGGCGACCTGGCTCCGTGCCGCGGGGAAGCTGTTCCTCGACGAGCGCGAGCACATGATCGCCAACGAGGAGGCGGACTGGCGCCGGCTGAGCGCGGCGATCCCCCGCGCCGCCACCACCGCCGATCTGCGGGCCAACACCACCGCCGAGCAGCCGCCGATCGTGGCGACCGAGCCGCCGCCGCCGGCGCAGCCCACGCCACGGATCGTGTCGCGCGTGCCGCGCCTCTGCGCCCCGCGGCCAAGAAGGTCGGCATCGAGCGCGCGCCTCCTCCACGCGCTCCGCCTGCCGCGGGATCCGCGAGCTGCAGCCCGCCGTACTACTTCGCGGGCGACAAGAAGATCTTCAAGGCGAGCTGCCTGTAGCTCCATCGCGCCGGCAGCGCTCGGCACGGCGCGCGCGCTATGATGCGGCATGACGTTGCGCGTGGTCCTCGCGATCGTGCTCGCCGGCGGCTGCCGCGGCGACGCGACGAGGCCGCCAGCCACACCGACGGCGGAGCCTCGCCCGAGCAGCTCCGCGAACGAGCCTGCTCCACCGATCGATGCCTCGCCGACCGAGGCCCCGCCGATCGACGCCGCGCCGATCGATGCCACGCCGATCGATGCCCCGCCGATCGACGCCGCACCGCTCGACGCAGGGCGACTCCCCGATCCCAGGCGCGCAGTCCCGACGAAGCCACGCGAGCAGTGCCTCCGCGGACTGCCAGCGCCGGGCCCGCACGACCGACTGCGCCGATGACCAGGGGCAACCGGTCCCGTGTCCCCTGCGCGTGCCCGTAGCCGCGGCCTCACTCGACGCACCGTCAGCGCGGCGTCAAGGGACGGGCGGGACTCACCGGAGAACGGTCCCGAAGGCACCGGCGTTGCACTGATCCGTCATCTCGTGCACACGTGCCTTCGACGATGCGCTGAAGTAGCCAGCGTTATGGCGCGGCCCCAGCACCGGCGCGCTCGGCCGATGAAACGCATACGCCGGCGGATCGTGCTCGTTCGGCCTCGGCAACACGACCCACAGCTCGAGACCGTGCAGCCGCGCTTCGCGCACGCGATCGAGCGGATGGTGGCGATCGGAGTGCATGCCGCCGCGCCCCGCGTGGAACCAGCTGAGCCCGTTCGCCTCGATGACCTGCTCGGTGCCGATGCTGTCGCGGTGCACGAGCCGCCCATCAAACAGATACGTCAGCGTCGCCATGCCGGCGTGTGGGTGCGGATCGTAGTCCGGTCGTCTCGAGACCAGCGAATCGAAGTGATCGAGCAGCAGCCAGCTACCGAACAGCGTCGCGTCCTGTGCGGAAATTGAACGCATGCCGGGTGGTGCAGCTCGGACTCCCGCACGAAGCGCCCTGAAGAACCCTGATCGCCGCCGTCGAAGCTCTCGACGTCACCATCGGCTGCCGGAGCCGGGGGCACCGACCTGGCCGCCTGGGGTTGGCGCTTCGGTGGCTCGGGCGCGTTACTCACCTCGATCGTCAGCGTCGTCGGTGGCCGCCTGCGCCAGCATCCCGACATCGGGATAGGGCTTGTTCCGCTCCTCTCGAGGCACGCGAGCAGGACCGCATCGACCGCTCGCGGAATCACCGCCGCGAGCTGGAGCTTCGACGGAACCGGGACCGGGCTTCTTGAGCTGCGCCGTGATCAGACCCGCGGGTCCCGTGGCATCGGCGAAGGCCGCTGGCCCGTGACGAGCTCGAACGCGATCACCCCGAGCGTGTAGACCTCACTCGCGCCGTCGAGAGGCTTCCCATCAGCTTCTCCGGGTGAGAAGTAGTCGATGCGGTCGAGCACCAGCCACGAAGGGCGCCGGCCGTGGTTCGGTGTCGTGCGGCTCACCGGATCACGTCCCGCGTCGGCATCGAGGACGGTCACCACCCAGCGGTCACCCTGCCTCTCGAGATAGAAGCCCGGGCTCGAGTGACAGCTGCTCGGCCCGCGGGCACGCGCCGCGACGATCGCATGGCACGTGGCGATCAGGATCTCGAACGCGCGCCGCCAGCCGATCGGCGCCTCGCGCTCGCACAGCTCGCGGAGCGTCTTGCCGGCTGCGAACGATCCGGAGGTGGGGCCTGGCGCTGACCGCACATCCCGCAGAACCGCACGCCGGGCTGTAGCGCCCTGCCGCAGGAGAAGCACGTCATCGGGTCACGACCGGGTCACGCCCCGCACGTCCCCGACGAGCCAACGGTGGCGTTGCAGCGGCCGCTGACGCAATCGTCGCCGTTGCCGCAGCGCTGCCCGGCGGCGCAGTCCGGGCATGCGGCACCGCAATCGACATCACTCTCGAACCCGTCGCGGAGCCCGTCGGTACAGGTGGGCGCGCGGCAGGTGCCGCTGTCGCAGCCGCCGGTCTGGCAGTCCGCGGGTGTGGTGCACGCGAGAGCCCCGCGGCGCAGGTCGGGCAGGTGCCGCCGCCGCAGTCGATGTCGGTCTCGGCGCCATCGCGCACGCGATCGGTGCACGCGTTGACCGGCGCGTGGTGCACACAGCTCGCCTCCGCGCACAGGTGTACGCCGAAGCCAACGGAGAGCACGGCCTGGCCGCCGATCGCGATGTCGTCGACGATGAAGCCCGCGAGCAGTGCGGAGGCGGCGAGCTCGTCCGCGGCGATCGCGCCATCGCGGTTGGTATCGAGGATGCGCGCGAACACGAGAGGTGCGATGAGGGTTCGTGCGCATCATCTGGAGCACGCCCGCATACGCGATCGCCCTCGCGCGATCGATCGGGATGCCGCCGTGCACGATGCCGTCGAAGCCGCCCGCACCGTCGCCGCTCCAGCTCGAGATCCACGCCGACGAGCGGAACGACCAGGATCGGCATCCGGCGAACACCGGGAGCAAGACCTCTGCATCGCCCAGCACCTTCGTGGTCCGCGTGCGATTGGTCAGCAGCTCGCCGTTGACCAGCCGGCCGCCGAGCTGGCTCGCCATCGACGACAGCTTGCCGAGGTAGCGCGCACCGACGCGATCATCGTCGTCGAGATCGTCGGCCTGCAGTTCGAGCGCAGAGGCGAGCGAACCGCCGGCGATCATGTCGGGGACGTGCTTGTTGGTGTCGTTGGTCTGGGTCAGCGCAGCGACGATCAAGCCGAGCTGATTGTCCGGCTCACCATCGCCATCGAGATCGTCCGCGAACTGATTCGTGAGCGCGGTGGTCGACGGCAACGTGAGCACGTCGACCTCGTAGCGACGCAGTGGACCGGAATATGGACCCGTGACCTCACCGCCGGTGTCGGACGAGCAACCGACGGCGAGCAGCACCACTCCACACGCGATCCTCCGCATCCCCTCGAGTCTGCCACGGAGTGGGTGGGACACTGCTCGCCGGTCGCAAGGAGGCAACGTGAGGACACGCACTGTGCTGGGAACGCTGGTGGTCGCCGTTGCGCTGCTGATCGGAGCCGGGGCTGTGGTGGGAACAAGGGCGACCCGAGCGCGGTGCCACCGCCAAGGCGATCGCGAAGGACGTCCCTCCCGGGCTCGATCTCTCCGCGTGTCGAGCGGCAAGGCCGGCAAGCCCGCCTACGATCGCGCGAACCTCGCCCCCGCCACCAAGCTCGCACCGGCGGAGGTCACGCAGCTCCTCGCGCGGACCAAGCCGCTCGCACCCGAGCCCGCCGATCTGTCCGCGTTCGCGATCCGCCCGGGCTCGCAGCCCCCGCCGCGGACCGGCCCGGTGATCACCGCCACGTTTCCGCCACCGCCGACCGATCGCCCACCGCCGGCCGCAGCCGCCGCGGGCAAAGGCCTCAGCGTCGTGCGCGGTGGATGCCCGAGGGTGAGGTCCCGCTCGCACCCGAACCAGCGTCACGTTCTCGCAGCCGATGATCGCGGTGACCTCGCAGGAGGATGCCGCCAAGGTGCAGCCCGTGCAGCTCAGCCGACCCCGAAGGCGCTGGCGGTGGATCGGCACGCGAACGATCGTGTTCGATCCGAGGTCCGGTTCCCGCAGGCCACCACGTACACGGTCACGATCCCCGCGGGTACCAAGAGCGCCACCGGCGAGGCGCTCGCCGCCGCGAAGAGCTTCACGTTCGAGACTCCCGCCGCGGCTGGTCTCGAGCACTCCGACCTCTGGGCCGCAGCAGCTCGACGTACCGATGTTCCTCCTGTTCGATCAGCAGATCGATCCGAAGGCCGTGCTCGCGAAGCTCACCGTCAAGGCCAACGGCGGCCTGCGCGCGACACGGCTGCTCGACGACGCCGAGATCGAGAAGTCCCACGAGGACCAAGTCGCTGGTCGCCGCCGCGAAGGCTGATCACCAGGACGGCCGCTGGGTCGCGCTGCGCACCACCGGACAAGCTCCCGGAGGCACGAGGTGTTCGTGGAGCTCGGCGGGGACGCCCTCCGCCGAGGGTCCGAACACCACGAAGTTCGCGCAGCGGTTCCGTTCCGCACGTTTTCCGCCGCTCAAGCTCGTGGAGGCCACCTGCGGCTGGGGCGGTAACGAGGGCTGCCGTCCGCGCACCCCGCTGCGTCTCGAGCTGCACAACCCGCTCGACCTCGACGCGTTCGCTCCCTCACAGGTGACGATCACGCCCGCGATCCCCGACCTCAAGTCCACGCCGCGGGGACCTCGATCACGATCTCCGGGACCAAGCAGCCGCGCACGGGCTACACCGTCACGCTCGCTGGCAAGATCAAGGACGAGTTCGGGCAGACGCTCGGCGGCAGCGAAAAGCGCACGTTCCTCGTCGGTGATCCCGAGACCGAGTTCTTCGGACCGAGCGACATGGTGGTCCTCGATCCGATGGCGCCCGGCCGCACGCTGGATTTCTTCACGAGCAGCTACCGGGCGCTCAAGGTCCGGCTCTACAGGTCACGCCCGCCGACTACGACAGCTACGTCTCGTACCTCTCCGAGCGCTGGCGCAAGGACAAGCCCGCGACCGTGCCCGGTCGGCTCCGCGTTCGACGACCTGGTCCCGATCAAGCCTGGCCAGGAGCCGTTGACGGAGACCCACGTGGATCTGAGCACGGCGCTCGATCCGAAGGGCTTCGGCCACGTGATCGCGATCATCCAGCCCTCCCGTGGACCGAGACCACCCGCCCGCCCGAGCTGATCAGCTGGGTTCAGGCCACGCACCCGGATCGATGTCCACCTCGACAGCGACACGATGCATGCGTACGCGAGCGTAAGCTCGACAGCGGCAAGCCCGCCGGCGGCGTCCAGCTCGAGCTGCGGCCCGCCGGGTCAAGGCCACGAGCGATGCCACCGGGCTCGCGGCGTTCCCGCTCGCGCCACCCAGCGTCGGCGCGCACTATCTCCTCGCACGCCGCGATGGCGACGTGGCGTTCGTGACGGAGAGCGACCACCGTACTCGTCCGGCTCGTGGGACAAGCGCGTGTTCGACGAGCGCCTCCAGCTCCAGGAGCACGTGCTCGACGATCGCACGCTGTACCGCCCTGGCGAGGAGGTCTCGATCAAGGGCTGGATGCGCTGGATCGATCGCGGCAAGCAGGGCGGCGACGTCGGTCCGCTCGATGGTGCGCTGACCGGGCTGACGTTTCGCGTCGTCGATGAGCAGAACAACGAGATCGCGAAGGGCACCAGCACGGTCACGGCGCTCGGCGGCCGACGCCAAGTTCACGCTCCCGAAGACGCCCAACTCGGGCGGGCGCGGATCGAGTCCTCACCCACCGGCCCCCCCGCGCGTGCCCCAGCGATGGGTTCTCGCACTACATCCGCGTGGAGGAGTTCCGCCGCCCCGAGTTCGAGGTCAAGGCGGCGGCGAGTGACGGCCCGTTCCTCATCGGCGGCGGTGATGTCACGGTGTCCGCGAAGTACTTCACCGGGGCATCGCTCCCCGCCGCACAGGTGACGTGGGCGGTGAGTGCGAGCACCACCAGCTTCACGCCGCCCAACCGTGACGACTACCAGTTCGGTGCCTGGCACGCGTGGTGGAGCGAGGGCTTCGACAGGGACTACGGCGACGACGGCGGGTACGACGACGACGAGGCGTACCTCGGCGGCAGGTACCGCACGGGCGCGAATCGCGGCACCCGAGCTGGAGTCTCGAAGGCAAGACCGATGCGGGTGGGCGAGCACACGCTCCATCTCGACTTCCTGTCCGCGAATCCGGTTACGCCGATGTCGGTGACCACCGCGGCCACGGTCACCGACGTCAATCGGCAAGCCTGGTCCGCACAGACCTCGCTCGTGGTGCATCCGTCGTCGCTCTATGTCGGGCTCAAGGCGAAGCGGCCGTTCGTCGAGAAAGGCACCCCGTTCGAGCTCGAGGTGATCGGCGTGGATCTCGATGGCAAGCTCGTCACCGGCTCGAAGATCTCGCTCACCGCAGTGCGCCTCGAGTGGGCGTACGTGAAGGGCAGCTACCAGCAGCAGGAGGTAGAGCCGCAGCCGTGCGGGGTGACGATCGCCACCGCGCCGGGGACCTGCACGTTCCAGACAGCGAGGGGCGGCCAGTACGCCGTCACCGCCACGATCATCGACGACAAGGGCCGGCAGAACCAGAGCAAGCTGCAGTTCACTGTCTCCGGCGGCGAGGAGGGGCCACCCGCGCGCGAGGTCAGCGAGGAGCGCGTGCAGCTGATCCCTGACAAGCACGACTACAGCCCCGGCAACACCGCCGAGGTGCTGATCCAGACGCCGTTCTATCCCGCCGAGGGCGTGCTGAGCTGGCGGCGCAGCGGCATCGTCAAGCTCGAGAGGATCACGCTCGACGGGCCGACCAAGATCGTCACCGTCCCGATCACCGATGCGATGACCCCGAACCTGCATGTCCGGGTGGATCTCGTCGGGATGGCCGTGCGCGCGGACGATCAGGGCCGGCCCGATCCAACGAAGCCAAAGCGGCCCGCGCGTTCGCATCGGGCACCATCAACCTCCCGATCCCGCCGCGCCATCGCACGCTCGCGATCACCGTCACGCCGGCGGCACCCAAGGTCTCGCCTGCCGCAAAGACCTCGCTCGCCGTGGAGATCCGCGACGCCGCGGGCAAGCCGGTCGCCGACGCCGAGGCGGCCGTGATCGTGGTGGACGAGGCGATCCTCGCGCTCGCGGATGCGCAGTTCGGAACTCCGATCGACACGTTCTATGCGATGCGCGGCACCGATTCGCAGGATCGGTTCTCGCGCGCCGACGTCAAGCTCGCGAAGCTGCCCAGCCCCGGCCGCCCCGACGCGCCGCCGCCACCGAAGGCGAGCGGCGGCAACATCGAGGCCGACGATGACGCCCAGTATGACAGCGACCAGCCAGAGGGCACCGGCACCGCGATGGCACTCGAGGAAGGGAGGATGGGGAAGAAGGACGAGAAGCGCTCGGGGTCGCAGAACGAGGCGCTCCTCCGCGACGAGGACCCGAACGTCACACGACAGGAGGCGATCGCCCAGGCCCGCAGCGCCGGGTTCCTCGGCAGCAGTGCGCTCGAGCCGGCGCCGAACACCCCGATCGCGGTGCGCTCGAACTTCAACCCGCTCGCCGCGTTCGTGCCCCAGGTCAAGACGGATGCGAACGGCAAGGCCACCGTCGAGCTCGCGATGCCCGACAACCTCACGCGTTATCGCGTGATCGTGATCGCGGTCGCTGGCGCGCAGCAGTTCGGCAAGGGCGAGAGCGCGATCACCGCGCGGCTCCCGCTGATGGTGCGGCCGAGCCCGCCGCGGTTCCTCAACTTCGGCGATACGTTCCAGCTCCCCGTCGTGGTGCAGAACCAGACCGACGCGCCGATGACGGTGCGCCTCGCGATCGCCGCCACCAACCTCGCGCTCACCGATGGCGCGGGCCGCTCGGTCACCGTGCCCGCGAACGATCGCGTGGAGGTGCAGTTCCCCGCCGCCGCCGAGCTCGCGGGTACGGCGCGCCTGCAGATCGTGGGCTCCGCCGGCGCGGACAGCGATGCCGCCGAGCTCGCGATCCCGGTGTGGACACCCGCCACCACCGAGGCGTTCGCGACCTACGGCGTGATCGACGACGGCGCGATGGCCCAGCCGATCGCCCTGCCCGGCAAGGGTCGTGCCGTCGTTCGGCGGCCTCCGAGATCACCGCGGCCTCCACCAACCTCCAGGCGCTGACAGACGTGATGTTCTACCTCGTCCACTATCCGTACGACTGCGCCGAGCAGCGCAGCAGCCGGATACTCGCGATCGCGGCGCTCCGCGACGTGCTCGAGGCGTTCAAGGTCAAGGACATGCCCTCGCGCGGCGCGATGGAGGCGAGCATCACCGCCGATCTCGCACACCTCGCCCAGATGCAGAACCCCGACGGGGGCTTCGCCTACTGGGAGCGCAACTATCCCTCCGAGCCGTACCTCTCGGTGCACGTCGCGAGCGCGCTCGCCCGCGCCAAGGCGAAGGGCTATCCGGTGCCCGCCGCGATGGTCCAGCGGGCGCTCGGCTTCCTCCGCGACATCGAGGCCCACTACACGATCCACTATTCCCCCGAGGTCCGCCGCTCGATCTCCGCGTACGCGCTCTACGTGCGCAAGCTCCTCGGCGATCTCGACATCGCGAAGGGCCAGAAGCTGATCGCGGACGCCGGCGGGGTCGAGAAGCTCGCGATGGAGACCAACGGGTGGCTGCTCTCGCTGTTCGCCGGGAACCCCGCGGCCGCCGCGCAGCGCAAGGCGATCGTGCGCCACGCCCTCAACAAGGTGTCCGAGACCGCGGGGGCGGCGAACTTCACCACCAGCTATGGCGATGGCAGCTATCTGCTGCTCGCGAGCGATCGGCGCGTCGACGCGGTGATGCTCGAGGCGCTGATCCTCGAGCAGCCGGATCTGGATCTGATCCCGAAGCTCGTCACCGGCCTGCTCACCCACCGGAGCGCCGGCCACTGGCTCAACACGCAGGAGAATGCGTTCGCCCTCCTCGCCCTCGACCTCTACTTCCAGACCTACGAGAAGGTCACGCCGAACTTCGTCGCGCGTGTGTGGCTGGGCAACGACTCCGCCGGAGAGCTCCCGTTCCGCGGCCGCTCCACCAAGTACTTCCAGATCAACGTGCCGATGACCGCGGTGGCCGCGCACGACCAGCAGGCGCTGACGATCCAGAAGGACGGCACCGGCCGGCTCTACTACCGGATCGGCATGACCTATGCGCCCGCCTCCCTGAGCCTCGCGGCCGCCGACTACGGGTTCGTCGTCGAGCGGACCTACGAGGGCATCGACGATCCGAAGGACGTCCGCCGCGGCCCCGATGCGACCTGGCACATCAAGGCGGGCGCGCGCGTGCGCGTGAAGCTCTCGATGGTGAACGAGAACCGCCGGTACCACGTGGCGCTCGTCGATCCGCTCCCTGCGGGGCTCGAGATCCTGAACCCCGCGCTCGCAGGCCAGCCGGCGCTGCCCGCGGACGCGAGCGTCACCGACGAGACCTCCGGGCGTGGCGCGTACTGGTGGTGGTATGGCCCGTGGTACGAGCACCAGAACCTGCGCGACGAGCGCGCCGAGGCGTTCACCCAGGAGCTCGCCGAGGGCGTGCACGCGTACGCGTACGTGACGCGCGCCACCACGCCGGGGACGTTCGTCGTCCCGCCGCCGAAGGCCGAGGAGATGTACATGCCCGAGACGTTCGGGCGCGGGGCGAGCGACAAGGTGATCGTCGAGTAACGAACCGTGTTACTGCTCGAACCATGAAGCTGCGTACCGCTGTCGCTGGTTGTGTTCTCCTGGCCTCGGGCTCCGCGTTCGCCGCGGATCACATCGCCAGGATCGCCGAGGTGATGGTCTCCAACCAGGGCTCGAACACGTCGCAGTTCATCGAGCTCGAGGACCCGAACGGTGAGTCGTTCCCGTCCACGCCGTACTCGATGACCCTGTTCGACGGTGCAGGCACCTCGCTCGGATCCGTCGCGTTGACCGTCCCCGCCGGGACCACCCGCCTCGTGGTCGCGACGGCCACGGCGGTGACGCAGTTCGGCTTGACCGGCGCGACGGCGCTCACCATCACGCTGCCGGTGAACGGGCAGGTGTGCTTCAACAACAGCGTCGCCCGCATCCACTGCTTCGGCTGGGGCAACGTGACGTCGCAGATCGTCGCGCCGCTCAACAACGATCTCGGCCCCACCCCGCCCGACGGCATGTCGGTCCAGCGGGTGTCCGGAACGTATGCCCTCGGCACGCCCACGCCCGGCGCCGCCAACACCGCCGCGGTTCCCGATAGCTCGATCGACGCCGGGGTGATCGATGCGCCGCCCGCCGCCGTCGACGCCGCGCCCGCGATCGATGCGCCGACCGGCAATCCGAACAACCCGAGCAAGGACGATGGCTGCAGCGTCGGTGCGGGTGCGTCGTGGTTCGGTCTCGTCGGGCTCGCGGCGCTCGTGCTCCTGCGCCGCCGTCGCGCGTAGTGGCTCGCTGATCGGCCACTGGCGACTGCTGGAGTTGCCGCCGCGAGCGATGTCGATCGCGTAGGCGGGCTCACCCTCGACGAGAGATCGCGAGGTTCGCCGCGCGATCGCGAGTGCGATCTGTCTACCGCGGGTTTCGGTGTGGAACCTACGGGAATCAGGCGTGTGCTGGCATCGCCGCTGCACCTGGGTCCTGCACAGCCAACAAAGGACCACAGCACATGTCGACCACCGAGTTTCAGACGATCTCCACCGACCTCCTCTCCACCGTCGCCGGCGGCAGTCAGCTGTCCTCCGGGATGTCGCGAGCGCGCGAGCTCGGCCTGCACATCACCTCGACCACGGGCGGCAAAGCACGCGGCGCACTCGTACCACTACCAGGGGCGCGCCTTCGACGCCGCGGGGAGCCCCTCGGCGATGCGCCAGTTCTATCGGGAGATGTCGGGCACGCACCCGACCGAGCTGTTCTACGACCCGATGGGCGGCATCAAGCACGGCCGCAACATCGGTGCGATCGGCGGGCACGGCACCCACGTCCACCTCGCGTACTGAGAGTGCGGTAGGTTCGCGGCGTGAACATCGACGCCGCGCAGTACAAGCAGATCGCCTCCACCGTGTACGGCCAGGAGGGCGGTCCCACGCCCGCCGAGGCCGAGCTCGTGGTGGCACTCTGCCAGCTCGTCGTCGCGGCGGATGATGTGGAGGATGCGGACGAGGCCGCGCTGTTCGAATCGATCGCGGCGCAGGTCTATGCGCACGCGAAGGCCGCGACCACGCCGCCCACGTTTCATCCGCTCGATGATCCCGAGCAGCGGCGCGATCTGATCAAGAGCACCGCGGCGCAGCTCGTGGGCAAGCCGACGGCGCAGCTGGCCTATGCGCTCGCGTACATCCTGGCGATCTCCGATCTCGATCTCGCACCCGAAGAGGGCGAGCTGCTCGATGACCTGGTCGATGCACTCGAGCTCGATCCGGACAAGGCCGATGAGCTGATCGTCACGGTCACCGAGATCATCACGCCGGCCGAGTGATCAGCGCCGCGGCGCCTGGACGTGGCTTGCCGGGCGCGTGCTGTGCCGGAACGCGAGGTTACGCGAGGATCGACTCCCGTAACCTCACGCCACGGCTCGCGTAGACCTCCCATGATGCGACACATGCTCCTCGCCGCCGTCGTCGCCCTGGGCTGCACGGCCGGCTCGTCGGATTCGCACGCGGCCCCCACCCCGCCCACGCCGAACGGCCCACGCGAGGTCGCGATCCTGGCGGGTGGCTGCTTCTGGGGGATGGAGCACGTGCTCCTCGACGCCCCCGGATCGTGGACATCGAGGTCGGCTATGCGGGTGGAGCCTCAGGAGTCGGCGACCTATGACCAGGTGTCCGAGGGCAACACGGGGCATGCCGAGTCGGTGCGCGTGACCTTCGATCCCTCCGTCCTCAGCTACGAGGACCTGCTCGTGCACTGGTACTTCCGCGGGCACGACCCGACCAGCTCGACCGCCAGAACAACGACATCGGCACGCAGTACCGCTCCGAGATCTTCACGCTGTCCTCCGCGCAGGCGAAGGCCGCGGCGTCCGCGAAGGACCGCGTCGCGAAGACCGGCAAGTGGGGCTTCCCGATCGTCACCAAGATCGAGCCCGCGACCACCTGGGTCCGCGCCGAGGACTATCACCAGGACTATCTGGTGAAGCACCCGAACGGCTACAACGATCACTTCCTGCGGAAGTTCGACTTCTGAGGCGCCGCGCGAGCTTCGGAGCCCTCCGGGCCCGTTCTCGCACCCCTGTGATAGTGGTCAGGGATGGAAGTCGCCACAGATCCGCTCGCCGTCCTGAGCGGGGTGTTCGGCCACGGGCTTCCGGGGCGGGCAGCGCGAGGCTGTCGAGGCCGTGGTCGCGGGCGGCGATGCGGTGGTCCTCCTGCCCACGGGCGCCGGCAAGTCGTCCTGCTACCAGGTGCCGCCGCCGTGATGTTCGCGCGCGCCGGGCTCGGGACCACGTTGGTGGTCTCGCCGCTGATCGCGCTGATGATCGATCAGGTCGCAGGCCTGACCGCACGCGGCATCCCTGCGGCGGCGCTACACAGCCACCAGGAGGATGACGAGCGGCGAGACGTCATCGATCGGCTGCTCCGCGGCGAGCTCGCCGTGCTGTACATCTCTCCCGAGCGCGCGGTGCAGGAGGGGTTCCTGCGGTTGATCGCCCGCGCGCGGATCGCCCTCCTCGCGATCGACGAGGCCCACTGCGTGAGCGAGTGGGGCCATGACTTCCGTCCCGAGTACATGCGCCTGCGCGAGCTGCGCGATGTGGTGCGCGTGCCCACGATCGCGCTGACCGCCACCGCCACGCCGCGCGTGATGGCCGAGATCGTGAGCTCGCTCGCTGCGCCAGCCGGCCATTGTCCGCGGTGACTTCCGGCGCCCCAACCTCGCGTTCGAGGTCCAGCATCACCGCGGAGATGAGGGCCGGTTCGCGGCCACGATCGCCGCGCTCGAGGCGGCCGGCTTGCGCGATCGCGGTGGCGGGCGCGCGATCGTGTACTGCGCCACCCGCAAAGAAGACGGAGGCCGTGGCCGCCCGGCTGAAGTCGGCGGGGTTTGGCGCGGCGCACTATCACGCCGGCCGCACCGCGCTGGCGAGGATCGCGCGCAGCGTGGCTTCTCCTGAGCAAGACGCGGGTGCTGGTGGCGACGAGCGCGTTCGGGATGGGCGTGGACTATCCGGACGTGCGCGTGATCGTGCACTTCCAGGCGCCGGGCAGCATCGAGGCGTACTACCAGGAGGCCGGGCGCGCGAGCCGAGATGGCGAGCCCGGGCGCTGCGTGCTGCTGTTCGGGCAGGCCGATCTGATGACACAGCGGCGGCTCGCCGAGCTGGGCGGTGCGGGGAGTGCGCAGCGCCGTGACGAGGCCCCGCGCCTCGATCGAGCGGTACGCGCACGCGAGCGCGTGCCGGCAGGAGCTGCTGTGCGCGCACTTCACGGGGCACAGAGCAGCGTCACGTGGGGAGCTGCGATGTGCGTGGATCCGGGCGCGGTGCGCGAGCGCACGATCCAGGTCCGCGAGGTGCGCGAGGACCGGCCGGTCGCCGTGACCGCGCTCGGGGCCGAGGCGCGGCAGCTGATCCTCGATGCGGTGGGCTCGCTGCGTCGCCCGATCGGCAAGCTCAACCTCGCGAAGATGCTGCGCGGGAGCAAGTGCAAGGCGATGACCGACACGGCCTCCTGCATCTGCCGCAGCACGGCGCGCTCCCGATGCGAGCGAGGATGAGCTGGTCGCCGGCATCGAGCAGCTGATCACCGAGCGCAAGCTCGCGCGGCGCGGTCGGAAGTATCCGACGGTGGCCCTGCCCGGCCCGCGGCTCCGCGCACCGGAGATCCGCGCCCGTCGCGGCGGTTCGTGAAGACCTCGAGCATGACGATCGAGCTCGAGAGCTATCGCAAGCGGATGGCGCGCCAGCTCAAGTGGAAGGCGTACATGGTGTTCCAGCGCGGCGTGATCGCGGCGATCGATCGGCAGCGCCCGACGACGAAGGAGGGGCCTCGCGCGGATCCGGGGCTCGGCCCCGGCGAAGATCGCTCGGTTCGGCGATGACCTGCTCGCCGTGATCCGCCGGCACGCCTGACGCCGGCCTACGCGACGCGACGTCCGGAAGACGAACGGCCGGTCGAGGCGAACCGCTCGACCGGCCGGCTAGCTTCACGCGCGGGCAACACCCGCGAGTGCCCAGGCACCTGCACGGTGCCCGGTGGTGTGACGATGCTGCACGCGCCAGGATCGAGGCACCGATCGCGGACTGAGCGTCGTAGTGCTGAAGTGCGTGCAGCAGCTCCGGCGCGTTGACCACCCGATCCACGATGGCGCCGCGCGCCTCGCGCAGCTGGTCCGCGAGCCCCAGTGCCAGCGCGACGTTGATGAAGCACGTCTGGCCCGAGAACACGTGACCGGTCTGCGCTGCGTCACCCGCGATCACGATCGGCGCGCGGCCGTCACCGCCGATGAAGCGGTGGGGCAGCGTCGTCGCCGCGGTGGTGAACACCATCGGCGGGACGATGCACGGTGCGCCCGCGAGGCCGTGCGCCTGGGCCGCTGTCGCGAAGCCCTGGTGCAGACGCTCGAGGGACGGTGTGCCCGCGATCCGCGGATCGACGAGGAGCGCGGTACCCGCACCGGACTCCTCGGGCGTCTGGAGCACGGTGCACGCACCGGCTCGTCGAAGCCACGCACCGGGACTCCACGCGGATCCACTGACCGCGCTTTGCACCGGTGGCGAACAGCGCGCCGATCAGCCGACGCTGGACGCCCCTCGATGGGCGTCGCATCACGGAGGATCGTCGCGATCAACGGACGTGCGGCACCGGTGGCGATCACGGCCATCGCCGCGCGCGCGGTCGTACCGTCGGCGCACTGCAGCGAGACGCTGCGCGCGTGGCGACGCAGACGCGTCACCTCGCAACCGTATGCGACGGTTGCGCCGTGCACGAGTGCACGCGCGAGCAGGGCTTGCTGCGGGCGGCCGATCGGGACGAGCGCGAGTGGCGGCTGGGACGCGAGCGCCCACAGATCGCCCGGCAACGCCGGGACCTGCCCGCCGCTGCACCGACGATCTCGCCACGGACGGTGCGTCCAGAAGCAAGATCGCCCTCGCAGCGAGAGTGCAGGCGCGACACGACGCGCGGATCCTCGAGATCGACGCCAAGGCGTGCGAGGTGCGCGAGGTCGCCCGCGCGCGCGACGAGCAGCTGCGGGCGAACCCTGCGCATCCGTCGCGAGCGGCGGGCGGCGGTCGAGCACCAGGGTCGTGAGGCCGAGGCGCGCCGTCTCGATCGCGAGGGCGAGACCCACAGGTCCCGCGCCGATGATCGCTAGGTCGTACTCCTCTGCCAGCACACAGGGCTGGACGACAGATGCGATTCCCATCGCCCTCCCCAGTCCTGTGCCGGAGTGTTCGTGGTTTCCTTGGTCGTAGACATGTACGTGTCCTCCTTCGCGCGTGGACCTGGCTCTCCGAGATGGAGAGCCGATCGCGTGCGCGGGCTCACCCTGACGGCCTGATCCGACGAAGTCAAGCACGGACCTGGAGCGCCGCGAAATCACTGTAGACTCGCGGGGCGATGGCCGAGGACGACCGCACCCGACGCTGGCAGCGCACCGAGCGCTACGACACCGCCTCCGACACCATCCAGGTGCTCCGCGTGTCGATCGCCGAAGTACGCCACGCCCCACGCGATCCCGAGGCTCGGCGCCGACTTCGCGCGATCGCGGCCGAGCACGGCCTGTGGGAGCAGCTCGCGATCCTGCTCGGGGACGAGGCGCGCGCTGCGGTGGATCACCTCGAGCGTGCGGCGGCGTTCCACGAGGAGCTCGCGGATGTCCACGAGAACCTCGATCAGCCTCTCGAGACGATCGCAGCGATGGAGCACGTGATCGCGCTCGACCCCGACAACGTCGATCGGCTCGATCGCCTCGCATGGCTATATCGGCGCGCGAATGCGTGGTCGAAGGCAGCGGAGACGTTCGAGCGCGTCGGGCAGCTCGCCCACGATGAACGATCGCGCCGCGCCCCGGCGCCGCGGGCAAGCCTGTATCGCGACAACGGTCGGCTCGATCGCGCCGCGGCGATCCATCAGGTGATCGTCGCGCGTCGCCCTCGGACACCGAGGCGTGGCGCGCGCTCGATGATCTCCTCGGCGAGTACCGGCCGCTGGCAAGGATCTCGCGACCGTGCGAGGTGAACGCGCGGCACGTGCGGGCGGTGGGCTCGAGAAGGCCGCGCTGCTGGGGTCGCGGGCCCGCGCGCTCGAGCGAGCAGGCGAGCTGCAATATTACTTTCGCTCGTGGCATGCAAGGGCCTCGACGCACGCCCCTGAGGATGTCAGCGGGCTCGTCGACTACGCGGATGTGCTCGCTGCAGTGGTCAGGGTCGAGAGGCGGCGAGATCTTGGCGCGCGCGTCACCGGCGCGATCGACCGCGGTGCGAGCGTCGAGGATGGGCCGCGCTCGGCTACGGCTCGCCAGGATCCTCGAGGACGCGATGCGACGATCGGGCCGCCGCCACGGCTGCACTCGAGGAGCTGCTGGCGGACGCCCTGAGTACCTGCCCGCGCTCGAGCGGATCACCCCGCTGCCGCCGCGACCGATCCGGATCCGCGCGTCCACGCCGCCGCGCTCTCCGCTGCAGCCGCCGCGCTCCCGGACTCCGCCGATCGCTCAGGCTACGTCGGCGCCTGCGGGCACCGCCTCGCGCGAGGCCGGCGATCATCGCGCAGCCCGGTACGTGCGTTCGAGCGCGCCCGCTGCCACGCCCTGAGGACGATCGGCTGCGCATCGGACCTCGACGAGGCGCGGACCGCTCTCGCCGTCGAGCGCGCCACCGCGGAGGCCGCCGATGGCGTCCCCGGCGGCGCCGAGCGCAGGCTGCGCGGCCTCCCGACCTCTCGGCCGCAGCACCTCGGCGCCCACCTCGCTCTCGCCGAGATCTCGCCGGGCGGGCAAGCTCGACGCCGCCGTCGGAGCACGCGGCACCCTCGCGGCGGCTCCCGAGACCACGCGCCCGGCGACGGTCGCGCCGCTCGTCCATCGCTTCGCGCTGGTGGTGGCCGCCTTTCTGCGGCGAGTGGACGAGACATCAGCTGCTCCACGAGGCGCATCGCCTCGATCGACGCTCGCTCGCGATCACGCTCGCGCCTCGGTGAAAGCTGCTTCCAGCGCAAGCTATGGCGTCAGGCCTCGCTCCACCTCGCGCACTCGCGGAGTCCCCGAGGCGGAGCGCTACGCGTCCGCCGCCGGCCCGGGCTCGTACATGCCGCGCAGGCCGAGGCCCGCGCCACCGCGCCCTGCGAACGCGCGCTCGCCCACCACGAGGCTGCGGTGCGTCTCGACCGAGCTGCGGC
>JADKKI010000076.1 GCA_016720595.1 Myxococcales bacterium
ACGCCGGTACGATGTCCTCGATCGCCGCCGTGAATCGGCGAGCGGCGCGAGCATACCCTCGCATCGCACGGCCGCGCGCGGAACGCCACCAGCAGCGCCCAGCGCACGGGCACGGGCGGTCCGGGATCGCGATACGGTTGAACGCGAAGGATCAACGCCTGCGCGCACTGGCGACGCCGCCAGCGGTGCGATCTCACTTGCGGCGGCAGCGCCCACGCGTCGAGTCCCGAACCGCCGCTAGGCGGTCAGGTGGTCCTCGGCCTGCGCGGCCTTCGCGGATCGATGATCCGACGGCGGTGGATCGCTTCAACGCGAGCGCGAGGGACCCTCGTCCATGCGCGCTTCACCGACAGGATCTCCATCTCCTTCTTCACTTCATCGGGGACATCGATCAGATCCTTCACGCACCGATCCCGGGACTGATCACGCGCCCGATCCCGGCGCGGTGAGCCGCGGAAACCTCTCCTTGATGCCACCGACGGCGAGCACGTTGCCGCGCGTGATCTCACCGTCGGCATCGCATCAGGCCGCACCGGCGCCGGTGAACAACGGACCAGCGCCGTGTACATCGATTACCCGCGGACGGACCATCGGGAACCGCGCCGGCAGCGTGGACGTGACAGATCGGTGTTCTCGAGAAGTTGCGCGCGGAGTCAGCCCGAGCGCCGCCACACGACCACGCACGAACGACGCAGCCGCCGTGACCGACTCCTTCACGGCGTCCGCCGAGCTGCCGGTCAGCGTCAGCTTGCCCTTGCCGGGCATGCGCGACGCTTCGATGAACAGGATATCACCGCCGACCGCGGTCCACGCCAGGCCCGTCGCGACGCCCGGCTCGGCCGTGCGCTCCGCGACTTCACTGACGACTTCTTCCGGACCGAGGGAACGTCTCGACCTCGGTGGGCCGTGATCACCTCGTGCTCCCATGGCGGAGCCTACGACCACCGGACGGCGACCGCCCGGAACGCACCGGAACCAATCTCGCTCGAGGTTGCGAACGCCGGCCTCGCGCGTGCAGCTGTCGACGATGTCGAGACAGCGACTCGTCAGTGATCTCGCACCGCTCGTTGTTGAGGCCGAGATCACTCCGAGCTGCTTGGGCACGAGAACTTCCGCGCGATCATCTTCTCTTCTCCTGGCGCGTGTAGCCAGGGACTCACGATCTCGAGCCGTCCACGCAACGCCCACCCCTTTTGAGGATCCGGGTCGAGCTGGTTCGCGGTGGCGATAGACAGCACCTTCGAGATCGAACGTCACCTCGAGGTAGTGATACGAGAACGGGCTGTTCTGCTCGGGTCGAGACCTCGAGGGCGCGCTCGCCGGATCGCCGCGGAAGTCGTCGCCCGAGCTTATCGATCGTCGAGCACGAACACCGGGTTGTTGGTCCCGGCGCTTCTTGGTACCCTGGATGACACGACCCAGCGGCGAGGCCGGCAGCCTGCGTCCGTCCGGTGGCCGCGGATCACCGCCTCTCGTCACGGACGCCGCCGAGCGAGATCAGCCGAACTTGCGGCCGATTGCACGCGCGACGGAGCGACCGAGCGAAGGCTTGACGACGCCGGGGCCCGCGGACACAGGATCGGTCCCTTCTTGTCGTTCGCCAGCTTGCGGGTGGCCGTAGCACTCGACGATCGCTTCTTGACCTTGTCGAGGTCGTAGTGGTCGTCATCGGGCCTGGCGAACTTCAGCCGGAAGCTCGATGTGATCGTCGGTGGAGATCGACCACGGCAGCTCGACGAACCACTCGGTGACGTCCGCGTGACGGTGTACTCGGCGCTCGACGGCTACATGCCCTTCCGGGATCGGGCTGCTTCTTGGCGACCTTCTCAGCACTCCTCAGGCATCTTCGCCTTAGTGATCTTCTCGCCGAACTCGTCCCCGGGTCACCGCCGCCGTCATCGAGCTCCTGACCTCTTCTTTGATCGCCTTCAGCCACTGGCGGAGGACGTACTCGCGCTGGTTGCGGCCCGCTCCTCCTGCACCTGGGTGTTGATCCGCTCTCGCGGACCTTGAAACACCTCGAGCTTTGGCGGGACAGGAACACCTGCAGGACCTTGCGCGTACGGAGTCTTGGCGAGGTCGAACGTCTCGAGGACGTCCTGCTTCTCTCGCCGGCATACCTCCGAGGCTCAGGTGGCTCGTGATCAGATCGGCGAGGTGACCGGCCTCGGTCACGCTGTCGACGAGCGCGCCGGCCTCCTTCGGAAGCTCCGGCATCAGCTTGACCACGCGCTTCGCGATGTCCTTCAGGTTCATCACGAGCGCATCGAGCTCGACATCGCTCGACGTGGGATCCGGCACCGAGCGGACCTTCGCGGCGAGGAACGGCTCGGCACCGTCGAACGTGGAGACCTCGAAGCGCGAGACGCACTGGAAGATGACGGAGAAATTTACGTCCTTCGCGGCTTGATCACCTTACAGGGATCCGCGCGGCGCAGCCGACCATGTACAGGTCGCCGGAGCCCGGATCCTCGGTGCGCGCGTCCTTCTGCGTGAGGATGCCGATGACAGGCCGCTCTTTTGCGATCGCATCCTCGACCAGGCGGACGCTCTTGCGACGACCGACATCGATCGGGATGATCGCCCCCGGGAACAGCACGGAGTTGCGAAGCGGAAGGATGGGGAGCGTGTCCGGGATTTCCACCGGTTGCTCCCCACCTGCCTTGGGCTTTGTCATCCTTGGAACCTAGCGAGCCGCATCCGTTACCGTCAAGCCGACCTGCCCGTAATGACGGGAGGTTTTTGGATGCGCGGTGTAGGTTCTGCAGCCGATCTGGTCTCGCCTCATCGACCCGCCGGCACGCGGGTGCGATCTCTTGGTGCGTTCGCCACCAGGGTCCGGACACTTGCCTACCTTCCAGTCGCATTCCTTTGTGATTGCTTGGTTATTTTCCTATTGACCCAAGGTCGATTTGGTCTTACCAATTGGTCTTACCAGTTGGTGACCATGACGCCCGTTGCCTCCACCGAGATCGAACCCGAGCTGTCGCTGACCGCGATCGATGCGGTGTTCGAGAAGCTGCTCGCCGACATCGTCCGCGGCGTCCACGCCGCTGGTAGTCGGTTGCCCGCCGAGCGCGAGCTGTCCCGTCAGCTCGGCGCCTCGCGACCGACGCTGCGCGAGGCGCTGCGTCGCCTCGGCGAGTGGAACCTCGTGGAGCCACGCCGCGGCTCCGGGGTTGTCGTGCGGCCATATCGCGACTGGTCGATCGAGGTGATCGGCGGCTACCTGCGCTACGGCAAGCCCGAGGGCAATCAGCCGTCGATCGGCCAGATCCTCGTCGACATGCTGTCGATGCGTCGCGCGGTGCTGCTCGAGGTGATCCGCAAGACGGCGTCGCGGATCCCGCCCGGCGGAACCGCCCCTGCCCGGCTCGCGATGGCCCGCGCCTGGTCACTCCGCGATCAGGCGAACTATGCGCGCGAGGACTTCGAGGTGATGCGCTCGATCGTCGAGGCCGCCCGGTTCACGCCCGGCCTGTGGATGCTGAACCGCGTCGCGGACATCTACCTCGATCTCGCGACCGTGCTGCGGTTCGCGATCAAGGCACCACCGGACTATGTCGCGGTCCACACGAAGTTCTTCGATCTCCTCGAAGCCGGTCAGGGCGACGCCGCATGCGTGCTGATGGGCGACTACCTCGATCGCCACGACGCGACGATCGAACAGCTCCTGAAGGTCGTGGCATGAGCGAGCGCACCGCTACCCCCAAGCCCCCCATCCCGTACCAGCACACCGCGCTCGGCCGGAAGGTCCTGGTCTCGCTGGTCCCCGTGATCTGCCCGCCGCAGTTCGTGCACCTCGCGGACGCGATCGTCGATCACCTCGCGCTCACGCTGGGGGCGTCACCGATGCTCCTCCGCAAGGGCTTCGACGCCGGCCTCCTGACCTACGACCTCGGCGCGTTGCCGTTCCATCGCAAGCGCGCGCACAAGCTCACCGGCGAGGCAGCCGAGCGCTACTACGCCTCGTGGGAGCACGGCCCCACGCCGCTGCACGTGCAGTTCAGCCGCGCGATCAACCAGCTGATGTCGCTGTCCTGCTACGAGCAGCGCGAGGTCACCGAGGCGATCGGCTACCAGCTCGAGGGCTGGATCGCGGAGGTCACGAACAAGCGTCTGACCGTGTTCAAGGACGATGTCCAGAAGCAGGCGACGCAGCTCCTCGCGCCCGATCCCCTGCGACCGGGCTTTCGCATGGACCGGCTGAAGCCGCGCCGCAAAGTAGGTGCCTGATGGTGGCTGCACGCGCATTGCACGAGGGCGTTCGCCCGACCAACGTGTTCACCCGCCACGAGATCCACGGAGACACCGTGCTCGATTGCGACGTCGTGATCGTCGGCTCGGGTGCCGGTGGTGCACCGGTCGCGGCCGAGCTCGCCGAGGCCGGCTTCGACGTGGTGGTGCTCGAGGAGGGCAGCTACTACCAGACCCGCGACTTCACCGCCGACACGTCGGCGATGGTCCGTCAGCTCTACCGCGATGGTGGCGCGACGATGGCGCTCGGCGATCCGCCGGTGATGTTCCAGGAGGGCCGCGCGGTCGGCGGATCGACCGTGATCAACGGCGGCATGTCGTGGCGCACCCCGGAGGACATCCTCGCCCGCTGGCGCAAGGAGGCGGGTCTGCCGCTGACCTCGAAGGAGCTCGAGCCGTACTTCGAGCGCGTCGAGAAGCGGATCCACGTCGCGCCGAACGACGAGGAGGCGATCGGCCGCGAGAACTGGCTGCTCAAGAAGGGCGCCGATGCCAAGGGCTGGAAGACGATCAAGAACCTGCGCAATCAGGTGCACTGCGTCGGCTCGAACCGCTGCGCCTTCGGCTGCCCGACCGGCGCGAAGCAATCGGCGCTCGTCAGCTACATCCCTCGCGCGCTCCACTTCGGCGCGCGCGTGTATGCCGACGTCAAGGTCGACAAGATCACGATGCACGGCAAGCGCGCGACCGGCGTCGTCGGTCACGTCGCGATGCCGCACGGTGGCCGCGGCTTCAACATCGCTGTCCGGGCCAAGCTCGTCGTCTCGTCGTGCGGCTCGATCCACACGCCGGCCCTGCTCTCGCGCAGCGGGCTGACCTCGCGGTCGGGGCAGCTCGGCAAGAACCTGTCGTTACATCCGAACGTCAAGGCGCTCGCGCTGTTCGACGAGGACGTGACGAGCTGGAAGGGCGTCCACCAGGCGTTCCAGGTCCGCGAGTTCGCCGACCAGGGACTCGGCTGCTTTGCGGCGGTGAACCTGCCGCCGAGCGTCACGGCGATGTCGCTCCCACACCGCGGGGCACAGCTCGGCGCGCTGATGGATCAGTACAACCACATGGTGGTCTCGGGCCTGCTCTGTGAGGACACGACCACCGGTCACCTCAAGATGATCAACGGCCGGCCGCAGGCGTTCTATCAGCTCGCCCCGCACGACGCGATGAACATCCAGCGCGGGCTCGCGCTGCTCAGCGAGCTGATGTTCGCGGCCGGTGCGAAGCGGATCATCTTGCCGTTCCATCACGCCGAGCTTCAGTCCGCCGATGACGCGCGCCGCCTGCTCGAGCGTCCCGTCCCGCGGTCGAGCTGGGAGCTGTTCACCGTGCACATGATGGGGACCGCCAAGATGGGCGCCGATCGCACGACGAGCGTGACCAACGAGTTCGGCTTCATGCACGACGTCGATCGCCTGATGATCGCCGATGCTTCGCTGTTCCCCTCGCCCTGCCGCGTCAACCCGATGGAGACCATCATGACCCTCGCGACACGCGCGGCGGGTCATGTGATCGACAACGCCCGGAGGTACCTGTCATGAGTGTCGTCGCTGCCGTTCCCGCTGCCAACTCCAACGGCGTCGCCGCGCGCCCGGTGTCCCGCCTGCTCTCCCCGTTTCCCACACGCGAGGCGCTCGAGTTCGAGCACAAGACGTGGCGCGAGCTGGAGCTGACGTTCCAGCGCGGCACGATGCCGGATCTCGAGGACCTCGTCGGCTGGGAGTTCCGTGGCATCAACCTCCTCGTCGTCGGCCTGCCGATCGCTCACGTGTTCGGGATCAAGAAGTTCATGAAGGGCTTCTTCCGCGGCGAGACGGCCCGGGTGATGGGCTACAACTGCCCGATCGAGCAGAACGTCCTCGACGGTCGCTGGAACGCAGAAGCCGACGGACGCGCGCCGAAGCGGTTCGGCTTCTACGAGGTCTGCAGGCGACGCCACCCCGCGCGCGACAACGAGTACCTCCACGCCCGCGCTGCTCGACTACGGCAAGGGCGGCAACAAGATCCTACGATCCGACGCGTGGCCTGCGCGACTACCTGGTCCAGATCGATCCCGCGGACCGGATCTGCTGCTCGGCAGGGCGTACTACGCCGTCGGACCAGGCGGATCGGCGGCCCTCAACTTCTTCGTCCTCGAGCGCCACCGTCGCGGCCTGACCGACTACGCGAGCCGCTGACGTCGGCTCGGGCCCAGGCTCAGGGCAGGCAGACGCCGACGGAGACCGTCGTCGTCGGCGAGAGCGCGCAGCGGAAGCTCTGCCGCCATGCCGCACAGGTCGTCACCCGGATCGTCACCGTTGACCGCGTAGCTCTCGAGATCGAGCGTGGCGAGCTCGTTGCCGGAGACGTTCGGGGTCACGTGGATCTCGGTGGGCTGGGCGTCGTCGCTGACACACGCCCCGAGCGTGGTGAGCGCCAGCGCGATCAGCGCCAGCGACCGTGCTCCATCGATCCCACGAGCCACCACCATCATCCACACTACGGAACGGTGGTGGCGTGGCGCAAGAAAGCTTAGGTACCGCCAGGTGGTACGGTGCGCACATGGTGCGGCTGGTGCGCGTCGTCGGTGTCGTCGTCCTGGTGGCGTGCCATCCCGCCGCCGCTCCCACCGACGTCGTCGTCGGCCCTCGCACACCGAAGGTCGCCGGATCCCGATGTCGGATCCGGCGGAGTACGGGATCGACCGGATCTCGCGCGATGCCGGCCAGGCGATCTTCGAGCGTACCGGCGTCGGTGATCCGTACCGCACCGGCGTGCCGTACCCGGTGTTCCTCGCGCTGCAGCGCAGCTACCCCGCGATCCTCGGCAAGGATCCCCAGGAGCTCGCGGCGAAGTTCGGCTTCGTGGCGCGCCCGCCCGATCCGGCGAGCGCCGATCTCGATCGCCGCGAGGGCCTCCCGGTGGGGCTCCACCTCACGACCGATCCGCTGACCGGCGTGCCGTTCCTGATGACCGCGTGCGCGGCGTGTCACGCCGAGCGGCTGCGCTGGCCCGGCGGTGAGGCGGTGATCATCGGACTCGGCAGCAAGCGCGTGCAGATCCACGCGTACGACCGCGCGTTCGCCCAGGTCACGCGCGAGCCCGGCTTCTCAGCACAGCGCCTCGCGACGATCGCCACGACCGCGGCGGCCGAGCACCACCTGGTGTGGCCCGGGCCTATCGCGAGCCGCTCGCTGCCGCCACCGCGAGCGCCCTCGTCACCCGCGCCGCCCAGGCGCCATCGCCACGCTGCACGACGCGCGACGATCCGCCCGGGCGCGTCGCGACGATCGAGAGCTTCGCGCTGGTGCTCGCAGCTCACCGGGATCCCGATCGACCGCGCGCCTGACGTCGGCTGGGCCAAGGTCCCCGACGTGATCGGCTATGCGCAGCGCACCACGCTGTCGTGGGACGGCGGCAGCGGCGAGGGCCGATCGATCTGCTCGCGGTGGAGGCGGACGTCGCCGCGGGTGTCCGCGTGGAGTGGCTCGAGCGCCATCCGTTCCAGGGCGCGAGCCTCGGCGCGTATCTCCGTCAGCCGGCGCCGCGTCCGCCATTTCCCGGCCCGATCGATCGCGCGCTCGCAGCTCGCTGGCGCGGGAGCTGTTCGGCGATCAGTGCGCGCACTGCCACGGCACTACGGCGCGGATGGCCGGGTCACCGACTACACGGGCAGATCGTCCCGATCGACGATCTCGCACCGATCCGGCACGCATGATGGCCGCGACCGCGGCTTCGAGCAGGCCGCCAACGATCCCAGGCTGACGCGGGGCTACGAAGTTTTCGCAGGTCTCGGCGCTACGTCCGCCGATCTGACCAACGTGTGGGCGCGCGCACCCTACGGGCATGTCGGCCAGTGGCCGAGCCTCGCGGTGCTCGCCACACCACCGGAGCGTCGCCCGACGCGGTTCGTGATCGATGGGGCCGGGCTGTACGACCTCGCCACGATCGGCGTGCCGACCGGCGGCACCACGGGCTACGCCTACGATGCGACCCGGCCGGGGTTCGGCGTGACCGGCCACCCGTTCCTCGCGGATCTCGGCGGCGACGCGCGCGCCGTGATCGAATATCTGAAGACGCTCTAACGGAAGTCGTGTCGGACCACCGCCACCGCGGCGTCGGTGGCCTGGACCGCGCGCATGTCCGGATCGGGCAGCGGCAGCGCGCCGGCGACCATCGAGTGCGACAGCAGCTGGCACCCGAAGTCCGCGGCGTCGTCGTAGTTGCCCGTGGTCGCGGCGCTGCGCGGCGGCGGGGTCGCGCAGTCGGGCTGCGTGGCATCAGCACCACCGACGGTGCCGTCGCCGTTGAGTCGTACTGATAGTGCGTGCGCCCCATGCAGATGCCGAGCTTGTCGACGAACGGCGTGAACGACGCGGGCAGCACGCCTGATCGTCCACCACGTACTCCACATGAACCGGCATGCCGACGTCGCCTCAGGCCCTTCTTCCCGATCTCGCAGGTCGCGTTGCCCTCGGACAGCCCTGCCATCGTGGGCAGCTTGCCGAACGCCTTCGGATCGCCCTTGGCGTTGTTCGCGTGCGCCGGCGTGTTGTCGGTCTCGAGCGCGGCACACACGCCCGAGCAGATCGCGGTGGTCGAGCCGGTCATCGAGATCAGGAACGGCAGGAAGCCAGGCGCGCAGCCGTTGAGGATCGCGCCGCCGGACCCGCCAGTCTGCGCGGGCATTCGATCGGTCAACGTCAGCGCCCCGCTCGGCACCACTGCGCAGCTGAACTGCGAGATCCCGTAGCAGCCCTTGTTCGGCGTCGCGGCCGCCGTCGAGCCGCACGCGATCGGCGTGGGCGTGGCCGCGCACTGGGTGAGCGGATCACACGTCGGATCGCACGCGCCGGCGACGATGATCCCACCACTCTCGAACGTCGCGGCGTAGCGCGTGCACGCCGTCACCGCCGAACATGCGGGCGTGCCGCCGGCTGGATCGCAGATCTGCTTGCACGTGCCGCTGATGCACGTGCCGCCCTTCACGCAGTCGTCGTAGCCGGTGGTCCCCGCTGCGCCCACGCTGCACGCGCAGCCGAGCTGGGTGACCCCGTTCGGCGCGCAGCCGATGTGGCCGATGCGCGGCGACTGCTGATCGACGATCCACGCGCACTTCTCGTTGGCGAGGCAGCCGGTCTGGGTCAGCGGGTTGCAGGTCACGCCCCCATTGGGCGCGGCCGTCGTCGGCGGAGTGGTGGCGCCACACGTCGGCGCGGTCCCGACCGCCGGGCACTCGTAGGCATCGATCAGCGCGGCGTCGACGGCCGCATCGTCGTCGCCTCCGCTCGCATCCTTCGGCGCGGCGTTGTCATCACCGCACGCCGCCATCGCGAGCCAACCCAGCACCACGAGCCTGGTCATCATCGGCGGACCTTACGAGCACAGCCTGCCGATCCACAAGGATTGGACCAGGCTTGCCGTCCGCTGCCAACACACGCCTATCGAAGCTCGTGCCGAACGATTGGCGCGCGGTCGTGAGGGGCCACGGCTGCGTCCAGGTTGGCCAAGGGAGACATCGGGCCGGTGAACATCGAACTCGAGTACTTCTGGCAGAAGAAATCAGCGGCATCGTCGTATCGCCCGACCGTCAAGGCACTTCTCGGCGGAAGCGTCGCACAGTCAGGAGTCTCAGGATCCGCGGCCGTGAGCACCCCGTCGTTGTCGGCGTCGTACCGATAGTGGGTACGACCGAAACAGACGCCGAGGGTATCAACGTACGGCAGGTATGCCGCCGGGAGGTTGCCGTTCGAATCGACCGCATACACCCAGAAGAAGCGGCAGACCGAGGTGACCTCCGAGCCCTTCTTCCCGACCTCGCAGGTCGCGTTGCCCTGTGCAAGTCCAGCCTGGTGCGGGAGCTTCGCCCACACGGCCGGATCGCCCTTGCCATTGTTGACGTGTGCCGGCGTGTTGTCGGTCTCGAGCGCCGCGCAGAAGCCCGAGCAGATCGCCTGGGTGCTCCCCGTCTCGGCGATCAGGAGTGGCATGAAACCGGGTGCACAGCTGTTCGCCGCGTTGACCGTCGGGGTCGTACGATCCGTCAGGGTGAGAGAACCGAGAAGCACCACATCGCACGCGTAGGATTCGTAGCCGAAGCAACCCCGGTCGGGCATCGCAGGGTCGAGGGAGCCACACGCCGCAGGCGTCGCCGCCGACGACCCGCACTGCGTGAGCGGGTTGCACACTGGCGCTGTGCCGACCGGGTGACACACGGAAGGGTCGAACGGTGCATCGATGGGCCGAACATCGACCGGGACATGGGCATCGTCACCGGCGTCGCGTGGAGCATCGCCGCCTCCTCCACACGCTGTCATCATCCCCACGACCAGCACCGCTTTGGACATGCGAGACGCTCACACGGTCACCAGTCGCAGCAAAGTACCCGAATGGGTACTGGCTACGAGCCGGCTTCGATCTTGGCGCCGAGCGGGACCTTGATCCGCTTCACCTCTTCACGCGCCATCGGATCGGGGGCCACGCCCTCGTCGATCCCGAGCTTCATGACGATGATCTCGTCGCCGCCGTGCTGCACCGCCTGCAATTCCCGTCCGTGCCGCCGGTCCGGCAGTCCACCGCGATCAGCGCGTTCATCCCGGCGGCCGCGGTGGCGACCGCACAGGTGTTTTTCCATCGGCCGAGCTCGTGGCTGACCTGCGCACCGGTCTCGTCCGTGGTCTGGAGGTAGAGGTCCGCCATATCGCCCCGCTGCGGGGATCCCCGACACCGAGACCTTCTTGGCGAGCATCGGCGTCCCCGAGCCGCCACTGGTGGTCGTCGGCTTGGCCGAACCGCTACAGCCGACCACAGCAGCGGGGGCGAACGCGATCGCGAGGCGAGTCATGCATGAAACCCTACTACACCGGGTAAGATGCCGACATGTCACTGGCCCGGCTGGTCGTGATCGAGGGCCCCGATGCAGGGCGCGAGTTCGAATTACCCTTGCGCGGCGGGGACGTCGGCCGCGGCGATCAGTGCCTCATCCAGCTCACCGATCCCACGGTGTCGCGCAACCACGGCACGATCGCCCTGCGCGACGGCGCGATGGCGTGGATCGATGACAGCGGCAAGACGCGGACGTTGATCAACGGCCAGCCCGCGGTCACGCACCGCCTGGAGGCCGGCGACGAGATCATCCTCGGCAACACCAAGATGGCGTTCCTGCCCGTCGATGGCGTGGCCGTCACCCGGGCCTCGAGCCACGTGACCATGGAGGTCAACAGCCGGCAGCTCCTCGCGCTGGTCGGTGCCGATGATCGAGCGCGCCGCCACCTCGCGTCGCTCGCCAACCTCGGGGATCGGCTGCGCGGCGAGGCCGCTGGTGGCCGCGAGGCCGTCGCGCGCGCGAGCTGCGATGCGGCGCTGTCCGCGCTCGGTGCGCACCGCGCGTTCGTGCTGTCGGCGGGCAAGCGCGTCGGGCCGCTCGCCGCCGTCGTCGCGAACGGCGAGTCGACGCAGCTCCAGATCCCGCAGGATTGATCGACAAGGTGATCGGCACCGCCAGGTCGTCACGGCCGAGACCGGCGGGCGCGCGCTGATCGCGTCCCGGTGTGCGGCGCCGGTGACGGGTGATCGGCGTGCTCTGGGTCGATCCGCAGGGAGCCGCCTGGGAGCAGATCGATTCGCTCGCGATCGGCTGCCTCTCGCACCTGCTCGGCGCCTGCGGGTCGGCAGCGATGCGCGAGCAGGCCGTGCGCCGCGCCGATGCGCTCGAGGAGCAGCTCGGCGGCCCCGCCCCGGAGAGCGAGCTGATCGGCCGCTCCGAGGCCGCCCTCAGGTCGTGGCGTTCGTGAAGCGGGTGGGCCCGAGCGATGCCACCGTGCTGCTCGGCGGTGAATCCGGCGCCGGCAAGGAGATGGTCGCGCGTGCGATCAGAGGCCTCTCGCGCCGCGCGAAGGGCCCGTGCGTCGCCGTCAACTGCGCGGCGCTGACCGAGACCCTGATCGAGAGAGCGAACTGTTCGGCCACGAGAAGGGCGCGTTCACCGGCGCCACCGAAGAAGGCCGGCCGGTTCGAGATGGCCGATCACGGCACGCTGTTTCTCGACGAGGTGGGCGAGCTTCCGCTCAACCTCAGACCAAGTTCCTCCGCGTTCTCGAGGAGCGGCGGTTCGAACGCGTCGGTGGCCAGAAGTCCGTCCGAGGTCGACGTCCGCATGGTCGCGGCCACCAACCGTGACCTCGCCGAGATGGTCCAAGCGCGGCACGTTCCGCGAGGATCTGTTCTATCGGCTGAGCGTCATCGCGATCGACGTCCCACCGCTGCGCGAACGGCTCGACGATGTGCCGCTGCTCGCCGATCACTTCCTCGCTCGGTTCCGCAACCAGGCCGCGCGCCGGATCTCGGGCTTCGCCCCCGATGCGCTCGCGGCGATGACCCGCTACAGCTGGCCCGGAAACGTCCGCGAGCTGCGCAATGCCGTCGAGCGCGCGATCGTGCTGGGCGATCGCGAGCAGATCGTCGCCGAGGATCTCCCGCCGCGAGTGCTCCCGCAGGCCGCGCCGCCGCGCAGCGGAACTCGCCGCCCACGCCGCCGCTCGGATCGTCGTCGATGACGACGCCCACGCCGCCGCCGATGGCGAGCCTGCCGAACATGACGAACGCTGACCATCGATCCGGCGCCGCCGCCGTGTCCCGCTCGCAGCCGGTGGTCGCGGCGGCCCGTTCGCTACGCGAGCTCGAGAAGGACGGCATCCTCGCGGCGCTCGCGGCGACCGGCGGCAACAAGGCGCAGGCCGCGGTCATCCTCGAGATCGATCGCTCGACGCTCTACAAGAAGCTCAAGGACTACGGCATCGAGAGCTGACAGCAGTTCCACGCGGTTGGCGACCGTTGCAGGGTTCTCCCGCGGTCTGCGTGGGTGACTTCGGAGGTAGCGATGCGAGACACCCCGACGAGCCATGCGACGACGATGCGCCAGATCTCGATCACCCAGCTCGAGGACGAGCCGCGGACCGAGGAGGCCGTCGATGATCTCGAGCGCGCGAGACGCAGGAGATGCCGGCGGTGTCCGCCGACGACGACGATGCCGACGAGCCGACTGCGATCTACCAGATCGCGCCGCAGCTCCTCGTGGGGTGGACCGACGGCGCCCACTGGGTCGCCGTGGCCTGAGGTCGCCGGGCTCGTCGCCTACGGGTTCTTGCCGGGACGGCCACGCTTGCGCGGGCGTCGCCATTTCGAAATCGAGCTCCTCGGCGAAGCGCTCTTCCACCAGGTCATCGACCGAGGTGTGAAGCGAGTCCAGACGACGAAGCTCCTCACGCTCGAACTCGGCAAACGAAGTATAAACGCGCGGAATACCTGAAGACATTTGAGCTCCTTCCAGGACATGACCCACATGTCCTACATCTGCGTACAAAGTACGCGCGAACTCGATCTGGCCCCAATTTTTTCTCCGAAATCGACCTGTGACCGGCGAGGCCGCCACCACCTGCCGGCACACCACGCCTCACTTTCGGGGGAGGGATCGTCATAGCGGCCTGCTACATCGAGCGCCATGACCCGGATCGTCGCGGTCGCTAATCAAAAGGGTGGCGTCGGCAAGACCACCACCGCGATCAACCTCGCTGCGAGCGTCGCCTCGCGCGGCCATCGCGTCCTGCTGGTCGATTTCGATCCGCAGGGCAACGCGTCGTCCGGCGTCGGCTACCCCCGCGACAAGGTCGAGCTGTCGATGTACGACGCTCACCGGGGATGCGTCGCTGGCCGAGGTCATCAAGCCCACCGACATCGCGACCTTGTTCGTGGCGCCCGGCGACCACGGATCTCGTCGGTGCGGAGATCGAGCTGATCTCGGCCGAGCACCGCAGGCTACCTCGCCGATGCGCTGGCCACCGTCGCCGATCAGTACGAGTACATCGTCATCGATTGCCCGCCCTCGCTCCGGCTCCTCGCTCAACGCACTGGTCGCCGCGCACGGCGTGCTGGTGCCGATGCAGGCGGAGTACTTCGCGCTCGAGGGCTGTCCGCGCTGACCTCGACGATCGAGAAGATCCGCGCCGCGTTCACCCCACGCTCGCGATCGATGGCGTGCTGTTCACGATGTTCGATGCGCGGCTCTCCGTCGCCAACCAGGTCCGCGAGGAGGTCGAGAAGTTCTTCGGCGACAAGGTGTTCAAGGAGAACATCCCGCGCAACGTCCGCCTGTCCAGGCCCCGAGCCACGGCAAGCCGCGTGCTGCTGTACGACCTGCGCTGCGCCGGCACCAACAGTACTTCCTCGCCGTGGCCGATGACTTCCTCGATCGGGAGTGGATCGAACGCCGAACTGGCGCTGGCTGGAGCACAGTCGTATGAGCGGAGGCCAAGAAGAGAGGACTTGGCCGCGGGCGCGACGAGACTTGCGCCTTGGCTCGCTGTCCTCGCCCCGCCGGTGATGGCGCAGGCCAGCGCACCGGAGGCCCTGCCCCGCGATCAGGTGCACTTCGCCGCGGGCATCGAGGATCTCTATCGGGCCCGGAGTGCCCGGCGCCGGGTTTGATGACGTGAAGCTCGACGAGCTCGCCGACTCGATCAAGGTCCACGGCATCACCGCCCTCGTCGTCCGGCCGCGGCCCGACGGCGTTTTTTTCCTGATCGCGGGCGAGCGCCGGTGATGCCGCGCAGCGCGCAGGCCTGCACGAGATTCCGGTGGTGGTCCAGGACGTCGAGGAGGGCGAGGCTCTTGAGCGCGCCCTGGTCGAGAATTTCCAGCGCGCCGACCTCGGCCTGCTCGAGGAGGCCGCCGCGTTCCAGCGCCTGGTCGACGAGTTCGGGTCTGACCCAGGACGAGATCGGCGGCCGGATCGGCAAGTGACCGCAGCAATTGTCGCGAACACGATGCGCCTGTTTTCGCTCCGGCCCTGGTGCGTCAGCTGGTCGAGTGGAGGCGCTGGATGATGGGCCACGCATCCGCACTGCTCTGGGCTCCACCCCGCCGAGGCGATCGAGATCGCGGCCCGCAAGGTGATCGGGAAGCAGCTCTCGGTCCGCGCCACCGAGCTGGTCAAGAAGATCCCCGATCCGAGTCGACCTGCCCTCCTCGCTAAACCGTCCGTCCCCCCCATCGGCAAGTCCGTCGGTCCCCCCCGCGAGGAGCGGCTCTACCCGCGCACCTCGGTGGCCCGGTCACGATCATCGAGGACGAGCCGGGCAAGGCCGGCGAGATCCAGATCCGCTACATGAACTTGGATCATCTCGAGCGGCTGCTCGATCGTTTCCTCTCACCGTCTGTCTTTGCCCGTCTGCTCCGTTCGTGTTCTCCGATCGTCCCTGC
>JADKKI010000077.1 GCA_016720595.1 Myxococcales bacterium
GTCTCGGCCACCTGCGTCTCCGATCGGCGTCGGTGGTAGGTCAGATCCGCGCGGAACTTGGTGTCGTCGAGAACGTACGGCATCTCGAACTGGTAGATCATCTCCGGTACCTCACCCCATGAACGGCGCAAACAGGCCGAGCCCGCGCAGGACGAGACGCGGGATCGGCTAGAGCGTGATCTTCACGTCGAGCGCTCGTCCCACCGGTCGGCCAGCTGACGCGTGGTCTCTGCCGCAACGGTCGGGACGTGCCCCAGATCCGTCGATGTCGGTCGCGCCGCCGAGCGCCACCATCGCGCGCCACGTCCTCCGCGTACGTGTACGAGTGCCGCTGATCCGGATCGCCCACGCACCCGCCAGCCTTGCCCGCGAGCACGCGCCGGAAGAACCGCTCGCTCCACCACGAGTTCCGGCAGGCGCGGGCCGAAGAAGTCGCTCGCCCGCGCGATCGCCACGTGCGCCTCTCGCCGCGAGCCACGGCACCGAGCCGCAGCTCCGCGAGCCCCTTGCGCAGAACGCCCCTTCTTCGCCACCGGGACCATCGGCTGGTCTCCGTCATCGGCCCTGTGGGCGCGCCATACATGTACAGGCAGTCGAGCGCGACGAGCTGCGCCCCGGTGACCTTCGCGGCATGCAGCGGCCCCGCGCCGAGTGCCAGGAGATCGCGCTTCCAGTGGTGATAGAGCGGATTCGTCGTGTCGTAGATGACACTGGCGCCCGCCGCTGCCTCGGCCGCGAAGGCGATCGCGCGCATCGCCCGCGGCGGACTCCGCGCCCTGCGGCGGAGACGGGGTGCGAGACACCATCCGCACGCGGGTGCCGGCGGCGAGCAGCTGGGTGGCGATCCGAGTTCCGATCTGGCCCGAGCCGAACACCACGTGCAGGTCTTGCTTCGTCATGCCCTCATGATGAGGCTTGCAGGGAAGCAACGAAACAACCAGAATTGCAATGCGGCATGGCAAATTTGCAATCAAGCGACACCCGCTGGGACGACATCCGCATCTTCCTCGCGATCCATCGGCACCACACCCTCGCGGCCGCCGGCAAGCTCGCGATCGACACCTCGACGGTCAGCCGGCGCCTCGCCGCGCTCGAGGCCGACCTCGGCCACCCGCTGTTCGAGCGCACGCGCACGGGCCTTCAGCCCACCGCAGCGGCAGGGCGTGTGCTCGCCGCCGCCGAGGCCATGGAGGCCGCACACGCGCGGATGACCCGCGAGGCCTCGGAGGTCGAGACCACCGCCGAAGGGATCGTGCGGATCAGCACGGCGCCAGGGCTGTCGAGCGTGTTCGTCGCACCGATGCTCGTCCGTCTGCGGAAGCTCTACCCGCGCATCTCGATCGAGCTCGACGCTGCGGTGGCCGCCCGCGATCTCACTCGCCACGAGGCGGATCTCGCGATCCGCTCCGTGCGTTCGCAGGGAGCCGAGCCGTCACCACGAAGCTCGCCACGGCGAGCTGGGTCGCCGCGGGCCGCGAAGCCCGTCGCCGCGAAGCTCGGCACGCTCACTGCGTGGAGCGCGGCGCCGTGGATCACTTGGGACCGCGATCTCGCGGCTTCCGGCCACCGCTGGGTCGCCGACACGTGGAGCCGCGCTCGATCGCGCTACGCACCAGCGATTTCCCGCGCAGCTCAACGCCGCCGCGAGCGGGCTCGGCGTGGTCCTCGCGCCGGTGCCCTATCTCGAGCGAGCGAACCTCGTCCCGGTACGGTTCGCACCTGGGCTCGCGAACGCCGCCGAGGCGTGGCCGGCAGATGACCTGTGGCTCGTGGGTCACCGTGCGCTGCGCGAGGTGCCACGTGTCGCTGCGGTGTGGTCGTTCCTCGTCGACGAGCTTCGTCGCGACTGATCGGCGTCCCGGCCAGGGGTTGCGTATGCAGCTGGGCGAGCCAACGGAACGGGAAGCCTTGCCGAGACCGTGGGCCACCTGGAAGCGTGGATCGTAGCCAACCTGGAAGCGTGACCGAAAGGTGGATGTACGTCGGACGAGTCTCTCCGCGGGGGCGCCCTCGGGGATCCGAGAGCAGAAGTGTGGCCGGGGCGACTAGACCCGCGGCGTTGATCGCGCACGTTCCCGCGACCGCGGGGTGTAACGTCCGAAGGTGTCCCGCTGGCAGCTCCCGATCATCGCACTCGTCATGTTCGCGTCTGCGGAGGCGCTCGCGTGCTCGGGTCCTGGAGCGATGGAGGCGATCGAGGCAGCCGAACGCCGCGGCTGGATCATGTTCGCGATCACCGCAGGGATCGTTGGACTCGCGGCAGGGCTCGCGCTGCGCCGACGCCGGATCGGCACGGCGATCTCCATGCTGCCGGTGCTGCTGATCCATCCGGCGATGTGGTTCGGCGCGCGGCACGGCGATTGTGGCCACCTGCTCCGCGACGCATCGAGTCTGTACCTCGTGATCGCGCCGATCGCCTGCGCGGCGCTGTACCGGCTCGGCGTTGTGCGCGCGCGGCGCGCCGCAGATCCGGGCCGGGTCTGAGCGTCGGTCAGGGTTGGACTCCTGGGTCTCGGAGCCGGCTCTCACGGGATGCGTGTCGGCGGCTCGGCCACGGCACGGAGCGCTTGATGACCTGCGCGTGCACGACCCTGACATGCCTTACGGCGTCTTCCCGGACTGCCACACCGGAGTGTTCCAACGGGAGGTGCTGCGGGAGGTGGTGCGAACGCGCAGGCGGTGTCCGAGGTTGTCCGAACGATGGGCGCACGCGCGCGCACCGTGACTGGAGGGCGGACTGTCCGAGATTTGTCCGAAACCCGGGGCACAAGAACGGGAAAGATCGCGTTCCAGCAACCCCGGTGCGGAAGCGAACCGTCACCGCGTGCGCAGCGCACCCGCGCCAGCGGCCGGGGTCACGACGCCTCCCGTCGTGAATCCATTCGCCACGGTGCGGACGCGTGATCGCGCCGGCCGCACCACCACCGCCACCGCCGTTCGCGTTGGACACGCCGGCGCTCGCGGCGCTGGTGCCTGCAGCGCCAGCACCACCGGCTCCGGCCGTCGTGCCACCACCCAGGCCGCCCGTGGCGGGCGTCGTTGTGAGCGTGCCGTCCGCGCCCGCAAACCCGGCCACGTCGTAGGACGCGCCGCCACCTCCACCACCGCCGTTCACCGAGGGCGCTGCGGTGGCGGTCAACGCCACCTGGTTCGCTTCGAGCAAGATCCGCCGCCGCCACCACCACCGCACCCGCGCCGCCGTTGACGGCCGCGGGGTCCGGACGGCCGCCTTCGCCCCGGCGCCGGTCATCCGGATCGTCCCCGAGACGGAGATCCCCTCGAGTGCAGTGATCTGCAGCGCGCCGCCGCCGCCACCACCGCGACAGCGGGTGACGACGCCGGGACCACCGGTGCCACCGCCAGAGCCGCCGACGAGTGGCTCGAGCGTCGGGGCGATGCACGCGGCGCCACTTGTTCCGCCGAGCGCCAGCGCCGATCCGCCGAGCCCTCCCACACCACCCATCCCACGCCCGCCTCCGCCACCGCCGCCGCCGTCGTTGACGTCAGTGTCGGCGACGCCGGGGCCGCCGGCGCCGCAGCCCGTGGCCGCGACCGTCGAGCCCCCCGTGCCTGCGCCGGGGCCGGCGCAGCTCGCTTGATTGCTGCATCCGCCCGGTCCAGAGATCGTGCCTGCGATCGTGACCGTGGTTCCCACGACGAACACGGCGGAGCGCGTGCCGGTGAACTGGAGCGTCGCCGGCGCCATCACGGTGAGCCGGTGGAACGTCCAAACGCCCAGCGGTGTCGTCCCGGTCATCCGCAGCTCGAACGCGATCCCGTCGAGCACGCCTTGCCCCGAGGAGCGCGAGAGCGCACCGGATCCGGCCGCTCTCGGTGTTGAACGTCGACACCCCGCTCGCGACCGACACATCCGAGGTCAGCGTCTCGGCCGCGGTGATCCCGACGTCATTGCTGGCATCGACCTCCATGCACCGCGCACCGACAGAGAGGGTCTGGCAGCCGAGCATGCACGTGACGGGCGAGGCTCCTCCGCACGTCAGCGTGTCGCCCGAGCAGGTGCATGATTGATCGGCGTCGATCGCGACGTCGGGAGGCGTCTCACCAGCATCGCTGCGCTCCACGACACAGACCCCGCGATCGCAGATCAGCGGATCCGGACACACGTCGCCCTGTGCGCACGGCGCGCCGGCGGGTGGGCTCGGGTGGTAGCAACCTGCGGCGAGGAGTGCGAACCACGCGTACTTCACGTGGCACCAGTATCGCCCGGATCGTGCCGAGCGGGGCTGAGAAGATCGGGCGGGTTGTCCGGCTGTCCGAGACTTGTCCGAATCCAGGAGCCCAAAGACCAGTGGACCGCGTTTCAGCAACCCCGGTGGGGACTGCGAACGACTGGTTGTCGCGGCGAGCACCGATACAGTCACGGCTGTTGGTGGACCAAGCGCGCGAGCCCGAATCCGACTCGACGGAGACCCTCCGGCGGTCTGTCGTGAAGCTGTTCACGGTGGTCAAGGAGCCGAACTACTACAAGCCGTGGGAGCTCGCGTACCAGCACACCTCTGGTGGCTCGGCCTGCATCGTCGATGGCAACCGCATCTTGACCAACGCACACGTGGTGGCACATCAGCTCTACGTTCAGGCGCTCAAGCCCGGTGATTCCAAGAAGTACACGGCTCGGGTGCTTCACGTCGATCACGACACCGAGACCGCGCTGCTCACGGTCGATGATCCCGCGTTCTTCGAGGGCACGCTCCCGGTTCGATTCGGGGACCTGCCACCACGAAACGCGAAGGTGACGGTTCACGGCTTTCCGGTCGGCGGAAACGAGCTATGCGTCACGGCCGGCGTGGTGTCTCGGATCGAAGTGCGGACGTACACGCACTCCCAGCGCAACTTGCTGTCGATGCAGACCGATGCGGCGATCAATCCCGGCAACAGCGGCGGACCGGTGTTCATGAACGGCGAGCTGGTCGGGATCGCGTTCCAGTCCTACAAGCGCAAGGATCTCGAGAAGTCCGGCTATGTCGTGCCGATCCCCGTCATCCGTCACATGTTCGAGGATCTCGAAGACGGCACGATCAGCGGGGTCCCCGATCTTGGGATCTACTGGCAGAAGATCGAAAACGAAGCGCTCCGCGCATACTGCGGCCTCGGCCCGGACCAGACCGGCGTGCGGATCTCGCGGATCTTGCACGGCTCGTCGGCGCACCCCGTCCTGCAGATCGACGACGTGATCACGTCGATCGATGGCACCCACGTCGCGAGTGACGGCACGATCGCGTTGCGCGAGCACGGCCGGGTGCAGTTCGAGCATCTGGTCAGCCAGCATCAGGTCGGCGATGCGCTGGAGGTGGGACTGCTCCGCCGGGGCGAGCCGATGACGGTCGAGCTCCAGCTGCGACCCTACGTCTCACTCGTGCCGCTACCGAGGCCGGACCGGCGGCCGACGTACTTGATCTTCGCTGGACTGCTGTTCACGCCGCTCAGCTACGAGTACATCAACGAATGGGAGTGGGCGCGGGACCACCATCGGTACGGGAACTACGGTGCGGAGGTGTTCCCCTCAGACCGACGCCGCCAGATCGTCGTCATCCATCAGGTGCTCGCCCACGAGATCAACCTCGGCTATCACCAGATGGGCGAGATGGTGGTCGAGCGGGTGAACGGCATCGAGATCTCGGCGATCGAGGATGTCGTGCGCGCGCTGGCTTCGCCGCAAGGCGAGTTCCACGTGATCGAGACGGACTTTCATGGTCCGCGCAGCGAGTCGCAGCGCTCGGACTATCACTCTTCGTACGGAACTCGCATCGTGCTCGATGCGTCCAAGACCGAGCGCGCCACGGCGGAGATCCTCGAGCAGCACGGGATCCCCAGCGATCGTTCAGCTGACCTACGTTAGCGGCGGGGTGGTTCGTGTCCACGACGCTGCCGACCGCAACGTCATCCCAAGCCCGCCTGCACCGTCTCTGCGAGCGTCTCGACGAGCTCGCCACGCACGATCGCGATGTACCCGATCTCAGCCCGGCCCGGCCTGCACGGTCTCCGCGAGAAGCTCGAGCAGCTCGCCATGCACGATCGCGATGTAACCGATCGCGATCGCGCCTGCTCCGCATGCCAGCGCATGGACGATCGAGCGGATCCGCACGCCGCGACCACGGGCACGAAGCAGATCGAGGGTCGTCCCCGAGAGCCAGGCGAACACGATCCCGCGATCGAGATCTGCGCCACCGCGGGCGCCACCACCGCCCGCGCCGCGAACGCGATCACCACGAGCACGACGGCCGCGCGAGGAACAGCACCTCGGTCGGCGGCCGCAGCGAGGTCGCCGCCGGCCCCGCGCAGGCTGGCCTCGACGAGCGAACCGAGGAGGGCGAGCACCGCGAGACCGAGCGCGATCCACGCGACGAGGTAGCCGCGCGCGGCGCGCCGCCCAGTGTCGAGGTCGGCGACGAGGTTGTCCCGGATCAGGCGATCGGCGGGATCGGCGGCGGGCAGCGTATCGATCGGCTGCTCCGCGAGGGCCCAGTCATGCGCCTCGATCGCGGTGCCCGCGCCGCCGAGCCGCGCACTCGCGGCGCTCCGGCCAGCGCCGCACGATCTCTGCGTAGCGCGGCAGCGCGAGCGAGAACCGGCGTTGGCGCCGCAGCACCTCGGCCGTCCACAGGGCCACGTCGGGCGCGCCAGGCCAGGCGCGCGGCGAGGGCATCGGCACGGCGCAGCAGCTCGTCGGTGGGCAGGGTGTCTGCCGCGGCGATCAGCTGCGCGAATGCCGCGGCCTCGTGCATGCTCGTAGGTGGCCCCGGCTCGGCGCGCAGCTGCTCCGCGCGTCGCGATGCGGCCTGCGCGACCCGCGTCTCGGGTAGCTCGGCGGATCCGCTCGTGGGCACCAGCGCGCCGGATCGAGCAAGCGGTCCTGACGCACGGGCCGCGCCGAACAGCGCATCCGCGAGATCGGGCGTGGTCGGCGCGTGCTCGATCGCGGTCACCGCGGCGGCGGCGCCTGCGGGTCTTCGGTCGCGAGCCCATCGAGCAGCGAGGGGCTCCGCGGAAGCCACCGCCGTGGCGAGCACCACGGCGGCGAGGGCGATCAGTCCTCGCTGACGGTGACGGACTCGCACGCCTTCTCGACGGCGAAGGCGAGATCCTTGACGTCCTTCTCGAGGGTGGCGCCACACGACGAGTACTCCTTGGCGCCATCCTCCCACGAGGCGACCACGACGATCGTCAGGTCTCCACTCTCGGCGATGATCGTGCGGCTCGACGCGCCCTTGACGTCATGATGACCTTGCCCTTGAGGTACGAGGCGTAGACCTTCTCGACCGTCGCGGCCCAGTCCCTGGAGACGCACTCGCCATCGCAGTTCGAGCCGACGTCGAACTTGGTCATGAACCCCATGTCCTTGTCGGGCTTGAGGTTCGCAAAGCTGTCCATCTCCTGCTTCCAGCCCTTCGGGGCGGCGACCGTGTACGTGGTCTTGCTGCGGCCGCGCTTCTCGACGATCTCGCGCTTCTCGAACGTGACCTTGTCCTTGAGGGACGCGGGGACCAGCGCGTTGACGGCCGCGACATCCGAAGCTTGGCCTCGCCGCCTCCGCCCGCCTTCTTCTTGCCGCCGCACTGCGATCGCCGCAACACAGATGACTACGAGTCCGAGCTTATTCATTGTCTGATCCTCCGGTGCCCTCTCCGCGGTGAATGCCGAGAGCACGCAATTTCTTGTACAGGTTGGTGCGTTCGATGCCAAGCGCCTGTGCGGTGCGCGAGATATTCCACTCGAACTCGGCCAGGCGGATACCGGATAAATTCGGACTCCACCTCCTCGCGGAACTCGCGAGGCTCTTGCCGGCGTAACGTCCGGGGATCGATGGCGGTCTGGGGCCCCCGAGGTGCGCTGGGCGCTCGGGGGCCGCGGGCCGCCGAGGTACGGCGGGGGTCCTTCTCGCGGATCACCTCGTCCGACGCGATCACGAGCCGCTCGACCACGTTGCGCAGCTCGCGGACGTTGCCCGGCCAGTCGTACTGCTTCAGACGCTCGAGCACGGGCTCGTCCACCGGCTTTGCAGCCGAGACCGTTCTCGTCACAGCACTCGCGCACGAACGATTCCACCAGCAGCGGGACATCTTCCCGGCGGTCCTTCAGATCGGGCGAGCGGATCGGCACCACGTTGAGGCGGAAGTACAGGTCCTCGCGGAACTGCCCATCCTTGACCATCTGTTCGAGATCGCGATTGGTGGCGGCCACCACGCGGCAATCGGTGCGCAGGCTCTTCTCGCCGCCCACCCGCGTGAACTCTCCGGTCTGCAACACGCGCAGCACCTTGGCCTGCGCCGAGTGCGCCATGTCGCCGATCTCGTCGAGGAAGATCGTGCCGCCATCGGCCACCTCGAACAGCCCGCGCTTCTTCGCGATCGCGCCGGTGAACGCTCCGCGCTCGTGCCCGAACAGCTCGCTCTCGATCAGCTCCGGCGGGATCGCCGCACAGTTGACCTTCACGAACGGCCCCGCAGACACCGAGCCATTGCGGTGGATCGCGCGCGCGATCAGCTCCTTGCCGGTGCCACTCTCGCCCGTGATCAGTACGCGGCTGCGCGTGGGCGCGACCTTGGCGATCTGCCGACGCAGGTCCGCATCACGGCCGCGTTGCCGAGCAGCTCCCACCGGGCATCCACGGCGCGGCGGAGATCGTGGACCTCCTTCCACATCTTGCGGCGCTCGAGTGCGTTGCGCGCCGTGACCACCACCCGGTGGCGATCGAGCGGCTTCTCCAGAGAAATCGAACGCGCGCCGAGCCGGGTGGCCGCGACCGCGTCCTCGATCGTCGCGTGGCCCGAGATCATGACCACCGGGATCTCGACGTCCGCGAGGACATGCCGTCCTCACCGCGGGACGGGAGGTGCGCAGGAGGTCGAGACCATTGTCCTCGCCGAGCTTGACGTCGAGCAGGATCAGACCGACGGTCGCTCGCGCAGGATCTACGCCATCGGCCTCCGGCGATGGAGCCGGCCTCGTGGACCACGTGGCCCCCCGCCCTCGGACCATCCGCAGCGTGCGACGGATGTTCTTCTCGTCTCATCGACGATCAGGATCGGTTTGAAGAATGTTCACTGGAGGTCGCGGTCTCGTCGGTCATGTCTCGTCCCTTGGGCGCGTCGCCGCGCCGCAGCCTGATCATCGGCAACGTCATCACCACGCGAAGCCTCGCGTCGCGTCCGATTGCGGCTGCCGCCCCTCGTCCTCCCGCTCGAACCGCCCGCGCTGGCGCGATTCCACCAGAACGCGACGGCGAGCACCAGAGCGATCCCCGCACCGAGGTAGATCGGGCGGCGATCTGCTCGGGCTGCTCTGCGCGATCGTCATCGGAGACAGGCGGACCTGCTAACAATCGGTGATCCGCGCGGGCTGCCCGCGCCGTCATCGCGGGGTGCGGGCTTCGGGCTCGGGCTCGGGCGCGGGCGTGGTCGCGTGACGGCCATCGCCGTGGACGACTGGGCGAGGCGAAACCTCGGCGGGACGCCGAAGTCGAGCGGGCGAGAGCCTGCGTGCACGTTGTTGACCGGCGCGCCGTCCCCACCATCGCTCGACGGCACTCCGCCGCGCACCGTGACGAGGCCGTCAGCCGTCGTCACGATCGCAGCGGCGGCGACGGTCTGCGTGCGCCATGTCGGTCCACTCGGCGCGAGCGATGTACGCAGAGGTCCTGTCGGGTCCGTCCCTGCCACGCGTAGAGCTTGCGCCGGACGTGGTCCGGAACTCTCGAGCGTGTGGCGCGCGGCCCCTCGAGTGGCGGTGCCGGGGAGCTTGCCGACGATCTGCCGTGACATCGTAAGCGCCACGCCCGGCGAGGGCGGGACGTGGCACCTCGGTCGCCACGATCACCTTGGCCGCGCCGAATTTGGCTTGAGCGCGGCGACCTTGGTCGCGA
>JADKKI010000078.1 GCA_016720595.1 Myxococcales bacterium
GCACGCTGGATCCTGACCGCGCGAGAGCAGGAGACCCTCGAGGATCGCGGCCGGGGCGCGACGTTGCGGTTCTCGATCAAGGAGGCGATCTACAAGGCGATCGATCCGTTCGTGCGGCGCTACGTGGCGTTCACCGAGGTCGAGCTGGTGGTCACCGACGGCGTCGCGCATGTGACCAGCGAGTTGCCGCTCGCGATCGAGACCACGTGGCGCGAGCACGGCGGGTTCTGGCTCGCCACCGCGCGCGCCCAGCTCCGCTGACCGCGTCGCCTCACAGCACGGGCGGGGCAGGGCAGCCGAACACCACGTCGAGATCGGTCACGCTGCGGGCCTGGAGCCGGCTGCAGAACGTGCCGTAGAACCGGAGCTTGGTGGTCGCCGGGTCGTAGTCCCAGCCGGCCACGTGCGCGGGATCGCGGGGGACCAGCTCGGTCTTGTCGTAGAACACGTAGGTGTGGTCGAGGTCCTCCGGCGCGGGGGCCACGGTGTACTCGCAGCTGACCACCTGGTTGGCGATCGCCTGGAACGCGAGATCGAGCTGCGCCGCGGTGTCCGCCTGGTAGTACTTCGTGGTGCCCGCGAGCGGCGCTCCGCCCACGGCCGCGAGCTTGTTGAGCTCGGTCGCGTTGACCTCGCTGCCGAAGCCGACGACGAACGTCGTGATGCCGCGGGTGGTGTGGAGGTCGGCGATCGCCTGTTCGCTGCCGAGCTTGCCTCCACCGAGATCGCACGACGACTGCGCCCCATCGGTGACGAGCATCAGGTAGCTGTCGCGCGTGTCGTCGGCGAGCGCGGGATCCGTCGCGGCCTGCTGGATCCCGGTGTCGATGTTGGTGACGCACGGGAAGTTCGGGTAGTTCGGATCGGCCAGGTCCATCGCCGCATTCAGCAGCGATGCGATCGGCGCGGCGTTGTGATCGGCGACCGGCAGCGGGATCGCGCCCTGGGCGCACGCCTCGCCCTTGGTGTCGGGGAACATCGTGAGCCCCCAGCGGACCTTGTCGGCATAGCTCGACAGCACGTGATCGATCGCGCCCACGGCGGCGGTCCACTTGGTGGTGTTCGTGCCCGCGAGCACCTGCCGCATCGAGCACGATCGGTCGAGCACGAGCTCGAGGTTGGGCTGGACGTACGTGAGGTCGAGGAGCTGCCCACCGCAGCCGCCGATGCTGCAGGTGTGGCTCGCCGGATCGCACTTCTTCCCCGGGCTGCACTCGTGATCGGAGGTGCATTCGCCGGCAGGGCCGGCGTCGGTCTCGGCGACCGGAGCCTGGGTGGAGCACGCGGGGAGGGAGAGCAGGAGGGCGGTGACGACGGACGCTGTGCGCATGGCAGGACGTAGAGCACGGCGCGTGCCCGCCTAACTCCGCCTAACCCCGCGCGCCGCGTGGGGGCCGCCGGCCGGGTGTCGGGGACTCCCTACAAGCTGCCGGGGTCTACCGACGCACACGCGGGACGTCGCGATCGAGCACGGTCTTGCGCTCGTCGCTGGCGGCGTGGCGGATCGCCTCGTCGCAGATCGCGCGCACGTGATCCGACAGCGCCTCGGCCACCGCGTCGGAGGTGTTCATGCCCGAGCGCTCGCGGATGTACTTCTTCATCTTCGAGACCACGATCAGCATGTCCCGCTCGACCGTGTCCGAGAGCGCGACGCCGCCGTCCGAGCCGGAAGGCGAGGCGTCGCCCACGACGCGCCGCGTGGTGACGGCGACCGGCGCGCTCGCCTGGGGCATCGGCCGCGGCGCCGGGTTCCCGCCCGAGCCCGCGTTGACCCGGTCCGGGGTCGCCGGCATCGCCCGTGGGGGTGGCGCGGCGGCGGCCGAGGCCTGCTCGGCCTGCCACTGATCTTGGAGGGCGCGCGGACCTCGACGGCGCCGGCGTCGCGATGGCGGACGGTCGAGAGGTGGCTGTCCCAGCACACCACCGAGCAGAAGTAGAGCGGCATCCGGCTCCGGTTGCACGTCGACACGCTGCACTGCCAGTACACCGCGCCGTACGCGATGTCGGTCCGGCACTCGGTGCACCTCATCCAGGCTTCGGCCATGGACGGAGCCTACAGGAGATACGGCCTAGCGGCGGCGCCGGCGCAGCAGGGCGAGCACCCCGAGCCCGAGCGGCAGCGAGCCGCCGGCGCTGCGACCGCTGTCACAGCAGCCGCCGGAGTCGAAGTCGGTGAGGTCGCAGCTGTCGGCGGGCTCGCCATCCGTGATCTCGATCGGGATGGTGTACGCGAGCGTGCGGGTAGGATCATTCTTGTCCGTGATCGAGAGGCCGAGCGAATCCTTCGCGACCACACCCGGGTCCATGCACACGCGCAGGCGCCCGTCATCGCGCACCGCTGCCTTCGCGTACTTCGGCTGCGCCGTGATCGCGTAGGTGTGCTTGGTGCTCTTCGGATCGTTGGCGTCGATCGTCACGTCGGCCGCGTACCCGCGCACCGCGGTGAGGAGATCGGGGATCGTGGGCTCGGGTCCGCGCGCCACCGCCACGCCGGTGACCTTCTCGATCCAGCTCGCGATCTTGTCGGGCCGCACGTAGAGGCCGCCCTCGGAGCAATCGAACTGGTTTGCATCGTAGCCGCGCGAGGTGACGCCGGCGAGGAACGTGCCGTACTCGGTCGGCAGGTACAAAGGGCCGCCGGAGTCGCCGGGGCAGGTGTCGATGCCCATGCCGCCGGCGCCGAGCTCGCCCGCGGGCTGCGCGGCGGTCTGGCAGTCGACGGGGTGCGTGGTGCACGCGGCATCGGTGATCGTGGTGGTCGCTTCTTTCAGCTCGTTGACATAGGTCATCGCCGTGCGATCGATCGCCCCGTAGCCGACGATCGAGACCGCGGCGCCGTTCTTGATGTCCGCGCTCGCCCAGCCGGTGGCGAGCTTGCGTGGCTCGCGCGTCGAGGCCCTCGCGAGTACGAGCACCGCGACGTCGAACGAGCCCTGCGAGTCGGGATACTCGACGAACGACGCGACGTCGATCACCTCGCCGTCGGCCTTCTTGACCAGCGAGTTGGTGCCGATCAGGACGTTCTTGAACGGGAACTGCGCGTCCACGCAGTGCCCGGCCGTGATCACCACGGTGGGGGCGATCAGGGTCCCGGTGCACTCCTGGCTGTTGTCGCTCACGTAGACCGCCGCGACATCCGGCCACTTGCCGAGCGGTGCATCACTGCCACCGATCACGGGCGCGGCGGATGGGCCCGCAGCGGCGCCTCGGGGGAGGAGCGTGAGGAGCGGGAGAAGCAAGAACCAGGTCGCAGCGCGCATCGGGGCGGACCATCGCACAGCTCCACGGCGAGAGTCAGTGAGGATCTTGGCAGCGGCTGCTAAGCTCGCGCCGTGCCACGCCGGTTCGCCCTGCTGTACCTCCTGGCGGCGTGCTCGGGCGCTGCAAAACGCCCGAACACCCCCACCAAGCCCGACGCCGATCCCGATGGGCCGCATCGCGCGGCGGTCGCGGCCCAGCTCCAGCCGTTCCTCGATGCCGAGGTCCTGAGCGGCGTGGTGGTCGGCCTCTACGACGCGGGCAAGCTCGAGATCTACGGCTTCGGCAAGGGCGCCGACGGCAAGCCGCCCGACGGCAAGACCCTCTACGAGATCGGGTCGATCACCAAGGTCTACACGTCATTGCTCCTCGCCGACGCGGTCCAGCGCCGCGAGGTCACCCTCGATACCCCGGTCGCCGAGCTGCTCCCGCCCGGGATCACGGTGCCGACCAAGGACAAGCTCGCGATCACGCTCAAGCAGCTCGCGCTCCACGCCTCGGGCCTGCCGCGCCTCCCGCCGAGCCTCGTCCAGCAGCAGCGCCCCGATCCATACGGCGGGTATGGCGAGGAGCAGCTGTATCGCGATCTGCTCGCCACCGAGCTCGAGGTGCCGCCCGGCACGCGGATCGTCTACTCGAACTATGGCGCGGGGCTGCTCGGTCACGCGCTCGGTCGCAAGCTCGGCAAGGGGTTCCCCACCGTGCTCCGCGAGCGCGTGCTCGCGCCGCTCGGCTTGACCGACACGTTCTTCGGGTTCCCGGCCGGCACCGAGAGCCGCCGCGCGCAGGGGCACCGATGCAGATCTCCAGCCCACCGTGCCGTGGACGTTCGACGCGCTCGCCGGCGCGGGCGCCCTGGTCTCCGACGCGCGCGATCAGCTCCACCTGATCGACGCCGAGCTCGATGCCTACGCCGGGGGCAAGGCACCGCTGCGCGCGCCGATGCGGTTGACGCAGGAAGATCAGCTCGAGAACGAGGGGCCGAACACCGGCCTCGGGTGGCAGATCGACAAGGACGGTCGCTACTGGCACAACGGCGGCACCGGCGGCTTCCACAGCTTCGTCGGCTTCGATCCAAAGGCGCGCCGCGGCGTGGTGATCCTGGCCTCGACCTCGACTTCGCTCGCCGATCGTCTCGCGGATGCGATGTACCAGGTCCTCGAGGGCACGCCGCCGGTCGCCGCGAAGTTCCCGAGCGTCGCGGAGCTCGTGCCGCTCGCGGGCACCTACGAGCTGACCGGCACCAAGCTGGTGGTCACGCTCGAGGGCAAGCGGCTCTACATCGAGGGGCCGGGCGAGCCCAAGCACCGGCTCGCGCCGCTCTCGGACCACGAGTTCTTCATCGAGGCGATCCAGGCCGCGGCGATCTTCCAGAAGGACGGCGACAAGGTCGCGCGCCTGGTGTTCGCGGTCGGCGGCACGACCCTCACCGCGATCCGCGTCGACACCGCGGCGCCCTGAGCGCGGTCACGCGGCGCGGCGACGAGGCGACGCCGACCGCTCGCTCAGGGATCGGGAACTCGGCGCGCAGCGCCTTGAGGAAAACGGGGCCACGCGACAACTCGAGCAGTGGGTAGACACGAGCAAGTTCGAGGCCGGGGGCGCACCTGCTGCGCTCCTCCTGCCGGTAGCCCGCATCGGTCAGGATGTGGAACGTGATCACGTCGTCGATCCAGAACCAGACCTCGGGCACGCCGATGTGTCGATAGACGTCGAGCTTCTCGATCCCGCCGCTGGTCCACACGACCTCGATCGCCAGGTCCGGACGGTGCTTGGATTGATCGCCAAACACGTAGCACTCGTCGGGTTCGAGTGTCGCTTTGTCGTCGCTACTCGACACCGTCCACGACCCGTAGTTGTTGAACTCGAGCCCGAGGTAAGCGAAGTAGGCGTTGAGGATGTCCCCGAGCGTCCTCCCGATCTGTTCGTGCTGTCTCGACGGCGACATGAGCTCCAGTGTCCCTTCCAGGTAGGTGACCTTGGGTCGCCGCTTCTCGCCCTTTGATCGCAGGATCGCCTCGAACGTATCCCGCGAGATGTTGCTCATCACGATCCGCTCATCGGCCGTGGGAACATGCTCACCAGGGGGGACACGGTCGATCGTCGGGCGCTTCATCACGACGGCCATGGTACCAGGCGACCACTGCACGAGCAGCGCCAACCGCAACCGCGCGTGATCACGCGTCGCGCTTGTCCGTGTCCGCCGGCATGCGGACAGCGCGTCCGCGCTACGGACAGGCGCCGGGCGTGGGCGTGGTGGTGCTGGTCAGCCAGGTCGCTGTGCACGCGGTGGCGTCGTAGCCCGTGACGGTCTTGATCGTGTCGAGCATGTCCGCCATGTGCGCCGTCTTGCCGGCGTGCGCCATGTAGAACGTGTGGAGCGCCTGGTCGACCTTGTCGGCGCCGACCTTCAGCGCCACCCCGCGATAGAAGAACGCCCCGCGCATGTACGGCGCGTTGGTGAACAGATCGTCCTTCAAAGATGTCGACGGTGCCGCAGCTCTGTGGCCACACCCTTGTCGGTGCCGGGATGCCAGCGAGCTCGCTCGCATAGCTCTGCCACACCGCCGCGCCGACCGTCGGCGCGACCACGTCGAGCGCGCGCCCCGCGAGGTAGGTGACGGTGCCCTCGGACAGCACGAAGTCCTCCCAGCACTCGATCCGGATCCCGTCGCCGAACCAGCCGTGCGCGGCCTCGTGGACGTTGGTCTCCTGGCTATCGAGCGATCCGGCCGAGACGTGCCACAGCGGGTGGTGCTCCATGCCGCCGTACGCGCCGGGCCCCCACTTCACGGACACCGTGCCGACCTTGTTGCCGAACCGGTACGGGCCGATCGTCGTCTCGAGCCACTGGAACGCGGCGACCAGGTTCGCAGTGCCGGTCTGCGCGAGCGCGAGCTCGGTGGGCCGGTACCAAACCGAGACCTGCGTGCCCGCGGCGGTCGTGCCGAGCGGCAGCTCGGTGTACGCGTCGATCGACCACGCGAGCTGGTACGACGGTGCCTCCGCGATCGTCTGCGGGAACACGGCGATCTTGCCGGCCGGCACGCCGGTCACCGCGAGCGTCATCGCGAGGCCATCGCGCGGCTGGCTGTGGCAGGGGAACAGGTTGCCGCAGTAGTACGGCCACAGGAACGTGTAGCCCGCCGCCGCCGCGCCCGCGAAGCCGGTGTGGTTCTTGTAGTGGAACGCGATGTCGATCGTGACCGGCGCGTCGCTGGCGTCGAGCGCGAGATCGATGACGTTGGTGCCCGGCTTCACGGCGAACGCCAGCGCGGCGCCGCCCTGCTGCACGGTGTCCAGGGTCAGATCGCCGACCTCGAGCGTCGCGCCAGGCGCGGTGCTCGGCTCGAACGTGATCTGCGCGGTCGCGGCGAACGTCGTGACGTCGAAGCTGAGCTTGGTCTCCGAGATCCCGCGCGCCGGGTTCGGCGTCGGGGTGATCGGGGCCACCGGCGCATCGGGCGTCGTGGGAGAGCCGTCATCCCCACACGCCGAGGCGACGGTGACGACAGCGACGACGGTGGCCAGAGCGAGGGTGCGCATCTCGGCGCGGACCATGCCGCCCACGGCCCGCCGGATCAAGCAGTTAGTAGCGCGGGACGCTCGGATCGACGTCGCGCGACCACGCCTCGATGCCACCGGCGAGGTTGTAGACGTGGGTGAACCCTTCCTTCAGGAAGTGCTCGGCGGCGGCGCGGCTGCGCGTACCGTGGTGGCAGTGGAACGCCAGTGGCGTGGACTTCGGCAGCGCCTCGATCGCGGCCATCGCCGCATCGTCGAGGAGCTTGGAGCCGGCGATCATGGCGGTCGCGCGCTCCTTCTCGGTGCGCACGTCCCACAGCTGGATCTTGCCGTCGGCGAGCAGGGCCTTCATCGCCTTGGGCTCGACCTCGCGCACCGCGGCGGGGCGGTTCGGGTTCTCGATCTTGAAGCCGCCACCGTCGGGGCTCTCGAGGAAATCGATGGTCACGCCGGCGGCGCGGCCGGCGCTCGCGCGATCGAGCTGCACGGTGACGCCGTTGGTCTCGATCGTGAGGTGGCTGCCCTCCTTGGGGCCGAGGTCGAGCTGGTGCTCCCAGCTCGGCGTGATCGTCAGGTGGATCACGTCCCCGGGGCTGCCGTCCTTGAGGGCGGCCGACAGCTCGGTCGCCGCGCGGGGCGAGACCGTCAGCGTGGGGGCCTTGGCGGGGGCGACGAGATCTCCGAGCTTCTTCTCGAGCTCGCCGGCCTCGTGCATCTGGCGAACGATGTCGGCGCCGCCGACGAACTCACCCTTGATGAACAGCTGGGGGAACGTCGGCCAGTCCGAGTACTCCTTCATCCCCGTCCGGATCTCAGCGTCGCTGAGGATATTGACGGTGGCGAACTTGGGTACCAAGGTGTTGAGGATGTTCACGACGGAGGCGGAGAACCCGCATTGCGGGAAGCTCCTCGTACCCTTCATGAACAGGACCACGGGGTCCGCCTGGACGATGGTGTCGAGCTTCTTCTTGAGGGCTGGATCGAGCGGCATGACGGTGCTCCGTGTCTAGCACGATCGGGGAGGGCGCGAAGCTGGTTGTTCGGGCGGTTCCGTCCGTGGGGGACCTCCCGGCCGCCGCCTGGGACGCCCTCGACCATGGCCCGTCCCCGTTCCTCCGTCACGGGTTCCTGCGGGCGCTCGAGGGAGTCCGGCTCGATCGATCCGATCAGCTCGAAGAAGCGGGGCCAGCGCTCGGGGTGGAGCTCGATCTATCTGCTCGCCGAGCTGGACGGTCGCCTGGTCGGCGCGGTCCCCGCGTTCGTCAAGGCGCACAGCTACGGCAGTACATCTTCGACTGGGGCTGGGCCAACGCCGCGGCGCGGGCCGGGCTCGACTACTACCCCAAGCTCGTGGTCGCGGCGCCCGCCACCCCCGCGACCGGGACCCGGATCCTGCTCGCGCCCGACCTCGGCATCCTGGCCGCGCGGGTCCGCGAGGCGCTGATCGGCGCGGTCCGCGCGGTCGCGGAGGATCTCGGGTGCTCCTCGATCCACTGGCTGTTCTGCACGCGCGAGGAGCAGGCGCAGCTCGCCCAGCTCGGGTTCTTCCCGCGCGCCAGCTACCAGTTCCACTGGCACAACCAGGGCTACCGCACGTTCGATGACTTCCTCGGCGCGCTGACCTCGCGCAAGCGCAAGCAGCTGAAGAAGGAGCGGGCGCGCGCAGGCCGCCGTCGGGCTCTGCGCTGGATCTCGGGCCGCGAGCTCGATGCGCGCGCGCTCGACGATCTCGATCGGTTCTATCGTCACACCACGGACAACCACGGCGGCGGGACTACCTGCGGCCCAGGTTCTTCCACGCGCTCGCCGAGGCGCTGCCCGATGCGATGCAGATGCTCGAGGTCACGCGCGACGGCACGCGGATCGCGGGCGCGCTGTTTCTCGAGACCGAGCGCGCGCTCTATGGCCGTTACTGGGGGTTCGACGTGCACGTCGATCTGCTGCACTTCGAGACCGCGTACTACGCGGGCATCGATCGCGCGATCGGCAAGCAGCTCCCGCTGTTCGAGGCCGGCGCGCAGGGCGAGCACAAGCTGGTCCGCGGGTTCGCTCCCTCTCCGACGTACTCGGCGCACTGGATCCGACATCCCGGCCTGTCCGCCGCGATCGAGGACTTCACCCAGCGCGAGGCGATCGCCGTGGCCAACGGATCGAGGAGCTCGCGAAGGCGGGCCCCTACAAGGCGACCGGCGACGACACCGAGCCCGCCACGGACTGATCCCCGATGGTAAGGTCCGCGGATGGCTGACGACTCTCGCGGTGGTGACCGCTACGCGACCAAGGCGATCCTCCACTACGTCAACACCACCCACGTCCCGCACGACGCCGGCCTGGCACGCGCGTTCGCGGTGCCCGACGGCATCCCGGCGATCCAGGTCGGGCCGAGCGATGGCAAGCTGATCCAGTTGCTGCTGCGGCTCGCAGGGGCCAGAAGGTCGTCGAGGTCGGCACCCTGGTCAGGTTGCTCGGCGATCCACATGGCGCGCGCTGCTGCTGATGGGCACCTGTGGTCGATCGAGGTACGAGGAGAAGCACGCGGCTGTCGCGCGCGGCAACCTCGCCGCAGCGGGCGTCGCGGATCGCGTCACCGTGCTGGTCGGCCCGGGCGTCGAGGTGTTGCCGATCATCGCCGACAAGGGCCCGTTCGATGCGGTGTTCATCGACGCGGACAAGGTCAACTATCACGTCTACGGTGCGTGGGCCGTGAAGCACCTGCGCCCGGGCGGGCTCGTGCTCGGTGACAACGCGTACCTGTTCGGCGAGCTGATGGAGGATTCGGATCGCGGCCGCGCGATGCGCGCCTTCCACGAGCTGGTCGCCGCCACCTGCGATTCGGTGTGTGCGCCAACGCCCGACGGCCTCGTCGTCGGGATCAAGCGCTGAGCACGACCCGGCTCACTTGAACTTCGCGCCGACCGTCGTCGACGTGTTCGCCGAGAACATGCACGTCGAGGTCTGCCTGCGGTGCAGTTCGGTGTGGTCCAGCGGTCCGAACGCACGTCTCCGTCGGTGGCCACCGCGTGGAGCGTCACCGGACCCTTGGGCACCGTGATCATGCAGTCGGAGGGGCCATTGCCGCCGCACGAGCTCGCACCGGTCACATCGACGCGGCCGGTCCCCATCACCTGGACGTGCAGCACCACCTGCGGCGCGGCGTCGATCCCGGCGTCGAGCGCGCCCTTGCCGCACGAACCGGCGACCCCGCTCGCCGCGCAGAAGCCATCAGCGCCGCAGACCTGGCCGCCGGCGCAGTCCCCCGGCGCCGAGCACGTCACGGTGCAGTCGCGGAGATCCGGGGTGTAGCAACCGCCGAGGCCGAGGAGGAGGGCGAGGGCGACGGGGACGGTGAAGACGCTGGCGAGGGCCGTCGCGGTCGCGAATCTGGGGTTCAGAACTGCCATGCGATGCTCACCTGGGCCCCGTTGCGTGTGGGCGAGACGGCGACGGGAGTGATCCGGAAGCTCCCCGTCGCACTCCGCTCGGTACGTACGCCGAGGAGATAGAGCGCCACGCCGCCGGCGATCGCGACGCCCCCACCGATGCCGAACGCCTTCGCGATCGTGGCGCTGGATTCGCCCCGCGCATCGGCGGCCGCGAGATCCTGCCATCGCGCGCCACTCGCGTAGCCGCGCTCGACGGTCGCCGTGGCGTCGTGGGCCCGCAGGCCGAAGTACAGGGCCACGGACAGGCCGAGGCCACCCGCGATCGCGAGCCCGATCCCGACGGTCTGCTCGCGCTGCCCGCGCACGGCCAAACGAGAGGTCGCGAACAACGAGCCGCTCTCTCGCGAGGTCTCGATCACGATCGGCGGGTGCCCGTCTCGCGCTGCGGGGCGCTGCGCCTCGTGAGCACAACGGGCAGAGCTCGCGAGGCGCTCCTCCGCGATCGTCCTGCCCTCGACGCTGGGGGGCGGTGGCGAGGTAGCGGCGGTACATCCGCGTGGCGTCGTCGCAGTTGCCCTGGAGGCGATAGGCCTGTGCCAGGTTGAACAGCAGGCCGGCGCTGGGCGCCATCACGTACGCCTCCTTGAAGGCGATGATCGCGCTCCCGTAGTCACCGGCATCGTGGAACGCGCGGCCTTGCTGGGCGAGGGCGCGCGCCTTGGCGGGGACCTCCTCGGGCGGCGGCGGCTCCTCGGCGCGTGCGATCGCGGGAGCGACGGCGAGCGCGGCTGCGAGGGCGAGGGCGCCGATCCTCATCGGTAGGCGTCGATCGTGCCGTTTGGGGCGATCGGCCCCGCGCTGCGGTGAGGAGCGGTCAGCTTGCGAGCCGGGGCGGACCGGTCGCGACCACTGCGCGCTCGGCTGGGGACGACGGGCGTGATCGACGGCTTGATCGAAGGCGTGATCGACGGCGTGGTCGACGGCGTGACCGAGGGCGTGACCGACGAGCCAGCGGCGCTCGGCGCGCCCAGCATGGCCACCGGGGCAGGTGAGGTCGTGCTCGTCGCCGGCTCGGCAGCGACGAGGGGCAAGCCCGACGCGGACGCGGCGTCGGCGATCCCGACGTCCCCGGCGCGGCTGAGCGCGAACAGCAGCGCGCCGACGAGCAGCGCCGCCACGCCCACGGCCCACTGCCAGCGCCGCGCGCGCCCATAGGAGGGCCACCGGAGCGAGTCGGACGCGGAGGCGATGGTCGGGGCCAGGCCCGCGGACGGGGGGCGGATGATCGTGTGCCGCGGCGCGAGCGTCACCACGTCGAGCGCCAGCGTGCCGCGGCGGCGATCGAGCTCGGTGCGGACCTCGTCGAGGTGGCGCGCGACCTCGGTCATCGTCGGTCGATTGCCGGGCTGCTTGGCGAGCATGCGGAGGAGCAGCTCCTCGAGCTGGGTCGGGATGTCGGGCCACAGGTCGCGCGGGGCGGGCGGCACGGCCTTCAGGTGCATCACCATGATCTCGGCAGAGGTCTCGGCCTCGAACGGGAGCTGCTCCAGGAACAGCTCGTAGGCCATCACGCCGAGCGAGTAGACGTCGCTCTGCGCGGACACGGTGGCACCGCGTGCCTGCTCGGGCGAGAGATACTGCGGGGTCCCGACGAGCTGGCCTTCGACGGTGTGGCGCACGTCATGGTTGATCACCTTGGCGATGCCCCAGTCGAGGACCTTGACCTTGGGCGAGCCCGGTGACTCCGCGTTGTCGACGAGGAACACGTTGTCGAGCTTGAGATCGCGGTGAACGATGTTGGCGGCGTGGGCGGCGATCAGCGCATCGCAGATCTGGAGCAGGATCGCGATCGCCTGGTCGGGGAGGATCTTCTGAGTGTCGGCGCGCACGCTGAGGGGCTGGCCTTCGAGCCGCTCCATCACGATGTACGGTCGTCCATCGGGCAACGTGCCGGTCTCGAAGATGTCGACGATGTTGGGGTGGCCGACCGCGTTCACGACCTTGGCCTCGAGCAGCACGCGCTCCACGTTGAACGCCGGCGTGAGCAGGCTCCGGTGGACGACCTTCAGCGCCGCGCGCTTGCCGATCTCGTCGTGCACCACCGCATACACCGCGCCCATCCCACCTCGCCCCAGCTCCCGCTCGACCCGCCACGGGCCGGCCATCGAGCCGGGGGGGAGCACATCCGGCAGGGAGTCGAGCGGGAGCGGGCCGCCGGCGGTGGAGAGTGCGGTCATCATGGCTCGCAGCACCCAGGTGCACCCGATGTGCCGCCGGGATCGTCGTCAGATCCCGAACAACACAGGGACTTCCGTCGTCGGCCCGTGACGGACTCGCCCGTCGGGCGGGGGCGCCCGGTCGCTTGACGACCACACGGTTGCCGTCCGACGATCGCGGGATGCCGATCGTGACCCGGGAGCAGCTCGAGGCGTCCCTGTCCGAGTTGTGCACACACACAGCGGATCCGCGCGCCGGCATCCTCGGTCCGGACTCGCTGGCGTGGCGTCTCGGCGGCGACCTCGGCGTGTTCCTGGGCGGTGGTCGCGCGGCGCTGCTCCAGCTCGCGCATCCGATGGTGGCGCACGCGATCGACCATCACTCGAAGACCCGCACCGACGTCGTCGGCCGGTTCCAGCGCACGTTCAAGCACGTGTTCGCGATGGTGTTCGGCGAGCTCGACGATGCGGTGATCGCCGCGCGTCGGGTCCACGCGATCCACGCGCGGATCACCGGAGAGCTCGAGGGAGCGATCGGCGGCTGGCCCGCGGGGACGCGCTACCACGCGAACGATGCGGACGCGCTGCGCTGGGTCCACGCCACGCTCGCCGACACGACGATCGTGATCCGCGAGCGGCTCGATGGTCCGCTGCCGGTCGCACTCAAGGATGGCTACATGGTGGAGCTCAACCGGTTCGCCGCGCTGTTCGGGATCCCGGCGCAGCTCCTCCCCGACAGCTGGGCCGCGCACGCGCGCTACATGGAGCAGATGCTCGCGTCCGATCGGCTGGTCGTGACGCCCAAGGCTCGCGAGCTCGGGCAGTTCCTGTTCGGCCGCGGGCCCGGCGCGAACCAGCCTGCACTCGGCCGGATCGGCGAGGCGGTCTCCGCGGCGCTGCTCCCTCCGCACCTCGCGCAGGCGTTCGGTCTCCGCGCCTCGCCGCTACCGGTTCGTGCGGGGCTCGCCGCGTTCCGCGCCGTGTATCGCCAGCTCCCCACGCGCTGGGTCGCGCTCCCCGCGCGCTCGGAGGCCGAGCGTCGCCTCGTCGGGCAGCCACCGGGCCGGTTCGCGGCGTGGACGGAGCGCCAGCTGTTCGGCCTCGCGCAGCGCGCCACCGGGCAGGGCGCCCGCTCTTAGCGGGTTGCCCGGCATCGCCGTACCTCGCGACCTAGCTCGCCGCGAACTGGGCGCGGCGTGCAGCACCGTGATCGGAGTTCAAACCCAGGAAGCCAGGAAGCAAGGCAGCGGACCTGTGGAGAAAGTTCTCCGACCTGGTTTCCCTGGTTCCTGGCTTTGATCTCCGATGCCGTCGTCGGCCTCGATCGCGGCGAGCACCAAGCACCGGCTCGCCTCCCTGAAGGGCGACGCCAGAGGTAGTGCGGCCGCGCAGCCAGCCCAGAAGTCATCTGTGCGAAAGGGAGGCTCAGGACTGGCTGCGCGGAGAGCAACCCGGGCTCTCAGCAAACCCCGTGCTCGCTGCTAGGACCACCAGGTGGCTGATTTCGTTCGCCGCGATCCCCAAGATTCGACGTTCGCGACGTCCCATGTCCCGTCGCTGCGACGACGCAGTCAGGACAGCAGCGGTCAGCGATAGGTGCCGGGGTCGAGGTTGAACCGCTTGATCCAGCGCTGGATCTGCTTGCGGTCCTTGTCGAGCGCGCGCGCGACCGCGGACACGTTGCCCTGGTGCTCGCGGAGCGCGGCGACCACCTGGTCGCGGACCTTCTGATCGGTCTCGCTGAGGACGACGGGGCGGGGCGCGCCGGGAGGCCGGCCCGTGCGGACCGAGTCGGGCAGGTGCTCGGCGCGGATCGCTTCGGTGCCGGCGAGGACGTGCGCGGTGGCGAGCGCCTGCTCGAGCTCGCGCACGTTGAGCGGCCACGGGTAGCGCAGGAGCAGGCGCGCCGCGTCGATGTCGAACCCCGGGTGGTCGTCGGCAAACAGGCGGGCATGGATCGCCCCCGATCAGGAGACCGAGATCGGTCCGCCGCTCGTTGAGGGTGGGCACCCCGACGCGGAAGCCGGCGAGCCGGGCGAACAGATCGTGCCGGAACGAGCCTTCGGCGACCATGTCATCGAGATCTCGGTGCGTGGCCGCGACGACGCGCAGATCGATCTCGACGGCGCGTGTGCCACCGACGGGCATCACCTCGCGCTCCTGGAGCACGCGCAACAGCGCTGCCTGGGAGGCCGGTGGCAGATCGCCGATCTCGTCGAGGAACAGGGTGCCGCCGTTCGCGGCGCGCACGAGGCCATCGTGATCGGTCTGCGCTCCAGAGAACGCGCCCTTCTTGTAGCCGAACAGCTCGCTCTCCACGAGGTTGTCGGGGAGCGCGCCGCAGTTGACCGGGACGAACGCGCCCTTGCGGCCCGACAGGCCGTGGATGGCGCGCGCGATGACCTCTTTGCCGCTGCCGCTCTCGCCCTCGATCAGCATCGGGATCTCGGAGGATGCGATCTGCTTGAGGCGGGTCAGCTCGTTCTGCCACGCCGGCATCAACGTCATCGTCCCGGGGAGGCCTCCGTTCGGTACGAGCTCGAGGAGCGCCGGCGCGTCCGCCTCGATCGGCAGCCGCTCGAAGAACAGGAACAGGGTGTGACCGAGCTCGATCAGCGACCCATCGGTGAGCACCGCGCGCTTGGTGGTGTGCCCATCGACGATCGTGCCGTTCTTGGACTCGGTGTCGGTCAGCACCCAGCGCCCGAAGCTCGGCTCGATCCGGGCGTGCCGCGACGACATCCACTTGTCCGGAACCCGGACGGTGAGCTCGTTCCCGGTCATCTCCGCGCGCCGATCGGGGCCGCGTCCGAGCGCGACGCCGGTCAGCTCGGACAGCCGGTAGCGAACCGAGCCCGCGCGCGGTCGCCCGCACTCGAGGACGAGGACCAGCACGGGCTCGGGCCTCGGCCCAACCCGCGAAGTGTTGCCATCCTCGTGAAAACTGAGGGTGGTGCCATGCGCGTCGCCCACGTGTACATCCTACAACACGCTCGCGAATCCTCGAATGTCAGACGGACTGGTTAGCGTCGACACGTGGGCGATCTTCTCCGCTTCGAGCTTGGACCACGGCGTGGCCTCCGCCGCGGCACCGGTGCGACCGCCTGGTACGCCGAGGGCTGCGCGCTCGAGGCAACGGATCCGTCCCGGGCCCGGGCCGCGTACGAGCGTGCGATCGCGGGTCGGCCGGATCTCGCGGATGCGTACAACAACCTCGGCCGGGTGATGCACGATCAGCATGATCGCGGGCAGGCGCCGGGCGTGCTCCCGGCGGTCGAGAGCTGCTACCGGCTCGCGCTGTGTGTGGACGCGGGCATCGGCCTGTACTGGTTCAACCTCGGCGTCGCCGTCGAGGATCAGGGCCGCGTGAGCGAAGCGATCGCAGCGTACGAGCATGCGATCTCCTGTGATCCGACGCTCGCCGATGCGCACTGGAACCTCGCGCGCCTGCTCGAAGCTGGTCGGGCGACGCACCGCGGACGAGCTCGTCCTGCGCCGCGCCGTGCGTCACCTCGTGCGCTATCGCGATCTCGCCCGCGCCGGGTGATCGCCCATCCAAGCCAGGCCGGTCCGGAGCGGACGGGAGTGTTGGTGCTCGTCGCATGCGACACCGTGCGACCGCGTTGCGGCGTCGCGGTCTCAGGTCGGGTGGCCGGTCAGTCGGTCGCTCAGGCCCGCTTCCGATACCAGCCGATCTTCAGGTAATCGGCCTGCGGAAACCCCACCGGATGATCGATCTCGGGGGTGATCACGGTCTCCCGCTCGAACCCGGGACCGAGCGTTTCGGCCACGACCTTGTCGAACTGGGCGCGTTCGATCCGGCTCGTGCAGCACGCGGCCACCAGCACGCCACCCGGCCTCACGAGCGGCGCGGCGGCGCGATACAGCTTCTTGTAGCCGGCGAGCACCGCGGGCACCTGCTGCTTGTTGCTCGTCATCGCCGGCGGATCGACGATCACGAGATCGTACGAGGTGCCCGGCGCATGCGAGGGCAGCCAGGTGAACACGTCCGCGTGAACGAGCTCGTGCTTCGCGGGATCTCCGATGTGGTGCGCCTTCGCGAAGGCGAGTGCGCGCTCGCTGCCATCGACCTGCACCACGTACGCGGCGCCCGCGAGCTCGGCCGCCTTGCCGAGCATCCCGGAGTACGAGAACAGGTTCAGCACGCGGGCGCCGGCGAGCGGCGCGGCGCGCACGGCCCGGCGCAGCCCGCGCAGGTCGAGGTAGGTGCCGGACTTCTGGCCGCCCGCGAGATCCACCGAGAACGCCATCTCGTCCTCGGTGAACGAGCCGATCGCCGGAGGCGCCCACGCAGTACGCGAGGCGCGACCTCGGTGCCCTTGCGGCGGTGTGCTGGGACCCAGAGGACGTTCGGGATCGACAGCTCGCGTGCCAGCACGCAGGCGGAGAACCGGGTCAGCGCGTCGGCGCCTCGGGCGTAGCTCTGCGCCACCAGCGTGTCGCCGAACCGGTCGACCACCACGGCGGGGAGGCCGTCGCTGTCGCCATGGACGAGACGTACGCCGTCGGTGCGCTTGGCGAGGTCCGCGCGCTTGGCGAGGGCCGCGGTCAGCTTCTGCTTGACCCACGCCGCGTTCGGGCGCTCCGGGCCGCGGCGCAGCACGCGGATCGCGATCGCGCCCTCCGCCTCGTAGAAGCCATGGCCGAGCACCTTGTTCGAGCCGTCCACGAGGCGGAGCCAGTCGCCATCGCGGAACACGACGGCGGCGCTGCTCAGGGTGTCCCGGAAGATCCACGGGTGATCGCGGAGCACGACGCCGGCCGCTTCCTTCTTCAGCTGATAGCGACGCGGGGTCATGGAACCCTTGTGACTAGCAGGTTCTACCCTCGTCAGGGTCGATCAACGCGGTCGTTCGCGCAGGCGTGCCATCGTGAAGGTATCGACGAGGGCGCCGGCGCGCAGGGCATAGCTGCGAAGGGTCCCCTCGATCTCGAAGCCGAACTTCTTGTACAGGCCGAGCGCCGCAGCGTTGTCGGTGTACACGGTGAGCTCGAGCCGCGCGAGGCCGTACCAGTTGTCCGCGAGCTCGACGATCGCTGCCAGGAGCGCGGTGCCCACGCCCTTGCCCTGCCACGCCGCGGGGACGGCCATGCCCAGGCTCGCCGCGTGTGCACGACGCGGGCTCCTCAGGTTCGGATGGAGGGCGGCGCTCCCGATCACCTCGTCGCCACTGCAGGCGAGGAGGTGGACGGTGTTGTCGGTCTGGGCGAGCCGCTCGCGCCAGGTCGAGGGAAGCGGGTAGGGGAGCTGCAACGTCCCCGCGTAGGCGCTCGGATCGTCGTACAGCTGCGCGACCGCGTCGGTGTCGTCGACGGTGGCGCGCCGGATCGTCCAGCTCATGACCCGCGCCGGGTGTGGGCGGGGAGCCGGTCGACGACCACCAGATCGGCCCGGCCTCCGGCGATCGCCGCATCGAGATCGGGGAGCACGGCATCGGCGCCATCCACGCAGACCGCGACCGATAGCTCGTTGCGCAGCCGATCCGCGAGCGGGGCCGCGGCGAGGCGAGCGCTGCCATCCCCTGGCGAGCTCACCCACAGAACGTTCGCCCCCGCGCGGACGAGCTGCGCGGCGTGACCGACCACCGCCGCACGCGCGGCAGGCTTGTCGCGGACCGCGGCACCGAGCCACGATCCCGCTCGCCACTTGGCGCGCGCCGCGGCGAGGTTCGCGGGGAGGGCCTCGAGCTCCTGCGGATCATTGCCAGCGTCGAGCACCAGCACGTCGAACCCGGCGAACGTGGCGTGCTCGGCGGTCGTCGCCGCCATCGCCCCGGAGCCGATCCGCAGTGCGATCTGCGCACCCTTGGCGTGGACGAACTCGACGATCCGGCGCCAGGCGACGATCGCGTCATCGCTGGCGAGGGCCGACGCGGGGAGGGCAGGCGTGACCACCAGCCCCGCACCTGCGGCGGCGGCGCCACCCAGCGCGACCAGCGCATCGTCGTCGGGCGCCATCCCGCACGGCGGCGCGACCACGATCCGGGATGGGATGCGCACGCCGCCGACCACCAGGGGCAGCGCCGTGGGCGAAGGCGGCGGATCGCTCGTGACGCCGGCCTTCGCCGCGAGCAGGAGCTCGACCCCGCGTGCGAGGTGCGGATCGCGCTTCGCGACCGAGGCGTGGCTGACCCGAAGGCTGCGGGTCATCAGCGAGTACGTCAGCTCGACCGGGGTCATGTGGAGGTAGCGCTCCGTGCCCTCGAACCACTCGAGGCTGGCCTGCGCCGCGGCCTGGAGCGCGAGGACCTCGGGGCGGCGGCGCGCCTCGTAGGCCGCGAGCGCGGCCTCGATCGGGCGACCGGGCTCGGCCAGGAGCTCGTCGCGTAGCGCGATCGAATCCTCCATCGCGAGCTTGGTCCCAGAGCCGATCGAGAAGTGGGCGGTGTGCGCCGCGTCCCCCATCAGCACCACGTTGCCGGCGTGCCACTTGCCGCAGCGCACCGTCGGGAAGTTTCGCCAGATCGATCGGTTCTTGATCAGGCGATGGCCGCCGAGCTCCTCGTGGAAGATGTCCTCGAGGAGCTTGACGGTCGTGTCCTCGCTCGCGTCCGCGAACCCGGCGGCGCGCCAGGTGTCCTCGCGGCACTCCACGATGAACGTCGAGCCCTGCTCGTGGAACCGGTAGGCGTGTACGCGGTAGAGGCCGTGGGGCGTGTCCTTGAACAGGAACGTGAAGGCCTGGTACGGCACGGTGGTGCCGAGCCAGACGAACTTGTTCGGCCGCACATCCACGCGCGGCGCGAGCTCGGCGGCGAGTGCATCGCGCACCCAGCTCGCCACGCCGTCGCACGCGACGATCAGGTCCGCCGTGACCTCCGAGAGCGACTTGATCTCGTGCTCGAACTCGATCCGCACTCCGAGTGCGAGCGCGCGGCGCTGGAGGATCTCGAGGAGCTTCTTCCGCTCGAGCCCGCAGAACCCGTGGCCGGTCGAGCGCAGCACCTCGCCGGCAGCGTGGATCTCGATGTCGTCCCAGCGGGCGAAGTTCGCGGTGATCTCGGCGTGCGTCTCCGGATCTGCGGCCGCGAGGTGCCCCAGGGTCGCATCCGAGAACACCACGCCAAACCCGAAGGTGTCGTTCGGCCGGTTGCGCTCGTAGATCACGACGTCATGCTCGGGCGCGACGCGCTTGACGAGGATCCCGAGGTAGAGCCCGGCGGGGCCTCCGCCGATACAGGCGATCTTCACCCCGGGAACCTATCAGAGCCCGCCCCCGCCACCGTGATGATACGGTCACCTCCGATGGGGGTGGCCCGATGAGCGCGGAGACCGTGTGTCCGCTGTGCGACCGACCGCGCCCTCGCGGGGCGAACCGGTGCCGGTGCAACTACACCTTCGAGTACGGCCCGCCGATGCGGCTGTCGGCCAGCGGGGGCTCGCTGCGCCCGGATCGCGCCGGCCTCGGGCAGGCGCCGATCGTCGCCACCGCCGTGATCGCCGCCGCGATCGCGTACTTCTTCGGGACCGGGATCGATCACGCACACCTGGCTCCCGGCACCCCCATTCCGTGGATCCTCGTCGCGATCGGCCTGTTCACCGTGTGCGGCGCGCTGTTCGATTGGTCGTGGTTCATGGGGAATCGCCGGGCGCGCCTGTTCGTCGCGCTGTTCGGCCGGGGCGGCGCGCGGGTGGTCTACGGCCTGATCGGCGGCGCGATGCTCGGCTTCGCCGCGGGCCTGTTCGGGCACGTCGCGTAGGCTCAGGCGTCCTTCGCCAGCTCGCCGAGCTTGTCGAGCACGGCCTGCAGATCCGGGCGCTCGTCGAGCACCCGCAGGCACGGGTCCCCGGGCCACGAGGTCACCCGCGCGAGCGCGTTTCCGATCGTGAAGTCCCGCGCGTCGAGCCCCGGCACGACCTCGGGCCAGACCAGCGGCATCGACACCGGGGCCGTCGCGACGGGGCGCACGCTGTACGGCGCGACCAGCAGCTGACCGTGCGCGTTCTGGCCCCAGTCGAGATACACCCGCCCACCACGCGCGGCCGGGTTGCGCGCCGTCGTCGCCATGTCCGGGTGCTGCCGCTCGATCAACAGGCCAATCAGGTACGCCAGCGTCCGGGCCTGATCGAACGTGCACTGCTGCGCGAGCGGGATCAGGATGTGGAGGCCGCTCTGCCCGGAGGTCTTGACGTAGTTCGGTAGCCCCACGGCCTCGCACAGCTCGTGGATCGATCGCGCCAGCGGCACCACGTGAGCGCGTGGCGCGTTCTTCGGATCGAGATCCACGATCGTCCAGTCGGGGCGCTCGAGCGAGGTGATCCGGCTGGCCCAGCAGTGGATCGGGATCGAGGCGAGGTTCGCGACGAACGCCAGGCCGTCGGCGTCGTCGATCAGCACGTAGTGGATCTCGCGCTGGCTGTGCTCGGACCACAGGGTCGTGGTGCGGAGCCACGGCGGGATCCAGTCGGGCATGTCCTTCTGGTAGAAGCGGTCGCCGTCGATGCCGTCGGGGTACCGATCGAGCACCGTGGGCCGGTCTTTCAGATAGGGCAGGAGCCAGGGCGAGATCGCGCGGTAGTACTCGATCAGCTCGCCCTTCGTGATCCCGTCGGCGGGCCAGAACACCTTGTCGAGCCGGGTCAGCCGCAGCTCGCGGACCTGCGAATCGACGACGAGCTCCATCGATTCCCCGGGCCCGGGCTCTCTGGGGGCCTTCGGGGACCTGGGCGCCGCCTCGGCGGTGGTGCGCATCGGCATCCCGCAGTCCTTGGCTACCTTGTCGCGCCGCAGCCGCTCGAACACCGGGAACCGTAGCGACGAATCCACCGGCCACTCGCGATAGCGGACCTGCACCACCAGCTCGGGCTCGATCCACACGGCGTCGCTGGAGCCTTCGGGGCGCGGGAACGTCGGCTTCCAGCGCGGCTTCGCGGACAGCTCCTTGGTCAGCGAGGCGAGCAGCTTGTCGTCGAGACCCGAGCCGACCTTGCCGGCCCACATCCAGCGCTCGTCGACCCAGACGCAGAGGTGCAGCGAGCCGAGCCCGGTGCGCGAACCTTTGGGCGCCGTGAACCCGCACACCGCGAAGTCCGCCTCGGGATCCGCCTTGAGCTTGAGCCAGTCGGGTGAGCGCTTGCTCTTGTACGGGGAGCTCGCCCGCTTCGCGACCACGCCTTCGAGCCCGCGGGCGACGACCTGCTGGAGCAGCGCCTCGCCCTGCGCCGCGATGTGATCGCCGAAGCGGAGCGGACCCACGGTCGGGAGGATCCGCTGGAGGTACGCCTTGCGCACGAGCAGCGGCTGGTTGCGGAGATCGAACCCGCCCGCGCCGAGCAGATCGAACACCACGTAGGTCACGGGCGCCGACAGCGCGGCCCGCTGGATCTCGCTCGTGCGATGGAGCTGACCGCGATGGGACAACCGGTGGAAGTCCGGCTTGCCCGCGGCGTCGAGCACCACGATCTCCCCGTCGAGCACGAGGTCCGCGATCGGGAGCGCGCGGATCGCCGAGGTCAGCTCGGGGTAGCGATCGGTGGCGTCGAGGCCGGAGCGATAGCGCAGGTGCGCCTGGCCCACGCCGCCGTGCGCGAGCATGCGGAACCCGTCGTACTTGAGCTCGAACACCCAGTCCGGCGACGAGAACGGCGCATCGGCGGTCTGGCACAGCATCGGCTCCACCGCGCCGGGCGCGATGACCTTCCTGGGGATCCCGTTCGCCGCGAGGTCCGCGAGCATCTGGGCGTGGCGTGGAGCGCGCGCGAACAGCTCGTCGATCGTCAGCCCGGAGAGCACGCTCTGGCCCGACAGCGGCGCACCACCGGCGAGGAACTGCTCGGCCGGCTCGTCGCGCTTCTTGATCAGCAGCCACTCGTTCGAGCCGCGACCCGATTGTCGCCCGCGCTTGCCCTTGCCGGTGTGGACCAGCGTGAACGCGCCGCGCAGCTTGTAGCCATACAGCTCGAACTTGATCTCGCCATCCTGCATGCCCTGCGCGGGATCGATCAGCGGACGGAACAGGCCGCGGTCCCACGCGATCATCGGCCCGGCGCCGTAGTTCCCCTCCGGGATCACCGCCTCGAAGTGGACGTACTCGAGTGGGTGGTTCTCGACCTTCACCGCGAGGCGCTTGTCGTCCGGGTCCATCGACGGCTCCTTGGGCACCGCCCACGAGCACAGGACGCCATCGATCTCGAGCCGGAGGTCCCAGTGCATCCGGGTGGCATCGTGCTGGTGCACCACGAACATCCGCGGCCCGCGCCCACTCGCCTGGGGCGGTGTGCTGGCCATCGGTTCAGGTGTGGCGCCCCCGGTCCGCTTGGCGCGGTAGGCCTCCAGTCCCTCGTCTTTAGGATCACTCACGTTCGCCCGGTACAATTAACGTTATGCCCGCTCGGTCCATCGGTACGGCCACCATCTCGTTTGGACTCGTCTCGATCCCGACGAAGCTCTACACGACGAACGAGTCCTCCGGGGACATCCACTTCAACATGCTGCACGACGCGGACGGTGCCCGTCTCAAGCAGCAGTACATCTGTACCAAGTGCAACGAGGTTGTCGACCGGGACCATACGGTCAAGGGCTACGAGCACGCCAAGGGCCAGTACGTGGTCCTGTCCGCGGACGAGCTGAAGGCGCTGGACGCGGTGGCCACGCAGACCATCGCACTCGAGGAGTTCGTCCCCGCCTCGGCGGTGGATCCGCTGTACGTGGAGAAGAGCTACTACCTGGGTCCCGACAAGGGCGGCGAGCGTGCGTACAAGCTGATCCACGATGCGATGCTCGAGACCGGCCTCGTGGGGATCGCGAGCTACTCCGCGCGCGGCAAGCAATACATCGTGGCGCTGCGCCCGTACCAGAGCGGCCTGATCATCCACCAGCTGCGTTACGCCCAGGAGGTCAAGCCGTGGGCCGAGGTCCCGATCCCCGACCTGCCCGAGATCAAGCCGGCCGAGATCGGGCTCGCGAAGCAGATCATCCAGCAGATCGCACACGAGACGTTCAGCCCCGAGCGCTACAAGGATGAGGTCTCGGAGCGGATGATGGACCTCATCAACAAGAAGGTCGAAGGCCAGGAGATCACGCTCGCGCCCGAGGCGCCGGCGGGCAAGGTCATCGATCTGATGGAAGCGCTGAAGGCGAGCCTCGGGATGAGCAAGACCGCCGAGGTCGAGCGCAAGCCCGCCCTCGCGGCCGAGTCGGGTGCCGCGGCCGAGTCGGAGGCCGCACCGAAGAAGAAGGCTGCGGCGAAGAAGAAGTAGCCGCGCTCGGCCTCAGAACGCCTGCTCGTCGAACCGGAACAGCAGGTAGTGCGGGCTCGCGGTCTCGGGGCCGATCACGATCGCGCCATCGGCGTTCGGAGCGTTGCGGTGCACGAGGTGCGCACCCGAGGCGTTGGCGCCGCCACTGCTGGTGGCGAACACCGAGATCCGGGTGTCGAGCTCGATCGCATCCGTCACGAACGCGACCGTCTCGGCCATCGTGTGGGCCGTGAACGAATCGCTGTGGACGGCGAGGGTCGCCACGTAGTCGAGCGGCGTGCCGGGGTGCCAGCCCTCGGCCCACGCGCTGCCGGCGAGCGGCGCGTCGAAGGTGCGGGTGTAGACGTTCGGTGGTCCCTGATCCGAGAGGACGTTGGTCACCATGCGGTACGCCTGGCCGCCCATCATCACCTGGAGCACGAGGTGCGTTCCGTTCGGCATCGGGCACGACCGATCACCGGGCGGCACCACAGCGAGCACGGTGCCGTCGAGCCGGCCGAACGCGTTGGTCAGCGAGCTACCGAACACGGTGGCGCAGTTGCGGGCCTTGTCGGTCGACGCATCGGGTGCGTCCTCCCGCACGAAGGCGTCGGGCGCGGCCGGGACGTCCCGGCATCCCGCGAACACGACGATCGCCACGAGCGCGCGCCTCACGCTCCGGTTTGACCACGGGCAGCCTGCCGTTCGCAACCCACAACACGAGGGGGGTGGCTCCGCAGTACAGTCGCGGCGTGCCCGAGCTCCCCGACGTGGCGATCTATGTCGAGCGCCTCGCCGCGCTGACGGTCGGGAAGCCCCTGGAGGGGATGCGGATCGCCAGTCCGTTCGTGCTGCGGACGGTCTCGCCCTCGCCGCGCGAGCTCGCCGGCGCCGTGGTCGAGTCGGTGGCGCGGCTCGGCAAGCGCATCGTGATCGGCGTGACCGGCGAGCGCTTCGTCGTGATCCACCTGATGATCGCGGGACGTCTTCGCTGGAAGGCGCGCGGGGAGAAGGTCCCGGGCAAGGTCGGGCTCGCGGCGTTCGATTTTCCAGACGGCACGCTGATCTTCACCGAGGCGTCACCGAAGAAGCGCGCGTCGCTCCACCTCGTCGCCGGACGCGCCGGGCTCGCCGAGTTCGATCGCGGTGGCCAGGACGTGTTCGCCGCCACGCCCGCCGAGTTCGCCGAGCGGGTGCGCAGCGAGCGCCACACGATCAAGCGCTCGCTCACCGATCCCACGCTGTTCGATGGCATCGGCAACGCGTACTCGGACGAGATCCTCCACGCGGCGAGGCTCTCGCCGTTCCGGATGACCTCGTCGCTCACGGATGACGAGATCGAACTGCTCCGCCGCGCCTGCATCGATGTCCTGACCCTGTGGACGCAGCGCACGCGCGCCGAGGTGGGAGACGGCTTCCCCGACAAGGTCACCGCCTTTCGCCCCGAGATGGCCGTCCACGGCAAGTACGGCCAGGCCTGCCCCGTGTGCGGCACCAAGGTCCAGCGCATCGTCTACGCCGACAACGAGGCCAACTACTGCCCCACCTGCCAGACGGAAGGGCGCCTGCTCGCCGACCGGTCGCTGTCCCGGCTGCTCAAGGAGGACTGGCCGCGGACGCTCGAAGAGCTCGAGGATCGCAAGGCCCAGCGGGCAGGGGGCAAGGTCGCACCTGCCGCCAACACCACGCCCAAGGCGCGGCTTGGGAAAAACCGGACCCCGAAGTAGACCGCCAGCCACCCCCCGTGCGTTTGCGCCGGAACCAACTCGTTTGTTTCCGTCTTTTTCGGGGGTGTCATGAAGAAGGTCCTCGCCGGTTTCCTGCTCGCGGCTGCGCTCGCGGGCTGCGGTCCCAAGCACTCGAACTTCGTCAAGGTAGATGACGTCGCGCTCGGTCGCGTCGTGATCTATCGGAACGGAGTCGCCTACTACGAGCGCCGCGCCACGGTCAAAGGTGGCGCCCTGACGGTGAGCGTCCCGCGCGATCGCGTGGATGACTTCCTCAAGTCGTTGACGGTGGTCGATGCGATCTCCAAGCAGCCGCTCCCCGTCTCGATCCCGCGCGAGCAGGCGAGCGATGGCGACTACCTGGTGATGAAGCTGCAGCTGCCGAGCAAGGCGCCGGCCGACGTCGTCCTCACCTACGTCACCGAGTCGCCGGCCTGGAAGCCGAGCTACCGGGTCGTGGTCGGCGACAAGGGCAAGGTCCTGGTCGAAGGCTGGGCGATCGTCGACAACACCTCGGGCGAGGACTGGAAGGACGTCCTCGTCGGCGTTGGCTCGAGCTCGGCCCTCTCGTTCAAGTACGACCTGTGGAGCGTGCGTCAGGTCCACCGCGAGACGCTCGCGTCGGAGGAGAAGTTCGCAGTCGCGCCGCCGAGCGGCATCTCGCCCTACGGCGGAGCGGGACCGAACGGCCAGGGCGGCGAGACCGCGATCGCCGAGCTCGGCGATGACGAGATCCGCCGGCCCCAGGGCCACCCCGAGGACAAGAACGCCGAGCGCGTGGCGATGTCCGATCCTGCCCCCGCGCCGCGGATGGACTACGGGGAGGCCTCCGGGTCCTACGATGGCGACGAGGAGTCGGTCTCGGTCACGAGCATGGGCGGCCCATCACGGAGCGGCAGCATCAGCGGCGGCGGTAAGAAGTCGAAGGGGCGCCAGATCCGACCGGCCAAGAAGGTCGCGATGGCCGAGCCGACCAAGCCCGCGCAGGCGGCGCCCCCGATGGACGCGCGCGTGTCCCAGGGTGACACCAAGATGCGCAACATCTCGTCGCAGCTGTCGAACAACAACAACACGATCGTGATCGAGGGCTATGCGGACGCGAATCGTCCTGATGCCACGCGCCGCGCGAACGACCGCGCGAACATCGTGCGCAACCAGCTGATCGATCAAGGCGTGGCGCCGGCGCGCATCAAGATCGTCACCAAGATCGAGCCCAACCAGGCCGAGCGCGTGCGCCTCGTCGCGCAGGCCCCCAGCGCCGAGGAGCAGAAGCAGACGCAGGCCGCCGCGCAGAAGGGCATGGCGATCGATGCGCAGCCCGTCGGCGAGAGCCACTTCGCGAACCCACTGCCGATGAGCGTCGACAAGGGCGCGAGCGCGATGGTCTCGATGATGCGCAAGGAGACCGAAGGCGAGGTGGTCTACCTGTACGACGCCGAGAGCGAACGCGGTAACGCGGCGTTCGCGTTCCGGGCGGTCCGGTTCAAGAACCCCACGGACTCCACGCTCGAGACCGGTCCGGTCACGGTCTATGGCAACGAGCGCTTCATCGGCGAGGGCCTCACCGAGCCCGTGCCGCCCCGTGCCTCGGCCGTCGTGCCCTACGCGCTCGATCGACAGATCGTGATCGAGCGGAGCGATGGGGAGGACAACCAGCTGTCACGGCTGGTCACGCTCCAGCGCGGCGTCCTCACCGCCGAGGTCCAGCACATCCGCCGCCAGAAGCTGGTGGTCACGAACCGCCTGCGCGAGCCGGCCAAGGTCTTCATCCGCCACACCGTCAACAAGGGCTGGACCCTGCTCGAGGCACCGCCCGCGTTCGAGCGCGTCGGCGAGGCGCACCTGTTCCAGGTCGATCTCAAGCCGGGCGAGGTGCGCACCGTGGAGATCGCCGAGGCCACGCCGATGGAGCGCACGCTCGACCTCAACGCCGAGGTCACGCTCGACATGATGAAGGTCTACGTCGAGGCGCCCGAGGGTAGTGCGGAGCTCAAGGATCAGCTGAAGAAGCTGCTCGCGATCCACAAGAGCCTCGTCGACCTCACCGAGGAGCAGGTCAGCCAGCGCCGGCGCCTCGTCGACTTCAAGGAGCGGATGGACGAGCTCCATGCGCAGATCTTGACGCTCACCGCGGTCAAGACCGGTGGGGACCTGATGAACCACCTCAAGACCAAGATGAAGGACATCTCGGAGCGCGTGCAGAAGACCACGATCAAGCTCGTCGATCAGGAGGAGAAGATCATGCTCGCGCGCGTGCAGTTCCAGGACGCGCTCGCGGAGCTGACGCTCCCCGATGCGCTCGGGGGCGGCAAGTCCTCGAACTCGAAGCCCGTCACGAAGAAGTGAGACCTCGCGTGGTAGCGTGCCGGCATGCGCTGCCTCGTGCTTGCGACGTCCGTCACACTCGTCCTCGCGGCCTGTAGCGACGACGGGGGCAAGGACGCCTCGGTCGATATCGATAACGGCTCGTGCGGAGACCAGGTCCGGTTCACCGGCGAGTACATCGACTGGGACTCGGGCACCGCGTTCTGCGGGATCAAGGACGCCACCCTCGAGGTCGAGGGTGGCGGCGCGATGGACGGCACCGCGCCGAATGGCCGGTTCGATCTCTGCCTCCCCGGTGCCAACGTCACCACGCGCGTGAACATCACGCAGCCGACCGCTGCATCGGAGTGCACGCAGCCGGCCTCGACATATCCGATGCCGACGATCCTCTACGCGAGCAAGGCCGTGATCCGCGGCGGTGGCTTCTTCAGCGCACGCTCGATGACCGTGGCGCGGCAGACCAGCTTCTTTACCCAGATCGGCCAGCCCTTCGACGCCGCGCGCGGCCAGGTCGTGGTCCACGTCAACGGCGTCACCCCGCGCGCGGTGACGCTGTCAGGGGATCACGGGGCGCCGCAGGTCAACAGCGGTAGCGGCTGGGCGGCGGGTGACACCGGCATCGACGTGGTGTTCCCGAACGTCGCCGTCGGCTCGGGGAAGGCGAAGCTCTCGATCGCGGGCGGAGGGCTCGGCGAGGGCGACATCCCGGTGATCGCCGGGACGATCACGAACGTCGCGCTGATCGCGAACTGATCGCGCGCGCGCAGGACCTGCGCGGTTGGCAGATCCTGGCGGCGGCGAACGAGGACGCTGGCCAGACCTCCGCGAGCTTGGTAGGTTCCCTGCGTGAACCGGACCGCCAAGGCTCTCGTGCTCGCCCTCGGCCTGTCGGGACTCGTGTCCGCGGCGGGCTGTCATCGCGTGAGTGCCAACCAGCGCGAGACGCTCGCCCGGCCCGACATGGAGCTCGGCGCGGCGCCGGAGCTGTCGAGCGGTGAGGAGCATGCGCGCGGCTATCGCGAGGGTGCGAGTGGCGGCGGCTCGGGTAAGGCCGGCGGCTGCGGTTGCAACTGACGTGCTGCGCGCGGCCACACGCGTTGGCCTGATCGGGATGCTCGCTGCGATGGCAGCTGGGTGCACCGATCCCAAGGGCGAGCTCGCGATCCCGGCGGCGGACGCCACCGTGTTCCAGACCACGGTCTATCCGATCCTGCTCCGCGACTGCGGCTTCACCACCTGCCATGGGACCTCCGATCGGTTCTTCTCCGTGTTTGGTCCCGGGCGCACGCGGCTCGATCCGGAGACGGCGCCATACGATCCGGCGACGCCCTACGAGCTCGCGATCTCGTACACGCGCGCGCGCTCGATGATCCTCGGGCCCGCCGGGCCGACCAGCTCGCTGCTCCTGCGCAAGCCGATCCCGCTCGCCAGCGGCGGGGCGGGGCACAAGGGCAACGATCCCTGGGGCCGCAGCGTCTACGCGAGCATCGATGACGCGCGCTACGTCGCGCTGTACCGCTGGGCCACCGCCTCGAGGACCCCATGAGAGCGGCGGCCTGGCTGGTCGCGGTCGGCCTCCTCGTGATCGGGGTGCCGGCGCGCGCCTTCGCGTTCTCCGATCCGGCGCTGTTCGGCCAGGGTGTCGACAAGGGCGGGGGCGGCGGTCGCTACTTCACGGGTTCGCGCGCTGACGGCTATGCCTGCAGCGTGTGTCACCGCGGAGGGCCCACGCCGAAGTTCGTCGTCGAGGGCATTCCCGACGCACCCGTGGCCGGCACCCGGTACGACCTGGTAGTCCGCTGGGATGATCCGGCCACCCCGCATGCTCTCCAGCTCGAGCTGGTGACGCCGAGCGGCACCCATCCGTCGGTGACCGTCGCCGCGGCGGCGTCGCTGCCCGCGGCGTCCCGCTGCGAGCAGAAGGCGGATGGCGCGCCCGCGATCTACACGTTCGATGTCGGGGTGCGCAGGATCGTCGGGGTCGAGGACTGCAACGCCGCGATGGTGACGCTGTCGTTCGTGGCCACCGGCGAGCCGATCGAGCTCGCGATCGGCGCGATCACGAGCGATGCTTCGGGCACCGTCGAGGGGGATGGCACGTACGAGCTTCGCACCGTGATCGGGGAGCACCTCGCGTCCAGCGGTGGTGGGTGCAGCACCGGTGGAGATCCGGGTGGTGCGGGCCTCGTCGGCCTGTGTGGGCTGGCGCTCGTGCGGCTCAGGGCAGCTCGACGCCGACCAGCCCGGTGAGCTCGAGCGCCCACACGTGGTCGAGGCCGACGTACGCGAGATAGTCCGCGCGTGACAGCGTGGCCCGCAGGCCCCAGATGATCACGCGGTCACCGTCCTCGTTCTCGATGCGCATCAGGTACTGCGATCCGAGCTCGTTGCCGACGAGGGAGGACAGCTTGCGGTCGCGCGTCACGTAGCCGGACGTCATCGCGAGATCGAAGTATCGCGGGCGATAGAACGAGGCCTCGCTCTGCGCGGAGTAGCGATAGCGGAGCGAGACGGTGTGTTGCTCGCCGATCCGAAGTGCGACATCGGCCTCCGCGGCGTGCGACTGGATGCCCCAGTCGTCGAAGTAGAACCGGTACTCGAGCCCGCCCGACAGCGACCGCCCGAGCGCCCGTCGTGCGCGCGCGGTGAACGCGGTGCGGATCCGCTGGTTCGGGACCTGCTCGGGGATGCAGTACGGCGCCTTCGACGTGCACGTGCCGAGATCGCCGATCGCGACGAACCGGTACGGGCTCGCCTGGTAGCCGTCGACGAGCGTGGTCTGCGCGCCGAGCTCGGCGATCGTGCGGCGATCGATCACCTGGGCGAGCGTGAGCCGGCCACCGAGCGTGCGCACGGGGAGCGCGAAGTCCGGGTCGCCCGAGCGGCCCACCCGATCATCGCTGCCGAGCGCATCGATCGAGACGGTGGTGTTCTTGCCCGCCAGCTCGGAGCGCAGGCCCAGGGTCAGCCCGTGGGACTGGTAATCGGGCTCGTAGGAGAACCTGTAATTCGCCGACAGCCGTGTGGTCTTGCCCTCGTAGCCCACCGCGGCATCCACCTCGTTGCGACGCTCGTGGATCGCCTTGGTCGCGGCGGTCACCACGTCGACCGAGGCCCCGGTCCAGGCATCGACGCTGTACGTACCGTCCACGGTGACGTGGTCGACGGCGCCGGCGATCTTGACCGTCGGGGCTACGATGGTCGTCGCGTCCGTGTCCGAGCGCACGTAGACGGTGGACGAGGCATCTGTCACTCTGGGGGTGTGACCGGCGCAGCTGACCCCCACCAGGATCGCCAGGACCGCGCGGTACGACATCGCGGGATGATCTGGCCGCGGGGGGGAGCCGTGTCAACGCTCGGCGCGGTCATGATCGTGTTTGGGGCTGGGTGCTTCCCGCCGGACACCGGCGCGGACGTGATCCAGCCCGGTACCGAACCGCCGGGACAGCTGTTCGGCGCCGACGCGGGCACCACCAACAACCCGTGCGGTGCCCCGGACACCTCGCCGCTGACCAAGCTCCACATCGTGGTGAGGACCACCGCGTTCGGCGGCCGGTACAAGCCGCGCAACGTCGGGGCGATCTGGATCGAGACGGCCCAGGGCGCGTTCGTCAAGACGGTGGAGAAGTGGGGCAAGACCCGCGCTCGCTACCTGACCAAGTGGAATGCAGCCTCGGCCGGGAACATCGTGGATGCGGTCACCGGGGCCACGCTCTCGCAGCACGCCACCCACGATCGCACCTGGAACCTGACCGACAAGAACGCGTGCAAGGTCCCCGCCGGGGACTACCGGATCGTGATGGAGCACACGGACTACAACGGCGCCGGGGCGTCGATCCAGATCCCGTTCACCAAGGGCGCGGCGCCGGTCACCGCGATGCCCGCCGAGACCGTGTACTTCCACGATCTCCTCGTCGACCTGCAGTAGCGCGCGTCACGCAGCGACCCATTCGGCTGTGCTCCTGACCGGGAGCTCGCGTGTGTGACGGTAGCGCGTGTGCTCGGAGATCAAAGCCAGGAAGCGAGGAAGCAAGGCAGCGGAGTTCTTGGACCAGTCTCCGACTTGGTTCGTGGCTTCCTGGGTTTGACATCCCCGCCGCCCGTGAACGCATGGGCGGCTCCCGAGTAGGGGTCAGACGTAGCGCGCGAACTCGTGCGGATCGTGCGCGCAGAACAGGTCGATGTCCGCATAGCTGGTCCGCAGCTGGCGGAGCGCGGCGGCCGAGGCGCGGCGCGCGGCCGGATCCATCTGCACGGCGGCCTCGAACCCGCGAAACCCCAGGGGGACCTTGCCCGCGCCGTCGATGGCGTGGTGGTGGAAGTACGCGTCGCCGGCATGCACGAGCCAGCGGTCCTTCGCGTGGACCAGGATCGCGGAGTGGCCGCGCGTGTGGCCGTGCATCGGAAGCAGGCCGATGTCGGCGTCGAGCCCGCGGAGCTTGGTCACCGCAGGGAGGCCGCGCCAGGTGTCGCCGTCCTCGGTGTAGACCTCCCAGTGCGGGCCGTGGGACCACTGGGCCTTGAGGTAGCGCTCGCGCTCCCTGCGGGCGCTGCGGGCCATCGCCGCAGCATGCTCGCGGGCATGGACGTGGACCTTCGCCGTGGGGAAGTCGGGCAGGCCTCCAGCGTGATCGAGATCGAGGTGGGTGACCACGAGGTGGCGGACGTCCTCGGGATCGAAGCCGAGCGCGGTGACCTGTGCGATCGCGGTCTCGCTGTGGTCGAGCGTGGGTCCGGCGAGCCGCTTGAACGCGCGTGACAGCCCGGTCTGACCTTCGATGTCCCGGGTGCCGAAGCCAGTGTCGATCAGCACCAGGCCATCGCGCTCGGTCTCGACGAGGAGGCAGTGGGCGATCATGCGACCGCGCCCGAGGCCGCTGCCCCCGAACAGGACAGCGGGGAGCGGACACATCGTGGCGCAGTTCAGGTGATGGACAGCGCGGATCGACATGCGCCGACGGTAGCGCAGCTCTTACTGCTGGACGACCAGCTTGACGTGAAAGCCGTACGTCGGCGCCGGCTCGGTCGACGGGCCATCGTCCATCGTGATCGCTGCGGCGGGGGCGCGCCGCAGATAATCGACCGCACCGAGCACCGCGAACAGCCCCACGATCGCGACGGCCACGGGCAACGTGCGCGGCAGAAACCAGCTCCAGCGTGCGGCGAGCCACTGCTGGAGCTCGCCGAGCATGCGCGCGAACACCGAGTGGGGAGCGCGCCGCAACGTGGCGACCGGCAGCTCGCGGCCCTTGTCGAACAGCATCCCTGAATTATCCACGCTCCGGGCGCGGACGCTCGCGGAGGACGGGCGGGGCGTTCGTTTTCCGCGCGTGTAGGGCAGGGTGCGCCGCCTCCCCAGGGGGCGCGGGCGCGCTGCGATCCAGCCCGGCGAGATCACGCCAGCTCCGGCGCCGCCTGCCCGCGGTGCTGAAACGTCCCGTTCTGCTGGTATCGCTTCCGCTGCAGCTTGTTGAGCGTGACGCGCGCCTTCCAGCCCAGGTAGGCGCGCGTGAACGTCAGCATGTTCGAGCGATCCAGATAGGGGTTCTTGACGCCCGGCGCCACGCCGACCAGCGCGAGCACCTGCTCGGCCACGGAGACGGGGCAGCCCTCGAGGCGGATCACGTCAGACGCGAGCTTGGACTTCGCCGAGGCGAGCTTGGCGAAGATGTCCTGGCTGGTCGCCGTGTGCGGATCGAGCGTGCTGCGATCCTTGTAGAGGTTCTTGATCTCGATCGGCTTGTCGTGGAGCGTGCCCTTCCAGTCCGCGCAGTCCCCGATGAAGATCACCTTCTCGCCCGGACCGGCGTTGATCGCCCCGTCGTACTTGCCGAACACCACGTGCATGCGCGGGAGCTTCTTGTCGGTCTCCTTGTCGAACACGCGCAGGATCTCGATCGCCTCCTCGATCGCACCGGGACAGCCACCCCAGCAGTAGTCGCCCGCCTCGGACTCCGGAGGCGGTCCGGCGTACGCGGTGATGTTGGTGCCCTCGAAGTACTTCTCCACGCGGATCAGGCCGACCTTGAACCCCTTGGCACGGGCCTTCGCCTCGTCGAGGCTGACGTCACCCGTGATCTTGATCTTGGACAGGTCGGTGGTGCCGAAGCCGTGCTCGGCGGCGAGCCGGATGTGATCGACGCTGTTCGGATCGACGCCGATGATGTTGCAGCACACCGCATCGAACGCGACCTGGCTGTTGCCCATGATGATCATGCCGAGCGGGAACGGCGTGGGCGTCAGCATCCGGCCCTCGCCGGCGGTGATCGCATCGATCGCGATGAACGACGGCTGGATGATGTGCTGCAGGTCCGCGATCTTCTCGTTGAGCTTGTGATCGTGATCGATCAGCCGATGCCGGTCATCCTGGATCCCGATGTACGCCTTGAGCGAGAACGTGACCGTCGTCCACGGGTGCGCCTTGAACTTGGGGCAGTTGACGAAGAAGTCGGCGCGCGCGATCGGCTCGGGCGTGAACAGGTAGTCGCGTAGGCGGTTCGGGTGCGAGATCGGGATCTCGACCTGCTGCTCCTCCTCGAAGCAGTACCGCTTGACGTCGACCTTCTTCAGCATCGCGTCCCAGCCTGACTCTCGCATCGCCACACGCGTCGGCACGGTGATGCCGCAGCGCTCCCCGGCGGCGAGCTCGGTCATCGCGGAGCCGCCGACATCGCGCAGCGCGCGCAGCACGCCCTCGCCGAACTCGGGCCGCGTGTACGCGTACGGAAACAGCGGACCGGCCGCGACCAGGTTCGGCTTCACGAGCGTGCGGCCAAACGGCCGGAGACCGAGCTCCTCGAGACCCTCGCGGATGATCGTCCGGATCCTCTCGGGGTCGTAGTCACGACAGCTGCGGAGGATGACCTTCGGTTCTGCCGGGATCTTCATCCCGACAGCATAACGCTAAACGGATCCTGAAGCCGGTTCTCGGGGGCGCCGCCCCTGGGGATAGTGACAGGAAGGGAACCTGTGAAGTTCAGATCGGATCTTACTGGTGCGCGGCGGCGGAACCCGCCGCTGCCGGAGTCGCAGCAGATCCGGCGGCCGAACCCGCGTCAGGCGCCACGGGTGCCACAGGCGCCACCGGTACCTCGGGCGCCGGTGGCGCCGGCGGAACCACGGGAGCGGCGGGACGGTTCTCGACGTTCATCAACCAGTTGTCGACGGCCGCGAGGTTCGCGCGGACCGAGACCTGACCGGCTTCGAGCTTCTCGAGCAGCTCGTCCGAGGCGCGGCTGACCTGGTCGCCCTCGTTCGACTTGACCGCGGTGTCCATCGTGGTGGGCGCCTGGCCGAGCAGGGCGCGCAGCTGATCGAGGCCCGCGCGCGCCTCGCTGAGGAGGCGGCCGGCGTCGGCGATCCCCGGCGCATCACCGCCGAGGTTGCGGCCGCGGACCATCAGCGCATCGGCGCGCCGCTGAAGGACCTCGACGTCCTTGGCGTGCATCTTCACGAGGCTGAGCGTCTCCTCCTGCATGCGGCCCAGATCGGCGGACTTCTCACAGCCCGCACCGGAGAGCGCGAGGACCAGGAGGGAGGACAACAGCAGCTTGGGCTTGTTCACGGCAGGCTGGTTGTCCCAGAAGATCCGCGCCGACTCAAGACAGCGGGGGCGCGTCGTCGCTCCAGGCGCTCCCATGTGCGTCGATCTCGTCCACGTAGGACAAGAACTTCGCGTAGTAGGGGTGCTCGCCGAGCGTCGCCGAGTCCGCGATCACCAGCAGGAACCGGCGGGCGCGGGTCAGCGCGACGTTCATCCGCCGCGTGTTGGCCAGAAAGCCGATCTCGCCGTGCTCGTTGGAGCGGACGAGGTCGACGATCACCGCTTCTTTCTCGCGCCCCTGGAACCCGTCGACGGTCCCGATCTCGAGCCCCGCCTCGCGCTCGACCTTCAGCAGCTCGCGCAGCCGCCGCGCCTGGGCCGAGTACGCGGCGATGATCGCGATGTCGGTCGGGGCGAGCCCGCGCGAGAGCAGGCGGCGCGCCTCGGCGGCGACGCGCTCGGCGTTCCCGCTGTTGAACGTGCTCGGGTCGAACTGGAACGAGGGCATGTTGTTGAGCGAGCCGCCCGGATCGAAGTCGGTGCGCTGCTCGAGCCAGTCCTTCCCGGCGGTGTCGATCATCCACAGCGGGCTGGGGCGGAGCGGATCCGGCGCCACGTCGAGGTCGGCGAGCTCGTGCGCGATGACCTCGGGCGAGGCCCGGAGGCGGCCCTCGTACATCGAACGCGAGGGGAACGTCATGATCTGTTCGTGCATCCGGTGCTGCTGCTCGAGCATCACCGCGGACGCCGACGCGAGCCGCTCGAACACCGTCGAGCCCAGGGTGGCGTCGACCGAGGGCCCCCCGACCACCACCGGGCCGAGCTGGTGCGGGTCCCCGGCCAGGACACACACCTTGGCGCGCGCGAGCGCGATCATGAGCAGCGGATCGGGGGCCTGGGCGGCCTCGTCGACGATCACGGCATCGAAGATCGTGTCACCGAGCAGGAAGTGGTCGCAGCCGACGCACGTCGCGAGGATGACGTCGGCGCGCTCGACGATCGCGCGCTCGGCGTTGTGGATCTCCTTGACGGCATCGCGATCGAGCGCCCGTGCCTCCTGCCACAGGTCCTTCGCCTCCTGGCCCCGCCTGCCCGCGGCAGACTTGCGCAGCGCGCGCGCACGGTCCCTCCACTCGCGCGCGAGCTTGGTCGCGCCGTCGGCCTCGACCTGCGCGTCGAGGGTCAGGGCGGCGAGCGCCGGTGCGACGCGCGCCGGGTGACCGAGCCGGACGACGCGGACGCCCGCGTGCCCGAGCCGGAGGCCGAGGTTGTCGACGGCGGTGTTCGAGGGTGCGGCGCACAGCACGCGCTCCCCCCGTGCGACGCGCTGCCGCACCACCTCGACCAGCGTGCGGGTCTTGCCCGTCCCTGGTGGCCCGTGGATCAGCGCGATGTCTCCCGAGCGCAGCGCGGCGTCCACGGCGGCGAGCTGCTTGTCATCGAGCTCGAGATCGAGCGGGGTCCAGCTCGCACCTGCGATCGGGCGCGGTGATCTCACCATCGCGGCGACATCACGGACGCGCGCGAGATCGCTGGTGGCGAGCGCGGCCTTGGCGCGGGCCAGCGCGTGGTCGCCGCGATCGAAGGTGACCTCGGGGACCTCCGGATCGAGGGCGTACTCGCGATCGACCTCGTCGACGGGGCGGTCGAGCATCAGCCACAGCGACTGCTCCTCGCGCCGCTCGAGCACGCCGCGCACCGCCCCGGGTTCGTCGGGGTGCTCGGCCCACAGCCGGATCGGCTCGCCTGGTGAGATCCGGAGGTTGTCGAGATCGACCGCGTCGGGAACCGCCACGCGCACCCGGGCCCGTTCGCCTGGAGCGGATTGCTCGTCGACGATCCGGAGGCCCGCGAGCGCGATGCCGAGCGCGACCCGCTCCGGAAGCATGCGTCCGGACCGCTCCATCGCGAGCTTCGCGCGGGCGGCGAGGCGCTCGGACCGCCAGGCGGCTCCGAGGGCATCTAGCCAGTCACGCGCGTCGACCGTCACCGCCCCGAAGCTACCGCGACTTTCACGCGCGGCGGGCGAGGAACCGCCGCCCCCCATGGCATAGTTTCCCGGCCATGCCCGAGTCGACTGCTCCCGAGCGCCTCACCCGCAAGACGACGTCGATCGCCCAGCTGCTCGTACGTCGCGTCCAGGAGACTCCCGATCGCGAAGCGTATCGCTATCCCGTCGGCGAGGACTGGCGATCGATGACCTGGAAGCAGGCCCACGAGCGGGTCAAGGCGATCGCCGCCGGCCTGCTCTCGCTCGGCCTCCACCGCGAGGAGCGCGTGGGGCTCCTCGCCAACACCCGCGTCGACTGGCTGCTGTGCGATCTCGGCATCCTCTCGGCGGGTGGGGCGACGACCACGGTGTACCCGTCGAGCACCTCGGAAGAGTGCTCGTACATCCTCGCGGACTCCGACACCAAGTACGTGTTCATCGAGGACGCGGGCCAGCTGAAGAAGCTCCTCGCGCACCGCCAGGAGATCCCGAAGGTCCAGAAGCTGATCATGATCGACGGGGCCCCGGACGCGAAGGACAAGGACTGGGTGATGACCCTGGCCGAGCTCGAGGCCGCGGGTGCGGCGTTCGTGGCCAAGGATCCGCGCGCCGTCGAGGACGTCGTCGAGGGCATCAAGGGCGAGCACCTCGCCACGCTGATCTACACCTCGGGCACCACCGGCAAGCCGAAGGGCGTGCGGCTGCTGCACGAGTGCTGGGCGTACACCGCGGACTCGATGGAGGCCACGCGGCTGATCGGTCCCGATGACGTGCAGTACCTGTGGCTGCCGATGTCGCACTCGTTCGGCAAGGTCCTGATGGCCGCCCACGTCGCCTCCGGCTCGGTGTGCGCCGTCGATGGCCGGATCCCGAAGATCGTCGAGAACTGCGCCACCGTGAAGCCCACGATCATGGCCGCCGTCCCGCGGATCTTCGAGAAGGCGTACAACAAGATCCTCGAGCGCGCGAAGAAGGGCGGGCTCAAGCAGAAGATCTTCGAGTGGGCTGTGGTCGTCGGCAAGGAAGGCAGCAAGGTCCGTCAGGCCGGCAAGGAGCCGGGCGGCTTGCTCGCGCTCAAGCTCAAGGTCGCCGATCGGCTCGTGTTCCAGGCGGTCAAGGCCACGTTCGGCGGCCGCGTGCGGTACTTCATCTCCGGCTCGGCGCCGCTGTCGCGCGAGATCGCGGAGTTCTTCCACGCGTGCGGCATCCTGATCCTCGAGGGCTACGGCCTGACGGAGACCAGCGCGGCCAGCTTCGTCAACCGGCCGAGCAAGTTCGCGTTCGGCACCGTCGGGATGCCGATGCCCGGGACCGAGATGAAGCTCGCGCCCGCGGATGGCGAGATCCTGATCAAGTCCCCCGGCGTGATGCAGGGCTATCACAACATGCCCGAGGCCACCGCCGAGGCGCTGACCGACGACCACTGGCTCCGCACTGGTGACATCGGCGAGGTCGATGCGAAGGGCTTCCTCCGGATCACCGATCGCAAGAAGGATCTGATCAAGACCTCGGGCGGCAAGTACATCGCGCCGCAGCACATCGAGGGCAAGCTCAAGGCCGCATGTCCCTACATCAGCCAGGTGATCGTGCACGGCGACAAGCGCAACTTCGTCACCGCGCTGATCACGCTCGATGAAGAGGCCGTCACCAAGTGGGCGACTGCCCATGCGTCGAGCGGCAAGAGCTATGCGGATCTCGCGCAGTCCGCCGAGGTCAAGGCGCTGCTCTCGCCGTTCTTCGACGAGGTCAACAAGACGCTCGCGAAGTACGAGACGGTGAAGCAGTTCGCGATCCTCCCGAAGGATCTCTCGGTCGATGAGGGCGAGCTGACGCCGAGCCTCAAGGTCAAGCGCAAGGTCGTGGAGAAGAAGTACGCGGGCCTGCTCGACAAGATGTACGAGGGCGCGGTCTCCGCGGAGTGAACTTCACGCGCGGGACGGCAACTTTGAATGACCTGCCCGCGAAACGCGTTACACAGGGGCATGCTCCGTTCTCGCCCGATCCCCTTGCCGTCGCACATCATCGCGTCGCTCGTCGCGCTGGGAGCCACGTTCGCCCTGGCGCGCCCCGCCGCCGCGGAGGGCGTGGACTTCATCGCTGATGCGCGGCTCCTGTACCGGGTCGCCGCCTGTGGCAATGCCGATCAGCCGCTCCCGGAGGTGCTGACCAAGGGCGACCCGAAGCAGACCAAGGAGATCACCAAGATCGTCGATCGTCACTGCAAGCGGATCCTCGAGTACATGGGGAAGTTCCGCACGCAGTACTTCGACAAGGGGCGGGCCTGGTTCGACGCGGTCGTCCCGAAGACGGTGCCCACCACCGTGGTCTATCCGTTCGGCGGCGGTGATCTGATCTCGGCGCTGGTCGCGTTCCCCACGGCGACCGAGATCACGACGATCTCGCTCGAGCAATCGGGCGATCCGCGGCGGATCGGCAAGCTCACGGTGAACCAGCTCGACAACAGCCTGGGCGTGCTGCGCCGTGACATCGGCGGCTTGATCTCCGTCGGCTCGAACACCAGCGAGAACCTGTCGGCCGGCCAGCGCAGCGATCTGCCCGGTCAGGTCAGCTCGTTCCTGCTGGGCCTGGTCGCCGGCGGCTACGAGCCGGTGTCGATGCGCTACTTCAAGCTCGATGACGCCGGCGCGATCCACTACCTGGAGCAGGCCGATCTCGACGCAGCCGACAAGGAGAAGGGCAAGAGCCTCAAGGGCGACTGGCAGGACCCGGCGTTCTCACCGGCGTTCTCGAACGTCGAGATCCAGTACCGGAAGATCGGCGACACCGTGGTTCACGTCCATCGTCACATCGGCTGGAACCTCGGCGATGCGTACCTGACGAAGAACCCGCAGTTGCTGCGCCATCTCGAGAGCAAGGGCCCGGTGACGCTGCTGACCAAGGGCGCGAGCTACCTGCTGTGGCGCGGCGATTTCTCCCTCGTGCGCACCTACATGCTCGATCACCTCGCATGGATGCTGTCTGACTCGACGGGCATCCCGCCGGCCTACGCACGGCAGGCCAAGATGATCCAGGAGACCTACGGGTACTACTCGGGCGCGTTCCTCGAGGGCGCACAGGACGGGCGTCACGATCAGGCGTTCATCGAGCTGTGGCGTACCCAGAAGCGGCGGAAGCTACCGTTCCGCTTCGGGTACGTCGACAAGGACAAGCAAGCGCACCTCGTCGTCACGCGGCCCAAGACCTGATCTCGTCGTCTACGGTCGGCGCTGGCACCGGACTCCTACGGGAGGCGCTGGTTCTTCGGGCGTGGCTGCGGGGGAAGCGGAGCTGGGAGCGACATGTGCGGCGCGAGGTCCGAGACCTTGCGGGTGGAGCCGTCGCTGAGCGTGACCGTGACCTCGAGATCGAAGCCGTGTTGGAGCAGGGACGGCGAGATGTTCGAGGCGCAGTCGAACTGACCGACCCGGATCATCGGTCGGCTCTCGCTGGCCGGCGTGTAGATCGGCACGTCGGTCTCGAGCCAGAGCGTTGCGTCCGGCTCGGTGCGCACCTTGACGTGGGACATCACCGCGGGCGTGCCCTCGGGCAGCCGGATCGCGAGGCCGTCGAACCCTTCGCCCCGCTCGCCGGGATGGGCGGGGCCCTGGTAGCGCGCGGCCACGCCCGTGACCTGCTTGGGCATCGTCATCTCCTTGACCGTCCAGCGCAGCGGCTGCCGCTGGTCGAACGTCACGACCAGGGCACCGGTCCGGGAGCTATCGATCTCGAGCACGAGCATCTGGAACGGCGTGGCCAGCAGCACCTTCTTCACCACGGGGACCGGCCTGCCATCGATGGTCGCGCTGACCTTCTGCGGGATGCCCAGGTTCTGATCGGCGTAGTAGATGATCCGCGCATGCGGCGGCACCACCGAGCTCGCCGCGGGCACGAGGCCCTGGCCCCCGACGCACATCACGAACTCGGCCCGCGCGGGTGTGGCACCAGCTCCGAACATCGCGAAGGTCCCGAACAGCCCGAACGCGAGGGCAGGGTGCCGCACCCAGCTACGATGACACGTCAGCCGAGCAGCTGCAGGACCTTGATGATCGCCCACACGAGGTAGCCGCCGACGAGGAGCGTGGCGATCGCCGGCTCGATGAACCGCCGCGGGGAGGGTCCCTTGCCAACATCGTCTCGCGCGCGCCGCGCGATGCGCTCCGCGCTCGTCGCATCGAGATCGATCGCCGGGAGCTCGCGGCTGAGCTCCGCGAGGCGGCTGACATCATCCTCGGTCGTCATGGCGTCCTCCAGGCTTTCGGGGCGTGCTCGCCGAGGGCCTCGGCGAGCTGGGTTCGTGCACGCGCCAGCCGCTGGCGCACCGCCTCGGGCTTCTGCCCCAGGATCTCGGCGACCTCGCTCGGCGCGAGGCCTTCCACGCCGACCAGCAGCGCGACCTCGCGGTAGGCCGGCGCGAGCTGTGCGAACGCCTGCTCGAGCGCGAGCTGTGCCTGCGAGTCCGCGAGCGCCTCGAGAGGCGAGCGACCACCGCCGGCGACCTCGCGCGCCGGGAGATCCCCGGCGAGCTGCGCGCGCACCGCCTGTGCGCGCACCCAGCTCACGAACAGGCGGTGCGCCACCGTGAACAGGTACGGACCGAGCCGCGTGTCCTCGGCCAGCCGCTTCGCGTGCTGGGCGAGCCGGAGAAAGGTCTCCTGGAGGAGATCCTCGGCGGCCTCGCGCCGGCGGGTCATCCGGACCAGGTAGGCGAACACCCTACGGCGGTACGCGGCGAACACCGCGTCGAACGCCGCCGTGTCGCCTCGCCGGAGGCCGTCGACCCAGGCGCGCTCGTCGACCTCCACAGCAGCACAACGCCCGATCGCACCCGGCGTGACAACAAAACTACCTGTCACGCCCGCGAGAGCCGCGCGTTTGCCTGGTCATGGAGTTCATTCGCGCTGGCGGCTTCAACATGTTCATCCTGCTGGCGTTCGCGGTGGTCATGATCGCGACCGCGATCCGGTTCGCGCGGGATGCCGACCCCCACCGGCTCTCGATCCTCCGCGCCCTGACCTGGGCGCTGGTCGCCTGTACCGCGACCGGCTTCGTCTCCGGCCTGGCGGCGACCTGCAAGTACGTGGTCAACGACCCTGAAGCGCTCGCGAACCCGTTGCCGTATCTCCTGCAGGGGTTCGCGGAGAGCTGCGCGAACGTCATCCTCGGCGGGGCGATCGCGGTGGTCACCTGGATCCTGGTCGCCGTCGGGGTGCGCCGGATGCCTCACGATCTTCGATAAGCGCTTCACGAAGCAGCCGGTAAGTTGCTGGTTCGCCGACGCGCGTGCTACCCGCAAGAGACCGGCGCATGAGCGAAGTTCCCGAGGCCGAGCGGCCAGTTGCCGTGGGCGAGCAGGTCACCATCAAGGCGACCGGCGCGGGGCGTGGCGTCCTCTACATCGCGTTCGCCAAGTTCTACTTCATGTTCGCCGGGCTGGTGATCCAGTTCCGGCTGCCCAACATCCTGTCGCGGGCCGCCTTCGGCTCGTTCTCGCTGGTCTCGAACGTCGCGTCGCTCGTCAACAACGTCCTCGTGACCGGGACGATCCAGGCCGTGTCGCGGTTCTCGGCGCAGGAGCCGGGCAAGGCCAGGCTGGTCCAGCAGGCCGGCCTGCGCATGCACGTGCGTCTCGGCCTCGTGATCGCGGTCGGCTTCATCGCGGCGGCGCCGCTCGTGGCGTGGCTGCTCCACGACATGTCGAAGACCGCGCCGCTGATGCTCGCCGGCCTGATCGTCGGTGGCTATTCGTTCTATGCGGTGTTCGTCGGCACGGCGAACGGGCTGCATCAGTTCCACAAGCAGGCCGGGCTCGACGTCACGTTCGCCACCCTGCGCGTGATCGGCCTCCTCGGGATGGCGATGGCGGGCCTCGGCGTGATCGGCGTGATCGGCGGCTGGGTCGCCGCGGTCGGCATCATCCTGATGGCCGCGATCGTGTGGGTCGGGATGCCGGGCAAGATCGCGAAGGCAGATCGCCTCCCGGTGAAGCCGCTGATCAGCTTCTTCGCCGGGGTCGCGGTCTATCTGCTCCTGTTCAACGGCCTGATGTTCGTCGACAGCCTGCTGATCAAGCGGCTGACCACCGAGTACTACACCGCTCATGCCGGCGAGCTCGCCCAGGCGATCGACCAGGTCGTGCCGTGGGGCGCGCGGCTCGCCGGGTATCACCCGGATCCGAGCGTGCTCGCCGACGTCCAGAACGGCTACTACGCCGCGGCCCAGAACCTCGGACGCCTGGCCTATCAGGCGATCATCGCGGCGACCTTCGTCGTGTTCCCGCTGGTCTCGCGCTCGACGTTCACCGAGGACAAGGAGACCACGCGGCGCTACGTCGAGGTCACCTCGCGCTACTCGCTGATGTTCGCGATGGCGATCGGCGTCGTGATCGCCGCCAATCCCACCGAGATGCTCGGCCTCCTCTACGCCGAGGACTATGCGCACCAGGGCGGCCCGGCGCTCGCGATGCTCGCGCTCGGCAACGTGGCGTTCAGCGTGTTCGCGATCAACGGGACGATCCTGAACGGCGCCGGCAAGACGCGACAGGCGATCGTCACGGCCGCGATCACGCTGGTGCTCGCGGGCGTCGGCAACTACATCGCGATCCCGATGGCGGCCGAGAGCGGCAACGTCCTCGTGGTGGCCGCCACGGTCACCGGCATCGCGATGGTGATCGGTGCCGTGATCTCGGGGATCGCGCTGACCCGCACCCTCGGCGCGTTCCTGCCCTTCTCGTCCCTGCTCCGCATCGCGATCGCGACGGCGGCAGCCCTCGCGGTCGGTAAGTTCCTCGTGTTGCCCCATGGCAAGCTGATGACCCTGGTCGAGGCCGCGGTCGTCGGAGTCGTGTTCCTCGTCGTGCTGATCGGGACCCGCGAGCTTGGCGCGCGCGATCTCGCAGCGATCAAGGCAGTCCGCAAGAAGCGGGCGGCCGGTGGAGGTGACCTATGAGAGCTCTTGGCGTGACGATCCTGGCCCTGACCCTCGGCGCGTGCGGTGGCGCTCAACGCGACTCCGACACGCTGCAGGAGTCGATCCTGAACTACAACGAGGGCGTCCGGTGGGAGCGGTTCGAGACCGCCGCCAGCTCGCTGCCTCCCCGGGAGCGTGGGTCGTTCGTGGACGAGATGGACCAGCGCGCCAAGGATCTCAAGATCAGCGAGTACGACATCGTCCGGGTCGAGAAGACCGGAAAGAAGGCGGCGAAGGTCCAGATCAAGGTCGCCTGGTACAAGGACTCCGAGGGGACGCTCAAAGAAACCCATGCCCTGCAGACCTGGGAGCGCCACGGCAAGGCGTGGTGGATGGTCGAGCCCCCCCGGGGGGGGGGGGGGGGGGGGGGGGGGGGGGGGGGGCCGGGGGGGCCGGGCCCCCCCCGGGGGGGGGCCGGGCGCCCGGGGGGGCCCCCCCCCCCCGCCCGCCGGGTTTGCGGGGGGGGGGGGGGGGGGGGGGGGGGGGGGGGGGGGGGGGGGGGGCGGGGGGCGGGCCCCGGGGGGGGGGGGGGGGGGGGGGGGGGGGGGGGGGGGGCGGGGGGGGGGGGGGGGGGGGCCGGGGGGGGGGGGGGGCGGCGCCCCCCGGGGGGGGGTTTCCCGGCCCGGGGGGGGGGGGGGGGGGGGGGTTTGCCGGGGGGGGGGGGGGGGGGGGGCCGTGGTCGTGGAGTGGACGGACGGCGGCGTGGACTTCGGCGTTCCCCGAGAAACCACTGCGGTTTCCAGACAGGACATCTGACACCTCTGTGACCAGTTGCACCGCCTATGTGCCCGATTCCACCCCCGGGGGGGGGGGAGGGGCGGCGTCGGCGCCGCCGCGGCGGACGTTCCGATTTTCAGAATCGGTTCTTGGGGTCAACGAGGTCGCCGGGTCCACGACACCGTCGCCGTCAACTCCCGACACGTCAACCTCCACGCACGACTAAGACCACGTCAACTCTCCAGGCCATGTCGAACATCCCCTGAATGGTTGGCCCGGAAGTCCGCTTCGGAACGGGGATAACCCACCGATTCGCCGACCCCCACATGGGTGGGGTAACATCCCGCCAGAGGTGTCGCAAAGCGACTTCGTCACGCGTGGCCAGACCCTGGTTGCGTCCGGGCAGTTCCAGGAGGCCGTGAAGGTCTGCCGTCTGGGGCTACTGGGGCGCCCGACCACGGTCGAGGGACGGATCGTGCTCGGGCAGGCTCTGCTCGCGCTCAAGCGTTACGACGAGGTGCTGGCGGAGATGCGGGTCGCGCTCGAGCTCGACCACACGTCGCTCTCGGCCCAGGTCCTCAAGGCCGATGCGCTGCTCCGCAAGGGAGATCACCACGCAGCCGGCGAGGTGCTCGCCAAGCTGCGACCCCAGGCAGCATCCGATCCGAGGATCCAGCAGCTGATCGCAGAGGTCGAGCGCGGAGGTGCGCGGCCTTCGATGACCGCGAGCCACCCGGCGGTCGGCTTCCTCGGACCCAACGCCGGGGAGAGCCTTACCAAGCACTACCCGAACCACGGCGCCGACGACGAGATCACCGGCAACGACGATGGCGAGGACACCGGCGGTGAGTTCACCCGGCCGACCTCCCTGGCTGCGCCCACGGCGAAGAAGCGGAGCGGCGGCGTCCAGGCGATGTCGCCGGATCGGACGCCTCCGCCGGCGATCCTCGCGGTCGGCGATCGATCGGGCACGGTCGAGGTCGACCCGGAGGCCGATGGCATCGAGCTCGGCGACGAGGACGATTTCGGCGAGGTCGCGGCGCCACCGAGCGCGAGCAAGCAGCGCGCACAGGTCAGCGCACCGCCCGACGATGCCCGTGGCTCGGTCCGGCGCGCGACCAAGAGCCCCAAGCCTCAGCCCGCCGTGCAGCGCGGCAAGCCCAAGTACGACGTCTCGTCGGTCGAGCTCGACAGCAACGACATGCTCGAGCTCGACGAGAACACCCCGCCGCCCAAGGGTGCGGCGCAGCGGCGTGGGCCCGGTCCCGGGACCGCGGTCCGCAACGCGGTGAAGATGCCCTCGGGGCCACTCGAGCCACCACCGCAGGCGCTGCCGCCGGCACCGCTTCCAGCGTCGTATCCAGCGTCGTATCCAGCGTCGTATCCGGCACCGTATCCAGCACCGCACCCGGCGCCGACACCGGCCTCGGTGCGCCCGACCGCGATCGCCCAGGCGGTGCAACCACCCCTGGCGCAGCAGATCGCGCAGCAGCCGCACTACATGCAGATGCAGCCGCTGCCCCAGCCGCCTCCGCCCCAGCGCGGGCTCAACGCGGCCTCGATGCCGACCGCCGCCGCGATGCCGGTGCCCCAGCTCCCTCCGTCGTCGGCGAGCGCCGCGAACGCCGCGCGGCCGACGATGGCGCTCAACGCTGCGCAGCAGCAGTCCGCGGCAGCCGTCGATGCGCTGTTCGGCGCCGAGCCGCAGCAACCGGCGTGGGGGAAGGCGACGATGCTCCCCGGCGGGCCGGGACGCGCCACGGCCGCGGCCAACGAGCCGACGAGCAAGCCTGGGGAGCTCGATCCACGGATCGCGCACGCGTCGCCCGTCCCGGGGAGCGGCGGTTCGATTCCGGTGAACATGTTCCCGGAGTCCGCGAGCACGGCGAGCGGCAAGCCGCTGAAGACGGGCGTGCGCAGGGGGCGCTCGCGGCTCGCCGTGGCGATGTGGATCCTGATCGGCGCGATCGTGATCGGCGGCGGCGTGTTCGCCGGCTTTCAGATCCGCGCGATGCGGCTGAAGAAGCAGATCGCGGCGGCCCGCGATCAGGCCGTCGATCTCGCCAAGACCGATACCTGGCTCGGTTGGTCGGGGGCACGCGATCGGCTGGCCGGCATCGCTCAGGCGTCGAACACCGTCGACAACAGGTCCGCGCTTGCCCGCGCTCGCGCGGTGCTCGCGTTCGAGTTTGGCGATGGTCTCGCCGAGGCGAAGTCCGCGATCGAGAAGCTCGCCGGCCAGACCAACCTCGACGTCACGCTGGCCCGCGCCTATCTCGCGCTCGCCCAGACGGATCCGGTGGCAGCGAAGGCCGCCGCCGACAAGACGCTCGAGCTCGCGCCCACCGATGCCGCGGCGCTGTACGTCGCGGGCCAGGCCGCGCTGATCGGAGGGGACTACAAGGCCGCGACGACCAACCTCAAGGCCGCCCAGGAGCGTGAACCGCGCCCGCTGTACGCCGTGGGGCTCGCGCACGCGATCGGTGCGACCGGTGGCTGGGACGAGGCGCTCGCCGCCGTCGACCGGGCGCTCGGGCAGATGCCCGATCATCCCGGTGCGTTGATCGAACGCGCGTTCCTCTCGGTCGCCGGCGGGCGGATCACGCCAGGCAACGTGGTCACCGCGGAGATCCGCGCCTCCCTCGTCAAGCTCACCGCGGAGGGTGCGAAGGCGCTGGCCGAACAGCCGCGCGGCGTCTCACCGGTCCAGGTCGCGCTCGCGAACCTCGCGCTCGCACAGATCGACTTCGTGCTCCACGACGCCAACTCGGCGACCAACGATGTCACCGCGGCGCTCGCCGTCCGCGCCGACGAGCAGCGGTTCGGCGAAGAGCTGACCGACACGATGCTGATGTTCGGCGATCTCCAGCGCGCGAAGGCCGTCTCGGCGGCGGCACTCGCGAACTGGCCAGGGAGCCGGCGCGCACGGATCTCGCAGGCCCTCGTGTTCGTCGCTCTCGGAAACCCGAAGGAGGCGCTCGATATCCTCACGCGCAACCCCGAGGCGGCGTCGCTGCCCCGCGGCCTCGCCGCGCGCGGGACCGCGAAGCTGGCGCTCGGCGACCTGGACGGCGCGAAGGCCGACTTCGATGCCGCGATCAAGAAGCTGCCCAAGCTGGAGCTCGCCCTCATCGGGCGGACCTGGATCGATCTCGCGGCCGACGAGCTCGACGATGCGCGCAAGCGGATCGAGCCGGTGTTCAACCCGAACACCGCCAGCATCGCGTTGACCACGGTGTACGCGGCCATCCTGCGCGCGAGCGGCGATCCCGCCCAGCGCGATCGCGCGCGCGACCTGCTCGTCAAGGTCACCACCAACGGCGCGGTCACCCCCGAGGTGGCGCGCGCGCAGCTCGAGCTCGCACGGGTGGCGCGCGACACGGGCGATCTGCGCACGGCGCACGGCGCGTATGCCGAGGCGATCCGCGGTGGCAACACGGACGCGCGGCTCGAGAACGCCCTGCTGCTGATCCAGGACAAGGAGCCGAGCGGCGGCCGCGACATGATCGAGGCGCTGCTGAAGGACGCAGGGCCCACGCCCTCGGCGAACCTGCTGCTCGAAGGGGCGCGTGCGCGCATGCTCGCCGGCGACAACGCGGGTGCGATCCAGCTCCTCGACCAGGCCGACAAGGTGCCGAATGTCGTGCGCTGGCAGTACGATCGCGAGCGCGGCCGGCTCGCGCTTCGGCGCAATGACATCGCGGGCGCGGCACAGGCGCTGATCCGGGCGCTCGACAGCTGCGGCACCGATGCGGAGACGTTCCTGCTCGCGGCCGATACCGTCAGCCTGGACGCCAAGCAGACCGCGCTCTTGACCAAGCTCAAGGGCCTGTATCCCAAGCGGCTCGAGGGCACGCCCGAGGCGCTCGTGATCACCGGCAAGCTCGCGCTCGTCACCGAGAACGAGGCCGAGGCCGAGAAGGCCTACCTGGCGGCGGTCAAGGCGTTCGAGAAGACCACGCCGCGTCGCGCAGCGCAGGCGCACTTCGGGCTCGCCGCGCTGTTCTTCCTGAAGAATGACTTCCCGAACGCGAAGGCCCAGCTCGAGGTCGTGATCCCCTCGGATCCGACCCTCTACACCGCATTCCTGTTCTCCGCGGCCGTCGAGGTCGAGCTCGGCGGCGGCCCCGCCGTGACCAAGGGCTTCGCCCTCGCGAACAAGGCGGTGCAGGCGAACCCGGACTACGTCGATGGCTGGGTCCAGGTCGGGACCTATGCGTCACGCCTCGGCAAGAAGAAGGAGCTCGAGGAGGCGATCACCCGTGTCGGGGCGCTCGCACCGTCGAGTGATGCACTCAAGGAGCTCCAGGCGCTCAAGAAGTAGGGGGGCTCGCCGCACGGGCGCACGGACGCAGCGCCCACCGGCGGCTGCTATGCTCCGCGCGTGAAGGTCGCGACCCGGATCACCGTGGCCACCGCCGTCGTGGTGGCGCTGGCCTCGGCGACCTACGCGATCTTCGATCTCCGGGCCCGCGTGGCCGAGCGCCGCGGAGCGCTCGAGCGCGAGGGCCGCTCTGTCGCGGGTACCCTCCGCGCATCGCTCGAGGGCCAGGCCGCCGTCGATTCGCGCGATGCGCGCTATCGCGCCGATCAGCTCCAGCGCGACCTCGAGGCGTTGGACAAGCGCCTCGAGCCTGCGCCCGACAACGTGCCGCCGATGCCGCAGGCCGAACACCTGGCCCTGGTCAAGCAGCAGCAGGAGCTGCAGACCCGGCTGGCCACGGCGCGGGGCGCCGCCGGCCTCTCGCGTCCGCTCGAGCAGGCGCTCGCCTACAAGCCGCCCCCAGATGCACTGCTTCGCGACCTGACCCGCGCTTCCGGCGGGTGGCGCGCGGTCGTGATCCCGCGGGCTCGCGCCACCGAGCCGCCCGGCACGTACTCGGCCGCGCAGCTGCGCCGGCTGACGACCCTGCTCGATCTGCCGCAGCTGACGTTCACCGACATCGAGGATGGCGCCTACTACTTCGCCGTCCCGGTGCGCACCACGCCCGCCCACGACGAGGATCAGACCACGGCGGCGATGCTCGAGATCTCCAAGCCCGCGGACTCGATCGACACGACGACCGATGATCTGTCGAAGGCCGTGATCCTCGTCGTGCTGATCGTCCTCGTGACCACGGTGATGGTCGGTGCGCTCGCGAGCCGGTTCGTCAGCCGACCGATCACGAAGCTCCTGCGCGGCATCGACGATGTCGCGAAGGGCGATCTGTCTCACGTCATCCTGTCCGAGCGCGACGACGAGATCGGCGCGATCGCCACGCGGTTCAACGAGATGACCTATTCGCTCCGCGAGTCCCGCGCCGAGACCCAGCGCCAGAACGACGAGAAGCTGCACCTCGAGCAGCGCCTCGGCCAGACCGAGAAGCTCGCCACGATCGGTCAGCTCGCGGCCGAGATCGCCCACGAGGTCGGGACGCCGCTCAACGTGATCGCCGGCCGTGCGCGCTCGATCCAGAAGAAGTCGAAGGATCCGGAGGCCGTGGAGAAGAACGCGGAGATCGTCGCGGAGCAGACCGCGCGGATCACCCGCATCATCCAGCGCCTCCTGGACTTCACCCGGCGCAAGGTCGGCGCCACCGAGCGCGCGATGGTGAACCTCAACGAGCTGACCACCAAGACCCTCGAGCTGCTGTCGGGCCAGTTCTCGGTGGCCAAGGTAAAGACGCGGGTCGAGCGCTCCGATGACCTGCCCACCGTCGCGGGGGACTCCGATCGCCTCCAGCAGGTGCTGATCAACCTGCTCCTCAACGCGGTCCAGGCGATGCCCGAGGGCGGCTCCCTGTCGGTCGAGACCAAGGTCGTCCGGCGCACGCGCCCCGGCCTCGAGACCAACGCGGATCAGGCGTTCGTGTCGTGCTCGGTGTCAGACACCGGCGTCGGCATCCCTCCGGCGATCAAGGACAAGATCTTCGACCCGTTCTACACGACCAAGGAGGGCTCGGGCGGCACGGGCCTGGGCCTCGCGGTGTGCTCGGGCATCGTCAAGGAGCACGACGGCTGGATCGAAGTCGACGATCACGCGGGCGGCGGCACCGTGTTCCGCGTGTTCCTTCCGACGTGACCCCCGGCGTCGCGCGCCTTGACGTCCCATGCCGTCAAAGGCGACTCGATCGAAAGCCACAGAGCCCCAGAGGTCACCGAGCGGAGACCTTGATCGAGGCCAGGCCACTCCTCGCTTTGCCCTACCGCGACAAGGCGCGGCAAACACCCGAGCATCGTGCTTCGGATCTCGGAGCCGCCAAGAACCCAAGTGACCCAAGCAGCGGACCCCCGCTGGCCAGGCCATTCATGTGGGTGCAGCCAAGAGCCTGGCGCGCACACAACTTCCAAGAAACCCGCGAGATGAAATGCTCTCCGCTTGGCTCTCTTGGGTCCTTGGCGGCTCCGAGGGACATGGACCTTCGCAACGCGTTCGCGTTGCTGCGCGCCGAGCCTACTCGAGGTACTCGCCGCGGTACCCGCCGTAGCCATAGCCACCGTACGTGTTCGCTGCGCCGGCGAGCTTGGTGACCTGGGCCTCGGTCGCATCGTCGAGATCCGTGCCGCGGTTGCGCAGCTGCTGGGCCGCCGCGGACTTCAGGTTCTCCGCGGCGCTCGGGTCGTTGATGATCTGGGTCAGCGCGCCATCGACCTCGGCGCCACCGTTGTACGAGCTCTGGATCGCGGTGATCGCGACCTGCGGGTCACGGTCGCGCATCAGGCTCGCGAGCTGCTGGCTGGCGCGCGCATCGTCCATGTTCGAGAGGCCGGAGATCGCGGCGACGCGGTCCTCGGGCTTGCCGTTGCGCGTGGCATCGAGGATCGCCTGCTGTGCGCGGTCGGAGCCGATCTGCCCGAGCGTGGCGAGCGCGGTCGCGCGCACCGAGGCGTCGCTGTCGCGCGTGAGGCGGAGCAGGGTGTCGGTGGAGCGATCGTCGGGGTTCTGCATCAGCGACGAGATCGCCGCCATCCGGGTCGACGGATCCTTCGAGTCGATCGCGCGCTCGATCAAGCGGCGGGCCTCCTCGGTGCCCTGGCCCGCGAGGGCCCACACCGCCTGGCTGCCGGCACCCGGCTCCTTGCTGCCGATCATCTCCTCGGCGAGCCGCATGCCCTCGGGCGCGCCCGCGTTGACGAGCTGCTGCATGACCTGCATCTTCACCGCGGGGTTGCCCTGCGCGGCGGTCATCAGCGCCGACTTGACCTGATCGGTGAGGCCGACCTGGCCGAGCGCGCCGGCGGCCGCCGCGGCGAGATCCTTGTCCTTGCCGGAGAGGGCGGCGACCAGCGCCGTCCGGGCCTCCTCGGTACCGATCCGGCCGAGGACGTTGGCGGCATAGTTCGCCTCGTCGCGACGGCCCGAGAACAGCGAATCGCTGAGCAGCTGCGCCACGGCCGGATCGCTCGGGCGCGAGGCCGCGAGCAGATCGAGAGCGTTGACGCGGCTGTTGCCGCGGGTCTTGCCGGCGATGTCGACGAGGGCATCGAACGCCTTGGCCGAACCTGCATCGGCCAGCATCCGCATCGCCTCGTAGCGCTCGTTGCGCGACCCCTTGGCCGCGAGGTCGATCGCGAGCTGGAGCGCGTCCGGGTTCCCGGTCTTCAGCAGGCGGGGGAGGGCAGCGCGACGGTCCGCGCTCGTGCCCTGCTTGATCACGCTGAGCAGCGCCTGGTCGACGTCGTCGCCCTCCATCTGTGCGAGCTGCGTGAGGGCACCGGTGATCTGCGCGCGGTCCGAGAGCGCGGCCTCGATCAGGAGCTCGCGCGCCTCGGGCCCGCCGTTCTGCGCGAGCGCCTGCGCCGCCGCGCTCGCAGACTGCCGCTCGCCCATCTTCATGATCTCGCCGAGCAACTTGGTCGCCTTGTCCCCGCCGATCTCGCCGATCGCGTTGACCGCCGCCCAGCGCGTGCTGATCGCGCCATGCAGCGCGGCCTCGCGGAGCACCGGCAGGCCATCCTCGCCGGCCTTGCCGAGCGCGCCGAGGGCAGCGTTGACGAGCTGGGGATCGCCCGACTTCACGATCTCGGTCAGCCGGGCCAGCATGGTGTCGTCGATCGAATCGATCGCACCCAGGGCCGCCGCGGCGATCCGGGAGTCCGGGCTATCGAGGAGGGCGCGGACCGCTGTGGTCGCGGCCGGGGTCTCGATCGAGCCGAGCGCGGAGACCGCGCTGCTCGCCGTGGCGTAGTCGCCGGAGTGCGCGATCTGGGTCAGCACGGCGACCGCGCGATCGGTGCCGATCGTGCCGAGGCCGCTGATCGCGGAGCTCTGCGCCGGGTCGCCGCTATTCTGCGCGATCTGGACGAGGACCTCCTCGGCCTTCGCGCTCTGGGTGGCGCCGAGCGCGCTGATCGCCGCCCCGCGGACGCTGGGGCGATCATCCTTGGTGAACGCGAGGAGCTCCTCGACAGCGTGCTCGGTCCCGATCTGTCCGTAGATCCCGAGCACGGCCTCGGGCACGCCCCGTCGGGCATCGCGCAGGAGCGGGCCGATCTGGTCGACCGTGCTGTCGTCCCCCACCATCCCGAGCTTCTCGGCGAGCTGGGAGACCTCCTTGACCGTCCGCGCCGCCAGCACCCGCTCCACCAGCTCGGACTTCGAGATCCCGGCGGCCTCGGCGGACATCCGCAGGGGCCGCTTGAGGTGGGCGGGGATGCCACCCGTGCGCGGCGTGGTCACCGAGGCGGCGGGCGTGTTGGTGGGCCCAGCCTTGTGGGCCGACACGGTCGCAAACCCGGCGATCCCAGCGAACAGGGCACAGGCCAGCTTCCAGCGGGTCAGGGTCGTCATGCGGCTTCTTCCTCGGGGGGCTCGTGAACGTCTGTGTCAAACGAACGCCGCCAGGTATCGATCCATTCCGCCGGCATGTCAGGCCGGTGTAAGGCATGGGCGCGAAACCAGGCAGGATTGGGACACTCCGGGGCGTCGCGAGTTTCGGCATTTCGCGGGAAGGTTTTCGGAAACCACAGCCCGGACGAGGTGTCGGCACGCATGCTCGGATCCGGACGGATCTGGCGCCGCGCAGTCGCACGCGGGACGGCGTGCGGTCGCACGCGGGACGGCGTGCGTCCGCGGCGGGCGAACCGCGCAGATCATCGCCGAGGCTTGGTCGCGTCGCAAGCGCCACATGCTGCCGGATGGGCGCGGGCGCACGGTCGCAAACGATCGCGTAAGGGGGCTTCAGTTCCGTTGACGCCACCGACGAGGTTCGTAGACTGAAGCCATGCTGACGCCAGATCAGACCAAAGAGCTGAAGACGATCCTCGAGGCCGATCTGACCCGCCTGGGAGACTCCGCGCACAAGACGATGGAGTTCACGATGGACCGGGATCGCGACCGGATCGGCCGGGACTCGATGGACGAGGCCACAGAAGAAGAAGTCTATTCGACCCAGCTCCGGCTCGCCGACCGCGAGAGCTTCCTCGTCACGAAGATCCGCGAGGCCATGCTGCGGCTGGATGCCGGGAAGCTCGACGAGTGCGAGGAGTGCTCGGAGCCCATCGGGTTCAAGCGGCTCCTTGCCCGGCCGGTGACCACCTTGTGTTTCGAGTGCAAGTCGGCGCGCGAGCAGGTCGAGGCCGACGACCGCCCCGAATAGGCTTCCAGGGGGGCCCCAGAGGGCCGAGGCAGGGGCCCAGGTGGGGGCGAGGCGACCTCAGGTCCTTAAAGGGCCACAGATTTTCCAGGTTGGCTGACCTCTGGTACTATTTTCCCCGCCGGGGATGCGCGACCGCTACACGATCACCGAGCGACTCGACCACGGAGGCATGGCCGAGGTATTCCGCGGCGTCGCCGAGTCGATGGAGGGGTTCAAGAAGGCCGTCGCGATCAAGCGCATCCTGCCGAACCTGACCAAGAACCAGAAGTTCGTCAGCATGTTCCTCGACGAGGCGCGGCTGTCGCTGTTCCTGCAGCACGCCAACATCGTTCAGGTCTTCGACATCTCGAAGACCGCCGACAACGCGTACTTCCTGGTCATGGAGTTCGTCGACGGCGCCAACCTCAAGGGGCTCATCGAACGCCAGAAGCAGAAGGGCAAGCGGATCGATGTCGGGCACACGATCTATCTGATGATCGAGTGCTGCAAGGCGCTCAACTACGCCCACAGCCTCGAGCACCCCGAGACCAACGAGCCGCTCGGCATCGTCCATCGCGACATCTCGCCGCCGAACATCCTGCTGTCGAAGAACGGCGAGGTGAAGCTGGTCGACTTCGGGCTCGCCAAGGCCAACAGCCAGATCGAGTCGACCGACCCGGGCGTGGTCAAGGGCAAGTTCAGCTACCTGTCGCCCGAGGCCGCCAGCGGGCTCGAGGTCGACGCCCGCGCCGACGTGTTCGCGGTCGGCATCATCCTGTGGGAGCTGTTCACCGGCAAGCGCCTGTTCTACGGCGACACCGACTACCAGACCGTCGAGCTGGTGCGCCAGGCCCGGGTGCCGTCGCTGCAGGCGCTCAACCCCGACATCGAGCCCGAGCTCGAGGGCGTGGTTCGCAAGGCCCTGGCCCGCGATCCCGACGATCGCTACCACCACGCCGCCGACCTCGGCGACGCGCTGTCGCAGTTCCTGTTCTCGCGGCGGATGAAGGTCACCGCTCGCGACATCGCGGCCCTCGTGAAAGACACGCAGGTCGAGATGATGCGGAAGCGCTCCGCCGAGCCGAAGGAATCGCTGATCAACGGCCTGATCCTCGACGAGATGAAGAAGATGACCTCGCTGCTCGATGGCGAGGCCGAATCGACCGGTGGGCCGAACGAGGGCTCGATGTCGCTCGATCCGAGCACGTTCGTCGACACCTCGAACTGGGCCGGTGATCTGGCGCAGTCGCAGCAGGGCGCGATGCGCACGCCGGTGGCAAAGAAGGCCACGCGTCCACCGCCGAACAAGACCAAGCCACCGGCGAACACGCAGGGCGGCAGCCACGGTGAGGTCGAGTCTCTCGAGCAGATGCTCGAGCCCGATCGGACCGGCATGCACAAGAAGGGCGACAGCAAGCCGCCCTGGGCGCTGATCATCATCGTGATGGTGCTGCTCGCCGCCGGTGCCGCGGTCGCCGTCGTGTTCGCGATGGGCTGAGCCTCGGCTCCGCTTCAGCGCGGCTCCGCATCTTTCGTGCGTGCTTGCGCGCGCAGCTCTCCGCGTCTACGCCTCCCCGCCGGGCGCCATCCAGACGTTCGCCGACGGCTGGGACAGCACGCGCGCGCCGAACGCACGGACGCGGTTCGAGATCGCGCGCTGGAGGATGTCGAGCATGCGGCGCGCCTGCGTGGAGGCATCCGGGTGGCGTGCGCCGGAAGCGGCCTTCGGCAGGCTGTCGAGCATCCGGATGTAGAGCAGGGTTCGCAGGTACGCCCGATCGATGTGCTCGGCGACGTGGCGATCATCGGTGTCGATCACGCGATCGAGGGTGGTGAGGGCGGCCTCCATCGCCACCCCGCACGCGATGACCTCGCGCGGCTCGGGCGCGCTCCTGGCGATCCGTCCGAGCGCCTGGACGACTGCGGTCAGCTCTGCTTCCACGACACGATTCGACTTCGGCATCCCGGACCGTGGTGCACCGCGCGCGCCAATGCGAACCCCGCGAAATCCGCTGCGCTCGTGTCCGATGTCCGGCCGAGTTTCGGACGCAGTGTCCGGTCGCCGGACGCCGAGGGTCCACGTCGATGTGTCAGCGATGTCCTGTCTGGAACCCGACAAGGGTCGACGAGGACGTCCACGGTGGCGTTCAGGTTCAGGTTCACGTCGACGTCGACGTCAACGTTCCCTGGGTCAGTTCGTGGTCGGGCTGGTGACGGGCGGAACGATCTCCGCCTCGGTCTCGGTGCTCGCACGGCCCGCGACGGCCGGGACCGGCTCGGAGCGCTCGCGCTTGACCCGCACGGGAGCCGCGCTGTCGACCGGTACGCCGGCCGCATTGGTGTTCGCCTTGGTGGCCTCGAGCTTGGCCATCCGCTTGGCGGCCTTCTCGGCCTTCTCCTTCTCGGCCAGCTTGCCCTCGAGGCCCTTGGCCGTGCTCGCCGCCTCGCGCTCGCGCTCGAGCTCCCGCTCCTCGCGCCGCTTCTCGCGCATGCGGCGCAGCCCGCCGACCATGATCTCGGCGATCAGCTGGTCGTACTCCATGCCGATCGCCTTCGCGATCAGCACGAGGTCCGAGTAGTCCGGGGTGAGGCCCGGCAGCGGGTTGACCTCGAGCACATAGATCCGGCCCTCCGCATCCATCCGCAGATCGACACGGGCGACATCACGGCAATCGAGCGCCCAGAACGTGGCGCGTGCGATCTTCTCCATCGCCTTCTGCTCGGCCTCGGTCAGCTTCGCGGGGCACTCGTAGTAGACGTGCTTCTCCCACTCCTGCTTGACGCCGTAGTCGTAGACCGGCCGCTCGTTGTCCTTCTCCTTGAACTTGATCTCCATCGGCGGCAGCACGCGCGGGCGCTTGTCGCCGAGCAGGCCGACCGTGAACTCGCGGCCGGCGATGTACTCCTCGACGAGCGCAGGCTGCCGGTACTTCTCGACGCAGATCTTGACCGCGGCGCGGAGCTCTTCCTCGGTGTCGACGACGTTCTTCGAATCGATGCCCTTGCTCGAGCCCTCGGCGTTGGGCTTCACGATCAACGGGAACTTCATGTCGCTCGACAGCCGCTCGCGCGCCGACTCCATCAGCTGGAACTTCGGCGTGAGGATGTCGTGCTGCATCAGCACCTTCTTGCCGAGCGCCTTGTCGAGCGCGATCGCCAGGGTGGCCGAATCCGAGCCGGTGTACGGGATGCCGAGCAGCTCGCACAGCGCGGGGACCTGGGCCTCGCGGTTCCGGCCTTCGACACCCTCGGCGATGTTGAAGATCAGGTCGACGTCGGCCTCGGCCAGCACCCGGGGCAGGTCCGGCGTGGCCTCGAGGTGGACGACGATGTGGCCCTGGCGCGCGAGCGCGTTGGCGATCGCGATGATGGTCTCCGGCGGATCCCACTCGGCCTCGTCATCTCCGGCCTGCGTGCGCTTCACGTTGTACGTGAAGCCGACGCGGATCGGCTGCACGCGGCGCTGGCGGCGCGAATCGAACCCGCCGAGCTGGCTCGCGGTGGCGAGGCCCGAGCGCAGCGCCGCCGCGTTGAGGATCGCGGCGATCGTGGCGTTGTACGTCAGGCCGACCTGCGCGGTGGCCGCGAACAGCGACGAGTGCGAGGCGAGCTGCGGGATGGCGTTCGCCTCGAGGAGGTAGATCCGGCCCTCCGACGTCACGCGATAGTCGAGCCGGCACATGTCGCGCAGGCCGAGCGCGCGGATCGCCTCGAGCGAGATCGAGCGCAGGCGCGCGGCGACGTCGCGAGGGATGTTCGCCGGGCAGCGGTACTGGACCTTGCCGGGCTCGACGTTCTTCAGCCGGTAGTCGTAGATGTTGAACGGCCGATCGCCGCTGCTGCCACCTTCGAGGCCCGAGCGGAGATCGACCTCGACCGGCGTGAGCAGGCCATCGTCGTGGCCGACGCCCTCGATGAAGCCGAGCGCGATGTCGAGCCCCTCGATGTACTCCTCGACGAGGACGCCATCGGGATACGTGCGCAGCGCGCTCTTGAGCGCGGCCGTCAGCTCCTTGGGCTCGCGGACCACCGACGAGCCGATCGTCCCGTTGTAGATGCCCTTGCTCGAGCCTTCGTGGTTCGGCTTGACGATCACCGGGAACGCGAGCCCGAGGCCGCGCTGGCAGACGTCGTCGAAGTTGCGGACCGTGACCAGCATGCCGCGCGCGCTGTCGATGCCGGCGCGCTGGACGATCAGCTTGGTCAGCCACTTGTCGAGCGTGAGCGCGTTCGTGTACGCGTCCGAGCCCGTGTACGGGACGCCGAGCTCCTCGAACAGGGCAGGGTAGAACGCCTCGCGCATCCTCCCGGACTGACCTTCGGCGGTGTTGAAGATGATGTCCGGATCGATGGCTTCGAGGCGCTCGAGGAGGTTCGAGGCGGGGCCCGAGACCTCGACCTTCTCGACCTCGTGACCCGCGGCCTCGATGGCCGCCGCGATCGCGCTCACCGTCTCGGCACTGTCGTACTCGGCTTCTTTTTCGGTCTCCCGGACATCGGTCAACCGAAGGTTGTGCGTGAACGCGACTTTCATGAGGTGATCACCACATAGCAAAGCGGTGTGACACGTAAACAGTCAAGCGAAACCGTGAGGTTGCTAGACCACACCGATCGCGGCTCTCATGCGTCATAACTAGGTATGCGGCGCACTGCTCTCCTCCTGGCGTTCCTCGTCGCATGCGGCGGTCACGGGAGTCATTCGACGCTCCCGAAGCCGTCCGCCTCCCCGCCGATCAAGCCGGCGAGCGATCTCGCCGATGCGCGGGCCAATGCACCGCGGGCCGATCCCGGCGACAAGGGGCTCACGGCGCGCGATCCCCGGGTCATCGACCTCGACATCATCCGGATCCGAGCCAGCGGCAGCGGGATCGGGGGAGATCCCGAGCTGACCTCGGTGGCGTCCGCAGATCTGTTCAAGCAGGCGAACGCGTCGGCCAAGGCCGGCACCACCAAGGATGCGATCGCGCGCTACCGCCAGCTGATCAGCGAGTTCCCGGACTCGCAGTACGCACCGGTGTCCCTGTTCAACATCGCCGCGGTCTATGACCACCAGGGGGATCTCCCCAACACCATCACCACCCTGGAGGAGCTGCTGAAGTCGTACCCGCAGTCCCGGGAGTCGATCGATGGCCACCTTTATATAGCCGCCCTCCAGGCCGACCATCACCTCTGGCCGCAGGCCGTGGCCACGCTGGACGCCGCGCTCGCCCGCACCAGCCTGACCTACGCCGATCGCGTGGAGGCGTTCGCGCGCAAGGGCTACGTCGAGATGGAGCAGCAGCACTTCGAGCTGGCCGACACCGCGCTCGAGGCCTCGGTGGCCGAGTGGCGCAAGGCCCCGCGGATCGAGGACCCGTACTACATCGCGATGGCGCACTACTACCGGGGCGAGCTGATGCACCGGAAGTTCGCCGCCGCCCAGGTCCGGACCGGGGATGACGAGATGGTGGCCGACCTCGAGGCCAAGCGGGTCCTGGCGGTGAAGGCCTACGACCGCTGGAAGGAGAGCCTCGGCTTTCGCCACGCCTACTGGGCGACCGCCTCGGGCTACCAGATGTCGCAGATCTTCGTCGAGCTGTGGGAGGCGCACGTCAAGGCGCCGTACCCCAAGCGGATCGACGCCCAGACCCGCCCCAAGTACGTCGCCGACGTCCACGACCGGGTCCGCGAGCACCTCGAGAAGGCCCTCGAGGGGCACCGGATGAATGTCGAGCTCGCCCACGCCTTCGGGGTCGATACCCAGTGGAGCAAGGGCTCCGAGCAGCGCGCCGTGCAGATCCTCGAGCTGATCGCGAAGGAGTCCAAGGGCTCCTACGTGACGCCGTAAAGGGGTCAGACCCCCTTTAGGCGACGGCTTCGGCGCTGGCGAGGTGCTTGGTCGCGACCTTGTCGAGCCAGTCGCGGATGAACGCGGCGAACTCCGCCGCCTCCTCCTTGGTGTCCGGGGGCGGGAACAGGGTCACGCCGAGCATCGCGTTCTTGGCGACGACCTTGTCGAAGGTCGCCTTGACCGCGGCGGCGGTCGCCGGGCCGATGAACCCGTCGACCTCGAGCGGCGCGAAGCCGACGGTCGCCGCCAGCTTGTTGAGATCGCGCTGGAGCCCGAGGAACTCGTCGTGCACGGCACCGGCGCCGTAGACGATCGCGCCCTTCTCGTTCCAGTCCTTGCCCGCGCCCTTCACGTAGATCCGGAATGGAGACACCTTGAGCGCGGTGGCGGCCGTCGAGTGCAGCCAGTCGCGGATCCGCGCCGCGTACTGCGCGACGGCCTCGACGTTGTCCGGAGTCGTGAACTCGACCGGGACCAGGAGCGGGTTGCTCGCGAGCACCGCCTTCACGACCTTGTTCGCCGCATCCACCGTCTGCGGGCCGATCACGCCATCGACCGTGACCGGCTCGAAGTTCGCGGCCTGCGCGTACTGGTTGAGATCGGCCTGGAGCCCGCGGAACTCGGACTTCGCGAGCCCCTTGCCCGAGATCGTCGCGCCCGCCTTCGTCCAGTCCTTGTCCGCCGTGAATTCGTTCTTCATGCCGGGACGGTACCGACCCGGTCCGGGAGTACGAAGGCACTTCCGATCGAATCCACGCGTGCTAGATCCCTGCAAAACCGCGTTTCACCGTTGACGCCTCGGTGGGCGTCATCTATACGTCTCCCCTCTATCGGGGGAGACCAGCGGGTAGATAGCTTGAGCGATCCTGCTGGCGTAGCTCAACCGGTAGAGCACCTGACTTGTAATCAGGAGGTCGCGGGTTCGAGTCCCACCGCCAGCTCTGACAACTTCAAGGCCTTGTTTCTGGATGGATGCCCGAGTGGCCAAAGGGAGCAGACTGTAAATCTGCCGGCTACGCCTTCGAAGGTTCGAATCCTTCTCCATCCACCCCTAGGGTAGACCACACGGACCTGCGGGTGTAGCTCAGTTGGTAGAGCTCCAGCCTTCCAAGCTGGATGTCGAGGGTTCGAGTCCCTTCGCCCGCTCCGAATTTCCTGATACAACCTCTCCCGTTTCAAATCCGCCCTCTTAGCACAGTGGCAGTGCACCTCCTTGGTAAGGAGGGGGTCGACAGTTCAATTCTGTCAGAGGGCTCTAACCAACCAACCACCACGCAACTCCGAGAGAGCGCATGTCCAAAGAAAAGTTCATTCGCAACAAGCCCCACGTCAACATCGGCACGATCGGCCACGTCGATCACGGCAAGACGACGTTGACCGCCGCGATCACGAAGGTCCAGTCGACGAAGGGCTTCGCGAAGTTCACGGCGTTCGATCAGATCGACAAGGCGCCGGAAGAGAAGGAGCGCGGCATCACGATCTCGACGGCCCACGTCGAGTACGAGTCGGACAAGCGCCACTACGCGCACGTCGACTGCCCGGGCCACGCCGACTACATCAAGAACATGATCACGGGCGCGGCGCAGATGGACGGCGCGATCCTGGTGGTCTCGGCGCCGGACGGGCCGATGCCGCAGACGCGCGAGCACGTGCTGCTCGGTCGCCAGGTCAACATCCCCGCGATGGTGGTGTACCTGAACAAGTGCGACATGATCGGCAAGGGCGACGAGGAGCTCCTCGACCTGGTCGAGATGGAGCTCCGCGAGCTGCTGAGCAAGAACGGCTACAAGGGCGACGACACGCCGATCATCCGCGGCTCGGCGCTGAAGGCGCTCGAGGGCGATGCGTCGGAGTACGGCACGCCGTCGATCGCGAAGCTGATGGACGCCTGCGACTCGTTCATCCCGGAGCCGAAGCGCGAGATCGACAAGCCGTTCCTGATGCCGGTCGAGGACGTGTTCACGATCACGGGCCGCGGCACCGTCGTCACCGGCCGCATCGAGCGCGGCATCGTCAAGGTCGGCGAGCCGCTCGAGATCGTGGGCATCCGCGACACGCAGAACACGACCTGCACCGGCGTCGAGATGTTCCGCAAGCTGCTCGACGAGGGCCAGGCGGGCGACAACGTCGGCGTCCTCCTCCGCGGCATCAAGCGCGAGGAGATCGAGCGCGGCATGGTGCTCTGCAAGAAGGGCACGGTCCTGCCGCACGATCAGTTCACGTGCGAGGTCTACGTCCTCAAGAAGGAAGAGGGCGGTCGCCACCACCGTTCTTCCAGGGCTACCGCCCGCAGTTCTACTTCCGCACCACGGACGTGACCGGCACGGTCAAGCTGCCGGAGGGCATGGAGATGGTGATGCCCGGCGACAACATCAAGGTCGACATCGAGCTCATCTCGAAGATCGCGTGCGAGGAAGGCCTCCGCTTCGCGATCCGCGAGGGTGGCAAGACCGTCGGCGCCGGCGTCGTCACCAAGATCCTCGCCGACACGCTCGCCGGAAGAAGAACCAGCAGCGAGCCGATCCCAGCGCCACTCGCGCTGCCCGCAGCGGCGCGGGCGGGCGGTGCCGAGGCGGTCCCGTCGCGACCCCGGCGCGGCCGGCGCCGGGTCGGGCGCGAAGCTCGCGTGGAAGGACTTGGGCGCATAGCCCGCCGCCGTGACCCGGATGGTCCACGTCCCCGGCGGATCCTGCGGCGAGACGCTCCACCGCTTCTCGATCCAGCCGAGCACGCACTCGGCCGACGCGCGGACCTCGACGGACTTCTGATCCGGGCTGATCCACATGTCGGGATCACTTCCCCAGTCCCCGGGCGCCGGGAGGTGGAATTCCTCCCGGACCTGGACGAACCCGTCCTTGCACGGAAGGTAGAGCCGCCAGCCAAACGTGGTCCCGGCCCGCAACGGGACGTCATAGGACAGCTGGAACACGCTGTCGCGATCCCAGATCCCGAACTCGGCGGCCGCGACCTCGGGGAGGTGAACCTGGGCAGTCGGTGCTGGCGTTGCGCTGGCCGTGATGGGAGGTGGAGGCGTGGTGGTCCAGCAAGCCGCGAGCAAGAAGCAGGGCAGAACCGTCCTGCAGTTCTTGCGGAACACTCTTGCCACGTACCGTGAAAAGGGGTACACGTCCGCTTCCTTCGCATCAGCCGAGGAGTATCCGCAGATTAGAGCAGCTAAGTATTCGAGTTCTTTAGGGGAGTAGCTCAATGGTAGAGCATCCGTCTCCAAAGCGGAGGGCTGCAGGTTCAAGTCCTGTCTCCCCTGCCACCGTATCAGCGTAGCGAGATCAAGTCGTGGCCCAGCAAGAGAACGCACCCAACAAGCCCGTTCACCTTATCTACCTCTGCGGTGCGGTGGTCCTGTTCTACATGCTCCAGTGGAGCATCGACTGGATCTGGGGTTACTTCGGTTCGCCACCCAGCGAATTCAAGATCACGTTGTTCGCAGCCGCAGTCGCGGTGTTCGCTGGCATCACGATGTATCGCAGCGATCGTATCTACGGCCTCGCCAATGAGGTCGCGTCGGAGCTGAAGAAGGTCACCTGGCCGACGGCGAAGGAAGTTCGGACGGCCACCCTCGTCGTGATCGTGATGGCGGTCGTGTCGGCGGTGATCCTCGGCATCTTCGACTTTGTTTGGTCGAATCTCACGGAGTTGGTCTATGGCGGATAGCACTTTCGCTGGCGAGCCGAATGATTCCGATGCGTCCACCGCACCGGACCGGTCCTCGTCGACCGACTCTGGGGCCCCGGCGCCGGCTGCGCCGACGGGCGAGAAGAAGTGGTACATCGTCCACACCTACTCGGGGCACGAGAACAAGGCGAAGCTGACTCTCAAGGAGCGCGTTGCGAACGCGAGCCTGAACGAGTACTTCGGCGAGATCCTCGTTCCCACCGAGTCGGTCATGGAGGTCGTGAAGGGCCAGCGCCGCACGACCACCCGCAAGTTCTTCCCGGGGTACATGTTCGTGCAGATGGTCCTCGATGACCGCACGTTCCACCTCGTCAAGAACACCCCGAAGATCACGGGCTTCCTCGGCGGCACCAAGCCGACGCCGGTGCCCGAGCGCGAGATCACGGGCGTTCAGACCAACATGAACGATGGCAAGGCCAAGCCCAAGGCCCGCGTCGTGTTCGAGGTCGGTGATGCCGTCCGCGTGATCGACGGTCCGTTCGCGAACTTCTCGGCCAAGGTCGAAGAGGTGAAGGCGGACAAGCAGAAGATCAAGGTCTCGCTCAACATGCTCGGTCGCACGACGTCAGTTGAGCTTGACTTCGCCCACGTCGAGAAAGCATAAGTACCGCCCCGCACCCCCCGGGCGATTTCGCCACGGTTGCAGGCCCTAGAGAGACGCCATGAAGAAGGTCACCGCACTCATCAAGCTCCAGTGCCCCGCAGGCAAGGCCAACCCGGCCCCGCCCGTCGGTCCGGCACTCGGACAGCACGGCTTGAACATCATGCAGTTCTGCAAGGAGTTCAACGCCCGCACCGCCAGCCAGGGTGACCTCATCATCCCCGTGCTGATCACGGCGTACGCTGACCGCTCGTTCACGTTCATCACCAAGACCCCTCCGGCCTCGATCCTCCTCAAGAAGGCGGCGAAGATCGACAAGGGCTCGGGCGAGCCGAACAAGAACAAGGTCGGCAAGGTCTCGAAGAAGCAGGTCCGCGAGATCGCCGAGCTGAAGCTCCCCGATCTCAACACCACCAGCGTCGAGAGCGCGATGCGCTCGGTCGCCGGCACCGCGCGGTCGATGGGCCTCGAGGTCGTAGATTAACGGCTAAACCCTTTTGCTTGATGGGCCACTCTGGGAGCTCGGCTACCTCACCGTGCCGCAGCGATTGACCAGAACCCTCAGGAGCGTTTTATGGCAGGCAAGAAGTATCGCAAGGCTATCGAAGGTTACGAGCCGCTGAAGAAGTACAGCATCGCCGAAGCCTGTCAGATCCTCCCGAAGACCAAGATCTCGGACAAGTGGGACGAGACCGTCGATGTCTCGGTCCGCCTCGGCGTCAACCCGAAGTACGCCGACCAGATGGTCCGCGGCTCGGTCGTGATGCCGTCCGGTACCGGCAAGACCAAGCGCGTCCTCGTGATCGCGAAGCCGGACAAGGCTCGCGAGGCTCTCGAGGCCGGCGCCGACTATGCCGGCTCGGACGAGTACATCAAGAAGATCGCCGAGGAGAACTGGTTCGAGTTCGACACGCTGGTCGCCACCCCGGACATGATGGTCCAGGTCGGTAAGATCGGTCGCGTCCTCGGCCCCCGCGGCCTGATGCCGAACCCGAAGGTCGGAACGGTCACCGCCGACGTCAAGAAGGCGGTCGCCGAGCTCAAGGCCGGTCGCGTCGAGTTCCGCGTCGAGAAGGCCGGCATCATCCAGACCCCGATCGGCAAGGCGTCGTTCGCCCCCGAGAAGCTCCAGGCCAACCTGTCGGCGCTCCTCGAGCAGCTCATGAAGCTCCGGCCGCAGACGGCCAAGGGCACGTACATGCGGTCGATCACGATCTCGACCACCCACGGTCCGGCCGTCAAGGTCGACGTCGCGGCCTTCGCAGGCGGCGCGGAGTAGTTCACCCAGCACTCACCTCGATAGACACCCCGTCGAAGAAGCAGGCGGCTCCGCGAGGAGCCCTAAGGGTCCTGCGGAGACTGGTGGTTCCCACGAAGCCGACGTTGGCCTCGCGAGATACCCCTCTCTCCCATGGAAGAGGGGTTTCGAGTTTTTCGGCAAGGAGACACCTAGATGGATAAAGCAGGAAAAGAACAGGTCCTCGGCGAGATCAAGGAGTCGTTCAAGAACGTCGCCTCGATCGTGATCGCCGACTACAGCGGCATCACCGTCCCGGTCGTCACCGCGATGCGCGATGACTTCCGCAAGGCGAACTGCCACTACCGCGTGATCAAGAACTCGCTGGTCAAGATCGCGGTCAAGGGCTCAAAGCTCGAGCCGATCTCCACGCTCATGGTCGGGACCACCGCCGTGATCTGGTCGACCGAGATCCCGCAGGATCCGGCCAAGATCGCGCTCAAGTGGGCCAAGGACCAGCCGAAGTTCACGATCAAGGGCGGCTTCTACGAGGGCTCGGTCCTCGATCTCGCCGGTGTCAGCGCCCTGGCGACGATGCCGGGCAAGAACGAGATCCGCGCCTCGATGCTGATGACCCTGCTCGCGGGTCCGCAGGCGTTCGCCGCGCAGATCCTCGCGCCCGTCCAGAACTTCGCCTACCTCCTCGATGCTCGCCGCCGCGAGCTCGAGTCGGCCGGTTAACCGCCTTCACTCACTCAACTCACCCAACTCACTCAACCCAACCTTTTCGGTTTTAGAAACAAGGAAACGACCATGGCGTTCAATCAGGAAGAGTTCATCAATCAGCTCAGCAGCCTCACCGTCGTCGAGATCGTCGCTCTGACGAAGGCCCTCGAGGAGAAGTGGGGCGTCAAGGCGGCCCCGGTGGCCGTGGCGGCAGCCCCGGCAGCAGGCGGCGGCGCGGCCGCGGCCCCCGCCGAGGAGAAGACGGAGTTCACCGTCGTCCTCAAGAGCGGCGGCGCCAACAAGATCGGCGCGATCAAGGTCGTCCGCGAGGTCACTGGCCTCGGTCTGAAGGACGCCAAGGATCTCGTCGATGGCGCCCCGAAGGACGTCAAGGTCGGCGTGAACAAGGCCGAGGCCGAGGACATCGCCAAGAAGCTCAAGGAAGCCGGCGCCGAGGTCGAGGTCAAGTAACCCCGACCGCGCAGGGAGCCGGCCGGTTCGCCGGACAGCTCACTACGTGGCGCGTGATGGCCCGTCCGTCCCTCCGGGGACTGGCGGGTCATTGCCGTTCGGGCTCAGCGAGCGGGCGGTCGTTCGCATCGGTAGCGATGCCGGGAGGCCGGGTGCTCGAGGCCGGCGGGGTAAAACGCCCCGGGCTCGGGTCCCGTTCGCGGCGTCGCTGCCACCTGACCGTGTCCAGCACAGGTCGGGCAGGTCGACTGACAGGTCTTGGGCAGGTTCGAGACAGGTCGGCCGCCGAACCGGGCAGGGGGATCCAAGCCCTGGTTTTGGCACGTGTACTTGCGGCAGAGTTTTCGCTTCCATTCTCTGCGGCTGTGCTATACGCAGCCCCGGTTTGCTACTTGCAGTCGTTACCAGGCGTCACCGACGAGACAGCGCGCACTCGTCGGCTCTCGCAGCATAGATAAACGCCGACACCGACTCTCGATCCTCCGAGCAAGGATCGAGCGTCGATCGGCGCAGCTCTCTTTTCGGCCGGCGCTTCTACCAAAGGGAACAACGCACATGGCGTCACAGATCCAGAAGAACTTTCGGGCCCGCAAGAGCTTCGCGAAGCTCAAGCAGGTCATCGAGATCCCGAATCTGATCGATATCCAGAAGCGCAGCTACGACAAGTTTCTCCAGATCGATGTCACGCTGGATAAGCGCGAAGACATCGGCCTGCAGGGCGTCTTCAAGAGCGTCTTCCCGATCAAGGACTTCTCCGAGACCAGCTCGCTCGAGTTCGTCTCGTACAACCTCGAGAAGCCCAAGTACGACGTCGACGAGTGCCGCGCCCGCGGCATGACGTTCGCCGCCCCGATCAAGGTCGTGATCCGACTGGTCGTGTGGGACGTCAACGAGGAGACCGGCGTCCAGTCGATCCGCGACGTCAAGGAGCAGGAGGTCTACTTCGGCGAGATCCCGCTGATGACGGACTCCGGCACGTTCATCATCAACGGCACCGAGCGCGTCATCGTCTCGCAGCTGCACCGCTCGCCCGGCGTGTTCTTCGACCACGACAAGGGCAAGACCCACTCGTCCGGCAAGCTGCTCTACTCGGCCCGCGTGATCCCGTACCGCGGCTCGTGGCTCGACTTCGAGTTCGACCACAAGGACATCCTCTACGTCCGCATCGATCGCCGCCGCAAGCTGCACGCGACCGTGCTGCTCCGCGCGCTCGGATACTCCACCGAGGAGCTGCTGAACTACTTCTACGACACGGAGACGATCCACTTCGAGCCGCAGAAGAAGTACAGCCGCCAGGTCAACTACGAGCTGCTCGTCGGCCAGCGCGCCACGCGCGACATCAAGCACCCGAAGACGAAGGAAGTCCTGGTCAAGAAGAACCGCAAGTTCACCAAGGGTGCGATCCGCAAGCTCCAGGAGTCGGGCATCGATCTCCTCCCGATCGATCTCGACGAGCTGGTCGGCAAGGTGTCCGCCAAGGACGTGATCGACGACTCGACCGGTGAGGTCCTCCTCCAGTGCAACGAGGAACTCACCGAGGCCAAGCTCGACGAGCTGCGCGATCGCGGCGTCGAGAAGGTCGAGGTCCTGTTCATTGATAACCTGAACGTCGGCCCGTACCTCCGCAACACGCTGCTCACCGACAAGCTCCAGGGCCCCGACGAGGCGGTCATGGAGATCTATCGCCGCCTGCGCCCGGGTGATCCGCCCACGCTCGACACGGCGCAGACGCTGTTCCAGAACCTGTTCTTCAACGCCGAGCGCTATGACCTCTCGAAGGTCGGCCGCCTCAAGCTGAACTACAAGTTCAAGATCGACGAGACGATCGAGACCCAGATCCTGACCAAGCGCGACATCCTCGAGACGGTTCGCTACCTGATCGAGCTGCGCAACGGCAAGGGCGTGATCGACGACATCGATCACCTCGGCAACCGCCGCGTCCGCGCGGTCGGCGAGCTGATGGAGAACCAGTACCGCATCGGTCTCGTCCGCATGGAGCGCGCCATCAAGGAGCGCATGTCCATGTCTCAGGAGATCGAGACCCTGATGCCGCACGACCTGATCAACGCCAAGCCGGTCTCGGCGGTCGTCAAGGAGTACTTCGGCAGCTCGCAGCTGTCGCAGTTCATGGACCAGACCAACCCGCTGTCCGAGGTCACCCACAAGCGCCGCCTCTCGGCCCTCGGACCGGGCGGTCTGACCCGCGAGCGCGCGGGCTTCGAAGTCCGCGACGTGCACCCCACGCACTACGGCCGCATCTGCCCGATCGAGACGCCGGAAGGTCCGAACATCGGCCTGATCGCGTCGCTGTCGACGTTCGCCCGCGTCAACGAGTACGGCTTCATCGAGACGCCGTACCGCGCGGTCGAGGCCGGCAAGATCTCCGAGGAGGTCAACTTCTACTCGGCACTCCAGGAGGAGGGCCAGATCATCACGCAGGCGAACTCGGAGCAGAAGGGCGGGAAGCTGTCCGGTGAGCTGGTGTCGTGCCGCAAGGGCTCCGACATCATCATGACCAAGCCCGAGGACGTCACCCTGATGGACGTCTCGCCGAACCAGCTGGTGTCGGTCGCCGCGTCGCTGATCCCGTTCCTCGAGCACGACGACGCGAACCGCGCGCTCATGGGCTCGAACATGCAGCGCCAGGCCGTGCCGCTGATCCGCACCACGTCGCCGCTGATCGGCACGGGTATGGAGGGCATCGTCGCCCGTGACTCCGGCGTCACCGTCGTCGCCAAGCGCGACGGCATCGTCGACTGGGTCGATGCGAACCGCGTCGTCGTCCGTCCGAGCAAGGTCGATCCGAAGGATCCGAACTCGGTCCGCCCCGACATCTACACGCTGGTCAAGTTCCAGCGCTCGAACCAGAACACCTGCATGAACCAGAAGCCGATCGTCCAGCCGGGCGATCGGGTGAAGGCCGGCGACGTGATCGCGGATGGTCCGGCGACCGAGACCGGCGAGCTCGCGCTCGGCCAGAACGTGGTCGTCGCGTTCATGCCGTGGGGCGGCTACAACTTCGAGGACTCGATCCTCATCAACGAGAAGCTCGTCAAGAACGACGTCTTCACCTCGATCCACATCGAGGAGTTCGAGTGCGTCGCTCGCGACACCAAGCTCGGCAAGGAAGAGATCACGCGCGACATCCCGAACGTCGGTGAGGAAGCGCTCAAGGACCTCGACGAGTCGGGCATCGTGCGCATCGGCGCCGAGGTCAAGGCCGGCGACATCCTGGTCGGCAAGATCACGCCCAAGGGCGAGACCCAGCTGTCCCCCGAGGAGAAGCTGCTCCGCGCGATCTTCGGCGAGAAGGCCGGCGACGTGCGCGACACCGGCCTCCGGGTCCCCCCGGGCGTCACCGGCGTCGTGATCGGCGCTCGCGTGTTCGCACGCAAGGGCACCGACAAGGACGAGCGCGCGCAGGCGATCGAGGATGCGGAGAAGAGCCGCTGCTCACGCAACAAGCACGACGAGATCAAGATCATCTCCGAGGCCTACTACAACAAGATGCGCGAGCTTCTCGTTGGCAAGGTCACGGCGAGCCGCCTCGTCGACGACAAGGGCAAGGTCCTCCTGCCGAAGGGCGAGAAGATCAGCCTCGAGATGCTGAACGAGGTCCCGCACCGCTACTGGCACGAGATCCAGCTCGACAGCGGCGAAGGCAAGATCGAGGAGCAGCTCGAGCAGCTCGCCGCGAAGCGGAAGAGGATGTCTTCAACATCGAGGCGCAGTACTCCGAGAAGATCTCGAAGCTGACCAAGGGCGACGAGCTGCCGCCCGGGCGTGATCAAGCTCGTCAAGGTCTACCTGGCCATCAAGAGGAAGCTGTCGGTCGGCGACAAGATGGCCGGCCGTCACGGCAACAAGGGCGTCGTCTCGCGGCTCCTCCCCGAGGAGGACATGCCGTACCTCGAGGACGGCACCCCGGTCGACATCGTGCTCAACCCGCTCGGCGTGCCGTCGCGCATGAACGTCGGGCAGATCCTCGAGGTCCACCTCGGCTGGGCGGCCAAGCAGCTCGGCCCAGATCCAGGTATACCTCAACACCAACTGGAACGGCGACGTGCTCAGGAGCAGCTCAAGAAGCTGTTCCGGAGCCAGGCCGTTCATCGAGAAGCTCAACCAGGAGGACACCGGTCGGTTCGCCCGGACCCTCACGCACGGCATCCACCTCGCCACCCCGGTGTTCGATGGTGCCGACGAGGGCGAGATCAAGACCGCGCTCAAGATGGCCGGCCTGCCGCCCACGGGCCAGCGCCGCTCTTCGACGGCAAGACCGGCATCCCGTTCGAGCACCCGGTCACCGTCGGCGTGATGTACATGCTGAAGCTCCACCACCTGGTCGACGACAAGATCCACGCCCGCAGCATCGGCCCGTACTCGCTCGTCACCCAGCAGCCGCTCGGTGGCAAGGCGCAGTTCGGCGGTCAGCGCCTCGGCGAGATGGAAGTCTGGGCGATGGAGGCCTACGGCGCGGCCTACGCGCTGCAGGAGTTCCTCACCGTCAAGTCGGACGACGTGCTCGGCCGCACCCGCATGTACGAGTCGATCGTCAAGGGCGACCACGTGCTCGAGGCCGGCCTGCCGGAGTCGTTCAACGTGCTCCTCAAGGAGCTCCAGGCCCTGTGCCTGGACGTCGAGCTCATCGAGGACCCGACCGCCGGGCGCCGCACCCGAGCGCCGGGCTCCCGCGGCCCGCGGGGCGGAGTCCGCGACAGATCGCACCGGCCGCGAGCCGCCCCGCGAACATCGAAAGCATCAAGGAGACATACAGATGAAGGACATCTTCAACTTCTTCGAGAAGCCGAAGGATCCCCGTTCGTTCAGCGCCATCCGCATCATGCTCGCCTCGCCGGAGAAGATCCGCGAGTGGAGCCATGGCGAGGTGAAGAAGCCGGAGACCATCAACTACCGCACGTTCAAGCCGGAGCGGGATGGCCTGTTCTGCGCCAAGATCTTCGGGCCGGTGAAGGACTACGAGTGCAACTGCGGCAAGTACAAGCGCATGAAGCACCGCGGCGTCGTCTGCGAGAAGTGCGGCGTCGAGGTCATCCAGTCCAAGGTGCGCCGCGAGCGCCTGGGCCACATCACGCTGGCCACCCCGGTCGCGCACATCTGGTTCCTGAAGTCGCTGCCGTCGCGCATCGGCAACCTGCTCGACATCTCGCTGAAGGACCTGGAGAAGGTCCTCTACTGCGAGTCGTACATCGTCATCGACCCGAAGGAGTCGGGCCTCGAGCCGGCCGAGCTCCTGACCGAGGAGCAGTACGGCAAGCGCCTCGACGAGCTGGGCTTCGACGCGTTCGACGCCGGCATGGGCGCCGAGGCGATCCTGCAGCTGCTCAAGGATCTCGACATCGTCGGCCTGGCGGAGACGCTGCGCGCCGAGATGCGCGAGGTGACCTCCGAGGCCAAGCGCAAGAAGATCGCCAAGCGGCTCAAGGTCGTCGAGGCGTTCCGCGAGAGCGGCAACAAGCCCGAGTGGATGATGCTGACCATCATCCCGGTCATCCCGCCGGACCTCCGCCCGCTGGTCCCGCTCGACGGCGGCCGGTTCGCGACCTCGGATCTCAACGATCTGTACCGCCGCGTCATCAACCGCAACAACCGCCTGAAGCGCCTCCAGGAGCTCAACGCGCCGGAGATCATCATCCGCAACGAGAAGCGCATGCTGCAGGAGGCCGTCGACGCGCTGTTCGACAACGGCCGCCGCGGCAAGACCATCACCGGCCCCAACAAGCGCCCGCTGAAGTCGCTCTCCGACATGCTCAAGGGCAAGCAGGGCCGGTTCCGCCAGAACCTGCTCGGCAAGCGCGTCGACTACTCGGGTCGCTCGGTGATCGTGATCGGTCCCGAGCTCAAGCTGCACCAGTGCGGCCTGCCCAAGAAGATGGCGCTCGAGCTGTTCACGCCGTTCATCTACAACAAGCTCGAAGAGCGCCACCTGGTCACGACCATCAAGTCGGCCAAGAAGCTCGTCGAGAAGGAGCGCCCGGAGGTCTGGGACATCCTCGAGGAAGTGATCAAGGAGCACCCGGTGCTCTTGAATCGCGCCCCGACGCTGCACCGCCTCGGCATCCAGGCGTTCGAGCCGGTCCTCACCGAGGGCAAGGCGATCCAGCTGCACCCGCTCGTCTGCGCGGCGTTCAACGCCGACTTCGACGGTGACCAGATGGCCGTCCACGTCCCGCTGTCGATCGAGGCCCAGATGGAGGCGCGCGTGCTCATGATGAGCACGAACAACATCCTCTCGCCGGCGAACGGCAAGCCGATCATCGTCCCGTCGCAGGACATCGTGCTCGGCCTGTACCACATGACCCGCGAGCGGCCGTTCGCCAAGGGCGAGTACCGCGAGGACAAGAAGGGCCGCGTCGTCCGCGGCGTGTTCTCGTCGGTCGACGAGGTCCGCATGGCCTACGACCACGGCGAGATCCACCTCCAGGCCGCGGCCAAGGTGCGCATGGCGAAGGGTCGCGGGCACCGAGCTCATCGACACCACCGTCGGTCGCGCACTCCTCAAGGACATCTGCCCGCCGCAGGTGCCGTTCGAGGCGATCAACCGCGTCATGGGCAAGAAGCAGCTCGCCGAGCTGATCGACCTCGTCTATCGCGAGGCCGGCCAGAAGGCCACGGTGCTCCTGGCCGATGCGCTCCGTACCACCGGGTACACGTTCGCGACCCGCGCGGGCATCTCGGTCTGCATCGACGACATGGTCATCCCGCCGTCGAAGGAGACCCTGCTCGACGAGGCGAAGAAGGAAGTCTCCGAGATCGAGGAGCAGTACACCGAGGGCCTCATCACCGACGGTGAGCGCTACAACAAGGTGGTCGACATCTGGGCGCAGGTGGCCGAGGCGATCGCCAAGGACATGATGCGGACATCTCCACCCAGGAGTTCACGGACCCGGACGGTGGTCCGGACAAGAAGGCGCCGTCGTTCAACTCGATCTTCATCATGGCGGACTCGGGCGCTCGTGGCTCGCAGCAGCAGATGCGCCAGCTCGCCGGTATGCGCGGCCTGATGGCCAAGCCGTCGGGCGAGATCATCGAGACCCCGATCACCACGAACTTCCGTGAGGGTCTCTCGGTCCTCCAGTACTTCATCTCGACCCACGGCGCCCGCAAGGGCCTCGCGGACACCGCGCTGAAGACCGCGAACTCGGGTTACCTGACCCGTCGCCTCGTCGACGTCTCGCAGGACACGATCATCTCCGAGTTCGACTGTGGCACCCGCCAGGGCATGGAGATGATGCCGCTGATCGAGGGTGGCGAGATCATCGAGCGCCTCGGCGACCGGATCCTCGGTCGCGTGGTGCTCGAGGACATCGTCGACCCGTACACCGGCGAAGTGCTGGTGGCGGCGAACGCCGAGATCACCGAGGACGACGTCAAGATCATCGACAACGCCGGTATCGACCGCGTGAAGATCCGCTCGGTGCTCGCTTGCGAGACCCGGCGCGGCATCTGCTCGCTGTGCTACGGCCGTGACCTGGCGCGCGGCCACATGGTCAACATCGGCGAGGCGGTCGGCGTCATCGCCGCCCAGTCGATCGGCGAGCCGGGCACCCAGCTCACGATGCGTACGTTCCACATCGGTGGCGTCGGTCAGATTCGCACGGAGCAGAGCTCGCTCGAGGCCCGCAACGAGGGCACCGTCAAGCTCAACACCGTGCAGCTGGTCTCGAAGAAGGACCACCACGTGGTCATGAATCGCCAGGGCGAGCTCGTCCTGGTCGACGACATCGGTCGCGAGCGCGAGCGCTACGGCCTGCAGTACGGCGCGCGCCTGATGGTCAAGGATGGCCAGCGGGTCAAGGCCGGTCAGCTGATGGCCGAGTGGGACCCGTTTGCGATGCCGATCGTCACCGAGGTCGGTGGCTACGTGAAGTACGGCGACATCATCGACGGTGTCACGATGCAGGACTCGCTCGACGAGGTCACCGGCCTCTCGCGTAAGACCATCATCGAGAGCAAGGACGCGGACTCTCGCCCGCGGATCACGCTGAAGGACGCGGACGGCAACACCGTCCCGCTCGTCGGCATCGCCGCTTCCGGCGAGGCTCGCTACTTCCTCCCGGTGGGCTCGAACATCTACGTCAACGACGGCGACCTCATCGAGGCCGGCGACGTGGTGGCGAAGATCCCGCGCGAGACCACCAAGACCAAGGACATCACCGGCGGTCTGCCGCGCGTCGCCGAGCTGTTCGAGGCCCGCAAGCCGAAGGACCACGCGGTCATCGCCGAGATCGACGGCACCGTGCACTTCGGCAAGGACACCAAGGGCAAGCGCAAGGTCGTCGTGGTGCCCGAGGTCGGCGATCCGAGCGAGTACCTCATCCCCAAGGGCAAGCACCTGTCCGTCCGTGAAGGCGACCGCGTCCGCGCGGGCGAGGCCCTCATGGATGGTCCGGCGAACCCGCACGACATCCTCAAGGTGCTCGGCGAGCGCGCGCTGGCGAAGTACCTGGTCGACGAGATCCAGGAGGTCTACCGCCTCCAGGGCGTGCGCATCAACGACAAGCACATCGAGGTCATCGTCCGCCAGATGCTGCGCCGCGTGTCGGTCTCCGACACGGGTGACACGAACTTCCTCGTCGAGGAGCACGTCGAGAAGCACATCTTCGAGGAAGAGAACGAGCGCGTGATCGTCGCCGGTGGCCAGCCGGCCAAGGGCGATGCTCTGCTCCTCGGCATCACCAAGGCGTCGCTGTCGACCGAGTCGTTCATCTCGGCGTCGTCGTTCCAGGAGACCACCAAGGTGCTCACCGAGGCGTCCATCAACGGGCGCGTCGACTACCTGCGCGGCCTCAAGGAGAACGTCATCATGGGTCGCCTGATCCCGGCGGGCACCGGCCTCGGCGCGTACAAGCGCCTCACGGTCGATGTCGCGGCAGAGGACGAGGCGGGCTACCCGATGGGGACGACCGACGACGACGATACGAACGATGTCGTCGACGCTGCGGTCGAGTAAGCGAAGCTCGTAACGACTGACGGCCCGGAGTGATCCGGGCCGTTTGTCGCCTTTCCCCCTTCCCCCCCCCCTTTTCCCCCCCCCCCCCCCCCCCCCCCCCCCCCCCCCCCCCCCCCCCCCCCCCCCCCCCCCCCGGCGGTCCTGCCGGCCCGCGCTCCGCGACCGCGCTGACGCTCGCTCTCGCGGCGGGGCTGGAGGCCGCTCGCTCGTCGCATGGGTCGGAGGGGATGTAGCGGAGGTTCCACCTAGCGCACCCTCCCCGCCGGCGTTCGACCGACCCGCCTCCCCGCTACTCGCTACGGCCCCCAGCCCCGCCGCTGCGCGAGCGTCGCGCGGTCGCGGTGCGAGAGCCTGAGCGCGGGCCGGAGACGACGCTAGTGGGCTAGGTGCGCGAATATGATCGCGTCAACGTAGGCGGGCGCCACGCCGAGATCGACGGCGGTCTGGGCTGCGGCCTCGGCGCGCAGTGGTTGCTCGTCGTGGGCGTACAGGCGCGCGAGCGCGATCCAGACCAGGGGGCTCGCCGGATCCAAGAGGTACGCGGTCTCCGCAGCGGTGCGCGCCGCCGTGAGGTCTCGATCGTGTGTGACCAGCGCGGTGGTTGCCCACAGCACAGCATCCGAGGGTAGGGCGCGCGTCGCGGCGGCCGCGATCGCCGGCGCGAGTGCCTCGGCGCCTTCGCTGATCACCACGTCGAGAGCGCACAGCCAGAGGTCGCGGGCGAGGTCCGGATCGCGAGCGCTCACGAGCTGGAGCCCCTGGACGGCGAGGGGGAGCTGGCCCGCGCCGAGCGCCGCCGAGAGGACGGCACGCCAGATCGCGAGATCGTGTGGTGCCGCCTCGAGTGCGCGCGCGGCCACGCGGAGCTGGAGCGCCGCGCGCGCCGTGGCGGCGACGCTTGGATCGTCGGCGGCCTCGGCGAGGATCGCGAGGGACACATCGTCGAGGGTTCGCGGCATCGGCTAGCCCTTGACCTCGACGACCTGGCTGTCGAGCTGCGCGAAGATGTACCTCGCGACGTCAGTCGGCTGCTGGGTCGGCACGTGGGGGCCCACGCTGGCGTCGAAGAACTCCGAGCCGTGGCTCTTCGCGTAGTAGGTGCCGTCCTCGTTGCGGCCGACCGAAAATCCGTAGCGGTGGATCCCGCCGGCGCCGCGCTGTGCGTCGACGGCAGCGGCGCTCGGTAGGTCATCGTATTCCGCGACGATCGGCATGCGGAGCGAACCGATCGGGAGGCCGCGCGCCGCGTTGCGCGCGATCTCGCTGCCGTAGCCACTGAGGTGCGCCTTCGCCACCGTGAACTTGCCGGCGTGATCGCGTCGGAGCGTCAGCCGGAGGAGGCCTGGGATCTTGCCGGCCTCCCACAGGAACCCGTCCTTGGTGTACTCGGCCGCGTCGACGACCTCGGTGAGGTCGGTCGCACCAGTCGCGGTCGCGCCCTTGCCGTCGGCGCCCTGGATCCGGCGATCGTTCTGCGCGAGGAAGCTGTTCCACGCCATGAACGTCGCCTGGTGCTGCTTCGGCATCGCGGTCTGCGTGAACGCATCGAGCGCCTCCGACATCGCCTTGATCGCGGCCTGTCCCGAGCCCGCGTGTGCACGCTCGAGCTCGAGGCAGGCCAGGCCCACCTCGAACAACCCCTGATCGGCGGTGTCGACCCGGATCTTGCGAAGCGCCGCCTGCTGGGCGACGACGAACGCGACGTCGGGGTGCAGCGGTGGCTCGGCCTTGCTCGGCTTCGCGCCCGAGGCACCCGCGCGGCCGGGGTGTGGACCCGTGACCTCGGCCTGGACGGCTGCGATCGCGGCGCGCTCCTCGCTCGCGATCAGCCCGTTCAGGAACGGGGCCTGCTTCGGATCGGCCACGCGCTTCGCGATCGTGGACGCGAGGTTCCCGGTCACATGGTTGAGTGCCGCGAGCGCGAGGCCCTTGACCAGCTCCTGCCAGAACGGCGATGGCTTCGGCGCATCGCGCTTGGACAGCTCCTGCTCGAACGCATGGATGCCGTCGAGCCGGGCATCGATGAGGTTTCGATAGCGTTCGCGCAGCCCGTCGATCCGGGCGAGGATCAGGTAGTCGGCACTCGCGTTCGGCGCGGCGGCGCGCCCCTGGTCCCGCGCGGTCGCGGTGGCATTGACGTCGCTGGCGGTGGCCGCCTCGGCGGCGCCCTGGAGCTGGGGATCGATCTCGAGCGCTCGTGGACGCTGTTGCTTCGTGCTCATAAACCTCCGTGGGAGTGGATGACGCGACCGATCGATCGCGCCTCTTCGATCGCGGCGCGATTCAAGGTGTCGTGGTCGATGTGGGTGCCACCGTGCGCCGCCATGAACGCCGCGGTCGTCACGGCGTTGCGGATGTGCGCGCCCGAGAACGCGTCGAACTGATCAGCGAGCTCGTCGAGATCGATGTCGGCGGCGAGCGGCGCTCCGGGCGGCAGCATGCGCTCCCACAGCAGCGCGCGCTCGTCGGCGGTCGGCTGGGGGAACCGCACGTGTCCGGCGAGGCGGCGGCGGAATGCGGGGTCGATGCTGCCGTCCATGTTGGTGGTCAGGATCGCGATGCCGTTGAAGGTCTCGAGGCGCTGGAGCAAGAAGTTGACCTCGAGGTTCGCGTAGCGATCGTTGGCGCCCTTGACGTCGGTGCGCTTGGCGAACAGCGAGTCGGCCTCGTCGAACAGCAGCATCGCGTGGCCGGTCTCGGCGGCGGCGAACACGAGCTCGAGCTGCTTCTCGGTCTCGCCGACCCACTTCGAGACGACCTGCGAGAGGTCCACACGGTAGAGCTCGAGTCCGAGGGCGCGCGCCACGAGACCCGCCACCATCGTCTTCCCGGTTCCCGGGGGCCCGCTGAACAGCGCCGTGAGGCCGGCGCTCGGCAGGAGCCGTCCCATGCCCCACTGCTCGAGGACAAGGCAGGAGTGCCGGGCCCGTGCCACGAACAGCTCGATCTGCTCGCGGGTCTCCGCCGACAGCACCAGATCATCCCAGCCGAGCCTGGTCGTGCACCGGCGCGCGATTCCGGCGAGCTTCTCGTCGATCGCCGAACCCAGGCCCGCGGCGAGATCCGCGATCTCGAGCGTCGCATCCGCCGGTCGCGCGGCGCAGGCCCGTCGAGCAGCGTGCGTGATCTCGCCGGGGCCCACGTGGAAGCGCCCGGCGGCGAGCGCCAGCGCCTCCTCGCTCACACGGGATCCCAGCGCCGCCGCCCACAGCCGCCGCCTCCCGAGCGGCGTCCAGCTCGGGACCTCTAGCTCGACCACGATCCGCGCGAGGCCGAGGGGGGCGGTCGACGCGGTGGTGGCAGCGAACACGGTGCCGGGGTGGCCCTCGATGAACGCGGCGACCTCTCGCCGGCGGGCGGCGACCTCCGGCTCCGGGCCGGCGAGCTTGTCGAGCCCCACGAGCATCGGGAATGCCCCGGTGATCGCGGTCTCGCGCTCGATCGCGGCGAGGGCGCTGGACAGACCGGCGGGCGATCCGCCCACCCGATCGAGGTCGACCGCGATCACGGCGCGGCCCGCCGCGGAGGCGGCGAGGGTCCGACGACCTGCGCCCGTGCGACCGCGCAGCACCACCAGCGCCGGCGCTCCGTCGAGTGCGGCCCGGACGCGTCCGACGATCTCCGCGTGCGTGGGCTCCCAGATCGGTGCGTCGGTGGTCACCCATCCACCACAGCGCGCGAGCCCACGATCGAGCTCGTCCTCGCCGGCGAGGTGGGCGGCGACACGCTCCGAGGCGACCAGCCCCGTCGAGATCCCGAGCTCCTCGTGATCTGCGCTCGCGAGCAGATGACGACGTACCAGCGCCGAGGGGCCGAGCACGCGGAGCGCGAGCGAGCGCGCGCGCATCGGCTCGAGCTCGAACGCGGTCGCGAACTGGGCGAGCGACATCCCGCGCCGGCCGTCGCGACCGGGCAGGGCTGCCAGCGAGTGCGAGAGGGTCGGGTCGACGGTGGCCGCGACCACGGCCCACAGGAGCAGCTCCTCATCCGGCGTCAGGCCGAGCGAGCGCGTGAGCTGGGTCCCGCGCTCGCTCGGTGACTGCTCGCGGATCGCGGTCACCACCTCGAGCGCGTCCGCGCCCGTGGTCTTGTGGAGGATGCGCAGCCGCACCGCATCGAGCCGCTGTTCGTACGCACGACGATGAGCCACTCGTTCGATCACGCAAGGGCATCGAGCAAGCGGTGTGCCCGGGCACGGCGCGCCGATCCGCGTGGTTGCGATCGCGCAGCGTCACGCCGGTGTGGCGATCGTTACGGGCGCGCGTTGCACGAGCGCGCCAGCGCCCGGAAACCACGGCGTGCCTGCTGGCACGTCGGCTGCTGGTCACCCGGCCATGGCTCGAAGCACCCTGACCGATGACCGATCCGTGACCGGCGAGACCTCCCTCCTGGCGCAGGCAGCGCGGCAGCGTGCGCGTCCGTCACCTCGGTCGCCCGATCCCGCGGTCGCTGCGCACGACCTCGATCCCCACCAGGTCCAGCAGCTGATCGACCTGATCGTCGAACCGCTGCGCAACGGCGAGACCTTTTCGGCGGGGTACGATCGCAAGGAGCGTGCGCTCGGCGAGCGGTTCGCGCGGCTCACCGTCCTCGAAGCGTGGGTCCTCCACCGCCGACTCACCTGCGCAGCGGTCGGCGACCCGCTCGCCGCTGCGTTCGGTCGCCTCGTGGCCGAACGCCGCGCGCGCCTGATGGTGTTCCTGGCGGATGCTCGGCGCCGGGCTGCACGCGCAGGCTGAGCGAGCTGATCGAGCTGATCGAGCTGCTCAGGCCGCGATGCGGGCGGCCAGCTGCGCGAACGACAGCAACGACGACGCGAGCATGCGCTGCTCGCACTCGTGAGCCGCGATCATGGTGTCGTTCCCCCATGCGCTGGCGAGCTGGATCGTCAGGCTCGAGGCCTGGCGTGCCGCGAGCTCGATGCGATCGGGCAGCGCGGCGTACATGGCCGCGCGCGAGGCGAGCCGCGCGGCCCCGGTGAGCTCGCTCGACATGCTCCAGGCCGCGTGGTGGGCGCGCGCACGCAGGCCCGGGTCACCGGACTCGAGGAACTCGATGACCGCGCTGCTGGGCTGCCACCACGAGACCACCCGTCGCGCACAGACCCGCGCGTAGTATCCGAGCGCGAGCGTGGCGTCGAAGTGCGCCACGCGCGTCGCGGTGGCGCACTCGAAGGAGCCATCCAGCGCGAGCGTCCCTTCGCCCACGAGGATCGTGACCCACGGCGAGGTCGCACGCCCGAGGGCGGCACGCGCACGCGGGGTATAGGCCGTGCCGTGCTCGGGGAGCTCGATCCAGCCGCTCTCGGGTTCGGCCTCGATCGGCGCGCCTTCGAAGGCCCAGAGATAGGTCGTCACGTCATGCATCCCGGGTGTCCTGTGCAGCCGGCGTGCGCAGCCACGAGGCCGGGTTCACCTGTGGGATCACGGACCTGTGCGCGGGCGGTGGCGTTACACCGCAACACCCCCGTTGCGCTCTCCGCGGGCAACTCCTGGAGATCCGGGGGGGCCGCGACGGCATGGCCCCTGCTCGTGATCCGCTCATGATCGACAATGGAGTCACCTGCTATGCCTGGTCGTTCGAAGGTGGGCCACAGAAGGGGACCGCCAGCGCCGGGCTGTCCTGGATCCAGATCTCGCAGCACGCGCGGCTGGCCTCGACGGATGCGCTGACCGCGCTGTCGCGCGCACGGGGGCCCATGCTGTCCGTGTTCCGCTGCTATGGCGCGATCGGTGGTGACGGGGTGTTCGGCTGCGCCGACGCCGCGCTGGTGTTCCATGGCGACGTCTCCAGCTCCCTGGATGTGTTCTCGCGTTACTGCGGCTTCGCCACGCACAGGCACTGGGCACCCGACGAGGTCGTGCGCAGCTACCTGGCGACCGGGGACGAGGCGCTCCGCGAGTCAGCACATCAACTCGCCTGGGCAGCATCGAACGATCTGCACGACGGCGAGCGCGCGGCGGCGCGGATCGCGATGTACGCGGCGCAGCGTGATGCGCGGGTGCTCGCCACGCGTGAGGCCGTCAGGCTGACGCTGTCGGTCCTCGGTGCCGAATCACTCGAGGCGGCGGCACGAAATCGCGTGCGGCTCGAGAGGTCTCTCGGCTCGCAGCTCCTGCGCTCCGTGCCGAGCTACGAGCATCAAGCCGCGGCATGAGCTCGCTCCGGCCTCAGCGCTTGCGGTACGTCGTGACGTCGATCTCGAACCGCTCCAGCCAGCGGTGGATCTGCATCCTCGCCACACCCATGTCGCGTGCCACCGCCGCGACGTTGCCGTGATGCGTGGCGAGCAGCGCGCGTAGCTCGTCGCGACGCTTGACCTCCGACGGCGCGAGGTCATCGGCGTCGTCGACGTTGTCGACCTTATCGATCCGGGGGGCGGATCGGCGAGCTCCCAGCTGCAGGTGCTCGAGCTCGATGACGTTGTCCACCACGAGGGCGATCGACGTGGTCAGCGTCTGCTCGAGCTCGCGGATGTTCCTCGGCCACTCGTGGCGCAACAGCGCGTGACCGGCCTCGGGCGAGAACCGCAGCGCTGCGCTCGCCGACGCGCGCCGGAGCAGGGCCGCGGTCACGAGGCCGAGATCCTCGCGGCGCTCGCGCAGACTCGGGATCTCGAGGACGAACCCCGCCAGCCGTGCGTAGAGGTCCTCGCGAAACTTCTCCGCGGCGACCAGCCCCTCGAGATCCCGGTGACTCGCGACGACCACGCGGAGGTCGACCGCGACAGCGCGCGTGGCGCCGATCGGGAGGACCTCCCGCTCCTGGAGCACGCGCAGCAGGGCGACCTGCGTCTGTGCTGGCAGATCGCCGATCTCGTCGAGGAACAGGGTGCCACCGTGGGCGGCCCGGATCAGCCCCAGCCGATCGTCGGTGGCGCCCGAGAATGCCCCCTTCTTGAAGCCGAACAGCTCGCTCTCGATCAGGTTGGCGGGCAGGGCGGCACAGTTCACCGCGATCAGCGGTCCGCTCCTGCCGCTCGCAGCGTGGATGCCCCGCGCGAGCACCTCCTTCCCGGTTCCGGTCTCCCCGTGCAGGATGATGCTGGTCGTCGTCTTCGCGAGCCGCGCCACCGCCGCGAGCTGGGCCGCGAACGTGGGCGACCAGGTCTGGACGCCCACGACCGCCGCGACCTGGTCCGCCGTCTGATCCGGCGCGCCTTCCCGAGGGCCGATCCGGAACACGAAGGCGGTTCGACCGAGCTCGATCCCTGCACCGTCCTCGAGGGTGGCGCGCTCCACGCGCTCCCCGTCGACGAAGGTCCCATTGCGCGAACCTTGGTCCTCGATCACCCAGCGTCCAGCCTCGTGGACCATCCGCGCATGGCGCTGCGACATGCGCGGGTCCTCGATCGCGAGGGCCAGGCTCGAGCGCTCGCGCCCGACGCTCTCGGCGTCCCCTCGCCCGAGGGTCACCTCGTCGAGGTCGTCGAGCGAGTGCCGGCTCCCTGGTGCGAGGGGCCGCTCGTAGCCGAGGACGCGAACGAGGTAAGGCGTGGGGCCCTTCGCATGCCGGCGGCGGGGCTCGGCCCGGTTCGTGATCGTTCGGTTCGCCATGTGCGCGCGACGCCGATCCACAATGGTCGCCCGCCCGGCGTGCGTCAAGCCACCGGGCGTCAGTGCCGCTTCGCCGTCACGGCGTCGGCGTCGAGCTGGTCGTCGCCTGCCTCGGCGTCGGCCTCCGAGAACTCCAGCTTCCCCGGGCCGGACGGGCGCGACGCCTTGCCCTGGATAAAGAACGTTCGCCGCGCGACGGAGCCGCCGTCGCTCTCGATCTCGAGCATCAGCTTGGCGTTCGGCGACACCACCTCGTCACGGGTCAGCGTGAAGCTCCCGCGCGCCACGGCCGCCTCGCTGTAGATGATCTTGTGGCGGGTACCCAGCGCCTGCTTGGCGCGCGTGACGTCGGAGATCTTGAGCGTCAGCTCCGCCGACGGCAACGGCCGGGTCAACACGAGGGCGTAGTGCACCACCCAGGTGCCGCCGTGATCGTAGAACACCGCTCGTCCGGCGCTCGCTCGCTTCACCTTCTTCACCAGAGCGGTGCCAGTGCCAGGGAGCGAGGCCGCCGTGAGCGCGAGAGGGGCCGACGGTGCGGGGGCGTCCGCGTGCGCGAAGCCGACGGTGCCGAGGGCGAGGGCGGTGAACATCAAGAGCTTCATGTCCCCGATCAAGAGCAAGGCCGAGGCCGTCACGGGACCTCGCAAGCGGCCGAACTCTCGTCGCCAGCGCCGGGAACCGTCACCGGACCGTTACGCTCGTTACGCTCGGGGCTCGTCCTCCAGTCGGGCGACGAGCGCTACGGCCGATAGGGATTCCCGTAGCGACGGCCCGCATCGCCCGGCGGCACGGCGGCATCCGCGGGCGGCGCGACCGCGGCGTCGACCGGCGGCGTGAGCGGGACCGGGACCGCGGCGTCGGGCGGGGGCGGCGGGACCACGTTGGTGTTCGCCGGTCCGGCGACCGTCGGTTGACCACGCCCCTCGCCAGGCGCGGACACGCTCGTCTTGAGCCCTGCGCGCAAGGTCACGTGTTGCTCGAGCAGCTTCTTGCCGCTCCGCTCGATGCGAACGGTGTGGTCGCCTTCGGCGAGCGAGAGCGACAGCGGCGTGACGCCGCGGGGTGTGCGATCGACGAGCACACGCGCGCCGGGGGGCGCGGAGCCGACCTCGAGCACGCCGTGCCCGGCGATGGGAACGTCGGAGCCTGACGCGACCACAGCGATCGCGCTCGCGTCAGTCGGCGCGTCGAGCGGTGCGTCGGATGGCGCGCCGACCACGGCCACACTCGACCCGTCGCTCGCGGCAGGAACCGAACGTGCGATGCGCGCATCGTCTCCACCTCCGGTAGCGCGTCCTCCGCCGCTCGGCCACACCGCGACCGCCACGGCGGCGACCAGCGCGGCGCTCGCGGCGAGTAACCCGACCGCACGCCACCCTCGGCGCGTCGACAGGCCGCCCGCCGGAGCGGGCGCGGCGGAGACGGTGCTGCTCTCGGTGGACGACGCGGCCGCGTCGATGGCACGAGGCTTCGACGGGATCGTGCGCCGGTCATCCGCGGGCCGCGACTCGGGGAGCGTGGAGCCCGAGACCGCGCCGCTCCCCTTCCGGATCGCGAGAGTCGCGGCGGCCGGCGCCTCGCTGACGGCCGAGTCGCGCGCCGTCGCGTCGCGTGGCAGGGTCAGCGCAGGGCGCGACGGAGCTCGACGAGCCGAGGCGACCGCCGCGACGTCTTCGATCCGGACGGAGGCGCCACCCGCCGTGCGCGCGGCCTCGGCCATCTCCGAAGCCTGCTGATACCGATCGGCAGGATCCTTCGCGAGGGCCTTCAAGATCGTCGTGTCGATCGCCGGCGCGAGCGTGGGCATCCACTCGCGTGGGGGGCGTGGCGGTTGCTCGATGTGCTTCACGAGCATGTCAAACGTCGCCGTGCCGGCGAACGGGCGGCGACCGACCACGGTCTCGTAGAGGAGGATCCCCATCGCGTAGATGTCGGTGCGCCGGTCGAGCGGCTGCGATCGGATCTGCTCCGGCGCCATGTACTCCGGGGTCCCGACCAGCGCGCTGGAGTGCGTCGCCGCCACCGCGTCCGAGCGGATCAGCTTGGCGATCCCGAAATCGAGGACGACCACGCGACCGTCGCGGCACACGAACACGTTGGCCGGCTTCAGATCGCGATGGACGACGCCGGTGTCGTGCACGGCCTGGAGAGCGTCGAGCGCCTCCGCCGCGATCGCACATGCGAGCTCTGGGCTGAGCTCGCCGACGAGATCGGACAGCGACAGGCCGTCCAGCAGCTCCATCACCAGGTAGGGACGACGTCCCGGGAGGTACCCGGAGTCGAGGATCTTCACCAGGCCCTTGTGCCGGACGCGATTGACCGTCTGCGCTTCGAGGAGGAAGCGCTTCGCGTCCTCGGCCTGGCCCTCGTGGGTGGCATGCAGCACCTTGATCGCGACCTCGGCCCCGATCTCGGGATGGATCCCTCGGAACACCGATCCCATCCCGCCCTCACCGAGCAGCTGGACCAGTACGTAGTTGCCGACCGTGGTCCCCAGCAACGAGCCGTCCGGCGGCTCGACCATCTGCTCCCCGTCGCGATCGCAATGATCTCGAGGCCCGCGCGCTCCGCAGCGCACGCAGAACCGGGACGATGGTCCGGGGCTCGGTGCAGTCACGGCGTGTAGCAACGCATGATGAGGGGAATGATAGCAGCACGAAGATCGCCTCAGGTTCGATTCGGCGCGTAACACCTCCCGGCGTGCACCGTCACGGCGGTGTTGCGCTCTCGCGCGCTGGCTCGGCGGCAACTGCGACCGCGGGCTGGTGGGGCGTGGATCGGCGCTTGCTGTGGTGACTCGTCATGACTCCCTTCCGCTCCTTCGTCTCGATCCGGCTGACCGTCGTCGTCGCCGCATCCGCGCTGGCCGGCTGCCAGCTGATCTCCAAGCTCAACGGCGGCAGCTCTCCGGCGCCGTCGACGAACGCCCAGCCGACCGGTGGCGCCAGCGCCGCCGAGCCCGCCCACGTCGCCGATCGCAATGCACCCGTCGGCGATGCCCCTGACTGGTGCGCGGGCTACGAGTCCGACACCAGCGCGGCCGGCGTGCACAAGGAGATGGGCTACGACAAGGAAGGCACCAACGTCGACCGCGCGATCGAGGGCTCGTACGACGCGCCCGATGGCGCCACACGACCCGGGGATTGGGACAGGGTCGGATACAAGGTCGCCGCGCGAGCCTGTGAGCTGCCCAACGATCCGATGATCCGGGCGCAGACCGCAAAGTGGCGGAAGGTCTACATGACGTACTGGGGGCTCACCGCACGGGACTTCAACGACTACATGTTCGCGATCAAGAACGGCGAGGAGGGCCTCGACTTCGAGAGCTGGTGCGGCACGGTCAAGCACCCGAAGGACGACATCGAGGCGGGGGCGGCGAACATCCTGTGTCACAAGAGCCAGATCGAGTCCCAGCTGTCCGGCTGGAACGGCGGCGATCTCCCGAATGCGCCGGTCGTCATGAGCGTCGCCAACCTGCCGAACGACCTCGACAACAAGAACCGCCTGGGGATGGAGGAGGGCAGCATGGCGTGGCTGCCCAACCTGCGCGATCTGAACAACCTCGATCGTGCTCGCCTCGAGACGGAGATCAAGTCGCTGTCCGTCGGTAAGCGCGTCCGGATCCGCGAGCACTTCAGGATCGCGCAGCGGCTGAAGACCGCCTTCGACCACTACCTCACGACGCTCGGCCCGGCGCAGAAGAAGCTGCTCGATGCGGGCCTGGCGGCGGAGAAGGCGTGGATGGCGACCTACGCGGCGAACAAGCCGGAGATCGATCTCGCCGTCACGACGCTCGCCAACGTGGCCGCCGGAAAGGACGTCGCGGGGTGTGGACCGAAGCTCCGGGCCGCGTACGCCAAGGCGCTCGGTGGCACGCAGATCGCCTCGAACAAGGATCTGTACGTCGCGATCAACAAGCCACCCCTCGCGGCACTCACGCGGGCACTCAGCGCCTGTCTGGTCGCGGAGGGGGACGTGACCGCCGGCCTCGGGATGGCGGCGTTCGTGTCGCGGCCTCCGTTCGAGTTCACGCAAGGGGTCTCGGCGGGCCGGCAGGCGGAGGGCCCGCGCGAGGCCACGATGGACGGCGCGGTCGCCGCGTACGCGACCCTGCGTCCGCAGCCGCAGCTCCGGTTCGGGGATGGCTGGTCGCTGGTCGGCAGCCACGAGCCTGCACCGATCAGGTTGCCGAGCGGCGAGGCCGTGATGCTCACGCCCGAAACATCGATGAGCAATGCAGGCTATGGCAAAGGGGAGCTCTACGGCACCGTGCAGTCGATCGCGAAGGTGGGAGCCTTCCAGCGGGTGACCTTCAAGAAGGAGAAGACGCAGTACAACGAGCTCAACTGCACGACGACCAACCAGATCACCGGCATCGATGACAACGGCGACTTCAAGTACCGGTCAGACTGTCGCTACGGAAAGCTGATCACGCTCGACATCACGTTCGCACCGATCACCGTCCGCCCCGAGCACATGGCGGGGATCGCCCCCGGCCGCACCGTGACCTTCGCGCTGTACTCGATCGAGAAGGACCCGGCCTCGCGCGAGGCGTTCCCCCTGGTCGTGTACGCCGACAAGAAGCGCTCCAAGCCGATGGTCTTCCTCGGCGCGGCGATCTCTGCCGCACGGCGCTAGCGGGTCCTCCCTGGACCTACATCGGCGCCGGTCCCCCCCGTGGAGGCAAGGTCACGATGGAATCCCACCGTGGTTAACCACCACGTTCGATGCCGGGTCACCGTGGAGTTGCCCTACAAACCGATCTGGGGCGACGCTTGCACTCCTGAGCTCCGTGTCGAACCCCACCACAGAGATCGGAGGCCAGGTCGATCGTGACCTGGAGGCCGGTGAGCGGGTGGGCGAGTACGAGGTCGAGGGGCTGCTCGGCAAGGGCGCGTTCGGGACGGTGTTCAAGGCGGTGCATCCGCTGATCGGCAAGCAGGTCGCGATCAAGGTCCTCGCCCGGCGGTTCAGCGTGGATCCCGAGATGCTCGAGCGGTTCATCGCCGAGGCGCGCGCGGTCAATCAGATCCGCAACACGCACATCATCGACATCTTCTCGTTCGGGGCGCTCGACGACGGACGCCAGTACTACGTGATGGAGTACCTCGACGGCGAGGCGCTCGATCAGCTGATCGATCGGGAGAAGCGGATCCCGATCGGCGAGGCGCTCGCGATCCTCCGCGCGATCGCGAAGGCGCTCGATGCGGCCCATGCCAAGGGCATCGCGCATCGCGATCTCAAGGCCGAGAACGTGTTCCTCGGCCGGGACTCCGATGGCGGGGTGTTCCCGAAGCTCCTCGACTTCGGCATCGCGAAGCTGATGGCCCCGGAGGATGGGCTCAAGCACAAGACGCGCACCGGCGCGCCGATGGGCACGCCGTACTACATGTCCCCGGAGCAGTGCCGCGGCAAGGACGTGGATCACCGCACCGACCTCTATGCGTTCGGCGTGCTGGTCTACCTGATGCTCACCGGCGTGTATCCGTTCGATGCGGACGACTACATGTCGATCCTGATGAAGCAGCTGAGCGATCAGCCCTCGGCGCCGTCGACGCTCAACGCGGAGCTCACGCCGGAGGTCGACAACGTGATCGCGTGGCTGATGCAGAAGGATCCGGCACAGCGCCCGCCGGATCTGCGCACCGCGATGCGCGCGCTCGAGCAGGCTGCCGCGAACGCGGGGCTCGCGACCGCGCCACCGACCACGAGCTGGGACGTCCAGACCGGGCCCACCCCCAGGGCGTTCGAGACGCAGCCGCCGAACACGAGCTCCGCCCGGATCACGGGGATGCCTCGCGGGCAGCACACGCCCGAGTCGTTGCTACCACCGCCGGCGCGGCGCTCGCTCGTTCCGCGGTTCGTCCTCGGCGGTCTCGCGGCGCTCGCGATCGGGGTCGTCATCGTGATCGCCACCCGAAACACCGCGAGCTCCGAGTCGCCCGGGCCCGCGCCTGCTCCGTCTCCGGTGGTGACCCAGCCGCCCACGCCGCCGCCATCTCCGCCGGTCAAGCCGCCGGTGGCCACGCCGGAGCCCACGCCGCAGACGGTGATCGTCACGATCACCGGTGTCCCCGACGGCACCGAGGTGTTCGCCGGTGGGATGACGGTGGGGGCTGCTCCGGGCCCGGTGCAGCTGCCGCGGATCGCCGAGGCGATGGTGCTGACGTTCAAGGCCGATGGCTACCTCCCGACCTCGGCGACCGTGGTGCCCGATCACGATCAACCCCTCGTCGTGAAGCTCAAGAAGAAGGCGGGTGGTGGTGGGGGCAAAGGGATCAAGCGCCCTGGCCGCGATGACATCGAGAACCCGTTCGGAGGTAAGAACTGATGCGCCACGCGCTGCTGCTCGTGCTCTCGGTGACCGCATGCACGAGCTTCGACAACCTCGACCGCAACGTCTGCGGAAACGGCGTGATCGAGCTCGGGGAGGACTGCGATTCGAGTGCGTCCAGCTGCGTGCGTTGCGCCGTGACCTGCGAGAAGGCCACGGACTGCCCGACCGCCGCGTACGCCTGCGGCACGGACGGGCTGTGTCACGCGCCGGGCGGCACGCTCGCGCCGCCCGCGTCGGCCGGTCCGTTTCAGGTCAACGAGTTCCGGATCACGGACGTTGGTGGGGACGGTGCAGGTGACGTGGTCGGCCTCTCGCGCACGTCGATCGTGGTGCGCGATGGCGATCCGAGTGGCGTGCTCTCCACGGGCCTGTCGCTGGTCACACCGTTCCAGACCGGTCGGCCTGCGTTCGGTGACGTCGACGATGACGGCTCGCTCGACATCACGCTGACCACGCCCGATGGCTTCGTGACCTATGCCTCGCCGCTGGGCGAGCTGACACCGCTGCCAGTGTCCAGCGCGGTCGGTGAGGGAGGGTCTGGGGCGTACGAGCTGATCGGGCTGTACCGGATCTCCAACGAGGCGCTCGGCGCGTTCATGAGCGCGCCCGATGGCAGCGTGCTGCTCTCCGTGTTCGATCTGGCCGACTCGACGTTCGATGACGTCATCGCTCCGTGCAACGTGAGCTTCAAGGCGAGCGCCTTTGGCGAGACCTCCTTCGACGTCAACCGGCTCACACCGGCCACGGCTGCGTCCGCAGAGCTCTTGCTCTCGATCATCGGGCCGACGGTTGGAGGGGCCACCAGGACCTGCGTCCTCGCGATCAAGAAGAGCCGCAACCTGAAGCCGGCGATCACCGACGTCACGCCGGCGAACGCTGTCAACCTGGCGGGGCGACCTGTCCTCACCGACCTCGACTTCGATGCCGACCCGTGTCCGGGCTTCCTGGCCACGACCACCGGCGGCGTCCTCCGATACTGGGATGGAGCGCGGTCCGGGCTCAATTGCACGCTCGCAGCGAGCCCGAGCGTGGTGACGCTACCGGGCCTGACCCCCGGGGCGACCCTGGTGGGGCACTTCCCACTCACGCCAGGCATCCCTCTGGTGGCCAACGACGTGGTCGTGATGAGCGATGGGGTGTACGCGAACTTCCTCGGGACCTTCGGGAAGGTCTACGCCTCGACCCGCAAGATCGCGCGCGCCGTGACCGGTGACATCAACGGCGACGGATCCATCGATGGTGTCGTCGCATCCGAGGGCGAGGACGACATCGATATCCTGTACCGCACCCCGGACGCGGCGTATCAGCTGCTCCGCATCGACACCGCGAGCCGGATCACGTCGCTGACGATCGGGGACTACGACGGCAACGGCATCGAGGATATCGCGTACACCGAGCTGATCGACGCGTATCAGCGGCTCGAGGTCGCGTTCTCCACGCCCGATCGCCCGCTCGCGCCGGTCTCGATGGGCGCGTTCCCCAACAACATCTCGATCATCCAGTTCTCGATCGGCGACACCGTGGATCAGGGCTCGCTGGCCACCGATCTCGCGGTGCTGACCTTGAAGACGGGGACTCGTCCTCCAGCGGTCACGCTGTTCCACGGCAGTCCGCAGCGGACGATGATCCCGTACTACGATCCGATTCCCGACGGCACACTCCTGATGCCGAAGACGCATCAGCTGCGAGGCGCGGTGGTCGGGCGGTTCGATGGTGACGCGCTGTTTGATCTGGCGGGCATCGGCGCCAACATCGACAGCAGTGCGAACTCGCCGGTCCGCGCGTGGCTCCTGAGAGGAACGCAGCTCGGCCCCGACGGAACGCCTTCGGATGGCAAGCCGATCTCCGGGATGACGACGTGCCCCAAGATGTCGCAAGAGCTCTGCGTCGACGACACGCTCTACCTCGCGATCGCCGGCACCAACCACGATCTCGTGCTCGCGATCGACAAGTCCGATCCACCGCGGGCGGGGATCGTCGATCCCGCGACGGGCGCCTCGCTCACCGTCGCCCCGGTCGCGGCGCTGACCGCCGGGGTCCCGACCGGCAGCGTCGTGCGCTCTGCCTATACGCTCGATCTGGAGGGCGATGGGACCACGGAGCTCCTGGCCTCGTTCGCGCCGCGGCCCGACACGGGAGGGCCGGGCGCGATCCGGCTGTGCACGCTGGTGGCGGGCACGCCGACCGCCTGCGAAGACCTGACGACGCAGATCCTCGACAAGGTCGATGGAGCGAGCGCGTGCTTCGACGCGGCCCCGGGCCGGCTCGCGTTCCGGGATGCGTTCAGCGAGGAGGCGCCCGGGACCGACCTCGTGGTGCTGTGCCGCGGTGGTGGGTCCTCGATGCTCGAGCGGGTGACGAAGACCGCGACGGGGCTCGACGTCATCGAGCTGTCACGGATCCCCGATCTGCTCGACGCACTGCGCGTCGGGGACGTCACGGGGGATGGGGTCGATGACGTCGCCGCGATCGCGGTCGACCACGGATCGGAGTCACTCCAGGTGTTCCGGCAATGCAGCTCGCGCGATGCGAGCGTCTGCAGCCGAGGTGGCCAGTGATCCGGCGTGCCCTGATCTGCGTGGTGCTGCTCGCCACGCTCGCGCACGCCGACGATCGCAAGGCGGCCGAGCGCTATTTCCGTGCCGGCGCCAAGGCGTACGCGGCGCAGAACTTCGCGGCCGCCGCTCAGAACTTCGACGAGGCGTACAAGGCGAGCCCGCTCTCCGAGATCGCGTTCTCCGCGGCGCAGGCCTATCGCCGGCTGTATCGGCTCGAGCCGAAGGGTGAACACGTCAAGCGGGCGGTCGAGCTCTACCGGGCGTATCTCTCGCAGGTGAAGACGGGCGGACGCGTGGGCGATGCGATCGACAACCTCGCCGAGATGGAGCGCGAGCTCGACAAGCTCGAGCGCTCGGGTGCGATCGGGAAGGGCACGGGGATCGCCGCGGCCCACACCCGCGTCGGCGTCAGCGTGGCGTTCACCGATCAGCGCGCGAGCGAGGACCTGCGCGAGATCGCCGACGCGACCGGTGATGCGGCGACCCGGGGGTTGACCGCGACGCTCGATGGCAAGCCGCTCGAGCCGTTCGCTCTGGTCGACGTCGAGCCCAAGGAGCACCTGATCGCGGTGACCGCTGAGGGCTACTTCCCCGTCGAGAAGAAGCTGATCGCGGTCGACGGCCAGTCGTCGCTCGTCGAGATCGAGCTCCGGCCACGCCCGGCGGCGGTCACGGTGCAGACCGAGCGCGGTGCGCGGATCTCGGTCGACGGTCGCCCCGTCGCCACGGCCCCCACGACGGCTCTCGAGATCCCCGCGGGGAAGCACCTGATCACCGTGCTGCACCGCGGGCGCGAGCCGTTCGCGCGCGAGATCGAGGTCACGCGGGGCGAGACCCGCTCGCTCGCAGCGCCGCTGGTCCAGACCGGGCGTCGCCGCGCCGTGCCGTGGGTGCTCGGCGGGGCCGGGGTCCTGGCCGCCACGGCGATCACCACCTCGATCTTGGCCGCGGTTCATAACAGCCGTGCGAGTGACCTGCGCGATCAGCTCGATGCCGGCAACCGGCCACCGAGCGATGGCGACGCATACGATGCCGAGGTCCGGTCCCGTGATCGGTACGTGACGGCGACGTGGGTGTTCGGTGGTGCGGCGGTCACGGCCGGCACCATCGGTGCCCTGATGTTCCTGTTCGATACGCCGACCGCGGAGGGCGTCCAGCTCGCGCCCGCGATCGGCAACGGCTCGACGGGGATCGTGCTCGGCGGCACGTTCTAGGTATCGGTTTCAACGCTTGACCGATCGACACCCCCACGGAACAATCGTGGGCGCGCGTGAGCACGGTGCACACAGGGGGGCCGCAGGCGATCGGTGCGACCGATCGCGCCCTCGTCGAGGGTGATGTCGTCGGCGAGTACGTGGTCATCGACCAGCTCGGCAAGGGCGGCTTCGGCACCGTGTATCGCGCCGCCCATCCGGTGATCGGCAAGCAGGTCGCGATCAAGGTCCTCTCTCGCCGCTACTCCTCCGATGAAGCGATCGTGTCGCGGTTCGTCGCGGAGGCGCGCGCGGTCAACCAGATCCGGCACCGCAACATCATCGACATCTTCTCGTTCGGCAATCTCCCCGACGGTCGTCACTACTACGTGATGGAGTACCTCGACGGGACACCGCTCGATCGGTACCTCAAGGAGCGAGGCGCGCTGACGCTCGAGCTGGCACTGCCGATCCTGCGCGCGATCGCGCGGGCTCTCGATGCGGCCCACGCCAAGGGCATCGCGCACCGCGATCTCAAGCCCGAGAACATCGTCCTGACGTTCGACGAGGATGGCCACAGCTTCCCGAAGCTCCTCGATTTCGGCATCGCCAAGCTGACGACGGCGGAGGAGGAGCAGGCCCACCGCACGGGGACGGGTGTGCCGATCGGCACGCCGTACTACATGTCCCCGGAGCAGTGCCGGGGGCGCGATGTCGATCACCGCACCGATATCTACTCGCTCGGCATCCTCACGTTTCGCTTGCTCACCGGTGACTACCCGTTCCACGGCGAGATGATCGAGATCCTGCACAAGCAGATGCACGATGCGCCGCCGGCGGCGTCGTCGATCAACGCTGCGCTGTCGCCGGAGGTCGATCGCGCGATCGCGTGGATGATGCAGAAGGATCCCGCCGCGCGTCCCTCCACCGCGACGAGCGCCGTGGGCGCACTCGCCGGCGACGCCCCGGCGACCACACCTGCGATCACCCCTTCCACGCTGTCCCCACCCACGGTGCGGATCGGGCCGCGCGCCGCCGCGGGGACCGACGACACCCTCGCTGCGGCGTCGACGATCGCGCCGACCTCAGCTCCAGCGTCGCGAGCGCCGTGGCTCGTCGGCCTGGTGCTCGTCGCAGGAGCCGTGGGCGTCGTGGCCTGGACCCAGCTGCGCGATCACGGGACGACGTCCTCCCCGGTGGCGGAGCCGCAGAAGCCGCCGGCCCCGGCGCCCGTGCTGCCTCCGCCCACGCCTCCCGCGACGGTGGCGCCGCCGGCGGTCCATCCCGACCACGTGATCATCACCCTCGAGGGCGCGCCGCCCGGGACCCGCGTCCTCGTCGCGGGCACCGAGGTCGGGTTTGTCCCCGACGTCCAGCTCGCGTACAGCGAGCAGGCCACGGTGCTGTCGCTCGTCGCGGAGGGCTATGTCGCCCGCACGATCACGGTGACGCCGGACCGCACCCAGCGCGTCCCGGCGCGGCTCGACAGGGTGGCGCGGCCGATCAAGCGGCCGCTGCCCCCAGCGCCACCTCCCGGCAAGGATGACATCCTGCCGTTCCCGACGGAGAACCGCTCCAAGTGATGCGGGCTGTCGTGGCGCTGGCGCTCCTCACCGCGTGCACGTCGCTGCCGGCGTTCGACGAGGGTACGTGCGGGAACCTCGTGCTCGATCCCGGCGAGAGCTGCGACGAAGCCAGCGAGATCTGCGACGCCCAGTGCCGGCTCCTGTGTGGGGATCTCGATCCCGGCGCGTCGTGCGGCGGGGGCTTCGTCTGTGGCATCGATGGGGTGTGTCAGGCGCCGGGCGGGAGCTTCGGCGAGGTCACAGCCCGACTCCCCCTCGATCCCGTGGCGCTGACGGTGACCGATCTCGACAGTGATCACATCGGCGATCTGCTCGCCGTTTCGGCGACCACGATCAGCGTGACGTTTGGCGACGTCGGCGGGGTCCTGCACGACCAGACCCAGACGATCGCACCCGTGTTTCGCGGCGCGCCGGCCTTCGGGCACCTCGATGGCGACGGACGGGCCGATGTCCTGCTCGCGACGCCCGATGGCATCGTCGGGTACTCGTCCGCCCACGGCGTGATCGCCCCGCATCCGTTCGCGCTCGATCTCGGGCAGACCACCCCGGCCAGCTGCGCCGTCGGGCAGCCGTTCGCCGTGTTCTCGATCGACGAGCAGTTCCTCGGCGTCCTCTATCTCGCGCCCAACGGCACCGACCTCGGCCTGGCCGCGATCGATTCGGCCGGGCGCACGTCGTGCCCGACGCAGAGAAAGAGCCTGTGCACCGTGCCGCCCGGTTCGAACCCCCTCACGTTCCCGACCGATCTCTACGACACGAGCGCAGGCGGGGTGTCCTCGCGCGTGGTGGCGATCACCACGCCGACCGGCGCGTGCATCGCGAACCTCGTGCGCACGCCGCTGGCGCCCGAGCCGTTCGCGATGGCCAGTCAGGACGTGCCCGGGTTCGCGGGGCGGCCGGTCCTCGCAGACCTCGTCGGCAATGGCTGCCCGTCGTTGATCCAATCGACGAGCGGCGGCCCCGCGCTCGTCGAGCACCTCGCCAGTGGCGCTCCGGGCGCCTGCGCCGTGGCCGTCGCCGGCACGCCGCTGTCGCTCGCGCTGACCTCGGGCACGTTCCCCTTCGATGCCACCGCGGTCGGGCACGTGCGGCTCGATCCGCCGCTTCCCGGGTACCGGCGTGATGCCGTGGCGATGACCAGCGGCGTGTATGCCGTGGCGACGTCGCGCACCCAGGGCGCGGAGCTGTACCGATCGGATCGGACGATCACCTTCGTCGAGGCCGCGGACCTCGATGGCGATGGAGACCTCGATCTCGCCGCCCTGGGCGAGGGGGTCGAGGGGATCGATGCGCTGTACCGGACGCCGAGCGCAGGTGGGACGACGTTCCTCCGGGTCCGGGTGCCGACCCGCGGCATCGTCACCCAGTTCGCGGTGGGCGACTTCGACGGCAACCTCGCCGACGACGTGGTCTACACCGAGCGCGCCCCGCTGGGGGACCGCCTCTCGATCACCTACGGCACGGGCGATCGGCTCCTCGATCCGATCGAGGTCGGCGCGTTCTCCCGCGTGGTCGGGCTGTGTCCGCTGCAGGCCACGGACTCGTCCGACCCGCAGCACGTGGTCGCCGATCTCGTGATCATCGATCTCCCGGTGCTCACCGAGCCACCCCTGTTCACGCTGCTCCACGGCAGCCCGCAGCGCACGATGGTGTCGTTCTACGATCCGCGGTTCCGCGCCTTCGATGCCGCTCCCAACACGGCGTTCTCGGGGGTCGCGTTCACGGCGCTGTCCGACGCCTTCCCGGATCGCGATGACGTCCTCGCGATCGAGACCACGCCGGCAGCGAAGATGTGGCCAATACCGAATCTCTCGACGGGCCTGACGTTCCCCCAGGATTCGACCCCGGTCTCGACGGTCCGCGACTGCTCGGCGTCGTCCGCCGACGCGAACGTCTTCTGCACGGGAGGAGCGCGCTACGTGTCGTGGCCCCGCAGCGGCCCCGCCATGGTGGACGTCGGGGACGTCGTGATCGGGGTCGCCGAGACCGGCCCGGACCGCGTCGTGACGATCGATCCGTCACGGTTCGCCGCAGGCCCGGCCACCGTGTCGAGCAGCGTGCTCGACCTCGAGGCGGAGGGGCTCGTGGTTCGCTCGCTGCACGCTGTCGACTTCGTCGGCGATACGCTCGCGCGCAAGCTGGTGGTCTCGTTCGGTCCGCGGGACCCCGGGACCGCCGGAGGGCACGTCGAGGTCTGCGATGTCGATGGTCGCGGTGTGCCGACCGCATGCAAGGATCTCGCGAAGGCGACCTCGCTCGGCGACGGCTGGGTCTGTGTCGATGCGGTCCCGGCCCGGATCGCACCGCGCGGTCCCCTCGATCCGGCCCCCAGCGATCCCGAGAACGTCGGCACGGAGCTGATCGCGGTCTGCCATGACGGGACCGAGGGCGGCCTCTACCGGGTGCTCGGCACCGCGGACGAGGTCTACTCGGAGCGGCTGGTCGTGGATGCGGCCACGAGCAACGCGCTCGCGAACGTGACGCACCTCGCGGTGGGAGACGTGACCGGCGACGGGATCGACGACGTGCTCGCGACCTACGCGACCCAGGCGGACCAGACCCGGTACGTGCTGGTGATCCCGCAGTGCGTCGCCAGCGACCTCAAGTGCCGGGGGATCTCGCCCTGATGCAGACCCTGATCCGCGCCCAGCTGCGCGCCCTCGTGATGCTCGTGGTGCTGGTCTCACTCGGCCTCCCGGCACATGCGGATCGCAAGGCCGCCCTCCGGTTCTTCAAGGCGGGCGAGAAGGCGTTCGCTGCGCAGAACTTCGAAGCGGCGGCGGAGAACCTCGATGCCGCGTTCAAGGAGCTCCCGGTCCCCGAGCTCGCGTTCTCCGCGGCTCAGGCGTACCGCCGCGCACATCGAGTGAAGGCCAATGTCGCGTACGTCGCGCGCGCCGTCGAGCTGTACACGTTCTACCTCGCGAAGGTCACCGAGGGTGGTCGGGTCGCCGACGCCGCCGACAGCCTCGGCGAGCTGGAGCGCGAGCTCGACAAGCTCGGGGGCCCGAAGGCCATGCCGGCAACGGTCGTGGTCAAGACCCAGCTCGCGCTGACCGTCTCGCTGGTCGGCGTGGACGCCACCGTCACGATGCGCGAGCTCGAGGATCGGCGCGCGGGCGGCGAGGCGGCGATCCCGGTGGTCACCAAGGTCGACGGGGTGGCGGTGTTGCCCGAGAAGATGATCGATGTCAGCCCCGGGCCTCACGTCGTCCGCGCCGAGGCGCCTGGCTTTGCACCGCTCGAGAAGCGCGAGGTCGCGGTCGAGGGTCACTCGGAGCTCGTCGAGCTCGAGCTGCAGCCGCTCCCCGCGAAGCTCACGATCGAGACGGAGCGGGGCGCCCGGGTCAGCGTCGATGGGCGCGGTATCGGTACGGCGCCGGTCGCGCCGATCGATCTCCCGGCCGGGCGGCACGTGCTCACGATCATCCGCAGCGGTCGCGAGGCGGTCGCACGCGAGCTCGTGCTGGGCCGCGGGCAGGTGATGACCGTGCGCGAGCGGCTGTCTCCCACCGAGCGGCGGCGCGCCGTGGCCTGGGTGATGGTCGGCGCTGGGGCCCTCGGCGTCATCACGCTGTCCACCACGATCGGGGCGATCCACGAGGATGGGATCGCGACGGACCTCCTGCACCAGCTGCAGCAGGGTGGGCAATCGGAGCAAGTCGGGCGCGACTACGCCGACGCACGCGAGCTCCGCAACCGCCTGCGCGATGGCGCGTGGGCGACCGGGGGGGTGATGCTCGCGGTGGGGATCGTCGGCGCGTTCCTGTACTACGTCGACACGCCGTCGGCGGAAGGGCTGAAGGTCACTCCGCTCGCTTCGGGTGGCGTCGCTGGCGCCTCCGTGATCGGAAGGTTCTGAGCGCTTGCACAAAGGCGCCGCGTGGCTATGCTCCGCGCGCCAACGGGAGAAGCACATGCGATCGACGGGAAAGCGAATGGCGGCGGTGGCCACGACAGTAGCGTTCGACAAGTTCTGGACCTGGCTCGCGGGCCACGCGAACTGCATCCTGCGCGCCGGGACCCCCGAGGTCGTCCTGCTCGATCACGACGACTTCCACTGGACGCTGATCACCGAGGACGAGCAGACGCTCGTGGTGCAGCTGGCGCGCGCCAAGGAGCTGGTCGGCGAGCTGATCGTGTTCCCCGCCGAGATCGCATACGTGCAGGTGGAGCCGACCGAGGCTGATGGGGAGTGGCTGTTCGAGTGCATCGTCGAGAACGAAGCGGCACGTGAGGTCGCGTATCATTTCGTGATGGCGCACGAGTACGAGGACGGCGAGCACCGGCGCGAAGAGAAGTGGACCCACTGATCGAGTCCGGCGACAGCGCTCCGCGGGGTGACGATACCGAGACCGATCCAGATCGGAGAATCGGTCAGCTCGTCGACGAGCGCTACACGATCCTCGCCGCGATGGCGTCCGGATCGATGGGAGCGGTCTACAAGGCCGAGCGGGTGCCCGTCGGCAAGCTCGTCGCGATCAAGTTCCTCCACGCGTCGTACGCGAAGGACGCGGAGTTCCTCGGGCGGTTCGAGCGCGAGACCCGCGTGATGTCCAAGCTCGCGCACCCCAACTGTGTGTCCGTCGTCGACTTCGGCGTATGGGAAGGCGCTCCGTACCTCGTGATGGAGTACGTCGCCGGCACCACGCTTCGCTCGTTGATCGACGAGGGGCAGCTGCCTCCGGCGCGAGCGTTGCTGTTGACGCGCCAGATCGCCGCGGGGCTCGCACACGCGCATGCCCAGGGCGTGGTCCATCGCGATGTGAAGCCCGCCAACATCATGATCAGCCAGGAGGTCGGCACGGGGGATCACGTGCGGATCCTCGATTTCGGCCTGGCGCGCCTCCGCGGCAACGTCGGCCGCGATGCGACCCAGGCGAATGTCGTCGTCGGGACGCCGAACTACATGGCGCCCGAGCAGACCGTCGGTGGCGGGACGATCGATGCGCGCACCGACATCTATGCGGTGGGCGTGGTGTTGTTCGAGATGTGCGCCGGCGTGCGGCCGTTCTCCGCCGACGACACGATGGCGCTCCTCGGCATGCACCGCGCAGCGCCGATCCCGAAGCTCGCGGACAAGATGGAGGAGGCGGTCCCGATCCCCGACGGTCTCCAGGAGATCATCGAGAAGGCGATGGCGAAGTCGCCCGACGATCGGTTTCAGACCGCGATCGAGCTCACGGAGGCGATCGACGAGCTTGTCGGCCCCCGGCTGACCGGCAAGGAGGAGCTGTCGCGTCCGCACGCCAAGGTCGATCCGGCCGCCGTCGCCTCGACGTTGCTCGACGTGCGCAGCACGAAGGTCGCCCGGCCCACCGCGGACGAGCCGCCGCCGACGAAGCGAAAGCGCTCCAGCGCAGGCAGCCTCGGGTTCCTCGCGGTGGTCCTCGCGGGTGCGGCCACGGCGGCCTGGTACATCAAGATGCGGCCGAGCAGCAGTGATGCTCCCGCCGACGCTGCGCCGATGATCGCGACGCCGCCGCTCGCCATCGATGCGAGCGCGATCGCGCCGGTCGATGCGGCCGAGGTTCCGCTGGCGAGTGACGCGACCATCACCGTCACCGTCGACGGCGCCGCCCAGGACGGATCGGGTGGCGGATCGGGTGGCGGCGAGATCGAGATGGATCCGGAGTCCGCGACCAACCCGGATCCGAACGCCGACACGCAGACCGCCGAGGACGAGGCGCCCGATGCCCCCGAGACTCCCGAGGACGCGGAGAAGCGTGCGCCGCCCGAACCCGTGCTCGCGCAGACGGTGCCGCAGGCGATCCAGCTGATCAAGGACGGCAAGCGGGACCTCGCGATCGCGAGCCTCCGGGCGTTGTGGAAGCAATCCCCGAACAGCGCCTATCTGCCGTTCCTCCTGGGCAACCTCTACAATGATCGTCTCTGGTGGTCGGTCGCGATGGACCACTACAAGGCCGCGATCACCAAGAACGGCAAGTACCGCGGCAACGCGGTGCTCAACCGGAACGTGATCCGGATGCTCGCGAGTCCCAAAACCGTCAAGAAAGCCACGGGCTTCCTGCGATCCACCATCGGGCGGTCGGCGGTGCCGTACCTCCGGATCGCGGCCAAGAACGAGCCCAACGAGCGCGTGCGCAAACAGGCCGCCGCCCTCGCGAAGTCGATCCGCTAGGGCAGGGCGTCGATCCGGGGTCCCCTAAGGCCTTGACACCGAGGGGCGAATCCGTAAAGTCCACCGCTCTCCGCACTTCCGCCCGGATCAGGATTCACGTCGCATGCCCACTATCAATCAGCTCGTCCGCAAGGGTCGCGAGAAGATGCGCACCAAGAGCGCATCTCCGGCCCTGAAGCAGTGCCCGCAGAAGCGCGGCGTCTGCACCCGCGTCTACACCACCACGCCGAAGAAGCCGAACTCGGCGCTTCGCAAGGTGGCGCGTGTTCGCCTGACGAACGCCATGGAAGTGACGTCGTACATCCCGGGCGAGGGACACAACCTCCAGGAGCACTCGGTCGTCCTCATCCGCGGCGGTCGCGTGAAGGATCTCCCGGGCGTTCGCTACCACATCATCCGCGGCACCCTCGATACGACGGGCGTCCAGAACCGCAAGCAGAGCCGCTCGAAGTACGGCGCCAAGCGTCCGAAGTAAAGGGAAGAAGACCATGCCGCGTAAAGGTGAAGTTCCCAAGCGTAAGGTCCTCCCGGATCCGAAGTACACGGATGCCGCGACGGACGTCCGCCGCCGCCTGACCCAGTTCGTCAACGTCGTCATGCGCGATGGCAAGAAGGCCGTCGCCGAGGGCATCGTCTACAAGGCGTTCGACATGGTCGCCGAGCGGGCCAAGGACGATCCGTTGAAGGTGTGGGAGCGCGCGATGACGAACGTCCGCCCGCGCGTCGAGGTCAAGAGCCGCCGCGTCGGTGGCTCCACCTACCAGGTGCCCGTCGATGTCCGCCCGGACCGCTCGATGGCGCTCGGGATGCGCTGGCTGGTCGAGTTCGCTCGCGCCCGCAACGAGAAGACGATGATGGATCGCCTCGCGAACGAGATCGTCGACGCCGCGCAGAACCGTGGCAACGCGGTCAAGAAGCGCGAGGACGTCCACAAGATGGCCGAGGCGAACCGCGCCTTCGCTCACTACCGCTGGTAATCGCGAACCACTGATCCTCGAGAGGGTCCGGCAGGTGGGACGACGAGTCCCAAACCACCAGGCTCACGACCATGACGCAAAAGCCCGTCGATACGCGCGCGGTCCCTTTGGACCGGACCCGAAACATCGGGATCATGGCGCACGTCGACGCAGGCAAGACGACGACCACCGAGCGGATCCTGTTCTACTCGGGTGTGACGTCGCGGATCGGAGAAGTCGACCAGGGGTCGACGGTCACCGATTGGATGCAGCAGGAGCAGGAGCGCGGGATCTCGATCACCGCCGCTGCGACGACGTTTGGCTGGAACCAGCACGTCGTCAACCTGATCGACACCCCGGGCCACGTCGACTTCACGATGGAGGTCGAGCGCTCGCTCCGCGTGCTCGATGGCGCGATCGCCGTGTTCTGCGCGGTGGCCGGCGTCGAGAGCCAGAGCGAGACCGTGTGGCGTCAGGCGGACCGCTACAAGGTCCCGCGGCTGGCGTTCATCAACAAGCTCGATCGTGATGGGGCCGATCCCGATCGCGTCGTCGCGGCGATCAAGGCGCGCCTCGGCGCACACCCGATCGTGATCCAGCTCGCCCTCGGCACGGGCGCCGCGTTCGGTGGCGTGATCGACCTGATCGCGATGCGCTCGAGGACGTGGGACACGGCCACGTTCGGCGCCACGTTCAAGGATGGCCCGATCCCGCACGCACAGATGCCGGCCGCGAGCCGCGCTCGCGAAGCGATGATCGAAGCGATCGCCGAGCTCGACGACGAGCTGATGGTGGCGTGGGTCGCTGGCCGCGAGCTGTCGGCCGAGGCGATCCGGACCGCCCTTCGTCGGATCACCCTCTCGAACCGCGGCGTCCCCACGCTGGTGGGCTCTGCGTTCAAGAACCAGGGCATCCACAACCTGCTCGATGCCGTGATCGATTTCCTCCCGTCGCCGAATGACTTCGTCGAGGTCCGCGGTCGCGATGTCGCCGATCCCGCGGGCGCGCCGACGATCATCCGCACGATCGGCGACGATCAGCCCCTCGCTGCGCTGGCCTTCAAGGTCCAGAACGACGATCACGGCGGCCAGCTCACGTTCGTCCGCGTCTATGCCGGCTGCCTTCGCGTCGGCGACGCCGTGCTCGACGCCACCAAGGGCCACCTCGAGCAGATCGGTCGGCTCGTGCGCATGTTCGCGAACCACCGCGAGGACATCCGTCAGGTCGAGGCCGGCATGATCGGCGCGGTGGTCTCGACCGCTGGCACCAGCAAGCTCGCCACCGGCGACACGCTGTGCGATCCACGGTTCCCGCTGCTCCTCGATGCGATGACCGTCCCGAACGCGGTGATGGGCGTCGCGCTCGAGCCCGAGACCGACGAGGACCACGCGAAGCTCGCGCACGCGCTCGAGCGCCTCGCGATCGAGGATCCGTCGTTCCACGTGCGGACCGATGCAGACTCCGGCCAGATCGTGATCTCGGGGATGGGCGAGCTCCACCTCGAGATCGTGGTCGACCGGCTGCGCCGGGAGTACGGGGTCAAGGCGCGAGTCGGGAACCCGCAGGTCGCCTATCGCGAGACCATCGGTCTGCGCGCCGAGGGCGAGAACCGGTTCGTGCGCCAGCTGGGGCCCCGCGGCGAGTACGGCCACGTCAAGCTCGTCGTCGAGCCGACGGACCGTGGCGGCGGGTACGTCTACGAGAATCGCGCACCCGCGGCCGACATCCCGCAGGAGCACGCGCCGGCCGTCGAGGCGGGAGTGACCGAGGCCGTGGAGCGTGGCGTCTTGAGTGGCCACCCCATGACCGATCTCCGTGTCCAGGTCGTCGGCGGCAGCTATCACCCCGTGGATTCGAACAATTTCGCCTTCAAGGTCGCGGGTTCCAAGGCCTTCGTGGCAGCCGCCAACAAGGCCTCTCCGACCCTCCTCGAGCCCGTCATGTCGCTCGAGGTCGTAACTCCCGATGAATACGTGGGAGAAGTGCTCGGCGATTTGCATGCCAGACGGGGAAAAGTCGCTGGAATTACCGCGCGTCCTGGTGTACAGACCGTCGCCTGTTTCGTCCCGATGGCCTCGATGTTCGGTTACGCTACTGATTTACGGTCGAAAACCAGAGGCCGCGCGACCCACTCGCTCGAACTTGACCACTACGCAGAAGTACCTCAGCAACTCCGCAACGACCTGAACCGCGTGTCGCGCCTCTGAAGGAGAACGTCGTGTCGAAAGAAAAGTTCATTCGCAACAAGCCCCACGTCAACATCGGCACGATCGGCCACGTCGATCACGGCAAGACGACGTTGACCGCCGCGATCACGAAGGTCCAGTCGACGAAGGGCTTCGCGAAGTTCACGGCGTTCGATCAGATCGACAAGGCGCCGGAAGAGAAGGCACGCGGCATCACGATCTCGACGGCCCACGTCGAGTACGAGAGCGACAAGCGCCACTACGCGCACGTCGATTGCCCGGGCCACGCCGATTACATCAAGAACATGATCACGGGCGCGGCGCAGATGGACGGCGCGATCCTGGTGGTCTCGGCTCCGGACGGGCCGATGCCGCAGACGCGCGAGCACGTGCTGCTCGGTCGCCAGGTCAACATCCCCGCGATGGTGGTGTACCTGAACAAGTGCGACATGATCGGCAAGGGTGACGAGGAGCTGCTCGACCTGGTCGAGATGGAGCTCCGCGAGCTGCTGAGCAAGAACGGCTACAAGGGCGACGACACGCCGATCATCCGCGGCTCGGCGCTGAAGGCGCTCGAGGGCGATGCGTCGGAGTACGGCACGCCGTCGATCGCGAAGCTGATGGACGCGTGTGACTCGTTCATCCCGGAGCCGGTGCGCGAGCTGGACAAGCCGTTCCTGATGCCGGTCGAGGACGTGTTCACGATCACGGGTCGTGGCACGGTCGTCACGGGTCGCGTGGAGCGCGGCATCGTGAAGGTCGGCGAGGAGCTCGACATCGTGGGCCTCGGCCCGACGCAGCAGACGGTCTGCACGGGCGTCGAGATGTTCCGCAAGCTGCTCGACCAGGGCCAGGCCGGCGACAACGTCGGCGTGCTGCTGCGCGGCACCAAGCGCGAGGAGATCGAGCGCGGCATGGTGCTGTGCAAGAAGGGCACGGTCCCGCCGCACGATCACTTCACGTGCGAGGTGTACGTGCTGAAGAAGGAAGAGGGCGGTCGCCACACCCCGTTCTTCCAGGGCTACCGCCCGCAGTTCTACTTCCGCACCACGGACGTCACCGGCACGGTGACCCTGCCCGAGGGTACGGAGATGGTGATGCCCGGCGACAACATCAAGGTCGACGTGCAGCTCGTCTCGCCGATCGCCTGCGAGGAAGGCCTCCGCTTCGCGATTCGCGAGGGTGGCAAGACCGTCGGCGCCGGCGTCGTGACCAAGATCCTCGCCGACACGCTCGCCGAGAAGAAGAAGTAGGAAATCATCCCATGACGACTCCACGCATTCGCATCCGCCTCAAGGCGTACGACCACAAGCTCCTCGACCAGTCGGCCGGAGAGATCGTGGAGACCGCCAAGCGCACGGGCGCCAAGATCGCCGGCCCGATCCCGCTGCCGACCAAGATCAACAAGTACTGCGTGCTGCGGTCGCCGCACACCGACAAGAAGTCGCGTGAGCAGTTCGAGATCCGCACCCACAAGCGGCTCCTCGACATCCTCGAGCCGACCCAGCAGACCCTCGACGCGCTGATGAAGCTCGACCTGTCGGCCGGCGTCGACGTCGAGATCAAGACCTAAGCGCGAATAGAGAACGATCATGGCCAAGCTAGACGTCAAGAACATCAGCGGTAAGTCCGTCGGCTCGATCGAGCTCGACGACGCCGTGTTCGGTGCCGAGATCCACGAGCACCTCCTCTGGGAGGTCGTGAAGTGGCAGCTCGCGAAGCGCCGCGCCGGAACTGCCTCGACCAAGCGCCTCGGCGAGGTCCGCGGCTCCTCCAAGAAGGTGTGGAAGCAGAAGGGCACTGGCCAGGCGCGCCAGGGTAGCCGTCAGGCCCCGCACTTCGTCGGTGGCTCGTCGGTGTTCGGCCCCAAGCCGCGCAGCTACGAGTACAACATGCCGCGCAAGGCCAAGAAGATGGCGCTGCGCTCGGCGCTGTCGCTCCGCGCCGGCGAGTCGAAGATCATCGTCGTCGATTCGTTCGCCACGGACGGCAAGACCAAGAGCGTGGCCGCCACGCTCGCGACCCTCGGGACCGGCCCGAAGGCGCTGATCGTCGATGCCAAGGACAACACGATGCTGGTGCGCGGCGCGAAGAACCTCGCGAAGTCGCAGTGGCTCGCGCCCGAGGGCGTCAACGTCTACGACATCCTCCGCCACGAGACCCTGGTCCTGACCAAGGCGGCGGTCGAGTCGATCACCACCGCTCTCAAGACGGAAGCGGAAAGCGAGTAGTCATGCGTGACGCACAGTCGATCATCAAGCGTCCGCTCCTGACCGAGAAGTCGGCGCGCCTCCGGGAGACCGGTGGTGGCGCGTCTTCGAAGGCCGAGGGCGACGAGTACGCGCAGCAGGTCGTGTTCGAGGTCGCTCGCGATTCGAACAAGATCGAGATCAAGGCAGCTGTCCAGACCCTGTTCAAGGTCACGGTCACCGACGTCCGCACGCTCGTCGTGCGCGGCAAGGTGAAGCGCGTGGGCCGGTTCTCGGGTCAGCGTCCCGCCTGGAAGAAGGCGTTCGTGACGCTCAAGGCCGGCGACAACATCGAGTTCTTCGAGGGAGTCTGAGATGGCGATCAAGAAGTACAAGCCGACTTCGCCGGGTCGTCGCGGAATGTCCTCGCAGGACTTCGGCGAGATCACGAAGTCCGAGCCCGAGAAGAGCCTGCTCGCGCACAAGACCGCGACTGCCGGCCGCAACAATCACGGCCGCATCACCTCGCGGTTCCGCGGCGGTGGCCACAAGCAGCGCTATCGCGTCGTCGACTTCAAGCGCAAGAAGACGGGCGTTCCCGCGGTCGTCGTCGCCATCGAGTACGATCCGAACCGCTCGGCGCGCATCGCGCTCCTGCAGTACAAGGACGGCGAGAAGGCGTACATCCTGGCTCCGGCCAAGCTGGTCGTTGGTGACGAGATCATCTCGGCCAACAGCGCGGACATCAAGCCGGGCAACTCGCTGCCGCTGAAGCACATCCCGATCGGTACCGAGATCCACGCCGTCGAGCTCAAGCAGGGCCGCGGCGCGCAGATCGGTCGCTCGGCGGGGACCAAGGTCACGGCTGATGGCGAAGGAAGGCGATTGGGCCACGCTGCGCATGCCCTCGGGCGAGATGCGCTACGTCCACATCGACTGCCGCGCCACCATCGGCGTGGTCGGCAACCACGAGCACGCGAACATCCAGTGGGGCAAGGCAGGCCGCCGTCGTTGGAAGGGCATCCGCCCCCACAACCGTGGCGTGTCGATGAACCCCGTCGATCACCCCATGGGTGGCGGCGAAGGTCGCTCCTCGGGTGGTCGTCACCCGTGCACCCCGTGGGGCCAGAAGACCAAGGGCCTCAAGACCCGTCACAACAAGCGGACCGAGCAGTTCATCATCCGCGGACGAAGCAAGTAAGGACCAAGTAGCTATGCCGCGTTCATTGAAGAAGGGTCCGTTCGTCGAGAAGTATCTCGCGAAGAAGATCGTCGCTGCCCAGAAGGAGACCAACCAGAACAAGCGGGTGATCTCCACCTACTCGCGCCGTTCGATGGTCATCCCCGCCATGGTCGGTCTGACGTTCGCCGTGCACAACGGCCGCAAGTTCATGCCGGTGTTCATCACCGAGCAGATGGTCGGTCACAAGCTCGGCGAGTTCTCGCTCACCCGCACCTTCCACGGCCACACCGGCGAGCGGAAGAAGTAGGTCTGCCATGCAAGCTCGCGCACTCGTCCGTGGAATCACGATGTCGCCCCGCAAGATGCGGGTCGTCGCGAACCTCGTCCGTAACAAGACGGTGGAGCAGGCCGTGGGCCTCCTCGACCTGATGCCCAAGAAGGCCGCGGGGATCATCTCCAAGGCCATCAAGTCCGCGGCGGCGAACGCCGAGGACAAGTCCGGTGGCGACGCGTCCGTCGAGGATCTCCGCATCCTCACGATCGCCGTCGACGGCGGCACGATCGCCAAGCGCTGGATGCCCCGCTCGATGGGCCGCGCCAACCGCATCAATCACCGCGCGAGCCACCTCACGGTGGTCGTCACGGACGAGAAGTAGGTAGGACCATGGGTCAGAAAACGCATCCGATTGGATTCCGTCTCGGCATCATCAAGACGTGGTCGTCTCGCTGGTACGAGGAGAAGAACTACGCGAAGTGGCTCCACGAGGACCTCAAGCTCAAGAGCTTCATCAAGAAGAAGCTCAACCACGCGGGCGTCTCGTTCATCGAGATCGAGCGCGCGGCCAACAAGGCCAAGATCAACATCCACACGGCTCGCCCGGGGATCGTGATCGGTAAGCGTGGCGCTGGCGTCGAGACCCTGAAGAAGGAAGTCCAGGCGCTCACCGAGAATGAAGTGTTCCTCAACATCATCGAGGTCCGGAAGGCCGAGACCAACGCCCAGCTCGTCGCCGAGAACATCGCGACGCAGCTCGAGCGCCGCATCGCCTTCCGCCGCGCCATGAAGAAGGCGACCCAGACCGCGATGAAGTTCGGCGCCAAGGGCATCAAGGTCGCGTCGAGCGGCCGCCTGGGCGGCGCCGAGATGTGCCGTCGCGAGTGGTACAAGGAGGGTCGCGTTCCCCTCCACACCCTGCGCGCCGACATCGAGTACGGCTTCACGGAGGCTCACACCACGTACGGCTCGATCGGCGTCAAGGCGTGGGTGTTCCACGGCGAGGTGCTCCCGGCGCCCCGCAAGGACCCGGCTGCCGCTCGCGTCACCCCCCCGCGCTCGGGCACCTAGTTTCGAGGCTGGAGATTTCTTATGTCGATGCTCTCCCCAAAGCGCTCCAAGTTCCGCAAGTCCCACAAGGGACACCTCGCAGGTAATGCGAAGGGCGGCAACGAGGTCTCGTTCGGCGACTACGGCCTGCAGGTCACGTCGCCCGGCTGGATCACCTCTCGGCAGATCGAGGCCGCGCGTGTCGCGATCTCTCGCTCCGTCAAGAAGTTCGGCAAGATCCACGTCCGCGTGTTCCCCGACCACCCCGTGACGAAGAAGCCCGCCGAGACCCGCATGGGTACCGGTAAGGGCGGCGTCGAGGGCTGGATCGCCGTCGTCAAGCCGGGTCGCGTGATCTTCGAGGTCGAGGGCGTGTCGCTCGAGATCGCGAAGGAAGCCTTCCACCGCGCCCACCACAAGCTGTCGGTCAAGACCCAGCTCGTCTCTCGTGAGCCCGTCCTATGAGCAAAGCAGCCCAGACCCTCGTGTCGTTCCGCGATCAGCCGGACGACGAGCTCCGCGCCCTCCTCGTCACCACCCGTGACGAGCTGTTCCGCCTGCACCTCGGCAAGCACACCAATCAGGTGACGTCGACGGCGCTGCTGCAGACCAAGCGCCGGCACATCGCCCAGATCCTGACGGTCCTCAACGGCCGCAAGCACGGTGTGGAGACCCAGGCCCAGAAGTCGGCGACGACCTCGGCGCCTGCAGCTGACGAAGCCGCTCCCGCCAAGAAGTCCGAGACCAAGAAGTCCAAGAAGGCGAAGTCATGAGCCCCGAGTCCACCGATACCACCCCCGCCGACGAGCGTGGCAGCCGCCGCGTCATCGTGGGCAGCGTGACCTCCGCGAACATGCAGAAGACGATCGTCGTGACCGTCGTCCGCCGTGTCCGCGATCGCCGCTTCCACAAGTTCCTGACGCGCCGTGTGAAGTATCACGTGCACGACGAGAACAACGTCTCCAAGGTCGGAGACCTCGTCGAGATCATCGAGTCGCGTCCGATGTCGCGCACCAAGCGCTGGCGTCTGCTCCGCACGATCTCCAAGGCCGTGGAGGGTGCGTCGTGATCCAGATGACGTCCGTCCTCGACGTCGCTGACAACAGCGGCGCCAAGAAGGTCTACTGCATCAAGGTGCTCGGTGGCTCGCGCCGCCGCTACGCCTCGATCGGGGACATCATCATCGTCTCGATCCGCGAGGCGATTCCGGGAGCCAAGGTCAAGAAGGGCGAAGTCGCCCGTGCCGTCATCGTGCGCACCCGCAAGGAGCTCGCACGCAACGATGGTTCTTCGATCCGGTTCGACGGCAACTCCGCCGTCCTCGTCAACAAGGAGAACGAGCCGATCGGTACCCGTATCTTCGGGCCGGTCGCTCGCGAGCTGCGCGCCAAGCGGTTCATGAAGATCATCTCGCTGGCGCCGGAGGTTCTGTAGTCATGCGCGCAGCACACGTTCGTAAGGGCGATCTCGTCATCGTCATCGCAGGTGCCAGCAAGGGCAAGAAGGGCAAGATCCTTCGCGTCGTCGGCAACCGCGTGGTCGTCGAGAAGGTCGCGATGGTCAAGAAGCACTCCAAGGCGACGCAGGCCAGCCCGCAGGGCGGCATCATCGACAAGGAAGGCTCGATCCACATCTCCAACGTGCAGTTGTTCGACGACAAGTCGACCAAGGGCACGCGCACCAAGATCTCCAACGACGGCGACCAGAAGGTCCGCGTCGGCGTGAAGTCGGGCACGAAGTTCCCGACCGCTGGGATGAGCTGATCATGGCGACTGAAGACGACGACAAGGGCGCAGCCGACGAGGCTGCTGCTGCCAAGAAGGCGGAGCGCGCCGCGAAGGCGAAGGCGAAGGGCGAGGGCAAGGCCAAGAAGCCTGTTGTCCAGGAAGGCCCCGCGCCCAAGTACAAGCGCGAGAAGCCGCCGACCCTCAAGACCAAGTACGACAGCACGATCAAGCCGGCGATGATGAAGGAGTTCGGTTACTCCACCGTCATGCAGGTTCCGCGCATCCTCAAGGTCACGGTCAACATGGGCCTCGGCAAAGCCAAGGACGAGCCCAAGATGATCGAGTTCGGGGTCGAGGAGCTCAAGATGATCACGGGGCAGTCCCCCGTGGTCTCGCGCGCCAAGAAGGACATCGCCGTGTTCAAGCTCCGCAAGGGGCAGAAGATCGGCGTCATGGTCACCCTGCGCCGCGAGCGCATGTGGGAGTTCCTCGATCGTCTGCTCAACATCGCGCTGCCGCGCGTCCGCGATTTCCGCGGCGTGTCGCCGCGCGGGTTCGACGGCCGCGGCAACTTCACCATGGGCGTGAAGGAGCAGATCATCTTCCCCGAGATCGAGTACGACAAGATCGATTCGATCAAGGGCATGAACATCAGCATCGTCACCACGGCCGAGACCGATGCGGAGGGGCGCGCGCTCCTCACGCACCTCGGGATGCCGTTCCGTCAGGCTGCGCCGGCTGTCCCCGGCGCTCCGACGACCGAGACTGCAACGACTGGAGCCGCGTAAGTCATGGCCAAGCTGGTTGATACGCTTCCCAAGAAGCAAAAGTTCAAGGTTCGCATCAAGAGCCGCTGCAAGCGCTGTGGCCGCTCGCGCGCATACCTCCGCAAGTTCGAGATGTGTCGTTGCTGCTTCCGGGAGCTCGCGCTCCGCGGCGACATCCCGGGCGTCATCAAGTCGAGCTGGTGAACACATGTCGATGACCGATCCAATCGCTGATTTCCTCGCGCGTATCCGAAACGGTATCCGCGCGCGCAAGCAACTCGTCGAGTGCCCTCGCTCGAACCTCAAGCAGCGGATCGCCGAGATCCTCGCCGCCGAAGGCTTCGTGCAGAACGTCACCTCGAGCGAAGACAACAAGCAGGGCATGCTCAAGCTCGTCCTGCGTTACGACGGCCGCGCCTCGGCGTCGGGCAACGCGATCACCGGCATGCGCCGGGTGTCGCGCCCGGGTCAGCGCGCGTACGTCCCCGCCACCAAGGTGCCGCGCGTCCGTAACGGGCTCGGCATCGCCATCCTCAGCACGTCGCAGGGCGTGATGACGGACAAGGAAGCCCGGAACAAGGGCGTCGGCGGCGAAGTCCTCTGCGAGGTCTGGTGAGTCATGTCGCGAATCGGACGTAAACCACTCGAGATCCCCAAGGGCGTCACCGTGTCCATCACGAAGGACACCGTGTCGACCAAGGGCCCCAAGGGCACGCTCAGCCTTGCCCGCCACAAGCTGATCGACATCAAGCAGGCCAAGGACGAGGACGGCAAGGACGTCGTCGTGTTCGAGCGCAAGGGGAACCTTGGGCCCGAGCGCGCCGCGCACGGCCTGATGCGCGCCCTGGTCGGCAACATGCTGACCGGTGTGACCAAGGGCTTCGAGCGCCAGCTCGAGATCAACGGCGTCGGCTACAAGGCCGAGCTGAAGGGCCCGAAGCTCATCCTCTCGCTCGGGTACTCGCACCCGATCGAGTACGCGCTCCCCGAGGGGATCGCGGCCAAGGTCGACAAGAACATGCTGATCCTGTCGGGGATCGATCGCCAGGCGCTGGGCGCCGCGGCGTCGAACATCCGCAGCTTCCGCCCGCCGGAGCCCTACAAGGGCAAGGGCATCAAGTACATCGAAGAGACGATCACGCGGAAGGCCGGCAAGACCGCCGGTAAGTAACGACTCGTACAGGTCGCTACCTACATTCGGTAGCAACGGCCTCGGGTCAGGAGAAAGCACATGTCTGGTCACGTCAAAGTCGCCACCCCCAAGCTCCGCAAGCGCCTCAAGCGCAAGTTCTCGATCCGGCTCCGGATCTCGGGTACCGCGGAGCGTCCTCGCCTGAGCGTGTTCCGCTCGGCGCGCTACGTCTACGCGCAGGCGGTGGACGACACCACGGGTCGCGTCCTCGCTTCGGCGAGCGAGCTCGAGGAGGCGCTCAAGGCTGCCACCGCGGGCAAGCCCAAGAAGGAGCGTGCGCGCGCCATCGGCAAGGCGGTCGGCGAGCGCCTCAAGGCGACCGGCGTCACCTCGGTCGTGTTCGACCGCAACGGGTTCATCTTCCACGGTCGCGTCAAGGAAGTCGCCGATGGCGCTCGTGACGCGGGCCTGCAGTTCTAAAGGACGACACAGACCATGATCATCAATCCCGAAGAAGTCGGCGAGCTCGTCGACCGCGTCGTCCACATCAACCGCGTCGCCAAGGTCGTCAAGGGCGGCCGTCGGTTCTCGTTCTCGGCGCTCGTCGTCGTCGGCGATCAGCACGGCTACGTCGGTGCAGGTCTCGGCAAGGCGAACGAAGTTCCCGAGGCGATCCGCAAGGGCACCGATCGCGCGAAGCGGAACCTGTTCAAGATCCCGCTCGTCAAGGGCACCATCCCGCACGACATCGAAGGCTTCTTCGGCGCCGCGCAGGTGCTCCTCCGCCCGGCTTCGCCCGGTACCGGCGTCATCGCCGGCGGCGGCGTGCGCCCCGTCCTCGAGGTCGCCGGCATCACGGACATCCTGACCAAGTCGATCGGGACGTCGAACAAGCACAACGTCATCCACGCGACGATCGTGGCGCTCAAGGCGCTCCGCTCGGTCGAGCAGGTCGCGAAGACCCGTGGCAAGACCGTTTCGGACCTCTACACCCGCAGCACGCGGCCGGCCTGAGCCGGACCGAGATCATCCCATGGCGATCAAGCTCAAGATTACCCAGGTGCGGAGCGGCGTCGGCCGCTCGGACCAGCAGAACCGGACCCTCCAGGGCCTCGGTCTCCGCGGTCCCCACAAGACGGTCACCCTCCAGGACACCCCCGCCATCCGCGGGATGATCCGCAAGGTCAGCCACCTCGTCACCGTCGAGTCCGCGGACTGAGTGTCGATTCTCCTGGCCTTATGGTCAGGTGAAGATCTACTCAGTTGCCCCAACGAAGTTTCCGCGCCAGATTGCACGGCGCGATCGGTAAAGCTCCCATGTCTCACGAAGATCACGACAAGATCAGCCTGCACAACCTCCACCCCAACCCGGGCGCAACCAAGGAAAAGAAGCGCCTTGGTCGTGGTCGCGGCTCGGGTAAGGGCAAGACCTCCGGTAAGGGCGTCAAGGGCCAGAAGGCTCGCCCGGGTCACCACGGCGCGCGGCTCGCGTTCGAGGGTGGTCAGATGCCGATGCCACGCCGGATCCCGAAGCGCGGGTTCACCAACATGAACCGCGTCGAGGCGTTCCCGATCAACGTCTCGCTCCTCGAGACGGTGTTCGAGGCGGGTGCCACGGTCGACATCGACGTGCTCCGCGCCAAGGGCATCATCCCGAAGAAGGTCGACACCATCAAGATCCTCGGCGAGGGCGAGCTGACCAAGAAGCTCACCATCAAGGCACACCGCGCCTCCGCGACCGCGAAGGACAAGGTCGAGAAGGCGGGCGGATCGATCGAGATCCTCGCGGCGTAAGGACCCCCTAGTGGCCGGTTCCATCCGCAATATCACGAAGGTGCCGGAGCTCCGGCGCCGGATCCTGTTCACGCTCGGGATCCTCGCGGTCTATCGCCTGGGCGTGTTCATCACGATCCCGGGCATCAACCGCGTCGAGATGCAGCACGTCGTCACCAAGGGTGGCTCGGGCAGCTTCCTCGGCATGTTCGACATGTTCTCGGGCGGCGCACTGCAGCAGTTCTCGATCTTCACGCTCGGCATCATGCCGTACGTGACGTCGTCGATCGTGATGCAGCTGCTCACCGTCGTCGTCCCCAAGCTCGACCAGCTCAACAAAGAGGGCGAGCAGGGGCGCAAGAAGATCAACCAGCTCACCCGCTACGGCACGATCCTCGTCGCCGCCGTGCAGGCGTGGTTCGCTGCCAGCTACGTCGAGAGTCTCTCGCGTGGCGGTGCCGAGGTCGTCACCGACCCCGGTATGGCGTTCCACCTCGTCACCGTCCTCACCATGACCACCGGCACCGCCGTCATCATGTGGATGGGCGAGCTGATCACGGACAACGGCATCGGCAACGGCTCGTCGATGATCATCTTCGCCGGCATCGTCGCGCACATGCCGGATGCGATCACCCAGTTCCTCGCGGGCGGCGGCGGCGGCAACGTCGGCGGCCTGACCGTGGTGTTCATGATCCTGCTCGTCGTCGGCACGATCGCCGCGATCTGCTACTTCGAGCGTTCCCAGCGCCGGATCCCTGTCCAGTACACGAAGCGGCAGGTGGGACGAAAGATGTACTCGGGTGCGCAGAGCTTCCTGCCACTCAAGATCAACGTCTCGGGCGTGATCCCGCCGATCTTCGCGTCCTCGATCCTCATGTTCCCTGCCCAGATCGCCAACATGGCGAACGCGGGCTGGCTGCAGGAGTTCTCGAGCGTGCTGCACCCGGCCGACTGGCGGTACAACGCGATCTTCACGATCCTCGTCGTGTTCTTCGCGTTCTTCTACACGGCGGTCGTGTTCAACCCGGTGGACGTCGCGGACAACCTCAAGAAGAGCGGCGGCTTTATCCCGGGCATCCGGCCGGGCAAGAACACCGCGCAGTACATCGAGCGCGTGCTGTCTCGCATCACGTTCGCCGGTGCGCTGTACCTGTCGGTCGTCTGCATGATCCCCGCGCTCCTGCAGAAGTACCTGAGCGTGCCGTTCAGCTTCGGTGGCACGGGCCTCCTGATCGTCGTCGGCGTGGCGCTCGACACCGTGCAGCAGATCGAGTCGCACCTCATCACGCGTCACTACGAGGGCTTCGCTGGACCGAAGGGTCCGCGGATCCGTGGTCGCGTCGCCTCCCGCCCGCGCTAACGGGCTGCGAGTCGCGCGGTGCGGATCCACCTCAAGAGCGCTGACGAGATCGGCCTCATGCGTGAGGCCGGGCTCGTGGCCGCGGAGATCCTGGAGACCGTCTGCGAGGCGGCCAAGCCGGGGATCTCGACCTGGGAGCTCGATCAGATCGCCCGCAGGGGGATCGAGAAGCACAAGGTCAAGAGCGCCTTCCTCCACTACAACCCGGGGGGCAAGCCGCCGTATCCGGGTGTGCTGTGCACCTCGCGCAACGAGGTCATCGTCCACGGCATCCCCCGCAAGAACGACGTGCTGGTCGATGGCGACATCATCGGGATCGACTTCGGGATCTACCGCGCCGGGTTCTGTGCAGACACCGCCCGGACGGTGCTCGTGGGCAACGTCTCACCAGAAAAGCGCAAGCTGGTGGAGGTCTGCCGCCAGTCCCTCGAGAACGCGATCGCCTTGTGCGTTCCGGGCAACCGCCTGGGCGACCTCGGGCACGCGGTCCAGAGCTACGTGGAATCAAACGGGTTTAGCGTCGTCCGCCAGTTCGTCGGTCACGGAACGGGCAGGGCGATGCACGAGGATCCCCAGGTCCCCAATTTCGGGAAGGCCGGGACCGAGAAACGGCTAAAGGCCGGTCTTGTCATCGCCGTCGAACCCATGGTAAACGCCGGGGCCCCTGACGTGGAGGAGCTCGACGACGACTGGACGGCTGTGACCAAAGATCGCTCGATGTCCGCGCACTTCGAACACACGATCGCAATCACTGAAAAGGGCCCCTGGGTCCTTACCCGCCCCACCTCAACGCCCGGCTCCCCCTAATCACGAAGATCACCTCACCGAACGATTGCCCCCGAGAAAAACGAGCCATGAAAGTACGAGCATCCGTCAAGCCGATCTGCGTGAAGTGCAAGGTCATCAAGCGCAAGGGCGTCGTTCGCATCATCTGCACCAATCGCCGCCACAAGCAGCGGCAGGGTTAAGAGGAAGTCATGGCTCGCATCGCAGGCGTCGACCTCCCGCGCAACAAGCGCATCGAGATCGCTCTCACGTACATCTTCGGCCTCGGCCGCCACGCGGCGAACGTCGTCCTCAAGCAGGCGGGCATCTCGCCCGACAAGAAGAGCGACGATCTCGACGAGGGTGACGTTCGCAAGATCCGTGACGCGATCGAAGCGAACTACCGCGTCGAAGGCGATCTTCGTCGTGACGTTCAGCTCAGCATCAAGCGGCTGATCGATCTCAACAGCTATCGTGGCTCGCGCCACCGCCGGAACCTCCCGGCGCGCGGTCAGCGCACTCATACGAACGCCCGTACCCGCAAGGGTCCTCGCCGCATGGCGGTGAAGAAGCTCGGCGCGGTCACCAAGAAGTAAGGGCGAACGAACATGAGCACCACCGCACCCGCCAAGGGCAAGCAGAAGAAGAAGGTCCGGAAGAACATCCAGACCGGCGTCGCGCACATCAGCGCCACGTTCAACAACACGATCGTCTCGATCACGGACGTCTCGGGCAACGTGGTTGCCTGGTCGAGCGCCGGGACGTGCGGCTTCAAGGGCTCTCGCAAGTCCACGCCGTTCGCCGCACAGCTCGCCGCCGAGGATGCCGCGAAGAAGGCGATGGAGCACGGTGTCCGCAACGTCACCGTCTACGTCAACGGCCCGGGCTCGGGTCGTGAGTCGGCGCTCCGCGCGCTCAACTCGGCTGGTTTCAAGATCAACCTCATCCGGGACGTGACGCCGGTGCCGCACAACGGGTGCCGCCCTCGCAAGCGTCGTCGCGTCTGATCACCTCGGTAGGTAGGAACTAAGAACATGGCTCGCTATACGGGTGCAGTTTGTCGGCTCTGCCGGCGTGAAGACATGAAGCTCTTCCTCAAGGGAGAGCGTTGCTATACCGACAAGTGCGGGTACGAGCGCCGCTCGTATCCGCCGGGTCAGCACGGCCAGAACCGCCGTCGCAAGCGCTCGGACTACGGCGAGCAGCTGCGCGAGAAGCAGAAGGTCAAGCGCATCTACGGCATCGCCGAGCGCCAGTTCCGCGGCTACTACTACAAGGCCGTTCAGGGCAAGGGCGTCTCGGGTCACACGCTGATCCAGCTGCTCGAGCGCCGGCTCGACAACGTCGCGTACCGCATGGGCTTCGCCAGCGATCACGCCGAGGCGCGCCAGCTGGTTCGCCACGGTCACTTCCTGATCAACGGCAAGAAGGTCAACATCCCGAGCTACCTCGTGAAGGCTCGCGATGTGATCCAGGTCCGCGAGTCGTCGCAGAAGATCGCGCGCATCAACGAGGCGCTCGCCGCCGTCGATCGCCGCGGCGTGCCGGGCTGGATCCAGCTCGACAAGGAGAACTTCCGCGGCGCCATCGTGCAGCTCCCCGAGCGCACGGACGTCACGCTGCCGATTCGCGAGCAGCTGATCATCGAGCTCTACTCGAAGTAATCTTCTTCGAGCCACCAAGGAGCGGGCCTCGAAAACCCGCAGTTACATCGGGCGTGATGAAAGCGCCCCGACCGAGGAGAAAGACACATGGAACCGACCCCCGAGCAGACTGCGTTCATGGCCAAGAACTGGCGCGATCTCATCCGTCCCCGGACGCTGGAGATCGAGGAGCGCAGCGAGACCTACGGCAAGTTCTCTTGCGAGCCGCTCGAGCGTGGCTTCGGCACGACGCTCGGCGTCGCGCTTCGCCGCATCCTCCTGTCGTCGCTCCAGGGCGCCGCGATCACGCACATCGCGATCGAGGGTGCGCTGCACGAGTTCACGGCGCTCCCGGGCGTCGTCGAGGACGTGACGGACATCATCCTCAACCTCAAGGAGACCCTGTTCAAGGTCGAACACGACAAGACCTATACGGTCCGTCTCGACAAGCAGGGCGAGGGCGTGGTCACCGCGGGTGACATCGCGCTCGTCGATGGCGTCACCTGTCTCAACCCGAACCACCGGATCTGCACGCTGTCCAAGGACGGCAAGGTCGCGATGGAGCTCACGATCGCCACCGGCCGCGGCTACGCGCCGGCCGATCGCCACTCGACGGACCTCCCGGTCGGCACCATCGCGATCGACGCGCTGTTCTCGCCGATCCGCAAGGTCAACTTCACCGTCACCAACGCCCGCGTTGGTCAGCAGACCGACTACGACAAGCTCACGCTCGAGGCGTGGACCAACGGCTCGGTCCGCCCCGATGACGGCGTCGCGTATGCGGCGAAGATCCTCAAGGAGCAGCTCAACCTGTTCATCAACTTCGAGGAAATGGCGGAGCCGGTCGAGGCCCCGCGTGACGAGGCCGCCGAGAAGCTCAACGAGAACCTGTGGCGCACCGTCGACGAGCTGGAGCTCTCTGTCCGCTCGGCGAACTGCCTCCAGAACGCCAACATCAAGTACATCGGCGAGCTCGTCCAGAAGACCGAGTCCGAGATGCTCAAGACCAAGAACTTCGGCCGCAAGTCGCTGAAGGAGATCAAGGAGCTGCTCGCCGAGATGGGCCTGCAGCTGGGCATGAAGCTCGACAACTGGCCCGGCCCGAACCCGCTCAAGAAGCCGTGAACTGATTCATCGGCAGCGCCCTCGCGTTGCTAGCTTGCTCGACTACCTGGAAAAGAGATCCCCATGCGTCACCGCCTTTCAGGCCGCCAGCTCGGCCGCAAGTCTTCCCACCGCTCGGCCATGTTCAACAACCTGGTGACCGCGCTGTTCACCTACGGCCGGATCGAGACCACCGAGGCCAAGGCCAAGGACCTCCGCGGCTACGCCGAGGCGACCATCGGTTGGGGTATTTCTGTGCACGAGCTCGTCGCCAAGGGCGACAAGGCCACCAAGGATGAGCGCGCCAAGATCGTCCACGCTCGCCGCCAGGCCCGCCTGACGGTGATGACCCGTGGCGCGATGGACCGGCTGTTCACCGAGATCGGCCCGCACTTCGCCTCGCGCAAGGGCGGCTACACGCGGATCCTCAAGACCCGCGTCCGCAAGGGCGATGCCGCCCCGATGGCGTTCATCGAGCTGGTCGGCCTCAACGGCCAGGCGCCCGCCGCGTAAGCAGCGGTACCGTCGCAACAGCTGCTCGAAAACCTCACGATCCCGTGTGATGCCCGCCGCATAGGCGGGCTTTGTTTTTGGCTATACAGCAGGCCCGGATCTCGGCCATAACGCCTCGCCGGCCAGCCAGCCGCTTCGCCCTCGGAGAAGTCCATGAACCGCACCATCGCCGTCGTTCTCACGCTCTCTGCTGCTCTCTGTGCCTGCCGCTCCGATGACACGAACACCGGCGACGACGCCGGTCCGGACGCGCCAGGTGGCAGCGTACGCATCCAGGACGTGCAGAACGACTCGATGGCCGCGGGGACGCCCGTGGCGCTCTCCGGCGTCGTCGTCACTGCGATCGACGCCTACGGCGCCAAGACCGGCGACATCTGGGTCGAGGAAGTGGGCGGCGGACCGTTCTCGGGCGTCCACGTGTTCGGTGCTCCGCTCGCGCAGGTCGGCGCGCTCGCCGTTGGCGACATCGTCAGCATCGCGGGCGCGGAGAAGGACGAGTTCGCGTACCAGGGCACCAACGGCATGGGCGGCGACACCAGCGGCCGCTCGATCACGGAGCTGAAGCCGGTCAACGGCGGCATGATGACCGTCACCAAGACGGGCACCGGCACGGTCCCGGCGCCGGAGATGGTCGACGCCCTCGCGATCGGCCAGAAGGCGACGCAGGCCGAGCGCGACGCCGAGTGGGAGAAGTGGGAAGGCGTCCTCGTCACGGTCAACAACATCAGCGCAGTCACCGCTGCAAAGTGCGTAGGCAGTGCGTGCTCCGATATGACCTCAACAGCTTCGATGCCACGGGTGGGATCGTCGTCGAGTCTTCACTCGCTGCGTTCCCGGGCACGGCGCCGGGGTCGATTGCCAAGGCCGACTGTCTCGCCGGGGTCACGGGGGTAGTCGACTACTTCTTCGACTACCTGCTCCTCAACACCTCGACCGCCAATGTGATGACTGGTGGCACGAGCTGTCCGGTCGCCGAGGGTGCGAGCCATGCCGTGTGCAGCGATACCATCGACAACGACGGCAACGGCTTCGCCGATTGCATGGATAACGGCTGCGTTATCGGGGACAGCGCCTGCCGAGCGGCCACCACCATCTCCGCGATTCAAGCAGCGACGCCGACGGGCCCGGTGGAACTCACGAACGTCTACATCACTGGGATCTCCAACGACAAGAAGAGCATGTGGGTGGCGACCAACCTCACCGCTGCGCCCAATGAAGGCGTCTACGTGTTTCGGGCACAGAGCGGCATCGTGCTCGACAACACCTTCGCCATCGGCTCGAAGGTGAACGTGATCGGCACCGTTCAGGAGTACAACGACGACACACTGGGCGGCACCCTGACCGAGATCAACGGCCTGAAGACCACGCTCGTCACGACAGCCGGCACGGTGGTTCCGGTCGTCGGCCAGACCGCCGCGACCTTGTCGGTTGCTGCCACCGCGCCGACCTACGAGTCGGTGCTGGTCACGCTGACCAGCGTGAACCTCACCGCGCTCGGCAACGCGGCGAACGGCTACATCGCCACTGCAACCCAGGCTGGCACCACCTTCAAGGTCTCCACTGACGTACTTCACCCCGTCGCTGCGGATATGGGGTGCCACGCCACGATGACCGGCCTGTGGACGAACCTCCAGGCTCCGGGGGCGACCACCAAGCCCAACGCGTTCGGGTTCATCCCGACGTCGATGGCTGCGGTCGGCGGAACCTGTCCGTAGGGAGCCGGCGGCAAGCGCACTCTTGCGCCGCAACTTCATCGCAGCGTCGCGGTCACAGACGCTCGCCCCTGAGACCTGGGGGGCGGTCAGTGTGTCGAGAGCGTTCCGGCGGTCACGTCACCGACCAGGACAGTCGTGTTCGCAGTTTCGAACACCATCGTTGGGGTGTTGATGCGGACGCGGCCAGGCCACCGCCGCCGCCGCCCGCACTGAACCCTGCGGTTGTAGACAGGTAGGTCGCTGTTCCGCCGTCGCCCGCGGCACGGTCGCTCGTCGCGCCAACCCCGCCAACTCCACACTGCGCGGTCATCGGTGCGCACCCACCGCCGGCTCCAGCGGCGGCCGAGAGTGTAGCTGCGGGTCCGATAGTGACCCTCGGCGCTTCGAGCAAGATGCCTCCCCCGGCTCCACCACCACCGTTTGCATAGTTGTTGCCGGGTTGACCGTCCGCGTCGATCGATCCCGTTACGACGATCCTGATCCTGCTACTAACCTGCAACGCACCTCCACCCGTGGGGCCCGAGGTCGCTGTGTACGTGCCGTCGAAGTAGTCGTGCGAACCTCCGGCTGCGCACCCACCTTGTAACGGGACCATCGCCCTAGTCCCGACGATCGAGCCGCCGCTCGCCGGCGGGTCAATGACACCAGTGCCGGAGATGCTCCCACTCTTGCCGCCTGGCGTTGCGTTCCCTCCGCCGCCGCTGCGCTTGGTGAAGTACTGGTAAGTGGAGGACACCACCTTGCCCTCGTTGTAGTACCCCGGCCCTCCCAGGCAGGCGCTGTCGGTGACGTAGCCCGAGAGTACGCGGACGACGCCCGCGATCTCGACATCACCCCGCGCGAGGATGGCAAGTGCAGGGCCGCCTTCGGCACCCACGATCGTGACAGAACCTCCGAGCACCACGTTCCTCGCTACGATGACGCGGATTCCCGGCGCTGTTTGCGTTGCATTCACCAAGTAGGAGGTCGGCAGGAAACTCGCTCCACCGTTCGGAGAAACCATCCCGTCGTCCGCCGAGATGTATGCGCCCATGCCGAGATCCAGGTCGGTGGCTCCAGTCGCCGCATCCAGGTATTGACCCAAGTTATTCGAAGGATCGATCTCCCGGCAACGGGGTTGGTCGTCGAAACAGCCAAGGGCGCAGGTCTCGGTGGACACGACGGCGCCGGCCGCATCGCAGGTCGCGACCTTGCCGTTGGTGCATGCGGTCTGGTTCGGATCGCAGAGGTGGCACCCGCCGGCGGCCTCGTCGCAGCCGCGCTCGCACTGCACGAGGTCGTAGTCGCCGCCCACGGTGTTGCACGTGATCGCGAGGTCGCCCCGGCAGCCCGCGAACTCGCCGGGCGTGCACGCCACCGTGATGCAGGTCTGAGGTTCGCCCGCGAGCGCGCCGTCGGTGTCGCAGAACGGGAAGCTCGGATCGGTACAGCTACCGTCCTTGCAGGAGCGCGGGTTCGGCTTCGTGCAGCCGACCAGCAGGAGACCCGCCACCACCCAGACCCGCCAGGACATCATCCATCGATGGTCGATCAACATTCAGGGGTTGTCGACCGGAGACCCGGAGGGTTGCGTCGAAATCGGTGCCGCGTTTTGCGGCAGGGCCAGATTGGCTAGAACTGGCCGGCGAGCACGAAGCCGGCAGTGCCGGGGGCTGCGGTCGCCGACACCGTGATCGCGTGGTCCTTCGGCGTCTTGGGCGTCGTCACCCAGAGGTAGACACCCGCCGCGGCCGCGAGGCCACCCGCGACGAACATCACGGTCGAGACGTTGGCGCGGGTGCGAGCCGAGTCTCCGAGGTCCTGCGCGTACTGGGTATCGCTGTCGTTCGCGCACGTGGTGCCGCCGCCGCACACGGCCTTGGCGTCCTGCCAGCGGGACCGCGCCATCGCGCCGAGGACGATGCCGGTGCCGACGAAGGCACCCGCGCCCGCCAGCGTCACCACCGCCGCGAGCTTGCGCTTGGAGCGGGGTGGCGCGTCGGTCGGTGGCGCGATCGGATCGGGCGTGGGACCAGGCTTCGGGGCCACCACGACGACGGGAGGCGGCGCGACCTTGATCGCGCTGGCCACGGGCTCGAGCTTGACCTGCACGACGATGACCTTGGACTCCTCGGCGATCGTCGCGCCGGCCGTGGCGGGCTTGAAGCCGGGCGCCTTGACGGTGATCGCGATCGTCCCAAAATCGACGGGCGCGTTGCCGGTGAGACAGATGCCGCACTCGACGCCATCGAGCGTGATCACCGTGCCGGCCGGCTTCGCGCTGAGCTGGAGCTGGAGCTTGGGGACCCGCGGCTCGAGCTTGGCAGCGAGGTCAGACGCGGCGGCCTTGCGCACGCCGTTGGTGTCGTACTGCACGAGGTCGCGATAGATCTTGAGCGCGCTGGCGAGCTTGCCGGTCTTCTCCTCGCACTGCGCGATGTTGAACTGGGTGCCGAGCGAGGGATCCAGGCGCTGACTCTCCCGGAAGGCCGTGCACGCCTCCGCGTACTTGCCGGCCTTGAACAGATCGCGGCCTTGCTTGAACGCATCGTCGGCGGGGGATGCGTTCGCGGCGGGGACCAGGAACACCAACATCGCGAGCGCGGCGAACGTGCCCGCGCGATCACTTCCGCATGTCACTCAGGTCCTCCACGGATGGCTTCGGCTTCTTCTGACTCGGTGGCTTCTTCTTGAGGTCGCCGATCGTCTTTCCGTCCGGCGGCGGCTTCGCGCCGGAGGTGGCGTCGGTGGCGGCCGGCTTGGGCTCGCTGACGGCGGGCTTGGCGTTGACGACCGCCGGCTTGGTCTCGCCGGCCGCGGGCTTGGTGTCGACCACGGCGGGCTTGGGATCGCTACCGGTGGGCGTCGGCTCGACGGGCGTGGGCGCGACGGCCGGCGGCTCCACGGATGGGCGCTCGGTCGGCGTCGGCTGTTCGTCCGCCGCGGGCGTCGTGGAGGGCGTCGTGGTGGCGTTGGCGGCGGGAGGCGGGGCAGGGACGGTCGCGCCCTTGCTGTCACTGGAGCCCTTGCTGGTCGCCATCACGACGACGATCACCCCGATCGCCGCACTCGCGCCGATCACGGCGGCGAGCAGGCCGCGCCGACGGGCGGGCTGGATCTCGGAGACCCCGCTCGCGCTGCCGAGCGTGGTGGGGGTGGTGGCGCCCGCAGGGATCGGGGGCAAGGACGCCGACGATCCGGTGTGCGAGGCGCCGCGGAGCACGCGCGAGACGCCGAGCGCGGAGTCCTGACCACCGGACGCATAGGGGGCGAGGGCGGCGGCCAGCGCGGCGACATCCGGATATCGCCGTGCGGGATCCTTCTCGAGGCAACGGCCGACGATCTCGACGAAGCCTCGCGGCAAAGACGATGGCATCGCAGGGTGCGGCTCGGTGACCACGCGAACGGCGAGCTCGGTGATGCTCTCCGCGATGAACGGCTGCTTGCCGCAGATCAGCTCGTACATCACCACGCCGAGCGACCAGATATCCGCGCGCGCATCGACGACCTTGCTCGACTTCAGCTGCTCCGGCGACATGTACCCGGGCGAGCCCATCACGTTGTGGGTGCGCGTCAGGCTGAAGTCCGGATCCGCCGTCGGCGCCTTGGCGACACCGAAATCGAGGACCTTGACCAGCGGCTTGCCGTTCGCGCGCTGGGTGACGAACAGGTTCCCCGGCTTGACGTCGCGGTGGACGATGCCGACCGAGTGGGCCTCGGCGAGCGCCTGGCTGGCCTGCAGGATGTACTCGGCGACGGTGGTCGCGGGGAGCGGGCCGTGGGCCTTGAGGATGCGCGCGAGGTCGGAGCCGGCGAGCATCTCCATCAAGATGTACGGGATGCCCGTGTCCTCGAGCCGGCCGACGTCGATCACGCGGCACACGTGCTCGCTCTGGAGCTGTGCCTGCGCGCGCGCCTCACGCATGAAGCGCTCGACGATGCTCGCGTGCTTGGCCATCTCGGCCGTGAGGAACTTCAGCGCGACGCGGCTGCCCAGATCGAGGTGCCGCGCCGCCACGACGATGCCCATCCCGCCCTCGCCGAGCAGATGCTCGACGCGGTACTTCCCGGCGACGACGGTCCCCTCCGGATACACGCCTAGAGCGTAAGCTGAACGCCGAGATCGCTCAACTCCGACCGGGGGTGGGTGGTGTGCCTACAGCATCGCGGCGGGCGGGCGGTGATAAGCTGGAGGCGTGGTGCGCTGGTCTGTTGGCCTCGTGATCGCGCTCTCGGGGTGCCAGTCACTCCTCGGGATCGACGAGTTCCACACCGGGATCGATGCGGCAGCGGGCGATCCGGATGCGCCCTCGGACGCCGACATCGATGCGCCGTCGGATTCGCTGACCTGCTTCGGCACGCTCAAGTCGATCTGCTTCACGTCGCCTCCGAGCGGGACGATCAACCTCAGCGGTGCCCTCAACACGACCACGGATGCGCGCTGCGTGAACTATCCGCAGTCGGGCGGCCCGGACCTCTGCGTGATCGCTGGCGATGCGATCAACGTCGCCACCACGAGCGTTCAGGGCAATCGACCGCTGGTCCTCGTCGCGATGACGACGATCACCGTGACCGGGGAGCTCGATGCATCGAGCACGATCACCGGAGCGGTGGGGGCGGGCGCGAACGGTGCGGGTTGCACGGTCACGACCGGCATGACGCTGAATACCGGCGGCGGCGGCGGTGGGGGCGGTGGCCTCGGCGCCACCGGTGGCGCCGGCGGCAAGGGCTCGAACGGCGGCGTCGCAGGGCTTGCGGGCGCCGTCCTCACCATCAATCAGATCCGGGGCGGCTGTCCGGGCGGCAAGGGAGGCGACGGGGATGCCAACAGTGGCGGCAGTGCAGGAGCCGGCGGCGGGAGCGTCGCGCTGCTGGCCGGCACGTCGATCTCCGTCGCGGCCGGCGGGGGGGTCTATGCGTCGGGTGCCGCGGGCGGCCTGGGGGGCGTGGCAGGCGCGAACCGCGGCGCCGGGGGAGGTGGCGGATCCGGTGGCTTGATCGTGCTCGAGGCGACGACCATCACGATCGCCGGCACGGTGACGGCGAACGGGGGCGGCGGGGGCGGTGGCGCCGACCTGGGGACCGGCAACAACGGGGATGATGGCAAGAAGTCCAACTACAACGTCGTCGCGATCGGTGGCCAGAACGAGGGCGCGTCGCATGGTGGTCGTGGCGGCGATGGTGGTGCGCTCGCGATCGCAGCGCGCGCGGGCGAGCAGGCAAACAACGGGGGAGGCGGCGGCGGCGGTGGTGGGGTGGGCGTCGTCTGGGTCCACGGCACGCTGACCGGCACCAAGGTCTCTCCGACCCCCCAGGTCCACTGACCCGATGGTGACCGCGCGCGACTGGCTGATCGCCGGAGCTCCCGGGGCCTCCACCTCGATCGAGGTGTTCGCGGGGACCTGCGAGCGGTTGCTCGCCGAGGGTGTCCCGGTCGGGCGCGGCGAGGCGTACGTGCGCACGCTGCACCCGCAGTTCGCCGGACGCACGTTCGAGTGGACCCCGGCCTTCGGGTGCCGTGCCCTGGAGGCGGCGCACACGCAGGATCTCGATGCCGCGACCGCTCCGTTGCGGCACGTGTTCCTGCGCGGCGAATCGTACCGGCACCGGATCGCGCGACGAGAGGATGATCCGTACCTCGGCATGATGTGCAGCCTCGGGATGGTGGAGGTGCTGGCGCTGCCGATGGTGTTCACGTCGGGCGAGATCCATGCGGTGGCGTTCGCGACGCGCGAAGGGTTCAGCGACGGACAGCTCGCCGCCCTCGAGGCGATCGCCGCACCGCTGTCGCGGATGGCGGAGATCCTCGCGCTCCGGCGTACCGCGGCGAACGTGGTGAGTGCGTATGTCGGGCGTGATGCGGGCGCGCGGGTCCTGGCGGGCAAGATCCGGCGCGGCGACACCGAGCTGATCGAGTGTGCGATCTGGTTCTCCGACATGCGCGGCTTCTCGGCGCGCTCGAACGAGCAGAGTCCTCGCGAGGTGATCGACATGCTCAACGAGCTGTTCGACTGCCAGGTCCCAACGATCGAGGAGCAAGGCGGCGAGGTGCTCAAGTTCATCGGCGATGGGCTGCTCGCGATCTTCGTGCCGCGACCGGGAGAGGTCGGGCTCGGCGCGTGCTGCACCCGCGCGCTCGCAGCGTGCCGTGCGAGCCTCGCGACGCTCGCCGCGCGCAACGCCGGCGTCGCGGAGCCCCTGCGCTTCGGCATCGCGCTGCACGTGGGCGAGGTCGCGTACGGCAACATCGGAGCCGCGAACCGGCTCGACTTCACGTGTATCGGTCGCGCGATCAACCTCGCCGCGCGGATCGAGACGCTCACCGGGGAGACCGGGCGCGACGTGCTCGCGAGCGAGGCGTTCGCGACGCTGTGCGGAGGCTTCGTCGCCGCGGGGGAGCATCGGGTCAAGGGCTTCGCCACGCCGGTCGCCGTGTTCGCGCCGGCGTCTGGCTGACGGTCACCTCTGGCTGTCAGACGGGGTTGCTATGACCCCGTCGCGATGTCCGGGAATGGTGCGGCGGCGAGCTACGGCGATCTGCTGGTGACGTCGATCGTGGTGCTCGCGGTCGTCTGCCTCGTCGCCTTCGCGGTGGTGAAGCTGATCGGTCGGTTCCTCGCAACCGGGCGGGTCCGCGGCGCGCACCTGCTCGACGTGATCGCGCGCGTGCCGCTCGAGCCGCGCCGCTCGCTGTACGTGGTCGAGGTCGCCGGCAAGACGCTGCTGGTCGGGACCAGCGAGATGGGGCTGTCCGTGCTCACCGAGCTCGATGCGGGCGAGGTCCGTGCTCGCGCGGTGCCCCGACAGAGCTTCACCGACCTCGTCCGTGCGGCCTTTGCTCGGCGCAAGCCCGCCACGGCCATCGACGGCGCGGGCGATGCCGATCCACCAACCGGAGGTGAGGGCGCATGACGTCGGACGGGCTCGGCAACGCCGGGCTGGTCGCGGTGCTCGCGATCGTGCCGCTCGTCATCCTCATGCTGACGAGCTTCGTGAAGATCTCCGTCGTGCTGTCGCTCGTGCGCAATGCGATCGGCGCACCGGATGCGCCCTCGGGCCTCGTGGTGATGGGGCTCTCGCTGGTGCTCACGTTCTTCGTGATGGCGCCGGTCGCCGTCGAGATGGTGCAGGCCGCCGCCACCACCCCGGCGGCGGGCAGCACCGCGCCGGTGACGTCCGAGCTCGAGCGCGCGGTGCGTACGCTGGTGCCGGCCGAGCGGCAGGCCGATGTCGATGCCGCCGCTCGGGCGGTGGTGCCGTTGACGCGGTTCCTCTCGAAGCACGCGGCGCCCAAGGATCGCGCCACGTTCATCGAGCTCGCGGCCCGGATGGGGCGGCCCGCCACCGGCGACGAGCTGTGGGTGCTGGCCCCGGCGTTCCTGACCACCGAGCTCCGCGAGGCGTTCGCGATCGCGGTGCTGATCTTCTTGCCGTTTCTCGTGATCGATCTGCTGGTCGCGCTCGGGCTCGCCTCGCTCGGGCTCGCCACGACGTCGCCGCAGGTGGTGGCGCTCCCGCTCAAGCTGCTGTTGTTCGTGGCGGTCGATGGATGGCGGCTGCTGGTCGAGAGCCTGCTCCGGGGGTACGTGTGACGCCGAGCCTCGTCGCGCTGGTGCGCGAGGGCTTGCTGCTCGCGCTGCTGCTCGCCGCGCCGCTGCTGGTGGCCGCGCTGATCGCGGGCATCCTGACCGGGCTCGTCGGGGCGGTGACCCAGGTGCAGGATCCGTCGATCGGGCTCGTGCCCCGGGTCGCGGCCGTCGGTGCGGCGATCCTGATGTTCGCGCCGTCGATCGCGCACCAGCTCGATGCCTTCGCGTCGAGGATCTGGCCGCTGATCGCGACCATCGGCGCGGGCGGCGCCGGCTGATCATGGGCACGTTGCTGCTCGCCCTGCGCGGCGCAGCTGCGGTGGCGGTCCTGACCGCGGTGGTCGGTGGCCTCCCGCGCATCGTGCAGCTCGGGCTCGCCATCGTCGTCGGGCTGTGGTCGGCGTTGCTCGCTGGAACCGTCGCTGGCAGCGCCGCGCCGATCGCCGCGCCGGTGCTCGTCGCGGCGCACGAGCTCGTGGTGGGTGCGACGCTCGGCCTCCTCGCCGCGATCCCGCTGCTCGCGGCCGGCGCCGCGGGGCGGCTCGTCGATGTCACGATGGCCGCGCGTCAGGGGCCGTACGCGAGCCTGTTCGCGATCCTCGCCGGCGCGGTGTTCGTGGGCATCGACGGCCACGTCACGCTCGTCACCTCGATCGTCGACAGCTTCCACACGGCGCCGGCGATCGCGACCGTGCAGCCGCGCGTGCTCGCCTCCCTCGGGGGCCTGGTACCGCAGGCGGTGGCGCTCGCGATCCCGTGGCTCGTCACTGCGGCGGTCGTCGAGCTCGCGATCGGCGCGGGCGTTCGCGTCGCGGGGCGTGCAGGGCCGCACGTGCCGATCGCGGCGGCTGTGCCTGCCGCACTGGTGATGATCACCGCGGCGCTGGTCGCCACGCTCGCCGTCGCGATCGCGGCGTTGATCCGCGGCGCGCTGTAGCTACACCCACGCGCCCACCGAGAACAGCAGGCGTGGCCCCACCACACGGCTGACCTCGTGGACCTCGCGGTCGGGCGAGAACAGCACCGCGTCGCCCACCGCGAGATCGAGCTGCACCCCGCCGACCAGGAGCTCGCCACCGCTCGCCGCCTGCGCGAGCACCGCGTTGAGCCGGCGGTGCGTGCGGCCGTGCTGCGCCGGATCGGTGTGCGGCGGGATGTACGCGCCATCGAGGTAGCGGATGAAGTAGACGTCCCAGTAGTCCTCGAACGGCGTCCCGATCAGTGCGAGGGCGCGCGCCACGAGTGCGTCGAGCGCGGCATCCGCGGCCAGGACGGCGCGCAACGGCAGGATGTCGTAGCCGGTGTGCTGGCGCCCGGGCGTCCAGCCTTCGGCGGTAGCCTCGGCGACGGCGCGCAGCGTGCCGACCTCGGCGGGGGACAGGAACTGGGCGAGCCGCTCGGCCATGATGCTCAGATGCTCGTACCGCGGCGGCTGGTTGCGGCGATGATCTCCGCGAGGCGTGCCCAGTGCGCCTCCGGCACCGGGCCGATGCCCCCTGCGAGCGCGCGCGCGAGGTCCGGATCGCGCAGCACGGCGATGCCATGGCGGCGCGCGAGGGCGAGGAGCTGGGTCGCGCGCGCATCGCGACCGCTCGCGGTCCGCACCGGGACGGGACGGCGCACCGGATCCCACGCGATCGCGACGGCGAGGCCATCGGCCAGGAGCACCACGGAGGCGCCCGCGACCGCATCGCGCACGTCGCGCTGCCTTGGCTCGCGTCCCACCTCGGCGCGGCGGCGGCGCCAGCGCGGGTCAGCACCCGCCAGCCTCTCGTCCTCACGCTTCTCCGCCGCGGTCATCCGCAGGGACCGTGCGAGATCGGCGTGGCGCATCAGTGCTTCGACGGCGCCGAGCGCGACCCACGCGGCGCCGAGGGTGGCGACAAAGCCGACCAGGAGCAGGGCGCCAGCTGCGGGCTTCTGGACGAGTGCGCCGAGCCGCGGGGCGATCGCCCACAGCCACGCGAACGTGATCCGTCCCGATCGTGATCGCGCCGAGCACGCCGTGTCCCGCATGCTGCACGCGCGAGCGCTCGAGCGCCGGAGCGCCGCGGAGCTTGCGGCGGGGGAGCCACAGGCTCCGGGTCTGCGCGGTGTGAGCGACGAGCGCGGCGAGCGCGGCCGCGACCAGCACGGGGCGACCAGGGTAAGCACCTCCGACACCACGCCCGTCCCGAACCCTGGTGAGGTGGGGGAGGCGGGCGAGGGCGTCGCGGCACGGCTGCAGGCGGCCGTCACGAGCGCCCCGAGCCGCGCTGCCACGGCACGGCCGAACACGAGGACCGCGACGAGGGCTCCGATCCACGCCGCCGCGCCGACGACGATCGGGCTCGCCGCCGTCAGGCCTGCAGCGTGCGCGAGGGCGCGGCGGCGGGCCGACGGAGGGAACGGGCGGTGCTCGGCCATGTCCGATGCAGATGATACGGTGCGCGGGTGCTGTGCTCACACGGATCCGATCCCGGGCAGCCATGAGCGCTGATCCCGAGCTGATCGAGGTCTGCGTGACGCTCCCCGTGCCGGGCCGGTATCACTACCGGGTCCCACCGCACCTGGCGGGCAGGGCGCCGGTCGGCTCGCGCGTGCTCGTGCGGTTCGGCAAGCAGAAGATCACGGGCGTGGTCGTTCGCACGAACACGCCGGCCCCCGAAGGCGTCAAGCCGATCGATCTCAGCGAGGTGCTCGACGAGCACCCGGCGCTGTCGCCGGAGCTCGTGGAGCTCTGTCTGTGGATCGCGGACTACTACGAAGCGCCGCCGGGTGAGGCGCTCCGCGCGGCGCTCCCCGCGGGGAGTGGCATCAAGTCCAAGCAGGTGTTCGCCCTCACGGACCGCGGGCGGCTGATCGCGGATGGCGCCGGCGCGGCGCTGCCGGCGAAGCAGCGCGTCGTGCTGGCGCGGCTCGCCACCGGGGAGCTTCCGCTCGCGGGCGCCAACGCCGGGATGCGGCGGATCCTCGAGGCGCTGATCACCGACGGGCTGGCCGAGCTGCGGGATCAGCGTGCGAACGCGCGGGTCAAGCTCAAGCGCGAGCGCGTGGCGCGGCTCGTCGGTGACGTCGCGGAGGCGCGGGCGGCCTCGGCGAAGTCACTCAAGCGCGTGCGGGTGATCGACGTGCTCGCCACGGGCGCGGTGCTCACCCTCGACGCGATCGAGCAGCAGGTCCCCGGGGCCAAGACCACGCTGCGCGAGCTCGCGAAGGCGGGCCTGGTCGAGCTGTTCGAGCGCGAGCTGGCACTCGATGCGGTGGAGACCGGCGCGGACATGCTGGTGATCGCACCACCGCAGCTCACGGCCGAGCAGGCCCATGCGGTCGCCGAGATCACCGGATCGCTCGACGCGCGGCCCGGGCCCGACGGAAAGCGGCCGTTCACCCCGTTCCTGCTCCACGGCGTCACGGGGAGCGGCAAGACCGAGGTCTACCTGCGCGTGATCGCCCAGGCGCTCACCCAGGGCAAGACCGCCCTCGTCCTGGTGCCCGAGATCTCGCTGACGCCGCAGCTCGCGGCGCGGTTTCGCGCGCGGTTCGGGGACCTGGTCGCGATCCTCCACTCCGGGATGTCCGATCAACAACGGCTCGGAGAGTGGTCTCGGCTGCGCCGCGGGGACGCGCGGATCGCGGTCGGTGCGCGCTCGGCGGTGTTCGCGCCCCTCGAGGGCATCGGCGTGATCGTCGTCGATGAGGAGCACGACGGTTCGTTCAAGCAAGATGAGGGCGTTCGCTATCACGCGCGCGATGTCGCGATCGTCCGCGCGCAGCGCAACGGCGCGGTCTGCGTGCTCGGTTCGGGTACGCCGAGTCTCGAGACCGCCGCGCACGCGGAGAAGGGCCCCTACCGGCTGCTCCGGCTGACCGAGCGCCCGATGGCGCGGCCGATGCCGAAGGTCGAGATCATCGATCTCCGGACCTATTTGCCGGACGGCGAGGGCATGCTGTCCGCGCCGCTCCGCGCGGCGATCGCGGAGACGCTCGCGGCAGGCGACCAGACGATCCTGTTTCTCAACCGTCGCGGGTTCGCGACGTTCGTCCTGTGTCGGGCGTGCGGGCACTCGTTCCGCTGTCCGAACTGCTCCGTCTCGCTGACCTACCATCAACACAGCGATCGGTTGCGCTGCCACTACTGCAACCACCTCGAGCGGATCCCCGAGACCTGCCCGAAGTGCAAGGCGGCCTCGATCGAGCGCAAGGGCCTGGGCACGGAGCGGGTCGCCGCGGCGCTCGCGGAGGCGTTCCCGAAGGCGCGGGTCGCTCGGCTCGATCGCGACGTCGCGACGGGGCCGAAGATCGAGGTCGTGCTCGGGCGCGTCGCGCGCCGCGAGACCGACATCCTGGTCGGGACGCAGATGGTCACCAAGGGCCACGACTTCCCGGGCGTGACGCTCGTGGGCGTGCTGTGCGCCGACACAGCGCTCGATCTGCCGGACTTCCGCTCGTCCGAACGGACGTTCCAGCTGCTCGCACAGGTGGCTGGCCGGGCCGGCCGCGGCGATCGGCTCGGGCGTGTGATGATCCAGACCTATCGCCCCACCGAGCCGGCCGTGGTCGCCGCCGCCGCGCACGACTACGCCCAGTTCTTCGCGGCGGAGTACGCCGCGCGGCAGGAACTCGGATATCCGCCGCACGGCCGGCTGATCGCGGTCCGCATCGACGGCAAGGATCCGCACGAGGTCGCCGCCGCGGCCCAGCAGCTCGGCAAGATCGCGCAGGCCACCGCCGCACAGCAGGGCGGCGTGGTCGACGTGCTCGGACCGGCACCGGCCCCACTCGAGCGTCTGCGGGGACGCACCCGCTGGCAGATCTTGCTCCGGAGCCCGGATCGCCACGCGCTCCGGAAGGTCGCGCGTAGCTTGCCGCTCGGTGATCCATCGAAGGACCCGCGCGCTTCGCTCGACGTCGATCCCGTGTCGGCCCTGTGAGGTCGGGCCTGGGTCCACAGGCCTGCCGCCGGGGGCGTTGTATACTCGGGGCGGGCCGCGTGCCCGAGCTGTGACCGACCGTGACTGACCCCACGTCCGTACCCTGCGTACTGATCGTCGCCGATCCTCCTCGGGTCGACGAGCTCGCCGAGGTGTTCGCAGAGGCGCTGCCGCAGGGCCCGATCGAGGTCCTGCGATCCACGGGCGGCGATGACACGGTGGAGATGTTCGAGGCGCGTCGTCCCTACGTCTGTGTGGTCACCGCCACGCTCGAGGCCGGCGACGCGGGGGCGCTGATCGAGGCGCTGCGCGGGATGGTGCCGCGGGCGGAGGTCGCGATCGTCCTCGTCGGAGATGCCGATGGCGCTGGACCGATCCGCACGGCGCTCGATGCGATCGATCTCGCGCCCGATCGCTTCGTCAGCAGCCCGGTCGTGCCCAAGGCGCTGCGGTTCGCGGTGGGCGGTGCGCTCGAGACGATCGCGCTCGTGCGTGGCACCGCCCCACCAGCGGGGGCGCCGGAACCGATCGCCGACGCCGATCCGACCGCCGCGCAGCGACAGGCGCAACGCGACCGCTGGGCGGCGCTGGCGGACTCGTTCGTGGAGATCCTCGAGGACGAGGAGGTGGTGGAAGGGGTGGTGGAAGGGGTGGTCGAAGACGTGGCGTCGGAGCCTGCGAGGCAGGGCAGCGACGACGACGCCGAGCCGCTGCCGCCACCGATGGAGATCCAGCCGCGGCGGCACACCGACTCCCAGGCCCCCACTGGGGTGCCAGCCCCGCTCGAGGTCTGGCAGCCAGGCACGACCTCCGAGCTCCGCGAGAAGGAGAGCGAGAGCCAGTGGGCCGCACCCGAGCCGCCCGTGCGCGAGCCGACGCTGATCATCCGCGATCCGGAGCCCGAACCCGCGCCGCCCGTGGCGGCCCCATCGGTGCTCCCGCCCTCCGAGCCGCCGGCGCTCGAGTCTCACGTGACCTCCGCGCGAGAGACCGATCCGTGGGCGGGGGCGCGGCCGCTCGCCGAGCTGCTCGCGGGGGAGGCGCGCCCCGACGCTCCAGGCCGCGCGGACCGCGCCGACCACGACGACGAGCTCGGGCTCGACGACTTCGACGACGATCTGGTGCTCGGTCACGAGACCGGGGCACGGGAGGTCAGCTCACCGCGGATCGAGATCCTCGAGGACCTGCCCGGAGTGGCGAACACCCCGCTCCCCGCGGTCGCGGCTGGAATCGCGGCCGAGGACGGCCGCGATTTCGCGCGTCAGCTCCGCGCCAAGATGTCGATGATGGCGCAGCGCCTGTTCCAGGGTGGCGATGCCGCATCATCCCCGGCGGTCGACGTGGGGCCCCGCCACGATCACCACACCGAGATCGATCTGACCTCGCTCGGCGACGAGCCCGCGCTCGAGCGAGGCAACACCGAGATCGAGGCGCGGCACCACCGTTCCGGAGAGATCCGCGAGCTGACGACCTCGCCCGGGAGCTGGGATACCCAGATCCGCGAGCGCGGCCTCCCCGATCACGGCGAGATCCAGCGCGGCGTGTCCGATGCGGCGATGCTGCTCGCGAAGATGTTCGCGCAAGCGTCGACGGGGCGCATCGCCTTCCGTCAGGACCCCGTCGAGAAGGTCGTGTTCTTCGATCAGGGCCGGCCGGTGTTCGCATCCTCCAGCGAGCCGCGCGATCGGATGGGGGAGCTGCTCGTGCGCGAAGGCAAGATCACCGCTGCGCAGTACGAGCGCTGCCAGACTGTCGTCGCCGAGTCCGGCCGCCGGATGGGCGAGATCCTCGTGGACTTCGGCTACCTCAAGCGGCGCGAGCTCCTGCCTGCCGTGCGTCGCCACGTCGAGGACATCGTGTACTCGCTGTTCCAGTGGGATCGCGGCACGTACCACGTCGCGCTCGACGCGTCGGCGTCGTCGGAGCGGATCCGTCTGTCGCGGCACCCGGCGGCGCTGATCCTCGAGGGGATCCGGCGCAAGCTCGATCGCACGAGCCTCGAGCGGCTGATCGGGTCGCCGTCCACCGTGATCGAGGTCCCCGATCGAGAGCGGCTCGGTGGGATCATCAACCTGGGCGATCTCGCGATCGAGGAGCGCGGTGCGCTCGCCGCGTTCGATGCCGCGGCGGACCTCACCACGGTGGCGCGGACCGCGGGGGTCGATGTCGCCGACGTCCTCCCGCTCGCCTGGGGGTTGTGTGTGCTCGGGCTTGCCACCGCGCGCCGCACGGACACCGAGGTGCCCGATGAATCCCTGGCCCTCGTCGGCGAGACCGATCTGGCGATCGATCGCGAGCGCGTGCGAGCGCGCTGGGAGCTGGTCAGCGAGGCGGACTACTTCGCGCTGCTCGGCGTGCGCCGGGATGCCACCGGGTTCGAGATCCGGCGGGCGTACCAGTCCGCTCGCCGCGACTTCTCGACGGACTCGTTCCCGAACGATCTGCGGCGCGAGCTGGCGCAGGAGCTCGATGACATCGCGCACGTCCTCGACGAGGCGTTCCGCGTGCTCCGCGATGATCGCCTCCGGCAGACCTACCTGTCGAACCTCGTCGAGTAGCCTGGCGCGGTATCCGGCTCGCGCGATCGGTGGTAGATCGCAACCGTGCGCGTCGTGTTCATGGGCTCGCCCGAGTTCGCCGTCCCGTGTCTGCGCGCGCTCGCCGCGGCTCACGAGGTGGCGCTCGTGGTCAGCCAACCCGACAAGCCGGCGGGGCGGGGCAGCCAGCTCACGGCCCCCGCGGTCAAGGTCTGCGCCACAGAGCTCGGGATCCCCGTGATCCAGCCGCGGTCTGCGAGGACGGGCGAGCTGCGCGACGCGATGATCGCCACCGGCGCCGAGCTCGCCGTCGTCGTCGCGTACGGAAAGATCCTCCCGGCGCCGGTGCTCGGAGCGCTGCCGCGCGGCTGCATCAACGTCCACGCCTCGATCCTCCCGCGCTATCGCGGGGCAGCGCCCGTGCAGTGGGCGGTGATCCACGGCGACCCGGAGACCGCCGTGGACATCATGCAGCTCGACGAGGGGATGGACACCGGGCCGGTGCTGCTCGAGCGCCGCGTGACGATCGATCCGCACGAGACCTCCGGCGAGCTGCTCGCGCGGCTCGCTCCCCTCGGCGCCGCGGCGTGCCTCGAGGCGATCACCGCGATGACCGCGGGGACGGCGCGGCCGATCGCGCAAGATCACACGGCGGCGACCCATGCCCCGATGCTGACCAAGGCCGACGGGATGATCGATTTCTCGCAGCCGGCGCACCTGGTCGCGGCGCGGATCCGCGGCGTCGATCCCTGGCCGGGCGCGCAGGCGCTACACCGCGGGCAGATCGTGAAGCTGTTCCGGGCCGTGCAGCACGCGCGGCCGCCCGGCACCGACGCACCGGGCACGGTCGTCGCGATCGATGCGCACGGGCTCCACGTCGCGTGTGGCGCCGATCTCGCGATCATCCGCGAGATCCAGGCGCCCGGGCGCAAGCGCCTCACGGCCGCGCAGTTCGCCGCGGGTCGCGGGATCGCCGTCGGTGACGTGTTGTCGCTGCCGCCGCGCGATCCGGTGGCGGCGTGAGCAGCCCGGTGTCGTCGCGCGAGGTCGCGCGTCGGGTGCTCGATCGGATCGACAAGGACGGTGCGTGGGCGACGCCCGCTCTCGACGGTGAGCTCGCGCGCGCCGGGCTTGACGATCGCGATCGGCGCCTCGCTTCGGAGCTGGTCTACGGCGTGCTGCGCCACCGCACGCGGCTCGATCGCGCGCTGTCCGCGCATGCCAACCTCAAGAAGACGCAGGCCAAGGTCGTCACCGCGTTGCGGATCGCGGCGTATCAGCTGCTGTTCCTCGATCGAATCCCCGGGCACGCGGCGGTCAACGACGCGGTCGCCGCCGCGCGCGAGGTGGGCGGGCCGAAGGTCGGCGGGTTCGCGAACGCGGTGCTGCGCAACCTCTCGCGCGCCGGGGAGCCACCGCTGCCCGAGGGAGATCTCGAGCTCGCCACCTCGCTGCCACGGTGGATCCTCGACGAGCTGAAGGCCACGGCGGGCGCGGACCTCCCCGCGATCGCCGCGGCGTTCGCGCAATCGGCGCCCCTGATCGCCCGCGCGAACCTGCGCAAGACCACGCGGGAGGCGCTGATCGCCGAGCTCGCCGTGGCCGGCGTCACGGCGACCCCCGTGGGGATAAAGGGGTCAGACCCCTTTTATCCGCGCTCCGGCTCGGGGGGATGGGGGACCCCGCCCGGAGCGCCTCGTTCCTCGCGGGCCGGTGGACCGTGCAGGATCTCGGTGCGCAGGCGGTGGCGCTCGCCGCGGCGCCGCGCGCCGGTCAGCGGATCCTCGACGCGTGTGCCGGCGTCGGCGGCAAGGCCACGCACCTCGCCGAGCTGATCGACGACCACGGGACGATCGACGCCGCGGATCAGTCCGCCACCAAGCTCGGGTTGTGCCGCGAGACCGCGGCTCGCCTCGGGCTGACCTCGATCAACACGATCACGTGCGATCTGCTGGATCCGGCCGCGCCCCTCGCGGCGGCGTACGACCTGATCGTCCTCGATGCGCCGTGCTCGGGCCTCGGCGTCCTCCGGCGGCATCCTGATGCGAAGTGGCGCCTCCAGCCTGCCGATGTCCCGCGCCTGGCCCAGCTCCAGCGCCAGCTCCTCGACGCGATGGTCCCGCGCCTGGCTCCCGGCGGGACCTTGATCTACTCGGTGTGTACGTTCACCCGCGCTGAGGGGCCCGAGCAGATCGCACAGCTGGTGGCGCGCTCGGGGCTGCGGCTGATCGAGGAGCACCGCACCTGGCCGCCCGACGCCGATGGCTTCTATCTCGCGCGGCTAACCAACGAGCTGAAACCGTAGATACAGCACGTATCCGCTGATCCCGGCGATCGCGACCCACGTGAAGGCCGTGCCGCCGACCCGGAACAGGTTCGGCGCCTTCCGCGGCAGGCCGATCCAGTGGGCGACGCGCGCGAACAGGAGGCCGCCGCCATAGAGGTGGAGCAGCCAGCCCTTGCCCCCGCACATCTCGGCGAGCAGCATCATCACGAGCGCGAGCGGCAGGAACTCGGCGTTGTTGCCGTGGGCGCGGATCGCGACCTGCAGCTCGGGCTGCTCGCCCGGACCGAGGCCGACCTTGTGCTTGCGGCGCAGGGCCGAGACCTGGTTCGCGAGGAAGATGTTGAACAGGGCGTTGAGCGCGCCATAGAGCGCCGTGATCACCGGAGGCATCCGGCGACGATACGCGATCGCTATCCGTGACGTGCGGCGGTGCCGCGCCGCCGCAGCTCCGCGATCGTCGCCGCATAGTCCGTGGTGCCGAACACGCCCGAGCCCGACACGATCACGTCCGCGCCCGCCGCGCAGACCTCGGCGATGTTGTCGACCTTGACGCCGCCGTCGATCTCGATCTCGATCGCGAGGCCGCGCTCGTCGATGATCCGGCGCAGCGCGCGGATCTTGTCGAGCGCGCTCGGGATGAACGATTGACCGCCGAACCCGGGGTTGACGGACATGATCAGGACCTGGGAGACGTCGGGGAGCACGACCTCGATCGCGGACACCGGCGTGTGTGGGTTGAGCACCACGCACGCGCGCTTCCCGAGCTCGCGGATCTGCGCGAGTGTGCGGTGCAGGTGCGGACACGCCTCGACGTGGACGCCGATCAGATCCGCACCGGCCTTCGCATACGCGCTGACCCAGCGCTCGGCGTCCTCGATCATCAGGTGGACGTCGAGGGGCAGGGAGGTCGCGCGCTTCACGGCCTCGATGACGACCGGCCCGATCGTCAGGTTCGGGACGAAGTGCCCGTCCATCACATCGACGTGCACGTAGTCGGCGGAGCCGATGGCGCGGATCTCCTCGGCGAGCCGGCCGAAGTCAGCGGACAGGATGGACGGCGCGATCTTGACGGCCACGCGCCGACGCTAACACGTCAGTAGCCGCCGAATAGATCGGTCAGCCGCACGTCGAGCGCGGTGGCGACCTTGAACAAGCTCGAGACGCTCGCGCTCGATTCCGCGCGCTCGATCTGCGAGAGCAGCGAGACCGAGAGGTTCGTGCGCCGCGCCATCTGCTTGAGCGTGAGGCCGCGTGCCTTGCGGAGATCCCGGATCTGCCGGCCGATCGCGGCGTGCAGCTCGTCCTCGCGCCGGAGCACGAGGCCTTCTTCTTCGCGATGCGGGCGATCACGTCGCGGAACTCGGCCGGCGTGAACGGCTTGTTGATGTACGCGGAGACCTCGTGCTGGATCGAGGCCGAGGCGGTCTCGAGCGACGGGTGCCCGGTCAGGATGATCACGGCGATGTCGTCATCGACCGAGCGGATCTGCTGGAGCAGGTCGAGGCCCGACAGCTTCGGCATCATCAGGTCGAGGACCACCAGGTGGAACACCTCGTCCCGGATCCGCTCCACCGCCAGCGTCGGATCCGCCAGGGGCGTGACCTCGAATCCCTCTCCGCGCAGGAAGTCCTGAAGGTACTCGCGGATGTCCTGGTCATCGTCGACCACGAGCACCGAGAGCTTCGACGCCGTCCGTAAAGGCACTGCCCCTGCCACCATCCAAGCCGTTATACGCCGAAAATGAAGCCGCGGAGGCCTCGTTGAAGGCCTCCGCGGTGGTCGGGGCGACAGGATTTGAACCTGCGACCCCTTGGTCCCGAACCAAGTGCGCTACCAGGCTGCGCTACGCCCCGATTGGCTGGTTAGCTACCTTGCCCGAACGGCGGTGTCAACACTCAGCGGCGGGAGGACCGGAGTGCCAGGTGGACTCAAGCTCCGCGAAGCCGAGCTCGTCCACGTAGCCGATCCGGGCGAACGGGGTGACCCCGACGAAGCCCCAGACCCCGACCGAGCCACCGAGGCGGGGATGCGCGAGCTCCGCGAGCTCGAGGATCGGGCCCGCGGAGATCCCGACCATTCGACCGAGCCGGGTGCCCGCGAGCAGATCGGCCCAGATCCGGCCGCCATCCCGCGCGGTCCACAGGCTCGCGCCAACCGCCCCGCCGATCACGCCGAGCGCCGCGCGCTCGCGGACCCGCACGACCGCGAGGTGACCGCCGATCGTCGAGTCCCAGGCACCGTCGACGTGGCTGGCCGCGCCGGTCGGCCCGAGCCAGAGGTACACCCCGTCGAGGTCCCAGCTCGGGCGGAAGGTCCCCGGACCGCCAACCGAGGGTGCTCGCTCGCGCGCTGGCGGGTCCGGAATCGTCGCCGTCGCGGGATCGGCCGCGGCGATTTTCATTACAGCGAGGAAACACGCCAACATGGACATGAGGCCCCCTGGGGAGCAGATACCCCGGTCCATGGGCCCCAAGGGGTTACAGCTTCCACGCATCCTGGTAGAATCAGGGCCTAAACGGCTCCCGGGAGGGGTGGGCTCGCCGTTTGCTTGCCCGTCCGGGTGGGCGTTCTTGACCGACCTCCACATAGCTGACCGTTCACCGTCTCCGATGTCGAATTTGGCCATCCAGCGAAGTGCCCCGGTCGGACCGACCGGGATGCTACCACCCGGGATGGACCAGGACTACGCACTGGTCCGCCAGCTTCCGCTGTTCGAGGGCGTGGGCAACGACGACCTGGTGGCGGCGATGAACCAGGGCGGCATCGCGGTCCGCCGGCTCGAGCGCGACATGTTCGTCCTCGATCCGATCGGCCTCGCGCAGGGGCAGGCCGCGCCGGTGGTCTACGTCGCCACGGGGCAGATCGCCGCGGGCGTGTTCCTCGAGCACGAGCTCGCCGAGCGCCACGCGCAGCAGATCTCGCACGAGACCGCGAGCAAGGAGGAGCTCGACGAGGAGTCGCTGATCAAGCCGCCGCCGCTGGCGCGCGTCGCGCTGAAGAACATCGCGCTGTTCATGGAGAACGATCTGTTCAACTCCGGCGCGCTGAGCGCCGCGCGCGGCCAGCCGATCGCCTTCTACACGACCGCGCCCTCGCAGCTGGTCACCCTCGATCAGCGCTGGGTCGCCGAGCTCGCGGTGCGCTACCCGGTGTTCGAGACCCGCCTGCGCCGAGCGATCAGCATCTCGCGCGAGCGGCTCGCCTGGGTCTCGGGCGTCAAGCAGGAGCTGCTCGACTTCTTCGTGCGCCAGGGCATCTCGGTGTCCGGCGAGATGGTCCGCGTGCGGCAGCTCGGCCTGTGCATCGATTGCAAGCTGTGCGAGGAGGCCTGCGAGGAGCGCTATGGCGCGCGCCGGCTGACGCTGGGTGGCTACCAGCTCGGCATGCTCGACTTCATCTACACGTGCCGCACCTGCACGGATCAGCGCTGCATCGATCCGTGCGCATACGATTCGATCAAGTTCGACCTGACCAAGCGCGAGGTCGTGATCAACGAATCCACGTGCACGGGCTGCACCGCGTGCGCGCAGGCGTGTCCGTACGGCGCGATCGACATGATCGAGGTCGAATCGGATGCGCCCACGTTCAAGAAGGACTTCAAGGCGCGGCTCGAGAAGAAGAACATGCTGCAGTTCGGGCCCGGCACACCGCGTGTCGCGCGCGCTCGCCGGATCGCGAACAAGTGCGATCACTGCATGGCCTACGGCGATCAGGCCTGCGTCTCCGCGTGCCCCACGGGCTCGCTGATCGAGATCGATGCGTACGATCTGTTCCGCGAGCGCTCGCCGAAGATGGCCCAGCTCGCGAAGACCGGCTACGACGGCGATCTCCAGAAGAAGGACCGCAAGGAGGTCCTGCCGGTGCTGCCGTTCACCGAGGGCGTGGCCGTGCGCTCCGGTGGCCTGGCGAAGCTCAAGCGTGGCCGCTATGCGCCGCTCCTCACCTGGATGGTGGGGATCTTCGCGTTCCTGATCGCGCTCGGCGAGGCCTTGCTCCGCGCGTACGCCCCCGCGCAGTCGTACCTGTTCCACCAGGTCGCGGCGCTGCCGGACTATGTCGACGCACCCACCGAGCAGATCCTCGAGCGCGTGGTGTTCCGGCCCGGCGATCAGCTGTCCACGTACTGTGGCCTGGTCGGCACCGGGCTGATGATCATCGCCGCGATCTATCCGATCTTCCGGCGGATCAAGCTGTTCCGCTGGTTCGCCTCGAACACGATGTGGTTCGACTTCCACCTGATGGCCGGCACCGTGGGGCCGATGTTCATCGCGCTCCACTCGGTGCTGCAGCTCGATTCGTGGGTCAGCGCCGCGTTCTGGAGCATGGTGATCGTGGTGGTCAGCGGCTTCCTCGGCCGCTACCTGTACACGCAGGTCCCCGAGCTCGCGAGCGGCGTGGAGCTCGAGGAGCTCGACCACGAGCGGTACTTCCAGCAGCACCGCCCGCGGCTCACCGTGCCGATGGCCGAGATCGATCGCGAGCTCGCGATCCAGCGCGTCAAGGCGCAGCAGGTCGGCCAGTCGCCGAGCATGCTCCGCGCGCTGTGGTGGCTGATCTTCCAGGACATCGGTCGCTGGCCGCGGACCCTGGCCCGGCGCGGCCGGCTCGCGCAGCTCGGCGTGGATCGCAAGACCCGCAAGGAGCTCGCGAAGCGGGCAGGGCGGATGATCGTGATCGCCCGGCGGCAAGTTGTCGCGCCCAAGGCGCAGCTGCTCCTGCACTCGTGGAAGAAGGTCCACGTGCCGTTCACCGTCCTTCTCACCGTGCTCGCCACGGCCCACATCTACATCTCGTGGTCCCGTGCAGCCTGGTAAGCTCTCGCGCATGACCCGGGTCTGGATCGCGCTCGTCTGTGCGAGCGTGCTCGTGTGCCTGGCGCCCCGCCGTGCGGCGCGGACGATTTCTTCTCGAGCTCGCCGGGTGCGCTCAGCAATAGCCACGGCTCGCTCGACAACCAGCAGCAGTGCAACGACTGCCACGTCGACAACACGCGCGAGGTCTCGAAGCAGAAGTGCCTCAACTGCCACGATCACCAGGATCTCGGCGCGCGGATCAGCGCGGGCAAGGGCTTCCACGCCTCGGCGAACGTGAAGGGCAAGGCCTGCGAGTCCTGCCACCACGAGCACAAGGGCAAGGGCTACGACCTGATGGGCTGGAAGTCGGTCACCGGCGGGAAGTCCGGCTTCGATCACGATCTCACCGGCTGGAAGCTCAACGGCAAGCACGCCGCGACCGACTGCGACAAGTGCCACAAGGCCAAGAACAAGCAGGGCCTGCAGACCTTCATGGGGACCGATCGCCTGTGCGGCTCCGCCGGCTGTCACGCTCAGGATCAGCCGCACAAGTTCCAGCGCAAGGAGATGCTGGCGTGCGAGCGCTGCCACACCGAGAGCGTGTGGAAGCCGGAGAAGCGCGTCCTCCAGTTCGATCACGATGATCGCAAGGACGCGGCGATGCCGATCCTCGGCTCGCACCGCGACGTGGCGTGCAGCAAGTGCCACGCGAAGGCGGTGTTCAACCTACCGTTCCAGAAGCCCGATGCGTGCGGGAACGCGGGCTGTCACCAGAGCACGCACGACGGCCACCTGTTCGGCAAGCGCGACTGCGAGTGGTGTCACTCGCCGACGTTCAAGTCGTTCAAGCAGCAATACAACCGCGACATGCCGTTCTTCGATCACTCGGAGCGGACGCGGTTCGATCTCGGCGCGCACAAGAAGCTCAAGTGCTACGACTGCCACACCAAGGCGCTCGGCGAGAACAAGCCGATCGGCGCGTGCGAGCAGTGCCACGCCAAGGACAATCACCACGCGCAGCGCTTCAACGCCTTCGGTGATCCGCCGAAGTGCGGCACCTGCCACCCGACCACGGCGTGGAAGCCCACGGCGTTCAACCACGGCACGCGGACCAAGTTCGTCCTGACCGGCAAGCACGCCGCGGTGACGTGCCGCTCGTGTCACCGGGGCAAGTCACCCTCGGACTTCGAGTCGCTGACGAACCTCAACTCCGGCAAGGACTGCATGGGGTGTCACGAGCACAAGAACGTGCACGACAAGCAGTACAACAGCGCCCAGTGCACCGGCGGCAACGGCTGTCACACCGGAGCGGGCAAGCTCGAGGTGAAGTACGACAACATGGTCAAGGTCTATCACGGGGCCACGTCGAAGTTCCCCTGGTCAAGGGTCACAAGGACGTGCCGTGCGGTGAGTGCTACATTGGTCGCAACGGCAGCAAGACCACGTTCGAAAAGATCCCCGCGAACTGCAGCACGAACACCAAGTGCCACGAGGACTCGCTCCACAAGGGCACGCTCGGCAAGGACTGCGTCGTCTGCCACACGCCGGGCATCTGGGACGCGCTCCGGTTCGATCACCAGGAGCCGTTCCCGCCGGGGACCAAGGCCTCGGTCGATGCGTTCCCGCTCAAGGGTGCGCACAAGGACAACAAGTGCGAGTCGTGTCACCCGACCAAGCAGTACGTCGAGGCGAACACCGGCTGCGCCGACGCCGGTTGCCACGAGGATGACGATGCGCACAAGGGCCGGCTCGGCAAGCAGTGCGAGAAGTGCCACGTCGAGACCGGCGACAACACGTTCAACCACAACACCATGTCGTCGTTCCGCATCGACGGTGGTCACCTCCAGGTGCGCTGCACGGACTGCCATCCCTCGGTGACGTTCAAGCCGCGCCCGAAGACCTGCTTCGGCTGCCACCCCGAGCCCGCGGTCCACAAGGGGCAGTACGGCACGGGCTGCGAGCAGTGCCATTCGACACGCACTTGGGAGGACATCAAGCCACTCCACGGCGTGGGCGACTTCTCGCTCAAGGGCGCGCACAACAACATCGCGTGCGAGCGCTGCCACCGCGACAACCGCCCCCTCGCGGGCTCCGGCAACCTGTGCATCAACTGCCACCGCCAGGACGACATCCACTCCAACGGGCTGTCGCCGCGCTGCGGTGAGTGCCACACGCAGTGGTCGTTCGCGCCGGCGAAGTTCGATCACAGCCGGGTCGGCTGCAACCTGACCGGCATCCACCGCACCGTCGCGTGCTTCGATTGCCACCGCAACGGCAACTTCTCGGCGATGAGCCCGCAGTGCGTGAGCTGCCACTACGACGACGCGATCAGGCCGGCAACACCGGCACGAACCACCCTGCGCAGACGACCTGCGCGAACTGTCACAGCCCGAACACGTGGGCAGGAGCACCGGCCGCGGCGTTCAAGCGGGAGTCGGTGTGTCGCTGAGCCGCGGTCTCGCGATCCTCCTGACCGCGGCCCTGTTCGCGCCCGCGGCGTGGGCCAAGGGCGGCAAGTCCGATTTCAAGCCGGGAAAGGCCGACAAGGCAGCGAGGAGGTCGAGGACGCCGGCTCCGATGACAGCGACGGCGACGCGGCCTCCGAGGGGGATGGTGATGGTGGCGACGAGGGTGGCGACGAGGACACAGGCAAGGTCAAGGACAAGACCAAGGCCAAGCGCGCCGACGATGACGGGCCGGTCAAGCAGGACCTGTCCGGCCACGATCTCGGGACGAGCAAGAAGGAGAACCTGTTCGAGAAGGACCGGTTCTTCGTCGACAAGGTCGACAGCGAGAAGACCGAGAACAAGACGCTGATCCAGGGCAGCCTGTCCTCGAGCTCTTGTTCTTCGCGGAGAGTGGCGGAGCTACGGCATGAATCAGGGCGATGACAGCGCCCGGTTCAGCCGCTACTTCACCGAGCTCCGGCTGCAGACCGACTTTCGCCACATCAGCGGCGGTCGGTGGGATGCACGGATCGATGCCCGAGCGCGCCCGGTCACCAGCCAGCAAACGATGCGCGAAGTCCGCGGACCCGAACCATATCCAGTCGGCTTCAACTTGGTCGCAACGAGTACGACCTGCGCGAGCTGTGGTGTTCCGCAGCGGCAAAGCGCTCCGACATCTTCTTTCGGCGGCAGTTCGTGGCCGATCTCGGCGGCGTCAAGTTTGACGGCCTCCGCGTCGACTACGCGAGCTCGCGGAAGCTGACGTTCATTGGCTTCCGGCGGCCTGTATCGGTCCGCGGCTGCGCTCGATCACCACGGACTACGTCCCGCTCAAGACCGATCAGTTCAACAGCGCGGGCAAGCTCGTCGGCGCCAGGCGGGTTCGGCGGTGCATGCCGCACGGTCAACTCGTACGGTTCGATCGGCGGCGTGGCGCTGGTGCCGTTCGCAGGGGGAATCGCCGCGGATCTTCGCGACCTCCACGGTACCTTCGCTCGCGGCTCGACGCTCGACGTCTATCACTTCGCGCTGAATCGATCTGGTCAGTGCTTCGGGCGCGGCGGTATCAACCTGGCTGGCGGGCCTCAACCAAGCTGGGCTGGCGCTTCAGCAGTGGCTGTGACCGCCAACGTCAACCGGGTGGACGTCGACACGCCCAACGTCCAGGCCAACGCACCAACGAGCCCGCGCAAGATCCCGCACCATGGGACCGAACGTGATCCAGAACGAGACGTACTTCCGCCGTCTCGCGACTAACGTCGGTCGCGTCGGCGTCTCGGAAGGCTCCGGGCAGCTGCAGCGGTCTGAGGTCACGCCCAGGCGCCTATCGTCAGCGTCCGGGCCACGGTCGACCCCGCGGGTCTCGCTGATGGCACCCCGACCGCGACGTACACCCTAGACGCCACCAAGGGCCCCTGACTTCTACGCCGCGATCGTCGTGGGGATCGGCGCTCTCGTCTGGCGACCTGCGGCTCGGCGTGGATGTCTCGCGCCTGATCCGCCTCTCGGCAAACCTGGGCTTCCAGCGCAGCTTCGGTACTTTCGCGATGCGAGCCTTCGGCGGTACGCTGGAGCCTGGCCAACGGGTATGGGGAGTGGGAGGGCGAGGTCAGTTACGCCGCGACCCGCGACTCGGCGAACATCTGGGCCTCGGCGGGTCAGACCCACGCCAAACACCTGCTTCGGCTCGTCAAACGGAGCGATCCTGTCTGCGGGCGGCACCTTGTTCTATCGGGTCAACCGCGACTGGATGCTGATCGGAACCCTGTTCATCACCCACCAGACGCTGACGCACAACGACGTGGACCCGGCGATGCCCACCGTGGTCGTCCCCAAGCAGGATCCGTCGGTGAATGGCGTCAGCGGGCTTTCGCTCTCGGGATCGCCTACCGGTTCTGACCGTAGGCACACCGCCGCCCACATCGAAGTCCTCTGGGTAGTTGCCCGTGGGAGATGGGGACAACTGGACTGAATCGACAGGCCCAAGGGGCCTGCCGTAGGATGCGGGGATGATGAGGATTCCGTTCTCGGCGCCTGTCCAGTGTTCTTGGGTCGCCTGCGCTCGACACACCACCGAGGATGACGAGGACGATATGGCTCGGCGTCGGTCTTGACGATCGAGCCGCCGACCGCGGATCTCTTGATCCTGAACGGCGTGGCTGCGCATCAAGACTATGCCGCGACGCTCACGCTCCCGATGGGCACACCCCGCGACCTCACGGCCTCGACGTTGTTCCTCGTCGACCGTGGGTTCGGGACGTTTCGTGGCGAACAACCCCGCGATTTGGCATCTCGGCAAGACGCAGGTGTACGGCACTTCCACGTCGATCGCACCTCGGCGGCGCAGGTGATCGCGCGCGGCCTGCTGACGTGCGGGTGTCGATCCGAGCCTGCCGCCGAACACGCCTGATTCGTTCACCGGCCCCGAGGATGCTGCGCTCGCGCCGACCGTGGTGTATCCGGCGCCCGATGTGATCGTCCTTCGTAACTCCGGCGACTTCGAGACCCACTGGGAGACCGACGCTCACGGCAACAACGTGTTCGAGATCCGCTGCGTACCGAGTTCAGCGACGGGCGGGTGTAGCGTCCCGGGTGGTAACGGCATGCGCCTCGCGGCGGGCCCGACGCCTTCGTGGTCGGCAGCCTGCGGCCCAGGAGTGGATCGATGCGGTGGGTCACGAGATCGTCTGGTATCAAGTCCAGCAGCAACTGGGCGAGCCAAAACGTTGAAAGGCGCCCCCCGCGGATCGTCAATCTGACCAACGAGGCATGGAGGGTGGGCCTGTACTACTGGGCGGCGACGTCGTCGGGCGGCGGCGCATACGGCATTCTCTGCCACGACATGGCGAAGCCCGGCCAGCCTGCCGGAGGGAGCAAGGCTTGATGACGAACCAGACCAGCGGTCGCTGGCAATGCGTGTCACGTGCCGTCGCGCGATGGCACCAAGCTCGCGGTCACCGCCGATGGCGGCAATGGCGTCGCGACCTCTGGTCGATTGCGGGCACCGCGTCGGCGCAGGGCGTTGGGGAACGCGCGGAAATTTCTCAAACGTTCTCTCCCGGACGGCAACGTGAGATCTACCGCGGAGAAGGGCGCGCGTCTCGCACATTTGCGCAAACCGGTCGGTGGTGGCCACTGTGCCCATCGCCACGGGGCTGGGCTACGCACGGCGATCCCCCGGCCGCTGAGCGCGTTCTTCGATGTCAAGCTTCCGCGACCCGGGCTCCGACTGAGCTTTCCGGCGGGCAGCATCGTGTGGCGGAATCACGATGCCTGGATTCCACACGTTCGGCGCGGAGAGACGCCAAGCTCAGCCGCGGCGGCGGCGAGCAACGACTACCGTCCGCCTGATGGCGAGTGGGTGCTGCTCCAACGCTCGTCTTCTAACGCCAACTCGTACAACGCCACGGGATGCGACGCTGGTGGGTGGTCAAGGCCGATGGCTCGCAGCCGCCGATCCAGCTCGGTCGCCAACGACGGCACCGCACTCACGAACTCGTGGGGCCGCTGGGCGCCGTTCGCGGAGACGGGTACCACCAGCGGTGAGCGCATGTACTGGATCACTGCGTCGTCGAAGCGGAACTTCGGCACGCGCCTCTACGGAGTGGGGCGCTCGCAGCTGTGGATGACGCCGTTCTTCCCTAACCGCGCCGCCGCGGTACAGGCGGACCTGAGCGCCGGCGTTCTGGCTGCCGTTCCAGAACATCGTCAGCAACAACCACATCGGTCAGTGGACCGAGAAGGTCATCGTCGTCCAGTATGAGTCCTGCAGGGCTAACAGCGACGCTTCGGGCGTCGTCGATCACTACCCGACGGAGACGGCGCGCCCTCGGCGGAGCGTGCGGCCGGGGCGCGGCGGGGCGGGGCGAGATGGTGGATGCGGATCCACCCGGCAGCGGAGGCGGACCTGAGCGCTGGGGCGAAGGGGCCGCCATCGTTGCGCTGGTGACCGCGACCGCCAGTGCTCGGACGATCGGAGCGCTGCGGTGGCCGCGGATCGTGCGCCAGCGGTCGGCCATCCGCGCCGAGGGCGGGCGGAAGCGGCCAGGCGCGCGGCCGGTCGGGGGCGAGCGGCCGGCCGTCGGCACCGCGAGCGGCGGACGAAGGTCGCGCTGCTGGGGTGATCGACCGTCGCGCTGCGGGGGCGCTGATCGTCGCGCTGCTGCGGCTGACCATCGCGCTGTTGCGGTCGACCGTCACGGCTTCGGAGGGCGCGGGCCGTTGCGGCCACGATCGTCGGGGCGCGAGCGGCGATCGTTTCCTGCGGGTCGGGCGTCGAGGCGGCGGCGGGCGGGATGAATGCAGCGTCAGGTCGCGGTTGACGTAGGCGCGCCAGATCGCGCGGCCATCCGCGGTGTGGACGGCGAGGGCTGGATCGGGAAACCCGGAGATGAAGTGGACCACGTTGTCGAAGTCGCGTGGAGGAAGAAGAACTCCCGCCCGCGTGCTGTGGACCGCGGAGATCACCTGCGGGAAGTCGATGATCGCTCTGGCCCCTCGGCGCTCGAAGTAGAGGATGGGTTGTATGGCGAGAGATCGCCGTTGATCGGATCGCAGCACAGCATCGCGATGATCTGTGGTTACAGGTCCGCGTAGACGCCGAGCGCCGCATCCTTGTCGAGGCGACATCGATCATCCGGGGCGCCGGGTGACCGTCGGCACCCAGGACTGATCCACCAGCAGCACGCCCTCGTAGAACAGCACCGGCTCGGGCATCCGCACACCGCTTTTCCACGAGCTTATGTACAGCGCATCCGATTCGGCGGATTTCCGAATTCCTGCTCGGCCGCGTCGCGCCCGACCTCCCGGCCGCCGTCCATCGCGCGCTGGGTACGCGAGTTACGGACCTTGCGGCCTTCCTTGTACTCCGCGTTGTTCTTGAGCCGTGCGTCGAGCGGTCCTCTAGACCTTGGCCGCGACGATCGCGTCGCCGCGGCGGACCAGCGGGATGTTGGCCTCCTTGCCGCTCTTCAGCCGACCGAGGACCTCATCGATGACGCCATCGGCGAGCAGGATCTCCAGCTTCTCGTCCATCGGGTACGGCCAGGCCCAGACTACTCGGAGTT
>JADKKI010000079.1 GCA_016720595.1 Myxococcales bacterium
TAGTGCACCGAGCTGATCAACGCGCGCCTGCGTTGTCGTACAAGCGTCGAGGTCCCAGAACGAGTTGTAGCCGGACCACGTGTTGCCGGTGTTGTCATAGGCCGCGTTGACATCGACGTCGGTGGTGTTTGCGCCACCTTCCGCTGCGCTTCAGCGTGCCCGGCTGCATGGTGCCGTTGTTCCGCGCTGTAGACCTTCCGGTTCTCGGCGAAGTAGATCTGCGGAATTTTTACCGCGACGAGCTCACCGGTTGTCCTGATCGACGCAGACCCTGTCGCGGGCCGGGTTCTGCCCGCGCTTGCCCTCTGCAGAGGCTTCATTACGCCTTGTGCATCTCACCATCGATGATGCAGATGAGCCGGTGCGCTGCGGCGCATGACGAGGTGAGCCCGTGAACCCGGCCGTCGCCACCGGATCGCGGAGGCGCAAAGCGGTCTGCGGATCGGAATTTGCCCGAGCTCGGCAGGGGATGTCACCGCGCGCGGGCGCCCGTTGACCAAGTGGATCGCGCGCCCTTGATGTCACTTGCCCCACGGGATCACCACCGACCACGGGCGGCCCGTTCGGGCGACTGCGTGCCGCGGAAGTGCCGGTGCCGCCGTCCGCGTCGGCACGTTGAGCTTCTTGAGCGCCAGGTCCGGAGGACTCGAGCCGGAACGCCCCCCGGATCGGCGACAGCGACACCGGCCGCACCAGGCCATCCGCCGCGGCCGGATCATCGGTCTGCATCACGCCGACCTTCGCCAACTCGCCGACGATGGCCATCGGCAGCCCATCCACTGCGTGTACATCAGAACCTGCGCATCGGGCAGTGCGTCGAGTGCGGCCTGGACGTCCGACAACGGTCCCGCAGGATCTTGGCAGCGCTTCTCCCAAATCGAAGGATCTCCCGTCGACGGCCGGCGATCGCGAACAGCAACGCGGCGATGGACTTCGATGCGGACGGACAGCACCCCTAACATGCCCACCGACTCTTCATCGGCGATACCCCGCATTCAACGCCACAACATGCGCAGAGACGAGGGTTCGCGCCGCCGGCTCGCGCGAGCACACACTCGCGCCCCCAACGCGCGGATAGACCTGCTTGCCTCACGATCGTAAGGACCAACGTCCGAAGGTGCGCCCGATATTGGTGCAAATCGTGTGACGGGGTGTGACGTGCCAGCCCCGATCGCCCGGTGGCAATCACGACAGATGATCTTGATCCCGAGCCGCGTTCGCAGAATTCACATGCAATGGTATTGCATCTAAGGGGACAGGCCGTCCCGTCCTCGTGTGTTCCACGCGGAGTTCTGCCTCTGGGGTGAGGTCGCTGACGCGCGCCGCACCTGTATCGTTACCCACGTCGGCGGCTCGACGACGTTTGTTTCTTCTCCGCGGCCAGTGGGCTCGTTCGCCGATCTGAACGGCATCACGAAAGTTGCAGGGCTTCACGCGGTGGTCGAGCTGCGGGATCAAGGATCTTCTCGAGCCCGGTGCGCACCCCGCCGTTCGAAACCGGCAGCCTTGGGAACACGTAGGTCGAGGCCGCAGGCGCGGCCTCAGCGCGGCTCTGGATCCGTCGAGGTCCCCGTCTCCTCGAACGACAGCCAGCGGAACAGCTCGCGCCAGGCTCCGGGATCAGCTTGGTCACCAACGGCGCGAGTGCCTCGGTACTGACGTCGGCGTGACCCCGGTGCCACCGGTCACCCGATCACCACGCTCACCGATCGCCGGGATCTGCGATCCACGCCTGCGAAGCTGCGCGCCGGATCACGGATCTCCTGGAAGTCGACGACGACCACGCGTAGACCACGTGGTATGCGACTATCGCGCATCCGTCCTCGACCCGCCCCGAGGTATCGGTTTTGAGCGTCCGGGCTATCCGGACCGTGAGCACCGCGACGTTGACGGGGATGAACTCGCGCTCCATGGGCCGCGACTGTACTCAGGCTCCGCTCCGGTCGCCAGGAGTCCTGAAAATAGCTATCGATCATGAATGCCCGAATGCATTTTGACGCTCCGCGTTAGAAGATATCATCAACGCGGCACCCGGCTGCACAGACCTTGCGCGTGACACGGTGCGTCTTAAAGTGAAAGCCATGGGAACCCCCATGGCCGCAAGTCCGAGACCAAGTCCACCGATCGCAACGACCACGGTTCCGGCATCGTCGCCGGCGTCGCGCACGGCTTTGTGGCGCAGGCGTCGTTCACCTCGCGCTCGACGTCGCCGACCGCGGTCGATCCACGGCCGTCGCCGGTGCTCCAGGACGCGCGCATCGAGCTGCGCCCTGCGATCGGCAGCGAACTCGACCTCGCCAGGAAGCTGGCGTGCCGGCACGATCCGCCTCGCGCGCGAGGTCGTCGCGAAAACTCGACGACGCCAGCAACGAGACGCTGACCGGCGCGGAGCGCGTGTTCCCTGGCGCGGTGAAGTCTGCCCGCGAGACCTCGCACGCCGCCGGCGAGCTCACCGCGACGGCCGCCTCGGGTGTCGCCGGCCGGGTCGCCTGATCGAGCGTGACTATCGTCCGCGGGTGCGCACCTGGCTCGCGATGCTCTGCGCGCAGACCAGCTGTATTGTTACGTGTTCGGCCTCAGCGACCCTGCATCCCGATGCCGCGCTCGACCCGGACGCACCCGACGCGTTGCTCGTCGACCGCGACGAGGACGGCACCTCCGACGACATCGATTCCTGCCTCGCGTCGTCGGAGGATCGCATCGCGACTACGACATCGACGCGATGCTCAATGGTGTCGTGCCTGTCCGTTCAACGCCAACCCGCTTCTTGAACAACACCGACGGCGACGACATCCAGGACGCGTGCGATCCGTTCCCTCATCGCCGGGCGATCAGTCGGCACTGCGTGACCCCGTTCAACCCGCACGAAGCTCGCGAATGCGCTACTGTGGCTCCCCGCACCGGCGAGATCGCGTGTGAAACTCGCCCAACCTGTTTGCTGGGCCTCCCGAGCGCGACGGAGACCGCGACCGTGATCGCCTCGACCTCCGTCGAGGGCGAGGCACGGCACCACCTATCACGCGCCGTTCCGGTTCGTGCGCACTCGCGCTACGGATCGATCACCTGTCCCCCCCGCCGACCCGGCGGCCCCCAGCACGGCCGACATCGGCTGCAGGTACATGGGGACATCACGAACGAACGCATGGGCGTGATCCGGACCGATGGACTCTTGCGATCCCAAGTACCAGGCCCTGGCATAACGTGAACACGCTGCCGGATCCCGCTGAACAGTCGTCACCGGCGGCGCCACCACGACGGTGACGTGCCGGTTCGACCTCAACGGCGGCCCCGTGCTGACGTCCGGTGACCTCGGAGGTCCCTCCCCGCCCAGCCACGCCGGAGTTCAGCGCTGCGAGCTTACTGGGAGGGTCGGCTCGACGGCCTCCACGTGCTCGACCATCCATGCCCGGTGGCGTCTGCTCAGCCCGGCGGTACGCCGGCGATTACCGGATGTGCGCGATCTCCCGCGAACTCCTCGCGATCACCCCGATGAACGATCCGGAACAGGCCGACCACGGTGCTGCGATAGCCTGCGAACGGCCGAGCATCGCCGCGCCCATCTCCGGCGTATGTTCCAGCGAAGCGGAGACGCCTGATGACTCGCGCAGTCGGGCGGGTCGTGGATCGCGTCGAGATCGAGCTGGCTTGCTGGTAGGAGCTCGACCTTCGCAGCGCTCGAGCAACAACGTAGTCGTCGAGAGAGACCGCTTGCCCCTGCTTCGACTCGCTGTGCGCGGCGCAGCAGAACCCGAAGTGGGATAGCTCATCTCGTCTCGCGTCGCGACGAGGCCCGTCGCCGTCCTGCGCGGCGCTGATCAGGGACCGCAACTGGCCCGACTGCGCTGGTGATCACCGCACTGGCAGATCGGATACTCCTTGACCTGTCGACATTGCTTACTTCGCCTGGGTCTGAAGGTCATGGAAAATCGGAATGAATCGCGCCGCGTAGATCAAAGCTTGTGCCTGGACAGAGGTCATGCCAAGCCCGAACTTTCCGGACCCGGTGAGCTCCCGCGACGAGGTTGACAGAGCCGACCCTTGACGTAGATCTCGCGCTTGATCGGCTTGCCTCGAGGAGCGACCGCACCTGTAGTGTGCCCGGCCGCCGCGAGGGATCGTCACTCGAGGCATCGAGCGCAAACTCGATCCAACGGCGCAGCTGGCATCTTCACCTGCACGGCGATGCGCCACCACACATCGCGCGCGAGCTTGGCCCCGTCGTACCGGCCACGCTGTACGGAGCGTGGTTGTGGCAGAGCCGCGCCATCTCACTGTGATACGTGCGGCGCGAACGGCGACAGCACCTTCGCAGGCCATCTCGAACCGACGCGCCGGATCGCGGTCGCCTTCGTCGCCTCTGCGTTGAACGAAACACCATCATCTCCGCGATCGCGGTGTTGAACCGCAGATCGCCCGCCACCGCCTGCGGCGTGAACTTCTCGATCGCCGTGCAGGGTGGCTCGCGAGATCCTCGGAATTCGGTGGAGGCATCTCCCGAAGATCTTGCCGCTCAAGGTCTCGATCCTGATCGCCTGCCGGATCCGCGGGGGCGATGACAGGCGCCGCACGATCGGGAACCGACGCGTGCCGGCTACACGCCGAGGTCTCCACTCCACGCCATCCTCGAGCAGGCCTGGGTGCGCGACCAGCCTGCATACGCACGCATCCAGCGCCGTACGCTGGTTGGGCATGTCGTCGGGGTTGACCACGTTGTTAGCGAGACTTCGATATCTTATCGGCTTGGGCTCGGTTTGCGATGTCTGTGCCCCTGACGTACCAGGTGGCTGACGCAAGCTGCGAGATTGCTCGTCGATGGGATCAGAGACCCTTGCCCTCGCGCTCCTCGACCTCGTCCAGACCGTATCTTGGTCGTGGTGGGATCTTGAGCGGGACTTTTTGGATCGCTGCCCTGGTGGTACAGGCGCTGGAACGGCTCCTTGGTCGACACCAGGCCGTCGTCAAAGTGGAGCACCTTGTGCCAGAAGCGCGCGTACAGCAGGTGGAGCACGGCGTGCTCGACGCCGCCGACGTAGAGATCGACCGGCATCCAGTACTGCTCCGCGGCATCCCACGCGGCCGTGGCTGCGGTTCGGATCCATGAAGCGCCAGTACCAGCACGAGCCGCCCGCCGGCACTGTGGCGGTATCGCGCCGGGCGGGCTTGCCGCGGTTGTCGGGCAGCCACTCCTTCGCGCGCGCGAGCGCGCCGCGCCGTCGCGCGAAGGCTTGAAGTCGTCGATCTCCGGGAGCGCGATCGGCAGCTCCGCGTCGTCGACCAGCGACGTCTGAGCCGTCGCGTCCTCGTGCAAGGCGGAAACGGGCTCGCCCCAGTAGCGCTGGCGCGAGAACAGCCAGTCGCGCAGCTTGTAGGTGACCTTCGCCTTGCCGACGCCGCGCGTTTCGAGCAGCGCGAGCGCCTTGGCCTTGGCCTGCGGCGACGCGAGCCCGTCGATCGGACCCGAGTTCACCGCGGTGCCGTCGCCGACGAAGCACACGCCGTCGGCGAGGCCCTTCTCGCCCTGCGGCGGGAGGACGACTTCGCGGATCGGCAGGTCGAACCTGGTGGCGAAGGCGTGGTCGCGCTCGTCGTGGCTGGCACCGACACGCGAACACCGCGCCGGTGCCGTAGCTCGCGAGCACGTAGTCGGCGATCCAGATCAGGATCCGGCTGCGCGGTCACCGGCTTGGTCGCCATCGCGCGCGTACAGGCCGGTGAACACGCTCGGCCTGTCCCCGGCGAGTGCGGTCGCGCTCGAGCTGCGACTTGCGCCAACTCCGCGCGGACGCCGCGACCGCGGCCCGCTGCGCGGGCGTGGTGAGCGGGCGACGAGCTGGTGCTCCGGCGCGACGACCATGAAGGTGGCGCCGAACAGCGTATCCGGCCGCGTGGTGAACACGCAGGCTCGCGCCCGCGCCCTCGACCGCGACGTCGAACACCACGTTGGCGCCGACCGAGCGGCCGACCCAATCGCGCTGCTGCCTTCCAGCCGCCGGCCGGCCATCGAGGCCCGTCGAGATCCTCAGCAGCCGATCGGCGTAGGCGGTGATGCGCAACATCCACACTGCTTCATCGGCCGGCTTCACGACGGATCGCCGGTCGCCCTTCGCTTGCCGTCGATGACTCTTCGTTGGCGAGCACGGTGCGAGCCTGGCAGAAGCCCCACCGGCACCTCGGCCCGGTAGGCGAGGCGCGCTCGAACAGGCGCTCGAAGATCCACCGCGTCCAGCCCAAGTAGCTCGGGTCGCTGGTCGCGAGCTCTGCGCCCCTGGTCAGGGGACAGCCGAGCATTCTTGAGCCGCGCGGCGGAAGTTGGCGATGTTGACGCGCGTCGCGACGCTGGGGCTCGCCGGTGCGCTCGGATCGCGACGCTCGGCCGGACAGGCCGAAGGCGTCCCTGTCTCCATCACGCGGTGCACGTTGAAGCCCTCCATGCGCTTCGCGCGCGCGACGACATCGGTGCCGCCGTAGCCGGATGGCGTGGCCGACGTGTGCAGCCCGACCCCGGGGGGTACCGGAACATGTCGAGCACGCGTAGTACTTGGGACGGTACGATCCGTAGGTGTCAGGAACGTCCCTGCTTGTCGTCCCAGTACGCCTGCCACTTCGCATCGAGTGTCTGGTGATCAAGCCTAGCGTTGCGAGGCCGCGCCGCGGTGATGCGGCTGGTGATCTCGTCCCGGATCGCCACCCCCATCCACGCGCCTCAGGATCCCCTTCTCCGCCCAGCAGAACGGGACGATCGGAGCGGTCTCCAGTGATACTTCCGCACGCGGGTGGTCACGGCCCCTCGGTGGTGTCGTCCTTGCGGTGGACGAGGCCGCGCCGACGACGTCGGCGGGCGGCGGGTTGTAATGGTGGTAGATCACGCCCGGTCTCAGGGATGGGTGCATTGGCCGCACGCGCGCGCTCCTCGAGGAGCGATCCCGGGGGACTCGATCAGAACACGGCATCGAGCTTGATACGCCGGCCTTGGCCATCGCCGCATCGAGCGCCTGCCCTGCGGCCGGGTGCGCGGGAAGCCATCGAGCATGGAAACCTTCGCTTGCAGTCCGGGCGGCGACGCGCCCGAGGATACTGCGCCGTCAGACGTCATCTGGCACGAGCTTGCCGGCCTTCATGAAGGTATGCGGCATTCCGATGCCGGAGCAGGTCGCCCTCCTTCACACCGGCGCGGAGGGCATGTCGCCGCTGGAGATGTGAGGATCTTGTAGGTCTCGACCAACCGGGTAGCCTGCGCATTGCCTTGTACCAGCACCAGGGGACCGACGAGGATCATCCGCATAGGGGAGGCATCCAACCATGCGGACCGGGTAACGTCCAGCCCATGGCGCCGTTGCGGGGCCGTCGGAGGGTGTTCAACCCGCGCGTCACCCCGACGTGCGGGATCCGGTCCGCCGGGGACAGCTCCCGCTCGCCCGCACGGGGCCGAGCTCGCCGTAGGACTTCTCGAGGTGGGCCTGGGCGCCGATCCGGATTGGTGCACCGTTTTGCGGCGGCGATCCCGCGCTGCATCAGCTCCTGCCGAGGCCGTGCCGCCTGCGCCTCGGGCGCCACGATCCACGCGCCCGAAATCGCGAGATCTCGGCGAACTTCAGCCGGCCGGTACAGCCGCAGATACGCGTGCAACTCGCCACCCGCCCGGCCCACAGGTGACGCAGACCAGATCCGCACCATCGGCATGCGAGATGCAAGCAGGCCTGCTCGACGACGAACACCCGCTCGCCGCGAAGCTGGGAGATGGTGCGCAGCTCGCGCGCTGGCAAAGCTCGTCTAACGATCGATCGTGCCAGTGCGCGTCACCGCTGACGACGCATGCGGTAGCCTCCTCGATGCGGAGCGTGTGCGTGTTCTGTCGTCGTCCAAGGCCGCCCGCAGGACGTCGAGGCGATCAGGCGCTGTCAGGCGAGCTCTCGACACGCGCGGGCTCTACCTCGTCTGTGGCGTCGCGCATCGGGCCTGATCGCCGACGAGATGCTCGCCGCCGGCGGCAAAGGGTCATCAGCGTCATCCCGCGTGCGCTCGTCGAGCTCGAGGTGGCACACACCGGGCTGACAGGCGGCATCGTGGAGACTACATCAGCGCAAGGCGATGACGTCGAACCGCCCTCGCCGATGCGTTCGTGGTAGCGCGGGTGGGTTCGGCACGCTGGAGGAGGCGTTCGAGCAGCTGACCGGGATCAAGCTGCTCGGTCACGCGGAGCAAGCCGGTGGTGTCCTCCCGATGTCGAGGGTTCTGGGCGCACATGCGGCGTTCCTCGATCGCGCCAGCACAGATCGGCGTGCTGCGGCCGGAGGTTCGCTCGCGGTTTCGCACCGCGTCGTCGGCGAGCGCGGCCCTCCGATGCGCTCGTGCGGTGGTAACCTGGAGGCACATCCTCTCGGCTCGCCGGCGCGGCCTCTCGCGCTGAACGCCGCGGCTTCGCTGGTGCTCTCGCTGGCGACGTCGGCCCGAGTTGGGATGGGCACCCCGAGGAGTTACGGGGGCCACTGATTCGACAAGACCGTGCACGCATCGGGCGTACGGCTCGCACGGCTGCAACACCGGCGGTGACGGTGGCTGCACGGAGCTCGAGATGCCCGGTGCGCGCTCACCACCGGGTAACATCGTTCTCGGGATCTCGGCGCCACTCACCCTCGCTGCCGCTCCTCCCCCTATCTCGACCTGGCGGCGCCGACGGACGCAAGAGCCTCGCGAAGCTGGTGATCGGGCTGACCGTCGTCGCCGCGATCGCCGCGATCGCGTTGATCGTCGAGGGTCCGAGTCAGGCCGTGCAGCACCGTGGCGCTGCCGGTGGGCTACGGGATGTACATGTTCTGGGCCGCGGTCGTGGTCGGGATCGCCGGCAGCGTGTTCGCGATGCGACCGATTCCCAAGGTCACGCCCGTCCGTCAGCGCGCCGATCGCACCGGGCTTCGCGCCCACCACCTGCATCCCAACCGGCCGGTGCTCGCGCTTCTCCAGGAGGACACGCCCGCCTTTGCCGCGATGCAGGCGCCCTCGGGTCCCGGCGGGAGCCTCGCGGTCCGCCGGGCCGCTCGGCATGGGCAGCGGGCAACCTGCCGCTGTTCAACCTCCGCGCCGCAGCTCCGCGCGCTGGCCGAAGCAGATCAACCACGGCGGGACGAGCGGTTACCGCCGGTGCACCCGCACCGCTGCCGATGCGGAGCGCGCGCCGATCCCCCCGCGCGCAGATCTCGGCGTCGCCGGCATCCCCACGCCCGGTCCGGTTCGCGGCACCGGAGCCGCCACGCCCGACCGCCACGCAGGGCGCTGCCGTCGGGCCAGGCCCTCGGAATGCCACCACCGCCACCGCCGATGCGCAGCAAGCCGCCGAGCCTCGCGCCGCCGCTGCCGGAATCGCGCGCGACCGCTCAGCGTTCCTCCACCGCCGGGACCATCGCCGCGCGCCTCAAGGCCTGAGCGTTCCACCGCCGGTGCGCGGATGCCTGCGCCCACCACGCCGCGCGCTCGCCGCTGCCGTGGTGCCGCCTCCGGTGACCACGCCTGCGCCGGTCGCGGCGTTTCAGCTCCCCGTCCGCGCTGTCACCGATCCCTCCGAGGCGCCGAGACCGTGGATCGCGATGCGATTACGACGATCGCGGCGACGCCGGCGCAGTGCAGGTCGGCGCCCACCACCGGAGGGAGAGATCGACGTCCACCGACGCATCGATCTGTCCCCGATGCCGATGCGGAGGGACACCGGCTCAAGCGCGCTCCGACACCGAGGAGGCACCCAGTGCACCCACCCTCGGAGAACGACGATATCGACGTCCGCCGTCGAGCAGCAGATCCCGAGGAGCTCGCCGCGAGGCGACAGGAGGCGAGAGCGAGCTGGCGACGGGTCGCCGGGGCGAAGGTCAGTGCCAGTGAGATCGCGACGACGGTGTCGTGTGGTGAACGAGCGATGACGAGGCGCCGATCCGGATCACCACCGCGCCCGATTGCTGCCGCCCCACCGCCGCAGGCGGCCACCAGTGGCCCGTCGCCGTGCCCGCAGTGCGAATCGGGGGTGGCGACGGCCCGTATCCCACGAGCTGGGGCAAGTTCGTGAATGCGCAGCAAGTCCCCAACCTCCACGGCACCACCGGCAGCGACTTCGCACCGACGGTGTGGTCGAACGACCGCGAGCTGTTCTTCTCGTCGGGCGGGTTCCAGATGGATACGCCACCGCAGCCGGACCGGATTTTGGCTCGCCGCGAACCACCGGCACCACGTTCGATGCTCCCAATCCGATCAATACGCAATCAACCAGGCCCAGGCGCACGGCACGATCTCCCGCTTTGACGGCCTCCGACTGTTCTGCCGGGACCCGTCCTACCAGCAGCACTTTCGTTTCATCGGGGCGACCCAACCGCATCGTGGTTGCCGGGCACGAAGCAGCTCCCAACAGTGGGCCCTGCGGATCTCGGCGCCCACGATCTCCGGCTGGTGGCCGGCTCGACCCCAAGCCACAACGATCCCGGCTCGTTTTTGGTCGAGTACTCGCGCACAGCGCTCGACGGCGGATGGAACTCGATCCAGGCGCCGATGATCCCGACGTCGATGTTCGGCGATACGTCACCGACGCTGAGCCAGGATGGACTCGAGATGTTCTACGAGGCCCACACGACGCAGTTCGGCTCGAAGATCTACCAATCGACGCGCACGTCGATCAACCAGCCGTTCGAGATGGCGGAGCCCGTCACCCTCACGCAGGACAACGACCTCGGTGATCCCGAGCTCAGCACCGATGGACGCACGCTCTACTTCCGGGTGCTGGTCGGCGGCGACTACCAGATCTACTTCGCCACCCGCGAACCGAACTGAGCTCGCCCCGCGGCGAGCGCACACGCGAGATCTCGCGCGCCGGGATCCGTCCGGCCCGCCGCACCCGTGAGAGGATGCCCGCGTGCGCGCTGCGTTCACGATCGCCGGCTGGCTCCTCGCCGGCCTCACGCTGACCGGCTGCGATACCGTCGACGATCGCTCCGCCTCGTGGACCTACGTGCACGCGGCGATCCTCCGCCCGAGCTGCACCACCTCGGCCTGTCACAGCAAGCTCGGCTCGCGCGCCGGGGTGGATCTGTCCACGCCGGATGCCGCGTACGTGCTGCTGACCGGCCGCGGCTGTGACGCGCCGGCGCTCCCCGGCGATCCGCCCGGCAACTTCGTGCGCCCCGGTCATCCCGAGTCGTCGAAGCTGATGTACCTGCTGCGCGGCGAGGGCGGGTCGATCATGCCGCCCGATGTGCCGCTGCCCGACGTCGAGATCGAGATCGTGGAGCGCTGGATCCTCGAGGGCGCCACGTGCGATTGAGCCTGGTCGCGCTCGTCGCGCTCGCGGTGATCTCGCTCGGCACCACCACCGCCGACGCGTATCCGCAGTTCCAGTTCGCGCTGGGCTCGGATCGTTGTTCCGCGTGTCACTTCGCGCCCGGCGGCGGCGGCTTGCTCAACGATCTGGGCCGGGACGAGGCGGGCGAAGGGATCAGCGGGCGCGGCGATGGCAGGTTCGCGTACGGTGGGGTCACCCTGCCCTCGTGGCTCGCCCTCGGAGCCGACCTCCGGTTCGCGCTCGGCGGCAAGCAGCTCGCGGATCGCGATCCCACGCTGCTCGCGTTCCCGATGCAGGCCGATACGTACTCGCGGGCGGCCTTCGGCCCGATCTCGCTGAACCTGATCGTCGGCCTCAACGGTGCCGCGCGCTCGCGCACGCCCGGGGCCTCCGCCGCGACCTATGTCGCCTCGCGCCAGCACTACCTGATGTACGAGAGCGGCTCGGGCAGCGTCACCGTGCGCGCCGGTCGCTTCTTCCCGGTGTTCGGCGTGCGTTCGCAAGATCACACCGCGTATGCGCGCCGCTACCTCGATCAATCCACTCTCGAGGAGCCTTATGCAGTCGAGCTCGGGATCGCTGGCAAGGACTGGGAGGGCTACCTCGCCGGCTTCCTCGGCAATCCGATCCCGTACACCGGCTCCGGCGCCAAGGCGAACGGCGCCACCGCGTACTACGAGCGGAGGTTCGGTGCGTACCTCGTGGCCGGCAACGCACGGTTCGCGCAGACCGACGACGATCGCCGCGTCACCGCAGGCGCGATCGGCAAGTACTGGTTCGCGAAGCCGGGCCTCATCGCGATCGGCGAGCTCGATCTCCAGCGCCAGACCTTCGCCACCGGCGGCACCACGCGGCTGCAGCTCCTCGGCTTCGCGCAGCTGACCAAGGTGATCCTCCCGGGGTACATGATCGGCGCCGCGCTACAGCGATGGGATCCGGATCTGTCGCTCCGCGGCTCCACGCGCAATGCGTTCCAGCTCGATGTCCAGGCGTTCCCCTGGGCGCACGTCGAGGCCACCTCTTGACCCGGCTCGAGGCGACAGGAGGGGACACCACGCATCCCAACCTGCTCGCACTGCTCCAGCTACACTACTACCTGCGAGCGCCGTGCCCGCCCCACGCCCATCACGCTCGCGCTCGTCGTCGGCCTGGGCCTCGGTGCCTGCGGCTTCGACGATCCGCCGGCGCAGCCGAGCTGGCAGGTGGACGTGATGCCGATCCTCGCCGCGAACTGCGTGCGCTGTCATGGCTATCCCACGCTCGGCTTCGCCGCGTTCGGCCTGCGGTTGGACTCGTACGATCCCGTCGAGGTGGTGGCGTTCGACGCTCCGATCTCCGGAGCCGCACACAACGCCACGTTGATCGCCCAGCGGATCCAGTACAGCAAGTACCGCCCCACGGAGACCGTGATGCCTCCGGGCCGCGAGCTCGCGGACTACGAGCTGACCGTCCTGCGCAGCTGGGCCGGGCTCGTCGATGGCTCGATGAAGGCCCCGCGCGGCCCGGGCCGCCCCGACACACGCCACCCCCGAGCTCACCGTCACCGGAGCTCGGTCGCGAGGGTGCGATCGTGACGTTCTCGTACGAGCTCCGCGATCGCGATCGCGATCTGGTGGTGGGCAACCTCCGCGGGCCGCGCCGCAAGGGCAACCAGCTGGTCACCGGCGTGATCGCCGATCTGGTCTCCGGCCGCGATTCGTTCACGGTCGATCTCACCGGCATCCCGGCCGGGAGCTACGAGCTCACCGCCCGCCTCGACGACGGTGCGGACCTCGATGGCCCCGACGGATCGATCGACTACGTCGAGCTCTCGGTGGGCATGCTGGTGGTCCCGTGAAGATCGCGGCACTCACGTTCGCGGCGCTGATGCTGGCGGCGTGTACCGACAGCGTCTCGCCACCGGAGCTCGGCGACTACACGAGCTGGCACCGCGTGGACACGTTCGGCAACGTGCCCGGGCACGGCGATTCGTATCGCATCATCTACGTCAACGACATCGCGCGCACCCGCGGCACCACCGAGCGCGATGCGGTCCTCGTCAAGGAGGTCCACGACAACGACAACGGCCAGCCCGGCGCGCTGCGGATCATCGAGATCATGCGGAAGCTCCGCCCGGGCACCGCACCCGACGACGAGGGCGGCTGGCTGTTCACTCAGATGCCCAGCCCCGGCGCCGGCGAGGTGCACCTCGACCTGTGCTGGAGCCGCTGCCACGTCCAGGCGCCGTACGCGGGCGCCTGGTTCGACTACACGAAGTAGCTGCTCAGGCGCGGATGCCGGCGAGCGGGCCGGTGCCATCGTCGCCGAACGAGCTCAGCGGCAGGCCGAGCCCGCCCGCGAGTGCGATGAACAGATCCGCCACCGGGGGGCCGCCCGTGTACCGGCGGTGCGTGCCCGTGACGATCGAGCCGGCGCCGCCGCCGGCCACGACCACCGGCATGTTGGTGTGGCGGTGCGCATCGCCATCCTCGATCTCGCTCGAGCAGAACACGATCGAGTTATCGAGCGCGGTCACGCCGTTGCCATCGTCGATCGCCTTCAGCTTGCCGAGCGGTAGGCGAGCTCGCCGATCTCCCAGGTGTTGATCTGCGTGAGCTTGGCGAGGTTCGTGGTGTTGCCCATGTGGTGGGACAGCTCGTGGTGCGATTCGGCGATGCCGATCTGCGGGTGGGTGTTGCCCGAGCCCGCGTTGCCGAGCATGAACGTGACCACGCGCGTGAGATCGCACTCGAACGCGATCGCGATCAGATCGATCATCGCGCGCGAGCGATCGGCGAACTCGAGAGGCCGGGCGGCCGCGCGCCGGGCTTGCAGACCTTCGTCGGACGCGCGATCCGGGTCTCCAGCTCGCGGACCGCGTTCAGGTACTCGTCGAGCTTGGATTGATCCGTGCGCCCGAGCTTGGTGCGCAGGGACGTCGCATCCTCGAGCGCGCCATCGAGCACGCTGGTCCGGTAGACCTTGCGCCGCATGACCTCGGCCGCGGAGGCGTCCGGATCGTAGCCGGCGAACAGCCGATCGAACACCGCGGTGGGGTTGGTCTGCTTGGGCAACGGGCTCGTGGGCCCGGACCACGCGATGCTCCGCGCGTACGCGCAGCTGTACCCGGTGTCGCAATCGCCGACCGCGGCGCCACCATCGGTGCCGAGCTCGAGCGAGGGCAGCGGCAGGCCCGCGCTCAGGGTCTTGGCGAGGAGCTGATCGATCGAGACGCCGCTCAGGATGTCGGCACCCGCGGTCTTGCGGACATGTGTGGCCGTGAGGAACGCGCCGGTGCCGGCCGCGTGATCGCCACCGCCGTCGGATCGGCCGGGCTTGTTGTCCACGCCGGTCAGCACGAGGACCTTGTCCGCGCGCGGCATGAGCGGGGTGAGGATCGGCGACGTCCAGCTGGGCCCCTCGACCGCAGGCGTCCAGTTGTTCATCACGATCCCGCACGGCAGGTAGAACCCGACGAACCGCCGCGGCACCATCGGCTCTGCACCGCGTGCGAGGCGCGAGCGCAGCGAGGCCAAGAACGGCAGCGCGATCATCGCGCCCGCACCACCGAGGAACTTGCGGCGATTCATGGCTCACCTCGGCGGGACACGAAGAACGGGTCGGTGATGATGTCGACGAGGAGATCGCGCAGGTGGTACCCGCGATCGATGAACCGCTCGGTCAGCCGATCGATGTGCTCGATCGCCTCGATCCGGAACGGCGACCGGCCCGTGTACGTGTAGAGCTTCTGCACCATGCAGCGGTACACGCCCGGATTGGCGGCGAGCTGCTGGGTCATCTCCGTGGCGCCATCGAACACGGTGCCATCGGTCAGCTCGCCCGTGGCGTTGATCGGGAAGCCTGCATCCGCCGTGCGATAGCGACCGATCGCATCGAAGTTATCGAGGCCGAAGCCGATCGGATCCATCGTGCGGTGACAGCTCGCACAGATCGGGTTGTTGCGGTGCGCCTCGAGGCGCTCGCGGATCGAGCCGGTGGCCGTCATCGCATCCGGCAGGCCCTCCACGCCGGGCGGCGGTGGGCGCGGCGGCGTGCACAGCAGGTTGTCGAGCACCCACTTGCCGCGCAGCACCGGCGAGGTGCGCTTCGGCCGCGAGGTCACGCGGAGGAAGCTGCCCTGCGTGAGGAAGCCGCGCCGCGGCGAAATCCGCCAGCGAGACGCGGACCAGATCCGTGGGCGAGCCCACCGGCGGCAGGCCATAGAACTCGGCGAGCCGATCGTTCACGTACGTGAAGTCGGCGACGAGGAACTGATCCATCGGCACGTCCTCGCTGAGGAACGCCTGGAAGTAGCGCCGGGTCTCGGCACGCATCGCGGCCTCGAGCTCGTCGTCGTACTCGGGGAACAGCTGGTAATCGGGATCCTGATCGCCGAGCGCGCGCGTGAACAGCCACTGCCCGGCGAAGTTGTCGGTCAGCGCGATCGCCTTCGGATCATCGAGCATCCGCTGCGCCTGGCGCCCGAGCTCCGCGGGATCATCGGTCAGCCGACCGGACTCGGCCGCATCGAACAGCTCGGCATCCGGCATCGAGCTCCACAGGAAGTACGACAGCCGCGTGGCGAGCTCCCAGCCGGTGAGCGGGCGCGGGGTCAGCGAGCCCGGGTTCGGATCCACCTCGACTCGGAAGATGAAGTGCGGCGAGACCAGTACGCCCTGCAGCGCGAGCCGGAGCCCGGCCTCGGCCGTGTCGCCCTGCGCGCGCGCCAGCTCGACGAGCGAGAGCAGCTTGCCGATCTCCTCGTCGGTGGGAGGGCGACGCCACGCGCGCTTCGCGAACGCCTCGAGGATCGAGCGCTGACAGCCCGCGTCGTCGAGGGCATCGCACAGGAGCAAGCGCTTGCGCCGCGTGCCATCGATCTGCGGGCCATCGAGGGGGCCAGTGACGTGCACGTAGTCGACCCACAGGTTGCGATCGGTCATCGCCACTGGATCGTTGAAGTCGTTGATGAACGACACCGTCACCAGCGAGTTGCCCGCCGGGAGCGGCACGGTGGTCTCGTAGATCGCCGGGCTCGCCGCCAGGGCGGTGACGTTGATGATGACCGGCGCCTGGTTCGGCACCTCGATCGACATCTGCGCGGGGACCGTGCCCGCGTGCTGCTCGTAGGCGCGGATCGCGATCTTGTACATCCCCGCGATCGGCGCCTGAACGGTGTGCCCGGAGCTGCCGTTCGAGAAGAACAGCCAGCCACCGGCCTGCGCCACGCCCGACGCGGCGTCGGTCATCGGTTCGAACATCTGCGTGGTCGTACTCGTGGTCACCGCGAGCGTGTCGGCGATCAGGGCCTCGGCCGCGCCTTCGTAGAGCTCGAGCGAGAGGGGCGAGAGCCGCAGCACATCGGCCACGTTGTCGAACCCGTACCCGCGATCGTCGGCCGGGAAGTCCGTGGCCGGCGTGAGCTTGGTGCCCAGCAGATCGCGGACGGTGTTGTTGTACTCGGCGTTGTTCAGCCGATGCAGCGTGACCCGACCGGGATCCCCGCCGTCATCACCGCCGCCACACCCGATGGCGAGCGATGCCCACAGCCCCGCGATCACGATCGCTCGCATCCCCGGAACATACCCCGAAGCGTGGGATGGGGTCGATGTAGGTGCTACCACGCCGAGGTGACCACACCCCTCACGCGCGAAGTGGAGAGCGTCTCCCTCGTCACCCAGAGCCACTACATCATCAAGCGGAAGTTCTGGTCGGTGTTCGAGCGCGTGTTCCGGGTGTTCACCGGCGACGGCCAGCTGATCATGTACATCCAGCACCCGCTGCTCAAGCTGCGCGAGGAGTTCATGGTGTACGCGGACGAGGCAAAGACCCGGCCGCTGCTGCGCGTGAAATCCAAGCAGGTGATCGCGATCAACTTCTCGTACGAGGTCCACGACGCGGTGACCGATGCCCTGCTCGGATCGGTCCAGAAGCGCGGGCTCCGATCGATCGTGCGCGACAAGTTCCACATCTTCGATCCTGCAGGTGTCGAGATCGGGTTCGCCGAGGAGCAGGGAGCCTCGATCCTCCGACGCATCTTCCCGCTCCTGACCTCGAAGCACGCGATCTTTCAAGGCACGACCCAGGTCGCGTTCATCAAGCAGCAGTTCCGCTTCTTCAACAAGGAGTTCACCGTGGACACCCAGCCGTCCTCGATGGATCCCCGGTTCGTGCTCGCGGTCGCGCTCCTCGCCCTGATCGCCGAGGCGCGTCGCGAAGATGCGCGTTGAGCGTCAGACCTGATGAGCGAGCCGCGCGCTCAGCCGCCCGGGCAGGTCAGCGTCAAGCCGCTGGTCCCCGCACCGGCGCAGAACGAACCGCAGGCCTCGGCCGCGAGGCAGGTGCAGCTCGCGCCGCCCACGCCGCAGGTCCCCGGCAGCGGCTTGCAGGTGAAGGTGTCGGGCTCGCCGCCGATGTCCGAGACACCGCGCTGACAGTACTGGCTCGCGGTCTGGCAGGTGCGGAAGCCGCACGCGAACGTCCCCGTCGTGACGGGGCACGCACCGCTGGCGTCGACGTCCACACCGACGGCCTGCGCGTCGCACTCGTTGGAGTGCACGAGGTGGTCGCAGCCGCAGACGGGATCGAAGTTGTCGGTACAGCCGGAAGGCTTGCTCCGGCACGTGCCGCTCTCGTCACTCGCCCCGCAGGTGTTGCGGCCGAAGTCGCAGAACTCGTTGGCACCGCAGACGCCGCCGCCGAAGCCTCCGCACAGGCGCCCGCTCCCACCATCGGAGGTCGGCCCGCCACTGCCGTGCTCCACGCAGCCGCCGAACATCAGGCCGAGTACCAGCCAGGAGAGTCGAGTCATCGACCTAGGCACATCCAACTCCCGTGCCAAGGAACGACGTCGCGATTCTCGCGGGTTCCGGCGTGCTGCCTCAGAAAACTGAACAGCACGGGCTCCCGTCGCGAGCCAGCGCACGCTTAGAGGCCGAGCGTCGCGGCCATCGTCGCGTAGAAGTACCGCGCCGCGAGCGTGGTGGTCTTGTGCGCGCCGCGCGGGATCTGCCGGAGCGGAGGCGCGACCTCCATGATGTCGCCGCCGAGGAGACCGATCTCCGCGCCGAGGCGGCGGATCAGCTTGAGCACCCACTCGGGCTCGAGGCCCCAGGGCTCCGGTGTGCCCGTGGCGTCCGCGAACTCCTCGTCGGTGCCGTCGATATCGTTCGAGAAGTACACCGACGTCGCGCCGATGCTCTTGAGGTACGCGATCACCGCATCGAGCGATTCTTCCGGCTTGCGCCGGCACTCCTCCGCCCAGAACTGGCGGACGCCGAGCGTGGTCTCCCAGTGCGCGCGATCCTTGCCCGAGGCTCGGGTCCCGACCTGGACGAGCCGCCCATCGCGGTTGAACAGCTCGTTCGCGTGGAACGACCAGGTGGCGAAGCAGTACTTCACGCCGAGCCGATGCTCGAGCAGATCGGTGTGGGCATCGGGCTGCACGATCGCCCAGCGATCCTTGCGGGCGCGCGACAGCGCGGACACCACGGGCCAGGCCGTGGAGTGATCTCCGCCGATCACGAACGGCGCGATGTTCGGGTTCTGCGCGAACACGAGATCGAGCGCGCGCTCCGCGATCGAGAGCGGCGAGACCGGCAACGGCTCGGCGATCCCCGGATACAGCGCGGCGCGGGAGGCGGCCTTCTGCCCTTCCGAGAGCATGTCGTCGTGCAGGAGCTGCGGGACCACGAACACGTCTCCGAGATCCACGATCCCCGACGCGGTGAGGTGCGCGGCCCAGCCGGGGTGCTGCTTCTGGAGCTCGGCGCGGATCACCTGCGGCCCGAGGTTGGCCCCGCGCACGAACCCGGCGCCGACGTCCGAAGGGATCCCGAGGATCACGCCACGCGCGGTGGGGAGCTGCTCGATCCGCGCGAGGAACTGCTCGCGGACCGCCGCATCGTTGTCCACGCCGTAGAGCTGGCGCTGCAGGCGCGCCTGCGCGGCTCGCCCCGTCGAGACGAGGTGTACGCCGCCCGCGGCAGGCCGCAGCAGCGTGGCGAGCTCGGTGCGCCAATCCACGTCAGGATGGTACAGCACGCCGGCGGCGCCGGAGCACGATCAGGAGCGCGCCGCGCAGCTACCGAGGCCCGTGGTGCCGCCACCGGCCGAGCAGCCGATCGCCGTCCACGGCGGATCCTCGGAGACCATGACGTCGACCTCGCGGACCGTGATGTTCTCGTTGGCATCACGGGCCTCGAGCATCACTGTGTGCGCGCCAGTGGGGAGGCTCGCATCAGTGGTGAACTCGAAGGGGCCGGTGGTGCGGGTCTCGATCAGCGCGCCATCGACATAGAGCACCACGGCGGTGAGCCGACATCATCCGAGGCGCGCGGCCGCCCGTGAACCCGCGCGACACGGCCTCGTGGGAGACGGGCGAGGTGATCACGAGGGTCGGCGCGGTGCCATCGCCGCCTGCCGCGCCGAGGCGCGAGCGCAGGATCTGGGCCGAGCTCTGCAGCGTCCGGCAAGCCACCGCGCTGGGCCCGCACGGCCGCGCCGTCTTCTCGCCGCACTCGGCGGTGGTGTCCTGGAACGTGCGCTTGCCGACGAACGGTAGGTAGCTCATCGGATCGGCGGCCAGCAGCTCGTGATCGAGCCCGTACGCGTGGCCGAGCTCCTGGCTCATCACCTCGCACACGAGCTGAGGATCGGCGGGCAGGTTGTCGGTGAACGTGAACACGATCGCATTCTCGATCACGCCGCAATCGCTCGCGAACGGTGCGATCCCCGCGACGTTCGCCGGACGACCGAGGTCCGCCGGCGAGCCGCCGAACAGCGCCTCGATGTGGGGATCGCTGCCCGGGTCGACGTCGGTCACCGTGACATCGAACCGCGACCACATGTCGCGCATGCACGCCACGGTCGCGGTCCACTTGGCGTCGGTGACGTCCCACGGCCCGATCGTGGCTGGCTTGGTCACGATCGTGGAGGTCTGCTTGAACGCGTCGTTGACGCCGGGGCGCACGATGGCGCCCTTGCGATTGAGGAAGATGGTGCGGCTCTGTGCGCGGGCGACGCCCGTGGGGGGCACCAGCTCGCGCTCCACCGCGGTGCCGTCGAGCGGGCCATCGTCGACGATCGGCGCGGCCGCCGCAGGTGAGGCGAGGACGTACAGCAGCGCAGCGCCCGCGGCGAGACGACCCATGCACGGTGAACCGACCGGCTCCGCCGAGGATCAAGGCCCACTCTGGAGAATGCTCGAGCGGGCAAACGATCGCGGACGTGCAGCTCGCCTCGGCTGTGGGTCCGTGTGAGCCGACGCCCCCCTGCACAAGGAGGGAATGCTGCCGATGTTGTTCTCACGGAACCATGCAGCTCCACCGCTATACGTTCAACTCTTCGTCCGGATGGAGCGACCTCCCGAGCCCCGACCTCGACGACGAGAACACGTTGGTGCTTGCCTTCGGGTCAGCTCAGCTCGACGTCGTGGCCCCCCTGGCCGCATTCCGCGCGGTCCTCCCCAAAGCCAAGCTACTTGGTTGCTCGACGTCCGGCGAGATCCACCAGGCCCGCGTGCTCGATGGAACGATCACCGCGATCGTCGCTCGGTTCGAACACACGCGTCTCCGTGTCGCGACGGCTGCTGTACCTGATGCGGGGGCCTCGCGCCCGGCTGGCGAACGCCTGGGATATGAGTTGGCGGCGCCCGATCTCCGCGCGGTGATCGTGCTTTCGGAGGGCCTCGGAGTGAACGGCAGCGCCCTCACGGCCGGGCTCAACACGATGCTCGGTTCGACGGTGGTGGTCACTGGCGGACTCGCGGGTGATGGGGAACGGTTCGGGAGCACCTGGGTCCTCTTCGAGGATCGTCCGATCACCCGGATGATCACGGCAGTCGGATTCTACGGCGAACAGATCCGAGTCGGCTACGGCTCGCAGGGCGGTTGGGACATCTTCGGACCCGAGCGCATGGTGACGCGCTCCGACGGGAACGTGCTCTACGAGCTGGACGGCAAGCCTGCGCTGGCCCTCTACAAGGAGTACCTCGGGGAGCGGGCGCAGGGGCTCCCGACGACGGCGCTGCTGTTCCCGCTCGCGATCCTGCGTGAAGACGGACAGCGTCTCGTCCGGACCGTGCTCTCCGTCGACGACGCGACCCAGTCGATGACCTTCGCCGGCGACGTTCCTACCGGTGCGCGTGCGCAGCTGATGCGAGCGAACTTCGATCGGCTCGTCCTCGGTGCGTCGGGTGCGGCAACCAGCGCGCTGGTCACCACCGATGAGCCCGTCCTGTCGCTGGCGATCAGCTGTATCGGGCGCCGCTTGGTGCTCAAGGGGCGCGTCGAAGAGGAGACCGAGGCCACGCTCCAGGTCCTCCCTCCCCAGACGCAGCAGATCGGCTTCTACTCCTACGGAGAGCTCTCGCCGATGACGCCAGGGACGTGCGAGCTGCACAACCAGACCATGACGCTCACCACGCTCTACGAGGCTCGCGTGGAGGTGAGGTGAGTAGCGAGCGCCATCCACTCCTCGTCCGTCAGCTCCAGCGGCTCGGTCTGCCGCCCGAATTGTTGCAGACGCAGCTTTGGGCAACGTTCATCGAGACCGTCAGCGCGACCTATCACGAGTCCGATCAGGATCGCGACATGCTCGAGCGCGCCATGACGATCTCGTCGCGCGAGATGCGACAGCTTCACGACGATCTGGCGCGGTCAGCGTCGAAACAGATCGCGCAACATCGCGACAAGGTCCTCGAGACGGACGCTGTCAAGGCGGCGGTCGTCGAAGCTTCGCCCGATGGGATCCTGGTGATCGACGACGCCCGTCGGGTGGCATTCTGCAACAGGCGATTTGCCGAGATCTGGCGGATCCCCGAGGAGGTCTTCGCGAGCGGCGACGATCACCGGCTCCTGGAGGCGGCGATCTCGCGGCTCCTGGACCCGACCCAGTTCCTCGCGAAGGTGGAGGCTCTCTACTCGAGCCCCAACGCCCACTCGGAGGACGTTCTCGAGCTCAGTGACGGGACGATCCTGGAGAGGTTCTCTCGACCGGCGGTCGACGCGAATCAGGTGGTACGCGGGCGGTTGTGGATCTTCCGTGACGTGACCGCCGCACGACGCGACGTGGCGCGGCTCCGCGAGGCGCACGCGTTCCTCGATTCCATCCTCGAGACCCTGCCGAACATGGTGTTCGTCAAGGACGCGACGGACCTGAGGTTCGTGCGGTTCAACCGCGCAGGCGAGCAGCTGCTCGGCATCGAACGTGCCGCCTTGCTCGGGCGCACCGCTCACGAGCTGTTCACCGCCGAGCAGGCGGACGTTCTCCTGGCGAACGATCGCCAGGTGCTCGCTCAGCGCGGCGTCGTCACCATCGCCGAAGAGGAGATCCACACCCCGCTCGGTCCTCGTCGCCTGCGGACCCGGAAGACGCCGATCTTCGGCCCCGACGACAAGGCGCTGTACCTGCTGGGTATCTCGGAGGACATCACCGACGAGCGTGCTCGCTCTGCCGAGCTCTACCTCGCGAAGGAACGTGCCGAGAGCGCGACCCGCTCGAAGTCCAACTTCCTCCTCAACATGAGCCACGAGCTGCGGACGCCACTCAACGCGATCCTCGGCTTCGCACGCGTGCTTGGACGCGTCACCCGAGATCGTCTGTCGGAGGGAGAGCGTGACCATCTCGCCGACATCGTGGCCGCCGGCGAGCACATGCTCCACCTGATCAACGATCTCCTGGACCTCCGGAGCCTCGAGGCGCTC